>NZ_JBVKBY010000008.1:0-502452 GCF_055656945.1 Streptomyces sp. NPDC111606
ACACACCACCCGCAACCACCGCCACCGCATCCGGCGACAGCACAGCACGCTCCGCGAAAATCTCATGCACACACCGATCCACCACACCCGACGGAACGTGTCCGTCGAGGCTTCCGCTGACGATGGCGTGTTCGGCTCTGTCGAGCATGCCCAGCCGGGAGATCGGAGTGGACGGTGCAGCGACGGCGCTCTGGAGGAGCTGGAGGAAATGGCGGGCCGTGCGCTGTGCGGTCTCCCGGTCGAACAGGGCGCTCGCGTACTCGACGCGTCCGTGGAACGAGCCGTCGGTCGACTCCTCGACCTGAAGGGTCAGGTCGCACTTGGCCACGGGTGCGCCGCCGGAGTACGGCTCGACGCGCAGACCCGGCAGGTCGGCGGCGTCCAGCCGGGACTCGTGCATCGTGAACGCGATCTGGTACAGCGGCGTACGCGACAGGTCGCGCTCCGGCTGGAGTTCGTCCACGAGCTGGGCGAACGGCACGTCCTGGTGGTCGAAGGCGTCCAGGACCGTGCGGCGTGTGCGGTCGAGCAGCTCGGTGAAGGCGGGGTCGATGTCCTCGTCCCAGTGCCCGCGCAGGACCAGGCTGTTGATGCCGTAGCCGATGAGCGACTGGAGTTCATGCCGCGCGCGGCCGGAGACGACCGTGCCGACGGAAATGTCGCTCTGCCCGGTGCTGCGGGCGATGACCGCCTGGAAGGCGGCCATCATGACGGTAAAGGGAGTCGTCTCCTGCGCGGCGGCGAGTTCACGCACCGCCTGAGGCAGCTCGGCAGGGAAGTCGAAGAACACCTCGGCACCCGCGTAGTCCCGCGCCGCGGGGCGCGGCCGGTCCGTGGGCAGCTCGGTCGGGGCGGCACCGTCAAGTGCCGTGCGCCAGTGGGCGAGCTGTCGCTGAAGACCCTCGCCGGACAGCTGCTCGCGCTGCCAGGCAGCGTAGTCGGCGTACTGCACCGGCAGCGGTTCCAGCGGAGACGGCCGGCCCGCGGTGAAGGCGCCGTACAGGGCACTGATTTCGGTGAGCAGGATGCGGGTGGACCAGGCGTCGCAAGCGATGTGGTGGAAGACCAGGCACAGAACGTGGTCGTCTTCGGTGAGGCGGAACAACCTGGCCCGCAGCGGCCAGTCGGTCTCAAGGTCGAACGGGGTCGCGGTCCGCGCCGCGACCAGTTCGGTCAGCCGACGCTCACGCTCGGCGGGCGAACCGCCGGGTACCTGCTCCACCGGCAGGACGGCGGCGGATTCGGCGGGCGCGTCGACGATCTGGACCGGCTGTCCGTCCGGCGTCATCGTGTAGCGGGTGCGCAGGATTTCGTGCCGGGCGCTGATCTCGCCCAGGGCACGCTCCAGCGCCCCGGCGTCCAGAGCGCCGCGCAGGCGCACCACGAGGGGAATCAGGTACTCGGTGCTGTCCGGGTCGAGGCGACCGAGGAACCACATCTGCTGCTGCCCGGCGGCCAGCGGCAGGGGTGCGCTGCGATCGGCCTTCGGGATCACCGAGCGGCGGCCGCCCGAACGACGGCCGGCCAGCCGTCGGCGCAGCAGTTCCTCGCGGTCGGTTCCGGCCGCGGAAGGAACGGCGTTGGATTCGTGGCCCCCGTTGCTCATCGGTTCTGCTCCTTCAGCAGCATCGAGTCCGCCACGTCTCGGTCGGACATCATGTCGATTTCGGTTCTGATGCAGGTCTCGACCGAGTCGGCGAGCGCGGCGACGGTCGGGCCCTCGAACAGGGCGCGGACCGGAAGGTCGATCTCGTACTCGCCGCGCAGTGCGGCGATCAGGCGGATGGCGAGGATGGAGTTGCCGCCGACCTTGAAGAAGCTGTCGTGCACGCCGAACCCTGACGTGCCGAGAACGTCCCCCCACAGCTCGGCGATCCGTTCCTCCACGCCGTTTCGCGGCGCGACCCGTCCGGCTTGGTCGGTGTTGTCGGCGGGGGCGGGCAGTGCCTTGCGGTCGACCTTGCCGTTCGCGTTCAACGGCACCACGTCCAGCTCGACGAACACCGACGGCACCATGTACTCCGGCAACAACTCCGCCAGATATGCGCCCAGTTCATCCCCGGACGCCGTACCCACACCATCCGCCGGCACCACATAACCGACCAGCCGCGGCTCACCCTCATCAGCACGAGCCACCACCACGGCCTCACCCACCAGCGGACACCCCGCCAGCACCGCAGCCACCTCAGCCGGCTCCACCCGATAACCGCGGATCTTCACCTGATCATCCGCACGCCCCAGGAACTCCACCGCACCCGCCGCGTTCCACCGCACCACATCCCCGGTCCGATACAAACGCGCACCCGCACCACCGAACGGATCCGGCACAAACCGCTCCGCCGTCAGCCCCGGCCGACCCACATACCCACGAGCCACACCGACACCACCGACATACAACTCACCCAACGCACCCACCGGCACCGGACACATCCACTCATCCAGCACATACACCCGCATACCCGGCAACGGATGACCGATCGGCACGACCGAGTCGACGTCCGTGGCGACGGGCACAGGATGGATCGTCGAACCCACCGAGGCTTCGGTCGGCCCGTACTCGTTGATCAGACGCCCCTCACCGAGCCAGCCCGCCCACCGCGCACCCAGCGAACCCGCCAGCGCCTCACCCGCCACCACGACCACACCCGCAAGCCCCGCAGCCTGCTCCGAAGTGACCTGATGCGACAACACCTCCAGATGACCCGGAGTCAACTTCAGGAAACTGAACGGCCCCTGCCCAAGCAGCCAGCCACCCAGCTCATCCAGACCCGCCTCCGACGGGAACAACGCAACCCGCTGCCCCGCACACAACGGCGCCCACACATTCGGCACCACCAAATCGAAGGCAACGGACGAGAACACCGCCCCACCACCGTCACCACACGACGCCAACTCACGCACCGCCCAGCCCACGTGGTTGCCAAGCCCACGATGAGAAACCAGCACACCCTTCGGACGCCCCGTCGAGCCGGACGTGAACACCACATACGCCACACCATCGACATCAACACGACCCTCAGGCCGAGTCCCAGGCAGCGCCGCGATCGTGTCCGCATCCACGTCCACATCCACGACCGTGCCCTCGAAACCGGCCACCGGCCCACCCCGCGTCACCAGCACCCGAGCCCCGGCATCCGCCAGCATCCCGGACACCCGCACACCCGGCAGCACCGGATCCAACGGCACATAACCCGCCCCGGCCTTCCACACCCCCAAAAGCCCCACCATCAAATCGGCGCCCCGCTCCAGCAACACACCGACCAACGACTCCCGACCCACACCCAACGCCCGCAGATGATGCGCCAGACGATTCGCCCGCGCATCCAACTCCGCAAACGACAGCGACACATCACCCGCCACCACCGCCACCGCATCCGGCACCCGAGCAACCTGCTCCTCGAACACCTCCACCACCGGCCGCTCCACCACCGGCCCCGCACCCACCGACCACAGCGCCAGCAGTTCGGCCTCGCGCGCCGACACGACAGGGAGGTCGGCGAGACGGGTGGCCGGGCCCTCCGCGGCGGCCCGCAGCAGGTGCAGGAACCGGTCGGCCAAGCGCTCCATCGTGGCGGGCTCGAAGAGTGCGGTGGCGTATTCGAAGGCGCCCTCCATGCCGCCGTCGGCGGTCCGGCGCATCAGCAGTGTGAGATCGGTGTGGGCCAGGCGCCAGGAGTCCACGACGGTGCCGGTGTCCTCCAGGGTCGTGGCGCGGCCGGTGAACTCCTGGTCATGCAGGTCGAAGGCGACCTGGTACAGCGGCGTCCTGGACAGGTCCCGTTCGGGGGCCAGCGCCTCCACCAGGAGGTCGAACGGCAGATCCTGGTGGGCGAAGGCGTCCCGGCAGGCGTCACGGACGCGGTCCAGTGCCTCGACGAAGGTGAGGTCGGCGTCGAGTCCGCAGCGCAGCACCACGTTGTTGAGGAAGAAGCCGACGACGTCCTCGAGTTCGGGCCGGTTGCGCCCGGCGACAGGCGTGCCGACGGGCAGGTCCCACTGGGCGGTGTGGCGGGCCACCAGCGTGGCGTAGGCGGTCAGCAGCGTCATGAACGGCGTGGCGCCCCGGCTGCGTCCGAGGTCGGTGAGCGCCGTCACGACGGGGGCGGGGACCGTGAAGGCCGCCACCGAGCCACGGCCGTCGCGGGCCGCGGGCCGAGCCCGGTCGGTGGGCAGGGCCACCGGGGAGGAGCCGTCCAGGGCGGCGCGCCAGTGGGCGAGTTCGCCCTCGATCAGCTCGTCGGTCAGCCGGGCGCGCTGCCAGCCGGCGTAGTCGGCGTACTGCACGCCGAGGGGCGGCAGGAGCGGGTCCCGACCGGTGACCGCGGCGGTGATCAGTTCATGGAAGTCCCGCTGGAGGACCTGCGTCGACCAGCCGTCGCTGCAGATGTGGTGCACGGCCAGCACCAGGACGCGCTGCCCGTCGTCGAGGGTGCGCACCAGCGTGGCCCGCAGCAGTGGTCCGCGTTCCAGGTCGAAGCCGTGGCCGAGGGCGGTGCCGAGCAGGTCGGCGAGCTCCTCCCGGGTGGTGTCCGTCTCGTGCAGCGCCACGGGTGCCGGGGTGTCGATGTGCTGACGGGGTTCGCCCTGCTCGGTGATGTACCGGGTGCGCAGCGACTCGTGGCGGGCGACCAGGGCGTCCAGTGCGGTGCGTACCGCGTCGGTGTCCGCTTCCGGCGGGACCGGCAGGAAGACACCGGCGACCCACTCGGCGCTGCCCGGGTTCATCCGGTCCAGGGCCCACAGCCGGCGCTGGCCGGAGGAGACCGACAGCGTTCCGCCGCGCGGGACGGGCGGGATGCTGTCGGGGGCCTCCGGCTGCACGGTGCGGGCCGCCGTCTCGGCGGGCTCGGGGGCGATCAGCAGGGCTTGGGCCTCGACGGTGGTGGCCGTCAGCAGGCCTCGCAGCGGGATGTCCCGCTTGGCCGCAGCGCGCAGCTGGTTCGCGAGCCGGGTGAGCTGGAGGGAGGAGCCGCCGAGCTGGAAGAAGTCGTCGTGGACGCCGATGTCCTCGCTCTTCAGCAGCTGCTCCCACATCTGCGCGACGAGCTTCTCGGCGTCGTTACGGGGTGCCGTGCGGGCCGCACCGGCGTCCAGGCCCCGGGCGGCGAGCGCGGAGCGGTCGACCTTGCCGTGGGCGGTGAGCGGGAACTCGCCGGCGTCCATGAAGGCGGCGGGGATGTGGCTCTCGGGCAGCCGCTCGCGCAGGAAGTCCCGGAGTTCACCGAGGACTTCGGGGGTGTGGGGCAGCACATGCGCGGCGAGCCGGGTGGCGCCGTCGTCGGTCTTCACGGGGACGACGACGGCGCCCTTGAGGCCGGGATGGGTGACGAGCGCGGTCTCGATCTCGGCGGGTTCGAGGCGTACGCCGTTCACCTTGGTCTGGTCGTCGAACCGGCCGAGGTACTCCAGGTAGCCGTTCTGGTTCCAGCGGACCTTGTCGCCGGTGCGGTAGAGCCGGGCGCCGCCGGTCCTGCCGTACGGGTCGGGCACGAAGCGGTCGGCGGTCAGGTCGGGCCGGCCGAGGTATCCGCGAGCCACGCCGACCCCGCCGACGTGCAGTTCGCCGGGCGCGCCGATGGCGGCGGGGGCGCCGGCCGTGTCGAGGACCAGTACGCGCATGCCGGGGATGGGCCGGCCGATGGGCACCGGTCCGGTCTTCATGTCCGGGTCGAAGCGGTGCGCGGTGACGTCGATGGCGCACTCGGTGGGGCCGTACGTGTTCCAGATGACCAGGCCGGGCCGGCGGGCCAGGACACGCTGGGCCAGTTCGGCGTGCAGGGGCTCGCCGGCCGAGAACAGCAGCCGCAGCGCCGTGCACCGCTCCCAGTCGGACTCCTCGGCGAGCGCCTGGAGGACCGAGGGGACGACCTGGAGGACGGTCACGTCGTGCTCGGCCACTGCCCGCAGCAGAGCGGCGGGGTCGCGTTCGGCTCCGGCCGGTGCGAGCACCAGCGTGCCGCCGCTGACGAGCGGGGCGAAGATCTCCCAGCAGGAGGCGTCGAAGGTGATTGCCGTCTTCTGCAGCACCCGGTCCCGGGCGCCGAGATCATGCGTGTCGACCGCCCAGCGGACCCGGTTGGCGATGCCCTCGTGGGTGACGACCACGCCCTTGGGCCGGCCGGTGGATCCGGAGGTGTGGATGGCGTACGCGGCCTGGGCCGGGTCCACCTCGACGGCCGGGCCGTCGGCCGGGCGCTGTGCGAGCTCCCGGCGGGCGTCGGCGGAGCCGAGGACCAGCGCGCGTACGCCCGCGCGCTCGACGGTGGGCGCCATCGCCTCGTCGGTCAGGACGAGAGCGGCTCCCAGGTCCTCGAGCAGCCATTCCAGCCGGGCGCTCGGCTGGGCCGGGTCCAGCGGCGCGTACGCCGCACCCGCCTTCCACACGCCCAGTACCGCGGTCACCAGGTCCAGACCACGGCCCAGGCAGATGCCGACCCTGGAGTCCGCGACGACCCCGTGGTCACGCAGGAGGTGGGCCAGCCGGCCCGCCCGCGCGACCAGTTCCGCGTAGGTGAGGTGCTGTGACCCGTCGGTGACGGCGATCGCGTCCGGCGTCCGAGCCGCCTGGTTCGCGACGAGTTCGTGGACGGTGATGGCCTCGTCGAGCGAGCCGTTCCGTGCCGACTCGGACTTCATGGGTACTCCTGGGTGGTCAGCGGTGGATGGGGTGCGGCGCGGTCGCGCACGACTCGCCACCGGCAGGCCGACGGCGGTGGAGGCTGGGGTCAGGCGTTCGCCTGCTCCATGCGCCGGCGCAGGCTCAGCGGGCGCATGTCCGTCCAGATCTCGCCGATTTGGGCGAGGCACTCCTCGCGGCTGCCCGTGGTACCCGCCGCTCGCCAGCCGGCCGGGATGTCACGGTCCGCCGGCCAGATCGAGTACTGCTCTTCGTCGTTGAGGACCACGTGGTAGATGCGGTCGTCGGCACGCTCGTCGGCCATGACAGGACTCCTCGTCGGATGATGTGTGTGCTGCCGGCCAATAAGCCGCAGCGGGCTCCGCGGCCCGGGATCACGTCCGCCAGGCTGCGGGCATCGTGCTGTTCATCCTGTCGAGGGCTCCCATACTCCGGCTCTACCGGAGCTATCTGGCCACGGTGGTGACAGAGCACGGCCCGGCCGCCCCGTGGGTGGGGACGGCCGGGCCGTGTGTGTTCGAGGGCCGGGGCTCAGACCCGTTCGACGTCCTTCGCCCGGTCCTCCGTACCGCTGTCCGGCGCCACCTCCTCGTGGGCGGCGGGCGGTTGCGGGGTCCTCTCGGCGGCTACCGCGGGAATCCAGGCGAGCGCCCGTGGCAGCGTCCAGCTGCGGTCCCCGAGCAGGGTCAGTGCCGCCGGCAGCAGCACTCCGCGCACCAGCGTGGCGTCCACCAGGATGGCCACCCCCATGCCGATGCCGAGCATCTTGTAGTCGAGCATGGACAGCGTGGCGAAGATCGAGAACACGGCGATCATTACCACGGCGGCGCTGGTGACCACGCCGGCGCTGCCGCCGATGCCCCGAGTCACCGCGGTCCTCGTGTCGGCGCCGTCCATGCGCAGTTCCCTGATCCGGCTGAGGATGAAGACGTGGTAGTCCATCGACAGACCGAAGAGGATCACGAACATGAAGAGCGGGAGCCAGCTGATGATCCCGCCATACGACTCGAAGCCCAGCAGGCCGCTGAGGTGGCCGTCCTGGAAGACCAGCGTGACGACTCCGTATGCGGCGCCGATGGACAGGATGTTCAGCGCGATGGACACCAGCGGGATCGCCAGCGACCGGAACGCCGAGACGAGCAGCAGGAACGCGAAGACGAGGACGAAGGCGAAGACGACCGGCGTACGGCTGTCCAGGGCGGTCGCCATGTCGGCCGGGCCGGCCGTCTGACCGGTGACCGCGTAGCGCAGTCCGTCGACCTCGCCGAGGCTGCGCGGCAGTGCCTTCTCGCGCAGCAGCTCCAGCGCCTTCAGCGACGCGGCGTCGTTCCCCGTACCCGCCAGTGGGACGGTGACGACGACGGTCCCGCCGTCGCCGATCTTCGCCGTCCGGACAGGTTCGGCGAGCGCTCCGCCGCTCTGGGCGACCTGCTCGCGCAGGGCGGTGACCGCCTTGTCGAAGGCGCCGGTGCCGACGGCGTCGCCGGTGACCACGACCTGGGCGGGGGCCGGCTTGCCGGGGAACGCCTCCTGGATGGCGACCAGGTGGGAGATCTCCGCAACGCTGTCCGGGAACCGCTCCTGGAGCCCGGGGTCGGCCAGCCGCATGCCGGCGGCCGGCAGCGCGGCCAGCACGAGGGCCGCGACCGCCGCCCCGCCCCAGATCAGCGGCCGACGCACGACCTGGGTCACGACGGCCGTCCAGACGCGGGATTCGCGGGGCTCGGCGCGTCGTCGGCCGATCCAGGGCAGGCGCAGGCCGTCCACCTTCGGACCGAGCATGGACAGCACGGCGGGCAGCGCGGTCAGCGAGCCCACGACGGCGAGCAGCACCACGGCGATGGTGCCGACGGCCATGCCGGTGAAGGTGTCGATGCCGGTGAGGAAGAGGCCCGCCATGGAGACGGCGACGGTGAGCCCGGAGACCACGACGGCCCGGCCGGAGGTGGCCGCTGTGATCCGCAGGGCCTGTGCCGTGTCGCGTCCGGCGAGCCGTTCCTCCCGCTCCCGGCGCAGATAGAACAGCGTGTAGTCGACGCCCACGGCCATGCCGACGAGGAGCACCACGGAGGACGCCGTGTCGTCGACCGGGAGCCAGTTGGCCGCCAGGGTCAGCAGCCCCATGGAGGCGAGGACGGCGGTCACGGCGAGCAGCAGCGGGATGCCCGCCGCGATCAGCGCGCCGAACACCACGAGGAGGATGGCCAACGTCAGTGGGATGGACGTCAGTTCGGCGGTGCCGAAGTCCTCACTGGTGGCCTGCTCCACGGCGAAGTCGACACTGGCGTCACCCGCCTGGACGATCTTCAGTCCCTTGTGGTCCTCGGCGACCTGCGTGATGCGCTGGTGGGTCTGTTCCACGACGCTTGCCGCGTTGTCCCAGCCGTGGCCGGGTCCGGCGAGCGAGAACGTGACAAGCACGGAGCGGCCGTCGGCGGAGACCAGACCGCCGGGTTCGGCGGGCGTCGGGACCACCACGTCCGACACCTTGCCGGTCAGACCGCGCAGCGCCGTGCCGACGTCCTGGACCGCCTGCTGCAGTGCGGTGTCGGAGGTGAAGCCCGGGGAGTCCTTGCGCGCCTGGACGAGGACGTTCTCACTGGGCGGCCGGGTGTCGTCGCCCGCCTCCTCGACCATGACCTGGGCCCGGCCCGACTCACCCGGATCGTGGTTCTGCGGGCCTTTGCCGCCCACGGCCGCGCCCACCACGAAGGTGAGCACGACGAAGAGCAGCCAGCCGAACAGTGCGGTCTTGCGGCGGCGTGCCGACCACGCGGCCACTCTCTCGACCAGAGGCTCCGGCTGGCCTCTTCCCGGCGGCAACGGAGTCATGGGGGCAGCCGGCTGACCGTTGGAGGGCACGAGCGGCTCTCCCTTCTCGTTCGATTCCTTCAAGTACCGCGCGGGCGTGCGCGACACGCCTGAGAGCCCGCCGGACCCTGTTGGGGTGCCGGCGGACCGGGACGGGGCGGGCGGCAGGGGTCAGCCGTCGCTGTCCCCCTGCTGCTTCCAAAGATGGGAGATCTCTCCGAAGGACGAACTGACCCACCTGTCCGAGTAGATGGTGTCCAGGTACCTGTCGCCCCCGTCCGGGAAGATCAGAACGCAGTTGGACCCGGGAGTGATGCGGCCGGCGAACTTCGCCAGCGCCGCCACGGTCGCGCCGGAGGAACCTCCGGCGAGGACGGCCTCGGAGAGCACGAGTCGCCGGCAGGCCACGACACAGTCGACGTCGGAGACGTGCACCACGTGGTCGGCGGCGTCCGGCTCCAGGAGCGCCGGCGGTACGGAGGCTCCGTGCCCGGGGATGAGCCGGGGCGCTCCCTGGCGTCCGAAGATCCTGCTGCCCACCGCGTCGACCGCCACGACGGTCGTGTCCATCCCCTGTTCGCGCAGGTACTCGGAGCATCCGCGCAGGGTGCCGAAGGTGCTGACGGCGGCGAACAGGTAGTCCACCTTCCCGTCCAGCGATTCGACGATCTCCCTCATCGTGTTGCGATGCGCCTGCGGGTTGAGCAGGTTGGAGTACTGGTTGGGCCAGTAGGCACCCGGCACGGTGGCCACCAGTTCGCGCACCCGCGCCAGACGCGCCGCCAGATACTCGCCCGACTCGGGGTCCGGTGTCAGGACCACTTCGGGCTTGGCTCCGTAGGCGCGCAGCAGGGCCAGGTTCTGCTGTGTGGTCTTGGCGTCGACTACACAGATGAAGTCGATTCCGTAGTAGCGGCAGATCTGCGCGATACCGACGGCCAGATTGCCGGAACTCGACTCGACGACGACCGAGCGCCCCGGGACGAGCTCGCCGTCCTGGATTCTGCGCAGCAGCATCCCGAGGGCGGACCGGTCCTTGACACTTCCTCCCGGGTTGAACCTCTCCATCTTCGCGTAGACCCTGGAACCCAGCCCAGGGAAGACCTTTCCCAGCTCCACCAAGGGGGTTTCCCCAATGGCCGCCAGAATTCCGTTGAGCACGGGACGGCCCATAGTGGCTGCCCTCCGCTGCTGAATCGTTTTGTTCCGGTGCCCGTGAGAAGGTGCCGCGGGCCGCCGGCTGACGGCGATCAGCCTGGAGGGCTCCTCTATGGCGCACCTATCGCGCATCCATGGCAACGGTTTCCCACCGGTCCGCACGGGTGCCTGACCACGACGAACGTCCAAGTCTCAGGCCCCCCGTCGGTCCGAGCACACCACGGCAGCCGATGCCTGGGGTGTGGGTTTCTCGCGTCCGGACGGCGGACGCGGCTGCCCGGGCGGTCGGCCGGGGCACCGCATCACCATGGCACAGCGGGCACCCCTCGAGGGGCGTGCCCGGGGCGCCCGCGGCGGCAACATCCTGCCAACGCAGGCTCCTGCCATCGCAGTCGCCTGACAGCACTTCCACGGGTTGAGCAGACTTGTCGGCTGGGGGCCTTCGGGCCTCCGCGCGCCGTGTCACTCAAGGCAAAGGAAACACTCCGTGAAGACCAGGGCTTCCGCCGCAGCAGCACTGACGCTCATGGCGCTCTTGGCCGGCTGTACGTCGGACGACGAGACGTCCGAGAGCAGCTCGTACACGGTGAAGGAAGCCGTCTCTGCGCTGAACGTGAAGAGCAACGGCGGCCTCATCGAACTGGTGGCGAGCGACCGCACGACCGTACAGGTGACCGAGAAGTTCCTCTACTCAGGCTCCAAGCCGGAGACCCGGCATGCGGTGAGCGGCTCCACGCTCTCTCTCGAGACCGGCGGCTGCTCGGAGGATTCCTCGCCCTGTGAGGTCTCGTACCGGATCGAGGTGCCCCGGGCCCTGACGGTGACCCTCAACTCCGAGGGCGGTGACGCCGAGGTCAGGGGCCTGGCCGGAAAGCTCACCGTCGACACCGAGGGCGGCAGTGCGACCGCGGAGCAACTGGCCTCCACCGCCGTCCGGATCTCCAGCGGTGGCGGTGACGCCGACGCCGAGTTCACGTCCGCGCCGGACAGCGCCGATGTACGCACCGACGGCGGCGACCTCACCGTACGGCTGCCCGGCGGCTCGTATGCCGTCGACGCGGACGGCGAGGGCGGGGAGGAGAAGGTGACCGTCAAGACCGACCCGGCCTCGTCGCACAAGGTGATCGCCAAGTCCGGCGGCGGGTCGGTCTCCGTCACGTCCTGAGGCCTCACGCCCGCCGCGGCGTCCCGGGATCTCGTGCTGCGTCCGGACCCGCTGTCCCTTCTCCCTCGTGGGAGAAGGGACAGCGGGTTCAGGCCACTTCGCCTCGCCGGCTGACAAGTCGCCGATGCGGCCGGCCGGCCCGGTCGAGCGCCGGGGGCTGTTCCCGGCCCGGCTCGCCCCACGCCGCCTGCTCGAGGCCGAAGGCCCGGACCAGCCGGTGCATGCGGTAGCCGCGGTTCTCACCCTCGACGGGCTCCAACAGATGGTCGTCCACAAGGAGGTCCAGCACGTCCTGCGCCGCGTCCAGCGGCAGTTCGAGCAGCAGGGACGCCGTGCGGGCGCTGAAGGCGGGGACGTCGTGCCGCGCCAGCGTGCGCAGCGCACGCTGGGCGGACTCGGCCAGCCGGCGGTAGCCCGCCTCCAGGGCGTCGCGCACCCCCAGATCGGCGAGGCACAACTCGTCCAGGCTGCGCCGCGGATCGGTGAGCCGGTCGGCCAGCCCGCGCGGGGTCCAGTGCGGCCGGGCGGCCAGCCGCAATCCGGCGATCCGCACCGCCAGCGGCAGCCCCCCGCACGCCTCCGCGAGGTCCTCGGCCGACTCCGGATCGGCGGCGAACCGCTCCTCGCCGACCGTGCTGCACAACAGGGCGGTCGCCTCGGCACGGGTGAAGGTACCGAGGACGATGGGACGTACGCCTTCCAGGGCGGTCAGCCGGGACCGGGCGGTGACCAGCACACCGCAGCCGGGTGCGGCGGGCACCAGCGGCCGCACCTGCCAGGCGCCCGCGGCGTCGTCCAGCATGATCAGGCAGCGCCGGTCGGCCAGCGTGCTGCGGTACAGCCGGGTGCGCTCGGCGAGGCCGTCCGGGATGTCCCGGCTGTCGACGCCCAGCGCCCGCAGCAGGTCGAAGAGCGCGTCGGCGGGGTCCAGGGGGGCCGACGAGGTACCGCGCAGGTCCACCCAGAGCTGCCCGTCGGCGTAGTCGTCGACGAGTTGGTGGGCGACATGCAGCACGAGCGAGGTCTTGCCCGCGCCCGGCATACCCGTCACGACGCCGATGGCCGGTGTGCCGGCGCGCGGCCGGGTGGCGAGCTGGGTCCGCAGCCGGATGACCTCCTGCTCACGGCCGGTGAAGTCCCACAGTGCGGGCGGCAGTTCGGCGGGCGCCTGCCGCGGCTCCTCGGCCCGGGCGGCCGCCTGACCGGGGGTGGCCAGTACGGGTGCGGCCACCAGGATGGACTGATACAGACCCTGGAGCGACGGGGTGGGGTCGATGCCCAGTTCGTCGGCCAGGGTCCGGCGGCAGTCCTGGTACACGGTGAGTGCGTCGGCCTGCCTGCCGCACCGGTACAGGGCGGTCATGAGCTGACCGCACAGCTGTTCGCGGAGCGGATGGGCGGCGGCCAGGCCGATCAGCTCGGAGACGAGCTCGGCGTGGCGCCCGAGCGCGAAGTCGGCGTCGATGCGCCGCTCCAGGACAGTCAGCCGCATCTCCTCCAGCCGGCCCCGCTCGGCCTCGGCCAGGAATTCGGTCACGCCGCCCAGCACGGGGCCGCGCCACACCGCCAGTGCCCGGCGCAGCAGGTCCGCGGCGCGGTCCGCCTCGCCCGCGGCCAGCGCGTCACGGCCGAGCGCGGCGAAGTGCTCGAACTCGGCCACGTCCGTGTCCCAGGCGCCCTTGTGCCCCGGGGTGTCCGGCACCCGCAGGAGGTAACCGGGCCGCTGCCGGACCACCTCGGCATGGTCGCCGAGCAGTTGACGCAGCCGCGACATATAGGTCTGGATCTGCGCGGCCGACGTCGTGGGTGGCTCCTCGCCCCACAGGAGGGCGGAGAGCCGGGAGTCGGGTACGACTCTTCCCCGCGCGAGGACCAGCGCGGCGAAGGCGGTCCTCAGCTTGGACCCGCTGAGGGCGATCTTGTGGTGGGGCGTCGTCCACGCTTCGACCGAGCCCAGAACCAGGAATCTCATGTTCTCCCTCTCAGTGCATGCGCAAGAGGGGTGCGTCCCCGCTGAGGACGCCCGCATGCTGTGGCTGTGGTGCGTACTGGCGCATTGAGCGGGAACCGTGCTTGTGGGGAAGGCTGTTGTTCCGCAGGCTCTCGGGCCGGGAGTGGCAGGCGGTGGGGACACCTGCCGCGCGATCGGGGTCACGGCTTGTGGCTGTGCACCGCCGGGGGAAAGGGTCGATCGGGGTGGGCAGGGTCAGCCGCGCCCGTATCGGTCCAGCTCGGAGAAGAAGCCGTCGACGACGGCCAGTTCGCCACGTCGGTGCATCTCCTCGTGGACGAAGCCGCCGACCGCGAGGTCGAGGACACCGAGGCCGAACGGAGAGAACACCAGCGGTCGGTCGTCGGGCAGGCCGACCTTGCCGGCCAGCACCTCGGGCAGCGTGGCGTGCACGAACTCCCGGTGCCCGACGCGCTGTTCGGCCAGATGCGGTGAGGTGTCCGCCTTCAGACAGTGTTCGACGTCGTCGACGACGTTCGTGGCGGACAGGATGATCTCCGGCGACAGGTCGCGCAGCGACACGTGCAGCACCAGCGGATTGTGGGTGAACCACGACGGGTCCGTGATGTGCGGCGCGGCCGCGACAGTGGCGAACACCACCAGGTCGCAGGAGCGGATCAGGTCCTCGGCGCGGTCGTGCACGGTGACCCGGCCGTCGACGCCTGTGCGTTCGAGGTAGGAGCGGAACCCCTCCGCGGACTCCGCGGACACGTCGTACACCCCGGTCTCCTCGAAGGACCAGTCGGTGCCCGTGAGGTAGGTGTGGATGTAGCGCGCGATCAGTCCGGTGCCGATGAAGCCGACCCGCGTGGGGCGGTGTCGGTCGCGGGTGAGGACGTCGGCCGCCAGGGCCGCGGAGGCGGCGGTGCGGGTGGCGCTGACGATGGAGCTTTCCAGGCAGGCGAAGGGGTAGCCGGTGTCATGGTCGTTGAGGACGAGCACCGCGGAGGCCCTGGGCAGACCTCCCGCCACGTTCTCGGGAAAGCTGGAGATCCACTTCAGGCCGTCCAGCTGCATCCGGCCGCCGAGGGATGCCGGAAGAGCGATGATCCGTGCCGTGGGGCGGTCCTGAAAGCGCAGGAAGTAGGACGGAGGATTGACGGTCTCTCCGGCTCCGTGCAGCCGGTAGGTCTCCTCGACCAGTTCGACGATCCTCTTCTCCTGGCCGTGCAGTGCGTCCCGCACCTGCGCGCCGGAGATGACGGCGAACGATGGTGTCGTCTCGCCTTTGGACATCCAGGACTCCCCCCACCACCTCGCCGATGGCGAGGTACATACAGACCATGTTGAGGGGGACGGTCCCGATACAAGTCAGTTCCGTTCAATGCTCTTTCAGAAACGATCAGGCCCAGTCGCGAACCATCAGGATTCCCCCGTCGGTCTGAATCCTGCCGCTCTGGCGCGGAACTGTCAGCTCGTCAGACTGTCAACCTCCTGCAATGACAGGACGATGCCAAACTGATCTCAGGAGCGTCTCAGAGCGTGTGAGGCGCCGCGGGCACTGGCCACAGGGCGCTGTACAGCCGGTTCTGCGCGGTCGTGACGGTGACCCCGCGATAGTCGCCCGCCGTCTCGGCGAGCCAGAAGTCGGAGCCCAGTCGCGTGGCCAGAATCGTGCGCGAGGCGCCACCTTGCGCCTCGCCGACGAACTCCGCGCAGACGCTGAACTCGCCGGCGGACAACCGGCCCCAGGCCAGTGACCAGGAGCGCTCGCCGCGTCGGCCGTGCAGCGCCCCGGCCAGCACTCGGCCGGAACCGGCCAGGGCCGGGGTCAGCGCCACCGGTTCGTCGTTGGACAGCAGGGCGAGCGCGGGGCGGCCCTCGAACGCCGGGTTCGGAACCAGCCGGACCACGATGCCGCTGTTCGCCAGCACCAGGTCGCCGCCGGCCCCCGGCGGACGGAGTCCGCCCTGCGGGAGCGGTGCGGGCTCGGCCGCCGGCTCGGGGGCCACCGCCAGGGCGGCCGTCGGCGTCTCGGTCATTACGGCGTTCCTGAACAAGGCAGTTGTCCTTCCAGCCGGGGGGTGCGGGGCGGGGCTCAGCGAGCGAGCCCCTGGGAACGGGGAGCCGGGCGGCCTCAGGTCAGTCGACGTCCTTGAGGACCCGCTCGACCGTCTTGACCCGGTCACTCATGTCGTTGAGCTGGAGGCGCACCTCGACCAGTTCGCGCTCCACGTCCTGCTGGGCGATCACCGCCTTCTCCGCGATGCTCTTGTAGTCGCTCTCCCTGGACATCACGGTCTTGGCCCGCCATACGGCGATCGTCGGCCAGATCACGAGAAGCGCGCACACGAGAATGAATCCCATGGACCCGAAGGACCAGATCATGCCGTCGCTGTCGGCGGCCAGCTGCACAGAACTCATTAACGGTCTCCTTGACTTTGGTCAGTGGTGAGTGAGAGCGCGGCCACTGCGAGGGCCTCGGGCGTGAGGTGCAGCGAGAACGGCTCGATGTCGTAGTACTTCATGGCCTTGCCGTCCTCGGAGAGCACAAGTCTCGAGGTGACCAGCCCTGCCGCTTCCAGCTTGCGCAGGTGGACCTGGAGCAGCGCACGACTGATTCCCAGCTCGCGCGCCAGTCGGCTCACGTAGTCCTGGCCACCCGCCAGGGCGGCCATGATGCGCACCCGGTGCGGGTTGGCGAGCGTGGCCAGGATCTGCACCAGCCGGTCTCCCGTCACTTCGGATAGCTCCATGTCCCTCCTCTATCTGCAAACAAATCCTTGCAGGTGCCATGACGAGATGTCAACTGCCTTGAGGAGTAAGCACATGCAATGGAGTGGCACACGCGGACGGCGAAGGGCGCCCCGCCGACCGGCGGGGCGCCCTTCTGGTGAAGCGGACGGCGATGCTCGGGTCAGCCGCAGCGCCACACGGCCGGGAACCGCGGGTAGCTGGTGCCCGCGCGCTCCTTCGCGCCCGCCAGCGTCCCGTCGTCACCGAGCGTGTAGACCGCACCGTCGCTCGGGGCCGCCCCCACGCGGGTGGTCAGCTGCCACAGGGTGGGGACCAGGTTCTTGTTGCTGCCGAGGATCAGGCCCTTGCTGTTGATTGCCCTGGCGCCCTGGCCGTTCGGCAGGGCAGACGCCTTGCCGTCCTTGTTCCACAGGACTGCGGACCGGGCGAAGTCGGAGGTCAGGGCATCACCGATGACATAGCCGTTCGAGATCCCGGTGACCTGGGCGTGCGCCGCGCCGACCGGGATCGGCAGCTGCTTGGCGACGCCGTCCTTCCACAGGTACGGCCGCCAGGTGCCCTTGGGGTTGTCCACGGCCGTCACCGCCACCGTGCCGTCGGTGTCGACGCCCGCGACGCGACTGCCGCGGGGGAATCCGGGCAGCTTGACCACGGTGCCGGGCTGGTCCGCCGGCCACTTGTAGACCTCGGTGTAGTTCGGGTCGGAGCCGTAGCCCTCGCCGTAGATGTCCCCGCTCTCCGTGATCACACGGGTCTGCACGTCGTGGGTGCCGGGGAGCACGGGAAGCTGCTCCAGTTTGCCGTTGCGGGAGACCACCGGGAACCACGACCAGGACGGGAAGCCGTCGGTCACGCCGGTGATCTTGGCGCCGTGCCCCACGACGGTGCCCTTGCTGTTCACGTCGCTGATCGAGAGGTCGAAGTCGGCACCGGCCGCCGGACCCAGGTCCGTGACCTGACCGCCCGACCACAGGACGGCATGCTGCAGCGCGCCCTCCTCGGGGAACTCGATCTCCCCCGCGTACACCCCCGCCCCGCCGTCCGCCGTCACGGATCCGGCCTTGACACCCGACGGCACCGCCAGGTGGGAGGCCCGGTACGTGCACGCCTGGACGGCGGACCCGGGGGCAGCCTGAGCGGACGGCGCGACGGCGGTCACGGCGGAAGCGGCGAGGAACATCGCGGCGAGCGATACGACATTACGTCTTTTCGGGTTCATGTCATCCCATCGAAAGGGTGATTGCCTGCCCGCCCAGCCTTCGTGCCGCGTCTATGTTTTGCCTATGCCGCACATGGCGGCGCCACAGCAGGTGCCTTGGCCGGGAGAACCGGCCGCCCCGCGCAACCCCGATCGGCTGCCGCCTTGTGACGCGTTCTCAGCCGCTCGTGGCGGGTGGCGTGGTGCCGGCCCGGGGTTCGGTCTCCATCGATGCGTTCCGGGTGTGGCCGGGGGC
The DNA here is from genome assembly GCF_055656945.1 of Streptomyces sp. NPDC111606. NCBI lineage: Bacteria > Bacillati > Actinomycetota > Actinomycetes > Kitasatosporales > Streptomycetaceae > Streptomyces > Streptomyces sp. NPDC111606. Next base: position 17,934 of record NZ_JBVKBY010000008.1, read on the forward strand.
GAGTCCGCACGTGCCGGACCTCGACACCCCGTCCTGCCCCGTCAGTTGTACGGCGACCTTGCCGTCGGCGTCCTGGCTGTAGGCGTTCGTGCAGATCAGCTGACGTAGCGCAGGGCCGGACATGCCCTTCAGGGCGACGGGCAGGCGGGTCGTGACCCTGCCGCCCGGGGAGGCTTCGACCTCGACGGTCGCGCCGGGGCGGGTGGCCGGGAGGGAGGTGCTCAGGCCCGCGGCGCGGTCCTCGTCCCGCGGGCCGCCGAGCAACGCCAGGACGACCTTCTCCGTGGGCACCGGGCCTGCCGCTTCGCTGAGGTTCTCGTCTTCGGCCGAAGGCCCGGTCGTCCGGATGACGGGGGTCAGCGCTCCGTCGGGGTAACGGAAGAAGAGCAGCATGTCGTAGTCGCGGTTGAGGAAGGCCTGGAAGCTGGCGGGGCCGCCCGCCTCGATGACGTCGGTCTCCTTGATACCGAAGCCGCCGAGCAGCGGTGCGGTCACCGCGAAGGCGAGGGCGACGGCTGCCGCGGGCCGGCGCGTCCGCGCACGCCTCATCCGCCGGCCTCCTCCGCGTGGAGCGGTATCTCCGCGTCGGCCTTGTAGAAGCGGTCGAAGATGTGCGGGAGCACGGCGGGCCGGATGCCGGGGCCGTTGTCCGCGACCTCCGTGATCAGCAGGACGGGGGTGGCCGGGGAGCGGGTCTCGGTGCGCAGGCGTACCGTGACCGGCGCGCTGCCGTGCCGCAGGGCGTTGCCCACGAGGTTGGCGATCACCGCCGCCCCGTGGAACGCCCGCTACTTCGGCAACTCCAACCGGAGTTCCGGGTGCATAGGAATGAGCGACGCGAACGCGGCCTGGTTCTACGGCCAGGTGCGGCCGGGCGACCCGTTCGAGATCACCGGCAAGGACACCAAGGGTGTGGTCGCGCCCGGGAACGGCTTCGGCGCGTGGAACCTCTCGTGGTCCGAGTGGCAGGGCAAGAGCGCCCTGCGCCGAGACACGGCTTGAGGCCCGGGTCGGAGACCTGGGCCCGCTTGCCGTGCGTCACGCACGTCACCCTTCGGCGGCGGCCTTGAGGTCGCGCAGCCACGCTTCGAGGCCCCAGCCGAGGGCCTCGGTGGCGGTGGGCACATCCGCTTCGACCTGGTCGCCGGTCCAGGTCTCCTCGGTGTGGACGCGCACGCCGCCCTTGACCTTCTTGAAGGTCCACAGGTGGACGCCCTCGTCGATGCGCAGTCCCTCGCCGATCGCGGGTCCGCTCCACAGGATGCACTTGTCGCGCTGGAGTTCCTGGACGGTGGAGGTGATGTCGAGCGTGGTGGCGGGGGTCGTGGGGGTGGCGGGCGCGGGGGTCGTCCAGCGGAACTGCGAACCCGCCTTCAGACGGCCGTGGTCGAGACGTTCGGCGGTGAGGACGGGGGCCTGCCAGGACGGCCAGCGTTCGACGTCGGTCTGGAGCTTCCAGATGGTGCTCAGGGACGCCTTGATGAAGACGTCGGATTCGTAGCGGATGACGGCGTCCTTGTCGACGCCGCGACCGCCGCACTGGGACGTGCGGCCGTGCGGGGTCGCCTGGGCGGCCGGGACGGTGCCGGCGAGGACACCGGTGACGGCGAGTGCGACGGTGACCGCGGCCATGACGCCCCGGTGCCGACGCGGCTGCTGAACGGGGGCGTTGGACGGGCTGCTGCTGAACATGGTGTTCCTCTCGCTGGTTCGGCTGGTCGGTCGGTGTGAACGGGCCGGGCGCTCAAAGGCTTGCTACGGGTTCAGGACGACCTTTCCGGCGACGGTGCCCGACTCGGCCAGCCGAAGGGCGTCGGCGACGCGGGTGAGGGGCAGCTGCGCGGCGATCTGGGCACTGACCTCGCCGCGCTGGAGTGCGGCGAAGACCTGGGTGAGGTCGGCGCGCAGGCGGGACCGGAACCGGTTCTTGGCCAGGGCCCGGCCGGCCCAGACGTTGAAGAAGTACGCGCGGCGGCGGTTGGGCAGGGCGTTCCACAGCCACACCCGGCCGAGCAGCTTGAGGACGGGCAGCTGCTTGGAGCCCTCGTCGTCCCGGGTGGCGGCGCTGCCGTACGAGACGAGCGTGCCGCCGGGGGCGAGGAGGCGCCAGGAGTCGACGATGCCGCTGCCGCCGACGTGGTCGAAGACGGCGTCCACCCCGTGCGGGGCGAGTTCGCGGATCTGTGCGGCGACGTCGTCGGCCCGGTAGTCGACGGGGGCGACTCCCCGCTCCCGCAGGGCGTCGTGGTGGCGGGCGGACGCTGTGCCGATCACCCGCACGCCGGCGGCCTGGGCGAGCTGGACCAGGACCGATCCGACGCCACCGTTGGCGCCGTGCACCACGACGGTGTGTCCCGCACGGACTCGGGCCTTGCGGTGCAGCATCTGCCAGGCGGTGATGCCGTTGACGACGAGGGTCTCCGCCTCCGCCGCGGCGATCCCGTCCGGCACGGGCACCACGTCCGCGGCGTCGACGACCACGTGGCTGGCCCAGCCGCCGACCTTGACCAGCGCGGCGACCCGGGTGCCGGCCAGGTCCGGCTCGACCCCCTCGCCGGTCGTCAGCACCGTGCCCACGAGGTCGTAACCGGGCACGAACGGGAAGGCCGGCTGGTCGTAGTAGCGGCCACGCCGCATCTGCTGCTCGGCGAAGGAGACGCCGGTCGCCTCCATCCGGATCACGACCTGGCCCGGGCCCGCCGAGGGGACGGCTCCGTGCCGGATCCGCAGCCCCTCGGGCTCGACCTTGCCCGGCAGAACGACCTCGACGAGACCTTCGGCGTCCATGGTGACCTCCACTGCTTTCCCGATCCGGTTACGTGCTTTCGCGTTCGTTATAAGTTCTAACTCATCGCGCCGCTGAGAGTCAATAGCTTCAGTGATAACCTCTAACTAGTCGTTGCGAGTACAGCGCAGCGGTGCGGAAAGGTGGCAGGTCAGTGGCGGAACAGGGCACGACGACCCCGCGCGAGCGCTACCGCGCCCAGGTGCGTACGGAGATCAAGCAGCGCGCGTGGGAGCAGATCGCCACGGCGGGCGCGTCCGCGCTGTCCCTCAACGCGATCGCCAAGCAGATGGGCATGAGCGGACCCGCGCTGTACCGGTACTTCAGCGGCCGTGACGAGCTGATCACCGAGCTCGTGCGAGACGCCTACCGAAGCCTCGCCGACACCTTCCGCGCGGCCTCGGAGGCAGGCGCCGATCTGACCGGGCTGGCGCACGCCTTGCGGGGGTGGGCCCTGGAGGACCCCCAGCGTTACTTCCTCATCTACGGCACGCCCGTCCCCGGCTACCACGCGCCCGACGACACCACCGCGATCTCCTCCGAGATCATGGCGACCCTCCTGGACGCCTGTGCCGCGCTGCCTTCGGAGGGGTCCTCGGATGTGTCCTCGGACGCTCCGGCGACGCCGTTCGACGCGCATCTGGAAGGCCACCGGGACTGGGCGGGCGGCCATCCCGCCCCGCCCGCGGTCCTCCGCCGGGCCCTGACCTTCTGGAGCCGGCTGCACGGCGTCCTGTCCCTGGAACTCGCCGGCCAGTTCTCCGGTATGGGATTCGACCCCGGGCTGCTCTTCGCCGCCGAACTGGACGACCTGGTCGGCGCGCCCGCGAAGTGAAGGCTGAGCCGCCGGGCCTGTCCGACTCGCCGTCGCCGCGGCCCCGGCTCGGCGGGTTGTCCGCGAACTCCCCCGAGATTGTCCGTGATCGGTAACGGACGCATCCCCTGGCCGCCGCCTCTCGTCCTGCCATGTGGTCACAAGGTGACCGGGCATCGGCGAGGAATTGCGCGAAAGCGGGGCGGACATGGCACGGCACAGCGGCGGGCGGGGCTGGTACGGCAAGCTGGTCGGGGCGGCGCTCGGGGTGACGGTGCTCGCCACCGGTGCCTCGCTGTGGACCGCGCAAGCCGATGCCGTGGGGGCCGCGTCACCGAAGACGTCCGCGTCCGCCAAGCCGGGCAGTGACGTCAAGGCGGTCGCGGAGACCATCGTGCACGCCTCGGACAAGGGGGCGCGCGGCGTCAACATCACCATCGACGACGGCCCCGACCCCGTGTGGACCCCTCAAATGCTCGACGTGCTGCGGGAGTACGGGGTGAAGGCCACGTTCTGCATGGTGGGGACGCAGGCGCAGGCCCACCCGGACCTCGTGAAGAAGGTGGTCGCGGCCGGGCACCTGCTGTGCAACCACTCGGTGTCGCACGACACCACCATGGACAGGCAGTCCGAGGCCTACCAGTCGCAGCAGATCCTCGACGCCGAACGCATGATCACCAAGGCGTCCGGGGGCGTACGGCCGGTGTACTACCGGGCGCCCGGCGGTGCCTTCACCCCGTACAGCCGCAAGCTCGCCGCCTCCCGGGGCATGCGCCCGCTGGGCTGGAACGTGGACAGCAAGGACTTCGAACGGCCGGGCACGGACGCCATGGTCGCCACCGTCGAGCGAGAGCTGCCCAACGGGCCGACGATCCTCTTCCACGACGCGGGCGGCGACCGTTCCCAGACCGTCGAGGCCCTGCGCCGGATCCTCCCGTGGCTCGAGGAGCAGGGCTACTCCTGCGGGTTCCCGGTGCGTTGAGTGCCGCAATGAGTGCGATGGCCGGCCCCGCCCCGTTGTCGGGGCGGGGCCGCAGTTCTACGGCACGGGCTCGTAGGTCACCGTCGTGCCGGGGCACGCTTCTGCGTGTTGGGTGAGTGCTTCGAGTTCGGCGGCGTCGGCGGTCAGGCCCCAGCGGAGCTTGGTCGCGATCCACTCCGAGGTGTAGCGGCATGTGACCTCGACGGCCGGCGGCAGCCATTCGGCCGGGTCCTGGTCGGACTTGCTGCGGTTCGAGGCCGCGGAGACGGCGACGAGGGAAGGGCTGACGCCCAGGTCGTTGGCGTACGACTCACGCCGCTCGGCGCTCCATTGGGACGCCCCGGAGTCCCAGGCCTCGGCGAGCGGCACCATGTGGTCGACGTCCAGGGCGGAGGCCGAGGTGAGCCACCTGGCGTCGTAGTACGACCACCAGCGACCGCCGGAGAGCTTGCAGCCGGGGAGGATCTGAGGCTGGTCGACCGCTTCGGCGAGCAGCACTTCCGCTCGGGTGTTGCAGCCGTCGGTGGGGTTCTGGCCGGCGTTCCAGTGCTTGAAGCTCGTGCGCTGATAGCCGTCCCGCACCTCCGCGGCGAGGGGGATGAGGTGGACCGAGGTCGCCATCGGGAGCGTGTACGTCTCGGCGGGGCGGTGCTGCGCATGGGCCGGCGTGGGGGCCGCGAGGGGCACGACGAAGAGGGCGGCCGCGAGGACGGCTCGCCTGAGGTTCTTGATCACGCATCGCAGAATTGACTGCGCGTAACTCTTTCGAGGGGTTCGACTCGAACGGATGAGCCATGTGGAGGCTTCAGTTCACCGGACAGGTGTGCTGATGAGCACCCGATGGGGGGATGCTGCCGTCGCAAGGACCGTGAAGGTCGCTGGATTCCGGGGACGGTTCCAGGTTGCCGATCAGCCACCGCGGGCATCACCACCGAACGGGACCGGCCGCGGGGGACAGGGTGTGGCCCCGGTGCGGACGCTGCGGTTGCGGCCGAGCGCGCCGACGGTCCCAGGGAGGGAGTTGACCACTCATGCGTGCCCACAAGGGTGGTGCCCGTGAGTACACCGCACGCGCCGAGTACCTGCTGCCGTGCACCGTCGCCTCGGCCGGGCGGGCCCGCAGACTGACGTCCGCCTTTCTCAGCCGGACGCATTCCCGCATCGCCGCCGTCGGGGCCGATCAGGTGGCCGACGCCACGCTCATCGCGTCCGAGCTGGTCGCCAACGCGGTCCGGCACGGACGCACCGGCTGCCGGCTGCGGCTGCAGGTGAGCGCGGGCCGCGTGACCGTGGAGGTGCACGACGACGCCCCGGGCCGGCCCCGCATGCGTGCCGGACATGCCGACGACGAGAGCGGACGGGGCCTGGCCATAGTGCAGGCACTCACCGAGCGGTTCGACGTCGCGGTGCCGGTGACCGGCGGAAAGACCGTCCGGGCGGTGCTGACCGTCTGAGCCGGCACCGGGCGCCGATGGCCATCACAGGACGTGGCCGCTCTCAAGGCGGCGCGGCGGCGAACCGCCTTCCACAGCCGATGTGTTGCTGTGTCACGGCCGTGCCACGGGGGCGTCCTGAAGGGCGGACGGGCGTGACCTGCGGGCTCCGGGGCTCCTCATAGTCGGTACAGAGCGGGAAACCGGCGGAGAACGCCGTCGGCTCCCCCGCTGTCGACGCCTCGGAAGGAACCTCCCGTGATGAACCGCCACCTGCGCAACACCGTCGTCGCCGCCGCCGCGATCACCGCCGGGCTGCTGATGACGGCGTGCCAGAACGGCTCCGACGACAACGCGGCCGCCAAGAGCGGAGCGGGCGCGACGTCGGTCGCGGAAAAGGCGTCGGACTCCAAGGCGTCCAAGGGATCCAAGGACTCCCAGAACTCCCGGGGCTCCCAGGGCTCCACGAACTCCAAGGGCGTCAGCGGCTCGTTCACGGACGGCAAGGTCACCTATCTCGCCCCGGGCAAGTACATCGTGTCCGTACCGGGCAAGGAGGACCAGCAGTTCCTGGTCGCCGACGACACCGAGGTGTACGGCGCCGGCACGATCTGCGGCGAGGCAGGGGCCAAGGTGGACGCGCCGTGCACGCTGGACCAGCTGGAGGCGGCCACCAAGAAGGCCGCCGTGAGCGCCGACGTGAAGATGAAGAACGGCATCGCGACCCTGGTGACCGAGCGGCGCGCCGCCCAGCAGGACACCGGCTCCGGCTCCAAGGGCGTCAACGGAACCTGGTTCGGCAACGTCTCCTACCTGGCGCCGGGCAAGTACACGGTCTCCGACCTGAAGGGCGTCGAGCAGCAGTTCTTCGTCGCCGAGGACACCGAGATCCTGGGCTACGACGACATCTGCGACGCGGTGAACACGGGTGCGGGCGGCGAGGGCGGCACCGAGTGCACCGAGGCCGAACTGGAGGCAGCCGCCAAGAAGGGCTTCAGCGCCGAGGTCGTGATCAGCAACGGCATCGCGACCAGCATCCGTGACGACCACTGACGTCGTCGGACCCAGGCAGTAAGTCCCGCCTCACAGTGAACGCACAGCGCACGGTTCCTCCTCTTATACGGCGACACCCACCAACTGAGAGGAACGCGCCGTGCGTTCACGTTCACCGATACGCATACGCCCGTATCCCGCCGGCTCCCTGGTTCTGGCTCTCGCCGCCGCGGGATCCGTGCTGGCGGGGCCGGCCCACGCGGCCCCCGCCGCCGGACCGGCCGGCGTCGCCGATCTGCGCGCGGATGTGAACCGCGACGGGCGGGTCGATGTCACCGGCGGTACCGACACATACCGTGAGGATCGCTGGTCGGTCGAGCGCGGGGCCGTATACCTGCCCAACATCGACGACGACACCAAGCGGTGTCCCGTCGCCGGCCCGGGTGGCAGACCGCTGTCCGACGCCGCGCTGGCCGCCTGCAACGACGGAACGGACAAGAAGGTCAACGGCAGTGCGGACGCCGCCGACCTCGCCCGGGTCCGTTCCGTGCCCATGACCGACGTCCCGGCGAGCGCCAAGGGCAGCCTGAAGATCACGACGGGCGGCAAGCAGACGCGCCTCTTCCTCAAGCGGGCCGGCGCCTGGGTCCTGGTGACGCCCGGGACCCGGCTGACCGCGGCCGAGCTGCGTTCCGGTGTGGAGTTCGGCGTCGAGGCCACCGACGTCGTCCGGGACAGCTCCAAGTGGGACGGTCGGGCGGTGGTGCGGCTGACGGTCACGGCCGGGCAGACGTCCACCTCCGACTCCGTCACCCTGCGCGTCGCGCCGCTGCTGACCCAGCATCACCTGCAGAACACCCAGCAGGTGATGGTGTCCAAGGTCCAGGGTGACGGCCCGGACAGCCGCCTTCAGCGGGAGTTCGTCACCGCGCTCGACAAGGAGGTGAAGAAGGCCGGGATCACCACCCCGCTGATCACCTTCGAGAAGTACGCCGACCGCTGGGCCCAGGACTTCGTCGAACCGGCCTACGTCAGCATGACCGGGCCGGGCGGCAAGCGGCAGGTGATGCGCGTGATGCTGCGCTCCGCCCAGCCGGACCGGGACGCCGGGCGGGAACTGTTCGAGAAGGTCCGCGGCCGGGACATCGGCGTCGTGCAGGTGACCGACCGGGCGGAACCCGACGACTGGTCGCTCAACTCCATGGGCAACCTGGAGACCATCCCGCCCTACTCGCACGGCGGGCGCTCGTTCCCCGCCGGCCGCATCATCATGGGCGAGCGCAAGGACAGCGGGGCGCGCCCGTCGAAGGTGATGCGCACCATGCTCAAGTCGCAGGGCCTGCAGGACCCGTTGCTGCTGGACACCTCCTGGCTGGGCGTCGGGCACGTCGACGAGTTCGTACAGTTCCTGCCCGCCGACACCCCGCGCGGCTGGCGCATCGGCATCGCCGACCCGCAGGCGGGGCTGCGGCTGCTGCGCGACGCGAAGCGCGACGGCCACGGCGCGACGAAGATGTTCTCCGTCCCGGGCCGCGCCGACACCCCGGCGCCGAAGGAGACCATCGACCAGGCGCTCGCCTCCCGGCACCTGGTGGCCGACAACGAGATGGCGGCGCGGCGCATCGCGGCCAACCTGGAGATCCTGAAGCGCGAGACGGGCGTCACCGACGGCGAGATCGTGCGGGTGCCCGCGCTGTACACCCGTGATTCGGAGGCTTTGACCGCCGATGGCCAGGAGGTTCCCGTGCCGCGCCTGACGCGCATGGGCGCCGGCTCCGACCTCGTGGACGGCCTCAAGGACAACGGCCAGCAGAAGTGGCTCACCGAGAACCCGGCCGCCCCGCGGGCGGCGGCCCGGGCGACGGTGACGACCAGCGCGTACGTTCCCGGAGCGGTCAACGGCGTCCTCCTGGGCCGCGACCGCTACCTCGCTCCGCGCCAGTGGGGACCCGTCGTCAACGGCAAGGACATCTTCACGGAGGCGGTGACCGCCGTGTACCGGAACGTCGGCATGAAGGTGTCCTACATCGACGACTGGTACACGTACCACCTCGGCATGGGCGAGGTGCACTGCGGCACCAACACCCTGCGCGACGCGTCGGCCGCGTGGTGGCGACGCTCGGCGCCTTGACGGGCAGCGGGTAGCCGGTGTCCGACCCCACCCAGAACCGGCCCGGCCGTCCTGTACGGCCGGGCCGGTTCGGGCGCGCCTGGTGACTCTCCCCTCACCGGGCAACGTCAGAGGGGTAGGCCGTGCCCCGCTCGGGCACCGCCCCTTCCCCCACCCCCACCGCTCCCTGCCCCGGCACCGACACAGCAGCCGACGGATCGGCCGTCGGGGTCGAGGTCGGTGTCGCCCCTGTGGTCACCGAGATACGCTCGCCCACGCCGACCCGGGCGTAGAAGGACTTGGCGTCCTCGGGGCCGAGGGCGATCAGGGTGCCGCCGACGCGGAAGCCGGTCAGGGACTTGAGCTGTGCGGTGAAGGAGCCGACGTAGAGCGGCTGGTCGCTGCCGTCGCGCAGTTCGACGACATACGGGACGTCCACCATGGCCCGGTCCTTGGACGGGATGTCGACGGGCAGGTCTCTCTGCTCCTGCTTCGCGACCACCGTCATCGAGGTCGTCGGGGTGGCCGGGGCCTCGCGTGCCGACTCCCAGAGGATCGGCATCGGTCGGCCGCCGAAGGTGAGGGTGCGTCCGGGCAGGTCGAGGGTGCCGGAGACGGGCTCCGGGGTGGTCGGGGACGGGAGCGGGGGCTCGGCCGGTGTTGCTGCCGGGGGGTGGAGCCGGTCCTGGTGGTCCGGGGTCCCGCCGAGGTGGAGCGTGAGCGCGACGGCCAGTGCGGTGAGGCCGGCGGTTCCCGCACCCAGGGTCGCCGCGACCCGGCGGCGGCGTCGGCGGCGCAGCGCCCGGCCGCGGATCTCGGCGCCGGGGGCGGCCGGCTGGGTCGCCTCGGCGGCGGCCAACTCGCGCAGTGCGGCAGAGAGTTCATCGGACACGGCCGCTCTCCTTCCGGACCGGCTCGTCGGCCCCGTCCTCCGCAAGGCGCTCCGCCAGCGCGGCCCGCCCCCGCGCCAGCCTCGCCTTGACCGTCCCCACGGGCGCGCCGGTCTCGGAGGCTACCTGCTGCACGGTCAGATCGCACAAATGGTGCAGGACGATCGCCATCCGCTGCGCCTCGGGCAGTTCGCGCAGGGCGGCCACGAGCGCGGTGTGCTCAGGACCCGGCCCCGGCGTGGAGTCGGGGGGCGGGGTGCGCCGCACCAGTTCCAGCCAGCGCTTCGCCCGCCGCCAGCGGCTCACCGCCAGCCGCATGGCCACCGTGCGGATCCACGCCTCGGGGGCACTGTCCGCCAGGAACTGCTTGCGCCGGTCCCAGGCCCGTACGAACGCTTCCTGTACGACGTCCTGGGCCTCGCCGTGGTCTCCGGTGAAGGCGTAGAGCTGTCCGGTCAGCCGGGGGAACGCGGCCGCGTAGAAGGCGTCGAACTCGTCCTCGGTCATGCCCACCACCCCCACTCCCCGCCGGAATCCGTGCTCTTTCCGTTTCCTTGCAACCCGGCCGCCCCGCCCGTGCGTACAGGTCCCGTAGGTCTCGCTGGATCGCGTAGGTCGCATCCAGTGAAGCGCAACCCATCAGGAAGACGGTGCTCGGGGGTTTCAGGCTCCCTTTTCCTCAACGGTGTTGGGCACCCTGCGCACCCGGCCACGCGCCACGACCGAGTCCCCGAGCCGAAGGACCCCCCACGTGCCACCCAGCCACGCCGTACTCCCCGCCGACCATGACTTCGCCGCCTACGCCCGGACGCACTGGTCCCGGCTGGTCGTGACCGCGCGGCTGCTCACCGACGACGCCGGTGCGGCACAGGAGTTGGTGCGGAGAACGCTGGTGCGGATGTGCGCGCGGTGGCGGGGAGTTCCGCGCGACGACGTGGACTTCCACGTGCGGCGCTGTCTGGTGCAGAGCCATCTGCGCCCGCTGCGCGGGAGGCGGGCCGCACGCCGGCGGACGGTTCTGGTGCTGCGGATCTGGGAGGGGCTGGCGGACGCGGAGATCGCCCAGCTGCTGGGCTGCTCCGTGGGTGCGGTCCGTGCGCATGCCCGGCACGCGTTGAAAGAGGCCGGCGACGAACCCGTACGGCTGCGTGAGAGGTACGCCCGTGCCGTCGAGGACCTCGTCCCGTCCGAGGCGCCGCTGGCCGACCTCCGGACACAGGGCCGTGTCCGGCGGCGGCGCCGGCTCGCGGTGACCTCGACGGCTTGTGTGGCGCTGCTCATGCCCGTGACGGTCGCCCTCCTCAGCGTCGAGCAACTCGGGGGCGGCGCGGGCGACGGAGCGTCCGGAGCCCGGGGCGAGCGTTCGGCGACGAGCCCGATGCGGGTCGTGGCGCCGGGCGAGCGGGTGACCGTGGGGCCAGGAGTACGGGTGTGGCTCACGGCCGACGGTGGACACTGGTCGGTGCCCGATGCCCTCCCGCAGGACGACAACCACCTCCCCGCCGACGGACCGGACGGTGCGGCAGCCGTCTCCGTGCGGGCGGACGCCGTCCAGGGCGGCTTCTTCCTGTCGGGCCTCGTCCGCGGCCTGCGCGGCGAGCCGAGCCGCGTCGAGGTGAGAACCGGCGACGGCACCACCACGGCGAAGGTCCTCGTCCTCGCGGGCACTCCGGGATGGGGCGTCTGGTACGCGCCCGCGCCGCTGCCCGGGCAGGACATGAAGGCGCTTCTCTCCCTCGGCGGCGACGAGCGGATCGTCACCGTGTACGACGCCGCGGGCAAGGTCGCCGCACGGTCCGACCGCGAATGGTGGCGGATATGAACACGGCCCGGTGGCTGGAGAAGAGCAGGAAAAAGGCCGGGAAGTCGGGCAGGCCATCGACGCCCCGGCACCGCGAGCGCGTACCGCTGCGGGTCCGGTTCCGCCGCACCCGGGGCCGGCGACTGCGCCGACTGCTCTACGCCTTCCTCGCGCTGGTCGCCACGCTCTGCGCGACGGCTGTCGTGGCGTACCACTTGACGACCATTCCGAAGCCGCACCCCGAGACCGTCACCCAGAGCACCGTGTTCCTCGACGCGGACGGGGCCTATCTGGGCCGGCGCGGACCGGTCGACCGGCAGGACGTCCCGCTGTCGGGGATCCCCCGGCATGTGCAGGACGCGGTGATCGCGGCGGAGAACCGCTCCTTCCGCACGGACAAGGGCATTTCACCGCGGGCCATCGCACGGGCCGCGCTGGCCACGGTGACGGGCGGCGAGCCGCAGGGCGGCTCCACCATCACCCAGCAGTACGTGAAGAACGCGCTGCTGAGCCCGGAGCGTTCGCTGACCCGCAAGGCGCGCGAGGCGCTCATCGCGATCAAGCTGGACCGTACCCGCGGCAAGGACGAGATCCTGGAGGGCTACCTCAACACCGTGTACTTCGGCCGGGGCGCCGCCGGGATCCAGTCCGCTGCACGCAACTACTTCGGCGTGGACGCGAAGAACCTGACGGTCGCGCAGGGCGCGGCGATCGCGTCCATCGTCAACATCCCCTCGTACTACGAGAAGGCGGGCTCCGATCCGAAGGTGACCGCGAAGCTCCGCAACCGCTGGGAGTGGGTGCTCGACGCGATGGCGGCGAGCAGGAGCATCACGGCGGAGCAGCGGGCGGCGGCGCGTTTCCCGGCGTTCCGTTTCTATCCGCCGGGCGAGACCGAGGGGCAGCGGCAGTATCTGATCGACGTCGCCGCGAAGGAGGCCGCCGACCGGCTCGGCATCACCGAGGACCAGCTGGCGAGCGGCGGCTACAACGTGACGACCACCTTCGACCTGGCACTCCAGGACACCGCCACGCAACGGGTCGCGGAGCATCCCGGCGGCAAGGGCGGGGTGCGGTTGCACACCGCGGTCGTGGGGATGGTGCCGGGCGACGGAGCGGTACGGCTGCTGTACGGGGGTTCGGACTACGCGCGCCAGCCCTTCAACGACGCGGTGAGCGGAGCGGTGGAGGCGGGGACGGCCCTGGACCCGTTCACCAAGCTGGTGCGGGCGGACGAGCCGCTGCGCGCCCTGCTCAGGACACCGGCGCCGACGCCGCTGAACATGGCGTCGGCCTACGCGACGGTCGCTGCGAACGGTGAGTACGCCACTCCGTACACCGTCGCGCGCATCACCCGGGCGGGCCGTACGGTCTACAAGGCGCAGCCTCAGGTGCGGCAGGCGCTGGACGAGAAGGAAGCGATGGTGGCGGGCGCGATGACCGGGAACAGGCCGGTCCCCGTGGGCGTCCGCCCGGCGGAGACGAACGGGTTCACCACCGAGGGGGCGGGTGGCGGAACCACCCGGCGGACCGTGTGGACCACCGGCTACGACAGCCGGCTCAGCCTGACGGTCGCGCTGTTCGCCGACCGGGCCGGCAGCAAGAAGGGCACGACGGCACCCGCCCGGCTGCCGAACGAGCCGCCGCCGACCGAGTTCGCGGAGAGCGTGGCGACGGCGATCTGGAGTGCCGCCACGAAGGGGGACCCGGGAGGCGCCGAGAAGGAGGATGCGGTGGGGCCGCCCTCCTCGGTGCCTACGTCGGTACCTTCATCGGGGTGAGCGGCGAGCCGGCGCCCCGGGTGCTCGACGGAGGAGGGTGCGCGGTCGGCGCTGGCAGGTCTCTGCCTGGCCATCGACGAAGCCCGGCCGTCGGTTGGGTCCCGGACGTATCTCCGGGCCGCCCCCGACAGACCGGGGATGCAACCATTCCCTACAGAGCTGGAACCCCCGGAAGCCGACCGCGCTTGGAGACCATAACCGCGGGCACTGACAACGCGGTCGGCGAAGACCGGGCGCCACGTCACCAGACGATGGCGTCCTCCCTCTCCTGCTGCCAGTACGTGACCTTGAGCGAGTCGTCGACGTACACGCCCTTCGCGGGCAGCGACGGGTGGGCGCCCGTGCCGACGCTCCCGTTGCCGGAGCGGCCCTGGAAGTAGACGGACAGGGACTTCACGGTGTGGCCGTTGGTGCCGCTGCCGTCGGCTGCAGAGAGGTTCACGGAGGCGTAGCCGGACTCGCCCGGCTGGAGCGTGACGACTGCCTGGGGCTGCGAGTCCTCGATGACCGGCGGCACGGACTGGGCCTCGCCGAAGCGGACGGCCGGGTAGCCGTAGAGGTAGCAGGTCTTGCTGCCGGTGTTGGTCACCGTGAGCAGCATGTGGTTCAGGGGGCGGCTCAGCGGGGCGGCGACCGTCTTGGTGTTGGAGCCCTCGCAGGTGACCGGCTTGGCGTCGGAGGGAGCGGGCGCCTTCGACGTGGGGGTGTGCGCCGCGGTGCCCGAACCGTTGGTGGAGGCCTTGTTGCCCGAGGAGCCCGCGGAGTTCGAGGAGGAGCCGGAGCCGGCGTCCGAAGCGGATGCGCCGGAGGACTGGCTCGTGCTCGTGGAGGGCTGCACCTTCGCCGAGGCACCCTCGTCCTGGACGCCCGATCCGTCGCTGCAGGCGCCCAGGGAGAGCGTGGCGAGAACGGCGGTCGCGGCGGCGCCGGCCAGGCGGATGCGGGAGGTGCGGAGCTTCGACATGTGGCTGTGCCCTTCGTGTTCCGGTGGGTGGTGACTGGATGACCGAAGCCTGTGCGGTGATCCGTCCCAGCGGCCACGGAAGGCGGGCAGTTGGGGACGCCGGAACGCTGGAACGCCCTCTGAGCAGGGAGAATACGGTCGTCCTGGAACGCTCTTTTGGGACACGAGGGCTCTCGCAACGACCCTCTTCCCGAGGTTCGTTGCGAGAGTTCAGGTCGTGGGCCGTGTCAGCCCGCCTGCGAAGGGCTCTGCTTCATGCCGTCGACCACCGCCCTGTTGATGACCGCGCTCGTGTAGAGCACCGTGCCGGGCTTGATCAGCGCGGCCTCGCCGGTGGCCTTCCGTACCTGGACGCTGCGATCGCCGAGGAAGACATGGGTCTTCTTGTCGAAGATCCACTCCTCGCGCTGGCCGCTGGCCTCGTCGAGGCGGGCCACCGCCACACCGTGCCGTCCCACCGCGTCCACGGCGTCGTTCACGACGACGACGCCCGGGATCTTCTCGGCGGCCTTGAACAGCGCCGAGTAGAGCTCCGCCGGCGGGTAGCTCTCGCCGAGCAGGTCCCCGATCGTGGTGAACGCCTGCTGGTCGGGCGAGTTGCCCATCCCCTCCGTCTCCTTGTAGATCTTGGCCAGCAGTGCGTCGGGGTCGGTGGTGAGCTTGGCCAGGTAGTCGTACGACGGAGCGTTCAGGTACGCCTTGCGCTCGTTGCCCTGCTCGTCGGGGAGGCTGAGGGTCTCGCCCTCAGGGCTGTCGTTGACCGCGGGGTCGATCAGCCAGCCTTTCGTGCCGTCGGCGGACATCCACACCTGCCGGCGGTGCAGCCGGTGGCTGGCCAGGCTGCTCTTGTCGCCGACGGTCCTGACGAAGGTGTCGGCCGACCTGGACTCGACGTAGACGTACTGGCCGGGCTTGACGGTCGGGTGGGACACGTCGGCCGCCGCCAGCGAGATCCGGTCGAGCAGCTGCGGAACACCTTCGGTACTCGCGGCGCCGAGCCGCGTGGTCAGGGCCGGTCCCGTCGCGAGGGCGCCGTCCTGAGCTCCGTCATCGCCCGGGGCTCCGCCACCCCCGGACACCGCGAACCCGGCGACGACGACACCGGCCACGGCGGCCGCCATGGCGGGCAGCACGATCGCCGGACGCGGCAGCCGGAACCGCCGTACCTTCGCGGGCGCTTCGGTGGCTCCCGGCGCCGTGTGCTCTTCCCGCTGCATGTCGTGGATCTGGGCCATCAGGCGCTCCCTGTGGAACTCGTGACGGCCCACCGGCAGGTCACGCGCCGTCCGGGACAGGAGCTCTGCGCTCTCATCCCGCTCTGCCGGGTTCTGCCGGGACGTGTTCGCGTTCATCGGTTTCCCTCCTGTGCGGGCCGTATCGCGTTGGTGTGATCGCCTCTTATCTGTCGGCCGAGCAGGCCGCCTTCCCGTTTCCCGCGAACTTTCCTGTCCTGACTGCCGGTTGCCGGCCGGACGGCCGCGGCGGCGGGGCGCGCCGACTCCGCCTTCGACCCCGCCTCCGCCAGCGCACGCAGCTTCTTGCGGGCCCGGGAGAGCCGGGAGGCCACCGTTCCGACCGGGATCCCCAGCGCCTCGGCCGCCGCCTCGTAGTCCAGGCCCTCCCCCAGGCAGAGCGTGATGACCTCGCGCTCCGGTCTGCGCAGCGCGGCGAGCGCCGTGAGGGCCGTCGCGAGACGCCGCCGGTCGTCGACCCGGTCGGCCACCTCGTCGGCGTGGTCGGCCACCGACAGCTCGGCAGCCGCGGCCGCGGTGGCCGCCGCCCGGTAGCGCCGGTTGCTCCGGTACTGGTTGCGCGCCGTGTTGGTGGCGATGCCCAGCAGCCAGGGCCGCAGAGAGCCGCCGTCGGGCTCGACCCTGTCGCGAAGCCGCCAGGCCTCCAAGAAGGTCGCGGCCATCACGTCCTCGGCCACCGACCAGTCGGCCGTCAGCCGGAAGGCATGGTTGTAGACCGCGCGGGAGTAGCTGTCGAAGAGCTCGGCGAACGCGCTCGACTCCCCGGCCCGTACCCGGGTACGCATATGAATGCTCACCTCAATGAGCTGTCCGGCACCCCACACCGACTTCCCGTGACCTGCATCACACTCGGTGGCCCTACTCCGGCGACCGAACACCCCGCATGCTCTCACCCGGCCGATCGGACCGGGACTCTGGCCGGTCGGACCGGAGGCCTGGCCGGTCGGCCGACGCGGCGCCGTCAGGTGGCTGCCTAGGGTCGGTCTCGACCGGATACGACCGGCATACCGCAGCCCGAGGGGGAGCGTTCGATGGACCAGCGACCGAGTACCGAAGTGCACAACGGCGCCACGGACATGGCCGGAGCCACCGTGGAGTTCGAGTGCGACGCCATGGACCTGTTCGTGGCGGCGCTGCGCGGTGCGATCAAGCATGAGGCGGCGGCCGTGGGGCTCGAGCACCTGCTGGCCGCGCTCGTCATGGGAGACACGGACGCGGGTGCGGCGATCGCCCCGGGGATGCGGAAGGCCGGTGCGCTCAGCGGCCTGATCTCCGGTCGCGGCGGCCGCGGCTGGGTGAGCGACGACGGGGACGAGGACGCGGGCACGACCGTCGCGGCCGCTGCCGACGAGGACGAGGTCACCGCCGCCTGGCGTGAGGCGCACTGGCGGCTCGGGCTCGCGAAGCGCGGACCGGACGCGGACGTCGACCGTGAGCTGCCCGGGATGACCGGCGCCCTGCGCCGGTGCCTGCTGCTCGCGCTCGCGTCGGCCCGCGCCGAAGGTACGGTCTCGGTGCGCTGCCGGCATGTGGCGCGGGCTGTGCTGGAGCTGCCGGAGAGCCGGGCCCGGGAGGCGTTGGTGCTGCAGCGGCTGGACCTGGCAGCCGCGGCGACCGCACTCGACGCGCTGGACGCGAGCGCCCCGGCGGAGACCGAACGGCCGGAATCCCGTGGCGTCACGCTTCTCCGCCGGGCCGGGACGCTGGGCAGGAGCGGCAACCGCTTGACGCGCGCGCTGACTTCGTGGACCTCCGGGGCCGGCGTGTACGGCTCACCGATCGTCTTCGCGGTGACCGTCGAGGCCGTACGGCAGGCCGCGCGGTGCGGGCGTTCCGCGGCGGAGCCCGTGGATCTGCTGCTGGGCATCCTGGCCCTGGACCGCTCCCTTGCCGTTGCCGGACGCTCCCTGCCCGCGGAGCTGGCCGACGCCAACTCCGCCGCCGCGCCGCTGCGCAGGCATGGCGTACGGCAGGACTCCCTGACCCGGGTGGCCATGGAACGCACGACAGAAGCCCCTGCGGACAGCGCCTCCGCATCGGATCGCGATGCCGACCGGATACGGCTCTCCGACTCCACCGAGCGGGCCAAGGCGGTCGCGCAGCTCACCGCCGCCGAGCACGGCTCGCCCTCGGTCGGTACGGTCCACCTGCTGGCCGCGCTGCTCGAAGCCGAGGACAACCAGGTGGTCCGGCTGCTGCTGGCCGCCTCGCGGGTGGACGTCGCCGCGCTGCGGGCGGAATTGCCGCGCCGGGCGGGCGCGTGACCCACGGGGACGTGACAGCCGGGGAGCACGAGGCCGCCGTTGACTCCACGGACCGCCGCCTCATCAGTGCGGCGGTGCGGTGGCTGCGCCGCGAGGCGGGCGTGAGCCGGGCCGCCCTGCGCACCGCCTCGCGCCGTACGGTCGCCGTCGACGCGTCGCTGTCCGCGCTGACGGCGGTCCTCGGGCTGCTGCCGCTGCTGCTCGTGCACCCGCAGCACCCGGTTCCGGCGGTCCTGCAAGCACTGTGGGCGGCGCTGCTGGTCGCCGTACGGCGTGGCCGTCCCGTCGCCGCGGTCATGGGTGCCGCGCCGCTGGTCATGGGCGGCAACGTGTGGACGCTGCCGGTGATTGCGCTGATCGTGCTGTCCGCCACGCGCCGTATCGCACCGTCCCGGCGTGCCTGGCAGGTCGTGGGCGCGGCCTGTGCCGTCCTCGGTGTCCTGACCGTCGCCGTCGGCCTGTTCCGCTGGGACCACCTGCCGAGGGACCTGGCCGACAACGCGATCTCCGCGGCGCTCCTCCTGCTGCTCCCCGCCCTGTCCGGGACCCTGCTGGGCCGCCGCCGGCCCTTGACCGGCCTGCTGCGGGAGCGCAACGCCTATCTGGAGCAGACCCGTACGCTCACCGCGGAGGCGGCCCGGCTGGAGGAGCGGACCCGGATCGCGGGCGAGATGCACGATCTCCTGGGCCATCGGCTGAGCCTGATCTCGGTGCACGCGGGAGCGCTGGAACTCGCCGCCGCCCGGCAGGCACCGCCCCTGGTGGGGCAGGTGGAACTGCTGCGCACGACCGCCGGCACGGCCATGGAGGAGCTGCGCGAGATCCTCGGCGTCCTGCGGCGCGCCGAGCTGGCGGACGCGATGGATCCGACGGACGGGAGCGGGAACGCGGGCGCGAGCGAGCGAGGGACCCGCGAGGACATCACCGCCCTGGTGGCACAGTCCCGGCAGGCGGGCGGCGGCCCCGTCGAGCTGGACTGGTCGGTTCCCGGTACGGCCGAGGTGGGCGCCCGGGCCCGGCAGGCGATCCACCGGGTGGTCCGCGAGGGGCTGACGAACGTGCTGAAACACGCGTCCGGCGCGCCCACACGGGTGGAGGTCAGGAGCACGGACGCAGGCATCGAGGTCGACGTCACGAACGGGCCGCCGCGCGAGGCCGGCCGATCGCAGGGCGGAACTCACAGTGGACTGGCCGGACTTCACGAGCGCATCTCGTTGCTCGGCGGCTCATTCGGGGCGGGGTCCCTGCCGGACGGCGGCTTCCGCGTGACGGCACGGCTGCCCACCGATGCGATCAGGTCCGTGTCCGGGCCGCTCTCGGCAATCTCCGCCGGGCCACTCCCTCCTCCGGGAGGAGCTCACGCCCCGCTGTCGACCGAGGTCCTGACCTGGCCGCGCGTCCTGGGAGCCGGCTGCGCGTCCGTACTCGTGGTCCTGCCGACGGCAGGCTTCCTCGTCGTCGTGCTGCTGGCGGCGCTGAGGTGAATCCCGAACGGGGAATTACGGGAGAGGAGTTACGGGAGGGGAGTTACAAGCACCGAGTTGCGCAGGCGTGAGTCACAGAGTCCTAGGATGAGCCGATGATCCGAGTCCTGATCGCCGACGACGAGGCGCTGATGCGCACCGGTATCCGGCTGATCCTGGAGAACGCCGACGACATCGAGGTCGTGGCCGAAGCCGGGGACGGCAGGGAGGCCGCCGCGGCCTGCCGCGCCCAGGACATCGACGTCGCCCTGCTCGACATCCAGATGCCGGTCGCGGACGGCATCGCGGCCGCCGAGGACATCACCCGCCTGTCACCCCGTACGCATGTCGTGATGCTGACGGCCTTCGGCGAGGAGGCCGGCGTCACGCGCGCCCTGCGGGCCGGCGCCAGCGGCTTTCTCCTCAAGGACACCGGCCCCACCGAACTGATCCGCGCCGTGCAGCTCGCCGCGAAGGGGGAACCGGTCCTGGCACCCCGGGTCACCCGCCAACTGCTGGAACGCCATGTGCAGTCCGGCCGCGGCACCGAAGCCGCCCTGCACCGGATCGCGGAGCTGACCCCTGCCGAGCGCGATGTCCTGCGCCTGCTCGGTACGGGACTGTCGAACTCGGAGATCGCCGACCGGCTGTACCTCAGTGCCGGCACCGTCAAGGCGCACATCAGCCGCATCCTGACCCGCACCGGCTGCGCCAACCGTGTCCAGGCAGCCGTACTTGCCCACGACGCCGGACTGCTCGACGGCCGCTGAGCCGGCTGGCGAAGCCCCGGTGCGAGACCCGTGCGGTCAGTCCTGGCGTTCGACGTCCGTGCCGGGACCACCCGACAGCGTGTCCGTGCCCGGGCCCCCGTACAGCTTGTCGTTGCCGCTGTTGCCGTACAGCGTGTCGTCGCCGCTGTTGCCGTACAGGATGTCGGCGCCGGGGCCGCCGTAGAGGAAGTCGCTGCCGGTGCCGCCACGAAGGGTGTCGTTGCCGTCCCCGCCGTTCAGGCGCTGGCGCCCGGGTCCGCCGTAGAGGAGGTCGTTGCCCGCGCCCCCGTCCGCGTCGCTCTCGTCGCCGTCGAGATAAATCGTGTCGACGCCGGCCTGGCCCTGCACGATGGAGGATTCGGCGCCGTGGAGCGTGTCGTTGCCGTCCCCGCCGCTCACCGTCCCCGCGACGCCCAGCTTGACGGTGTCGTCGCCGGATCCGCCCTGGATCCAGTTGCCGTCGACACTGCCGGTGTGGGTGTAGGAGTCCTTGCCCGGCCCCAGGTCCATCGCGGCCAAGTAGTAGGCCTGGTCGGTGGTGTTGTCGTAGGTGATGGTGTCGTCGCCGTCGCCGAGATGCATGTACAGCACGGCGTAGGGGTCCTGGCTCTCCAGGGTGGTCTGCGTGCAGGAGACCTTGGTGCGGTCCGCGCTGTCGGGGTGGGTGCAGGCCTCCCCCGTGGGGGCGAGGTCGATCGGGACCACGTCGTCGATGACATAGGTGATGCTCGCCAGGCCGTCGGCGGCCGTCGCGGTGACGGTCGTCCTGTTGGCCTGACCGGGCGCCGCCGTGTAGACGATCGACTTGCCGTCGACGCCCACGGTGGCCGCCGGCGCCGCGGCACCGGCCACCGCCGGCAGGGCGATCGATGCGGTCAGCGCCGTGCCGATGGCCAGGGTCAGGGCCGACGCGGCAGTTATGGCCTTGCGGCGGACGGGACGAGAGAACATGGACAACCTCCCTGAGAACACATGTGGTTACGACAACCACAGGTGACTCGTAGGGCCTGTGGGGGGGTTGCGCCGGGGTTTGTGCAGTGGCATCGCGTCACCGCGCCGTCAGCGGGTGCGCGGAGCGCGCTGACCAGCGATCATCCCTGCGGCAACGCTCAGCTCGACACCTGCCTGTCAGGCCGGCGTCGTCAGGAATTCATCCGACCCCACGCCCGCGCGGGCGGCCCGGGGGGGCCTGTCGCAGTCCGCAGCTCAGCCCATGCTTGGATCCGGGGACCGCAACCTCGGCGAGGCCGTTGAGGAGCTCGATCGGACTGGTCACGCTGTCGTCGGCACGACCGGCTGCCGTCCTCGTCGGCGAAAAGTCTGTCCCGGCGGGACCACATGTCCATGCCCGTCGGCGCTAGGGTTGTGGCACGAGGCAGAGGGTGCTGAACCGTTCGGAGCACGGGTGCCGTGCCCGCCCGGATCCCTCGCCGCGTCCCCGAAACGAAGGTGCCATGCCCGCTGAGAACGCCCCTGTCGCCGGGAACCTCGACGACGACGACTATCCCGCCTACACCATGGGGCGGGCCGCCGACGTTCTCGGCACCACTCCCGCCTTCCTGAGGGCCATCGGGGAGGCCGAGCTGATCACTCCCCTGCGTTCGGGAGGTGGTCACCGCCGGTATTCGCGACGCCAGTTGCGCATCGCCGCCCGCGCCCGTGAGCTCGTCGACCAGGGCACTCCCATCGAGGCGGCCTGCCGGATCATCTCCCTCGAGGACCGGCTGGCGGACGCCCTCCGCCTGAACCGGGACATGCGCCGGAAGCTGGACGAGCGCGGCCCGGATACCTAGTCCCGCCGGTACAGAAATGCGGGCTGCTGCGGGATGAGACTCAATACTCGGCGCCGAAAACACACGGGTACTTACGGCCGGGCTGTGTTAGCGTGATACCAGTTGCAGTTTTGGTTGCCAGAGATTTGTTTCTTTGCAGAGCTTTCCGGATCTTTCCGGAGGGGTGATCATCGCGGCGACTCGGGCCCGTAAAGTGCGGAGTCCGGCACTGCCCCCCAAGGGAGATTCAATATGGCATCTGGCACCGTGAAGTGGTTCAACGCGGAAAAGGGCTTCGGCTTCATCGAGCAGGACGGCGGCGGCGCTGACGTGTTCGCC
The DNA here is from genome assembly GCF_055656945.1 of Streptomyces sp. NPDC111606. NCBI lineage: Bacteria > Bacillati > Actinomycetota > Actinomycetes > Kitasatosporales > Streptomycetaceae > Streptomyces > Streptomyces sp. NPDC111606. The sequence continues at coordinate 40,348 of NZ_JBVKBY010000008.1, forward strand.
CACTACTCGAACATCGCCACCAGCGGCTTCCGCGAGCTTCAGGAAGGCCAGAAGGTTACCTTCGACGTCACGCAGGGCCAGAAGGGCCCGCAGGCCGAGAACATCGTTCCCGCCTGACGCTGACGCGTACTACGTGGCTGGGGCCCGCGCTCTTGGGGTGCGGGCCCCAGCTCTTTGCATTTCCTGACGTTCCCGGATTGTCAGCAGCCTCGGATTCACCGCCGAGAGGTCCGGATTTTCGAATTCCTTCGGCTCATTCTCGTGCCGTGGAGGCATCCATGCGTTGCGTCATCGCCCGTTTCCCCTTCGACCTGACCAAGAGCGAGGTCGAACAGTCGATGAGCGGCATCACCCCCGAACCCGTCACCGGCGTGGCCGTGACCATCGGCCGCCGCGTCTACCCCGTGATGCAGGTCGGGGAAGTGATCACCAGGCAGAACCGCCGCGACTTCACCACGGGCGAGATGCGCCGGGCGCTGACCAGGCTCGGTTTCGTCTGCCACGACACGCCGCCGCCGGTCCCGCCGACCCGGGACGCGCGAGCTGACGAAGGTGCGCTCGGCTGGTGATGCCTCGCCTCCTGCCACGCCCCGACGCCGGTCGTCGGGCTAGGCTCCGGAGGCATGACACACCCTGACGACCTGCTCGTCGCGATCGCCGCGATGGTGGAGTCGCGGCACAGCAGCCAGATGTCCCTGACCGTGGTGGTTCCGGGAGCCGTGATCACGGGCCGGCTGGCGCCGGAATCCCTGTGGAAGGAGCGGGTGGCCGAAGTCCTGCGGGACTCCGATGACCTGGGGCAGTTCGCCGCCGCGTTCACCCGGCGCCGAGACAACCACGAGGCCGACCGCCAGGACGGCGACGGCCGCGGGCCGGACCACGGTGACCGGCCCACGCACCTCCACTTCCACGTCGCCCGGATCCTCCAGGGCAGTTTCGGCATCCCCGACACGGGTGGCATGTACCGGGTCGCCCTGGAGGAAGTGAGCGCCTGGACCATCGGCGACATCGGCTACTCGGACCAGTAGGGACCAGACGCCCTACTCGGCCCCGGCGCCCGTCACCTCGGTCACCTTCCACCGCTGGTTGGCGCCGGAATTCCCCAGCCACACGCCGACCCCGGCGCCCTCGTCGGTGGACTGCCCGGAGACGTCCGCGAGACGGCCGGTGGCGGCGTTGACCAGGGTCCAGGTGCCGTCGCCCGTCGTCGACATGATCCACTGAGCGGCGCTGTCCCGGCGCCCCTCGTCCGGCTCGGCCACCAGGGCCCCGTCGCGGACGGCGAGGCGCTTGCCCTCGCTCGCCTCGGTGAAGGCGTACCGCTTGCGGTTGTCGGACCCGCTGACCTGCTCCACGCGCCACTGCTGACCGCTGGGGTCGGCGGCGTCGGCGCTCCTGATGACCAGTCCAGTGCCGTTGTCGGCGATGGTGAGGTCCTTGCCGCTCTGGGCGCCGGTCAGCCGGTAGGTGTGGCCCTTCTTCAGTTCGGCCGCGTCCTTCGCGACGCCGGACACGCCCTGGACGAGGAACGACGTCACCGACTGGGCGGGCACGGTGACCGTGGCCTGCTCGCCGCTGACCCGGACCGCCTTCTGCCGCTCCAGCTTGCCGTCGGCGCTGGTCACCACCGGGGTGACGGTGGCCCGGGAGGAGACCCGGCCGAACTTCGACAGGTCGAGCGTGACCTCGCGTGCCTCGGCGGTGCTGTTGACGTGGACGACGGTGGCCGCGTCGCCCTTGCGGGAGACGGCCGCGGTGCTGGAGGTGTCGTTCGTCTTGATCAGCCGGTCGCCGGGCTTGATGTAGTGCGTGAAGTTCCGGGCGGTGTCGAACTTGGTGTTCGTGTAGATCGGGCAGGACTTGAGCGTGTCCTTCGACGTGCAGCTGAACGACAGCTGGATCTCGCCCCAGTTGCCGCCCTTCGCGGACTCGCCGCCCGGCTTCATGTTGTCGTAGTCCTCGACGGGCTGCCAGAACACCCAGGCGCGGGGCTCCAGTTCGCGCAGATCGTCGACGATGCGCTGGGCGAGGCCGAGGCCGGGCCGCATGTCCGTGAAGCTCTGGCCGTCGCCCCAGTCGCCCTCGACCTCGCTCATCCACAGCGGCTTGTCCGCGGCCTTGGCCAGGTCGCGGACGGTGGTGCGCTGGCCGGTGCCGTAGGTGTGGACGTTCATCTGGCCGACGAGGTCGCGCACTTCCTGGGGGTAGGAGTTCCAGTTCGTGGCGAAGGTGCCGGGGTTGGTCTCGTCCATCGCGGAGATCTCCGCGTGGGTGCGGGACTTGGCGAGGGTCGGGCCCAGCGCGCTGATCACCTTCTGCTGGAGTTCGGGACCGATGTGGGCGCCTTCCTGACGGCCGCCGACGGGCTCACCGTCCGGGCCGAGCTTGGTGCCCCAGTAGTTCGTGTTCGGCTCGTTGAACGGGTCCAGGGTGTCGACCTTGATGCCGTGCGCCTTCTCCAGGCGTTCGGTGGCGCCCACCAGGTACTTGGCGAAGTCGTCGACGGACTCCGTCTTGAGCTGGTCCTTGCCCGCGTCGAAGTTGCCGGAGACGTAGCCGCTCTCGGTCATGAACCAGGGCGGCGAGTTGCTGAACGTCTCCCAGTGGGTGATGTCCTTCTTGATGCGGTCGATCCACCAGCGCTGCGTCTTGTCGGCCTTGTTGTTCCAGTCGGCCGGGTCGTCGGCGTCCCACCAGTCGACGTCCTCGCGGGTGGTGCCCGCCGGGGCCTTCCACCAGCCCTGGACCGCACCGCCGGCGCGCAGGTAGTCCTTGACGTCGGGGGCGTTTCCGCCGCCGACGTTGTAGCGGGCGATGTTCAGCGCGAGGCCGTCGTCGCCGAACAGGAGCTGGGCCAGCCTCTCGCGTATCGCGGGCGGGTAGTCACCGGTCGCGTTGGCGAACCAGACCAGGCTGGTGCCCCAGCCCTCGAACTTCTCCTGCTTGTAGGAGGGGTCGGGCACGACGGTGACCGCGGCGGTGGCGGTCGGCTCAGCGTGCGCGGCCGGCAGCGCGGTGGCGGCCAGCACGGTCCCGGTCGCGAGGGCCGTGATGCCGACCCCCAGGAGCCTTCTCTTACGGGTTCGGTGTGCCATGTCGAGTACTCCAGCGAGGTTCGGTTCGGTGCGGTTCAGTGTGTTCTCGTATAGTTTCTGCTCGGAATGTTTACGTAAACATGCGTTCGCGGGATGTCTACACTGTCCGAATCTCAGGGGTCAAGGAGTCGTCCGGGACCGAAAGTTGCGCAGCCCGGCGACCGAGGGGACAAGGTGGGCAGGATGGGCACAGCGGACGGTGACGGCACCCGGGCGGGGACGCGGAAGCGCGCAGCTCGCCCCCGTCAGGGCGCCTCCATGGCCGACGTCGCGCACCTCGCCGGGGTCTCCTCCCAGACGGTCTCCCGCGTCTCCAACGGGTTCCCGGGCGTGAACGAGCAGACCCGGCAGCAGGTCCTGGCCGCGATGCGGGAGCTGGGCTACCGGCCCAACAGCGCCGCACGGGCCCTCAGGCGCGGCGAGTTCCGCACCCTCGGCGTGATCACCTTCTCCCTCTCCACCATGGGGAACATCCGCACCCTGGAGGCGATCGCGACCTCCGCCGCCCAGCACGGTTACGCCGTCACGCTGCTGCCGGTCGCCGTCCCCACCCAGGACGAGGTGAACGGCGCCTTCTCCCGCCTCGGCGAACTCGCCGTGGACGCGGTCATCGTCATCATGGAGATCCATCTGCTCGACGCGGCCACGGTCTCCCTGCCGCCCGGCGTCCAGGTCGTGGTCGCCGACTCGGACGCCGGCGACCGCTACACCGTCGTCGACACCGATCAGGCGGGCGGCGCCCGCGACGCCGTACGGCATCTGCTGGACCTCGGCCATGACACGGTGTGGCACCTCGCCGGGCCGGAGGACTCCTTCGCCGCGCAGCGCCGTGCCAACGCGTGGCGCGGCGCCCTCACGGAGGCGGGCGTGGACGCGCCGCCCCTGGTGCGCGGCGACTGGTCGGCGGAGTCCGGATACCGGGCCGGTCTGCGGCTCGCCGAGCAGCCGGACTGCACGGCGGTGTTCGCGGCCAACGACCAGATGGCGCTGGGCCTGCTGCGCGCCCTGCACGAACGCGGCCGGAAGGTCCCCGACGACGTCAGTGTCATCGGCTTCGACGACATCCCCGAGTCCGCGTCCTTCCTGCCCCCGCTCACCACCATCCACCAGGACTTCGCCGAGGTGGGCCGCCTGTGTGTCGAGGGCGTCCTCAGCAAGATGCGGCACGGGGGCCCCGACCACGGCACGACGCTCGTCCCGACCCGACTCGTGGGACGCCGGAGCACGGCACCGCCGCGGAAGGGCATTGTTCGCGGCTGAGTACGGGGTGACCGAACAATCCGTGCCCGCGTTGGACTGGTCCCACGGCGCCGGGATCCGGCCCGTGCAGACGGGATCAGCGCAGAAAGAGAGGTCGTTCGATGGGCAAGAGGGGGAGCGTGGCCGTGCTGGCCGCCGCCGGGCTGGTACGCGGCCGGCCGCGTTCGCTGTCATCGGCACGGGCCGGCTGCTCGACGTCACCGTGTGGCCGGTCGTCGAGCGGTGACCCTCGGGCGTGTCCGCCGGCCCAGGAACTCCCGAGGGCCGGCGGACGTTTGCAGGAGGACACACGGAACACATGCAACACACGCAGTCGACCTGAACGACATGGGCTGAAGCCGAGGTGGCACGGATGGCGATGTGGGATCGGATCAAGGACCAGGCCAAGGGTCTGCAGCAGCAGACACAGGCCGGGCGGAGCTCCGGCGGGCACGGGCGGCCGGGTTCCGGGTCCTCGGGAGGATCCAAGGCCCAGCTGGTGAGCGCGCTCAAGACGCAGCTCACCTCCCTCAAGACGGAGCTGAAGAGCGGCGCCTACCGGGACGCCAGCATGGCCATGTGCGCCCTGGTCGCCGCCGCCGACGGCAATGTCGACCCGGCCGAGCGCCAGCATGTGGAGTCGCTGATCCTGAACAACGACGTCCTGCAGAACTTCCCGTCCGAGCAGCTGCGGCAGCGCTTCAACAAGCACGTCGACCAGCTGTCCTTCAACTTCCAGCAGGGCAAGGCCGAGGCCCTGCAGGAGATCGCCAAGGCCGCGAAGAAGCCGACGGAGGCCCGGGCGGTCGTCCAGACCGGCTTCGTCGTGGCGGGCGCGGACGGCTACATCGCACCGGCGGAGGAGCAGGTCCTGCGCGAGGCCTGCTCGACGCTCGGCCTGTCCCCGCAGGAATTCGGCCTCTGACGCCGGCACTGTTCACTCGCTTGCCCCCGCTCCTCAGGCTCCGCAGGTGCTACCCGTGGTGCGGAGGATGAGGCGGCGGGGGCGGCATGGTCGTCAGGTCGGGGGTCGGCTCCGGCCAGACCAGCAGGAGTGGGCAGGGGGCGTGGTCCACGACGAAGCGGCTTGCGGGGCCGAGGCTGTGGGGGCCGAGGGTGGCGCGGTCGCCGTCGCGGGCCAGGATGAGCAGTTCGGCGCCCTCCGTCGCGGCGACGACCTCGCGCTCGACGCGGCCGGAGCGCTCGACACGGGTGCAGGGCCGGTCGAGACGCTCGGCGGCCGCCTGCAGCAGGCTCTCGGCGGAGGCGGCGGCGAGGTGCTCGACGCGGGTGCCGGGGTCGCGCTCGGGGTGGCCCCGGCCGAGCAGCCCGGCGTACGCGCCGTGCGCGGCGTCCGCGGCCTCGTGCCCGGTGACGTGCAGCAGGACGACGTCGGCGGCGTCGGGCGCGTGCCGTCGCGCGGCGTCCACGCAGGCGGGCCAGGTGCCCTCGACGATCCAGACGACCACCGCCATGGGATCAGCCTCCTCCGATCACGGCCAGTGAGGCCCACAGTGCCGGCACCGCGGCGAGGAGGCTCGCCGGTACGGCGTACAGACCGAGCCGGGTGAACTCCCCCAGCTCCACCTCCGCGTCATGCGCGTGGACGATACGCCGCCACAGCAGGGTGGCAAGCGAACCGGCGTAGGTGAGGTTGGGGCCGATGTTCACCCCGAGCAGCACCGCGAGGACCGCGCCGGGGCCGGAGTCGGTGGCCAGCGGCAGCAGGACCAGCACCGCGGGCAGGTTGTTGATGACGTTGGCCAGTACGGCGGCCAGCGCCGCGATCCCGAGCAGGGCCGCCAGCCCGGTGCCGTCGGGGATGAGATGGCCAAGGGCCGTGTCGAGTCCGTTGTCGACGACCGCGCGGACCACGATCCCGAGCGCCAGCACGAAGGCCAGGAACGGCACCGAGACGGACCGCAGCAGCGCCTTGGGGGATGTGCTGCGCCGCAGCAGGGCCCGCACGGCGAGGACCACCGCCCCGGCCAGGGCCGCCCAGGCCGGATCGATGCCGACGGCCGACGTCAGCACGAACCCGGCAAGCGTGCACCCCACGGTCACCAGGGCGAACAGCGGCAGTTCGGGGGCGTCGGCGGTGCGCGGGGCCTGTGCCCCGGCGTCCAGGTCGGTGGCGAAGAAGCGCCGGAAGACCACGTACTCCACGGCGATCGCGGCCACCCACGGCAGCGCCATCAGCGCGGCGAACCGGGTGAAGCTGAGCCCGCTGGCCGCGAACGCCAGCAGGTTGGTCAGGTTGGACACCGGCAGGAGCAGGGAGGCCGTGTTGGACAGGTGCGTGCAGGCGTAGACGTGCGGCTTGGGGCGGGCCCCGAGCCGGGCCGCCGTCGCGAACACCACCGGCGTGAGCAGCACCACCGTGGCGTCCAGGCTCAGTACGGCCGTGATCGCCGAAGCGGCCAGGAACACCTGCATCAGCAGGCGACGCGGCCGGCCGGCGGCCGTACGCGCCATCCATGCCCCGCAGGCCTGGAACAGCCCTTCGTCGTCGCAGAGTTGGGCGAGGACCAGGACGGCCGCGAGGAAGCCGATCACCGGCCCGAGCCGTTCGGCCTCGTCCAGCGCGTGGCCCGGGGAGATCGCGCCGGTCGCCACCACCAGCGCCGCGGCCGGTACGGCGACCACGGCCTCCGGCCAGTTGAAGGGACGGACGACGGCACAGACCAGCACGAGCACGAGCACGGCCACGGACAGCGTCTCGGCGAGCGGGGTGTTCAGGGTCGGTCCTTCCGTGCAGCGACGGCCGGGCCGCCGGTTGATCACGCCGCACGGTACTCCGTGAAGGTGAGCCGGACCTGACGCCGACTCCCCGACGCCCGCGGACCCACACCGGCGGACCGTCAGGCGTCGCCCTGCGACTCCTTCTCCGGCCGGAAGGTGACCGCGCGGCCCGAGAAGCGGGCGCTGAGGCCGTCGGCCGCAGGGGTGACCGAGCGCAGGTGCAGCCCTTCAGGGATGTTCCGCAGCTGGATCGGCCGCTCGAAGACCTTGTCGAGGACCGCGCTCCCGACGGCCGGCAACGCCCCGCCCGAGACGGTGAAGTCATCGAAGGCGATGCGGTTCGCGGAGTCCGCCGAGACGGTCGTCGTCACGGTGACCTCTTCGCCGAGGGGCAGGAGGACGGCCGCGCTCACCCGGCCCGGACGGCGGCCCTGGGAGATCTCCAGCCCGAGCGCGTTCGAGACGTCCGCGTACGACAGGAAGGCGGTGGCCTGCGCGCTGCGGGCCCGTGCCTCGCTGTCGTCGTCGGACTTCGTCAACCCGTTGAGCTGGAGGGAGAGTTCGCTCACCGGCAGCGGGCGCGTGGTCCCGCGGGCCGGTATGTCGTGGGCGGTGATGTCGACGTGGTCCAGGGTGCCGGACGCCGCCTGCGTCACGACGGGGAAGCCGCGGACGTGCACCTCCGGCTCGACGGGTGTGTCCATGCCCTCCTGGAACGCCTTCGCCGTACGTGACTCGATGCGCGCCGCCACGAACCGGTCGGCGGCGACGGGGAGGAGGGTCAGCGTGAGCAGGGCGGCGACGGCGACGGCGGTGACTCGTCGTGCGCCGCGGCGGGGACGGGGGCGGTGGGGCTCGTTCGGATCCATCGGCTCGTGCGGGGGGTACGGCTCGTAGGGCTCGTACGCCGACTCGTAGGCGTAGTCGGGGTTGTGGTCATCGTCGGGGCCGTAGTCGTGGTCGTGTCCGTGCTGTTGGGACCGGCGCATGCGCGGTGGCCTCCTCAGTGGGGTCGGTGGGGCGGACGGATCCGGTCGGTGGCGTGCAGCCGCCGGACCGTGACGGCGGCTGTGTCGCTGTCGACTCCGGCGGCGATCAGCGCGGCGGTGGCGGCACCCGTGCCGTCGTCGGCCCAGATCCCGGAGTTGACCATGCCGAGCAGGGCGAGCAGATGGGCCTCGATGGCGCCGCTGAGCGGGCCGGGCGGTACGGCGCCGTGGAAGACGCCCTGGCGCTGCCCCTCGGCGAGGATGCCGGCGACCCGCTCGCGGGCCGGGGAGAGGAGGTCGCTCACCTGCTCGCTGCCCAGGTCCTGGCGGGCGAGGCCCATCAGCGTGCGGTAGCAGTCGCCGACCGGCCACAGGGTGAGGACGAAGTGGGCAAGGTCACGCGCGGGGTCGGGGTCGCGGTCGCGGTCGGGGTCGGGTGCGCCCGGGCCGGCTCCACTCGTTTCGGCGCCGCTCGTGTCGGCGACGGCAAGGCGTATCGCCTCCGCCGCCTCCCCCGCGAGCCCCTCCACCAGTGCCGCCCGGCCGGTGAAGTGCGTGTAGACGGTGCGCCGTGCCACCCCGGCGGCTTCAGCGATGTCGCCGAGGCTGCAGTCGGCGTTGCGGCCCAGTTCCCGCAGGGCCGCGTCCAGGATGCGGGCGCGCGTGGCACGCGTCGTACGGCGGCGGCGTACGGGGCTCGGGGCTGTCGGGCTGGTCACGTCGGCACCTCGGTGCGGAGGGAGGGGTTCGGTGGGCTCACCGCGATATTTGCACACCGACGGGCAAGAAACTAGTCTGCTCAGTGATGTGCAAATAACTCACCTCCCCTGGGAGTCCCCGTGCCCTTCCTTGCCACCACACCCGTCGAGAAGATGACCGGGCCGTACACACGGCGCTGGTGGGCACTGCTCGTGCTCTGCCTGAGCCTGCTGATCGTCGTCATGGCCAACACGTCGCTGATCGTGGCCGCGCCCGACATGACCCGGGATCTGGACCTCACCAGCAGCGACCTGCAGTGGGTCATCGACGGCTACACCGTCCCGTACGCGGCGCTGATGCTCGTCCTGGGCGCGATCGGCGACAAATACAGCCGCCGCGGCGCCCTGATCGTGGGCCTGCTGATCTTCGCGGGCGGATCGGTGATGGGCAGCCTGGTCGACGAGACCGCGCTCGTCATCACCGCCCGCGCGGTCATGGGCGTCGGTGCCGCCGTCGTCATGCCGGCCACCCTGTCCCTGCTGGTCGCGATCTTCCCTCGCGGTGAGCGCGCCAAGGCCATCACGGGCTGGACCGCCACCTCGGGCCTCGCCATCGCCGTGGGCCCGCTGGTCGCCGGCTGGCTTCTGGAGGACCACGCCTGGGGGTCGACCTTCCTGATCAACGTGCCCATCGCGATCGTCGCCGTCGTCGGCGCGCTGGCACTCGTACCGCCGTCGAAGGCAGCGGGCATGGGCCGGATCGACTACGTCGGCGGGTTGCTGTCCATCGTCTCCGTCGGCTCGCTCGTCTACGCGGCCATCGAGGGCCCGCACTTCGGCTGGGGCGCCGGCCCGATCGCCGCGGCCGTGGCCGCCGGTGTCGGACTGCTGGCCTTCGTCGCCTGGGAGCTGCGCCACCCGCACCCGATGCTGGACGTGCGCAAGTTCGCCCAGCGGCCCTTCAGCGGCTCGATGCTCGCGGTGCTGTTCTTCTTCTTCGGCACCTTCGGCTCGCTCTACTACGCCACCCAGTACCTCCAGTTCGTCCTCGGGTACGGCGCGCTGGAGACCGGCGTACGGCTGCTGCCGCTGGCCGGCGCCGTGTTCGCCGGCGCCGCGGTGACCGGGCGGCTGACCCCGAAGCTCGGCGTGAAGGCCATGGTCGTCGCCGGCATGGTGATCGGCACGGCGGGCGTCCTCCTGCTCACGCGGATCGAGTCGGGCTCGACGTACACCGACTTCCTGGCGTCGCTGATCATGCTGGGCTTCGCGATCGGCCTGAGCGTGTCCCCGGCCACCGACACGATCATGGGCTCCTTCCCCGAGTCCGAGCTGGGCGTCGGCGGCGGTGCGAACGACACCTCGCTGGAGCTGGGCGGTGCCCTCGGCATCGCGATCCTCGGCTCACTGCTGGGAACGGCGTACCGCGACAAGCTCTCGGACCTGATCGGCGGTCAGCTGCCGCACTCCGCGCTGGAGACGGCCAAGGACTCGGTGGGCGGCGGACTCGCGGTGGCCCAGGAGGTGGCGAAGAACCCGGCCGGCGGCGTCCAGCAGGCCCAGGCCCTCGTCGACGCCGTCCACGAGGCCTTCGCCCACGGCGTCGCCCGGACCAGCCTGACCGGCGGGATCATCATGGCCGCCGGCACGCTGATCGTCCTCGCCGTCCTGCCCGGCCACCGCAAGGCGGGCAAGCACCGCCCGGAGGACGCGCAGGAGAAGCCCGAGCCCCAGGAGACGCAGGAGACCCGCGACTCGCAGGAGGCTCACACGGGCGGCGTCGCCTGAGACGCAGCCACCCCTGAACGGGCCGTGCCTTGAGCGGCACACGGCCCCGGACGGTGCCGGGAGGGGACGCCCGGCACCGTCCTTCCCCTGTCAGAAGGGGGATACGACGGCTCAGTCGTCGGCCGCGTCCGGCACCGGGGCCACCGTCGGCGCGACCGCCTCCGCCACCGCCCGCGCCCGTTCCTCCGGCACGCCGGCCGCGATGAGGGTGACGATGGCGACGCGGGTGCCGTCGTCCTCCAGCACTCCGGTGTTGACCGACTCCAGCAGCGCGACCGTCATCGCCTCCAGCCCGGCGCTGAGCGCGGCGGCCGGCAGGTGGGTGTGGAAGACGCCGTCCCGCTGGCCCCGCTCCAGGATGGCCGTGGCCGTGGCGCGGGCCGGGGCCAGCACCTCGGCCACCCGTTCCGCACCCAGGTCGCGCTGGGCCAGCGCCAGCAGCAGGCGGTAGCGGTCGCCCACGGGCCACATCGAGAAGGCGAGCCGGGCGAGCGACCGCTCGGCGGGCTCCCCTTCAGCGGCCTGCACACCGGAGGCCAGCGCACTGCGCAGACTCTCGGAGGCCTCCTCGGCGAGGGCTTCCAACAGCGCCTCGCGCCCGGGGAAGTGGCCGAAGAGGGTCCGCCGTACGACACCCGCGGCGCGCGCCAGCTCCTCCAGCGTGACGTCCGGGTTCCGGCCGAACTCCCGGCGGGCCGTGGCCAGGATGCGCGCCCGGTTGGCCCGCGCGTTGCGGCGCAGGGGCTCGCGGGCGACGGGCTTGGTCACGGAAACCTCGATGGATCAGCGCGGAGCAGGTGGGACACCGTGCGGACACGGACGTGGAGCACCGGCATTCTCGCACGGAGGGCACCGGCCACTCATGGGGTCGCCCGCTCCCCGGCACCGTACGGCTGCAGGGGCAGGGCGGTCGCGACCTCGAAGCCGCCCTCGGGGCGCGGGCCCGCGTGGAGTTCGCCGCCGATGGAGTGGGCCCGCTCGCGCATGCCCATGACGCCGAAGCCGTGGAGCGCCCCGGTCCCGGGAGCGGGGCCGGCACCGGCTGCGGCGGGGCCGTCGTTGACGACCGTGATCAGCAGCCGGGAGTCGGAGTAGCCGATCCGTACGGTCGCGGCTTCCGCGGTGGCGTGCTTGGTGACGTTGGTGAGCGCCTCCTGCACGATCCGGAACGCGGTCAGGTCCACACCGGGGGACAGCGGCTGCGGCTCCCCCTCCGTGGTCACCGTGACGGTGACCCCCGCCGACGCGCACGCCGAGACCAGCTCGGGCAGCCGGGCAAGCCCCGGGGACGGTTCCAGGGGGGCGGAGTCCGGGTCGCCGTTCTGCCGCAGCAGGCCCAGTGTGGCCTTCAGTTCGCGCAGCGCGGAGGACGTCGTCCCGGTCAGGTCGGTGAGGATCTTCTGCGACTGCTCGGGGCTGGTGAGCACCAGGTGCGCGGCCGTGCCGGCCTGGGCATTGGCCAGGGCAAGGTGATGGGCGACGACGTCGTGCAGCTCGCGGGCGATCCGCATCCGCTCCTCGGTGACCCGCAGCCGGGCCTCCTCCTCCCGGGTGCGCTCGGCATGCTCGGCACGGGCCTGCACGGCCTGGAGGTAGGCGCGCCGCAGCCGCGTCATGTTGCCGGCGGCGAGGGGCAGCAGCAGCCAGAAGAACGGGCCGATCGTTCTGAGCAGCAGCGAGAGGTGGTCCATGCTGTCGGAGATCGCCGCCGCGACGGTCACGGCCACCATGGTCGCGACGCCGTAGGCGCGGGTCGTCGGGCGGTCGGTGAGGGTGGCCAGCCAGTACAGCGCCCCCATGACGGGCGCCAGCAACAGCGGGGTGAGCAGATACCCCAGCGCGATGACGGTCACCGTGCAGGCGGCGGCCACGACGACGGCGACGCGCGGATGCCTGCGGTGCTTCAGCAGGGCGAGGCAGGCCACCCCCATGAAGGCGACGGCGGTCCTGTCCTGGTCCGGCGGGTCGGCACCGGGCAGGGTGAGCATGCTGCCGAGGGACGCGCAGCCCATCAGCGCCGCGACCAGCACCACGTCGACGACATGGGGGTGGCGGTCCGAGAACTCCTCGATGCGGTCCGCGTAGCGCCGCTCCGGGCTGGTGCTCATGATGCTCTCCGGTCGGTCGGCTGGGTCCATGGTGAACGCCTGCGGGTACGGACGGTACGAACGGCCGACGGGACCGCCCGTGTCCTTCGTCACGGACGGTCCCGGTGGGGGTGGGCGGGCAGATCAGGTGCGCGCCGCCACCGGCTCGGCCGCCTCGCTCGGGGCGGGTTCCGCCGCGGACCGCCCGCTGAGCGCCTCCCCCTCCACGTCGACCCGGGGCAGGATCCGGTCCAGCCACTTCGGCAGCCACCAGGCCTTGTCGCCGAGCAGCGCGAGCACCGCGGGCACGATCGCCATCCGTACGACGAACGCGTCGAAGAGCACGGCGGAGGCGAGCCCGAACCCGATCATCTTGATCATGGAGTCGCTCTCCCCGACGAACCCGGCGAAGACCGCGATCATGATCAGGGCGGCGGCCACGACCACGCGGGCACTGTGCCGGAAGCCGGACGTGACCGCCTGGCCGGGCGATTCACCGTGGACGTACGCCTCCCGCATCCGCGAGACGAGGAAGACCTCGTAGTCCATGGCGAGCCCGAAGACGATGCCCACCAGGAAGATCGGCATCAGGCTCATGATCGGCCCGGTCTGCTCCACGCCCAGCAGTTCGGCGCCGTGCCCCTGCTGGAAGACCACGACGACCGCGCCGAGCGAGGCCAGCACCGACAGCAGGAAGCCGAGGGCCGCCTTCAACGGCACGAGCAGCGACCGGAAGACCACCATCAGCAGCAAGATCGCCAGCCCGACCACGACGATCAGATACGGGACCAGGGCGGCCTGCACCTTGTCGGCGATGTCGATGTTCATCGCGGTGGTGCCGGTGACCTCGAAGGTGGCCCCCGTCCCGGCCTCGACTCCGTCCCGCTCGCCCCGGATGGTGGTCACCAGGTCCTTGGTCTTCTCGTCGGTCGGCGCGGTGGACGGCACGACCGAGAAGACGGCGGTGTCCCCGGCCTCGTTGAAGCGGGCGGGGGAGACGGACACGACCCCCTTCGTGCCGCCGATCTCCTCGGAGATCGTGCTGACGGCGCCCTTCGGATCCGCGTCCCCCTTGGCGTCCACGACGACGGTCAACGGCCCGTTGAAGCCCGGCCCGAAGGCGTCGGCGAGCGCGTCGTAGGCCCGCCGTTCGGTGGTGGAGGTCGACTTGGCCTCGTCACCGGGCATGCCCAGCTGCAGTTCCGTCATCGGCACGGCGAGCGCCCCGAGCCCCACGACGCCGAGGAGCAGCACGGGCAGGGGCCGGCGCAGCACGAACCGCGCCCAGCGGGTGCCGCCGTTGCTGTCGGCGCTCTCCTCGATACGGCCGCTCTTGCGGGCCCGCCGCGACAGCACCGCGTTCGGCCAGAAGCCGAGGAAGGCCGGGACCAGCGTCAGCGCGATCAGTACGCCGACGACGACCGCGCCCGCCGCGGCCAGGCCCATCTTGGTGAGCATCGGGATGCCGACCACCGCGAGCCCGGCGAGCGCGATCACGACGGTGAGCCCGGCGAAGACGACCGCCGAGCCGGCCGTGCCGACGGCCATCCCGACCGCCTCCTGCGGCGTACGGCCCTTGGCGCGCTCCTCCCGGTACCGCGAGACGACGAACAGGGCGTAGTCGATACCGACGGCCAGGCCCAGCATCATGGCGAGGGTGCCGGTCGTGGTGGACAGGCCGAGCGCGCTCGACAGCGCGAGGATCGTGGCCATGCTGACGCCGACGCCGATGACGGCCGTCAGCAGCGGCAGCCCGGCGGCGGCGAGGGACCCGAAGGTGACGAGCAGGACGACGGCGGCAATGGCGACGCCGATGACCTCGGCCGCCCCGCCCGGACCACCGCCGTCGTCCATCGCGGTCCCGCCGGCCTCGACGGTCAGCCCCGACTCCTGGGCCTGCGTCAGCGTCCGCTCCAGATGCGCCTTGCTCGCGTCGGTGAGGTCACTCGCCCCGACCTTGTAGGTGACGGTCGAGTACGCCGTCGTGCCGTCCTTGCTGACGGCCTGCGCCCGGAACGGGTCGACGGCACTCGCGACCTGCGACCCGTCACCGAGTTCGGCCACGGCGTCCTCGACGGCCTTCTTGTTCTCGGCGGCGGTCACCTTCTCGCCGCCCGGCGCGACGAAGACGACCCGCGCGGTGGCGCCGTCCGCCGTCGCCCCCGGGAAGCGCTCCTCCATCAGGTCGAACGCCTTCTGCGACTCGATGCCCGGCATCGAGAACTCCTCGTCGACGGCGCCCGGGGCCTTCAGGGCACCCAGTCCGACGGCGGCCAGGACGGCCGCCCAGACCAGGGCGACGTACCAGCGCCGCCGGAAGGCCAGACGGCCCACTCGATACAGGAAAGTAGCCACGGCAGGGGGTCTCCACATCTGGGACTCGAACGTGTGCCCAGGCTGTCCGGAGCGGGGGTGCCCTGTCGTCGTGCGGCTGCCGACAATCGGGGGTACTGAGAACGCAGTACGGCGCGGAGGCGGGTCAGCCGTGGGTACGACGGGCCACGCCCCGGTTCTCACCCCGGGGTCTCACGCCCGTGCCTCCCACCTGTGCCTCCGGCCCGGGGCTCACCGGCCCGCTCCCACCGACCCGATCTCGACCACGCGCGCCCACGCCGGCGGTGCGTCCGGTACGTACTCGGGATCGTCCTCGTCCCAGGAGCGGGGCGTCCGGTGCCGGGGGAACAGCCCCACCACGGTCCGGCACGGCGGCCGTGTGCTCGGCCAGGGTGTCTGGCCGTCGGTCAGGGCCACGACGACATCGGGCCGGGGCTGCGCGCGCAGTGCCCTGGCGAAGCCCGCGCGCAGATCCGTTCCCCCGCCCCCGACCAGCGGAATCCCCTCGGCACGGCACACCCGGTGCACGCTCCCGGCCGCAGCGTCGCACGGCACCACACCGACCAGGTCCCGGCGCCCGCCCACGGCCCGGGAGATCGCGGCGACCTCCAGCAGGGCGCTGCCCAGTTCGGCGTCGCTGACCGAGCCGGAGGTGTCGATGACGACACAGACGCGGGGCGGCCTGCGCCGCAGGCTCGGCAGGACGGCGCCGGGCACCGAGGCGGAGCGGCGCGACGGGCGGCCGTAGGTGTAGTCCTCGCCGACACCGGGGCCACCGGCGGCCGACCGCACGGCCGCCCCCAGCAACTCCCGCCAGGGCTGCGGCGGATGGAACGCCTCCTCGGCCCACCGCTGCCATCCCTGCGAGGCGCTGCCCGGCCGCCCGGTGATGCCCTGCGCGACCCGGAACCGGACGGCGTCGCGTTCCTGCGCGCTCAGCCCCTGCGCGCCGTCCGCCCCCAGATCCCACTCCCGCTCCAGGCCGTCGGCCCCGCTGCCGCAGTCCAGCCAGGCGAGATCCTGCGTACGCGGTCCCAGCCGGAACTGCCGCAGGTAGTCCTCCATGAGCTCGCCCTCGGGCAGTTGCAGCGTCGCCGGTTCGACGGCGCCGTCGGGCCGGGCGAGCCCGTCGCCGTAGACGTCGTCGTTGATCTCGCAGTCCGCGGCGATGTTCATCCGCAGCCGCTCCCCGGGGCCCGTCAGCCCGCGCTCACGCGCCACCCGGTCGCCGCGCCCGTGATGATCCCGCAGCAGATGCGACACCTCGTGCACCCACACCCCGGCCAACTCCTCCACCGGTGTCCGCGCCACGAACCCCGGCGACACATAGCACCGCCAGTGCCGGTCCACCGCCATCGTCGGCACCCGCCACGACTCGACCACGTGCAGGGCAAAGAGGGCCGTGGCCAGGTAGGGGCGAACCCGAGCGGCATGGAGGCGGGCGGCGAAGAGCTTTTCCCGGTCCAGGGGGTGGGGTGGCGGGTGGGGGGTGGGTGACGGGTCGCTGCCGCTCATCGGTCCCGCCTCCGCGGCCCCGGGCACCTCCCGGCGCGCCCCCGCCTCACCCCCGCTCACCGACCCGCCCTGCGCAGGCTGCAAGGCGTCACGACAGGCCCCGGCCGGATCCGCAGCCCTCGACGACTCCACCCCACCGGACCGCAGCGGCTGAGCGAGTGCCCCCTGCGAACTCACGCTCGACGTCCCCACGTTCACGGCCCCAGGCACATCCCGGCGTGACCCCGCCTCACCCCCGCTCATCGCCGCCCCGCCTGCGCCGCGACCGCCGCTGTCCGTGCCGCCGTGTGATCGGCGCGTCGGGACAGGGACACCACTCCGGCGAGCCGGTCGATGGTGGCCGGTACGTCCCAGTGCTCCTGGCGGAGGGAGGCGAGTGTGGTGGCGGGGACGACGACGAGGTCCGGGGGGCCGGTTTCCACGGCTCGGACCAGGAGCGCCCAGGCCGCGTCCCAGCGGGACTTGTCCGGCCGTGCCCGAACCGCCTCGACCACCCCGTCCAGCGCGGCCTGCCGCAGATCCCCCCGCTCGGGCAGCTCGGCCCCCGCGGGGTCGGCCAGGAGCAGTTCGGGGTCCGGCAGATCCATCCGGTCCACGCTCGCCAGCAGCTCCAGGCCCGGCCCGTCCCCCACCGTGCCCCGCACCAGCAGGGAGAGCACCTCCCGCGAGGCCCCGGCAGCGGTGGCGAAGGCGACCAGGCACTGTGTCATCTCCCAACTCCGGGGCGAGGGCCACGGCCCACCCCGCCGCGCCTCGCCGCTCGGCAACCGGTGCACCAGCCCCGGCCGCCCGGAGAGCAACCCGCACACGGCGCGCCGGGCGAAGTCCACGGCCCCCGCCAGCTTCTCCGGGTCCAGCCGCGGCAGGGTCGCCCGTGGCCAGGTGCCACCCAGTCCGCGTACGACGACCTCGTGGTCGTGGGTCCACTGCAGATGCACGAACCGGTTGGCCAGCGGCGCGCTCAGCTCCCACCCGTCCGCCGCCGAGGACCGCGGGTTGGCGGCTGCCACGATCCGCACGCCCGGCGGCAGCCGCAACGCCCCGATCCGCCGCTCCAGCACCAGCCGCAGCAGCGCGGCCTGGACGGCCGGCGGCGCGGTCGACAACTCGTCCAGGAACAGCAGCCCCCGCCCGGCCTTCACCAGCCGTACGGCCCAGTCCGGCGGCGCCATCGGAACTCCCTGTTCCGCGGGGTCGTCGCCGACGACGGGCAACCCCGAGAAGTCGGAGGGTTCGTGGACGCTGGCGATCACCGTGGTCAGCGGAAGGCCCAGGGTGTCGGCGAGTTGGGTGAGCGCGGCGGTCTTGCCGATCCCCGGCTCACCCCACAAAAGGACGGGCAGGTCGGCGGCCACGGCCAGGGTGAGGGCCTCCAGTTGAACGTCGGGGCGGGGTTCGGTGGTGGTGTCACGGAGGAGGTTCAACAGGTCGGCAGCGACATCGAGTTGGGACACAGCGGGCTCGTTCCGGGTGCATGTGGGCATGTGAGGTCACCTGTGGGTCTCGTGAGAGGTGGGCGGGTGGTGGGGCGAGGTGAGGTGAGGTGCGAGGGCGTATCGAGGCCCGGGGAGATGCCGTGCGGCGCGGGGTCAGCGACGTGCCGCGTGCCGTGGATGCCCGCGCTGCTCACGGGGCCGGCCACGCTCGTCGTACCGGACCCGGCCCGGACCGGGACCGATCAACCCGGCCCGGAAGAGCCCGTAGGTCAGACGCCGGCGCGCAGCGGCCTGCAGCTCGTCCCGCAACGCACCGTCACGCAGCACCGCGTCCGGACCCAACAGCCCCTCGACGACCGCCAGCGCCCCGGCGGTGTCGCCGTGACAGAGCCGTTCGCGGACATCGGGCAGACACTCCGGATGCCGGTACGCCTCGTCGATGGCCTGGAGACAGGGCAGCGGCGTGCCGCTGAGGGAGGCCAGCAGTTCTTCCCGCCGGATCTCGGCGGGGTCGTGGTCGAGCGGAGCCAGCACCCCGTCGACCAGACCGATCCGATGCCTGGCCCCCCGGCACTCGACGAGGCGTGGTTGCCCTGCCCGGTCCGGAGCCGGGGACGGCCGTGCCGGCGGCGGACGATCCGGTACGAGGGCCGGGGCGACCAGCGGATGCAGCCGATCGGCGTCGACCGCACCGACGCGCAGCAACTCCAGGTCGGGCAGCACCCAGGTCGCCGCGTCGGGCAACACCGGAAGCGCACCGTGACTCCGCCTGGTGGACGCCGCGATCCGCATCACCGCCGGCCCGGCGTCACCGAACTCGTCCCCGTTGCCGCCCCGCTCGCCCTCCAGTTCCAGGACCAGCCGATGCCGTCCCCCCAGCCGCACGAGCACGGCCCCAACGGACCGCCCCTCGGCGCGAAGCAGCAACCGCGCCTCGTCGGCCCACCGGTCAACGGCACAGCCACGCCCGTACGGCAAAGGCCCGGGCAGATCCGGATCCAGCCCGGGCCGGTCACCGTCGGGCAGCCCCCCACCGGCCCGTATCCGCAGCTCACCGACCCGCCGCGCATCCCACAGATGGCGGTGCAGATCGAAGCGGAACCGCCGGCTGGGACGCGGATGCGGGTGTGTGGTGCGGGGGTTCGCAGCCCTTTCCCACAGCCCGAGACTGATCCGCTGCCCGGCATCGGCCCAAGCGGGAGGAGTCCGCACGACGAGGTGCAGGAGACCTTTGCAACCCCGTTCCCCGCCACCGTACTTGGCCAGCGCGAGAGTCAGCCCCGGCCGCAACAGCCCGTCGGGCGCGATCCTCGGCATGTGCCAGCGCAGCAGGTCGGGAGCGAGGTGCCGTAGGTCGCTGCGAAGGCGGGCGGCGGTTTCCCGACCGTGATCCCGCGCCACGGAACGCAGATCGAGATCGACATCGACGCCGGCGGCGGCACAGGCCCCCGCCCAGTCCCCCGCCAGCCGGCGCGCGGTGGCGGTCTCGATCATGGCGGCCGGCACGGCGAACTCCCGCACACGGGGCCAGAAGGAAAGCAAGGAAGGCGGGGAAGGCGGGGAAGGCCGGGAGAGAAAGGCAGAGACAGGAGGCTCGGAGAGCCGGGTGTTCCCGTTCGCGATCTGAGTACTCATCAGCACTCACCTTGCGCGGACGGGTCCCCCAATCTGTGAACAGAGTGAGTCGTCATCGCGGGCGAGCGTAACGCGACCCGCGCAGCGCCGCGAGGCATTTTCCGCACCGGGCGCCGGCCATGGTCGTGGCGGAACGTAGGCTCGCGCCATGGTGATTGCGACGGTTCGTGAGTGGAGCGACGAGGAAGGGTGGGGTGTGCTCGACTCGCCCGAGACTCCGGGTGGTTGCTTCGGCCACTACTCGGACATCCAGGTGACCGGGTTCCGCACGCTGTCGCCCGGGCAGCAGGTCGACCTCACGTGGGAAGCCCCCGGATTCAAGCAGGACGGCTACGACTACCGCGCGGTGAGCATCGTGCCTCGGACCGACTGACACGCGCACCCGGCTAACGCCCCGGCGTGGCCGTCACGTTCACCGTCACCCCGCCCGTGGTCGGATCCACCGACGCGACCGCCCCTTCCGGCGTAGGTGTCGACGACGGGGCGGCCGTGGGCAGGCGCGAACTGCCGGGCGTGCGGGAGTCGGTGGCGCGGGCGGTCGGGGTGGGCAGGGCAGTCGTGTCGTCCGATGGCACCGTCGGCGTCGGTGAGGTCGAGCGCGGCGGCGACGGGGACGGGGTGGGAGGCGTCGTGCGGTCGGTCGCGGGCGGGGGCGCGAGCGGGGGCGCAGGGGCGGGCGGGGCGTCGGAGCTTCCCGAGGTGAGCGGGATGGCGACCAGGAGCGCCGCGGCGCAGGTCACGGCCGCCCCGATCGACGCACGGACGAGTCGGCGGCGTGCGGCCCGGCGGCGGATGGACCGGTAGCTGCCGGAGGGTGGGGCGAGGTAGTCCGTGGCGGGGCGGAGGATCACCGCGAGCGGGTCTTCGGGGGACAACTCCGGACCGTCCGCGTCTTCGTCAAAGCGTGTGGTCAAGGCTTCTCCTCAGGTGGACGCGGAGCAGTTCGCGGGCCGCGTGGAGGTCGGCCTTGACGGTTCCTTCCTTTCGTCCGGTCAGCACGGACACCTCCCGGATCGGCATGTCAGCGTAGTAGTGGAGCAGGATCGGGACGCGGAGGCGTTCGGGGAGGGACTGGACCAGCAGGCGTACGGACGGGTCCTCCTGCTCGGTGTGGGAGTTGACCGCGGCTTCCGTCGTGGCCCGGCGCATCGCCCGCCGTTCGCGCTCCAGCTTGCGCCAGTGGTCCCGGACCAGGTTCGCCGCGGTGACGTAGAGGAACCCGCGCGGCTCCTCCACCCGGCTCCAGCGCGCCCAGAGCCGGGTGAAGGCCTCCGAGGCGATCTCGTGGGCCGTCTCGTCGTCGTCGACGAGACGGCGGCACCAGCCGGCCAGGCGTGGGTAGAGGGCGGCGAACAGCTCGGACGCTGCCTTGTCGCGGGACCGTTTCAACGCTCTCCATGGTCGTGAGGAACTTGCGCGGCACTGAGAGGGATGCCGGGCCGGCGGCGTACGTTCCGTCGGCCCGGCACCGGTTGCGTGCCGGTACTGCGGGAGCAGGGTGCGGTCAGGGGGACGTGGAGCGCAGCTCGGCGAAGACGATCA
Organism: Streptomyces sp. NPDC111606; assembly: GCF_055656945.1. Lineage (NCBI taxonomy): Bacteria > Bacillati > Actinomycetota > Actinomycetes > Kitasatosporales > Streptomycetaceae > Streptomyces > Streptomyces sp. NPDC111606. The sequence continues at coordinate 61,448 of NZ_JBVKBY010000008.1, forward strand.
CGTTGTCGCGGTACTCGTCGCCGGAGCGCGGTCCGCCGCACGTGATCAGCCGCAGCTCCGGGCGGTCCACGTCGCCGTAGACGTCGTCCGCCGGGAAGTCCGCCTTGGCGACCGTCCGTACGGAGCTCACGGCGAACTCCGCCGATGTGCCGTCCTTCCTGCGCGCCACGATCCGGTCCCCCCGGCGCAGCCGCGCCAGGTCCCGGAACACTCCGGCCCCGTAGGAGCCCACCGTGACATGGCCGAGGATGACGGACGGCCCGACCTGGCCCGGCGTCGGCGAGTGCCGGTACCAGCCGGCCCGGTCGTCGGCCGTGATCGGCGGCACCTCCATGGTGCCGTCCTGCGCCAGGCCCAGCCGGATGACGGGGGTGTCGACGTCGATCGCCGGGATGCGGAGCCGGACCGGGGGTGAACTGCTCAGTGTGTGCGTGGAGTTCGAGGACGCCGAGGAGGACCCGCCTTCCTGGCCCTCCTTGGAGGCGTCCGTGTCCCTCCTCCTCCGGGAGCCCGCGGTGGCGCCCTGCTCTGTGCCCTGGCCGCCGCATCCCACCAGCAGCGACGCCATCGCCGCCGTGGCGAACGCCCGCCTGGACAGCGGCATCAGGCCCCCGTGGTCCGGCGACGCCGTACGACGAAGGCGGTCGCGCCCCCGGCGAGGAGCACGGCGGCGGCGCCCCCGCCGATCATCCCGCCGCGTCCGCTGCCGGAGTCCGAGGAGGCCGGCGTCACGCCGGTGTCGGGCGCCCCGGACGGCCTGACGGAGACCTGGCCGCTGTCCCGGGTCGGCGCGGCCGACGGCTCGGGGGTGTCGTCGGCCGGGGGACGGGTCGGCTCGGCGGAGGACGAGGGACGGGTCGGCTCGGCGCTGGGGCTCGGGGCCTCCGTGGCGGGCGAGCCGGCCGTCGTGCTCGGGACCGGGGTCGGGGACGAGCTGTCGGCGAGCGCGGGGGCGGCGGTCGCGAACAGGGCCGCGCAGCTGAGTGCCATGGCGCTGAGGACGGTTCGGCGCATTGAGTCGCTCTCTTTCGTCGGCCCGGCCGGTACTGCCGTACCCGGCGGGCTGGGTGACGGGTCGAGCGAAGAGACGACGGGGCGGCGGAGCAGGTTGTAAAGAGATGGCAAAGTCGTCCGCCGCTACGATGGCGGCGTGACAGCCCGCGCACAGCAACACCGTGCGCTGCGGATCCCGTTGCCGGGACCGTGGCGCATGCTTCTGCTGCTCGGGCTCCTCGCGGGGCTGTTCGGGATGCACGCGCTCGGCCCCGCCGACGCCGTCTCGGCCTCCGCGCACCACGGGCACAGCGCTCCTGTCATGAGCGCCCATCTGACGCCCGTGACCGACGAGGCCGCATGCCACGGCGCCGACTCGGGCGGCGGGCACGCCCAGCACGCCGACCCGACCTGCGCGTCGAGTGCCGTCGGTGCGGGCCCCGTGCTGCCGGCCCCGGTGCCCGATCCGGCCGGCAGCGCCGTCGCGGCCGACCTCGACGGCCGTTCCGTTGCCGCCCTGCCCGAAGGCGGGCGGGCGCCTCCCTCTCTGGCCGAACTGCAGATCCTGCGGACCTAGGACAAGGCCGGGCCGTGCCCCTCACCCGCTGAGGGCGTACGGCGCTCAGCCATGCCCGTGCCGCGCCCCGAGGGCGCTGCAACTCACGTACACCGCAGGAGTTCTCAGCATGACCAGCACACGTACCGTGGTCCGTCGCGCCGCCCTGGCCGCGACGGCCGTCACCGCCGCACTCGTCCTCTCCGCCTGCGCCGGGGGCGACCACTCGGACACCGCCTCCGGCACGCACCCGTCGTCCTCGACGAGCGCCGACGCCACCGCCGGGGCCACCGCCGGGGCCACCGCCGGCGCGCACAACGCGCAGGACGTCTCCTTCGCGCAGGGCATGATCCCGCACCACCGGCAGGCGGTGGAGATGGCCGGGCTGGCCGCCGACCGCGCCTCCTCGGCCCGGGTCAAGGACCTCGCCGCACGCATCGAGAAGGCTCAGGACCCGGAGATCCGGACCATGTCGGGGTGGCTGAAGGCCTGGGGCGAGGACGTGCCGTCGGACGCGCCCGGCACGGACGGAATGGACCACTCCGGCGGACACGGCGGTGACTCCGGCATGGCCGGGATGATGGACCAAAAGGACATGGACCGGCTGGCGAAGTCCTCCGGCAAGGCCTTCGACTCCCTGTTCCTGACCATGATGGTCGAGCACCACGAGGGCGCGGTGGAGATGGCCGGGACCGAGAAGGCGAAGGGCAGGTACGCTCCCGCGACCGCCCTGGCCGACGACGTCGTCACCGCCCAGACGGCCGAGATCGAGGAGATGAACAAGCTGCTCGGCAAGAGCGCGGGCTGACGCTCCGACAGTCGGTCGGCCCGGGCCGCGTGACGCGGCCCGGGCCCACACCGCCCTGCGCCCTCCTTCACTGCAGGCCCGCGCTCCGCCGGTACGACTCCCCCGGCCCGGCCCGGCCCGTTCCACGATCGCGGCGCAGGCGGGGCGGGCCGCGCAGTCGGAGGCGGGGGCATCCGGCGTCAGCAAAGTGTCGTGCCTGAACTCGAGGTTCTTGGGGTCACCGCAGTCCGGTGCGGGCGGCCGGCCTCCCGGGTAGGACCGGCGGGGCAGCCAGTCGGGGACGGTGTCGTCCCGGAAGTTGCCGTGGAAACGGACGTTCTGGACAGGGCGGCTGCCCCAGTCCTCGCTGCACCCGCCGATCGATGCGCGGTAACTGTGGACGGCGTTGTCCCGCACGGTGATCCATTTGCTGCTGTCGTCGGTGTCGCCGGACGTGTCCATGGTCGAGCGGGGACAGCCCGGCCCGCGTCGGCCGATCGTCGCTCGGAGTGCATCTTTGGTAGCTGTTCCGGACACCGATGTACGCGCCAGGAGTCCGGGCACCGCGGCCGTCCGGCCGGGGCTTCAGCAGGCGGCCCCGAGCCAGTACCCGAAGCCCCGGCGCGTGTGGATCAGGGCCGGTTCGCCCGGATCGCCGTCCACCTTGCGGCGCAGCCGGGAGACGAGCTTCTCGATCGCCTCGTTGGCCCGGAAGTCCCCCCAGACATGACGGCTGATCTGCTCCTTCGACAGCACGCACCCGGCGTTGACGAGCAGATGGCGCAGCAGGCGGTACTCGGCGGGCGTGAGGTCGAGGGAGCGGGGGCCGCGGCGGGCCCGGCAGGCGGCGTCGTCCAGGACCAGATCGCCGTAGCGGGGCAGCACCGCCTGCCGTTCGGGTCGCCGTCTGCGCAGCAGGACGTCGACCCGGGCGAGGACCTCGGCGATGCGCAGGGGCTTGGTGACGTAGTCCTTCTCGCCCGGCCCGAGTTCGGGGACGAGGCGGTGCAGCGAGTCGCAGGTGGTGAGGAAGAGCAGCGGGGGGTGGGGCGGGCGGGCGGCGGCGTGGGGGGTGCGGGGCGGGTGTGTGAGGTGGGAGAGGAGTACGGCGTCCCACACCGCCAGGTCGAAGGGGTGCTCCGCCAGCCGGACCAGGCCCTCGGCGCCGGTGCCCGCGGTGCCGACCCGGTAACCCGCCAACTCCAGGGTGGTGCTGAGCAGTTCGCTGTCCCCCGGATCGTCGGCGACGACCAGGACCCGCTGTCCGGCCCCACGGGGCGGGGAGGGTTTCTCCAGCAGGTTCGAGAGGTTCGCGGTCATGGCGACACCCTTCGTGTGGGGCCGGGTGGGGGGTGCGCGGGTTGCACGGGCTGCGCTGCGCGCCGGAACGGATCATCAGGCCCTGGGGCCGAGGTCGGCCGGCACCTCGGCGCGGGTGACGAAGTCGTCGACCAGGCGATGGAAGAGCTCGGCCAGCTGCCGCAGGTCCTCGTCGGACCAGTCGGCCAGCGCCAGGCGCATGCCGGCACGGGCCGCCTCCCGGATGCGGTCCACTGCCGCCCTGCCCGCGTCGGTGAGCTCGACGCGCTGGGCCCGCCGGTCGTGCGGGTCGGCGGTGCGGATCACATAGCCGGCCCGCTCCAGCTGGTGCACCTGGCGCGTGACATGGGACGCCTCGACCGCCAGCAGCCCCGCCAGCACGCCGGGCCGCATCGGCGCGGACTCGGCGAGGCGGCGCAGGATCGCCACGGCGGCCCGGTCCAGCGTCAGGCCCGCCATGGCCATCAGGTACTCGTGCTGTCTCGCCCGGCCCGCCAGGTAGGTGACGCGGGTGAGGCACTTCTCGATCTCCACGATCTCGGCCGGGCCGGGCGACGCTGCTGCGGATGTCGATGCGGGCATGGCCCCACCGTACCGCAAATGATTGCTTGACTTAAGTAACTCGCTCATGCTTGCCTAAGTCAAGTAATGAGCCGGCAGCCGACGAGCTGCAGAGCTCGGGGCCGCCTTGAGCGGAGGACGGCCCCGACGCGCCGACTCCGTGGGGACGGGGACGGCGCGGCCACCGGCCCGGCGGCGGAATCGGATCCCCCATCCGCCGCCGGGTCCGGACACACCACACCCGCGGCACCCGCCACATCTGCCGTCGTGAGCGGGCCCCCCGACTCACTCACCGCACCTGTGTCCAAACCCCTGATGGAGGCTCCGCCATGCCCCACGCCGTCGACCGACCCGCCGACAAGGGAGGGAAGTCCGCCCCGCCGAAGCCGAACGCCGTCGTGGCGGTGCGGTGCCGAGGCCGATCGGGGATCACAGGCCCCGGGAGCAGGGCTCCCGCAGACCCACGGCCCCCGTCCGCAGACCGCCCTGACCATCTGCAGGGCCGGTGCCGACGTCGGCCGGGAATCACCGACCCAAGGCCCAGGGTTCAGGTGTCAGAACCAGTCGAAGAGCCGCTCGTCGAGTAGGAGCCGAACATGTCCGACGCACCCGCCGCCGACACCCAGGCCGAACCCCCCGTACTCGAGCTGCGTCTGGTGGTCACGGCGGAGGACTACGACGAGGCGTTGCGGTTCTACCGGGATGTGCTCGGGCTCCCCGAGCGCGGCGCGTTCACCTCGCCCGGTGGCCGGGTCACGATCCTTGACGCCGGGCGGGCGACGCTGGAGCTGACGGATCCGAAGCACGCGGAGTTCATCGACGAGGTCGAGGTCGGTCGGCGGGTGGCCGGGCACGTCCGGGTCGCCTTCCAGGTGGCCGACTCGACGGCGACCACGGCCAGGCTGGCGGACGCCGGGGCCGAGGTTCTCGCGGAGCCCACCCGTACGCCCTGGAACTCTCTCAACTCCCGCCTCGAAGCGCCCGGCGCCCTCCAACTGACCCTCTTCACCGAGCTGGAGGACACCACGGAACGCGCGTAGACACGCGTGGACACAGGGTCCTGGGGTTCCTCGGCGCCACAAGGAGCTTATTCGTCCGTTTCGGTGATAATTGGGGCATGAGTACGACGACGTTTGTACTAGCGGCCACGTCGAGCGAAGTACTCAACGTGCTCGCCGCCTTGGTGGGTGGCCTGTTCATCGCCGGCGCCCTGGTCTGGGCCGTGCAGTTCGGCATGCGGGTCCGTGATCGAGAGCTGCCGCGGCCCAAGGCCGACGAGCAGCCCCATCTTCCCGACACCGGTCCCGTCCATGAGGAACGGGAGCTCAGGGAACCCGACGAAGTGCCGCACGCGGAGGGCAGGGAACGGCTTCTGCCGCACGAGCTGCACCACGCGGGCAGCAGGCGCAGCACGGACCAGCACCGCAAGCGCTGGCTGCCGGGGAAGAGCGGTTCCTTCGGCGGCGGCGGCATCGGGCACGGCTGAGGCACGGCTGAGCCCCGGAAATCCGGGCGACGCGAGCGGCCGCGCGATGCCACCCTGTCCGGACCGTAGGCGTGCGACACGTGTGCGGTCCGGACGGGGGGCGTGGCGGATTGAGCAGACGACGTTATGTGGCCAGGGGTGTCCCCGGCGGTTACCGCATCTGGGACAACCACGGCCGCCGTTTCTGGGGCGACCTCTACGAGCTGTGCCCCGACGACCTGCTGACCGAGCTGAACGGCCGCAGGGACCCGGCCAGGGTCAGCGCACTCCTGAGGCGTTACCGCGCGCTGAAGCGTTAGCGCGCGTCGAAGCGTCGGCGCGCGGGACGTCCGGCGCCGTGGCGAGGGCGAGGATCACGAAGAAGTCGATGCCCACCATGATCACCGACCAGACGGGCGTGTACGGCAGGAACAGGAAGTGGGCGACCATGCTGAGGGACGCCAGGAAGATGCCGGTGATCCGGGCCCACCAGGCTCCCTTGAGGATGCCGTAGCCGACGCAGGCGGCCACGATGCCGATGCCGAACAGGACCCAGCCCCACGCGGTGAGGTTGATCTTGTAGACGTAGTCGCCGACGCTGCCGTAGACGTCGTCCTCGGCGATCGCGGAGATCCCCTGGAGGATCGCCAGCAGCCCGTTGACCAGCATCAGCACACCGGCGAAGACGAGCGCGCCGGTCGCCCAGCCGGTGTCGGAGGGGGCGGGCGGGCCGGGGCGGTAGCCGCCGGCGTCGGGTGCGGAGGAGCCCCAGGTGGTCTGGGTGCCGGGCGAACCCGGGGTACCGGCGGGACTGTGTGCCGCGTCCGTCGCATGCGACTGCGGCTGCTGCTGGCTCATGGCTGCCGTACCCCACTTCTCGCTGTACCCGTGGTCGGGTGCTGCGGTCGGTTCGACGATCGACCGGCCGGGGGGCGGCCACCACGGGGGAAGGACCGATCGGGTGACGCCCGGAGTGCGGACGGCGGCGTACGGAACTTCACTGAAGGAACCCGGACCGAACCGACCCGCTGGAGGCGCCATGCCCGGTCACCGAACGCGGTGGACGACCACCGCGATCCTCACGACGACCGCCGCCGTGGTCGCCGCCCTCACCCTGACCTCCTGCGGCGACGAGGACACGCCCTCCTCGGTGGCCAGTCAGGCGGCGTCGGCCTTCGCCTCGGCGACCGCAGAGGCGGGGCAACAGCTCGACGAGATCAAGGGCGGCGTCAACGCCAAGCGCGCGATCCGGCTGGGCGATCCGGCGACCGACTCGGACGGCCGTACGACCGTGGAGGTCACGGCGGAGAACACGACCGACTCGACGAAGTCCTTCGGCGTACAGGTCAACTTCCGCGACGAGGACGGCAATCTGCTGGACGCGAACGTGCTGACCGTGTCGGACGTGGCCGCGGGCAAGACAGGCAAGGGAACCGTCCGCAGCACGCGTGAACTGGCCGGGGACATCCGGGCGGAGGTGGCCCGGGCCGTGCGCTACTGACCTGTGCCACCGGCGTTGCGCGCGGCGCCGGGCGCCAGCCGTCCGCCTTCGCTGTCCGTCACCGTGTCCGGCCGCGCGGTGGCCGGCTCCGTCACGAGGATCTGGATCTGCTCGCTCGCCGCGCTGACCCCGTTGAACGTGGCCGTCGCCTGGATGCGGCCCGCGCCCGGCGCGAGGGCGAGGCTCGGCACGCAGGACCAGGTGCCGTCGGGCGCGGCGGTCGTCGCGCAGACCTCCTCCTCCAGCGCGTCGCGCACCGTGACCTGGGCGCCCGGGTAGGCCGTCCCCGACATCTCCGGCAACGCGCTCAGCGGCACGCCCGACTGGGGGCGGGACAGGGTCGGCGCGGGCAGCCCGACCGTCACGGCACACGTGCCCTTCTCCTTCACGGCTCCCTCGGCGTCCTTCAGGACCAGGGCGCAGTCGGGCAGACGGGTGCCGGGCTCGGCGTCCGCGGGGACCGACAGGACGAAGGGGAACGTACGGCCCTTCCAGGCCGCCGATGCCGACTCCCCGGCGACCGGGCCGGCCGCCCCCTCGAAGGTGTACGTCCCACTGCTCCCGCCCAGGGTCACCGCCCCTCGGTACCCGCCCGCGGCGAACGGCGTGTCCGTCACCCTCGCCTGCGCGGGCGCCGACAGAGTCAGCACCGAGCCCGCGCCCAGCGGCGCCCCCTCGTACCCGCCGACCCGGACGATGCCTTCCCGCCCGGGCTCGATGGTCGCGGACGCCCACAGGTCACCGCCGCCCGATCCTGACGCCCCGTCAGCGCCGTACGCCATTCCGGCCGCAGTCACCGCGCCGGCCACGGCGAGACAACCGAGGACCGTTGCCCTCCTGAATCTGCTCATCGTCGGCGGAGCTCCTCACACGTGCGTCGGCAACACCACTGCCTGCGATTGTCGTGGCCCGTCCGCGCGGACGACGCGCGCTGTTCGGCCGTACGGACCAGGAGCGCGGTCCGCACCACCCGTCCGGGCGCCGGGAAGCCGACGTCAGTCCTGCGCCGCCGGCTTCGGATGGCGGGCCGTCGACTTCACGTCCGCCTCGACCTCGCTGCGGGCGATGCCCTGTTCCGCCGCGTGCTCGGTGACCGCGGTCTGGACGGTGCGGGCGAGGTCGCGCCAGGTGCGCCAGGCGGCTGCGTAGGTGTCGGTCCGGAGCTCGGTCCACGGGGTGTGGGCGGGCGGGCCGTACTCGTCCCGTAGGTCCTCCACCCTGGAGTGCGCCTGGTCCGCCTCCCGTTGCATGGCGACCAGTTCGTCGAAGGTGTGTGCCACGCGTCCGGATCCTGGGGCAGCCGGGCCGGGCGATCCGATGCGCCACGCGCGCGGCCGGTGCCTCTCACCCGTACGGCGCCCGCCGGGCCCGGGCAAAGACGCGCTCAAGGTCGCTTTACGGAGCCGATGCCAAGCCAAAAGGCTTCCCGCACCGGGGATTTCAGTACGTCCGTATGACAGCCGACCACCCCCGTCCAGCAGGAGGCCCGGGTGCGCATCACACGGAAGGCGACGGGAGCTCTCTTCGTGGGCGGGGCCCTGGGCGTGACCCTGGCCGCGCTCGCCTACCCCGCCATGCTCGGCTTCGGCACCGTCGCCGCGGCGCAGGACAGGGTCGTCGCCGAGACGCCGGCCGGGCCGCTGACGGAGGCCGACCGGGACTTCGTGGTCAAGGTGCGGGCGGCCGGGCTGTGGGAGTACCCGGTGGGGAGGATGGCCCTGCAGAAGGGCACGACCGGGGCGGTGCGCACGGCCGGGCAGCACCTGGTCTCGGGGCACGCGGCACTCGACGCGAGCTGCCGCAGGATCGCCGCGCGGCTGAACATCACGCTGCCCAACCGGCCCAGCCCGCAGCAGCAGGGCTTCGTAGCGACGCTCGACGCGGACACCGGCCGGCAGTTCGACAGCGACATGGCCACCATCCTGCGCACCACCCACGGCCAGATCTTCGGCACGATCGCCAAGATCCGGGCCACGACCGAGAACACGCTGGTCCGGCAGCTCGCCGAGCAGGCCAACGACACCGTCCTGGACCACATCACGGTCATGGAGCAGACCGGGCTGGTCGACTTCGGTCAGGTCCTGTTCCAGGAGACGACCCCACCGAAGCTCCCGTCCGAGGACCTGACCCCGCCCCCTCCTGCGGCGGGCGAACCGCAGGTGACCCTGAAGCCCTGAGAACCCGTGGATACGGTGGGTGACGGGGGAGGACCGTCCCCCACGGCCGAGGAGCCCGCATGAGCAGCACACCGACGGACATCGTCAGGGCGGCATTCCGCCACTATCTGGCACAGGACCGCGAAGCCGCCCTCCCCCTCTACGCCGACGACTTCACCTTCACCAGCCCGCATGACGACCACATCGACAAGGCCGCCTTCTTCGAGCGGTGCTTCCCGACCGCCGACCGGTTTGAGGAACAGCAACTCCTGCACGTCACCCCCGCCGACGGCGAACTCGTCTTCGCCTACTACGAGTACGAGCTCACAGCGGGCGGCCGCTACCGCAACGTCGAGGCGATCAGTGTCCGGGACGGGCTGATCAGGGAGGTGCTGGTGTTCTTCGGCGGCGCGGTGTGAAGGGCGGGTACTGCCCGCCGACACCCTGACGGCCGTACGCGACACGGATGGCGCCAGTGCGGTCCTCAGATGCGTCAGAGACGCTCGACCGCCGTCAGGTACAGCTTCACGAAGCGGTCCACGTCCACGTCCAGGGCCACGTCCACCAACGGCTGTTCGCGCAGGCCGGTGTGGATCTCGGCCTCACCCGGCCGGGGCCGGCGGTCGACGATCGTCTGGCCGCGCGTCGGACCGGGGCCGAGGGACACCTCGACGGGCAGCAGGCGGGTGGCGATGCCCGCCGGGTCCACGACCGCGCACACCGCGCCCGCGTCGCCGATGCCGCCCGCCTCGGAGTCGGCGGCGACATCGGGCGTGGCCGGGCGGTGGGACAGCAGGTCGCCCGCGAGACGGGTACCGGGCTCCGCGCTCTCCCGCAGCCGCCGTACGTCCGCGCCGGGCACCACGACCCGCTGGAAGACGTCCAGCCCGTACATGGTGATCGGCACTCCGGCGGTGAGCAGGATCGCCGCCGCCTCCGGGTCGTGCCACACGTTGAACTCCGCGACCGGCGTGGCGTTTCCGCAGGCCACCGCGCCGCCCATGAAGACGATCCGCTCGATGTTGCGGGTCACCTCCGGGTGCGTACGCAGCAGCAGGGCGATGTTGGTTAGGGGCGCGGTCGGGACGAGCGTGACCGGGCTCGGGGACGCCAGGATCTCGCGGCGCAGCAGCGTCACCGCGTCCACGTCGGCCGGGGCGCGGGTCGGGGCGGGCAGGCCGATGTCACCCATGCCGTCCTCGCCGTGCACGTGCCGCGCCGAGCGCGCGGCCTCGATCAGCGGCCGTCCGGCGCCCCGGGCGACGGGGATGTCGGGGGCGCCGGCCTGCTCCAGCACGGTGAGGGTGTTGCGGACGACGCCGTCCACATCCGTGTTCCCGGCCACGCAGGTGACCGCGCGCAGGTCGATACCCGGGTGGCGTACGGCGAACAGCAGCGCGAGGGCGTCGTCGACGCCGGTGTCACAGTCGATGATCACCGGGATGGGCGGACCGTCGGCGTTCGTCACGGCGGGGTTCCTCTCACGGGTGCGGTGGCGGGTCACCGGAACCGACCTTACGGTGTTGATCAGGTGGAGTGCGCGTCGTATGGCGCCGCCGTACGGGCTTCGTGCGCGCGGCGTCATACGGCGTCTTCATCACCCGTCGCAGGCGTCATCGGGCCTCATCGGCCGTCCCACAGCTCGGTGCCGCGGGCCGCCGCGCGGGCGGCGATCCGGGTGACGAGCTCCGCGGCCGGTACGGCCCCCGGCTTACGCCCGTCCCGCAGCCGTACGGCCACCAGCTCCCCGTCCGCCGCCTCCCGCTCCCCGATGACCGCCTGGTACGGCACGAGCCGTGCCGCCCGGATACGGGCACCCAGGGTGCCGTGTTCGGGACCTGCGAGCTCGGCGCGCAGGCCCCGGTCGAGGGCGCGGTGCAGCAGCCTCTCCGCCTGTTCGGTCTGGTCGTCCGACACCGGGAGGATCACCAGCTGCACAGGGGCGAGCCAGACGGGGAAGGCGCCGCCGTGCTGCTCGATGAGGTGGGCGACGGCTCTTTCGACGCTGCCGATGATGCTGCGGTGAACCATGACCGGGCGGTGCCTGGCGCCGTCGGGGCCGATGTAGTGCAGGTCGAAGCGTTCGGGCTGGTGGAAGTCGATCTGGACGGTGGAGAGGGTCGATTCCCGTCCGGCCGGGTCGGCGATCTGGACGTCGATCTTGGGACCGTAGAACGCGGCCTCGCCCTCCGCGGCCTCGTACGGGATGCCGGAGGCGTCCAGCACCTCGCGGAGCAGCGCGGTGGCTCGCCGCCACAGCTCGGGGTCGGCGACGTACTTGCCGCCGCCCGCGCCCCCGCCCTCGGACGGGAGGGAGAGGCGGTGGCGGACGGCTCCGATCCCCAGGTCGGCGTAAGCGCGGGCGATGAGTTCGAGGGCGGCTCGGGCCTCGTCGACTGCCTGGTCGAGGGTGCAGAAGATGTGGGCGTCGTTGAGGTGGATCGCCCGCACGCGGGTGAGGCCGCCGAGGACGCCGGACAGCTCGGCGCGGTACATGTCGCCCAACTCGGCCATCCGAAAGGGCAGTTCGCGGTAGCTGTGGGAGCGGGAGCGGTAGATCAGGGCGTGGTGCGGGCACAGGCTCGGGCGCAGGACGAGCTGCTCGGCGAGGCTGCCGCTGCCGCCGCCGAGGTCCATCGGCGGAAACATGTCCTCGCTGTAGTGGTCCCAGTGCCCGGAGATCTCGTAGAGCTCGCGCTTGCCGAGGACGGGGGAGTGGACGTGCCGGTAGCCGGCCTCGCGTTCCACTTCCCGGATGTACTCCTCCAGTACGTGCCGGAGGGTGGCGCCGTCGGGCAGCCAGTACGGCAGGCCTGCGCCCATCAGGGGGTCGGTGTCGAAAAGGTCCAGTTCGCGGCCGAGGCGGCGGTGGTCGTGCATGGCTGCTCCTCCGGGTGAGGGGACGAGCGCCCACGACAAAGCCCCGGGGCACTCGCCCCGGGGCTTGGATCTTCGCTCAGCTTTCAGCGCGGCGCCGGGACGGGGTCCGGCGTCGTCGTCAGAGACGGGTTGGCGCGCTGCATGGGGCGACCGTAACAGCGGGCGGGTGGGGGTGTCGCGGTCATTTTCACGATTCACGTCACCTATGCGAAGTTGCGTGATTACGCTCAGCTACAGACCGACCCTGGGGGTGGTACGCCTTGGTTCACATCCGCCAACTCGATCCCACGGCATCTCCGTTGGACTACTTCGGCTTCGAGCTGAGGAGGAAACGGGAGGAGGCGGGGCTGACGCTGAAGCAGTTGGGTTCGGTGCTGTTCTGCACGGGCTCACTGATCGGCCAGATCGAGACGACGCTGAAGGTGCCGACGCGGGATTTCGCCGAGCGGCTGGATGCGGCGCTGGTGACGGACGGGATGTTCTCGCGGTTGGTGGGGCTGGTGCTGCGGAGCCAGTTGCCGACGTGGTTTCAGCCGTACGCCGACTTGGAGGCGAAGGCGACGTATATCTCTACGTATCAGTGCCAGCTGGTATACGGGTTGCTGCAGACGAAGAACTACGCCCGGGCCGTGATGGAGGTGGACCACACCGACACGCTCGACGAGATGGTGGCGGCACGGATAGAACGGCAACGCATCCTGGAGCGCGAACAGCCGCCCTCGCTGTGGGTAGTTCTGGACGAGGCGGCGCTGTATCGGGAGATCGGCGGCCGGGACGTCATGCGCGAGCAACTCGCCCACCTGTTGAGCTTCCAGGACAACCAGTCGGTGCACTTCCAAGTGCTGCCGTTCTCGGTCGGACAGCACTCCGGAGTGATGGGCTCCTTCAATCTCCTGCGCTTCGACGATCACCCCGACCTGTTCTACAGCGAGAGCTACGACCAGGGGCACATGACGGCCAATCCTGCTGTGATCAGGGGGCGTTCAGTCGGTTACGCTCGCCTTCAGGCCGAGGCTCTCTCGCCGAAGAAATCAGCGGCACTGATCGCGCGCGTGATGGAGGAACGCTATGGAGCTGAAGTGGCGTAAGTCGTCCTACAGCGGCACCAACGGCGGCGATTGCGTCGAGTGCGCCCCGCTCGGCCAAGTCGCCTGGCGCAAGTCCTCGTACAGCGGAAGCTCGGGCGGCGACTGCGTCGAGGTAGCCCACCCCGCCCCCTGCATAGCCGTCCGCGACTCCAAGCTCCCCGAGGCCGGCACGCTCACCCTCTCGCCGGAGGCGTACGGCGCCTTCATCGGGTACGTCCAGACGCAGTAGGACCCGCATACTCCCGTCACCCGGACGGACCGGCGCACTGGTGGCCGTACTCCTGGGGTGGTGCCTTAAGAGCACGTACTGATCTTGAGGCACCAGCCCAGGAGGCCCGCGATGCCCCGTCCCCCGGCCCGAGCCGTCATCGCCGCGACGCTCTTGGCAGCCACCCTGCTGACCGTGCCCGCATGCGACTCCATCGCCGGCCTGGGCAGGCCCGTCTCGGCCCCCCGCGGCCACGCCTCCGCCGCGAGCCCCACCCCGCCGGCGACCCCCGCGGCCGCCCCCACCCTGACCGAGGCGCAGGCCCGGGCCGCGCTGATCAGCGAGGCCGACCTCGGTGAGAGCTGGGTGGCCACGCAGGGCTTCGCCACCTGGCGGGAGGCCATGCTGAAGGCGGAGACCGAGTCGGCCGACTGCCGACGGCTCCTGGACGCCCTGTATGCCGAGGAGCTCTTCGGCCCGGACGCCCGTACACGCGCGTCGGTCGGACTGGATGACGCCTGGGACGAGGCGCAGCTGCGCTACCAGGTCGTGGCCCATCGGCCCGCGGACCTGGACCGGACGCTGGCGTGGCTGGGCCGCCTCCCGGACCGGTGCGGCGAGTTCACAGCTACCGCGCAGGGCGGGGAGATGGCCGTCGAAGTGAGTGCGGCCGAGATGCCGGAGGTCGGGGACGCCCGGCAGGGGCTGCGGGTCCTCCTGCGCGCCGTCTCCGAGTACGACGACGCACCCACGCTCACGCTGCACGTCGCCGCCATCCGCGTGGGCGACGACGCGATCGCCATCACCAACGGCGGCCTCGGCGAAGTACCGGCCGACGCCACCTGGACGGCGATCGAGACGGGCACCCAACGACTGACGGAGGTCAGGAAGCGGGGCCGGGCGGAGATCTAGGACGGTCGTCCCGGCGCTGTCCTACGGGTGGTAGAGCTTCCGGGCGCGAGCGGAGTCGACGGGCCCGTCCTGGTCCAGGTGCAGGAAGTGGTCCAGCTGCCATCGCTGAGTGCCGGTCGCCTGGCGGTTGGTGGTGGTCACCCACGGCGGGTACACGCGGAAGGCCCGCTTCCCACCGGAACCGTCCACCGACACGACACCGCGCCGGCGGAGCACTTCCATGGGAAAGACGAACTGGCCGAAGCGCTCACCGTCACGGCAGCTGATGACGAAGAGGTCGACGGGGTCCGTGACGTCGAAGGGCTGGATGGGCCCGCCCGGGGACCGCTTCCACACGGTGACGAACTGACCGACCTTGGTGGGGGTCGTCCTGGCCGCGCGGAACCGGACGGAAAGGCCGTCCAAGGTGAATGCGTGGGCGGCGTACTCGGCACTCTCGGGTTCGGGAACCGGCTGCGAGCAGGCGAATCCGCAAGGGTCGTAGACGAGCTCTGCCGCCGCCGCGAGATCGCTGTGTGCCGGGGTGGTCATGCGTCCACCCTGTCACAGGGGCCGGACGGTCAGACGGTCCGGAACGTCTAGGACGTCTGCCCCATGCGCTCCACCGCCTCCTTGGCCTCCACCAGTCCCACCCCCGTGATCTCCCGGTACTCCTTGATCGCCTTGATCTTCTTGTCCTCCCGCAGCAGCGCCACGACCTTCGCCATCCGGGGATCGTCGTCACGCAGCCCCAAGTGGTCGAGAATCAGGTCGAGTTTGCGCTCGACCCGGGCAACTCGCCGGTCGGCACGGGAGATCCGGCTCTCGACGCTGACGAAGCCGACGATCGCGACCAGAGCGATGAAGTAACCCACTATTTCCATGGTCGGCGATCATAGGGGGCCTCGGTCCCGGTCGAACCGCAACCGGTGGTCGACCACATCCCGGGCCACATCCATCGCCGTACGCCCGTGTGCGAACGCGTGCGCCCGCAGCCGTGCCAGCGCCTCGCCCGTGCCGACGCCCAGCTGGGCCATGATCATGCCGGTGGCCTGGTAGATCTGGTCCTGGTCGGCGGCGAGGCCGCTCAGCCATCGCTCGTCGCCGGGGTCGCCCGCCTCCTCGGCGCGCGGCAGCGCCATCAGCGCCACGGTCATCATTCCGGCCACCACCCGCGCCGTGCGCAGGTCCCGGTCGGTCAGATCGCCGGGCGTATCGCAATAGAGGTCCAGCGTGCCCACGCACACCGTGTCGTTGCCGAGCGGCATCGAGTACACCGCCCGCACCCCGGCGGCCGTGGCCTGTTGGGCGAAGACCGGCCAGCGCAGGACGTCCCGGCCCGCCGTCAGGTCGCGCGCGAGCACGGCCGTACCGCTCTCCACGGCTGACTGACAGGGCCCGTCGCCCAAGGTGGCCTGGATCTCGGTCACATAGGCGGCCTGCGGACTGCTCGCGCCCAGTTGTACGGGCATACCGTCGCTGTGCAGCGACACGCTCGCGCAGGTCACGGGCAGCAGCTCGACGGCGACATCGCACAGCCGCGCCGGGATCTCGCCGGGTCCCGCCCCGCGCACGCTCTCGGCGAGCGCGTCGGCGGCACCGGTCCGCTTCCGCCCTGCCTCACCACGGTGATCGTCTCTTGGCCGCACGGCAGCCTCCTCACCTTGCGCGGCCTGCGTGGTCCAAGGCTCCGCGGCCGCCCCACCGCCCGCCCCGGACGACGCCCGACTACCCCTGGCCCGTACGGCGAAACCCCGCCGGCACCCCAGGGGTGCGGGGCCGTACCGGTACCGCGGAGCGCTCAGCGCCTCTCGTACGGGTTCGCGGGCTGCGCGACCCGCCGCACCGACGCGGCGTCCAGGACCGGCGGCCACGCTCCGTCCGTGCCGAGCTCGCCCCTGGGGTGCCAGGTGCCGGTGACGGTGACCCAGGCGTCGGCGGGCGGGGCGTCCGCGCCCCGGATCTCGGCCTTGCCGGTGGTGGCGTCGGCGGCGCAGCAGGAGACGAGGAGGCGAGTGACGTACCAGGTGCCGTCGTCGTCCCGGGTGACGAACCCGGTCAACCGGACCGTACGGCCCGTCAGGGACCGTCCGCTGTCGTAGATCGCCCGGGAGCTGAACTCCGCGAGCGTCAGCGCCACCGGATCCCCGGCCGGCAGCGCGGGAAAGGCCCCGACCCCTTGCGCGGCCCGCTGCGCCGCCTCGCGTCCGGCGCTGTAGGAGCCGAGGGCGGGGGGCGGGAAGAGGAGGAGGGCGAGGGCGGGGAGGGCGAGGAGCCAGGCGACGCGGGGGCTATGGTGACCGCCGTGCTGATCGTGGGCGTGGGAATCGTCGCCGGACTCGTCGTGCTCGCCGTGCTCGCCGTGCTGATCGCAGCCGGAGTGTTCGCCGTGCTCTGCGTGCTCGCCCTGCTCGGCGTGCGGTTCTTGTTCCGGTCGCCGGACAACCGCCGCGGCCACCGCCAGCAGCACCAGCAGGAATCCGGACACCACAAGGTATGGCCGTAGTCCTGCCTGCACGTACCGCAGATACAGCTCGCCGAACAGCGAGATCCGCAGGACCGCCGCGCCCGTTACGAGCAGCAGCACCGCCGGCCCGTACCGCCTCACAGCAGCCACCACCCCACCAGCGCGCTGCTCGCCACGGCCGCCACCCACGTCACGGACGAGAACCGCAGGGCGAAGGACCGGCCGAACGTCCCCGCCTGCAGGGCGATCAGCTTCAGGTCGACCATCGGGCCGACCACCATGAACGCCAGTCGCGCGGTCGGCGAGAAGCCGCTCAGCGACGCGGCGACGAACGCGTCCGCCTCGCTGCACACGCACAGGACGACCGCCAGCAGTGCCAGGAGCAGCACCGACAGCCAGGGCGAGCCGGTGAAGGGGTCCAGTACCGAGCGCGGCACCGCGATGTTGAAGGTCGCCGCGGCCGCCGCGCCGAGGACGAGGAAGCCGCCCGCGTGCAGGAAGTCGTGCTGGAGGCCGGCGGTGAAGGCACGCAGGCCGGTGGCGGCCGGGTCGGCGTGCCGCCTCGGCGGGCGCAGCCACTCCTCGCGGCCGAACCGGGCCCACAGCCAGCCCATCACCACCGCCGTGGCCAGGGAGGCGGCCAGCCGGGCGAGGACCATCCGCGGCTGCCCGGGAAAGGCGACGGACGTGGCCACCAGGACGACCGGGTTGACCGCGGGAGCGGAGAGGAGGAAGGCGAGGGCGGCCGAGGGGGCGACCCCGCGCCGCATCAGGCTCCCGGCCACCGGCACGGACGCGCACTCGCACCCGGGCAGGACGACACCGGCCGCCCCGGCGATCGGTACCGCGAGCGCCTGGTTGCGGGGCAGCAGGCGACTGAGGACCCGCTCCGGCACGAACGCCCCGATCGCCGCCGAGACGACCGTGCCGAGCAGCAGGAAGGGCACGCCCTGCACCGCGATCGCCGTGAAGACGGTCCACCAGGCGGCGACGGGCGGGGTGTAGAGGTCGAGGGCGAGCGTGGGGCCGAGGACGGCGGCGACCGTGGCGATGGCGATGAGCGCGGCGCCGCCGACGACGGCGTACACGAGCGCGCGTACGACGAGCCGCAGCCCGTCGGCCGTCGTCCGCGCGGTCCGCTGGTTGTCCACGTGCCTGTCCCCACCTGTCCGGATGTCCCGGGCAGCCAACCGGGACGACCTGTGGGGCGGCTTGGGTTCCTTACAGAGGGGGCTGTGCGGGTGCGGGTCCGAGGGTCGTGGTGCCGGGGGCCGTACGGTGGCCGAGTCCCGTCCGGTACGCGTCCAGCGCCGCCTCCACCCTGCCGGTACGGCGGAGCAGGTCGCCGAGCAGCCGGCACAGGTCGGCCAGGTCACCGGCCGCACCGGCGCGCTCCAGCAGGCTCAGGGCGCGGACGTAGTGCTCCTCGGCGGCCTCGGTGTCGCGGGCGTCCTCGGCGATGATGCCGAGGAGGCGGTGGGCGGCGGCGGAGTGCAGGGCGCCGCGTTCGGGGCTGAGGTCGCTGAGCACGTCGTGCAGGAGGGCGGCGGCCTCGTCGGACTTGCCGCGGCGGTGCAGTACGTCGGCGAGTTCGACGGCGACCTGGCTGGTGTAGAGGGCGGCGCGCTTGGCGGTGAGCATGGTCTGGGCCTCGCGCAGTTCGGCCTCGGCGCGTGCGAGGTCGCCGTTCTGGGCGTAGACGTAGCCGCGCATCCAGTGGCAGTTGGCGAGTTCGGTGCGGATCTGGAGCTGGCGGTACAGCTCGGCGGCCTTGGCGAGGGAGGCGTCGGCCTCGGCGACCCGGCCCTCGGCGAGCAGGGTGCGGGCGACGGACCGGTGCATACGGGCGACCAGGGCGGGGTCCGCGGCCTGCGGGGCGAGGGCGAGGGCGTACTCGGCGGCCTGGGCGGCGCGGGCGTGGGCGCCCATGTCCATGTAGGGGCCGATGACGCTGGCGTAGAGCAGCAGGAGGGCGTCGGGGTCGTGCAGGCCGCCGCGGTTGAGCTCGTCGAGGGTGGATTCGATGAGGTAGACGGCGTAGCGCAGCTCACCGGCGAGGTAGTGCGACACGGCCCGGCCGCGCAGCGCGGGCACCCGGGCGGGCAGTGGCGCGTCGGCGTCCGCGAGGACCTGCTCGGCGCGCTCGAAGTACCGCCGGGCGGAGTCGATTTCCCCGACGTCGATGTCGCACTCGCCGAGCCCGAGCAGCGCCGCCGCCCGCTCCTCGGGGAACCCGTGCGCGTCCGCCTCCGCGAGCAGCGCGGCGTACTGCTCGGCCGCGGCCTCGGCGTCGCCGGTGGCGAGGGCGCGCTGGGCCTCGGTCAGCCGCATCCGCAGGGCGGTGACGAGGTGCGCGGGCCGTCCGGTGGCGAGCTCCTCGAAGGCGACGCCGAGCCGGTCGGCGATATGCCTCAGCGCCTCGTCGGAGGCGCGGACCCGCCCGGCCTCCAGGGTGGAGATGTACGCGGGGGTGTACGCCGGCTCCGCCAACTGTCGCTGCGTCAGCCCACGATCGGCCCGCAACTGCTGCACTCTTCGCCCGATCGTCCCCGGATCATCACGGTCAGACACGCTCAACGCCCCCAACTCCCCCTGTGCCCCTTGCCGTTCGACTCCGACAGCCCATAGGTTAAACCGCGTATTAAACGTGGTTAACACCTGGCTGTTGCGAGGTCGCCGTGCAGGAACGCACCAGCATCACCGAGCGCTACACCCGTGGTCTCGCCGCGGCGGTCATCGCCGTGGCGACCCTGATCCTGGCAGCCAACACGGGCCCCGCCCGAGCCGCAGAACCGACCCGGACAGAGCAACCGACCCAGCATGTCATCCGGGTGTCACCCACGCCGTAGATCTCACGGAGCAACCACCCCACAACCACGGCTCGCACGGGGAACCCACCTTGCCGACGCACGTCCATGACCACGCCGACCCCCACGCCCGCATACCCGGGACCGCGACCCCGGGAAAGGTCGTCCTACTCAACGGAACCTCCAGCTCCGGCAAGAGCAGCATCGCCCGCGCGCTCCTCGACGTCCTCGACGGCACCTGGTTCCACCTGCCGGTGGACGCCTTCCACGCGATGCGCGGCGGCAGCCCCCTCGCCGACGAGGACCTCCAGACCGAAATCGACCGCACCGCCAAGGGCTTCCACCGCGCGGTCGCCGGTATGGCCGCGGGCGGCAACAACCTCGTCGTCGACTACCCGCTCAGCCGCCGCTGGCGGTTGCTGGACCTCCTCGATCTGCTCGTGCCCGAGGACACGGTCCTGATCGGGGTCCGCTGCCCGCTGCCGGAACTGGAACGCCGCGAGCGCGAACGCGGCGACCGCCAACCGGGCCTCGCCGCCCTGCAGTTCGCCCAGGTCCACTCCCACGGCCCGCACGACCTCGACGTCCACACCGACGTCCTGACCCCGGCCGAATGCGCCCTCCACATCCGCGACTTCCTGCCGAACCGAGCTCGCCCGACCGCGTTCGAGGAACTCCGGCGCGCATTGCGGGAGTAGAGCGGCAGATCAGCGGTGCAGACCCTCTTCGGGCGGCTGGACGTACGTCGCCTTCACCCGCTGACCTGCAGCTGCCGCAGCTGTCGATGGACGTTCTCCAGGGCGCCGCGGCGGCGCCCCGGTACCCGGCTTCTCAACTCCACGAGGACGGGGCCCAGTTCGCGGGCGAGGGACGTGTCGTGGATCTGTCCCCACTGGTGGTGGGCGCGGTCCACCGCGGCCTCCACCGCGGGCGCGTCCGGGGCCTGTCCGGCGGAGAGCCGGGAGGAGGCGACCGTCAGCCAGGTGCGGCAGCTGCGCACCGGGTCCCCGGCCAGCATCGCCAGGTCCGCGCGGACCTCGCCCCAGTGCAGGGCCTCCTCGGAGGCGTGGCCATGGGTGTGGACGGCGGTCTGCTCGTGCCGGGCGGCCAGCGCGTCGGCGTCGCCGTGCCGGCCCGCCTGGACGGCGCCGGTGATGGCGGCGTGCGGGTCGCTCGGCACAGGGCCCTGCGCGGTCAGCACGATGTCGATGCCGACCCCGCCCTCGGGCGCGATCCGCTGCAACGCCAACTGGTGCAACTGGTCGAGAGGCGGGCGGTGTCCGCTGCGCAGCAGCGTCGCGACCGCCTTCATGTACGCCGGGCCGGCCAGGGTCCGCCGGTTCGGCGGCGGCGCGATCCGGCCGTAGACGGCATGGTCGCGGCCCGAGTCGAGGGGGTTCGCGAGCAGCCACTGCCAGGTCTCGCGATCGGCGTGCAGATCGAGGACCAGCGAGGTGGAACCCGGTGCGCGCAGGCGCAGTTCCTCGCGGATCCAGTGCCAGGGGAAGCCGTTGTAGCGGACCGTCGAGGGCGTGGACCGGGCCAGCGCCAGGTGGGGCAGATGCTGGCGGCGGTCCAGTTGCAGCTGGCCGGCGACGAAGACGGTGAGCGGGCCGGGGGCGACCGCCGCGGCACGCAGGCGGGTGAGGACGGCCTGCGGCTCCAGGGGGTCGGCCAGTTCGACGACGTTGGCGGTGTCCGTGCCGGACAGCACCGCGGGCGGGACCGCCGCGAGAATCGGGAGCACGGAGGCGGCGTCCACCAGAGAGCCCCTGCCCGCCGGTGAGGCGGCGAGCAACAGCACTGTTCCGGGCATCGGTCCCTCCCCATCCCCCGTCGATCACGTACGGCAGCACCGTAACCGCTGCGGCTGCAAAGAGGGGATCTCAGGGCTGCAAACGTCCATTTCCGTCCCCATTCCCCGCACCTGCCGTCCGCCGTACCGCGAACACCGTCGTGTCGTCGGACAGATGCCCTCTGCAGTGCCGCAGCGTGCTCTCCCGCACGAAGTCGACCAGGCGCCGGGGCTGCGCGATGTCGGGGTCGGCGGCGACGGCCTTGGCGACCTCGATGTCGAGCGGGAAGAAGACGCCGTCGCCGTCCCGCGCCTCGGTCACGCCGTCCGTGGTCAGCAGCAGCGTCTCGCCGGGCCGCAGGGGCACCCGGTGCATGGGCGGCGGACCGTCGGCGGGGGCCAGTCCGCCGTAGCCGAGGGGCAGGGCGTGGCCGGGCGGCAGCGGCTCCACGCCGTCGGGGCCGACGACGAGCGGACAGTCGTGGCCGAGGACGACGGCCTCGATGGTGTCCGGCTGTTCCTCGGGAAAGCCGATCAGGACGGCGGTGGCGAACCGGTCTCCCTCCTCCTTGCCCAGAGCCGCGCGCAGGCGGATGTGCCGCAGCAGACGCTCCTCCAGCAGTACGGCGACCCTCGCCAGGTCCGGCTCGTGGTAGGCGCTCTCACGGAAGGTGCCGAGCAGTGCGGCCGCCGCCTCCACGGCGCCCAGCCCCTTGCCCTGGACGTCGCCCAGGATGACGCGGGTGCCGTGCAGGCCGATCTGGATGTCGTAGAAGTCTCCGCCGACCCGTGCCTCGCTGTCGGCGGCGAGATAGACGGCCGCGTGCTCCAGACCGCCCCAGCCCGGCGGCAGCGGGCGCAGCACGGTACGGCGGACGGTGGCGACGACGTCCTGTATGTGCAGCATGCGCCGCTCACCGCGCACCCGGACCACGCAGGCCAGCGTGGCGAGGACGCCGCCGATGCCGGCGAGGACGAGGTCGGGCAGCCCGGCCTGGTACTCGTGCGGCAGGGCCGCGTCGGCTGCGAGGTAGGTGGCGGGTGCGAGCACCGCGAAGACGGCCGTACCCCACACCCCGCAGATCGCGGCGGCGATACCGGGCACCAGCACGATCCAGGACAGAATCCGGAAGTCGCTGCTGGTCCTGAAGTCGACGGCCACGATGGCGACGAGCAACACCAGCGGCGGCACCCAGGCAACGCTGCGACCGCGCACGCTCAGCAGCCCCGACCGGCGCGCGTCGCCCCGCGGGCCGGCTTCACCGTCGCTTACGGCCCTCATGGGCTTCAGCGAAACACGGCGTTCGACGCGCCGCATCCGGGTACCCGGGCCCCGCCCTCGAACGCCGGAAGGGCGGGATCGGCACCGCCGACTTGCCACCCGACCGCCCCAGGTGTGCTCTGGATGGCGGGGGCGTGGAGAGAGAGGAGTGCTCTCATGGCTCATGCGGCACCCGTGCCCCGACGGGCCCGGCGGGTGGGTACGACCGGATTGAGCGGTCTGCCCGATGTGTTCAGCGCGCGGACGCACCGCATCGCGAGTGTGGCCGTGCCGGTCGTCCTCGGGCTGGTCTACGGCTACTGGGCCGCGGCCAACCGGCGCTCCGGCGGGGAGATCACCGGCTGGAACCTGCTCTTCGGCTTCGTCACCGCGGCCGCGTTCATGGTGCTGTACGTCGCCGTGCGCTGGGTCGCCTCGCAGGTGATCCGGGAGCTGCACGCGGTCCTGTGGGCCGTCTTCGCGGGCGGCACGTTCGGGTTCCTGTACAGCCAGGGCGGCAACTCGGTCCTGAGGTCCTCGGTCATGGGGCTCGCGATCGGCGCGGCCTTCTTCGTCGTGCTGTTCTACCGCTACTACACGCACGAGGACGCCCAGGGACACCGCCTCCGATGAGCCACCCGTTCGGGTGAACGGTGCACGGGAGAGCGGAACAGTGCCGCCGTATGCAGGCACCTGTCTGGCGCCCCGTCCTCGGTGACCTTTGCCTGAGAGGGTGTCCACCCGTCTGCGGAACGCCCTGTCGGCAGCGCTGATCGCCCTGTCGTGCCTCCTCGTGCCGTTCGGCGCGCTGGCGGCGTGGGTGTCGTACGCGCTGGTCGACACGGGCCGGTACGTGACCGCGATGGCGCCGCTGGCCCACGATCCGGCGGTGCAGGGCGCGGTCGCGGACACCGTCGGGGCCGGGATCATGGACGCGGTCGGCGACAGACTGGACACGTCCCCCGTATCCCCGGTGTCGCCCGAGAGCGGAACGGTGCGCCCCTTCGTGCAGGACGCGGTGCGCTCCTTCACCCGGACCGAGGCTTTCCGCACGGCGTGGGAGGCGGGCAACAGAGCCGTCCACGACGCGGTGCTCAGCGCCCTCCAGGACGGACGACACGGCACGGTCACCGTCGACCTCGGCCCGGTCACCGCCCAGGTCAAACACCGGCTCACCGAGGACCGCATCCCGTTCGCGCACCACATCCCGGTCGAGCACACCGACGTCCCCGTGCTCCCGGCCCACGAGCTGGACCGGCTCAGGAAGGGGTACGACGTGCTCGAGGTCGCCGGGTTCTGGCTGCCCGTCTCGGCCGCCGCGCTCGCCGCGACCGGCATCGCCGTCGCCGCCTGCCGCCGCCGCGCGGTCACGGCGACCGCGCTGGGCACGGCACTCGGCGGCTCGCTGCTGCTCCTCACGCTGGTGATCGGCCGCAGGCTCACGCTGGCCGGCCTGGCCGAGGCGGCCCACCGCCCGGCCGCGGGCGCGGTCTACGACGCCCTGACCCAGACCCTGCGCACGGTGTCCTGGCTGCTCATCACCCTCGGTCTGGCCGTGGCCCTCGTCTGCCGCCTCACGGACCTGCTCGCACGACGCCGCCGAGCGTCCGCAACGCCCGCCGCAGATCCGGCTCAGGAACCGACGCGAGCCCGAGCCTGACCGCGTCGGGCGACCCCGCACACCTCCTCACCCACGACCGCTGCCGCCCCCTGCCTCGCTGCCCCACCTCCGGCCCGACCCTCGCCCTCGTCCGCCGCCTCACGGGCCAGCTCGCACGACGCCGCCGAGCGTCCGCAACGCCCGCCGCAGATCCGGCTCAGGAACCGACGCGAGCCCGAGCCTGACCGCGTCGGGCGTACGGTTCGGGTCGACGGCGAAGGCGGGGCCGGGTGTCACGGCGATGCCGTGCGCGGCGGCAGCGGCCGTGAAGGTGTCCGCGCGCCACGTCGCGGGCAGCTCCCACCAGGCGAAATAGGCGCGCGGATCGGACCGTACGGCGAACCCGTGCAGTTCCTCGCCGACGATCCGCTGCCGGCGTGCCGCGTCCGCCCGCTTCGCCGCGACCAGCCGCTCCACCGTCCCGTCCCCGATCCACCGCACGGCCGCCTCCAGCGCGAACCGCCCCGCGCTCCACCCACCGGACCGTACGGCCGCGGCCACCGTCTCGACCCGCTCCTCGGGTACGACGAGGAAGCCGACGGTGAGCCCGGGTGCGACGCGCTTGGACAGACCGTCGACGACGTGGGTGAGGCCGGGCGCGTGGGCGGCGAGGGGGTCGTCGTCCGTGAGGAACGACCAGATGCGGTCCTCGACGACGGGGATGCCCAAGTCGGCCGCCGTGTCGGCGAGTTGGCTTCTGCGCTCGGGGCTCGTCGTCACCGAGGTCGGGTTGTGCAGGGTCGGCTGAAGGTAGAGGGCGGCCAGGGGAGCGGTGCGGTGCGCGGCGGCGACGGACTGGGGGCGCGGGCCCTCCTCGTCCGTGGCCAGCGGCACCAGGGTGATACCGAGCCGGGCGGCGATCTCCTTGACCACGGGATACGTCAGCGCCTCGACGCCGACCCGGCCGCCCGGCCGGA
The DNA here is from genome assembly GCF_055656945.1 of Streptomyces sp. NPDC111606. Taxonomy (NCBI): domain Bacteria; kingdom Bacillati; phylum Actinomycetota; class Actinomycetes; order Kitasatosporales; family Streptomycetaceae; genus Streptomyces; species Streptomyces sp. NPDC111606. The sequence continues at coordinate 86,761 of NZ_JBVKBY010000008.1, forward strand.
CCAGGGAGGCGAGGGCGGCGGCGACGGCCTGGCGGGCGTTGCCGGTGAAGAGGATCCGGTCGGGTGCGGGTTGCCAGGCGGGGGTCGCGAGCAGGCCGGCCGCGGCCCGGCGGGCCTCGGGTGTGCCGGAGACGGGGGCCGGGCGCAGGGCGTCGGTCAGGACGTCGGGGCGCAGGAGCGGCGCGAGGGCGGGGGCCAGGAGCTTGGACTGCCCCGGAGCGGAGGGGTAGTTGAGCTCCAGGTTGACCGGCGCCGCGGTGGCGGCCTCGACCAGGGCCCGCCCGTTGCCCGCCGGAGCGGCCCGCACGAAGGTCCCGCGGCCGACCTCGCCGACGACCAGCCCGCGCCGTACGAGTTCGGCGTACACCCGCCCCGCCGTCGACCCGGCGATCCCGCGCCGCCGCGCGAACACCCGCTGCGGGGGCAGCCGTTCACCCGGCCTGAGCCGTCCGGCGGCGATGTCGTCGGCCATGCGGTCGGCGAGACGCCGATAGTCGTCCACGAACTCCCCCTTGCGCAGGCTTTCCCGATTGCACCGAGGGCAAAGATCTTATTGCACCGAGGAGTTGGCCGATCTAGGGTCGTCCACATGAGCCCCTTCCTCGTATACGAGGACAAAGGCGCCGATTCTGCTTCGGTCCCCCTCGTCCTCGTCCACGGCCACCCCTTCGACCGCACGATGTGGGCACCGCAGATCGCGACGTTCTCCGCCGCCCGCCGGGTCGTCGCCCCCGACCTGCGGGGCTACGGCGCCTCCCCGGTCGTCCCCGGCGTCACCCCGCTCGCCGCCTTCGCCGACGACATCGAGGCGCTGCTGGACGACCTGAAGGTGGAGACCTTCGTGCTGGCGGGCCTGTCGATGGGCGGCCAGATCGTCATGGAGTGCTACGCCCGCTTCCCCCACCGCATCCGGGGCCTGGTCCTCGCCGACACGTTCCCGGCGGCGGAGACGGAGGAGGGCAAGAAGGCGCGCAACGCCATGGCGGACCGGCTGCTGCGCGAGGGCATGCGCGGCTACGCCGACGAGGTGCTGGAGAAGATGGTCGCGCCGTACGCCGACGCCGAGGTCAAGGCCCACGTCCACGGCATGATGACGGCGACGCCGCCCGAGGGCGCCGCAGCGGCCCTGCGCGGCCGCGCCGAACGTCCCGACTACCGCGGCCTGCTCACCCGCGTCACGGTCCCCACCCTGGTCGTCGTCGGCGCGGACGACGCCTACACGCCCGTCTCCGACGCGCAGGCCATGCACGCGACCCTCCCGGACTCGACCCTGCGGGTGATCGAGGGCGCGGCCCATATGCCGAACCTGGAGCGGCCCGGGGAGTTCGACGAGGCGCTGGGGGCGTTTCTGGCGCGGGTGGACGGGTGATCCGTACCCGTGGCCGCCGCGCAACCTTCCCCCCACGACCCCCGTCTTTGAGGCAGGATTCGGGCATCCCACCCGCGAGCGGAAGGCCGGGACTTGGACACTGCGGCTGCCGAGTGGACGGCTTCCCGGGGCGGTGAGCCAGGACGGCGGGCCGGGCACAGGCTCGGCAGATGGATGGCCGCCCTGCTCTTCCTGGGTGTCGGCGTGGTCGTCGGCTGCCGGGTCGCCGACGTCGACGGCATCACCCCCGTCCCCCAGCTCCTCGCCTTCCTGCCGTGGCTGCTCGTGCCCACCGGCCTCGGACTGCTGGTCGCGCTCTTCTCGCGCTGGTGGTTCGGCGTCGTCTGGGCCGTCGCGCTCCTCGGACTGCTGGCCTGGTACATCGAGCCGTACGGGAAGACCGGTCTGCCGGGCGGGCCCCCGCTCGTCTCCTTCCGGGTGCTGACCTCGAACGTCGAGTTCGGGCAGGCGACCGACGCCCTGGTCGCCGCCGTCCGCCGTGAGCGGCCGGACATCGTGTTCGTCCAGGAGTGCGAGTACACCTGCGACGCCGGGCTCAAGGAAGCGCTCGGCACCGACTATCCGCACCGGGCGGCGCGGGTCGAGGCCGGGTCCGCGGGGTCGGTCGTCCTCAGCCGCTTCCCGCTCGACCCCGCCGACGGAGTCGAAGGCACCATGGCCATGCCCGGCGCCGTCGCCGACGTGCGCGGACATGCCGTACGGCTCCAGCTCGCGCACCCCATGCCGCCGCTGCCCCAGCACGTCGACCTGTGGCGCCGGGAGCTCGGCGACCTGCGGGACTTCGCCGCCGAGAGCATCGGCGGCGACGGCAGGACCCCCGTCATTCTGGCCGGGGACTTCAACGCCTCCCAGGACCACGCCGCCTTCCGCCGCATCCTCGACGCCGGTCTGCGCGACGCCACCCGGCTCACCGGCGAGGACCGCACACCCAGCTGGCCGGCCCGTACCGCGCCGCCCCTCGGGGCGCAGATCGACCACGTGCTCCTCTCGGCCGACTTCTCCGCCCGCACCGCCCGCTTCCTCGATCTGCCGGACACCGACCACCGTGCCCTGCTCGTCGACGTCACGCTTCACCAGCGGCGATGAGGTCGACGACGAGCTGAACAAGCGCGCCCATAATGGGCCCCATGTCCCGCGAGCTCCCCATCGGCCTCACCCCGCCCGACTGGCTCGTGCGCAACCTCCGGGCCCAGCCGGCCCCCGTCAACTGGCCCGCCGTGGTCCGCGCGGCGATCGCCCTGTCCCTGCCCCTGGCCATCGGGCTCGCCTTCGACCGCCCCGGATACGGCGCCCTCGCCTCGATGGGCGCCCTCAACGGCGTCATCAGCGACACCGCCTCCGCGTACCGCCTGCGCATCCCCACCATCGCGATCCCGCAGCTCTTCGGCGCCGTCGGCATCACCCTCGGCGCCCTGGTGTTCGGCCACGGCTGGGTCGCCGTCGCCGCCGTCACCGGCGTCGCGCTGGTCTCCGGGATGATCTCGACGATCGGCGCGGTCGCCTCCGTGTCGGGGCTGTTGCTGCTGCTGACGTCCGTGATCGGCGCGGGGTTGCCGCTGCCGGGCGAATGGTGGATGGCACCGCTGCTGATGGCCGGCGGCGGGCTGCTCGTGCTGGCCCTGGCGCTGCTCGCCTGGCCGCTGCGGTCGGGGGTACCGGAGCGTGCCGCCGTGGCGGACACCTACCGGACGGTCGCCGAGCTGCTGGAGGTCGGCGGCAGCGACGGCGGCACCCTTGCGTACGACGCCGGCCGGCACGCCGTCACCCAGTCCCTGAACCAGTCGTACGACATCATCCTCGCCCACCGCGCCCGCCACCACGGCCGCAGCCCCGAACTCACCCGCCTGCTGGCCCAGTTGAACGCCATCACCCCGGTCGTGGAGGCCGCCCCCGCCGCCCGCCTCAGCGGCAGCCCCCTCCCGCCCGAGGTCCCGGCGGCGGTACGGCACCTCGCCTCCGCCGTGGAGACCGGCTACACCGGACCGATAGGGCTGGAACTGCCCGCCCCGACGACCGAAACCGGCCGCGCCGTCGACCACGCCCTGCGGCACGCCGCCGAGGTCGTCAGCAACCCGGACGTCGACCCTCCCCCACTCTCGGCTTCGCTCGAGCGGGGGGACCCCCATGGCATCGACGACCGCCTGGGCCGCCCGGCCGCCCTGAGCATCCGCGCCGCCCGCGCCCTGCGGAACGTCACGCTCTCCGCCGCCTCCTGGCGCTACGGCCTGCGCCTCGCCCTGTGCATCGGGATCGCCCAGGCGCTGGTGTCCCTCATCCCCGTCCCCCGCTCCTACTGGGTCGCGCTGACCATCACCTTCGTCCTCAAGCCCGACTTCGGCTCGGTCTTCTCCCGCGCGCTGCTGCGCGCCCTCGGCACGGTCGCCGGGCTGGTCATCGCGGCGGCGGTGCTCGCGGAAGTGCCGCGCGGCTGGTGGGACGTACCGGTGCTGTTCCTGCTCGCACCGCTGATCCCGGCGCTCACCCCGCGCGGGTACGGCTACCAGACGGCCGCCATCACGCCGGTGATCCTGCTCCTGTCCGACGTCCTGAACCGCCAGGGCACCGCCCTGCTGCTGCCCCGCCTGGGCGACTCCCTCATGGGGTGCGCGATCGCCCTGATCGCCGGTTATCTGCTGTGGCCGGAGAGCTGGCACACCCGGGTCGGCGCCCGCCTCGCGGACGCGGTGCAGGACACGGCACGCTACGTGGAGGCCGCCTTCGGCCCGGACCCCGTGGACCCACCGGCCCGCGCCCGGATGCGCCGCGGCCTCTACCGCACCCTCTCCGCCATCCGCACCGAATTCCAGCGCGCCCTGACCGAACCCCCGCCCACCGGCCGCCGGGCAGCCGCCTGGTGGCCCCTGGTCGTCGCGGTGGAACGCATCGTGGACGCGACGACGGCGGCGCGGGTCCGCGTGGCCCACGGCGCACCTCCACCGTCCACCACCGAGGCGACCCAGGTGGCCCGCCAGCTGACAGAACTGGCGGAGGGCCTGCGCCAGTCGGAAACCCTGTACGAGGTCCGCACGGACCTGACGGGCCCAGCCGACAGCGTCCTGGAGCCCCTACGCCAAGAGGTAGCGGCGGCAAGAGCCATCGCGTCCCCGCACTGAGCCGACCTGAAAGGGGCGCGGGGCTGTGTCGATCTGCGGCTCCGCCGCGTGGGCGCGACAAGCCACAAACAACCCGCAGCCGCCCACCGAGACCAACCACCCGAGCCATTGGGCGCACCGTCCCCGAATGAAGCGCGGCGCGGCCGCCCCGTGCAGGAGGGCGACCGCGCCGTGTGTGGGGGGTGGCTTGCTTCCGCGGCTAGCGAGCCGCCTTGTGCAGCGCCTTGTCCATCGCCGCGGCGAACCCGTTGGCCCACAGCTGCTCCACGCGGGAGCGCTCGTTGGCGTCCGGGTTGGGGTTCGTGCAGGACGGACCGGGGCCGCCGCCCGACATCAGCTCACTGCACGGGCCCTCGTAGTGGTCCGGCAGACCCAGCACGTGCCCGGTCTCGTGCGCGGTGACGCGAGTCGAGTCGTACTCCTGGTTCTGCGCGTAGTCGAGGAAGATGTACCCGTTGCCGTGACCGTCGGTCGAGGCGTACGAGCCGCGCGGGTCGTTGCCCTCGCGGTAGGTGAAGTCGGCGTTCGAGCCCTGCTGGAGCTGGACGTTGGACACCGAGCTGTTCCATATCTGGGTACTGCGGGATATCTGCGCGCTGAACGTGGGCGCCCCGGAGGCGTCGTAGACGACGGTGACGGCCGCGGCGCGAGGGTTCGCGGCGCGCTTCTCGGCGACGGACTTCACGACCGCCTCGAAGAAGGCCCGACTGGCGTCGGACTCCGCGGACTTGGCGACGTAGCCGGCGGTGGCGGCGGTGTGGGCGGGTGCCGCCGTGGCCGGGGCTGCCGTGCCCAGGCCGAGTGCCGCGACACTGAGACCGACTGCCGCCGCCGTACGGGCGGACATGGATGTGGACATACGCATCGATGACTCCTAGGTGGGGGGTGAGTCGTCAAGGCGAGTGTCGGCGCCTGTGTGGCCGCTGTGATGATGGCAATCGGTGATAGGACGGCCCTATCGGGGCCCCAATTGGCGGGCATCAGGGGGGATTTGTGCGGCTGGTGAAACCAGCTGTTCCGCTTTAGTCTCCGAGGGCATGGAGCTCGAGGTGAGACACCTCCGCGCGCTGTGCGCCATAGCCGACACCGGCAGTCTGCACCGGGCCGCCCGCCAGTTGGGCGTCGCCCAGCCATCGTTGAGCACGCAACTGCGACGGATCGAGCAGGAACTGGGCGGCGCGCTGTTCCTGCGCGCGAGAACCGGCTGCCGGCCCACGCCGCTGGGCCGGCTGGTCCTCAGCCGGGCCCGCCCGCTGGTGGCCGATATGCGTGCCCTGGTCGCCGAGGCGAGGGCGGCCGCGGTCGGCGGCCCGGAACTGCGGGTCGGCTCGACCGCGAGCAAGGCCCTGGCCGGCTGGCTGCGCCGGCTGCGCGGCCACGGCCAGGACCCCACGCTCCACATGAACGTCTCCCCCAACGCCCTGCTGCGCATGGTCGCCGACGGCCAGCTGGACGTCGCCTTCGTGCACGAGGTCGAGGGCTGCCCGCTGCGTATTCCGCCGGAGCTACGGCTACGCGTGTTGATGGAGCGCGAGCCGCAGTTCGTGTCGTTGCCGACCGATCACCCGGCCGTGGCGAAGTCCGAGGTCGCCCTGCGTGACCTGGCCGACGACCGCTGGATGGTCGACCCGACGGTCGACGGCGAGTGGGACGCCGTGCAGCGGATGTTCCGCGCGGCCGGCGTCAACCCCCATGTCCTGCACGGCGACTACTACACGGCCGACGCCCTGGTCGCCACCGGCGAGGTCGTCGCCGTCTGCCAGCCCACCCACGCCGACAGTCCCACGATGGCGGTACGGCGCCTGCACGGCGACCCGCTCGGCGTACGGCTCCTCCTCGCGGGCCGTACGGAGACGGACCTCGACGGGGTCTATCCCGCGCTGGAGGAGGCGTACTGGGAGGCGGCGCGGCAGGCACCGGCGTACCGGGAGTGGCTGGAACACGACGGCGAGCGGCAGCCGCCGGTCCCAGCCCTTCCCTAGTGCCTGTCGGTGTCCGTGGATCAGACGCCGATGTCGCAGCCGTCCTTGCGCCAGACCGCCACGACCGCCGGGCGGTTGATCTTGCCGGCACCGTCGGGCCAGGCGCTCAGCGGCTTCTCGGCCGTGGCGCCGTCGATCTCGCCCGGGTGCTGCACGGCGACGAGCACCCGGCGGTCCTGGATGAGCGGCCCGCAGGTCTCCGCGCCCTTCGGCACCGTCAGGAACTGCTTGAGCTCACCGCGCCGGTCACCGCGGGTGGCGACACCGAAGAGGCCGTCGTGCGAGCCGAGCTGCGCGCCGTCGGTGGAGATCCACAGGTTGCCGTACGAGTCGAAGGCGACGTTGTCCGGGCAGGAGATCGGCGAGACGCCGTCCTTCGGGTACCCGGCGAAGTAGGTGGCCGGGTCCTCCGGGTCACCGGCGACCAGGAACAGCGACCAGGCGAACTTCTTGCTGTCGGCCCGGTTCCAGCGCTCGGTCAGCTCCAGGATGTGCCCGTGCTTGTTGGCGTTGCGCGGGTTGGCCTCGTCCGCCTGGGCGTTCGTGCTGATGCCGCGGTTGCTGTTGTTGGTGAGGGCGACGTACACCTTGCCGGTGTGCGGGTTGGGCTCGATGTCCTCGGGCCGGTCCATCTTCGTCGCGCCGACCTTGTCACCGGCGAGGCGCGTGAAGACGAAGACCTCCTCGGCGGTCATGCCCTCGACGTGCGAGACGGCGCCCTTCGCGGTCGCCGTGGCCAGCGGGATCCACTCGCCGCTGCCGTCGAACTCACCGTCGGCGGGAAGCTTCCCCGTCCCGTCGATCTCGATGGCCGGGGAGTCACCGGTGAGCTTGGCGACGTAGAGCGTGCCCTCGTCGAGCAGCGAGAGGTTGTGCTCCCGCACCGCGCGCGAGCTGCCCTTCTTCATCCGCTTGCTGCCGACGAACTTGTAGAAGTAGTCGAAGCGCTCGTCGTCACCGGAGTAGACGACCGGGCGGCCGTCGTCGGTCAGGCGGACGGTCGCGCCCTCGTGCTTGAAGCGGCCGAGCGCGGTGTGCTTGCGCGGCTTGGAGTCGGGGTCGTACGGGTCGAGCTCGACGACGTACCCGAAGCGGTGCACCTCGTTGGGCTCCTGCGCGACGTCGAAGCGCTTGTCGAAACGCTCCCACTTGCGCTCGGTGGCGCCGGTGCCGATGCCGTAGCGCTTGTCCGTGGCGCGGGTGGCGTTGCCGAAGTACTGGTTGAAGTTCTCCTCGCCGTGCAGCGTGGTGCCCCACGGGGTGACGCCGCCGGCGCAGTTGTTGAGGGTGCCCAGGGCCTTGCGGCCGGTCGGGTCGGCGGAGGTCTTCAGCAGGTCGGAGCCGGCGGCGGGGCCGGTGATCCGGAACTCGGTGGTGGCGGTGACGCGGCGGTTGAGCGGGTGGCGGGAGACCGGGGTGAGCTTGCCGGTCCGGTGCTCGGACTCGACGACGACCGCGGACAGGCCGTGCGCGGCCCAGGCGATCTCGACCTGCTCCTTGGTCGGGTTGGCGGCGTCGTAGCCACGGAACATGAGTACCTCATCGGTGTACTCATGGTTGGCGACGAGGATCTGGCGGCCGCGCTCGCCGGGGACCGGCAGCAGCGCGAGGAAGTCGCAGTTGTACCCGAACTGGCCGGCCTGGGCCTTGGCGGTCTGCTTCGCCGGGTCGAAGGCGGGCGCACCGCGCAGGATGGGCTCACCCCAGCGGATGACGATGTTCTGCCCGTATCCGTCCGGAATGGTCACGGTGTCGGCGGTGTTGGGCGCGACGGGGTTGAACCTCAGACCACGGGCACCGCGGCCGAAGGTACCGGTCCGCTCGGTCGCGGCGGCGGCCTCGGCGGCCTCGGCCTTCGGCGCGGCGACGGTGGCGGAGGCTCCCACGGCGGCGGCCGCGGTGACGACGGCGGCGGCGCGCAGCGTCGTACGGCGGCTGACGGCCTCGGCGATCACGTCACCCACGTACGGGTTCGTGGTGGTGTTGGGCACCTCGTGGAAACAGGCGTCACCACACCGGAACCGGCAGGTCAGGGCGGCCCGACCGCCGGGATGCGAGTCACTGTTCGTTCTGATGATCGGCAGCTGAATACGCATGATTTTTTGTACTCCCCTTGCTTCCCCTTGAGTGCAGCGTGGGGGACGGTAGGGGCACGTTTGTGCGGGAGCGGGGCGACCGCATGAACTGGAGGTGAATCAGAGGTAGCCGTACGGGAGTTGAGCCCACGCCGCGGAATCGGCGCGATGCTGCCCTTGACGTACCTCGACGGACGGAATCCTTCTGTGCCCGCCCCTCCCCAAGATCGCCATCTGGGGCCGCTAACCTTACGTGTCCGTCCTGGCCAGGGATCAACGGGCATCAACTCACGCGAAGGGTTGCGGACATGGGCATTCTCACTCTCCTGCGGAACGCATTCGGCCGGTCACGCAAGGTTGGTACGGCCGAAGCAGAGGGTGCGACTCCTGCGCCGGAACCGCAGCCGACGCTTCCGTCCCCCTCCCCGGAACCCACCCCGCCGACCACGGCCCAGGTCCCGGAACCGCGCACGTCGGAGCCGCGGACGCCGTCCACACCCGACGAGTCGGACGACGAGCACGAGCTGGTCTCGGCCGCCTTCGACAACATCTCGGTGCCCAAGCCGGCGGACCCGGCGGAGGACCGCGCAACCGAGCAGCCGACTGCGACCGAGGAGCCGGTGGTAGAGACCCCGACCGCCGAGGAGCCGGCGGTGGAGACCCCGACCGCCGAGGAGCCGGTGGCGGAGGCCCCGGCCACCGAGGAGCCGGCGGCGGAGCCGGCTGCCACGGAGGAGCCCGCCACCGAGCCGGCTGCCGCCGAGGCACCTGCCGCAGCGGAGCCGGCCGAGGCCGAGGAGCCGGTTGCGGCGGAGCCCGCTGCCGCCGAGGAGCCCGCTGCTGAGCCGGTGAAGGCCGAGGAGCCGGTCACGGCGGAGCCCGCTGCCGCCGAGGAATCTGCGCCGGTGGAGGTGGCCGAGGAGCCGAAGGCGACGGAGACCACTCCCGAGCCCGTGGCTGCCGAGACCGAGCCGGAGCCGGAGCCCGTCGCGGCCGCGGCCGCCGACGGCGAGGAAGCCCCACAGGGGCCACTCGCAGCCGACGACGAAACCGGCACGGGTGGTGCGGGTGGGAACAACGAAGCCGAAGGCGAAGCCGAGGCCGAGCCCACGCCAAAGGCCCCCGCAGCCGCCGACGGCGAGACCGCCCCACAGGAGTCACCCGCAGCCGACGACGAAACCGGCACGGGTGGTGCGGGTGGGAACAACGAAGCCGAGGCCATCCCCGCAACCCTCCGCACCGCCCACACCGCCGCCGCAACCACCCTCACCAAAACCGACCTCACCGGCACCACAGCGAAGCTCTACCTCGTGCTGGACCGCTCCGCGAGCATGCGCCCGTACTACAAGGACGGCTCCGCCCAGGCCCTCGCCGAGCAGACCCTCGCCCTCGCCGCCCACCTCGACCCCGAGGCCACCGACCCCAAGGTCCACGTCGTCTTCTTCTCCACGGAACTCGACGGCACCGGCGAGCTCACCCTCACCGACCACGAGAACAAGATCGACGAGCTGCACGCGGGCCTCGGCCGCATGGGCCGTACCAGCTACCACGTCGCGGTCGAGGAAGTCCTCGCCCACCACGCCAAGACCGCCCCCGGCACCCCCGCCCTGGTCGTCTTCCAGACCGACGGCGCCCCCGACGCCAAGACCCCCGCCACCCACGCCCTCACCGAGGCCGCGAAGAACCACCCCGCCGTCTTCTTCTCCTTCGTCGCGTTCGGTGACCCGGAGAACAAGGCCTTCGACTACCTCCGCAAGCTGAAGCTGGACAACATGTCCTACTTCCTGGCCGGCGAGGACCCGAAGGAGCTCACGGACGCGGAGATCTACGAGGGCATCCTGGCCGCCTGGCGCCCGTAACCACCGAAGATCGCCCCGGGCCGCCCCCTTCCCACCCCTCGAAATGGGAAGCGGGCGGCCCACCCGTGTCGGCTACGATTTCAAGGTTCGCAAAGAACCAAGAACCCCGAAATCCGACCTGGGAGCAGCCCCCGATGGCTCGACACCTCATCACCAGCGCCCTTCCGTACATCAACGGAATCAAGCACCTGGGCAACATGGTGGGGTCCATGCTCCCGGCGGACGTGTACTCCAGGTACCTCCGCCAGCGAGGCCACGACGTCCTCTACATCTGCGCGACGGACGAGCACGGCACCCCGGCCGAGCTGGCCGCCAAGGAGCAGGGCCTGCCCGTGGCGGACTTCTGCGCCCAGGCGCACGACGCCCAGAAGGCGGTCTACGACGGCTTCGCGCTGGCCTTCGACTACTTCGGCCGGAGCTCCTCCCCGCAGAACGTCGAGATCACCCAGCACTTCGCCCGCAAGCTGCACGAGAACGGCTTCATCGAGGAGCGGGCGATCCGCCAGGTGTACAGCCCGACCGACGGCCGCTTCCTCCCGGACCGTTACGTCGAGGGCACCTGCCCGCACTGCGGCTACGACAAGGCCCGCGGCGACCAGTGCGAGAACTGCACCCGCGTACTCGACCCCACCGACCTGATCGACCCGCGCTCGGCGATCTCCGGCTCCACGGACCTGGAGGTCCGCGAGACCAAGCACCTCTTCCTCCTCCAGTCCAAGCTGCAGAGCGAGGTCATGGAGTGGGTCGCCCGCCACGACGGCGTCTGGCCGCACCTGGCGTCCTCCATCGCCCACAAGTGGCTGACCGAGGGCCTGCACGACCGTGCGATCACCCGTGACCTGGACTGGGGCGTCCCGGTCCCGGCCGACACCTGGCCGGAGCTGGCCGCCGAGGGCAAGGTCTTCTACGTCTGGTTCGACGCCCCGATCGAGTACATCGGCGCGACGAAGGAGTGGTCGGACCTCGACCCGTCGACGCGTGACTGGAAGTCCTGGTGGTACGACGTCGACACCGACGTCCGCTACACGGAGTTCATGGCGAAGGACAACGTCCCGTTCCACACGGTGATGTTCCCGGCCACGGAGCTCGGCATCCGCGAGCCCTGGAAGAAGGTCGACTTCGTCAAGGCCTTCAACTGGCTGACGTACTACGGCGGAAAGTTCTCCACCTCCCAGAAGCGCGGCGTCTTCACCGATCAGGCCCTGGAGATCCTCCCCGCCGACTACTGGCGCTACTTCCTGATCGCCAACGCCCCCGAGTCGGACGACTCGTCCTTCACCTGGGAGCACTTCACGGCCACGGTCAACAAGGACCTGGCCGACACTCTCGGCAACTTCGTCAACCGCGTCCTGTCCTTCTCCAAGAAGCGCTTCGGCGAGGAGGTCCCGGCGGGTGCCGAGGCCGGCGAGGCGGAGGCGAAGCTGGGCGAGCAGATCGCCGAGCTCCTCGCCGAGTACGAGCAGCACATGGAGACCCTCCAGTTCCGCAAGGCGGCCGCCGCCCTGCGCGCCCTGTGGTCCGCGGGCAACTCCTACCTGGAGGAGAAGGCCCCCTGGCTGGAGATCAAGACCGACAAGGACGGCGCCGCCCTCACCCTCCGTACCGCGATGAACCTGATCCACCTGTACGCGGTGGTCTCGGAGCCGTTCATCCCGTCGACGGCGGCCGCCATGCGCCAGGCCTTCGCCCTCAAGGCGGACACGGCGACCTGGGTGAGCGCCGAGGAGGCCAGGTCCCTCACGGCCGTCCCCGCCGGCACCCCCTTCACCGTCCCGCCGGTCCTCTTCGCCAAGCTCACGGACGAGGACCTGGAGGCGTACAAGGAGCGCTTCGGCGGCGAAGGCGCCTAAAAGATGTGAGGGGCGTCGCGCGACTGTGATGGAGTGAGGTCATGACGTACTACGTCACGACCCCGATCTACTACGTCAACGACGCCCCGCACCTGGGCCACGCCTACACGACGGTGGCGGCCGACGTCCTCGCCCGCTGGCACCGGCAGCGGGGCGAGGACGTGTGGTTCCTCACGGGGACCGACGAGCACGGCCAGAAGATCCTGCGGACGGCCGAGGCGAACGGCGTGCCGCCGCAGGTCTGGGCCGACCGGCTGGCCGAGGAGTCCTGGAAGCCGCTCTGGCAGCACCTGGAGATCTCCCACGACGACTTCATCCGTACGACGGAGAAACGGCACACGGACCGGGTGCAGGAGTTCTTCCAGGACCTGTACGACAACGGCCGTATCCGCAAGGGGAGTTACGAGGGGCCGTACTGCGTCGCGTGCGAGGAGTACAAGCTCCCCGGCGAGCTGATCGAGGCGGCGGACGGCACCCTTCTGTGCGCGATCCACAAGCGCCCGGTGGACCTCCTCAAGGAGGAGAACTACTTCTTCAAGCTCAGCGAGTACGGTGAGCGCCTCCTCGCCCACTACGAGGCCAATCCCGGCTTCATCCAGCCGGAGTCGGCCCGCAACGAGGTGGTGAACTTCGTCCGGGGCGGCCTTCAGGACCTCTCCGTCTCCCGCTCGACGTTCGACTGGGGCGTCAAGGTCCCCTGGGACGACGACCACGTCATCTACGTCTGGGCGGACGCCCTCCTCAACTACGCCACGGCCGTCGGCTACAACGAGAACCCCGAGAAGTTCGAGTCGACCTTCCCGGCCGACGTGCACCTCGTCGGCAAGGACATCCTCCGCTTCCACGCGGTCATCTGGCCGGCCATGCTGATGGCGAACGGTCTGCCGCTGCCGGGCCGGATCGCGGCCAACGGCTGGCTGCTGGTCGGCGGCGAGAAGATGAGCAAGTCCAACCTGACCGGCATCGAGCCGCAGGACCTGACCTCGCACTTCGGCGTGGACGCGTACCGCTGGTACTTCCTGCGCGCGATCGCCTTCGGCCAGGACGGCTCGTTCTCCTGGGAGGACTTCTCCGCCCGCTACACCAGCGAGCTGGCGAACGACTACGGCAATCTCGCCTCCCGCGTGGCGGCCATGGTCGGCAAGTACTTCGGCGGCGAGCTGCCGGCGTCGACGGCCCACGGAGAGGCCGAGCGGGCCGTCCAGGAGGGTCTCGCCAGGGCCGTCGCGGAGGCCGACCGCAGGATCGGCGACGAGCTGGACTTCCAGGGCGGCATCCTGGCGGTCTTCGACTTCGTGAAGCAGGTCAACGGCTACCTCACCGAGCGGCAGCCGTGGAAGGTCGCGAAGGAGGAATCCGAGGAGGGCCGGGCCCGTCTCGCCACCATCCTCTACACGGCCGCGGAATCCCTGCGCGCGATCGCGGTGCTCCTGGATCCGATCATGCCGGAGACCTCCGCGAAGCTCTGGGACTCCCTGGGCGCGGAGGCCTCCCTGGGCCGGCTCCGGGACCAGAGGATCCAGGAGGCGGCCGACTGGGGGAGGCTCCCCGCCGGTACGACGGTCACCAAGGGTGCGGTGCTGTTCCCGCGGCTGGAAGAGGCGCCGGCTACTTGAGGACCCCGGCTCCCGTGCTGGCCGCCAGCTCGGTCGCGAGGTTCTTCGCCGACGTCTGCAGGCCCGCGGTGAGCGCCGGCTTCCAGTTCACCGTCGTCTTGATCTTCTTCGAGCTCGCGGCGTTGTAGGCGGCCACGATGTCGGTCGCGGTGCCGTTGACGAGGTTGCCGGTGCCCGCGATCGAGCCGGTGCCATCACCGCTCAGCAGCTTGGCCGGCTTGGCGCCGGACGGCAGCTTCCAGGCGTTGTGCTCGGCGACGACCTGGGCCCTGGCGCGGGAGTCGATGCTGTACTTCGGCGCGTAGCCGTTGAGCGTGGTCGTGTCGTAGAGGTTGTTGTAGAGGTGGATCTGGCCGATGCGGGCCAGGGGCGCCCGCTGCACGATCCCCTTCCAGACGTTGTGGTGGAGGGTGACCCGCAGCTTGCCGGTGCTGTCGGTGTCGCTGCTGCCGATCAGCATCGTCTTGTCGTGGTTGCTGAAGACATTGCGCTCGACGGTGACCAGGTCGGAGCCGTTGGTGATGTCGAGGGCGCCGTCGTGGATCTGGTACTTGCGGCCGAAGTACGTCTTGAGCGACTTGTCGAAGACCGGCGCGTCCGTGAACGTGTTGGGGTGCTGACGATGTACACGTGCGCGGAGTCGGCCTTCGAGCCGCCCGTCGTACCGGAGCCGGAGGCCGCCCACCCGTCCTTCGCGGGCAGGGACTGGTGGTACAGGTCGACCGCGTCGGCGCTCGCGTTCACCACAAGGACACCGGCACCGATACCGGCCGCCGCGAGCGCGGCGGTGGCGATGGCGGTGCGGCGCCGACGCAGGGAACGGCGGTGGGAGGGGCGCTGGACAGGGCGGTGGGAATCGGATGCCACGAATGAGTCCTTCGGATGCTTCGGTGAGGCTCGCACACCGGCGAGCGATCCCGCGTGAGCGGGCTTCCGACTCCTCTGTGGTCGCGGAGATCCGAAAGGTTGCCGTGGAGGTCTTGACTGATCGGTGTGCAACTCGGGGACATCACGCGGATGTTGTCCATCCGGTTGGCATGGATCGCCCCCCACCGCCACCATGCCCCCCGTCACGACCGTAAGGTTTCCGCCATGGCAGTCCCAAAGGTCATCCCGATCGCCTACGAGCCGCACGGCCGTACCGAGGCGATCGGTTGTTACGCGGACGGACAGTTCTTGGGGTCGGTCACGTACGCCTTCCCCAAGGATTTCGACCTCGGCACCGGCTGGGAAGAGCACAAACGCCTGTACTCGGTACTGCACACCTTCGACCCCGAGGGCCGGTACCGCGACTCGGAGATCTGGTGCGCCGGCACCTGGGCCGAGCAGATGCGCGCCCCGCACGGACCCGACTCGGTGCTCGCCCGCGCCCGCGCCCACCTCGCGACCCAGCTGCGCAGCCTTCCCCGCCGTACGTACACGGACATCACCGTCCGCCCCTTCCAACTCACCGTCGACGGCGTGCTGTTCGGCCTGGTGACGGACGAGGACGAGGGTGAGGCGTGGGCCGAGCTGTACCCGGACCACCTGGGCTTCGGGGCACCCTGGGACGGTTCGTACGACACCTGATCGTTTACGCCCCTATGCCTGGACACCCCCGAGGCGCTATACATTGCGAAGATCATGTAAGGCCATCACATGGGGGGATCCATTCATGGCACTCTTCGGAAACGCGCACACCATCGACCAGGGGCAGGCGCAGCAGGACTACGCGCGGCTGCTGGGCCACGGTGAGCAGGTGCACGCGGCGTACCTGCTGATACGGGACACCATCCTGTTCACCGACCGCCGTCTGATCCTGGTCGACAAGCAGGGCATCACCGGCAAGAAGGTGGAGTACCACTCGATCCCGTACCGCAGCATCACGCACTTCGCGGTGGAGACGGCCGGCACCTTCGACCTGGACGCCGAGCTGAAGATCTGGCTCTCGGGTTCGGCGACGCCGGTCCAGAAGACGTTCACCAAGGGCGTCGACATCTACGAGGTGCAGGCGATCCTGACGCAGTTCGTGGCGAAGTAGCCGTACGCCCGGCCCCGCCGAGGTCGTCCGACTCGGCGGGGCAGCCATAATCGGCGCACGATGATCCCGCAGCCCCGCCACCTCCTGACCGACGTCCTCGCTCTGGGCGCCCGCTATCCTCTCGTCCTGGCCGGCGAGTACGCGGTCCGAGCGCACGGTCTGACGTCGTGGGAGTCGGTGCGTGGGCCGCTGGAGGTGGCGACGGAGTCGCCCGAGCCCATGGACCGGATCGCTGCCGACATGCTGCGTGGCCTGACCGAACTCGGCTGGCGGGTACGCCCCCTGGAGACCGACCCGCTCTCCGCCCGGCTGCTCGTCACCGCCCCGGACGCCGGTGACCAGCTCACCGGAGGCGATGCCGAGGAGCACACGCTCGACCTCCTGAAGGAGACTCTCTGGCACCCGCCGGTCACCACCGACCTCGGCCCGGCCCTCTCCCTCGAAGACCTCATCGGCACCAAGGTCCGCGCCCTGACCGACCGCGGCACCGCACGCGACCTGATCGACGTCTACGCCGCCGCGGCCCACTGGAGCTTCCCCGACCTGGTGGAGCAGGGCCGCCGCCACGCCTGGGACGAGTTCGACCCGGCCGACCTGCAGTCCCGCCTGGAGGCGACGGAACTGCTGGACGACCGGGTGTTCACCGCCCGGGGCCTCACCGCGGAGTCGGTGGCAACGCTGCGCCAGTGGGTCAGGGCCTGGGCCGACGACATCGCCGAGCGCCTGCTGGAGGAGGAGGCGCTCAAGCCTCCGCCGGACGAGGAGTGATGTCGCCGCCGGTCAGGTCCCGGTGTTCGTCGCCTCCGGGTCGACGCCCACGGTGATCGTCGCGAGGACACCCTTGGCGATGTCGTTCTTCTTGTACTTCAGCTTGAGCAGGCCGCCGGTCGTCCCGCTCTGGTCGTAGATCGTGTCCTCGTCGAGCGTGGTGCGCTCCGTCGTGGACGTGGAGTACGGCTCCTCCTCGGCCGAGAGCAGGACCGTCTCCTCGTCGAAGAAGAACTGGCCGGTGTGGCAGGTCGTGCCGCCCTCGTACCCGGCGTCCGTCCACTCGCCGCTGACGTGCACCTTGGTGTGGATGTGGACGCAACGGCCCTGGTACCAGCCCGGGAAGACGGTCTTGAAGGTGACGAAGCCCTTGCGGTCCGTCCTCCAGGTGCCGCGCAGATAGCGGGTGTCGCTGGTCGGCTCCTCGTGCCCGCCGCCACCGCCGCCGGCCGGCGGCTCTCCGGTCGGGGTGCCGGACGGCACCGCGGTGGGCGTGCCCGAAGGGGCGTCTGTGGGCGGGGTGCCGCCCCCGCCGCCGTTCGAGAAGGACTCGTAGCCCGAATACAGGCCCAGCGCGTCGCAGTGCCAGATGTCCACGGCCGCGTTGCCGACCGGCTTGCAGCTCTCGGCGTCGATCACCTTGATGCGGAGGGTGAGCGGGATGCCCTCCTTGTCCTCGGTGATGTCCTGGCGGAGCTTGTCGGCGTCGATGTAGTAGGGGCCCTCGGTGGTCTCCGAGGTGAGCTTGTAGCAGGTCTCCGCGGCGGTGGAGCTGCTGCTCGCCGACGCCTTCGCACCCGACGCCTTCGCACCGCTCGCCGCCGGCTCACCCGCGAAGGCGCCCGCCGCCAGCGTGCCGCCGACGCCCACCGCCGCGGCGGCTCCCGCACCGGCGACGACGACCTTGCGACGCGTGAGGTCCCGCTTGTGTTTCGGCCCTTCGGCCGTCTGGTTTCCCGTCATGTGCAGGGAAGTTAGGGAGCGCGCCTGTCAGGGGGTTAGGTAAGACCTGGGTGAGAGCCCTGCATGACGGCCGCAAGAGAAAGTGGCTCGGAACCTACGCCGGTTCCGAGCCACTTTTCGAGTTCGCTGCCTACTGGGGCAACGGGCCGCCTACTTCGGCTGCGGCTTGCGCACCGTCAGGTGCAGCTCCTTCAGCCGCGCCTCCTCCAGCTCCGTCGGCGCGCCCATCATCAGGTCCTGGGCGTTGCCGTTGAGCGGGAAGGCGATCGTCTCGCGGATGTTCGGCTCGTCGGCGAGCAACATGACGATGCGGTCGACGCCGGGGGCGATGCCGCCGTGCGGCGGGGCGCCGAAGCGGAACGCTCGCAGCATGCCGGCGAACTTGTCCTCGACGGTCTCACGGTCGTAACCGGCGATCTCGAAGGCCTTGAGCATGATCTCGGGCTCGTGGTTCCGGATCGCGCCGGAGGACAGCTCGACGCCGTTGCAGACGATGTCGTACTGCCAGCCCAGGATGTCCAGCGGGTCCTGGTTCTCCAGGGCCTCCAGGCCGCCCTGCGGCATGGAGAACGGGTTGTGCGAGAAGTCGATCGCGCCGGTCTCCTCGTCCTTCTCGTACATCGGGAAGTCGACGATCCAGCAGAACCGGAAGACGCCCTCCTCGAAGTGCCCGGCACGCTTGGCGGCCTCGACCCGCACCGCGCCCATGATCTTCGAGACCTCGTCGAACTCGCCCGCGCCGAAGAACACGGCATGGCCGGCCTCCAGGCCGAGACGCTCGGTGAGGACCTTGACGTTCTCCTCGGTGAGGAACTTGGCGATCGGGCCGGTCAGCGAGCCGTCCTCGGCGACACGGACCCAGGCCAGGCCCTTGGCGCCCTGCGAGACCGCGAAGTCACCGAGCTGGTCGAAGAACTTGCGGGGCTGCGCGGAGACGTCCGGCACCGGCAGCGCACGCACGTGCTTGCCGGCGAACGCCTTGAACTCCGAGCCCTCGAACACGTCGGTGATGTCGACGAGCTCCAGCTGGGCGCGCAGGTCCGGCTTGTCCGAGCCGTACTTCAGCATCGCCTCGCGGAACGGGATCCGCGGGAACGGGGACGTGACGTGGCGGCCGTTGCCGAACTCCTCGAACAGCTCGGTCATCAGCTGCTCGATCGGCTGGAAGACGTCCTCCTGCTCGACGAAGCTCATCTCGACGTCGAGCTGGTAGAACTCGCCCGGCGAACGGTCCGCACGCGCGTCCTCGTCACGGAAGCAGGGCGCGATCTGGAAGTAGCGGTCGAAGCCGGAGATCATCAGCAGCTGCTTGAACTGCTGCGGCGCCTGCGGCAGGGCGTAGAACCTGCCCGGGTTCAGCCGGGAGGGGACGACGAAGTCGCGGGCGCCCTCGGGGGAGGTCGCGGACAGGATCGGCGTCGCCATCTCGTTGAAGCCCAGCGCCGTCATCTTGTGGCGGATCGCCGAGATGACCGACGTACGCAGCAGGATGTTGCGGTGCATGCGCTCGCGGCGCAGGTCCAGGAAGCGATACTCCAGGCGCCGCTCCTCGTTGACCCCGTCCTCGGTGTTGATCGTGAAGGGCAGCGGGGCGGCCGCGCCGAGCAGCTCGACCTCGCCGACCTCGACCTCGATCTCGCCGGTGGGCAGCTCGGGGTTGATGTTCTCGGCGCCGCGGGAGACGACCTTGCCGTCGACGCGGACGGTGGACTCCTTGGAGAGCTTGTCGAGAGCCTCGTAGGAGGGCGTGCCGGGACGGGCGACGAGCTGCGTGATGCCGTAGTGGTCGCGCAGATCGATGAAGAGGATGCCGCCCAGGTCGCGCCGATTGTGCAGCCAGCCACTCAGTCGGACGTCGGTGCCGACGTCAGAGGAGCGGAGCTCGCCGCAGGTGTGGGACCTGTACCGATGCATCGTCGTTCATCCAGTCTTCGCGGATCGGGGGGCGTGTTTCACGTGAAACTCCCCCCAGCCTACCGGGGACCCCAAGATCGGCTCCCCACCATTTGGCGGTGCCCGCGGGCCCTTCCCGACCAGGTGCCCCGTACAGCTTCGGTGGCAGTGTGCGATCACCTCTTCTTAGAGTGGGGCAATGCGCACTGGTGAGCCCCTGCCCGCCGTGGGGGAGGTTCTCGCCGCCCTCGCGACCGGACTGTGGCACTGGAACACCGCCACGGGACTGGTCACGGTCGACGCGGAGGCGGCACGGCTGCTCGGGCTGCCCGCCGAACAGGCCACCCTCAGCCAGGCCCAGGTGCGCGCCCGCCTGCACCCGGTGGACTGGAACGAGATCAGCGGGGTGATCCAGCTCGCCGTGGCCGAGGGCACGCTGGGCGAGGCGCGGGTGCGGATCATGGACGAGCGGGGCCGGGTGATCCGGCTCGGCCGCAGCCGCTTCCACGCCTCGTTCGACCGCGAGAAGAAGTCGTACGAGGTGACCGGCTCCCTCCAGGAGGTCACCGAACCGGTGCCGGGCACCTCGGCCGGGCGTACGGCGGTCACGGGCGACTGGCGGCGCTCGCGGGAGGCGTTCCTGCTGGACGCGGGCCGGGCGCTGGCCGAGGCACGGTCGACGGCGGAGGTGCTGCGGGTCGCGGCGGGCCTGTCGATGCCGGGCTTCTCACCGGACGGACTCGCGGTGTTCGGGGTGACGGGCGACCGTCTGACGATCATCGGCCATCACGGCCACCAGCCCGGTGACGAAAGCCCGTTCACGCACATGGCCCTGGAGACGGACTACCCGGCCGCCGAGGTCGTCCGCACCGGCCGTGCCGTCTATCTCTCCTCACCCGAGCGCTACAAGGACCGCTACCCGGTCACCTGGCCGCTCGCCGCGCACTTCAACCGCCAGTCCTGGGCGTTTCTGCCGCTGACCGTGGCGGGCCGCACGATGGGCGCCTGGATGGCGGCGTTCACCTATCCGGTCGCCTTCACGCCCGACGAGCGGTCCGTGCTGACGACGGTGGCCCGCATGCTCGCCCAGGCCCTCTCCCGCGCCGAGGCCGCCGAGTCCGCGCGCGAGCTGACGGACGGCCTGCAGCGTTCGATGCTCCCTCAGCTGGGCCCCGAGATACCGGGCATGAGCGTGGCGGCACGCTATGTCCCGACCGGCGGCGGCCTTCAGGTCGGCGGCGACTGGTACGACATGATCCCGTTGCCCAACGGCCGCTTCGCCCTCGTCATCGGCGACGTCCAGGGCCATGACGTACGGGCCGCGGGCCTGATGGGCCAGCTGCGGATCGCGCTGCGCGCCTACGCCTCCGAGGGCCATCGGCCCGACGCCGTGCTCTCCCGCGCCTCGCGCTTCCTGCACGGGATGACGTTCGGCTCCCTCGACGAGGACCCGACCGACCTGCGCTTCGCGACCTGCCTGTACGTCGAGGTCGACCCCGCGACCGGGCTGCTGGACATCGCCCGTGCCGGCCACCCGGACCCGGCGATCCGCATGATCGACGGCACGGTGCTCGCCCGCCCGACGGCCGGTGGCCTTCCGCTGGGCATCGACCCGGACGCCGACTACCCGACGACCCGGATCACCCTGGAACCCGGCGAGACCATGCTGATCTGCACGGACGGCCTGATCGAGACCGGCGGCCACGACCTGGAGACCGGCTGGAAGCGCATCCGCACGATCCTCGAGGAACACGACGGCGACCTGGAGGCACTCGCCGACGCCCTCGTTCAGGCCGTTCACGGCCCGTCCTCCCACCACACCACCGGCCCGCTCGCCGACCGGCGCGAGGACGACATAGCCGTACTGCTGCTGTGGCGGCAGGAGGAGGGGTGCGGCTGCGGTGATCCGGTCGCCGTACGGCCGACGATCCGGCGCACCATGCTGTCGGTGGCGCAGGCCGAGCCGGAGCGGGTCGCGGTGGCCCGGCAGCAGTTGCGGGAGCTGCTGCACGACTGGGCCTGCGACGACCAGGTGGACTCGGCGGTCCTGCTGCTGTCCGAGACGCTGACGAACGTCCTCGTCCACACCGACGCCGACGCCCTGCTGCTGGCCGAGGTGCGGGGCGGGCCGGGGGACCGCCGGGTGCGCGTCGAGGTGACGGACACCAGCGACGACCTGCCCCACCGGCGCCGGCCCGGCGAACTGGCGTCGTCCGGGCGGGGCCTGATGCTGATCGAGCTGCTGGCTCACGCGTGGGGCGTGGACCCTCGGGGCGAGGGCAAGAGCATCTGGTTCGAGCTCTACGAGTCCGAGGGCGCCGGGGGCGCGGACGGGCCGGAGTGCTCGGAGTCGGCGTAGCGCTCTCTCAGTTCGTAAACGACTCCGGTGGCGGCTGCGGTGAGCGGTACGGCGAGCAGCATGCCGAGGATGCCGGCCACGGAGGCCCCCGCGGTGATCGTCACCATGACCACGGCCGGGTGCATCTGAACGGTCCGGCTCTGGATCACCGGCGTCAGCACATGCCCCTCCAGCTGCTGCACGGCGAGCACGATGCCCGTCACCCACAGCGCGACGACGAACCCCCTGTCGGCCAACGCGACCAGCACGGCGACTGCTCCCGAGATGAAGGCGCCGAGATAGGGGATGTAGGCCCCGATGAAGACGAGCGCACCGAGCCCGACCGCACCCGGCACGTCGAGGATCAGCAGTCCGACGGTGATGCAGACGGCATCGATGAAGGCGATGAAGGTGGTCCCCCGCATGAACCCTTCCACCGCCCGGAAGGCGCGCCTGGCCATGGCCTCCACCAGATCCCCGCTGCTACGGGGCACCACGGACCGCACGGCACCGGCGGCCCGGTGGGAGTCCCGCAGGAAGAAGAAGACGAGCAGCAGCGCGAGCACGGCGATGGCGATGGTCTCGCCCACGACACTGACCCCGCTGATGACCCCGGAGGCGGCCGTCCCGCCGAACTTGGTGAGTAGCTCCTTGGAGTTGGTGGCGAGGTCGTCCAGCGAGGTTCCGGCGGCCCCGAAGTGCTCGGCCAGGTCCCGGCCCGCCTGCTTGAGCGAGGCGACGATCTGGTCCCCGCTGTCGACGATCGCGGCGGCGACGATGTAGACGGTCCCGCCCACGACGGCCACCACGGCGACGCAGGTGAGCCCGGCGGCGACCGACCGGTTCACCTTGGCCTGCACCAGCCGCCGGTGCAGCGGCCCGAGCAGCGCCGTCCCGAGCAGCGCGAGCAGCACGGGCACCACGGCCGTACTGAACTCCACGACCAGCCGGATCCCGACGTAGACGACCCCGGCGACGAGCAACACGACGGCACACCAGGCGGCGAGCCGCCGGACGGGATCGGGGAGCAGCGGGGTGGGGGCCTGCACGGTTCCAGCGGATCACGCGCGGGACGACGCTGTCGTGCGCGGGCGGACCGGGTGGGTGACGGGACGCCGGAAGGCCCGCAGCCGCACCGGGGGGGGCGGAGGCGGGCCTTCTCGTGTCGGCGGGTCAGGCGTGTCGTGCGGGTTGGGCGGGTCAGGCCTTGGACGGGCCGTCGGCGCTCATCCCGTGCACGGCCGGGATCGTGCCCAGCCGGCCCTTCTGGAAGTCGTCGAAGGCCTGCTGGAGTTCGTCACGGGTGTTCATGACGAACGGGCCGTAGTGGGCCATCGGCTCGCGGATCGGCTGCCCGCCCAGGAGGACGACCTCGAGGTCCGGCGTGTGGGAGTCCTGCTTCTCGTCGGCGCGGACGGTCAGGGAACCGCCGCTGCCGAAGACCGCCGTCTGGCCCAGCTGGATCGGGCGGTGATCCGCACCCACCGTGCCGCGGCCCGCGAGGACGTACGCGAGGCCGTTGAAGTCCTCCCGCCACGGCAGCGTGATCTCCGCGCCCGGCGCCAGCGTCGCGTGGATCATCGTGATCGGGGTGTGGGTGATGCCGGGACCCTGGTGGCCGTCCAGCTCGCCCGCGATGACGCGCAGCAGCGCGCCGCCGTCGGGGGTGGTGAGCAGCTGGACGTTGCCGCCGCGGATGTCCTGGTAGCGCGGGGCCATCATCTTGTCCTTGGCCGGGAGGTTCACCCACAGCTGCAGGCCGTGGAAGAGGCCGCCGGACATGACGAGGGACTCCGGCGGGGCCTCGATGTGGAGGAGACCGCTGCCGGCCGTCATCCACTGGGTGTCGCCGTTGGTGATGGTGCCACCGCCGCCGTTGCTGTCCTGGTGGTCGAAGATCCCGTCGATGATGTACGTGACGGTCTCGAAGCCGCGGTGCGGGTGCCAGGGGGTGCCCTTGGGCTCGCCCGGCGCATACTCCACCTCGCCCATCTGGTCCATCATGATGAACGGGTCCAGGTGGCGGTAGTTGATCCCGGCGAACGCACGGCGCACCGGGAAGCCCTCACCCTCGAAACCGCTCGGCGCGGTCGTGACGGCGAGCACGGGACGGGCAACGGCGTCCACGGGCGCGGCGACGCGCGGCAGCGTCAGCGGGTTCTCGACGGTCACTGCAGGCATGTCGGTACCTCCTTGTGCGTCCACTTTAGTTGAGCATTGAACTTCTTGCTACCCCTAACGGGAAGAACCCGGAGGGCATTCCCTCCGGGCACAGCCGAAGGCCGACACCCGAAGTGGGCGCGGCCTTCGTCACAAGGACCCGGTGGTGCGGGAGCGGCTCAGTGTGTCAGCAAGAGCGCGGACTTGGAGGTCAGACGACCGGTTCTGGCTGCTTCTGGGGCGCGCTCTCCGAGTCGGCGGCGGCCGGCTTGCGCCGGTCGTCCCGCATCACCAGCGTCGCCAGCAGCGCAGCCGCCAGGACACCGATCGCGCTGACCGTGAAGGTGGTGGACATCGAGGCGGTGAAGGCCTCGCGGGCCGCCGCGACCAGACCGGGGTCACCACCGGCCACCGCCCCGGCGATCGAGTGCTTGGCCTCCTCCGGCGTCCCCTCGGGCATCCGGTCCGCGAAGCCGCTCGACAGCAGCGAGCCCAGGATCGCGATGCCGAGTGCGGTGCCGGCCTGCTGGATGGTGTCGTTCAGGGCCGAGCCGACGCCCGCCTTGTCCTCGGGGATGGTGCCCATCAGCGCACCGACCGCGGCCGGCATCGCGAGGCCCGCGCCGAGGCCGAGGAGACCGAGCGCCACCGCCGGGACCGTGAAGCCGGAGTCCGCGGAGACCGTGGCCATGAGGGCGAAGCAGGCCACCATGACCAGCATCCCCGCGAGGATCACCCACCGGTTGCCGTACCGGGCGGCGAGCTTGACGCCCACGCCGTTGCCGATCAGGGCGGTGATCGCCAGCGGCAGGAAGGCGAGGCCCGCCTCGAGCGGCGAGTAGCCGAGCACGAACTGCAGGTACTGGGTGAGGACCAGCAGCAGACCACCGTTGCCGATCTGCACGAGCGCCAGCGAGAGCGAACCGCCGCTGAAGTTGCGGTGCTTGAACAGGACCAGCGGGACCATCGGCGACTTCGTGACGTTCTCCCAGACCACGAAGCCGACCAGCGAGGCGAGCGCCACCACCAGGGTGACCGTGGAGCGGCCGCCCAGCGCACCGTGCTGCGGGAGCTCGATGATCCACCAGACCAGGGCCGTCATCCCGACCGCCGACAGCACCGCACCCAGCGGGTCCGCCTTCTGCCAGGGCGCCCTGGACTCCGGCATCAGGGTCAGGGCGGCGACGATCGCCAGCACCACGATCGGCACGTTGATGAAGAAGATCGACTGCCAGGAGAAGTGGTCGATCAGGACGCCGCCCAGCACCGGGCTGCCGACCAGGCCGAGCATCGACACCGAGCTCCAGGCCGCCATCGCCTTGCCGCGCTCCTCCTCGTCGAAGACGGTGATGAGGATCGACAGGGTGGACGGCATGATCAGGGCCCCGCCGACACCCATCGCGACGCGTACGGCGATCACCTCGCCGGGGCTGGTGCACCAGGTCGCGGCCAGCGAGGCCGCCCCGAAGAGCAGGAGCCCGATCACCATCACCTTCCGGCGCCCGAACCGGTCGCCCAGGCTGCCGGACGTGAGCAGGAGGCCGGCGAAGACCAGGATGTAGGAGTCCAGGATCCACTGGGTGTCCTGGGCGCTCGCCCCGATGTCCCCGGTCATCACCGGCACCGCGACGGTCAGCGCCATGCTGTCGACGACCAGCACCAGCGTGCTCAGGCAGAGCACGATCAGAATCCACCAGCGGCGTGGATCACGAGTTCCCTTGACGTCCATGACGTTCCCCTCCATGACGCTCTCCCCGGCTCTGTGAACACCGTTCCTTCGTTGCGAACACTGTACGCACAGCGGAACAGTGTTCGCAACCATCGATTCCTGTACGCTCGGTGCGAACGATGTACGCAGGGATGCGAAGGAGTGCCGATGGCCGCCAGGACGACGAAGCAGAGCTCCATCCCCTCCGTCTGGGCCCGCCCCCAGCGCGAGTCCGACCAGCCGGCGCTCAGCCGCGCCACGATCGTGCGCGAGGCGATCACCATGCTGGACGCGGAGGGGGTCGAGGCGCTGAGCATGCGCAAGCTCGCGACCCGGCTGAACGCCGGCGCCGCCTCCCTCTACCGGCACGTCGCCACCAAGGACGAGCTGATGGAGCTGGCCGTCGACGAGGTCGCCGCCGAGATCCACGTACCGCCCGCCGACAGCCCCGACTGGCGCGCGGCGGTCGCGGAGGCGGCCCACTCGTTCCGTACGACGGCGCTACGGCACCCGTGGCTGTCGTCGGTTCTGGGCCAGGCCGGGCTGGCCTACCTCGGCCCCAACCTGATGGCGTACTCGGAGCAGCTGGCCGCCCTGTTCACGGCAGCGGGCTTCCAGGACCCCAACGGCGCGATCGACGCCGTCCTCTCGTACGTCATCGGCATGAGCACCACCGAGGGCGCCTGGCTCATCACGGTCGCCCGCTCCGGCGAGACCGAGGCCGACTTCATCGCCCGCCTGCTGCCCGCCGCCCAGCAGGCGGTCGCCGACCATGAGCACCTGGCCCGGGGGTACACCGGCGTGGAGACAGCGGCGGCCGACCCGGTGGCCCTGCGGGACGGAAAGTTCGCCGCCGCCCTGGAGATCGTCCTCGACGGACTGGCGCTGCGGCTGGAGGCAACGGGGCCCGAGCGCCCTTAGGGCCGGACCCGCAGACGCCGGACAACCCGACGCGGCACCCCGCGAAGCGCTATCCGTACATCCGCCGCATCGCGAACTCGACCATCTGCTCCACGGCCTTCGCGTCGAAGACCATGCGGTGCTCGCCCTCCATGTCGAGGACGCAGCCGTAGCCGGTCGGCAGCAGGTCGATCACCTCGGCGCCGGTGATGACGAAGTACTTGGACTCCTTGCCCGCGTACCGGCGCAGCTCCTTCAGCGAGGTGAACATCGGGATCACCGGCTGCTGGGTGTTGTGCAGGGCGAGGAAGCCCGGGTTGTCGCCGCGCGGGCAGTAGACCTTCGACGTCGCGAAGACCTGCTGGAAGTCCTCGGCGGCCATCTGCCCGGTGGTGAAGGCCCGCACCGCGTCCGCGAGCGAGGGCGGCGACGGCTCGGGGTACAGGGGTGGCTGCTGGCCATAGCCGCCGACGCCGCCGGGCATGGGCTGCTGCGGCGAGGCGTACTGCTGCTGAGCGCCGACGTTCTGGTCGTAGCCGTACATGGACGCAAGAGTACCGAGAGCGGTGGGGAGAGCGGGCCGGCACCGGAGCCGCTACGGGGGCTCCGGCAAAACCGACAGCGAGTCGACAGCCGCCGTACTGCTTTCCGACAGCTGTCCCTCACTAGCGTCTGCCGTACCGGGAGGAGTGCCGGGACGGCACCGCACCAGCGAGGGGACAGCCATGGGCCGACACCACGCCGACGAGGGCCACGACGGCCAAGTCCACGAGCACGACAGAGGGCTCTCGTACGACCTTCCCGTCCTCGCCCGCCGGCGCATGATCCGGCTGATGGCGGGGGCGAGCCTGGTCCCGCTGGTGGGCTGCACCTCGCAGGACGAGACCTCGGCGTCGTCCTCGTCCTCCTCCGCCAAGGGCTCCGCGTCGTCGTCCGCCGAGTGCGCGACCATCCCGGACGAGACCGCCGGCCCCTTCCCCGGGGACGGCTCGAACGGCGTGAACGTCCTCAAGGAGAGCGGTGTCGTCCGCAGCGACATCACCAAGAGCTTCGGCGACTCCGCGGGCGGTACCGCCGAGGGCGTGCCCCTGACCGTCACGCTCACGGTCGTGGACGCCGCCTCCGGCTGCGGGACGCCCAAGAAGGGTGCCGCGGTCTACATCTGGCACTGCGACCGGGCCGGCGACTACTCCCTGTACTCCGAGGGCGTCACCGACGAGAACTACCTGCGCGGCGTCCAGGAGACCGACGGCTTGGGCCGGGTCACCTTCCGGAGCATCTTCCCCGGCTGCTACGCGGGCCGCTGGCCGCACATCCACTTCGAGGTCTACGGCAGCCTGGCCGACGCCACGGCGGCCACCTCCCTCACCAACACCTCGCAGCTCGCCTTCCCGAAGGACGTCTGCGAGACGGTGTACGCCACGGACGGCTACGACGAGAGCGTGCGCAACCTCAGCGGCCTCTCCCTGGAGACGGACGGGATCTTCAGCGACGGTCACGACCGGCAGCTGGCCGCGACGAAGGGCAGTGTGGCGGAGGGTTACACGGCGACACTGACGGTTCCGGTGTGACCTGTCACAGATTACGGATCGGGGTTGCGTCTTATTACTGACGGGTAGCATCATCGTAGCTACTTGTTGGTACGTGAACTAGCGCGAGGAACCAAGTGCCTCGCCGACCCTCTACGGAGCCGTGACCATGGGGCACTACAAGTCGAACCTCCGCGACATCGAGTTCAACCTCTTCGAAGTACTCGGACGCGACAAGCTGTACGGCACGGGTCCGTTCGAGGAGATGGACGTCGAGACCGCGAAGAGCATCCTCGAGGAGCTGACCCGGCTCGCGGAGAACGAGCTGGCCGAGTCCTTCGCCGACGCCGACCGCAACCCGCCGGTCTTCGACCCCGAGACGAACACCGCGCCCGTCCCGGCGTCCTTCAAGAAGAGCTACAAGGCCTTCATGGACTCCGAGTACTGGCGTCTCGGCCTGCCCGAGGCCATCGGTGGCACGACGGCCCCGCCGTCCCTGATCTGGTCGTACGCGGAGCTGATCCTCGGCTCGAACCCGGCCGTGTGGATGTACACCTCCGGCCCGGCGTTCGCCGGCATCCTCCACGACGAGGGCACCGACGTCCAGAAGAAGATCGCGCAGATCGCCGTCGAGCGGACCTGGGGCTCCACCATGGTGCTCACCGAGCCGGACGCCGGCTCGGACGTGGGCGCCGGCCGCACCAAGGCGGTCCAGCAGGAGGACGGCTCCTGGCACATCGAGGGCGTGAAGCGCTTCATCACGTCCGGTGAGCACGACATGGAGGAGAACATCCTCCACTACGTCCTCGCCCGCCCCGAGGGCGCCGGTCCGGGCACCAAGGGCCTGTCCCTCTTCCTCGTCCCGAAGTACCTCTTCGACTTCGAGACCGGCGAGCTGGGCGAGCGCAACGGCGCCTACGCCACGAACGTCGAGCACAAGATGGGTCTGAAGGCCTCCAACACCTGCGAGATGACCTTCGGCGACCGGCACCCCGCCAAGGGCTGGCTGATCGGCGACAAGCACGACGGCATCCGCCAGATGTTCCGCATCATCGAGTTCGCCCGCATGATGGTCGGCACGAAGGCGATCTCCACGCTCTCGACGGGCTACCTGAACGCCCTTGAGTACGCCAAGGAGCGCGTCCAGGGTCCCGACCTGGCGAACTTCATGGACAAGACCGCGCCCAAGGTCACCATCACCCACCACCCGGACGTGCGCCGCTCGCTCATGACGCAGAAGGCGTACGCGGAGGGCATGCGGGCGCTGGTGCTGTACACGGCGTCGGTGCAGGACGCGATCGCCGTCAAGGAGGCCGCGGGCGAGGACGTCAAGACCGAGCACGCGCTGAACGACCTGCTCCTGCCGATCGTGAAGGGCTACGGCTCCGAGAAGGGCTACGAGCAGCTCGCCCAGTCGCTGCAGACCTTCGGCGGCTCCGGCTTCCTGCAGGAGTACCCGATCGAGCAGTACATCCGCGACGCCAAGATCGACACCCTGTACGAGGGCACGACGGCGATCCAGGGCCAGGACTTCTTCTTCCGGAAGATCGTCCGCAACCAGGGCGCCGCGCTGAACTCGCTCGCCGAGGACATCAAGAAGTTCCTGGCGCTCGGCGAGGGCGGCGAGGAGCTGGCCGGTGCCCGCGAGCACCTCGCGAAGGCCGCCGTCGAGCTGGAGGCGATCGTCGGCCTGATGCTGACGGACCTCGCGGCCACCGAGCAGGACGTCAAGAACATCTACAAGGTGGGCCTGAACACCACCCGCCTGCTGCTGGCCTCCGGTGACGTGGTCGTCGGCTACCTGCTGCTCAAGGGCGCCGCGGTCGCCGCGGAGAAGCTGCCGACGGCCTCCGCCAAGGACAAGGCGTTCTACGCGGGCAAGATCGCCGCGGCGAAGTTCTTCGCGGCCAACGTCCTGCCGGGCGTCACCGGTGCGCGCAAGCTCGCCGAGGGCGTCGAGCTGGACCTGATGGAGCTGGACGAGGCCGCCTTCTAGTCGGCCCCTTCCCGTCGGCGAAGGGGCGCCGCCACCGCCCCTTTCCAGCCACCTGTTCCAGTCACTCACGGACATTCCACATCGCCCTTACGAGGGCCCGCTCCTCTTCACCGGGAGCGGGCCCTCGTACGTCGTTAAGGTGAACCCCATGAGCGAACCCCCCCGCTTCGACCGCGGCCACACCGACGACCTCATGTCCTTCCTGGCGGCGAGCCCGACGCCGTACCACGCCGTGGCGAACACCGCCGAACGGCTGGAAAAGGCCGGATTCAGGCAGGTCTCGGAGACGGACGCCTGGGACGGGACGAGCGGCGGCAAGTACGTGCTGCGCGGTGGCGCGATCGTGGCCTGGTACGTCCCCGAGGGCGCGGCGCCCCACACGCCGTACCGGATCGTCGGCGCCCACACGGACTCCCCCAACCTGCGGGTGAAGCCGCTGCCCGACACCGGAGCGCACGGCTGGCGGCAGGTGGCCGTGGAGATCTACGGCGGACCGCTCCTCAACTCCTGGCTGGACCGCGATCTGGGCATCGCCGGCCGGCTGACGCTGCGGGACGGCACGACGCGGCTGGTGAACGTGGACCGGCCGCTGCTGCGGGTCCCCCAACTCGCCATCCACCTGGACCGTTCCGTGTCGGCGGAGGGGCTCAAGCTCGACAAGCAGCGGCATCTGCAGCCCATCTGGGGCCTCGGCGGCGACGTGCGCGACGGCGACCTGATCGCCTTCCTGGAGGAGACGGCCGGGCTTGCGGAGGGCGAGGTCGCCGGCTGGGACCTGATGGTGCACTCCGTGGAGCCGCCGGCCTACCTGGGCCGGGACAAGGAGCTCGTCGCGGGCCCGCGCATGGACAACCTGCTCTCGGTCCACGCCGGAGCGGCGGCCCTGACCGCGGTGGCCGGCTCGGGCGCCGGACTGCCGTACATCCCGGTGCTGGCCGCCTTCGACCACGAGGAGAACGGCTCGCAGAGCGACACGGGCGCCGACGGGCCGCTGCTGGGCGGCGTCCTGGAGCGCTCGGTGTTCGCGCGCGGGGGATCGTACGAGGACCGGGCGCGGGCCTTCGCCGGCACGGTCTGTCTGTCCTCCGACACGGGCCACGCGGTCCACCCCAACTACGCGGAGCGCCACGACCCGACGCACCACCCGCGCGTCAACGGCGGGCCGATCCTGAAGGTCAACGTCAACAACCGCTACGCGACCGACGGTTCGGGCCGGGCGGTGTGGGCGGCGGCCTGCGAGAAGGCCGACGTGCCCTTCCAGTCCTTCGTCTCCAACAACTCCATGCCCTGCGGCACGACGATCGGCCCGATCACCGCGGCCCGGCACGGCATCAAGACCGTCGACATCGGCGTGGCGATCCTTTCCATGCACAGCGCGCGGGAGTTGTGCGGCGCGGAAGACCCGTGGCTGCTGGCGAACTCGTTGGTGGCGTTCCTGGAGGGGTAGTTCCTCAAGGGTGGGGTACCCGCCTCCGACCGGAACCACCGGACCGGACAGGGAGGCGACAACTCATGGGCCTCGGCGGGTGCATCATCCTCATCGCCGCGGGAGCCATCCTCACGTTTGCGACCGACTGGGAGATGGAGGGGGTCAATCTCGACCTGGTCGGGATCATCCTCATGATCGTGGGGCTCATCGGCGTCACGACGTTCAGCAGCATCGCCAGGCGCAAGCGCGTGGTCGTGCCGCCGACGACACCGGTCGTCGGCGAGCAGCCCCATCGGCGGGACGGCTACAGCGACGGTTACGGCGCCTAGGACCCGGACGTTCCTTTTCGATCACCAATGAAGCTCGGCACAGAAAGGCTCCGCGGTCGGGCGGAGCTTTTCTCGTATGCCCGCACAGCTCCGTAATCAACTCAGTAATGTACTGAGTTATGGACTTCACCGTTATCGCGCACGCCGTAGAGGTCGATCACGGGATCAAGCGGCTCTCCATGCGCTTCATCAAGAAATACGCCGCGCCGGAACGCCAGCGGCTGAGCGCGGAGTTGTGCGAGGAGATCACGAACGAGTTCGAGAAGCTCGGCCTCATCACCCTGCCGAGGCGGCTGCCGACCTCGGAGAACGAGTTCGTGCTCGTCATCGAGAAGAACAGCGCCCTCGGACAGACCGTGGCGATCGCCACGGCCATCGCTCTTCTCGACAAGCTGGGCCAGAGCCCGCTGCCGCAGCTATTCGACAACTATCCCGAGGCACGAAGTAACTTGATCCAGTAGCACCTATTCTCGGCACGCTTCGATCGCGATCGGTTCGGATCGAGTGAAGTACTGATCAATTCCGATCCGATCGCAATATTCCTTTCTTCGGATGAACCGACGGACAGTAACGTCGTCAATGCGTGACGCAAGGGGTTCCTGCAACGCGCGAGCACCGCCGTTGCTGCGGACGCTCCATCACATCTCTTGCTGTGCCATGGAGTAAGTCATGAACACCTTCGCGAACCAACCCCCTGCCCATGCCGCCGGCGGCGAGGATTGGCCACCATTTGCTAGCGCGAACTATCGCCTCCCATGCGTTTATGTCGCGGCCCTCTCCGGGGACCGGGGCCTGACCCTGGCCGGGTGGCTGCGCATCAACTTCGATGCCTTCGAATCCAAGGCTGTCGCCGCCGTTTGGGCCGACTTCCGCGAACAGCTGTACACGGACCCCGCGCTGAACATCCGGCGCGGTGACACCCTTCGCGCCAGGAAACTCGCTGCCGGGCAGGGCCGACCGCTCGCACTCTCGACCAGGCGCGGACCCAACAGGGCCGAACAATGGAGATACCAGCGGGTCCTCCGGCGCGGACTGGCGACGATCGCTGAACTGCCCGGCACCACGGTCGGCACCGCCCACCGACCGCACACCGCCAACGGAGCGGCTGCTGCCCGGGCGCTCATCGAACGGCTGTCGGCCCGTCACACGGCGGACGGCACATCCGCGCTCGCGGTCATCCGCATGAACACCATCGCCACCTGGTACGACCTCGCCGCCCCGTCACCGACGCCGCCCCGTCACCGACGCCGCCCGAAAGCCTGCCCAGCGCCGCGGCCGACACGGACGGCCTCCTGGAGGCCGCAGAGTTCGTCGCGTACTGCGCGTACCAGCACCATGCCCGGCAGCACAACCGACGTTTCCTGTCCGACTGGTTCGCGGAGCTGCACCCCGACGCAGAGGGTCCCCTCCAGCTCTGAACTGACGTCACCGGCCTACGGAGCGGCCAGGAGCTCGCAGATGGCACGCCCGTCGTGCCGACTTCCCGGCCGCCCCGTTCCGCCCTTGCTTCTGGTCCCGTCCTGCTCCCTCATCCCGTGCTTCTTCCTCGTTTCCGCTCCTTCGCTCCGCCTTCTGCGGCCCCGCTCGTCCCCTGGAGGACGCCCATGCCTGCCCCGGCCCCCCGTTCCTTCCCCGTGCATTGGGGAACCGAGTCCGTTCTGGTGTCCAACGTCGATCCCGTGCTGCCGTCCACCTCTTCGGATGCCGACCTGGCGAAGGTGGTCGACGCGGGCAGTGCCAATCCGGTGGCTCTGCTGCCGAAGGCCGCCTGGCAGGCCATCGCCCGTGCCACCACCGGCCCCGACGCGGTGGCCGTACAACTGCGGCCCACCGGCGAAGAAGCGGCCGGGCTGCTGATGGTGGAGAACGTGGACGGTGCGACGCTGCACTCGGTCGTCACCCGGGTTCATCTGAGCGAGTTTCTGCCCGGTATCCAGCCCCGTACAGGAATGGAGGTGATGGAGATTCCCGACCCCCAGGTCCAAGGGATCACCGACGGCGGTCGCCCCTGCGCGATCGTCCGCTACCGGTACCGGAGCCTCGCCCACCTCCGGGACCATGTGTGGCAGACCATCCACGGCACCCTCTCGCTCAACAGCTACGCGCCCTCCGTCCTGTCCCGCAAGGTCACCCGCAGCCTGATCACCCACCCCGTCGAGATCGCCTTCGAGGACGGCACCGAGTCCTTCCACGCCCTGGTCGTCCGGGACGGCATCACCCGGCTCGCCAGCGCCTGGGCCGTGCTCGCCGGCCCCAATGCCGAGGCCTCGGAGGCGGCGACACTCGCGGTGGACTCGCTGTTCGGCAAGGCGGGCACGCTCCGGCCCACGGCGGGCGGCCTCCCGCTCGGGCAACAGCTTGCCGAGGCGAGGGAGAAGAGACGCCGCAGCCTCGCCGAGGAGTTTGCGCGGGAGATCACGGCCGAGGAACCAGGGTTGCGCGCGGCCCAGATCGCCCAGACCTACGTCCTGCCCGCCCAGATCACCGTCGGCGCACATGGACACCCGGGCCATCTCCTCGCCGCCGAGGACATCTTCGACGACGCCATCCGCTCCGTACTGGCGTCGGTCCACGTGGAGTTCAAGCAGTGGGACGCGGCCGCCCAGAACGTCGAGATCGCCACCCGTGCCCTCAAGCGCGTGATCCAGCTGGGCAGTTCGCAGGTGCGCAAGGACGATCTCCAGGTGGTCTACGGCCTGGCCGTAGGCCGTATCCCGGTGGCCGAACTCCCCGACATGGTCCCCGGGGACACGCCCCCGCCCGGCACCGCGCTGTGGCGCAGCGTCTACCTCGTGTACTGGCTGACCCGACCGGAACTCCTGGACCACCTCAAGGACCAGGCCAAAGCCATCAAGGGGGGCAAACGCATGGGTCTCAAGGGGTTCGCCGAGCTCCTCGGTCCCTTGATCGACCTGCCGTGGCGCTCGCACAAGAAGCAGATCACGACCCAGGCCCGAAACGCCTGGAACAACGGCGGCGTCCTCACCTCCGACGTGCTCCAGGAGTGGACGCCCTGCCCGACGGAGGACTTCACCGACCTCGTGGCTCCGGCCATGACAGGCGACATCAACGCCCGTTGCACCCTGGCCGTGGCCGGCGGCGTGGCGCTGATCGCCGACAAGCTGCTCACCCGGAACGTGGGTTCGGCCTTGCTGGTCGCCAAGGAAAAGGGGGGCGTCCCCTTCCGCGCCGACGTCAACCAGGTCGTCGAGGACCTCTCGCAGCAGCACAACGGACTGGGTCTGTGGACCCTCGCACTGGCCGCCAACCGGTTTCGCAGCGACGCCCTGCCGGAGAACGCCGTGACCGCGCGCCAGCTCATCCGCCAGGAGCGGACGGGGGATGCGGCCGAACCGCCCTACATCCACTTCAAGGTCGACCTCAGCAGCGACGACTGGATCGAGCGCGACACCGACGGTGTGCCCGTGACGCTGCACCAGTGGGACGTCGTGTGGGCGTCCAATCCCGAACGCGCACGCAAGGCTCACCCTCCGAAGGCTCTCGTCGTCCCGTCCCTCCGCCCGCTGTCCACGCCCGAGACGTCGGCCTCGATGCCGGATGACACCTGTGCCACGGAGGCCACCGCGGAGGCGGAAACCCGCGCAACCGACACGGGGGCGAACGGCGAGACGGATGGCACCGAGCTGCCCCGGGCCGCGATCGGCTACCCGGCCGAGCGGCAGGAGGTCACGCAGACGTCCCGGCCCCCCAGCCAGCTCGCCGCGGAGCAACGCCAGGTGCTGCGCCACAGCGTGACGGCCGCCCGGGACGCCCTCGACCGGCTGCACCTGCTCGAACCCGAAGTCGGCGGCCACACCCCGATCGTCTCGCTCCCCGTCCTCGACGACCTCCACAAGCTGCTCATCGGCCTGCAGACGGACGTCGAGAACCTCCGCCGGAAGATCACCCACGACGAGGAGAGCGGCCTGGACGACGAGGACGCCCCGGTGGAAGCCGGGGTGTGACCGTAGGGTCAGCGCGTGCATGTCGTACGGCGCGACCACGGCGTCGAGGTCGCGGACGCGGTCTCCCGACGGCGAGTGTTCGCCGCGCACCGGGACGGCGGGCAGAAGCAGTTCGTGGAGCGGCCGGTGCCGGACGGGTCGCCGGCCCTGCTGCCGACGCGGGTGCAGGAGTGGCGGGGAAGGGAGCCGCTGACGGTGGCGGACCGACGGCCCGGACGGCGGAGTCGCCAGTCCCTCACCCCTCCCCCCGACATCGCCGCTTCCGAGCGCAACCAGGGGCCGCTGCCGTTGGCCTGGCTGACAGGGTTGAGTGGGCCGGCGTGCGCGCTGATCGAGCGCGGGGAGAAGCCGCTGGGCGTGGTGGCTGCCAGGAGCGGAATCGGCACCGGGGCGAACCTCCGCTCGCGTGTGCGGCGCCGGACAGGCTCAGCCCCTCGGCCTACAGACGGCGTTTCGGGGCGGGCGGCGGGGAACCCCTCGTGTCATGAGATTCCTCGTACGCGACCGGCTCCTCGGCTTCGGTGACGACTACTGGATCGAGGACGACCGGGGCAACAAGGTGTTCCTCGTCGACGGCAAGGCGATGCGGCTGCGGGACACCTTCGAGCTGAAGGACGCCCAGGGGCACGTCCTCATCGACATCCACCAGAAGATGCTCGCCCTGCGCGACACGATGGTGATCGAGCGGGCCGGCGAACCGCTCGCCACGATCCGCCGCAAGCGGCTGTCCCTGCTGCGCAACCACTACCGGGTCTCCCTGGCCGACGGCAGCACGGAACTCGACGTCAGCGGCAAGATCCTCGACCGGGAGTTCGCCGTCGAGTACGACGGCGAACTGCTGGCCGTCGTCTCCCGCCGGTGGCTGCACGTGCGGGAGACCTACGGCGTGGACGTCGTACGGGACGACACGGATCCGGCGCTGCTGATCGCGGTGGCGGTGTGCGTGATCCACCTGGCGGAGAAGGAGCGAGGGGACGACTGACGGGCGGCGGCCGGGGAGGGCGGTGCGCCGTCAGCGACGCGGCGGCGTCAGCCCCAGCATCCGGTCCTTGAGCGCCGGGAACTGATCCCGCGTCACCGCGACCTTCCCCGGGTCGAACTCCACCGTCAGGACCTGCTCCTCCGCACCGGCCTGCGCCAGCACCTCGCCCCACGGATCGACCACGATCGAGTGACCGGCCTGGGGAACTCCCGCGTGCGTCCCGGCCGTTCCACAGGCGAGCACGAACGCCTGGTTCTCCACCGCCCGCGCCTGAGCCAGGAGCGTCCAGTGCGCCCGGCGGCGCTCCGGCCAGCCCGCCGGAATGACCAGGGTCTCGGCGCCGGCGTCGACGAGGCCGCGGAAGAGTTCGGGGAATCGGAGGTCGTAGCACGTGGCCACGCCCAGGGTCGTGCCGGGCAGCCGGACCGTCACCAGTTCCTCGCCCGCGCCCATCAGCACCGCCTCGCCCTTGTCGAAGCCGAAGCGATGGATCTTGCGGTAGGCGGCGGCCAGATCGCCGGAGGGGGAGAAGACGACAGAGGTGTTGTAGAGCGGCCCGTCGGGGTCCCGTTCGGGAATTGAGCCCGCGTGCAGCCACACGCCCGCGTCACTCGCGGCCTTCGCCATCGCCTCGTACGTCGGCCCTTCGAGCGGCTCGGCCTCGCTGCCGAACTCCTCGTAGGCGAAGGCCCCGGTGGTCCACAGCTCGGGCAGGACGACCAGATCCGCACCCGCCTGGTCCCGCACGAGCGAGGCGACCCTCACCCGACGCGATTCGACCGATTCGCCCTCATTGACGTCGATCTGCAGCAAAGAGGCGCGCACACTACCACCGTCCTGGCATTCGAGCGGTCCACACGCGCATCCACGCGGGGCCTACGATCGTCACACGAAAGCACTGCCGGGGTGCCTCACAGCAGCGTAACTTAGCGTTTCAAGACACCCGCCGACAGCAGCCGCCGCCCACTGGCACCGCCGCCACAACCTGCCCGCGTACCGACGCTCCAACCGCCGAGGGGTCCCGTTTCCGTGAGTCTGCATCCCACCCTCCAGCCCTACGCCGACGCCTGGACCCACTCCATCGAAGCGATATCCGAGCTGGTGACGCCGCTTGTGGAGGGCGAGTGGAATCGGCGCACGCCCTGCCCCGGCTGGTCGGTCCGCGACGTCGTGTCCCATGTCATCGGCCTGGACTGCGAGATGCTCGGCGACCCGCGTCCCATTCACACGCTTCCGCGCGACCTCTTCCACGTCACCAACGACCACCAGCGCTACATGGAGATGCAGGTCGACGTCCGCCGCCACCACACGGCGCCGGAGATGACCTCCGAGCTGGAGTACACGGTCATCCGCCGCAACCGCCAGCTGCGCAACGAGTCCCGCGACCCCGGCACCAAGGTGCGCGGCCCGCTCGGGGCGGAGCTGACCCTCGAGGAGGCGATGCGGACCCACGCGTTCGACATCTGGCTCCACGAGCAGGACCTGCGCGCGGCCCTCGGCCGTCCCGGCAACCTCGACTCCCCCGGCGCGCACGTCGCCCGGGACGTCCTGCTCGGCAAGCTGCCCGACATCGTCGCCACCAAGGCGGGCGCGCCCCGCAGCTCGGCGATCGTCCTCGACGTTCACGGCCCGATCGAGTTCCTGCGCACGATCCGCATCGACATCCAGGGCCGCGGCACCCTCGAGACGGCCCCCGCGCTGGGCCCTGCCGCCACCCTCACCCTCGACTGGGAGACCTACGTCCGCCTTGCCTGCGGCCGCATCACACCGGAGTCGGCGGCGGACCGGCTGAAGTCGGAGGGCGACGCGGACCTGACGGCGGCGATCCTGCGGAACTTCACGGTCACGCCGTAGCAGCCCTTCGGGCGCCGGGCGCCGGGTGCCGGGCGCCGGGTGCCGCGAGGCGCCTGCCCGTTATTCGCTGTCCGCGGCAGGGGACGCGGAGTTAGCGTGCGTGCCGTGACTGATACGACAACTGAAACCGAGGCCGCCCCCGGCCCCCGTACCGACGAACCGCCCCGCCTCACCAGGCTGACCTTCCACGGTCCGCTGTCCGAGGCACGGGCGCAGGGTCTCGTCCAGCGGCTCACCCGTACGAACCCCACGTCGGTCCTCGACATCGGCTGCGGCTGGGGCGAGCTGATGCTGCGCGTTCTGGCCGCCGCGCCGGACGCGACGGGGGTCGGTATCGACATCAAGGCCGAGGATCTCGCGCGGGGCCGCCGCCTTGCCGAGGACCGAGGGCTGGCGCGCAGGGCCGAGTTCGTCGAGGAGTCCGCGGTCGGGACCTCACGCGGGCCGGCCGACCTGGTCCTGTGCGTCGGGGCGAGCCAGGCCCTGAGCTCGGCCGAGCCGCCCCAGCTCTTCACCGATGCCCTGCGCGAACTGCGCCGCCTGGTCGCCGACGGCGGACGCGTGCTGCTCGGGGAGGGCTTCTGGCAGCGCACCCCGACCCCTGCCGAACTGTCCGGCATGTGGCCCGGAGCCGCCCCCACCGACCACCACGACCTCGCCACCCTGCTCGACCTCGTGGTCGACGCCGGTTTCCGCCCGGAGTGGACGGAGACGGCGACCCTCGGGGAGTGGGAGGAGTTCGAGTCGGGGTACCAGGCGGACGTCGAGATCTGGCTCGCCGAACACCCGGATCACCCGCTCGCGGCCGAGACGCGCGAGCGCCTCGACCGGCATCGCGCCCAGTGGATGAGCTACCGCGGGGTGCTGGGGATCGCCTACCTCACGCTCGTACCCGTCCGCGGCTGACGTTCCTGGCGGCTATGCCGGTACGTGTACGGTCTCCACCCTGCTGGCGACCAGCCGTTCCCGCTCCCTGCGCGCCGCGCGCGTGCGCAGCCGCAGGATCTGGCTGACGCCCAGGGCCTGGAGGACGAACACCGCCGAGAAGGCCACGGCGTAGTCGTCACCTGTCGCGTCCAGCAGCACGCCGATCGCGAACAGTGTCGTCATCGAGGCGACGAACCCACCCATGTTGGTGATCCCGGACGCCGTCCCCTGACGCTCCGGCGGATTCGCCGGCCGCGCGAAGTCGAAGCCGAGCATGGAGGCGGGCCCGCACGCCCCGAGCACCGTGCACAGCACGATCAGCAGCCACATCGGCGCCGTCTCACCGGGCCAGGCCAGCGTCGTCGCCCACAGCACCGCCGTCGCCCCCACCGTGCCCAGCGCCAGCGGCAGCCGCGCCTCGTGGTGCCGGGCGACGACCTGGCCGTAGACCAGGCCCACGACCATGTTCGACAGGACGACCAGGGTGAGCAGTTCACCGGCCGTCGCCCGCGACAGCCCCTGCGCCTCCACCAGGAACGGCATGCCCCACAGCAGCAGGAACACCATCGCCGGGAACTGCGTCGTGAAGTGCACCCACAGCCCGAGCCGGGTGCCGGGTTCCCGCCAGGACGCGGCTATCTGGCGTCGTACGTACGCCGACCCCTGGTGCAGCAGCGGCTCCGGCTCGTGCCCCTCGGGGTGGTCCTTGAGGAACAGGAGGAGCAGGACGAGTACGACGACACCGGCGGCCGCGCTGCCCGCGAACGCCGCCGTCCAGCCCACCCCGTGCAGCAGCCGCGCCAGGACCAGCGTGGAGACGAGGTTGCCCGCCATGCCCGCAAGGCCCGCGAGCTGCGCGATCAGCGGGCCGCGCCGGGCCGGGAACCAGCGGGTGCCGAGCCGCAGCACGCTGATGAACGTCATCGCGTCGCCGCAGCCCAGCAGCGCACGCGAGGCGAGGGCCGTGCCGTACGACGGCGAGAAGGCGAAGCCGAGTTGGCCCGCCGTGAACAGCACCACACCGATGGCCAGCACCTTCTTGGTGCCGAGCCGGTCGACCAGCAGGCCGACGGGTATCTGCATGCCCGCGTACACGAGCAGTTGGAGGATCGAGAACGTCGACAGGGCCGAGGCGTTCACGTCGAAGCGGTCCGCCGCGTCGAGGCCGGCGACCCCGAGGGACGTACGGAAGATGACGGCGACGAAGTAGACCGAGACGCCTATGCCCCAGATGGCCAGGGCGCGGCGGCCGCCGGGAGGATCGCCCGGCAACGCGGCAGCCTTCATCGCTCCTCACCCCGCGCCAGATGCGAGAACCAGCCGATGTGCCGGTGGACCAGTCCGACGGCCTCCTCGGCGTCCCCGGCGCGCAGGGCCTGCAGGATCTCCTCGTGCTCGACGAGGGTCTTGGCGATCCGGTCGGGGTGGGAGTGCAGGACGGCCACGCCCATGCGCAGTTGCCGGTCGCGCAGTTGGTCGTAGAGCCGCGACAGGATCTCGTTGCCGCCGCTGCGGACGATCTCCACGTGGAAGCACCGGTCGGTGACGGCGGCCCCGGCGAGATCACCGGCGGCGGCCTGTGCCTTCTGCCGGGCGAGCAGTTCCTCCAGGCGCTCGATGAGTGCGGGGGGCGCGGGGACGGCCTTGCGTGCCGCGTGCTCCTCGACGAGCATCCGCGTCTCCACCACGTCCTTGATCTCCTGTGCGGAGACCGGCAGGACCAGTGCGCCCTTCTTCGGGTAGAGCTTGATCAGCCCTTCGACCTCCAGCCGCAGCAGCGCCTCCCGCACCGGAGTGCGCGAAACGCCCACGGCTTCGGCGAGCTCGCCCTCGGTGAGCAGCGTGCCGCCCTCGTAACGGCGGTCCAGGACACCCTGTTTGACGTGGGTGTAGACGCGGTCGGCGGCGGGTGGCTGCTTGAGCGGGGCGGAAGGCATGGCCACAGCATAGATACAACACGTACGCATGACGGCCGGCGTCCACCATGCGGACCCCAAAAGGAATCCCCGGGCAAAGAAGCGGCACCTGCCGCATCCGGTGCACAACCTTCTGTGTTAATTACGTGTCACACACGTGCGGCCCCACTCTTCCCCCTCCAACTCGGCCGCACTTTCGGGGCATTCGACGTAATCGGGGTATTTAAGTTGATAACCGCCACAAAGGGCTTCCGCGTCCGCAGAGCCGCAGCCGTCGCCGTCACGACCGGCGCCGTGCTCGTGACCGGAGCTCTCACCGCGGCTCCCGCGCAGGCCGTGACGGCGCCCTCCATCACCGCCAAGGGCGGGTACCTGATGAACAGCGCGACCGGCACGACGCTCTTCACCAAGGCCGCCGACACCAAGAGGCTCACCGCCTCGACCACGAAGATCATGACGGCGAAGGTCGTGCTGTCGCAGTCGAACCTGAACCTGGACACCAAGGTGACCATCAAGAAGGAGGTCAGCGACTACATGGTCCGCAAGGGCTACCCGTCGACGGCCCGCCTGATCGTCGGCGACAAGGTGACCGTCCGTCAGCTGCTGTACGGGATGATGCTGCCCTCCGGCTGCGACGCCGCGATGGCCCTCGCCGACAAGTTCGGTTCCGGCACGACGGTCTCGGCCCGCACCAAGAACTTCATCGGCAAGATGAACACCATGGCCAAGAGCCTGGGCATGACGAACACGAAGTTCGACTCCTTCGACGGCATCAGCAACGGCTCCAACGCCTCGACGCCGCGCGATCTGACGAAGCTCGCCCGCAGCGTGATGAAGAGCTCCACGTTCAAGACCGTCGTGAAGACCAAGTCGTACACGGCCAAGACGATCACGAAGACCGGTTCCACCCGCACGATGGCGGCGTGGAAGAACACCAACGCGCTGCTCGGCTGGAACGGCACGCTCGGCATCAAGACCGGCTCCGGCACCGAGGCCAAGTACTGCCTCGTCTTCGCCGCGACGATGAACGGCGAGCAGGTCATGGGCGCCGTGCTGACCGCCTCCTCGGAGGCCAACCGCACGGCTGACGTGAAGAAGCTGATCAACTACGGCTACGCCAGGATCAGCTGACGCCCGCAGTCACACGGCAAAGGGGCGGCCACTCCTGAGTGGCCGCCCCTTTCGCCTGTCGCCTAATGCCCGTGGCTCACGCCCAGGTGATCAGCCGCTTCGGCTGCTCCAGGATCGCCGCCACGTCCGCCAGCACCTTGGAGCCCAGCTCACCGTCGACCAGCCGGTGGTCGAAGCTGAGTGCCAGCGTGGTGACCTGACGCGGCTTCACCTTGCCCTTGTGGACCCACGGCTGGAGCTTGATCGCGCCGACCGCGAGGATCGCGGACTCGCCGGGGTTCAGGATCGGGGTGCCGGTGTCGACGCCGAAGACGCCGACGTTGGTGATGGTGACCGTGCCGCCCTGCATCGCGGCGGGGGTGGTCTTGCCGTCCCGTGCCGTCGACACCAGCTCGCCGAGCGCCTCGGC
Organism: Streptomyces sp. NPDC111606; assembly: GCF_055656945.1. Classification (NCBI taxonomy): domain Bacteria; kingdom Bacillati; phylum Actinomycetota; class Actinomycetes; order Kitasatosporales; family Streptomycetaceae; genus Streptomyces; species Streptomyces sp. NPDC111606. Next base: position 129,863 of record NZ_JBVKBY010000008.1, read on the forward strand.
CAGTTGCGGAAGCGTCCTGGCGTGGGCGTCCTTGATGTTCGGGACGATCAGGCCGCGCGGGGTCGCCGCAGCGATGCCCAGGTTGACGTAGTGCTTCTGCACGATCTCCTGGTTCGCCTCGTCCCAGGACGCGTTGACGTCCGGGTTGCGCTTGATCGCGACCAGCAGGGCCTTGGAGATCAGCAGCAGGGGGTTCACGCGCAGGCCCGCGAACTCCTTGTCCGCCTTGAGCTCCTCGACCAGCTTCATGGTGCGCGTCACGTCCACCGTCACGAACTCCGTGACATGCGGCGCCGTGAACGCCGACCCGACCATCGCCGCCGCCGTCGCCTTGCGCACGCCCTTGACCGGGATACGGGTCTCACGGGCCGTGTCGTACGTGGCCGCGGCCACCGGCGCCGGTGCGGCGGCGGGGGCGACGACCGGCGCAGCCGGGGCAGCCTGGGGCACCGGCTCGGCGGCCGGGGCCACCGCCGCGTGGACGTCCTCGCGCGTGATGATGCCGTCGGGGCCGGTCGGAGTCACCGTGGCCAGGTCGACGCCCAGGTCCTTCGCCAGCTTGCGCACCGGCGGCTTCGCCAGCGGTCGGTCGGACGTCACCGCAGGCGCGGGGCCGTGGCCGTTCAGCTCGGACTGCAGTGCCTGCGCCGGCGTCGAGGGCTCCTGCTGCGGGACGCCGGCACCCTTGCGCGGGCGGCGCTTCGTCGAGGTCTGGGCCACGCCGTAGCCGACCAGGACCGGCTGGCGGCCCGAGCCCTCCGGCTTGGGCTCCTCCTGAGCGGCCTCCGGCTGCGCGGCCGGCGCCGGAGCAGTCGGCGCCGGAGCGGCTCCGCCCGCCAGGTCCACCGCGATGATCGCCATACCGACGTCCACCGTGGTGCCCTCGGGGAAGTGCAGCTCGCGGACCACCCCGTCGTACGGGATGGGCAGCTCGACGGCCGCCTTGGCCGTCTCGACCTCGCACACCACCTGGCCGTCGGTGACCGTGTCGCCCGGCTGGACGTACCACTTGAGGATCTCGGCCTCGGTGAGTCCCTCGCCCACGTCGGGCATCTTGAACTCGCGCACGGACGCTTCCGTCATCGTCGTCACGACCCTCTCCTCAGTACGCCAGGGCACGGTCGACGGCGTCGAGCACCCGGTCCAGGCCCGGCAGGTACTCCTCCTCCAGACGCGCCGGCGGATACGGGGCGTGATAGCCGCCCACCCGCAGCACCGGGGCCTCCAGGTGATAGAAGCAGCGCTCCGTGATCCGGGCGGCGATCTCCGCGCCCGAGCCGAAGAACACCGGGGCCTCGTGGACCACCACCAGGCGGCGGGTCTTCTCGACCGACGTCTGGATCGAGTCGAAGTCCAGAGGGGAGACCGAGCGCAGGTCCAGGACCTCCAGATTGCGGCCCTCCTCGGCGGCCGCGGCGGCGACCTCCTGGCAGAGCTTCACCATCGGGCCGTACGCGGCCAGCGTGAGGTCCGTGCCCTCGCGGACGACCTTCGCCTTGTGCAGCGGGCCCGGGATCGCCTCGGTGCTGACCTCGCCCTTGTCCCAGTAGCGCCGCTTGGGCTCGAAGAAGATCACCGGGTCGTCGCTCTGGATGGCCTGCTGCATCATCCAGTACGCGTCCGACGCGTTGGACGGCGAGACGATCTTCAGGCCCGCCACGTGCGCGAAGAGGGCTTCCGGCGACTCCGAGTGATGCTCGACCGCGCCGATGCCGCCGCCGTAGGGGATGCGGACGACGACCGGGAGCTTGACCTTGCCCAGCGAGCGCGCGTGCATCTTTGCGAGCTGCGTGACGATCTGGTCGTAGGCCGGGAAGACGAAGCCGTCGAACTGGATCTCCACCACCGGGCGGTAGCCGCGCAGGGCCAGGCCGATCGCGGTGCCCACGATGCCCGATTCGGCCAGCGGGGTGTCGATGACCCGGCTCTCGCCGAAGTCCTTCTGCAGGCCGTCGGTGACCCGGAAGACGCCGCCGAGCTTGCCGACGTCCTCGCCCATGATGAGGACCTTGGGGTCCGCGTCGAGCGCGTGCCGCAGCGATTCGTTGATCGCCTTGGCAAGAGCCATGCTCTTGACTGTCTCCGCTGCCATGTCAGGCCCCCTCTACGTCCGCGAACGACGCCTGGTAGGCGGCGAACTGGGCGCGCTCCTCGTCGACGAGCGCATGCCCGTCCGCGTACACGTTCTCGAAGATGGCGAAGTGGTCCGGGTCCGGCATGGCACGGACCGCCTCGCGCACTCGTTTGCCCAACGCCTCGCTCTCGGTCTCCAGTTCCGCGAAGAATCCCTCGTCCGCGTGGTTTGAAGCCTCGAGGTACCGGCGAACGCGCAGGATCGGGTCCTTCGCCTCCCAGGCCTCGCGCTCCTCGTCGGCCCGGTACTTCGTCGGGTCGTCGGAGGTGGTGTGGGCACCCATCCGGTACGTGTACGCCTCGACGAGCGTCGGCCCCTCGCCGCTACGGGCACGCTCCAGCGCCCACTTCGTCACGGCCAGGCAGGCCAGGACGTCGTTGCCGTCGACGCGGACGCCGGGGAAGCCGTAGCCCTGTGCACGCTGGTAGAGCGGCACCCGGGTCTGCTTCTCGGTCGGCTCGGAGATCGCCCACTGGTTGTTCTGGCAGAAGAACACCACGGGCGCGTTGTAGACCGCGGAGAAGGTGAAGGACTCCGCGACGTCGCCCTGGCTGGAGGCGCCGTCGCCGAAGTACGCGATCACCGCGCTGTCGGCGCCGTCCTTGGCGATGCCCATCGCATAGCCGGTGGCGTGCAGCGTCTGGGAGCCGATGACGATCGTGTAGAGCTGGAAGTTGTTGCTGTTCGGGTCCCAGCCGCCGTTGTTCACGCCGCGGAACATGCCCAGCAGGTTGGCCGGGTCGACCCCGCGGCACCAGGCGACGCCGTGCTCGCGGTAGGTCGGGAAGACGTAGTCGTCCTCGCGGGTGGCGCGGCCGGAGCCGATCTGGGCGGCCTCCTGGCCGAGCAGCGACGCCCACAGGCCCAGCTCGCCCTGGCGCTGCAGGGAGGTGGCCTCGGCGTCGAAGCGGCGGGTGAGCACCATGTCGCGGTAGAGGCCGCGGAGCTCTTCGGGGGTGATGCCGGCGACGTACTTGTCGTATTCGGCATTCTTGACGCGCTTACCCTCTGGCGTCAGCAATTGCACGAGCTCGGGGTCCGTGCTCGGCGATTTCCTTGCGGTTGTCTTGCCGGCCGTGCTCTTGGTACCGGCGCTGCGTCGCGGCTTGCGCGCGGCAGTGCTCTCCACGGTCACGTGTGCTCCTCCGTCGGTCCGGCTACCCGGGTTCGCCGGGTGCCAGTGCGGCTCACCTGAAGCCCTACGGACGCACAGGGTGGGTGCGGCTCGTTGGGGGACAGGCGTGACAGGTGCCCCGGCGAGCGCCCTGCAATAGGCACGTTACCCAGTGCTCCACATTTCTGTGAAACCCCTCCTGACCTGCGTTTTTGCTTGGATTTCCAAGTAAACCGCGAAAGTCGGGAACAAGTCCTGGTCACAGCCTTGCAGGGGGCCGGAACAACGGCACGTTATATCGGTGACCCAGGTCACGGGAAGAGTCGCCGGACGTGAGATCTAAGCCGGGGGCCACCTCGGGGTGCCACCCGGTCGGCCGATATGTCCCGAAAACGCCGCACGCGCGTGCAGCCCGTCTGCCGGGCCGCACGCGCGTGTACAGGCTGTTTTGCGCCAGGAAGGGGTCAGCCCTCGACGCCGCCCGTCGGCGGTGTCGGCACCGTGGGATCGTCGGTCGGCTCGTCCGTCGGCTCGGCGGTGGTCGGCTCCTCCGTCGGCTCCTCGGTGGTCGGCTCCTCCGTCGGCTCCTCGGTGGGCTCCTCCGTCGGCTCGTCGCTCGGCGAGTACGAGGGCGTGTCCGAGGGCGTGTAGTCCGGGTCGGTGCCCGTGCCAGAGCCGTCGTCGGTGACCTCGTCGGTCGGCTCGTCGGTCGCCTCGTCCGTCGGCTCGTCGGTGGCCTTGTCCTCGTCGGTGGTCTGCTGGGTGGTCGGCGTCTGCTGGGTGTCACCGCCGCCGCCACCACCGCCGCCGTTGTTCAGCGCCAGCGCGACACCCGCCGCGATGGCGATCACCGCGAGGACGGCGAGGATCCACAGCTTGCCGCGGCCGCTGCCCCTGTTGCCGCGCCCCTCGAAGCCGCCGTCGTCACCGCCGCCGTACCCGGAGGGCATGATCGGCTGCGGGATCTGCGTGGTGCCGGAACCGGAGTCGCCGGGGTGCCCCATGACGGTGGTGTTCGCGAAGCCCGCCGCCGGGGTGTGCCGGCCCTCGTGCATCGTCACCGGGCCGGTGTTCCAGGTGCCGGTGTGGCCGCCCTGGTCGTACAGCATCTGCAGGCCGTACTGGACGAGGCCGCGCATCTCCTCGGCCGTCTGGAAGCGGTCGTCCGGCTCCTTGGCGAGCGAGCGCATGACCAGGCCGTCGAGCTCCGGCGGCACCGCGTCGGAGGCCTCGGACGGCGGGGTCGGGATGTCCTGGACGTGCTGGTAGACCACCGACAGCGGCGTCTCGCCGGTGAACGGCGGGCGCAGCGCGAGAAGTTCGTAGAGCAGGCAGCCCGTCGCGTACAGGTCGGAACGGTGGTCGACCGCCTTGCCGAGCGCCTGCTCGGGCGACAGGTACTGCGGGGTGCCCATGACCATGCCGGTCTGCGTCATCGTCGACTGCGCGCCGTGCAGGGCGCGGGCGATGCCGAAGTCCATCACCTTCACGGCGCCGTTGTGGGTGATGATGACGTTGGCGGGCTTGATGTCGCGGTGCACGATGCCGTGCTGGTGCGAGTAGGCGAGGGCCTCCAGGACACCGGAGACGATGATCAGGGCCTGCTCGGGGCCGGGCGCCTCGGCGTTGAGGAGGAGGTCGCGGATGGTGCGGCCCTCGACGATCTCCATGACGATGTACGGCACGCTGTGCGCGCCCACGACGTCCTCGCCGGAGTCGTACACGGCGACGATCGCATGGTGGTTGAGGCCGGCCACCGACTGGGCCTCGCGCGTGAAGCGGGCCTTGGAGACCGGGTCCTCGGCGAGGTCGGAGCGCAGCAGCTTGACCGCCACGGTGCGTCCGAGACGTACGTCCTCGGCCGCGAACACCTCGGCCATGCCGCCCCGGCCGAGTCTGCGGGTCAGCCGATATCGACCGTCCCCGACAAGTCCGCCATTACCCCACATTTCCGGCGCGTCTGACATACCGCCGCCAGCCGCCTCGGGGTCGGACGGGCCCTGAGCGCGCTGCTGCTGTGCCATCGGTCCTCGCCGTCGTTTCTGCCCGCGGTGCGCGCGGTGTTGTTACGGTCTCCGTCGGCCACGCTACAGCCTCAAAGCAAGCCGTCGGTCCGAGACGGTGGCCCCGGCCTGACGCAGACGGACCGGCCATCAAACCGTTACCCCGTCCCGTCGTGCAAATTCTGTGCACCGGCCGTACAGCCCCTGTAACGCTTCCGCGACGCTCCCTTCGCGTACGGTCACGGAACGGGCACCGCGCTTGACCTGTCAGTGCCGTGGGGCAGACTTGGCCGGGAATACCACATTGGATCATTCGATCCACGGCAATCGCAGGCGCCCGAGAGGGTACGGGGGACGCAGAACATGAGCCAGGACGGCGCACAGGGCCAGGACGCGGGGCGGTCGCTGGCCGGCGGCCGCTATCAGCTGCGCGACCTGCTCGGCCAGGGCGGCATGGCCGCCGTGCATCTCGCCTACGACTCCGTGCTCGACCGGCAGGTCGCGGTCAAGACGCTGCACACCGAACTCGGCCGCGAGCAGGCCTTCCGCGAGCGCTTCCGCCGCGAGGCCCAGGCCGTGGCGAAGCTCACGCACACCAATATCGTCTCAGTCTTCGACACCGGCGAGGACGACGTCGACGGCATGACGACGCCGTACATCGTCATGGAGTACATCGAGGGCCGCCCGCTCAGCTCCGTCTTCGACGAGGACGTACGGCAGTTGGGCGCGATGCCCGCCGACAAGGCGCTGAAGATCACCGCCGACGTGCTCGCGGCGCTGGAGATCAGCCACGAGATGGGCCTGGTCCACCGGGACATCAAGCCGGGCAACGTGATGATGAACAAGCGCGGCGTCGTCAAGGTCATGGACTTCGGCATCGCGCGCGCCATGCAGTCCGGTGTGACGTCGATGACACAGACCGGCATGGTGGTCGGCACCCCGCAGTACCTCTCGCCGGAACAGGCGCTGGGCCGGGCCGTGGACGCCCGCTCCGACCTCTACTCGGTCGGCATCATGCTGTTCCAACTGGTCACCGGGCGGCTGCCGTTCGACGCCGACTCACCGCTGGCGATCGCGTACGCGCACGTGCAGGAAGAGCCGGTCGCTGCGTCCACGATCAACAGCGCCCTGCCGCCGGCCGTGGACGCGCTGATCGCCCGCGCGTTGAAGAAGAACCCGAACGAGCGCTTCCCGAGCGCCGAGTCCATGCGCGACGAGTGCCTGCGCGTGGCCGCGTCCTTCCAGGCGGCCGCGCCCAGCATCGTGCCGGGCTCGCAGTCGCAGAGCGGCCAGGGCGTCGGCGCCTCGGTGTTCCCGCCGGTCGGCCAGACGCCCCCGCCCGCGGGCCACGTCCAGACGCCGTACCAGCAGACTCCGGCCCCGAACCCGTACGGCACCCCGCCGCCGTCGATGCCTTCACCGGCGTACGGCTACCCGCAGCAGCAGGGCTTCCAGACACCGCCACCGGCCTCGTACTCCCCGCAGCCGGGCCACCCGACCCCGGCGCCGTACACCATGTCGCCCCAGGCGCAGCCCGCTTCGGGCGGCGGCAAGAGCAACCGGCCGATGATCATCGGCTCCATCATCGTGTCCGTGGTCGCGGTGGGCGGCCTGATCTTGGCCCTGAACCTGAAGGGCGGGGGGACCGAGGACGACGGGGGCGGGAGCGGCGGCAGCGGCGGCACGACCGCCTCGGAGCCGGCGACGAAGGCGGCGGGATACCGGGCGGGCGACAGCGACAACACGGTCGAGACGACCGAGTGCACCGAGCCGCGGGAGTCGTACCTCGACCCCGACAAGGTGACGATGCCGGACATGACGTTCAAGTACTGGCCGTCGGTCGTCGAGTGCCTCAAGGCCGCAGGGTGGGAGGTCGAGAAGGTCGACGTCGACGAGAACACCTTCGGCGAGGGCACCGTCATGCGGCAGTCGCCCGAGAAGGGTACGGACTTCGACCCGGACGACCCGCCGGAGATGAAGTTCACGGTCTCGACGGGCAATCCGGAGTCGGACTGATCCCGTAACCGAAAGGGCCCGGCAGCATCGGCTGCCGGGCCCTTCGCGTACGCGGCGGGTGTCCTACAAGTCGGGTGTGTCCTACAGGTACGGTCCGCCCGAGCGGCCGCCCGGGTGCTGCTCGCCGTCCTCGGGGCCGCCGACGCCCGGCGGGAGGGCGCGGCGCATCTGCTCCAGCTGGGCCCGCGCGGCCATCTGCTGGGCGAACAGCGTGGTCTGGATGCCGTGGAACAGGCCCTCCAGCCAGCCGACCAACTGGGCCTGCGCGATCCGCAGTTCCGCGTCGCTCGGTGTCGCCTCGTCCGTGAACGGCAGGGAGAGCCGCTCCAGCTCCTCGACGAGCTCCGGGGCCAGGCCGTCCTCCAGCTCCTTCACGGAGCTGGCATGGATCTCCTTGAGCCGGACGCGGCTCGCCTCGTCCAGCGGCGCCACGCGGACCTCTTCGAGCAGCTGCTTGATCATGCTTCCGATCCGCATGACCTTCGCCGGCTGCTCGACCATCTCCGTCACCGGAACCTCGCGGGAGTCCTCGTCACCTCCGCCGCCGATGGCCATCCCGTCCTGGCCCACGACCAGGATCTGGGGGTTCTCCGACGACCGTTCGTTCCTCGGCATCTCCATGCCGCCATTCTCTCGCACCCGTACAGCTCATCATCGTGGTGCCCCCTGTGTGGGGTGATCCACCGTTTGAGGGCAGGGAGATTCCGTCGGGGCCGGGTTCGGTCGAGTGGCGGTCTCCGAAATGCCGGGTTTGCAGGGTCCTGTGAGGCTTGTGCCATGACTTCTTGGCTGGGGGCGGTACGGGCGGGGCGGGGGCGACCGCGGGAGCTGCGCACCGCGGGATTGCTGGGGGTACTGGCGGTGGGGCTGATCATGGGGCCGGGCGGGTCCGTGATGGCGTACGGCCTTGAGGGCACGCGGGGCGCGGCCCCCTCCGGGGCTTCCGCCGATGCCAGAGCCGGGGCCCGGGCTTCCTCCGACGCCAGGGCGGGGTCAAGGGGCGCCTCCGACTCCACAGCCGGGTCCAGGGCCTCGTCCCGCTCCGCAGCCGAGTCCAGGGGCTCCTACGGCCCCGCAAGCACGCCTCGGCCCGGTCCGGCTGCCGCATCCCGGGGCCCCTCCGGCTCCGCGGCCGCGCCGCCGGCCTCCGCCGGGCCCTCGGGTTCCCCTGCAACTGCGTCCGAGGGGTCCGGCGGCTCCGCCTCCGCGTCCGGGGCCCCCTCCGGCTCGCCCCCGGCGTCCGATGTCCCCTCCGCCTCCCCCACGGCGTCCGGGAAATCCGGACAGCACTGGGAGGCCGGGAGGTCGGAGGGGGACATGAAGCCCGGTGCGGCGCGCACCTCCACGGCCCACGGCCCCGCCGCCTCCCGTCCCAGCCCCTCCGACGGCCCGTCCCGGGCCGGGAGCCGGGCCGGTGAGGGGCGGGAGCGGCCGGGGCGGGAGAAGGGGCCGCTGGAGGACGAGGAAGCGGCGACCGGGCGGGAACCCGGCCGCGAGGAGGAGGGTGACAGCTCGACGCGGCCGGAGCCGGAGGGCGAGGACGACGGGGGTACGGCGACCGAGAGCTCCCAGGCCGCCGGAGAGACCTCCGCCCCGGCGACCCACCCCGTGCACCGGCCCGTCACGCACGCCGAGGACCCCGCCGAACCCGTACTGCAGGTGCTGCCCCTCGGCGCGGGGCTGGTGCTCATCGGGCTCGGGCTGGGCCTCGCCTTCGTCGGCCTCAGGCTGCGGCGCGGCTAGCGGGTGGCCGCTCGGACCGCCGTGGCCGCCGTGGCCTCCGTGGCCGCCGTGGCCGTCCTGGCCGTCCTGGCCGTCCTGGCCGTCCTGGCCGTCCTGGCCGTCCTACGGCACGACCAGCAGCACCTTGCCCACGTGTCCGCTCTCCTCCAGCACCCGGTGCGCCCCGGCCGCGTCGTCCATCGGCATCTCGCGGTCCACCACCGGCCGTACATGCCCGGCGTCCAGCAGGGGCCAGACGTGCTCGCGTACGGCCGCGACGATCGCCGCCTTCTCACCGAGGGGACGGGCACGCAGCGAGGTCGCGCTGACGGCACCCCGCTTGGCCAGGAGCGCGCCGATGTTGAGCTCGCCCTTGACGCCGCCCTGCAGACCGATGATGGCGAGGCGGCCGTTCACGGCGAGGGTCTGTACGTTGCGGTCGAGGTACTTGGCGCCCATGTTGTCGAGGATGACGTCGGCTCCGGCCCCGCCGGTGGCCTCCTTGACCTCGGCGACGAAGTCCTGCTCCCGGTAGTTGACGAGGATGTCGGCGCCCAGCTCGGCACACCGGTCGAGCTTGTCCTTGCTGCCCGCCGTGACCGCGACCCTGGCCCCGACGGCCTTGGCCAGCTGGATGGCCATGGTGCCGATGCCGCTCGAACCGCCGTGCACGAGCAGGGTCTCGCCGGGGCGCAGATGGGACACCATGAAGACGTTCGACCAGACCGTGCAGACCACCTCGGGCAGCGCGGCGGCCTGGGTGAGGCTCACGCCCTTGGGCACGGGCAGCAACTGGCCTGCCGGTACGGCGACCTTCTCGGCGTAACCGCCGCCCGAGAGCAGCGCGCACACCTCGTCGCCGACGGCCCAGCCGGAGACGCCGGGGCCGATCTCGGCGATCCGGCCGGAGCACTCCAGACCGGGGTAGGGGGAGGCGCCGGGCGGCGGGTTGTAGAAGCCCTGCCGCTGCAGGATGTCGGCGCGGTTGACGGCCCCGGCCACCACCTCGACCAGCACCCCGCCCTCGCCGGCGACGGGATCGGGGACCTCGTCCCACACCAGCGCCTCGGGCCCACCAGGTTCGGGAATCGTGATCGCATGCATGGGACGGACGCTACTCCCCGCCCCTCGCGCCCCTGCCGCCGTACTCCCGCCCGGGCACGCGGGGAGCCCTCCGCCTCGGTCCCCGGTCCCATACCTCTCGGTCCTTGGGCGGGTCCTTCGAAAATCCCTGTGCGCCGCCGATGAGTTTGCGCCACCGTAAAGGTCTCCCCATGCGTAGCCCAAGAACGCGGAAGGACCACCCGGAAGGACCCCGACAGCATGAGCACGCAGACGACGTCCGGTCTCGCGATCGAGACCGCCGGCCTGGTGAAGACGTTCGGTGAGACACGGGCCGTCGACGGCGTGGACCTCGCGGTTCCGGCCGGCACGGTCTACGGCGTCCTCGGCCCCAACGGCGCCGGAAAGACCACCACGGTGAAGATGCTCGCCACCCTCCTACGACCCGACGGCGGCGAGGCCCACGTCTTCGGCCACGACGTCGTCCGCGAGGCCGACGAGGTGCGTGGCCGCGTCAGCCTCACCGGCCAGTACGCCTCCGTGGACGAGGACCTCACCGGCACCGAGAACCTGGTCCTGCTGGGCCGGCTCCTCGGACACGGCAAGCAGGCCGCGCGGCAGCGCTCCGCGCAGCTCCTGGAGGCCTTCGGGCTGACGGAGGCGGCGGCGAAGCAGGTCAAGAACTACTCCGGCGGCATGCGGCGCCGTATCGACATCGCCGCCTCCATCCTCAACACCCCCGACCTGCTCTTCCTCGACGAGCCGACGACCGGCCTCGACCCGCGCAGCCGCAACCAGGTCTGGGACATCGTGCGCGCGGTCGTCGCCCAGGGCACCACGGTGCTGCTGACCACGCAGTACCTGGACGAGGCCGACCAGTTGGCCTCCCGGATCGCCGTCATCGACCGCGGCAAGGTGATCGCCGAGGGGACCAAGGGCGAGCTCAAGGCGTCCGTGGGCGCCGGTTCCGTTCATCTGCGGCTGCGCGACGCGGCGCAGCGTCCGGAGGCCGAGCGCGTCCTGCGACTGACCCTGGACGCGGAGGTGCAGCTGGAGCCGGACCCCGTGGCCCTCACCGCACGTGTCGGCTCCGGGGCCGCCAATGGCCAGGGCGCGGCGGAACAGGCCGCCCGCGCGCTCGCCGAGCTGGCCCGCACCGGCATCACCGTCGACAACTTCTCGCTGGGCCAGCCCAGCCTGGACGAGGTGTTCCTCGCCCTCACCGGACACGACACCCACGACGCACGCGACAACAACGACCGGACTGACAAGGCCGGCAAGGACGACAAGGACGGGGTGGCGGCATGAGCACCGTGACGCAGACCGAGGACAAGGAACTCGCCCCCGTCAGCGCCGAGTCGCTCGCGGCGCTGCTCGTCGCGGGGGAGCGACCGCCGCGGCCCAGCGCCCTGTCGGCCTCGATGACCTTCGGCTGGCGCGCGATCCTGAAGATCAAGCACGTGCCGGAGCAGCTCTTCGACGTCACCGCGTTCCCGATCATGATGGTGCTGATGTACACGTACCTGTTCGGGGGTGCCCTGGCCGGCTCCCCGAAGGAGTACATCCAGTTCCTGCTGCCGGGCATCCTGGTGATGTCGGTCGTGATGATCACGATGTACACGGGCGTCTCGGTGAACACCGACATCGAGAAGGGTGTCTTCGACCGGTTCCGTACGCTGCCCATCTGGCGGCCGTCGACGATGGTCGGCTATCTGCTGGGCGACGCCCTGCGCTACACGATCGCGTCCGTGGTGATGCTCACCGTCGGCATGATCATCGGCTACCGCCCGGACGGCGGGGTGGCCGGTGTCCTCGCCGGGATCGCCCTGTTGGTCGCCTTCTCGTTCGCGTTCTCATGGGTCTGGACGATGTTCGGGCTGTTGCTGCGCAGCGAGAAGTCGGTGATGGGCGTCAGCATGATGGTGCTGTTCCCGCTGACCTTCCTGTCGAACATCTTCGTCGACCCCAAGACCATGCCGGGCTGGCTCCAGGCCTTCGTCAACAACAGCCCGATCACTCATCTGGCCTCGGCCGTCCGCGAGTTGATGGCGGGCAACTGGCCGACGGACGAGATCGCCTGGTCGGTGGGCTGGGCGGGCCTGTTCGTCCTGGTCTTCGGACCGATCACCATGCGGCTGTACAACCGCAAGTAGCGCGTACAGCCGCAAGCGGCACCGACGATGAAGCCCGTCTGAGACGTCAGACGGGCTTCATCCCTGGGGGCAGACGCCGGTCGTCGGGTGCGACCTGACTGCCCGGCGTCGCCCTCACGATGGTGATGAGCCGGTCCGTCAGCTCCAGTGTCCCGACGTCCGGATCGTCGTATCCGAGCACCCGGTGCCCGCGTACGACGCTCACGATCAGGTCGTCCGTCTGGCGTGGGTTCTTGCCCACCTCGGCCTTTATGACCGGCCGTTCGACGATGTCGAGCCCGCTGCCCTGCTGGATCAGGTCCTCCAGCACCATGCCGGCGGCGGGGCTGAGCACGGAGAGGCCGAGCAGCCGCCCGGCCGCGCTGGCGCTGGTGATGACCGCGTCGGCGCCGGACTGCTTGAGCAGCGGCGCGTTCTCCTCCTCACGCACCGCGGCCACGATCTTCGCCCCGCGGTTGAGCTGCCGGGCCGTCAGCGTCACCAGGACGGCGGTGTCGTCGCGCTGGGTGGCGATGATGATCTTCCGTGCCTTGTGCACCTCGGCCCGCTTCAGGACCTCGCTGCGCGTCGCGTCCCCCGTGACCCCCGCGTATCCGTCCGCGACCGCCGCCTCGATCACCTTGGAACTCGGGTCGACCACGATGACCTGTTCCTTCTTCAGGCCCGTCGCGCAGACGGTCTGGATCGCCGAACGGCCCTTCGTGCCGAAGCCGACGACGACGGTGTGGTCGCGCAAGGTGGACCTCCAGCGGTTCAGACGCCATTCCTCGCGGGTCCGTTCGGTGAGGACCTCCAACGTGGTGCCGACCAGGATGATCAGGAACAGCACACGCATCGGCGTGATGACGAAGATATTGGTGAGCCGGGCGGCGTCACTGACCGGGGTGATGTCGCCGTATCCGGTGGTGGAGAGGCTGACGGTCGCGTAGTAGAAGGCGTCGAGAAGGTCGACGGCACCGTCGGAGCTGTCGTTGTAGCCGTCATGGTCGGCGTAGACGATCAAGGCGGACGCCACGAGCAGCGACATCGCGATCGTGACCCGCTTGGCGACCTGCCGGAACGGATGCTCCACGATCTTCTTCGGGAGCTTCACGCGATAGGTTGCGACCCGCTCGTCCGCCTCGCGCGCTATGGCGTCCTGGCCCGGAAGTTTCACGTGAAACACACCTCGATACCGGCAGTGGCCCAGGGCAGGTCGAGCAGTTCGGTCTCCTGACCGGCACGAACACCGCCCGGTGGAACGACGGCGATCGCGTCGGCCGCCGCCATGCCCCGCAGCATGGCCGGGCCGTGGTAGCGCAGCGGCACGGCATGATCGCCGCGCAGCACGACGGGGATGAGCCTGGTGTCGTACGGATGCCCGTGTGCCGCCTCGCTCAGCGGCAGCGTGTAGGGCTCCGGGGCGGGGCGTGCCGCGAGCGTGCGCAGCAGGGGTTCGGCGAGCGTGAGCAGGCCGGAGACGGCGGCGAGGGGGTTGCCGGGCAGGCCCACGAGGTGCTGGTTCTCCTTGAGGCGGGCCAGCAGCATGGGGTGGCCGGGGCGCACCTTGACGCTGTCCACCAGGAGTTCGGCGCCGATGCGGTGCAGGGTGGGGTGGACGTGGTCGACGGGGCCGGCCGCGGTGCCGCCGGTGGTGACGACGAGGTCCGCTTGGGAGCTGGTGAGCGCCTTGCGCAGGGCCTTGGCGTCGTCGCCGAGCCGGCGCACCGCGGTGACCTCGGCGCCGAGGGCGCGCAGCCAGGGCGGCAGCATCGGCCCGAGGGCGTCGCGGATCAGCCCGTCGTGCGGGAGCCCTTCGGTGAGCAACTCGTCGCCGAGGATGAGTACTTCGACGCGGGGGCGGGGTACGGCGGTGACAGTGTCGTATCCGGCGGCGGCTGCCAGCCCGAGCACGGCCGGGGTCACGAGGGTGCCCGCGGCCAGCAGATGATCGCCCTTACGGCACTCCTGGCCGCGTGCCCGGATGTCCTGGCCGTGCTGGATCTCCCGGGTGGCGTGCAGATGGCCCTGAGCGCCCGTGCGGCCGTGCTCGCTGCGCAGGACGGCGGTGGTGTCCGGGGGGATGCGGGCGCCGGTCGCGATACGGACGGCCTCGCCGTCGGTGAGCGGATCGGGCTCGCCGTGCCCGGCCAGCACACCCTCGTCCCGTACGTCCCAGGGGCCGGGCCCCGCGATGGCCCAGCCGTCCATCGCCGAGGTGTCGAAGGAGGGCAGATCGGTGAGGGCGGTGAGGGGAGCGGCCAGGGCGAGACCCAGGGCGGCGTCGAGGGGGATGGAGACGGGGGCACGGCCGGCGGCCCGGGTGCCGGATCGGGCGGCGCGGGCGGCGATATCGCGGGCTTCGGGCCAGGGGGTGGCCTTGTGGTGGCCGGCCGGTTTGGGGGAGCCCGGGGTGGGCGGGGTGGGCGGGGTGGCTGCGGGCACAGGCTCGCCCGGTGTGTGGTGGCCGTTGTCCTCGTTCACGAGGGCGAGCACCTCCTCGACGTCGAGGTCCTCGGCGTCCTCGTCCGCCCGGATGCCGCGGGGGGTCATCCGGCGTCCGGGCGGGTGTCGGGGGTGGCGTCGGGGGCCACGTCGGACTTGGCGGCGGCCTCTTCGGCCCAGCGCAGGGCGAGGGCGGCGGCCTTGCGGGATGCCTCGGCGACCGCTTCGGGTCCGCCCTCGCCGTCCCGGGCCTGCGCCGCCGCGTACCCGACCAGGAAGGTGGTCAGCGGGGCCGCGGGCCGCGCCACGCCGTGGGCGGCGTCGCGGGCGAGGTCCAGCAGCGCCTTGATGTCGACGTCGAGGTCGATGCCCAGCTCGTCCTTGACTGCGGAAATCCATTCATCCAACACGTGCCCATGCTCCCTGATGCGTGCCCTGGCGGTGGCGATGTCGTCCCAGGTGTCGCAGTCGAAGGACGCGACGGGGTCGGGGACGCGGGTGAGTGCGAGCGCGCCGGTCAGCCGACGCAGGGGGAGGCCGGCGAGGCCGTCCCGACCTTGGGTGAGTGCGGCCAGTTCGCGGCGCAGCGCGGGCGCGCGGTACGCGGCGACGAGCGGCTGGTCGCGGCCGTCGGCGTCGGTGAGCAGCGCGCCGTCGGCGTCGCCGGAGCGCAGGGCGGCCAACAGCCGCCGTACCGTGCCCTCGTCGAGGAACGGCAGGTCGGCCGAGAGGACGACGACCTGCTCCGCGCCGGTGTGCCGGAGCCCGGCGTCGAGGGCGGCGACCGGGCCGCCGCCGGGCGGGTCCTCACGCGCCCAGGTGACCGGACGCGCCGTGGACCGGGGATCGGCGACGACCACGGTGGTGCGGGCATCGGCACAGGCGGCGAGCACCCGGTCGAGCAGCGGGCGCCCACCGACACGCACCCCGGGTTTGTCCACCCCGCCGAGCCGCCGCGCGGCACCGCCGGCGAGCACGACGGCGTCGTACGCGACGTCGTGAACTGCATCGGCGGCGCCTTGCGCGCCAGTCGGTCCGTACGCGGTCACCCCCCGAGTATGCGTGCCTCCGCGATCACAGGGAACGCAGGGGAAGCAGCCGAAACGCGGGGGTCTTGGTCACAGCGTGCGCAGCAGCACCGCCGGGTGTTCCACACAGTCCGCCACATACCGCAAGAAGCCGCCCGCGGTGCCACCGTCGCAGACACGGTGGTCGAAGGTGAGCGAGAGCTCGACGAGCTGCCGCACCGCCAGTTCGCCCTCGTGCACCCAGGGCTTGGGGATGATGCGGCCGACGCCGAGCATGGCGGCCTCGGGGTGGTTGATGATCGGGGTGGAGCCGTCGACACCGAACACGCCGTAGTTGTTCAACGTGAAGGTGCCGCCGGTGAGTTCCGCCGGTGTGAGGGTGCCCGTGCGGCCGGCCTCGGTCAGCCTGGCGAACTCCGCCGTCAGCGACTCCGCGTCCCGCGCGTGGGCGTCCCGTACGACCGGGACGACGAGCCCGCGCTCGGTCTGCGCGGCGAACCCGAGGTGTACATGATCGAACTGGACTATCTCCCTGGCCTCCGTGTCGACCGTGGAGTTGAGCTCGGGGAACCGGGCCAGGGCCGCGGTGGTGATGCGGGCCAGCAGGGCGATCAGAGAGATCTTCGGTCCCCCTGCGGCGTTCATCGCGGTCCGCGCCCGCATGAGCTCCGTCGCGTCGGCGTCCACCCAGCAGGTGGCGTCCGGGATCTCCCGCCGGCTGCGGGAGAGCTTGTCGGCCACAGCACCGCGGACGCCCTTGAGGGGCGTACGGATGCCGGCGGGAGGGGCGGAGGAACGGACGGGCGGCTGCGCGGCCGGGACGGCAGCGGAGGAAGCCGGGGCCGGTGCCGGGGTGGGCGTCACACGCGCGTGCGGCCCGGCCGACGGCTGTGCCGTGCGTCCGTGTGCCTGAGCGGCCCGCAGGGCGTACTCGACGTCGGCCCGCAGGATCAGCCCCTCCGGTCCGGAGCCGTGCAACTCCCTCAGGTCCAGGCCGTTCTCCCGGGCGAGGCGGCGGACGAGGGGGGAGATGACCGGCACGGGCCCCTCGATCACCTCCCGCGCGGCAGCGGCGCCGTTGGCGGACACGGGTTCCACAGGGACGGCGGGTACCGACTCCCCCGGGCGCACCCTTCTGCGCCGCGCCGGTGCCTCGGAGGTGCCGTAGCCGACGAGGACATTGCCGGAGCCCTTGTCCGAGGCCGCACCCGAGTCCTCGGCCGGGCCGTCGGAGGCCGGCGCGCCGACGGCCACCGTCAGCAGCGGCGCGCCCACGGGAAGCTCGGAGCCCTCCTCGCCGAAGCGGGCCGTGACCACCCCGGCGTAGGGGCACGGGACGTCGACCATCGCCTTGGCCGTCTCGACCTCGACGACCGGCTGGTCGACGGCGACGACGTCACCGACCTCCACCAGCCAGCGGACGATCTCCGCCTCGGTGAGCCCCTCCCCGAGGTCGGGGAGCTTGAACTCCAACACCTGTGCCATCAGCTCTCGGCCTCCCACTGCAGACGCCCCACGGCGTCCAGGATCCGGTCCACGCCGGGCAGGTGGTGACGCTCCAGCATCGGCGGTGGGTAGGGGATGTCGAACCCGGCCACACGCAGCACCGGCGCCTCCAGGTGGTGGAAGCAGCGCTCCGTGACCCGGGCCGCGATCTCCCCTCCCGGGCCGCCGAACCCGCCCGACTCGTGCACGACGACCGCTCGCCCGGTCCGCCGTACCGAGGCGCTGACCGTCTCGTCGTCGAACGGCACCAGCGAGCGCAGGTCGACGACTTCCAGGTCCCACCCCTCGTCCCGAGCCGCCTCGGCGGCTTCGAGGCAGACGGGCACGGACGGTCCGTACGTGATGAGCGTGGCGCTCCGGCCGGAGCGCCGCACCACCGCGCGGCCAATCGGTTCAACGCTCTGCGGCTCGTCCGGGTTCCAGGTGTCCTTCGACCAGTACAGCCGCTTCGGCTCGAGGAAGACGACCGGGTCGTCGGAGGCGATGGACGCGCGCAGCAGCCCGTAGGCGTCGGCGACGGTTGCGGGCGTGACGACATGGAGCCCCGGAGTCGCCATGTAGTACGCCTCGGACGAGTCGCTGTGGTGCTCGACGCCGCCGATGCCGCCGCCGTAGGGGACGCGGATGGTGATGGGGAGCGGCATCCTGCCGCGGGTGCGGTTGCGCGTGCGCGCCACGTGCGAGATGAGCTGCTCGAACGCCGGGTAGGCGAACGCGTCGAACTGCATCTCCACGACGGGCCGCAGGCCGTACATGGCCATGCCCACCGCCGTGCCCAGGATGCCGGCCTCGGCCAGCGGCGTGTCGGTGCAGCGGTCCTCGCCGAACTCCTTGGCGAGCCCGTCGGTGACCCGAAAGACACCGCCGAGAGTGCCGACGTCCTCACCCATGACGTGCACGGTGGGGTCGTCCGCCATGGCGTCGCGCAGCCCGCGCGTGAGGGCCTGCGCCATGGTGGCCGGCTTGGCGGCGACGGTGGTCATCGGTGCGACCCTTCCGACTCGGCTTCGAGCTCGGCCCTCAACTGGGCCTGCTGTTCCCGCAGTTGCGGTGTGGGGTCGGCGTACACATGGCCGAACAGGTCCATCGGGTCGAGAGCCGGGTCCTGGTTCATGCGTTCGCGCAGGTCGGCGGCCATGGTTTCGGCGGCGTCCCGGGCGGCCTGCTTGCCGGCCTCGTCGAGCAGGCCGCGCTCGGTCAGCTCGTGCTCCAGGAGCGCGATCGGGTCGTGCCCGCGCCAGGTCTCGACCTCGGAGTCGCCGCGGTAGCGGGTCGCGTCGTCGGCGTTGGTGTGGGCGTCGATGCGGTAGGTGATCGCCTCGATCAGCGTGGGACCGCCGCCCGCGCGCGCGTGCCGTACGGCGTCGCTCAGCACCTCGTGCACGGCGGCCGCGTCGTTGCCGTCGACCAGGCGGCCGGGCATCCCGTAGCCGACGGCCTTGTGGGCCAGCGACGGGGCCGCGGTCTGCTTGGCGAGCGGGACGGAGATCGCGAAGCCGTTGTTCTGGACGAGGAAGACGACCGGTGCCTGCCATACGGCGGCGAAGTTCAGCGCCTCGTGGAAGTCGCCCTCACTGGTGCCGCCGTCGCCGACCATGGCGAGCGCGACCACGTCGTCGCCCTTGAGGCGGGCGGCGTGCGCGAGACCGACGGCGTGCGGGAGCTGGGTGGCGAGCGGCGTGCACAGAGGGGCCACGCGGTGCTCGTGGGGGTCGTAGCCGGTGTGCCAGTCGCCGCGCAGCAGGGTCAGCGCCTCGACGGGGTCCACGCCGCGTGCGACGACCGCGAGCGTGTCGCGGTAGCTCGGGAAGAGCCAGTCGCGCTCCTCGAGGGCGAGCGCGGCGGCGACCTCGCAGGCCTCCTGGCCGGTGGTCGACGGGTAGACGGCAAGGCGGCCCTGCTTGGTGAGCGCGGTCGCCTGCGCGTTGTACCGCCGGCCTCGCACCAGCTCGGCGTAGAGCCGGCGCAGCAGGTCCGGGTCGGCCTTCGCGGCGGCCTCGGTGCCCAGGACGCGGTACGGCTCCGCGTCGGGCAGCAGCGGCGCGGGGTCCATGCGGGGCTGCCAGGCGGGCGGCGGCGATGGCCGGTACGCGCCTCGCTGCTCCATGACCGTCATGACGGCACCTCCTCTTGGGAGCGGCTACGGGAGGCGCAGCTCCAGTGACGCGCCTCACCTACCGATTGTTCGGTCGTCGGCACATTTTGGCTACAGGCGCCCTCAGGCTGTGGACAAACGGTTCTCCACAGCCTCCAATGAACGCAGTACGTCCACGGAGGGAAGGTGGGGGGACATGGCGCCTGAACAAATGGCCGAAAGCTCGGACGAGGGTGCCCCCCTGCCACCGGCGCGGCCGCTCGACGCCATCGACGAGGACATCCTGCAGATGCTCCAGGCGGACGGCCGCGCGTCGATACGGTCGGTCGCCGAGCGCGTCCATGTCTCCCGCGCCAACGCCTACGCCCGTATCAACCGCCTCGTCGAGGACGGCGTCATCCGCGGTTTCGGCGCCCGCGTCAACCACGAACGTGCCGGTCACGGGACCTCGGCCTACATCACCCTCAAGATCGTCCAGAACACCTGGCGCACGGTCCGCGAGCAGCTCAGACAGCTGCCGGGTGCCTCTCACATCGCCCTCGTCGGGGGCGATTTCGACGTCCTGCTACTGGTCCACACCTCCGATAACAGGGCACTGCGCGAACTGGTCCTCACCCGCCTCCAGGCGATCCCCGAGGTGCTCAGCACCCGCACGCTGCTGGTGTTCGAGGAGGAGGACCTGGAGCCGCAGGGCTGAGCGCCGAATCCGACGGTCAGCCCGAGGCCATCGCCATGGCCATCAGCACCGCGAACAGCACCGGAAGGAGCGCGCATCCGAGCCCGGCACCGGCCGCGGCCATGCGCAGCGTCCGCAGGGAGCGGCGGTGCGGCAGCGCCCAGGCGATCGCGAGCAGGGCGAACCCCCAAAGGATCACCACCTCGATGCCGCTGGTGTAGCCGTCGGCGCGGAACATGCCGTACTCCCACACGAGGAGCGGCAGTCCGAGCAGCGTCGCAACGGAAGGCACCCTCCACCATGTCGGATGGGCGCCGGAGAGCTGCACGTCGTTCTGGATCACGCGCCCCAGCTCACCAGCCCGGGTCGTCCCGGTCCATCGGGCGGCGTACTCACCCGCCCACGCGCGCGTACTCAGGTCGCCCGTCACGCAAGGGCGGCGTCCTTTGAGGTCAGCTCGCCCGGCGCAGTCCCCCGAAGACCAGCCGCGCCACCGTGTCGGCGACCTCGCGCTCGTTCATGCCGCGGCCGTCCGGGCGGTACCACTCGACGATCGAGTTGATCATGCCGAAGACGAGCCGGGTCGCCAGCCGGACCTCCACGTCCGCGCGCACCTCGCCGTCGGCGGCGGCCGCCTTCAGCAGGGCGGCGACCTGGTGGTCGAAGTCGCGGCGCCGTTCCAGGGCCCACCGCTCGGTGTCGGTGTTGCCGCGCACACGCAGCAGCAGCGTCACGTACGGCAGCTCCGCTATGAGCACCTCGACCATGCGCCGTACGACGTACTCCAGCCGGTCGGCGGCGTGCCCCCCGCGCGCGAGGTCCTCGTCGAGGATCGCGAAGAGGCCGTCCAGCGCCCGGCTGACAGCCCGGCGCAGCAGCTCTTCCTTGCCCGTGACGTGGTGGTAGATCGACGACTTGGAGATACCGGCCGCGCGGGAGAGGTGCTCCATGGAGGTGCCGTCGTAGCCGCGCTCGTTGAAGACCTGCACGGCGACGGAGAGCAGGGTCTCCGGGGTGTACGTGTCGCGCTTGGCGGTGGTCATGAGGTACCGCCCTCCCGCTTGTCGGAGGCGTACGCGTGGCGGTACAGCGCGAGGGACGGCGCGTAGCGCCCGGAGGGGTCGCGCAGGTGCAGGTCGTCGAGGAGGGAGTACGCCCAGTTGCGGCCGAGCCTGCGGCTCCACTCGAAGGGCCCGAGCGGGTAGTTCACGCCCAGGCGCATCGCGGTGTCAATGTCCTCCTCGGTGGCCACCCCCTTGGCCACCGCGTCGTGCGCGAGGTCGACGACCCGGGCGACCGTGCGGGCGACGATCATGCCGGGGACGTCACCGATGACGCTGACGTCCTTGCCCAGCGCCTGGAAGAGGCCGGTGGCCTCGGCAAGGGTCTGCGGCGAGGTGTCCTGGGAGGCGGACAGGGCGATCCGGGTGGCCCGGCGGTAGTCGACGGCGAGGTCGAAGTAGACGACGTCCCGGAACTCCACGGACGTCTGGCCGTCGGCGAGCGCGAGCTGGCCGCCGCCGGGCAGCACCAGGCGGGTGCCGTGGTCCTCGTCCTCCTCACGGACCGGAATGCCCGCCTCGCGGATCAGCGCGAGCAGCTCGGAGGCGGGGCCCAGGTCGCCCTCGACGACGACGTAGGCGGGCTGCCGGGCCTTCTCGGCGGTGTGCGGCTCGGAGGCCTCGGCATCCTCCGCGTAGTCGTACCAGCCGTGTCCGCTCTTGCGGCCGAGCCGGCCGGACTCGACCAGGCGCCGCTGGGCGAGCGAGGGCGTGAAGCGCACGTCCTGGAAGAAGGACTGCCACACGGAGTGCGTGACGGACTCGTTGACGTCCTGCCCGATGAGGTCGGTCAGCTCGAACGCGCCCATCCTGAAGCCGCCGCACTCGCGCAGGACGGCGTCGATGGTGGCCGGATCCGCGCCCTGCGCCTCGTACACCGCGAAAGCCTCGGCGTAGAAGGGCCGCGCGATGCGGTTGACGATGAAGCCGGGGGTGTCCGCGCAGGCGACCGGCGTCTTGCCCCACGCGCGTGCCGTCTCGTACGCGCGCGTGGCCGACGTGACGTCGGTGGCGAACCCGGAGACGACCTCGACCAGCGGCAGCAGCGGAGCGGGGTTGAAGAAGTGCAGGCCGACGAAGCGGCCGGGGCTGTCCAGGGCACCGCCGATGGCCGTCACCGACAGGGACGAGGTGTTGGTGGCGAGCAGGCAGTCCTCGCCGACGATGCCCTCCAGCTCGCGGAAGAGCTCCTGTTTGACGTCGAGGCGTTCCAGGACGGCCTCGATGACCAGGGCGCAGTCCGCGAGCTCGGCGAGGGACTCGGCGGGCAGCAGCCGCGCGCGGGCCGCGTCCCGGTCGGCGCCGGTGAGACGGTCCTTCTCGACGAGCCGGTCGAGGCGCGCGCCGATCGCGTCCGCGGCGGCCCGGGCGCGTCCCGGAGCAGCGTCGTACAGCCGTACGGGGTGGCCCGCCACCAACGCGACCTGGGCGATGCCCTGGCCCATGGTGCCGGTGCCGACGACGGCCACGGGGCTGCTGAGGTCGAGTGCTGTCATGGGCGCGATCCTCCCGCACGGGGTTTTCCACAGATGCGGCGGACCCCCTTGAACCGACCGATCGTTCGGTTACTCTAACTCTGACTGGCCTTTCCTGCCCATGTTTCTGCCCAGGTCATGAGCTCGACGGAGAGCTCTTGAAACGAGGAGTTGGTCCCGCATGGCCGCCGAACTGACCGCCCACGAGCTGATCGCCAAGCACCGGCCCACCCTCGACCAGGCGCTGGAAGCGATCCGCACACGTGCGTATTGGTCCCCGCACCCCGAGCACCCCAAGGCCTACGGCGAGAACGGCAGCCTGGACGCCGCAGCGGGCAAGGCGGCCTTCGACGCCCTCCTGGGAGGCCGCCTCGACCTCGGCCAGCCCGGCACCGACGGCTGGGTCGGCGGCGAGGGCTCTCCGTACGGCATCGAGCTGGGCGTCGAGTACCCGCACGCGGACATCGACCAGCTGCTGCCCGCCATGAAGTCCGGCATGCGGGCGTGGCGGGACGCGGGCGCGGAGATGCGCGCGGTGGTCTGTCTGGAGATCCTCAAGCGGATCAGCGACCGCACGCACGAGTTCGCGCACGCGGTCATGCACACCTCCGGCCAGGCCTTCATGATGTCGTTCCAGGCGGGCGGCCCGCACGCACAGGACCGCGGCATGGAGGCTGTGGCGTACGCGTACGTCGAGCAGGTGCGCACCCCCGACACGGCGGAGTGGACCAAGCCGCAGGGCAAGCGCGACCCGCTCGCCCTGAACAAGCAGTTCACGCCGGTCCCGCGCGGCATCGCGATGGTCATCGGCTGCAACACCTTCCCGACCTGGAACGGCTACCCCGGGCTGTTCGCCTCCCTCGCCACCGGCAACGCGGTCCTCGTGAAGCCCCACCCGCGCGCGGTACTGCCGCTCGCGCTCACCGTGCAGGTCGCCCGGCAGGTGCTCGCCGAGGCGGGCTTCGACGCGAACCTGATCGCGCTGGCCGCCGAGCGCCCCGGCGAGGGCATCGCCAAGACGCTGGCCACCCGCCCGGAGATCCGGATCATCGACTACACGGGCTCGACCGTGTTCGGCGACTGGCTGGAGGCCAACGCCCGCCAGGCGCAGGTCTTCACGGAGAAGGCCGGCGTCAACACGGTGATCGTCGACTCGACGGACAACTACAAGGGCATGCTGTCCAACCTGGCGTTCTCGCTGTCCCTGTACAGCGGCCAGATGTGCACCACCCCGCAGAACCTGCTCATCCCCCGTGACGGCATCCGCACCGAGGAGGGCCCGCGGACCTTCGACGAGGTCGTCGCCGACCTCGCCCGCTCGGTCGACGGCCTCCTCGGCGACGACGCCCGCGCGAACGCGCTGCTCGGCGCGATCGTCAATCCCGACGTCAAGGCGCGCCTGGAGGCTGCCGCCGGCCTCGGCGAAGTCGCCCTCGCCTCCCGCGAGATCGCGAACCCGGAGTTCCCGGACGCGGTGGTCCGCACGCCGGTGATCGTGAAGCTGGACGGCGCCAAGCCGGACGACGAGTCCGCCTACATGAGCGAGTGCTTCGGCCCGGTCTCCTTCGCCGTCGCGGTCGACTCGGCAGCGGACGCGGTGGAGTTGCTGCGGCGGACGGTGCGCGAGAAGGGGGCCATGACGGTCGGTGCGTACACGACCGACGACGAGGTCGAGCAGGCCGTGCAGGAGGCCTGCCTGGAGGAGGCGGCCCAGCTGTCGCTGAACCTCACGGGCGGGGTGTACGTGAACCAGACGGCCGCGTTCTCGGACTTCCACGGTTCGGGCGGCAACCCTGCGGCCAACTCCGCCCTGTGCGACGGGGCGTTCGTGGCGAACCGGTTCCGGGTCGTCGAGGTGCGCCGGGAGGCCTAAGCCCTGAAGGCGCCCCCGGTGAGACTCCAGTGGTACAGCGTCATCGCCACACTCGTCGCAAGGTTGTAGCTGGAGACCTGGGGGCGCATCGGCAACGCCACCAAATGGTCGGCACGCGCGCGTAGTTCGGCCGACAGGCCGGTGCGTTCGGAGCCGAAGGCGAGGACGGCGTCGTCCGGGAGCTTGCTGCCCCGGATGTCGTCGCCCTCGGGGTCCAGGGCGAACAGCGGCCCGGGCGGCAGCTCCGCCACGTCCAGCCGCTCCACGGCGGTCGCGAAGTGCAGCCCCGCCCCGCCGCGTACGACCGTCGGATGCCAGGGGTCGAGGGTGCCGGTGGTGACGACGCCGGTCGCGCCGAAGCCGGCGGCCAGACGGATCACGGCGCCCGCGTTGCCGAGGTTGCGCGGGTTGTCGAGGACCACGACGGGGGCGGTGCGCGGGGTGCGCGCCAGCTTCTCCAGGTTGGCGGCGCGAGGCGGTCGTACCGCCAGGGCGGCGACCCCGGTGGGGTGCGGGCGCGGCACCAGCGAGGTGTATGTCGACTCCGGGACCTGCGTCAGGAGCGCGTCCAGGGCGTCCCGTACGTCCGGTGCCAGCTCGTCGGCGAGCGCGAGCGCCGCATCCCGGTCTACGGCGACCGCGACCGGGACCTCGGCGCCGAAGCGCACGGCGTGCTTGAGGGCGTGGAAACCGTCGAGCAGCACGGAGGTGCCGGCGAGCCGGTTCCAGGAGGTCACGGTCATGCCGTGAAGCCTACGTGCGCGTGCTCGGGGTTCTCCGGGGCGCGCGGCCCCGGCAGCTCCGTGGGGCCGTCACCGCGCCGGGCCAGCCTCGACAGCCCCCCACGCGCGCGTGCCGCCCAGTCGCCGAGGCGGCGCAGGAACGACGTCGGCAGGAAGACCGCGTCCGCCGCGATCATCGCCAGGGAGAAGAACGGCAGCCCGAGGACGACCGCGATCACGGCGTGCTCGGTGATCATCGCGGCGAGGAGGACGTTCTTGACCCGCCGGTTGAACAGCGTGAACGGGAAGGCGACCTGCACGATGACCGTGCCGTAGGTGATGAGCATCACCATCGTGCCGCTGGACGACAGCAGGTCGGCGAGGGCGGGCCAGGGCGAGAAGTAGTCGAGGTGCAGCGGGTAGTGGACGGCGGTGCCGTCCTGCCAGCGGGAGCCCTGGATCTTGTACCAGCCGGCGGTGGCGTAGATCAGGCACGCCTCGGCCATGATCACCAGCAGGGCGCCGTTGTGGACGATGTTGCCGATGACGTCGAGCAGGATGCGGGGCTGGTCGGTCCGCGCCAGGCGGCCCACGATCCACCGGCCGGCCAGTGCGAGCCAGACGCCCCACAGGATCACCGGCACGGTCAGGTCGCCGTCGAGACGGCCCACCGCGGTCACGGCGACCAGCGCGACCCCGAACACGCTCCACAGGAGCGGACCGATCCGGTCCGGCCCGACCCGCTCGCCACGCGCACGTGCCTCGCCCGCACGCCTCGCCCGGCGCTCGTCCAGTGACCAGACCTGGCCGCAGCGCGTGAAAACGAGGTAGACGCACATCAGGTGCAGCACGTTGTCGCCGCCGTCGCCCATGAAGATGGAGCGGTTCTGCAGCGAGAGCACGCCGACCATGAAGAGCACGGACATCGTGCGGGTGCGCCAGCCGAGCAGCAGCAGCACGCTGCTCAGGACCGCGAGGACGTAGACGCTCTCGAACCAGAACCCGCTGCTCGACCAGATCAGGGCCGTGAAGGAGCCGTTCGTCCCGATCAGCTGCTGGGCCAGGTCGAAGTCCCAGGGACCGTCGGGGCCGTACATCTCCTGGCGGTGCGGAAACTCGCGCAGCAGGAACAGCAGCCAGGTCGCGGTGAAGCCGATACGGATCACGGCCGTCTGGTACGGGCCGAGCGCGGACTCGGTGACCCGGGCGATGCCGGCGGAAATCGCGAGGGAGTAGCGGTTCACCGGGCGCTCCCCTCTTGCGCGCCCGCGGTGTCTGTCGCGTCGGCCGTGACCGACCACCAGGGCAGCACCCGGTAGGTCGGCTTGTCCGAGACCTGCTCGCCGCTCCACTTGGGCGGGTCCACGTTGGTGGTGCGGGAGCGAACCTGCACGCGTTCGAGGACGCCGCTCTCACCGGCCGCGTTCGCGCGGTCCAGGCGCAGCTCCACTATGCGTCGCACATACGTCTCTGACAGGGCACCGCGCAGGCCTACCGGACGGTTCTCGGCATCGTGCGTGGCGACGAAGAAGTCCCAGGCCCGGCGCAGCTCGTTCTGCTGGGTGTGGCTGGGCAGCAGATTGCCGTCGATGGCCCGGCCGTCCTGGGCGGACAGGTCGTACCAGCCGGTGGTGCGGCGACCGCCGTCGGCCGTGCCGACCTGGGCGCGGACCTGCACCGCGATGTTCTGCTGCAGCGGGTTGGGGGCGAACAGCTTCCAGTTCTGTTCGAACTCCGGGTATATCCAGTCGTCGATCGCCTTGCCGTGCTGCTTGGTGACCGTGTTCGGCGGGGCGACGTGCAGAAAGACCATGCCTATGTGGACACAGACGGCTATCGCCACGACCGCGAGGGCCAGGGCGGCGCCGATCTGGTAGCGCAGGGAGAGGGCGGCCACGCCGGTGCGGGGTTCGCCGGACGGCGGCACGGGAGACGGCTCGACGGCGGACGGGACAGCGGCGTCCCGCGGCTCCTCGTCCGGCCCGTGCCGGGCGGCCGAGCCTGCGTCGTACCCGTCCATGTAGCCCCGTTTCCCGATTCCGGTCCGTCTTCCCTCAGCACGCGGCGCTCGCACGGGAACGGTACTCAGGCCCACCCGCCGGGCAAAGCCCCAGCCGGGCCGCCGTCGTCCACACCTTACGGGGGTCCTACACGGCCGTACGGGGCCCTGCGTGGGTCCTCCACAGAGCATTCCCTTCTTCTAGAACCTGTTCTATCTTGACGCTCCGTCAGATCGCCGTGGGTGTGGACGTGTGGAAGGGCAGGGACCGTGGACTTCACCTTCACCGAGGAGCAGCAGGCGGCGGCCGAGGCGGCACGCGGGGTGTTCGCCGGGGTCGCACCGGACTCCGTGCCCTCTCCCGCGCTCACGCCGGGTGCCGTCGCCGACGACTTCGACCGCGCACTGTGGGGGCGGCTCGCGAACGCCGACCTGCTGAGCCTGCTGCTCGCGGAGGAGCATGGCGGGGCGGGCCTCGACGCCGTCGCGCTGTGCCTGGTGCTGCGCGAGTCGGCGAAGGTACTGGCACGGGTGCCGCTGCTGGAGAACACCGCGGCGACGGCGGCCGTCCAGGCCTACGGCGGCCCCGAGCTGAAGTCCGACCTGCCGGCGCGGGCGGGGCGCGGGGAAGTCGTGCTCACGGTCGCCGCGCACGGCCGCACCGGCCACGACCCGGCCGAGCTCGCGGTGACCGCCCGGCAGGATTCCGGTTCCGGTTCCGGTTGGGTGCTGGACGGGGTGCAGACAGCGGTGCCCTGGGCGTACGACGCCGATCTCGTCGTCGTGCCGGCCCGTACGGCCGCCGACCGGACCGTCCTCGCACTGGTCCCGCGCGAGGCGCCGGGGGTCTCGCTCGCCGAGCAGTTCTCGACCAGCGGCGAGCGGCTGGGGGAGCTGCGGCTGGACTCGGTGGAGCTCACGGCGCGGGACGTCATCGACACCGAGGGGGCGTGGGAGTGGCTGCGGGAGCTGCTGGCCACGGGGACATGTGCGCTGGCGCTCGGGCTGGGTGAGCGGGTCCTCGGGATGACCTCGGAGTACGCGGGCAAGCGGGAGCAGTTCGGGCATCCGATCGCCACGTTCCAGGCGGTCGCCGTGCAGTCCGCCGACCGCTACATCGACCTGCGCGCGATGGAGGCCACGCTGTGGCAGGCCGCGTGGCGGATCGCCTCGGGGGCGCCGGGAGCGCTGCCCGCCTCCGGAGACGTGGCCGTGGCGAAGATCTGGGCCTCGGAGGGCGTACGCCGCGTCGTGCAGACGGCCCAGCATCTGCACGGCGGCTTCGGCGCCGACGTCGACTATCCGCTGCACCGGTACCACGCCTGGGCCAAGCACCTTGAGCTGGCGCTCGGCCCGGCGGCGGCACACGAGGAGGCACTGGGGGACCTGCTGGCGGCGCATCCGCTGGGGTGACGGTCGTCTCCGACGGTTCAGCGGACGGGCAGAGGCAGCAGCTCAGGCGGGCGGCTCAGAGGACGTAGCCGGGCCGGCCCTCGTCGTTCACCACGGGACGTCCCGCCGCCGCCCACACCTGCATGCCGCCGTCGACGTTCACGGCGTCGATGCCCTGCTGGACGAGGTACATCGCGACCTGCGCCGAGCGGCCGCCGGAGCGGCAGATCACATGAACGCGGCCGTCCTGCGGGGCGGCCTCGGTCAGCTCGCCGTAGCGGGCCACGAAGTCGCTGATGGGGATGTGCAGGGCCTTCTCGGCGTGACCCGCCTGCCACTCGTCGTCCTCGCGGACGTCCAGCAGGAAGTCGTCGTCCTTGAGGTCGGTGACCTCGACTGTCGGCACACCAGATCCGAAATGCATGAGTCCGACGCTACCGGACGGCTGCCGGTGCCCGACGGAGCTCCCAAGGGGAGAGCCGTTGCGGGCGGTTTCCGGCCCCTAGTCGAGCAGCGTTGCCAGTTCTGCTTCCCTCGCCTCGACCTGGGCCAGGAGCTGGTCGGCGATCTCGTCGAGGAGGCGGTCGGGGTCGTCCGGGGCCAGGCGGAGCATCGCACCGATCGCGCTCTCCTCCAGCTCGTTCGCGACCAGGGCAAGCAGCTCCTTGCGCTGGGCGAGCCACTCGAGGCGGGCGTAGAGCTCCTCGGCCGGAGTTGGGCCCTGCTCCTTCGGCACCGGTCCCGCGGCCCACTCCTCGGCCAGCTCGCGCAGCAGCGCCTCGTCGCCTCGGGCGTAGGCAGCGTTGACGCGGGTGATGAACTCCTCGCGCCTCGCGCGCTCGTCCGGCTCCTGGGCGAGGTCGGGGTGGGCCTTGCGGGCCAGCTCGCGGTAGAGCTTGCGGGCCTCGTCGCTGGGGCGCACCCGCTGCGGGGGCCGCACCGGCTGGTCCGTGAGCATCGCCGCGGCCTCCGGGAACAGCCCCTCGCCGTCCATCCAGCCGTGGAACAGCTCCTCGACGCCGGGCATCGGCAGGACCCGGGCGCGGGCCTCGTCGGCCTTGCGGATGTCCTCGGGGTCACCGGTGCGGGCAGCCGTGGCCTCGGCGATCCGGGCGTCCAGCTCGTCGAGGCGGGCGTACATCGGGCCGAGCTTCTGGTGGTGCAGCCGGGAGAAGTTCTCCACCTCGACGCGGAAGGTCTCCACCGCGATCTCGTACTCGATCAACGCCTGCTCGGCGGCCCGCACGGCCCGCTCCAGCCGCGCCTCGGGCCGCTCCGCCCCGTCCTCGGCCGGCACCTGTGCCTCACCACCCTGCTCAGCTCCGCCGGCGGGCACCTCGGCACCGCCCGACGTCCCCGCACCAGCGGGTTCGGCCTGGGACTGTTCAGCTTCCGGCGTCGTCACCCGACCAGCGTAGGCCACACCTGCCCGGCCCTTCGTGCCCTGCGACTCCACGCCGCCAGCTCGGGCGCTTCGCCCCATTCGGCCCGGCGTCTTCGTGCCCTGCGGCTCCGGGCCTCCGCCCCAGTCGGCCCGGCGTCTTCGTGCCGCTGCCGGCCTTCGGACCTCCGCCCCAGTCCGCCTGGCGTCTTCGTGCCCGCGGCTCCGGACCCCCGCCCCAATCGGCCTGGCCCCATTGCCTGCGTTCGGCTGGTGAGCCCCGATAAGCCGGGCCAGACAGGCGGTCGGGTCGATCACGTCGGCCGCCTCGGCGGGCCCACCGCCGCCGAGGGTGACGTACCTCACCGCCCCCTCCCCGCGAACCGACCGCCGCCCCTCACACTCCCGTCTCGGCCGCGATCCGCCCCGCCCGTACCGCCGACACCAGCGCGGTGTGGTCGGCCTCCGTGCGGTCGGCGTAGGCGACGGCGAAGGAAGCGATCGACTCGTCCAGTTCCTCGTTCTTGCCGCAATAGCCGGAGACCAGGCGGGGGTCGGCGCTGTGGGAGTGGGCGCGGGCCAGGAGGGCGCCGGTCATGCGGGCGTAGTCGTCTATCTGGTCGGCGGCCAGTGCCGCCGGGTCGACGCTGCCCTTGCGGTTGCGGAACTGGCGTACCTGGAAGGGCCGGCCCTCGACCGTCGTCCAGCCCAGCAGGATGTCGCTGACCACCTGCATCCGCTTCTGGCCGAGCACCACGCGCCGCCCCTCGTGCTCCGGCTCCGGCACCTCGAAACCGGCCGTCACCAGATGCGGGACGAGGGCCGAGGGGCGGACCTCCTTCACCTGAAGGACCAGGGACTCGCCCCGGTGGTCCAGCAGCAGGACGACGTACGAGCGCGTGCCCACGCTGCCCGTGCCCACCACGCGGAACGCCACGTCGTGCACCGCGTGCCGGGAGAGCAGGGGGTGACGGTCCTCGGAGAGCGTGCCGAGGTAGCTCTCCAGCGACGCCGCAACCGCCGCCGCCTCCGCGTCCGGAACCCGGCGCAGCACCGGCGGGGCGTCGACGAACCGGCGGCCTCCGTCCCCGGTCGGCTCCGTCGACTTCGCCGCGAAGCGCCCGCTGGTGTTGCCCCGCGCCTTCTCCGCGACCCGCTCCAGCGTGCCGATCAGGTCATGGGCGTCGGTGTGGGAGACCAGCTCCTCGTTCGCGATCGCGTTCCACGCGTCCAGCACCGGGAGCTTGGCCAGCAGCCGCATGGTGCGCCGGTAGGCACCCACCGTGTCGTGCGCCGCCTTGCGGCACGCGTCCTCGTCGGCGCCCGCTTCCCGGCCCGCGAGCACGAGCGAGGTGGCGAGCCGCTTGAGGTCCCACTCCCAGGGGCCGTACAGCGTCTCGTCGAAGTCGTTCAGATCGATGACCAGGCCGCCACGCGCGTCGCCGTACAGGCCGAAGTTCGCCGCGTGCGCGTCACCGCAGATCTGGGCGCGGATCCGGGTCATGGGGGTGCGGGCGAGGTCGTACGCCATGAGGCCCGCCGAGCCGCGCAGGAACGCGAAGGGCGTCGCCGCCATCCGGCCGACCCTTATCGGCGTGAGTTCGGGGAGCCGGCCGAGGTTGGACTCCTCGACGGCGGCCACGGCATCGGGGCGGGCGGCATCGAGGTCGAGAACCGCGTGGTCGGCGCGCGGCACCCGCCCGCGCAGTGCCTTGCCGTCCTCCTTGGGCGATCCGCCGCCCGGCCACTTGGCGAAGCCGCGCACGCTGGGCAGCCGACGCGCCGCGGAATCCGACGACGACTCCGATGCCACCGCGGCCACCTGCGCCGTAGCCTCCGCACCGACCTCGGTCATACCGACCGCCTCCCCCGCTCACGCACGAACATCAACTCGTGCCGACGTTACAGCCGGTCGCCGAAACACGTCAGACCCTGTGGACAACTCCGCGGTTGTGGAAACCACCGCTCGCCGCGATGCCGGAGCGCCGGGCGAGGAGGCCGCGATCCGCCTCGGCAGTTTCTGGCGAGTCCGCCTCGGCAGCCACCAGAGCATCGACAGTCACCAGGCCCTCCGCCTCAGCAGCTCTCCGGCCCCACTCCATCAGCCAGATGTTCCTGCGCCCACAGTCCCAGCGCGGTGAGCGCAGGCTCCAGCGCCGCGCCCGCCTCCGTCAGCCGGTACACCACCCGCAGCGGCGGCCCCTCGTACACCTCACGCACCACCAGCCCCGCGGCGGCGAGCTCGGTCAGCCGGTCGGAGAGCATGCGCTCGCTGATGCCGGGAATCGCCCGGCGCAGGGCGACGAAGTACGCGGGCCCCGCGGTCAGGACGGACACGATCGGGCCGGTCCAGCGCTTGCCGAGCAGCTGGAAGACGCGAGTGATGCCCTCGTCGACCCGTTTGCACGCCGATACGTCGTGACTCTGCTCACCCGCCATGCCCTTCAGGGTACTGCCCTGCGGTACGGGGATGAAAAAAAGTAAGTGACTGTGTTATTCATAGTCGAGTACGAATCCTCAGTAACTGCGGGAAGGTGCTTCCAGGGCCCTGCCCTTCCCCTGCCCGCTTCCCATCCGCCCCCATCCGCTTCCGTCCCTCCGGAGACCCCCATGGCAACGCTCCTGCACATCGACTCCTCGGTCTTCCCGACCGACGCCTCCTCCTCCCGCGCCGTCACCGACGCCTTCCGCCGCACCTGGCAGGAACAGCACCCCGAGGGCACGGTGATCCACCGCGACCTGGCCTTGAACCCGGTGCCCCACATCTCCGCCCACGCCCACACCGCCGGTTTCGCCGATCCGGCCACGCACACCCCCGAGCAGGCCGCCGCCTTCGCCGAGCGCGTGACGCTGATCGAGGAACTGGAGCGCGCGGACGCCGTGCTGATCGGCGCTCCGATGTACAACCTGACGATCCCGTCGACCCTGAAGGCCTGGCTGGACCAGGTGGTCCTGTTCGGCCGTACCGCGGGCGACGCCCAGTCGGTCAAGGGCACCCCGGTCACCGTCGTGGCCAGCCGCGGCGGCGCGTACGGGCCGGGCACTCCGCGCGAGGGCTACGAGTACGTGCAGAACTACCTCTCGGCAGTCCTGGCCGACTTCCTCGGCGCCGACCTCGAGTTCATCGTTCCGGAGCTCACGATGGCCCCGGCCAACCCGGAGATGGCCGACCTGGTCCCCCTCTTCGAGGCCTCCCGCGAGCGCGCCCTCGACGAGGCCGCCGCGAGGGCGAAGCAGCTGGCCCAGCGGCTCGCGGCGTAGCCACGTCGCACGCGGCCCAAGGGCAGTCGCGCACGCCGCATTGCAGTCACGCGCGCGTGGGAGAACCCGCTCCGGCGAACGGGGCCCTACGCGCGCGTGGCGGTGCGCAGCGCCGGGAGCCGCCACGACGCCGAAGACGGCACCGAACCCGACGCCGAATACGAAGCCCGAGCCGCCGACCCGGGCAACGTCTCGCGACGCTCCACTCGTCACCGCGCTACCGGGCCACAGGCCACCGGTCACGGGCCGTCGCCGACCCCCTGCCCCGAAACAACCGAAACACCGATCGAGACCCCCGGCGCCTCTCCCGCCGAGTCCCGCCCCGCCGAGGGCAGACACAGCGCCACGACCAGCCCGATCACCGCGAGCACGGTGACCCGCACCAGATGCGCGTCCCTGCACTCGGGCACTCCCCTGAGGGGCGCGCCCCGCCCTCACCCACCCGCCGCGATCATCAGCGCCAGCGGGACGACGACGGATCCGAGCAGCGCGGCGACCGCACCGCGGCCGTTCCAAGGGCGCGACCTACGGGCGAACTCCGCGGCGACCGCGTACCCGAGGGCGGCGCAGACGCCCCAGATCCGGTGCGGGGTGAGGGTGGTGACCAGGGCCGGCGACAGCGCGAAGACCGCGCATCCGAGCCGGAACAGCACGTCGCGGCGAAGGCGGGGAACTCGGCGCGACCGATGACGGCCACTCCGGACGGGCACCTGCGGCACGGGGGCGAGCACAGGGCCGCCACCGGACCGGACTCCGGCAACGAATGAGAGCGACTCGGGTGGCATCGGCGGGCTCCTGGAGCAGGGGATCCCCAATCTCGCGCCGACGCGGCAACGGCCACCTCGGCCGAACGGCCACCGTTCACAGCCCGTGCGGCAAGCCGCTCAGCCGAAAGACCGACCGGGCGACCAGGCCGCCTCCCGCCGGGCCCCGGGCCGACCGAAGAACCCACCGGCGACCGCGGTCAGCGCACGCCGCCCCACCGCCTCACCGCGCCCGCACACCCACCGGCACAATCACCGCATGCATCTGATCTCTGTCGTCCTCGTCGCCCTCATGGCGCTGCTGCACGTCTACATCCTGGTCCTGGAGATGTTCCTGTGGCAGCGCGGTCCGGGACGCCGCTTCCACGGCTTCGACGCCGAGCTGGCCCGCACCACCGCGCCGCTGGCGGCCAACCAGGGCCTCTACAACGGCTTCCTCGCCGCGGGCCTGGTCTGGGGCCTGATCGCCGACGACCCGACCGGCTACCGCGTCCAGATCTTCTTCCTGTCCTGCATCGTCGTCGCGGGCGTCTACGGCGCGGCCACCGCCAACCGCCGCATCCTCTTCGCCCAGGCACTGCCCGCGGCCGTGACCCTCGCCACGGTCATCGCGGCCGGCTGAGCCCGACGCCGTGGCCTGAGAGCTTCATCACAGGTCACGGCCGCCGAGGGCGGCGTATCGATGCAGCGAGAGGCGCGACGTGTCGAACGCAACACCGCACAACGAGAAGAGGCGGCATCGTGATTACGATGCCGCCTCTTCGACGGTGGGGAACCGACGGAATGGGCTGGTCAGCGGCCGAGCAGGACGGACAGAGGTGATTTCCCGCGCAGATGTTGATCGTTTCCCGCCGTGCACGTCGAAGGGCCTCCCGTCAGGTCGAGGGCCTGTCCTCGCGTGCCTCCTCGATCAGCATCGACAGGCTCTTCGTCGCATTCGTCGTCAGTCGTCCCACCTTGCCGACCAGCACGTTCCATGAGTGGGCGTCGTCACCCAGTTCCTTCTGCAGCAGGTAGGCAACTTCCAGAGCCTGCGCTCCACTGTTCAGGGCAAGGACAGCCGGCAATTCCCGGAGGAGGTCAGCATCCGCGAAACGGGAAGCGGCGATCGCCTCAGCGACCTGCCGCTTGTACGCCGCCGGTCCCTTGAGCGGGAGGAAAGCAGCTAGTTCGGCTCGGGGATCTGCGCTCTCAGCGAGGACGTCGTCCGAAGGAACCGTCTGGCGCTCAGGCTCCTGACGAGGCACCCGCGCACTGTGACGCTCGCCGTGCAGTTGCATGATCGCCCGAGTCAGGACGTCCTCCGCTGCATTCCGCACCTGCTCGTCCGGGTGCTGAACCAACCGAGCGGCAGCTTCGGGACTGAGCAAGGGAGCGATGCGGGCGAGAGCAACCGAGGGGAGCAGCGGGTTCGCGGCGAGGGCATCAGCGGCCTTGGCGCGGCCGGCAGTCCATTCGGGATCAGGCCTCTCTCTCCGCTGCCACGAGGGCCGCTTCGCGGTCGACATGAGCCTGGCGACGTCGTCGAGTACTTCGGGGCTCGTGCACACAGCAGCAATCGGCTCGAAGTGCGACCAGTCCCACTGCGAGATGCCCTTCTCCCTCGCGTGAGCAACGGCAGCCGTGGCCAACGCCGCCACTCGCGGACGGAGAACCGATCCGTGCAGGAGGAGGGCGCGAGGATGACGGTCGACAATGTCCGCGATCCTGTCGAGTTCCAGCAGCGCTCCCCATCGCCGGAGGTCAGAAGCCGCTTCAGGAACGCTGTCGGGAAAAGCTGTCTTCAAGCAAGCCTGCAGCGTCTCGTCGGTGAGCTCCTTGGCCTCGCTGAGCAGCAAGTTGACTATGAGGTTGGTGCTGTTGTGGTCCGCACCGCGGGCGATGAGCTGCGGCCATATGCCCATTGCGGACGGGGCGGACAGCAAGGCCCAGACATCGTCGTGCCACGCCTCCACCTTGGCCACCCATGCATCGCGCTCGGCCTTGCGGTGGGCATCAGAGGCAACGCCCGTCTCAAGGTCCTGCGGTTTGTCCTGGACAGCAGCATCGATCAGCGCCGTACGCAACTCTGAGTTGACGAAAGCCCACGAGACTCCGACGCGACGTGCCGCTGAATGATCCAGCCTCTCGATGAGCAGCATCTGGGCTTCTTGCAGGTCCCATCGGGTCCGAGCGACCTCGGTCAGGACGGTCTCGGCGCCCAGCTTCTCTGCTGCGATCAACAGCGTGCCCGTGGTGACAACCGGGGTGGCCAGGACCGCCTTGATCAACTGCCGGTCATGAGCCTCTCGGATCAAAAGGTCACGCGCGTGAGCTGTGACGTCGGGTCGGGCGAAGAAGCGAGCCGCTGTGACGGGATCACCCTGGCGCGCCAGGAGCTCCGCCAGCACATGCTGCTGTGCTGGCGGCAGCGAAGGGGCATCGATGAGCGCTACCCAAACCGGTTCAAGAGGCATGAGTGGACGCTAGCGGCCCGTACCACGCCACGAGGGTGAAATGAGAGCAACGGGCACGCGACAAGCCAAGGCGTCAGTCACCCGCTCGGCCCAAGCTCTACTGACAGCCCAGTAAGTGAGAAGTAGAGTGTGAAGTGTGGACGGGACTGAGCGGGGAGCCCTTTTCGAGCGGGTACTAGTCGATGACGTGCCGCTGCCTGACGCGCCTCTGGCCAGAGTGATCGGGCAGCTGCGTTTCGGCACCCTGTCGGTGCTTGCATCAGGGGACGAGGCTGCGCAGGCATTCGTCAAGGAACTGTCCGAGAGCTATCCGTTCATCGAGCAAGGCCTTGAACAGACCTTCCTCTTCGCCCCTGGTCAGCCGGCGCAGCAAGCCGAGGTCGGCAAGGTCTGGCGTCTTCGATCCGCAGACCACAAGAGCGTCGTCGCCTTGACCAACGGAGCGCTGACGCTCGAGACCGCGGCCTATCCAGGGCGCACAAACTTCTGCAACGAGTTGGCCCGCCTGGCAGGCACTTTCCGGGCCATCACCCGAGTCCCCTCGTACAACCGCGTAGCGGTGCGTTACACCAACCGTCTGACCGGTGCAGAAACACTCAGGCAACTGACGAAACTCGTCCACCCCGAGTTCCTTGGTCTGGTCGGAGCCCCGCTGGGCAGTGGAACGCAACTGTCGTACACACTGTCGCAATCACTCTTGTCCTTCGAAGGGACGGCAAAGCTGCTTGTCCAGTTCGGGCTCCTCCCGGAAGGCGGCACGTTTGACCCAACGCTGCCCCCAGTAACCGAGCCCAGCTGGGTGTTTGACCTGGACTCGTACGAGGAGTTTCCCGACTCTCATCTGGCTCTGGCCGGAGACACCGATGCGGTAAGCAAGGCTGCCGTGGCCTGTGCTGAACGTGCCCACACCCTGTTCCGTTGGGCCGTCACTCGAGAGTTTCTTACACACTTCGGCGGCCGACCATGAGCGGCACCCTGCTGAACCCTGGGCCGTACACCGCCACGTCAACGCCGTACGACCAAGGCTTCGAAACCCGCCATGCCGCCGCTTCGTCCCGCATCCGCATCTGGGTGGCGGGACCAGTGGCGGCAGCATGTCTCGCAGGCAGCATGACCTTTGGTGCCGTGGCAGCCCCTGCTGAGGCGACGACCCCCCTGGACCGCCGCACCTACACGCCCCAGGTACGGCAAGGCCTCAGTTCACAAGGCCAAGCGGATACCACTGACCGGGTGGCGGCGGAGGGGCCGAGCTCACCTCGCACGACCACCGCCGGGTCGGTTTCGCATCTCCACGATCACTCGGGCTTGACCTGGGACCAACTGGGCAAGTTGTTCGGAGTCAGTCGGCGCGCCGTGCACATGTGGGCTTCCGGCAAGCGGATGAACGCCCGGAACACGGAGCTGCTGGCCGAACTGCTACGCCTCATCAACTCGGCCCCAGGCGGAACGACCGATGAACGCCGGGCATGGCTTTTTGCGCCAAGTGCTGACGGAGTGACCCCGATTGAGCGATTCTTGAAGGAGCATCGCCGTCCTGGCCAGCCGCTCAGCGGCTCGGGATACACACCAGCGGGGTTGCTGGGGATTACTGACGAGTAGCGGGGGGCCATCGCAACATGACCGAGCCATCCGTCCCCGCGGATGGGGTCGAGGAAGAACTCACCAAGCCAGCCTCACCATCGGAACACGCATCAGTAGATCTTTCCGGTTTCCAGCAAGCGGACGTGCTCAAGACGGATCGCATCCCGCTACGCGGCCCTTCAGGCGAAGTGATCTGGCATGCCACCCCAGATGGCGTGGCGATCATCAGCCAGACGTGCGATGTCGTGCAGCCGGGCAAGGCGTTCCTCCAGGTGGCTCCCATTGTCAAGTTGCCGGAACAGTTGATGAAACGGGCCTCCAAGGGAGCCATGCCCGGTTTTGTTGCGGTGCCCGAGGCTGGATCCGACGCCTTCGCTGACCTCGATCACATCGCGACCGTGTCGAAAGCTCACGTGGCACTACTTGCTCCGCAGCGAGGTGTCGCAGACGTGGCAGCTCTACGCGTCTTCGGGATGCGGGTCGGTCGTCGCTTCTCACGCTTCGCCTTTCCTGACGACGTCGTGCCGTGGCTTGAGCCGCTCAAGAGTTCGGTGATCAGCAAGGCAGGCAAGACCAGCAGCCCTCTGGGGCGGGTACTTGACGATTGGGTGGAGTCCCTGCGGCTGGAGTGCGCCCCGAGTTGGGATGCCGGCCCGCCGTATCAACTGACATTGCTCGTGCTCGTGAAGCCAAGCCTGCTGCCGGTGTTCGACGAGGACGAAAAGCCTGAGCCGCCTCCGACCCTTGAGCAATGGCTTTGGGATACAGACGGAAACATTAAGCAGCGTCCAGCGGCGATCGCGGACCGACTCCTCCAGCTCTCCATCACTGGTGACAGAGACCAAAGGCTGTGGCTCTGGGAAGGGTTCGCGCAAGCTCTTGTTGCGGAGTGCAAGCCGAAGCAATCAGCTCCTGCCACCGTGATCAATGCCGTCATCGGGGGCGAGATCGACTTGGAAGTCACCACGATCCGAGACATCACATACGAACGCATTCTCCGCAGCGAAGAGATCGATGTCGATCACCTCTCGCCGCCAGTGCCACGCTAGACACACCTGGCAAGACGAGCAGGTGGAGCCCATGTCCCCGGCCCTCCGCTGAGGAAGCAGCCTCGAGGCCCTATTCCATAATCCGTCGAGCTGCTGCCGCCGTGATCTCACCGGGACTGTAGGTCTGCAGCAACTCGTTCAGCGAGCAGTCCAACTGCGCTCGGCGCGTGGAACGGTCACGTGCCAGAGCCTGCGCAATCGCTTGTTGCAAGTACTCCTCCGGAGTCTTCTCCTCGGCGGCAGCGAGCCGCTGGATCCGCTCCTGGACCTCGTCACTCATGGGGATGCTCATGAGGTATTCGCCGTCGGCGCCCGGAAAGAGACAGCAGAGCACGTCGATGGGGAGCGCGTCTTCCAACCGCTTCCAGATCTTTCTCACGGCCCGGCGTTCGTTCGTTGCGGACACGAGGACCACAAGACGTTTCCGATCGCAAGCGGCAGCCATGGGCAGGGCACTTTCGTGCCGTGCGGCTTCGAGTTCGGCGGCTTCGATGGTGCGAGTCAGGGTGATCTCGATCGCATGCACGGGCACTGGTTGCTCTCCTTCCGCGGGTTCGGGCGTACGAGATGCTGGGCGCAGCCAGTCACGGCGGACGGGCCAAGGCCGGAGGAAGGCCCCTACTCGAGCGGAATCTCTCCGTCCGGCAGCCACCCGCCCCAGTAGCCGTCCATGAAATCGAGCAGTTCAGCGGGCTCGACCTGGGCTTGGTCTGACCGCAATTCGGCCGTCGTCCACCAGCAGGCTTCCGGGGCGATGGCGAAGCGCACGGCCGGCGGCCAGCTTTCCGCGGCTGGGCGCACCACCACGACGAACTGAACGCCCACCACGGAGTCCCTGCGGGAGAGCCGACCGATGAGAGGAGAGATACGAATCGGCGGAAGGTGGACGGTGCGACGTAGATGGCGGGATGCCGCGCGGCGGATGGTTTCGCCGGGGCGCATGGGCACTGTCGGTAGCGTCCAACCATCTTCATCGTCGGACTCGGACGGAATCAGGAGTAGCTGGCGCCTCGGAGAATCGATGACAACGGGGCGTACTACGTCGCGGCTGTCCGAGTGAGCGTCGTCCATGCCACATCACTTCCGTGATGTTATTCGAATAACACACATAAGCGTCCTCTTGGGTGACCCACCGAGGAAAGGGTTCCAGTAAACAGAGCCCACTTCTCAGTCACCCACATCGGTGGTCCGCTCACGAGCCACGGTTCAGCAGGCCGCATCTGCCACAGGATTCGCGCCGTGAGCACCGCGAAGAAGCCAGCGCAGGGGAAGCGCCAACCGCGCCGCACCCTGACTGCACCAATCGTTGAGCCGATCCCCGGCGAGTCTCTGACCAGCTGGATCGGCGCAGTCGCCGAGCAGCAGGACCTCGAGATGAAGCCGCTTCTCCGGGAACTTCACCTCGACAGGCTGGGCGGCGTCTCCGCGGCCGAAATGCGGCTGTCCGACCCCGTGGCCCGGCGGATGGAGAAACTGACCGGAGTCGACGCCGAGCGCCTGCACTCAATGACCCTCGCCCGCTATGCCGGCAACGCGCTGCCGCATCTGCCGTTGCTCCCTGCTGATGGCGTCGCCGTTCAGCAATGGCACAAGGGGGCGTGGATCCACCACTCGCAGGCACGCTGGTGTCCGAAGTGTCTACGGGACAACACCAGTCGGCGCTGGCTCCTGCGCTGGAAACTTCCATGGTCGTTCGCGTGCGTGGACCACGGTGTGTACATGGTGACGGAATGCCAGGCCTGCTGGGACACCGTCCGTTTGCCTCACGACGCCCCACCCGCGCAAACCTGCGAGAACTGGACCGACGAGGGTGAATGGACATACGACCTTGGACAGCCATGCGGGTTCCCACTCATCATGAGCCAGCCTGTGCCGGTCAGTGACGACTCTGTTCTCGCCCTCCAGGCGCGTGTCAACGCCTGGCTCGATGGTTCGCCCACGCACCAGGACCGGCAGCTCGTGGCACTGGCGGCTGTACTGATCCCGCTTGTGTCTCCGTCGATGGTGCGGCGCGGTGATCCGCTGCTTCGGTACGCGCTGCGCTCCCCCAGAGGCACCTCGCAACGGAAGCGAGAAGGCAGAAGGCCATGGACCGACTCACTTCGGGTGACGGCCGCCGTCTGTGCAGCCGACGGACGGGTGCGCCGTTCCTCTTCCGCCACCGAGGTCGCTGAATGGATCGCCGACCTTCGCCTCCTCGACCACCGGCGTAAGCCCTGGCGCATGGACATGGCGGAGCTGGCCTACGGGCCCTCGCTCCGGCCCAACCCCTTCATCGAACCGCTGGTGCACCGCGGGCTGATCACCCTCGGCAGCTGGCTATGACCACTCGTCGCCGGACCGTACCGACGTGCCTAGGGCGATGAGGGACGCCAGGAGGGAGAGGACGGCCAGCACGCCTAACATCTGGGGGTATCCACCCATGGGCACGGCGAGCACGGCTCCGGCGAACAGTGCCAGGGCAGCGGCCGTGGTAGCGGGAGCGGTGAGAAGTCCTGACATCCGCCCATAGGGAGCGGTGCCCCAGCGGTCGGTCACCGCCGTGGCCTGAAGAAGGGTCAGGTTCCCTCGGACCGGCCGGCTGCGATCGAGGCTCTGGCCGCTCCGCCGAGGCCGAGGCCCCATGCTGCCTGCCGGCGTCGTGGAGTATCCGCGTTCGAGGAGCAGCGGGACCAAGGCGAAGACGACGGCGTACATGGCGAACGCCGAGAGGGTCAGTGCTGCAGCGAGCATCCAGAACAGGCGGGTTCGTGACGCCCGTTCGCCGCCATGTCCGCTGGGTGCAGGTGAGCGGGGTGCCTTGGGCCAGGGGGAATTCAGGGCGACGGCGTGTGCCGGGATCGTGATCACGGCTAGGACCGCGGCGAGCACGACGTACGTGGTGCGCCAGGACAGGTGGTCGGCGAGCACCGCTGTCAGCGGGGCGAAGACAGTGGAGGCGAGACCGTCGGCGAGTGTGACGACGGTCAGGGCACGGACGTGGTCGGGAGCCCACCAGCGGGTGAGGACGGCGAAGGCGGCACACCCACGCGGGGGGCGAGAGTCCGGCCCATCTCGGAGGGCAGGCCCGGGTCGGCGACCAGGACGAGCCGCAGGCTCCTGCCGTTCGTGTCTGCGTCGGGCTGCCTCATCTCGTCTTGCCGCCGGGGAGGCTTCGTCGCGCCTCGCCGCTTCCCCAGGCTGCCAGCAGAGGGAGGGATCCGCCCGTTCGGCAGCACGCCGCGCCTGCGGGCCGGGGGACCCCTAGCATGCTGAATGTGCGACCCATTCTCCCGAAGATCGAGGGCGGCCGGGTACAGGGCCTCCTGCAGCTCATCGAGGACGGCATCCATCTCGTCGTCGCGGCGCTTCTCGTACTGCTCGCGGGGCTTCTGACCGTCGGGGTCGTCCGAGACGTCATCGGGTCGATCCAGGGGCCGTACCGCGAGGAGACGGTCGTTCTCTCCGCCCTGGACAACGGCCTTGTGCTGTTCATCGTGGCCGAGCTGCTCCACACCGTCCGCCTCACCATCAGGAACCAGACCCTCGACGCGGAACCGTTCCTCGTCGTTGGCTTGATTGCCGGCATTCGCAAGGTGCTCATCGTGACGGCCGAGGCGGAGAAGTCCTTCCGCTGGAACCCCGAGGGGATCGAACTGCTCATCCTGGCGGGGCTGATCCTCGTGATGGCGACAGCGGTGTACGTGTGGCGGCGCTCGACGCGGCCGGGAGACTACTTCCCGCTTCAGGAGGCGCGTCGCTCCCCGCCGCCGGAGCCCTCACCCACCTCGGTGCGCGGGTCGTGATCCGTCACCTTCCGCAGCCACGGCCGCCCCACCCGTTGCTCCTCTCGAGCGGAGCCGACATCCCCTTCCAGGGGCGTGCGGCTTACTTGTAGCCGCGAGGTCCTTCAGCCCACTTCTGTGCCCGCGGGCGAGGGGCGCGGGCGTGGGGCTAGTCCGAAGGACCGCCGCGTGAGCCGAACCGCCGGTACGCCTGCTATTCGGTGAGCGGCGATGCCGCACGCGCGCCCGGGAGCCGTGTGTGCCGGTATAGGTTCACTTCGAGGGCTGGTCACCGTGGTCGTCTTGGAGCGTGTGACGACGTTCCTGTTCGCGCTTGGAGTAGGCGGCTGCCCGGATCG
Organism: Streptomyces sp. NPDC111606; assembly: GCF_055656945.1. Taxonomy (NCBI): domain Bacteria; kingdom Bacillati; phylum Actinomycetota; class Actinomycetes; order Kitasatosporales; family Streptomycetaceae; genus Streptomyces; species Streptomyces sp. NPDC111606. The sequence goes on from NZ_JBVKBY010000008.1 coordinate 172,933, forward strand.
CATCGTCGCTCTCCAAGCCTGATCCCAGCGCGCCGCCCACGGTGGCGACCGAAGCGACGAACCAGGACAGCGTCAAGTACTCCTCGGCGTCCAGTGGGGTTCGGGTCACGGAAGCGAACGCTTGGTCGTTGAGGATGAACAGCGCCCACACCCAGTTGATGACCATCAAGCCCACGTAGCAGACGAGCACCCCGATACCCACGGTCACGACCGTCGAGGCGTTGTACAGCCGCGCCCTCTGCCTCGCCTCCGGCGAGCTCTCTGTTGATCGATGCCACAGCTCCGCGTCTATGATCAGCCAGCCGATCATGATCGCGACAGATCCGACCGTGGCAATCACGAGGCGTGGCGTGCTGAGGGACGCGGCCAGGGTCCAGACGGTGGAGTTCACGGTGGCGACTGCTCCCGTGGCGAGTGCGGCCGCCAGGGCTTTCGACAAGCCCGGCACCAACCGCCACGGCCGGTTGGCGCGGACCATACCGGCGAGCACTCGCAGGTAACCGCGCGGCCCGCTGACGACGTACCGAAGATCGTCGGTCTCCTTCTCACCGGTTGGGCCCGGCTGAATAGGCGCGAGACGATTGACGAAGGGCCCCAGAAGCGGCTGACTTCGTGGAGGTCCTTCAGCTCCAGTGGTTTGCGGAGCCGTCAAGCCAAGCACGGCTTCTTCGACGGCCCGCCGGGCCCTCGTCTGCAGCCGCAGGCCTCCCAGTGAAGGAAGAGAGAGCAGCGCCAAGCCGTGTTCGTGATTCAGATTCACAGCGAGCCTGCGCCCGTGTGAGTGCAGCGGAAGGTCGGTGAGGGCCACGACGATGTCCCAGTTCTCCGCACTCCCGCGGTCCATGATCCGGCGCATCAAGGTGGGCGGGTCCTCCGTCCCTGAGGTGATGGGCTCACTGACCACCTCGACGTCGAACCGTCGCCCCTGGCCCGACTTGTCGGCGAGCCGAGCTGAAAGTGTCCGGGCCATGCGCTGCGCGACCTCCGTCGGCGCGTCCGGATCCGCCAGGAGAGCCACGACCGTAACGCCCTGCGACACCCGCATGACTGGACCCTCCTCGTCGGCTGCCCCGCGCTCCCAAGTGCCCACAGACGCCGCCGAGGTAACGTCGGTGCCGCGTGACACGCTGGCCTCCGCCTGCAGGTGCAGACGGTACGGCCGGATCTCCTCGTCTTCCCAGCACCGGCCGCGATCGCGTCCGCCAGCGCGAAGACCCGCTCAGGCATCACCCCGGCACGCACCGCGCTCCGCGCCACCGACCACCAAATCCAGAACGGCTGCGAGGCACAGCACTACGTCCTGCTGGCGTCGGATCGGCTGGTAGGCGGGATGGTCCGCGTCAACCGGGCCCGGGCGCTGTCCACCGGCATCTCCCGAGCGGTCCCTGGCGTGTTTGCCACCGCGGCTCGGCCTCATAAGCAGCTATATCTGGGGGGACACCCCCCTTACGTGGCAGCTCGGCGACGCGGTGTACACGCTGCTGTCGATCCGCACGCCCGTCCGACTCCCCGGGCAGTCGGACGCCTGGGCCTGGCAGGGCAATACAGGGAGGCTAATTGGGCCCGGTATGCGCATGCGTTCGCGCACCCCCGTCGGCCAGGCTGACGGGGAAGCCCCAGGGGGCCGGGAGCCACCCGACGCCCGCAGCCGGAGGTTGCCGTCATGACCGTGATGTCCATCGCCAGGTTCGAAAGGTTCTTCCGCGCGGCCGGGGGGCTGGACGTCGACAAGAACGATCTCAAGCGCTACAGCGACTTCGTCGACGCCAAGCTCTACGATCTGCTGACCGTCGCCCAGGCCACTGCCAAGGCCAACGGGCGCGACGTCATCCGGACCTGTGACCTACCGATCACGAAAGGCCTGCAGGAGAGCATTCACCACTTCCGGAAGATCGACCAGGAAGTAGAACTCAAGCCGATCCTGGAACAGCTCGCCACCCACCCCGCTCTGGACCGCACGCCCGACGAGGAGACCGAGGCGGCCTATCCGGACATCATCGGTGGACTCAGCCTGGCCCTTGCTCAAAGCTTCAAGATCCTCCACCCCGACCTGAAGAACCCCCAGACCCAGCACTGGGGCGAGGCTCGAGCCGTCTTCGACCTCCTCCTGTGAGTGGCGACCGGACCAGGCGGAGCAGGCCATGGGCCAAACAGCTTCAGCGCGCTCTGCTTCCGCGGCTGCCTCAACGATCCTGCTCAGCCGTCGCAGGGCCTCGTCCACGTCCAGGGTGTTGCTGAGACCGGTCGCGTGCCTCCGCCAGCCAGCAGCGGCAGGAGGTCCAGAGCCCGCTGCAGCGCCGCGTCCACGTCGAGATCGTCCTGCGGTGGAGCGCAACCGCCTGACGGATGATGGGCAACCAGCCTGTGGGGCGGCTGACGCATCTGGTCGGTGAGCCGACCGAGACCGCGGCGGGCACCCGTCGGCTGCTGGAGCGGACCGCTGTGCGGCTTGCGGGGATCCGCACGATCCCGACCTGCTGGTGTCAGCCGAACCCGATCCCGATTCCCGACCGATCCGCCAGGGGCCCCAGCCCGCCAGGCTGATCGACCCACATCTCGGGTGTCGGAGGGCTCAGATTGTGGCGGCTCCACCTCGCGGGGATCATCGAAGGCATGGACAGGAACGTGTCCGTCGGGTCCGGGGAGCGGCTGCTGGAGGAGTTGGTCAGAGCAGCCCAGCTGGCATCACCTGCGGAACTGCCCGTGGTCCTGAACCGGTATGCCGAGGCCATGGGTCTGGGCAGGGCCGCTATCTATCTGGTCGACATCCAGCAGAGACTGCTGGTGCCGCTTGTCGAAGGCAAGCCAGAACTGGACCTCGACACTTCACTGGCCGGATGGGCCTACCGCACCGACTCTCTCCGAGTGGAAGAAGGCCCCTCCGGCGGGATGGACGTCTGGCTGCCCCTGGCCGACGGGGCGGAGCGGCTGGGCGTCGTTGAACTGAACTTGAGCACCCTGGACGGGCACAAGCTGCGGCGCTGTCGAACGACGGCGCTGCTCCTCGCACTGATCATCACATCCAAGCGCACCTACAGCGACACCATCGCGCAGCGCATGCGTACCAGGCCGATGCACCTGCCCACGGAGATGGTGAGGGCTTTTCTCCCTCCCCGGTCGATCGGGACCGGGCGGGTCGTTTCGACGGCGGTTCTGGAGCCTGCGTACGAACTGGGCGGCGATGCTTTCGACCATGCGTTCACCGAGGACGTTCTGCACGCCACAATCCTTGACGGCATGGGGCACAACCTGGCGTCCGGACTTGCCACGTCTGTCGCCATGGCAGGCTGCCGTAACTCCCGGCGCAGCGGGGCAGACCTGAACGAACTCGCGGGCACCGTGGACGAGGCGCTGGCGAAGTGGCTTCCGGACCAGTTCTGCACGGGTATCTTCACCCAGTTGCACATGCCCACCGGGGTGCTGCGCTGGTGCAACTGCGGCCACCCGCCTCCGTTGCTCATCCGTCGCCATCGCCTGCTCCACAAGGCCTTGGAGCGGGCACCTGAGCCCCCTTTGGGTCTGCCCGCCAGTCTCGCCGGGACCGCCCGTCAGGTGCACGACGTCAGCCTCGAACCCGGTGACCGAATACTGCTCTACTCAGACGGCGTCGTGGAGTCACGCGATGATGCAGGCGAAGAGTTCGGCCTGGAGCGCTTCACCGACTACATCATCCGGTCGACCGCAGCGGGGCAGAGCGCCCCGGAAGTGCTGCGCCTGCTCATCCATGCCATCCTCGAGCATCGGCACGACAAACTCAGCGACGATGCCACGATTTTGATGTTCGAGTGGCAGCCCCCTGAACCGTGACCGCAACTATCCGCAGCGCCAGACCGCGCAGGCGCGGCGCCTCAGGCGACGGGCTGCAGGTCGTTGGCCGCAGCGGCGCCCTGCTTTCCGACGGATGCTGCCGGAGGCTTGGGTTCTGCGGTGGCCGGGCCCCCCGACTCTCGACGATCAGCGCGCTCGACAACCACCCGAGACCTGGGTGTTGGGACGGCCGGGGCCAGGCAGGCCTGCTCGGCGGGCTGGGCGGCACTCGAGACCTCCTCCGCCCGAATCACGGCAGGAGCGCGGCAAACGAGTTCGGCACCCGGGATTTGAGGTGCTGCCATTCGCCAGCGCTCACATGGCGTTCCAGGGATTTCAGTACGGTGCGCACCAGCTTCTCGCTGCCGCCCTCGACCGCATAGGGGAATTCGCTCCGAACCCGTGCAAAGAACTCCTCGTTGCTCATCTTCACGGGCGTCTCGGCCGGCTTCCAGCCGTCGTAGTAGATGCCCCTGACGATGGTCGGCAGCTGGGCACCGAACTGTACGGCTGTCTCGACCGGGAGACGATCCCGGAGCGGGTGCAGCACGGCCCGAAGTGCCGCGTACGACTGCTTGCGGCGGTCTCTGGGCCATTCGAAGGCCTCCTCGACGTCTTTGAGGAGCCGATTGGCCTTGTCCACCATGGTGTCGAACGAGGCGAAACCTGTATCAACCATTTTCGTGGACCTTTCGTTCTGGGCGCTCACGGGCTCAGTCCGCGAGGTCGGCCTTGCCGAACAGGACCGCGTAACTGGAGGGGAGTTGGCTGATGATCTGATTCAGCTCTCCCCCGGTGACAGCGTCGGCAACGGTCGTCAGGACCGCGCTGGCGTCCCACTGCGCCGTACGCGGCCGGGCATTGGTGCGCTCGGCGACCCGGCGGTAGAACTCTTCGATCCCGAAGCTCTGCGCCTGCTGCGGCGTGGCATGTTCCAGAACTTGTCCCAGCGGGCCGGGCAGCTGGGATGCGAGGTCCTTGACCTCTCCCGGGCTGATCCGTTGGGCCAGCACTTCCAGCACGGCGTTGGTGACGTCCGCGGCTTCGTCCTGGTCGCTGTATTCGCCTCGCTCGCGTACACGGGCAAGGAATCCGTCGTACTTCATCGCTGCCTCCTTCTGCCCCGGTCACCGCTGGTCATGGGGGTCGGCCGGTGGGCTGTCGGGCCGTGCGGGTCCGTCCGTCGTCGCGTAGCTGCCGTCCGCGAGGCCCTTGGCCCGGGACTCCCGCACGGATTCACGCAGGGCACGGCGGAAGCGACCCGGGCCCCAGGAACGTCCGCCGACGGCCTGTTCGAGTCGGTCGCGGCTCGTCGGGCCGGCTTCTTGGAGCGCGTGGGTGATCTGTTCGATCTCGTTGTCGAGGCGTTGTTCGGCCATGGCGGACGTACGGCTTGCCGTGCCCGCGGTGCCGGCCATCCCCGGCGAGTACATGGTGCTGCCCGGTCCGGTGCCTGGGCGATAGCGGCGGGCTCCGGTGCGCTCCCGCTCCCGGCGGCGGGCGGTGCGGTCGGCGATACGCAGTTCCCGCTCGTGCTCGGCCTGCCGGACGTGCGCGGGCCGGAGGCGGTCTCGTGCGTCCTGTGGCGCGGGCTCGTTGCGCCAGTCCGCCTCGGTTTCCTCAGCGGTAAGCGGACGGGCGATGTTCTCCAGGGACTGTTGTTCGGCCCTGACACCGAAGAAGACCTCGGCGAGCCCGCCCAGCGCCATGGCTGCCGCTCCGACGAGGAAACCGATGGCCACCAGGTTGGCATCGCCCGTGTGAATCAAGTGGCCGAACAGCAGTGGGCCGGTGATTCCGCCCACGGCCGTGCCGATCGCGAAGAACAGCGAGATGGACAGGGCTCGGGTCTCCATGGGGAAGACCTCGCTCACCGTCAGGTAGGCCGAGCTCGCTCCCGCGGACGCCACGAAGAAGGTCAGCGAGACCAGCAGGAAGAACCACCAAGTCGTCAGGGAGCCGTTGATCAGCAGGACGGCGAGGACGGCTGCCACGACTGCCGAGCCGAAGTAGGTGCCCGCGATCATCGGCTTTCTGCCGACGGTGTCGAACAGTCGGCCGAGAAGGAGTGGTCCGAGGAAGTTGGCGATCGCGAAGAGGGCAAGGAAGTAGGGGATCGAGCCGGAGCCTATGTCGAAGAAGCCGTTCAGGATCGTGCCCAGGTCGAAGACGATCGCGTTGTACAGGAACGCCTGTCCGACGAAGAGTGCCAGACCGAGAACGGCGCGACGCGGGTACCGCCGCAGAGCCACGCCGGCGATCTCCCTGAATGGGATGACGTCGCGCTGTCGTACGGTGACCGCCTCGCCCGGCTCCGGCAGCTCACGGCCGGTCTCTTGGTGCACCTGGGCCTCGATCCGGTCGACGATGCGTTCAGCCTCGTCTTCATGCCCGTGGATGAACAGCCATCGCGGACTCTCCGGCACATGGCGGCGTACCAGCATGATGCCCAGGCCCAGGATGCCGCCGAGGCCGAAGGCCAGCCGCCAGCCGAGGTCGGCTGCCAGCAGACTCTCGTTGAGCAGCAGCACGGCGACCAGGCTGCCGATCGCCGCACCGACCCAGTAGCTGCCGTTGATGGCCAGATCCACCTGCCCGCGGTTACGGGCCGGAATCAGCTCGTCGATGGCCGAGTTGATCGCGGCATACTCTCCGCCGATGCCCATACCGGTGATGAAGCGGGCGAGGTAGAGGTACCAGGCGTCGTGGGCGAACGCGGTCGCGACGGTAGCGAGGATATAGATGCCGAGCGTGAGCATGAACAGCTTCTTACGCCCGTAGCGGTCGGTGAGCCTCCCGAACAGGAGAGCGCCCGCACATGCGCCTGCCACGTAGATGGCCGCGGCAGTGCCTATGTCGGCGCTGGTCAGGTTGATGCCGCTGCCCGGCTCGGTCATACGGGCGGCGACCGCCCCGACGATCGTCACTTCGAGTCCGTCCAGAATCCAGACGGTTCCCAGACCGATGACGATCCGCCAATGGAATCGGGACCACGGTAGCCGGTCAAGCCGGGCGGGGACCTTGGTCGTGACGACACCGAGCTCGGCTGTGGTGGTCATGCCGTGCCTCCTCGTTCAGGGCCACGGGCTGTCGCCGGAAGAACAGGCCGGTATGGCCTGGTCCGCATAGGGTGGTCTTCTGTGCTGCGCTGCCGCCTTCTGGGACACCGTTTTCGCTTTCTCCATGAGGGCGACACGATGCTCTGGCGCTGCGCGCGTGGGTGCGGAGCGGAGGGCAGCAAGCGATACCCGACCGTCCAGGACGCCGAGCGTTACGCACGGGCATTCGACCGCGAGGACCAGGCGGACATGGGCCGGCGAGCACCGCTTGGCCTGCTCCCCCTTCGGCTGCTGCGCGCCTGGCGTCTGCGGCGCCGAAAGGACGCCGGTGGGGAGCCGCGTGCCGAGTCTCCGCCGCCGTGAGGGGTTCTGACAGGGGACGTGGTTCATGAGTCACCCCCGGGTGTCGAGCCTCGCCGGCCGGCCGCGGTGCCGGATGGGTGCCCGGAACCGCGGCGTTCGCGTCTCAGCCCTTGTTCTCGGTGCTTTCACTCGTCTCGCTGATCTCGATGTGCCGGGGCTTTGCGACCTCGGCCTTGGGGACGGTGATGTTGAGCACCCCGTCCGACATCTGCGCATTGATCTTTTCGGTGTCGAGCTCTCCGGGCAGCCGCAGCCGGTACTCGAAGGATCCGGTGCGGCGGGTGCTCCGGCGCAGGACGCCTTTGCGTTCCTTCTCCTTGATCTCTCCGGTGACCACCAGCTCCTGGCCGTTCGCTTCGACGTTGATGTCCTTGCTCTTGACGCCGGGGAGTTCAATCTCGACGTGGAAGGCGTCGTCGGACTCCGTGACATCCGCCAGGGGCGTCCACGCGACTGCGGGCGCAGTGCCTGTCACCGTGGATTCCATCAGTCCGCTCATCTCGCTGAGCAGTTGGTCGAACTCCGTCAGCGGATTGCGTGCCCAGCCAACGGGGCTGCCCTGCATTGCGCCACCGCGGTGACGCCGGACGGGCGCGGTCATGCCCATCGCCTCCTTCTCCTTCTCGTGATCTCGTCGCCCGCTGGGTGTCATGCGAGCCAAGCGGACTCCTTCGGACGGGTACGCGAGGAACTGTCGGTGCCACCGGGCGCGGCCGTGTGGTCCAGGTAGCGGTGCACGAAGTGGATGCTCATCGCGCCTTCGCCGACCGCGGAGGCCACGCGCTTCACCGAGCCGCTGCGGACGTCGCCGGCGGCGAAGACGCCAGGCAGGCTGGTCTCCAATGTCAGGCAGTCGCGGCCCTGGCTCTGCCACAGTTCGGGAGCGGAGCAGGCCTGCGCCTCCGCGCCGGTGAGCACGAAGCCGCGCGCGTCGAGGGCGAGCGCGCCGGACAGCCACTCGGTGTGGGGGTCGGCGCCGGTGAAGACGAACAGGGCCCGCACCGCGAGGCGGTGGTGCTCGCCCGTGCGGTGGTCGACCACGGTGACCGCCTCCAGCGCGTTGTCGCCGAGTGCCTCGGTCATCTCGGTGTGCAGCAGCACGTGCACCCGCGGGTGGCGCTCGATCTGATCGATCAGGTAGCGGGACATGTGCGCCTCGAGGCTCGGCCCACGGACGAGCAGATACACCTGCGGTGCGTACCCGGCCAGGAAGAGCACCGCCTGACCCGCGGAGTTGCCGCCGCCGACGACCGCCACCGGGTCGGTACGGCACTGCTGGGCCTCGTAGACGGTCGCCGAGTAGTGGACACTCGCGCCCTCCAACGGCTCGATGCCGGGCACATGGAGGCGGCGGTAGTGGGCGCCGGTGGCCAGGACAACGGTACGGGCGGTGATCTCGCTGCCGTCGGCGAACCTGACGGCGTAGTGGCCGTCCCGCCGTTCGAGCCGGGCCGCCTCCGCCGGGACGCTGATCCGGGCGCCGAACTTGCCCGCCTGGAGGACAGCCCGCTCGGTGAGTTCGGCGCCGGATATGCCGGAGGGGAAGCCGAAGCAGTTGTCGATGCGAGAGGAGGTCCCGGCCTGGCCGCCGGTGGCCATCGCCTCGACCACGGTCGTGCCGAGGCCTTCCGAGGCGGCGTTCACCGCGGCGGCGAGACCGGCCGGACCGGAGCCGACGATGAGGAGATCGCCGCGGCCGTTGCCCGATGGCAGGGGCGGCAAGCCGATCAACCGGGCCAGTTCGGCGTTGCTCGGATTGCGCAGCAGTGTCGTGTCCCGCCAGATCACCAGCGGCGTCTGCTCCGGACCGACCGCGAAGCGGCGCAGCAGCGCCTCGGCCTCCTCGTCCGTCTCCAGATCGATCCAGCGGTGCGGCAGCCGGTTGCGGGCGGCGAACTCGCGCAGCCGCCGGGTGTCGGGCGAATAGCGCGAGCCGATGATGCGGAAGCCGGCGCCCTGCCCGACGAGCAGAGCACGGCGGCCCAGGCAGGCGCGCAGCACCACATCACCGAGGATGGAGTCCTGGGTCACCAGGTCACGCAGCTGATCCATGGACAGGGCGAGGATCTCGCCGGGGTCCCTGACCACGGCGGTGTAGAAAGCCACCTGTCCGTTCAGGAGGCCGAGTTCGCCGATGAAGCGGCCAGGGCCGTGGACACGCAGCAGGCGTTCGCCGGGTGTGCCGTAGCCCTCGACGATGGCGACCGAGCCACTGAGGACGACGTAGAACGCCTCGCACCGTTCCCCCTCCCGGATCAGGACGTCACCGGCGTCAACCGCGCGGTTCTGGCCGTGCTGCGCCAGGCGGGCCATCTGGTCGTCCGGCAGACGGGGATAGGCGCCGTAGAGGTCGGGGGTCTCGAAGGGGACGCTCTCCTCCGCCTCGTCCGGCACCGGCGCTGTGCCCGGCCGCGTCTCGTCGCCGGGCATCACACGAGCGCCTCGTGGACGAAGCACCACCGCCAGTCCTCGCCGGGCTCCAGCGACGCCACGATCGGATGGGCGTCGGCGGCTGCGTGACGGCGGGCGTGCCGGTTCGGCGAGGAATCGCAGCAGCCGACGTGGCCGCAGGTCAGGCAGAGCCTGAGGTGGACCCAGGGGGAACGTGTGGCCAGGCATTCCTCGCACCCAGGGGCGCGCGGAGTGACGGGGCGTACGAGGGCGAGGTGTGGGTCTGTTCCTACGGTCATGGCCGATCACCCTTTCCCGGCCGGTTCGTGGCCCGCGATCGAGTGCTCCACCCACTGCCGCAGGGCAGGGGCAGGTGCGGCACCCGCCTGTCGGGCGATGGTCTGTCCTTTGTCGAGGACCAGCAGCGTCGGTACCGCCTGGACCTCGAACCGCTGCGCCAGGCGCGGGTTCTTGTCGATGTCGACCTTGACCAGCTTGATCTTTCCCGCGAGATCGGCGGCGACCTTCTCCAGCGCTGGGCTCACCATGCGGCAGGGGCCGCACCAGGTGGCCCACAGGTCGACGACGACGGGCACGGTGGCCTGCTCGACGACCTCGGTGAAGTCGTCGTCGCCCGCGTCGGCCATCCACGGCAGTGGCTGCTTGCAGTTGCCGCACCTGGGGCGGCCCTCGGCCACCACGGGTACCCGGTTGGTGCGCCCGCAGTGCGGGCAGGTGACGTTGGTGGCTTGCACGGTACTCATGCCGCCCTCGCTCCCGTCACGTCCTCGGGCTGGTCGTAGGTGACAACCAGCTCTGCGTGCTGGGCGTCGATGCGGACCGTGGCGCCGTCCTGGACGTCGCCGCGCAGCAGGGCGCGCCCGACGAGGGTTTCGACCTCGTGGGAGATGTAGCGCCGCAGCGGCCGGGCTCCGTACACCGGGTCGTAGCCCTGGTGGGCGATCACCTCCCGGGCGGCGTCGGTGAGTTCGACGGTGATGCGGCGTTCGGCGAGGCGGCTGCGCAGTTCGTCGAACTGCAGCTCCACGATCCTCTCGATCTGGGACTCGCCGAGCGGCTTGAACAGCACGATGTCGTCGACGCGGTTGAGGAACTCCGGGCGGAAGTGTCCGCGCAGCTCGCCCATCACCAGGGCGCGGGCGTCCGGCTTGATCTCACCCTCGGCGGTGGCGCCGTCGAGGAGGTGCTCGGAGCCGATGTTGGACGTCATGATGATCACGGTGTTGCGGAAGTCGACGGTGCGGCCCTGGGCATCGGTGATGCGGCCGTCATCGAGGATCTGCAGCAGGGTGTTGAACACATCGGTGTGCGCCTTCTCGATCTCGTCGAAGAGCACGACCGAGTACGGCTTGCGGCGTACGGCCTCGGTGAGTTGGCCGCCCTCCTCGTAGCCGACGTATCCGGGCGGGGCCCCCATGAGCCGGCTGACGGTGTGCCGCTCCTGGTACTCGCTCATGTCGAGCCGGACCATGTTCTCCTCGGAGTCAAACAGGGCACGGGCGAGGGTCTTGGCCAGCTCGGTCTTCCCGACGCCGGTGGGGCCGAGGAAGATGAACGAGCCGATGGGGCGGCGCGGGTCGCGGATGCCGGAGCGGGCGCGGATGACGGCGTCGGCGACGAGCTTGACGGCCTCGTCCTGGCCGATGACGCGCTCGCGCAGGATCTCGTCGAGGCGCAGCAGTTTCTCGCGTTCCCCCTCCTGGAGGCGGGCGACGGGGATGCCGGTCCAGGCGGCGACGATGTCGGCGATCTCCTCCTCGGTGACCACCTCGCGCAGCAGCCGGTTCTGCCCTTGTTTGGCGGCCAGTTGGTCCTCCTCTGCGGCGAGTCGGCGCTCCAGGTCCTGGAGGCGGCCGTAGCGGAGTTCGGCGGCGCGGTTGAGGTCGTAGGCGCGTTCTGCCTCCTCCGCCTCGTGGCGGACCTGTTCCAGTTCCTGGCGCAGTTCCTGCACGCGGCGGATCGCCTGCCGTTCGGCCTCCCACTGGGCGTGTTTGGCGTCGGCCTCGCCGCGCAGGTCGGCCAGTTCCTTGCGCAGCTCCTCCAGGCGGGCCTTGCTGGCGGGGTCGGTCTCCTTGGACAGGGCGGCTTCCTCGATCTCCAGGCGGGTGACGCGGCGGGTGATCTCGTCGAGTTCGGCCGGCATGGAGTCGATCTCCGTACGCAGCCGGGCGCACGCCTCGTCGACGAGGTCGATGGCCTTGTCGGGCAGGAACCGGTCGGTGATGTAGCGGTGGGAGAGCGTCGCAGCCGCGACCAGCGCGGTGTCCTGGATCTTGACACCGTGGAAGACCTCCAGGCGTTCACGCAGCCCGCGCAGGATGGAGATGGTGTCCTCCAGGCTGGGTTCGTCGACCAGTACCTGCTGGAAGCGGCGTTCGAGGGCGGCGTCCTTCTCGATGTGCTTGCGGTACTCGTCCAGGGTGGTCGCGCCGATCATGTGCAGTTCGCCGCGTGCCAGCATCGGCTTGAGCATGTTGCCCGCGTCCATGGCGCCCTCGGCGGCGCCCGCGCCGACGACCGTGTGCAACTCGTCGACGAAGAGCAGGATCCGCCCCTCGGCGGCCTTTACCTCGCTCAGCACGGCCTTGAGGCGTTCCTCGAACTCGCCGCGGTACTTGGCGCCTGCCACGAGCGAGCCCATGTCGAGGGCGAACACGGTCTTGTCGCGCAGGCCCTCGGGGACGTCGCCGCGAACGATGCGCTGGGCGAGTCCCTCTACGATGGCGGTCTTGCCGACGCCGGGGTCGCCGATGAGGACGGGGTTGTTCTTGGTCTTGCGGCTGAGAATCTGGGTGACGCGGCGGATCTCCGCGTCACGGCCGATGACCGGGTCCAGCCGCCCGGACCGAGCCTCGAGGACCAGGTCGCGACCGTACTTCTCCAGAGCCTCGTAGGCCACTTCGGGGTTGGCGGAGGTGACGCGCTGGTTGCCGCGGACCTGGGTGAGCGCGCCGAGGAAGGAATCCCGGGTCACGCCGTGCTCCTTCAGCAGGCGCCCGGCTGCGGTCGCCGAGCCCTCCTCGGCCAGGGCCAGCAGCAGGTGTTCCACGGACACGTACTCGTCCTTGAGGCGTTTGGCCTCCCGCTCCGCCGCGTCCAGCAGCCGGGCCAGGCGCTGGGTGACGAAGACCTGGCCCGGTTCCGCGCCGGGGCCGGTCACCTTGGGCCGACGGGAGAGCTCCTCGCGTACGGCCGCGCGCAACTCCTCGGGCTCGGTGCCCGTCTGCTGCAGCAGCCGCGGGATCAGGCCCTCGTCCTGGTCGAGGAGGCCGAGCAGCAGATGCTCGCCGTCGACCTCGGTGTGGCCCAGGCGGCCGGCGGCGCTCTGGGCCTCCTGCAGGGCTTCCTGGGACTTCTGGGTCAGGCGGTTCATGTCCATGGTGGTAGATCACTCCTCACGCCTGCACGCCGCAGCGCGGCTTCGAGCAAGCTGATGCGGTCGAGCAGGTCGAGCACCAGACCGAGGGATGCGTAGTTCAGGCACAGCCCGGTGCGCAGCCGCTGGACACGGGCCAGGGCGGCCGGGGCAGTGGGGGCGAACACCAGCCTTCCGGAGGCGTCACGGTCGGCGTCCACCAGTCCGAGGGCGACGAACCGACGGATCAGGTCGGGATGGAGGCCTGAGCGGCGGGCCACGGTCACCAGGGAGAGCCTGGGCACGGGCACGATCGCGTACTGCGCGCCCACCTCGTGCGTGCGTGCGCGGGACGGGCGGGGCTCGGCCGGTCGGTCGCTCATCAGGTCCTCCTGGGGTCGAACGAGGATGTAGCCGCAAGTTCCTCCAGCAACTCGCGCTCCCGATCGCTCAGCCGGGGCGGCACCATGATCCGCAGCTCTGCGTACAGGTCACCGTTCGCGCCGCGCGGGCCCGGCATGCCCTCGCCACGCAACCGCAGGCGCCGTCCGCTGGAGGACCCGGCGGGCACGGTCACCTTCGCCGTGGCGCCGCTCGGCGTGGGCACCGGCACGGTCGCGCCCAGCGCCGCCTCCCACGGGGTGACCGGAAGCCTCACGTGGACGTCCCGGCCGTCGAGGCGGAACTCGGGGTGCGGCTGGATCCGCACCCTCAGGTACAGGTCCCCGGAGGGAGCATCGTCGCCGCTCCCGCGCCCGCCTTCCCCGGCCAGCCGGATGCGCTGCCCGTCGGTGGTGCCGGGCGGCACGTCGACCTGGTAGCTCCGCTGCCCGGCGGGTCCGGCGAGGGTGACCGTACGGCGGCCGCCCCGGTAGGCCTCCTCGACGGTGAGCGGTAGTTCGGCCTCCTGGTCGGCGCCGGGCACGCGCATCCGCCCGGCGCCGCCGAACAGCGAGCCGAACAGATCCTCGACGTCGACCCCCTCTCCCCCGAAGCCTGCCGTGGAGTACCGCACCCGGGGGCCGCCGCCGCTGGTCCCCCGGAAGCCGCTGCCGGCTCCGGCGCCGGCGGCGACCCGCTCCTCCCAGTCCTCCGGGATCTTCCGGAAGTCCTCGCCGAAGCGGTCGTACCGGGCTCGCTGGTCCGGATCGGACAGGACGCTGAAGGCCTCATTGATCTCCTTGAACCGCTCCTCTGCCTGGGGGTCCTTGTTAACGTCGGGGTGGTACCTGCGGGCCAGGGTGCGGTAGGCCCGCTGGATCTCGTCCGGGTCGGCGGTGCGCGCAACGCCGAGCACCTCGTAGAAGTCGCGTGCCATGGAGGGTCACTCCCGTTTGGCGACGGTCACGGCGGCAGGCCGCAGCTGCCGCTCGGCCTCCCCGTAACCGGGTCGCAGCACCTGGACCACGGTGTTCGGGTCGGCGTCGGAATCCTGGACCACGCCGACCACCTCGTGCCGGGCCGGGTCGAACGACACGCCCGTCTCTGCGTGGCGCGGGTAGCCCAGCCGCTCCAGGACGTTTACGGCCTGGTCGCGCACGGCCCGGACACCTTCGACAATCGCGTGGGGGTCGGCGGTCGCGTGGCTCAGGGCAAGTTCCAGGTTGTCGATGACGGGCAGGAAGGCCGCTGCCGTACGGGCGCGTTCGGCCGCGGCCTCCCGCTCCAGCTCCCTGGCGTGGCGTTTGCGCAGGTTGTCGAGGTCGGCCAGGGTGCGGCGCCAGCGGTCCTCGGCCTCACGCAGCGCGGCCGCGTATTCGTCCTCGGGTGCGGCGGTGGCGGTTGCGGCGTCGGGCCCCGGCTCGGCCTCCTCGGCGGGCGGTCCGGACTGCTCAAGGTCCCCGCGCGGCGGCTGTACGGCGCCGTTGGGCGACGGGTCGGGCTCTCGGTCTCGGGGTGGGATGGGCATGGCGGGCACCTCAGCCCTTGTCGAACTCGGCGTCGATCACATCGTCGTCGTCCCCGGCGCCGCCCTGCGCGGCCTCGCCGGGACCGGATCCGTCCGGTGAGCCGGTGCCCGCCGGACCGCCCGCGGCGGCTCCCGCCTGGTGGGCTGCGAGCCCCGCGAAGATCTGCTGGAGTTCGGACGTCAGCGGCCGGACCTTGTCCGCGTCGGCCTCGTTCTTGACCGCCTCGCGGGCTTCGGTCACCAGCATCTCGGCGCGGGCCTTCTCGTGTGTGGGCGCGGCGTCGCCGAGCTCGCCGAGGCGCTTTTCGACCTGGTAGGCGATGGCGTCCAGTTCGTTGCGGGCGTCGACTGCCTCGCGCAGTGCCTGGTCCTCACCGCGGTTGCGCTCGGCCTCCTGGACCATCCGCTCGACCTCGGTGCGGTCGAGGTTGGAGCTCTCGCTGATGGTGATGCCCTGTTCCTTGCCGGTGTCCTTGTCCCGCGCGGTGACGTTGAGGATGCCGTTGGCGTCGATGTCGAAGATGACCTCGATCTGCGGCTCTCCGCGCGGTGCGGGGCGGATGTCGGTGAGCTGGAAGCGACCCAGGACCCGGTTGTCGGCGGCCCTCTCACGCTCGCCCTGCAGGACGACGACGTCGACGGCGGGCTGGTTGTCCTCGGCGGTGGAGAAGGTCTCGGAGCGTCGCACCGGGATGGTGGTGTTCCGCTCGATGATCTTCGTCATCACGCCGCCGCGCGTTTCCACGCCCAGCGACAACGGGGTGACGTCGAGCAGCAGGACGTCCTTGACCTCGCCCTTGAGGACCCCGGCCTGGATCGCGGCGCCCATCGCCACGACCTCGTCGGGGTTGACGCTCATGTTGGGTTCCTTGCCGCCGGTCAGCCTGCGCACCAGGGCCTGGACGGCGGGGATGCGGGTGGAGCCGCCTACGAGGATGACCTCGTCGATGTCGCTGTCACTGACCTTGGCGTCGTCCATGGCCTGCCGCACCGGGCCCAGGCAGCGCTCCACCAGGTCGCCGGTGATCTGCTCGAACGTGGACCGCATGATCGTCGTGGTCAGATGCTTGGGCCCGGAGGCGTCGGCCGTGATGAACGGCAGGCTGACCTGCGTCTGGGTCACCGAGCTGAGCTCGGTTTTGGCCTTCTCGGCGGCCTCGAACAGGCGTTGCAGGGCCTGTGGGTCCTGGCGCAGGTCGATGCCGTTCTCCTTCTGGAAGCCGTCGGCGAGCTGGTCGACCAGCCGGCGGTCGAAGTCGTCGCCGCCCAGATGGCTGTCGCCCGCCGTGGACCGCACTTCCACCACGCCGTCGCCGACGTCGAGGATGCTGACGTCGAAGGTGCCGCCGCCCAGGTCGAAGACGAGCACCGTCTCGTGCTGCTTCTTGTCCATGCCGTAGGCGAGGGCGGCCGCAGTCGGCTCGTTGATGATCCGCAGCACTTCCAGGCCGGCGATCCGTCCGGCGTCCTTGGTGGCGGTGCGCTGGGCGTCGTTGAAGTAGGCGGGCACCGTGATGACCGCCTCCGTGACCCGTTCTCCCAGCTGCTTGGAGGCGTCGTCGGCGAGCTTGCGCAGCACCTGCGCGCTGATCTCCTCAGGCGCGTAGAGCTTGTCGCGCACCTTGAAGCGGGCGGCGCCGCCGTCTCCCTCGACCACGTCGTACGCGACGGCCTTGGCCTCATCGGAGATCTCGTCGAAGTGCCGGCCGATGAACCGCTTGGCCGAGTAGATGGTGCCCTTGGGGTTGAGAATCGACTGGCGGCGGGCCAGCTGGCCCACCAGGCGCTCGCCGGTGTCGGTGAAGGCCACCACGGACGGCGTCGTGCGGTTGCCCTCGCTGTTGGGAACGACCGCCGACTCGCCGCCCTCCCAGACTGCGATCACCGAGTTCGTGGTGCCCAGGTCGATGCCTACTGCCTTGGCCATGAGGAACTCCTTCCGCGACGGGCGGCCCCGTTCGCCTCGGAGTCACGCCCGGTCTTCCGCACTCGCTCAGGTGACGGCGGGACCGCTCCGCGGGCGGCTGCTCTTCCAAGCGCCGCTGCTTGTAGTGGTGCCGGTCCAGCTGGGCAGCTCGGCCAGCATCTGCACCGCCTCGTCGGCGACCGCTTCATCCGCGACGACGTCGTACCGGCTGGGCTGCATGAAGCTCACCGAGGCGAAGTCCCGGCGGCCACGCTGGGCCGCGTGCACCAGCAGGCCGAAGAGAGCGCCGACGAGTGCTCCGAAAACCAGCCCGTACAAGGCGAGGAGCAGTCCCGACACGACCGGGTCCAGCCAGTTCAGCAGCCCGAAGATCCACCCGATCAGTGCGCCGGGCAGGGCGCCGCTCGCCGCGCCCTGCAGCGCGGCCCCGCCGTATCCCATGCGGCCGGTCACCTGCTCGACCAGGCGCACGTCCTGCCCGATGATGGCCACCCTCTCGACGGGAAAACCGTGATCGGACAGATGATCGACGGCGCGTTCCGCCTCCTGGTAGGCCGTGTACGAGGCGATGGTCCTGCGGGCCTGCTCGTTCATCAGCCAGTCCTTCCTGCCACGACCACCGGTGCGCCCGGTGATCCCTGACAAGCCCCAGAGTTGCAAGGGAGCAGCGCGCTTCGCCTGCGCCCGGCAGGTCAGAAATCGACGCGGTCGGTCGGTCCACGAGAACAAGGCCAAATCCTGACAAGCCGGTTGACCGTGCCTAGGTTGGGTACGCGGGGCTCGCACCGGCGTGGATCCCAAAACTCACTCGATCACCTCCGATGACCGGAGGAGAACGGAGTGACACCATGGCCTCCCATCCGTCACGGAGGCATTCCCCTTACGTCTCCGACCAGAAGATGACCCGCCACCCGAGCACCGAACGGTACGACCCCCGTCCGCTCGCGGCGCTGGATCCACACGGGCTGCTGATGCTGTCCCACACCCTGCTCACCTGCGCGGAGCAGAGCGAGATCGTGCGGTTGGCCATGCGCCACGTCAGTGCCCTTGGTCCCTACCACGCCGAGGCCGGATACCTCGCGACGGACGACGGTTTGTCCCGCGTCCCCGACCACGACGTGGGAGCGCCAACGGTCGACGATACGAGGATGAAGGAGTTGGGCGAGGCTGACGGTTCCGTATCCGTTCCAGAGCGGTCCTGGACCTGGGCGTTCGGCCTGCGCGGGGCCGGCGGTCTGCTCGGCTACCTCGTAGTCTCCTCTCACTCCGAGCCCGATGACCAGGGGCACTTCCTCCTCTCGACCCTCGTGGAGCTCACATCAGCGGCCCTGTCACTGACGGTCACGCGCGCCCCGCAGCACGACAACGCCGGCGAACGGAGCCGCCTCCGCACCGAACGGGACACCGCACTGGAGCAGCTGGACACAGTGCGCTCCGAGCTGCACCTGCAGAACACCGTGCACGAGACCCTCACCCGTGTCGCTGCCCGGGGCGGCGGCGAGGACGCCATCACCCAAGCGCTGTACGAGCTCACCGGGCTGTCGGCGCTCATCGAGGACCAGTTCGGCAACCTGAGATCCTGGGCCGGTCCCGACCGGCCCGACCCCTATCCGGTACGGTCCTCGACCTCCCAGGAAGAGATGCTGAGCCAGGTCACGCACGAAGCGGGCCCGGTCAGAGTCAAGGACCGGCTGATCGCCCTGGCCCGGCCGCGCGGCGACGTCCTCGGCGTACTCGCCATCGAGGACCCCGAGGCGACGGCCGACGAGCACACCATGTTCACCTTGGATCACGCCCAGCAGTCGCTCGCCCAGGAGCTCGTACATATGCGCGAACTCACGGAGGTTGAACTGCGGCTGCGCCGCCAGCTCATCGACGACCTGTTGGAGGGCACTGACGAGACGAGCGCCAATGCCCGGGCCGAAGCCGTCGGCCACGACCTGCAACGTACTCACTACGTGGTCGTGGTGCACTGGCAGGGCAACGCCGCGACCAGCTCCTTCATCCGTGCCGTCGAGCAAGCGACGGCCACTACGGCGACCCGGCCGCTGATCACCCGTCGCGGCGACCGGATGGTCCTGCTGACCGAAGCGAGGCCCGACGACGCCGTGTACGCGGCGCTGGCCCATGAGCTGGGGACGCCCGACGGAGCGATCGGGGTGAGCACCCGCTGCGACGCCCCGGACGGCATTCCCCGCTGTTATCAGGAGGCACTGCGGGCCCTGGAGGTGCGGCAGAACTCCCGCCAACACACCGGAACGACGTTCTTCGACGACCTCGGGCTGTACCGGATCCTGGGGCCCGGAAACGATCTCCGGGAGCTCGAAGGCTTCGTACGAGAGTGGCTCGGCCAGCTGATCGACTATGACGCAGGGCACGACACGGAGTTGGTGGAGACGCTCTCGCGCTACTTCGACTGCGGAGGCAACTACGACGATGCGGCCGCCATGCTGACCGTCCACCGCAGCACCCTGCGCTACCGGCTGCAGCGCATCCGCGAGATCACCGACCGCGACCTGGCGGATGTGGACACCCGGCTCAATCTGCAGGTGGCAACGCGCGTCTGGAAGATCATCCTGGGCGGGCAGGGGCGCTGATCGCGGAGACCCGAGGGGCCGGCGCAGCGTTTCAGCTGGCTGCCGGAGCCCGCCGACACACGCCTTGCAACGCTGCTACCCATGCACTCGCGGCCTCCCGCCGACATCGCCCTCCCGCCGACATCGCCCTGCGCACGTGGGCTGACGGGATGGGAAACGGCTTCACTGCGCGCCGAGCCCGTAGGAGCGAGCGGTAGCGGTGCGGTCCCGGCCGGTCACGACCTTCTCGCACTTCTCCTACGAACGCGACGAGGCGCGACGGAAGGCCCGCTTGCGCCTCACGGGCCGCGGAGAAGGGTTCGGGTCTCGTGGTCGATCTGCTGGGCCTCTCCGGTGGGTACGACCACGATCGGTATTACCGCCCCCCGCCCGCTGACGATCGCCGGACGGCTCGCGTCGTCAGGCGTGCGCAGTCCGCCGGTCAGGCCGAGGGCGGTGAGCCGGGTGCATACCTCTTCGCGGACCTCGGGCTGGTCTTCGCCGATCTCCCCGGTGAAGACCAAGGCGTCGAGCCGGCCGAGGGACGCGGCCATCGCAGCAATGCCGCGACGACAATGATGAGTGAAGACGTCCAGGGCAAGAGCGGCGCGCTCGTCGCCCGCTGCCCGGCTGCGGACGAGGTCGCGAGTGTCGTCGGAGGTGCCGGAGAGGCCGAGCAGACCGGAATGGTGATTCAGTACGTCCTCGATGTCCTCAGCGGACAGACGGTGCCGCGTCTGCAGCCAGGTCAGGGCGCCGGGGTCCACACTTCCGCTGCGGTGGCTCATCACCAGCCCCTCCAGCGGTGTGAAGCCCATGGTGGTGTCGACGCTGGTCCCGTTGCGCACCGCACAGGCGGAGCAGCCGCCGCCGAGGTGGGCGATCACCAGGTGCAGCTGCTCGGGGCGCTGACCTAGCAGCTCGGCCGTCCGGCCGAGTGCCCAGGCGTAGGACAGCCCGTGGAAGCCGTAGCGGCGCATCCCGTACTCCTCGCGCCAGGTGGCGGGCACCGCGTACTCGCGGGCGGCGGCGGGCAGGCCCGCGTGGAAGACGGTGTCGAAGCAGACGGCGTGCGGGACGTCGGGTAGCAAGTTCCGGGCGGCATCCAGGACAGTGAGGGCCGGCGGGACGTGCAGCGGTGCCAGGTCGGCCACATTCCCGAGGGCGGCCCGGACCTCGTCGTCGACCAGGACGTGGCTGCGCAGTCCGGGCCCGCCGTGGACGATGCGGTGACCCACGGCAGCGGGCGATGGCGTTTGAGCCAGCAGTTGCCGCAGAGCGCCGGACACATCTTCGCCGGGTGCGGAGGCGCTGTGATGTTCGGCCAGGACCTGCCCGTCGTCGCCGAACACGGTCAGCCTCAGGCTGGACGAGCCTGCGGCGGCCACCAGGACAGGGCCGATGTTTCCTGCCGACACGGTGCTCCTTCCCCGCCGTCCCGGACCGCATCGCGCGGCTGTGCCCGCAACGGCTCGGCGCGTGTGCCGAGGCAGCCGGGTACCCGCCTGACCTTGCAGGAAACGGAGGCCCACCGGATGAGCTCGGCACCCGAGGAAGGTGCGGCGTACCGGCGAGCGGCCGACTACATGGCCGCATCAGTGATCTTCCTACGCGGCAACGTGCTGCTACGGGAGCCGCTGTGGCCGGAACACATCAAGCCGAGGCAGCTCGCCCACTGGGGCCCGTGCCCGGGGATCACCATGGTGTACGCGGCGCTCAACACGCTCGTCCGTGAGCGGGACGCCGATGGGCTGTTGGTGCCCGGTCCCGGCCCACGGCGCCCCGGCCAACCACGCCAACCTCTGGCTGGAGGGCACCCACGAGGAGTACGACCCCGCGCATGTCCGGACCGGCGCAGGTCTGAGGACCAGACAGGCCCGACGTGCGTGACGTGCGCATCCTCGCAATCAGGGAATCATCGAGCCATGTCAGCCCGGGCCCTGATCGGGTGACACTCGCGGTGCGCGCAACGGACGAGGCTCCCGCGCCGTTGGAGGAGGTGTGCGGGCACAACGCAAGCCATGGGAAGTGGCGTTGCCTGTTCTTCAGGCCCCGCTGAGCTACCTGTCCTCCCCCTGTGTTCTGTACACAGGCCCCCGTCGGATGGGCTGGCCCACATATCCGCCCCATGTTGTCGGCTCACTCAGGCGGCTTGCGCAGACCGCCACCGGTAGGGCAAAGAGACATGTGCATGTGGGCCGTCACGCCCTATGCCAGCGACGACACCCCGTACAGCACTGGAACCCCAGGACACGCACGTAGCCCGGCAAACTCGATGAGTCGGCTCATTGCGGCGCAGAACAGCGCCACTTACCTGTGCGCCTTACCCCTCAGGCGTAACCAGGACCGGGTCAGGCATGCCCGAGGAAGCAGGACTCCACGATGCTCAGGCGAGGGCCTGTCCCCTCCGGGTAGGCCCAGCTACCTACAAAGACAGGGGAATACAGATACCCAGTTACCACGAAGCGCAATTCTGGGATCCGATCGAAATTACCCCTGAAACATGGGCCGGGTAATCGACCAGACGGAATAGAACAGGGAAACCATTAGAAACGCAGGCGAGAGAAACGTTCCACCAGATCAGTAGACAGCACAGGGGAAATTTTCACCCTTTTCGAGCATCTTCGAACCTGGCTGACAAGGGTAATTGATCACGTCGCCAGTTCGAGTGAAATACCCCTTGCGGAGAGGGTTGCCGATGCCCTGTCATAGATACGGTTCACCAATGGTTGAGGACCTTCCCTGGGAAGAATTTGCCGGTGACCCTGACACGCACATCGCAAAGCTCGAGGAGAAGGAGGAGGGTCTACAAAAGGACATCTATAAGGTGCGTCAGGAGCTGCGCCTGGCCCGCCAGTTGAAGAAGCACAAGGACACCGCGGACGAGTGGAGGCGCAACGGCATCCCGGATCAGCGACAGTCGTCGGCGGACGACGACGAAGACGATGACATGACAGCAGCCAACGCCCAAGGCCAGACCCGCAAGGATCGCATCCGGGAGATCATGCTTCAGGATCCAATGCGCCATTGGAAGGCAGGCTCCATGGCTCAGGCCCTGGGCGAGCCCGCCAAGGGGAAGAGCGTCCGCGTGACCATGGATGAGCTTGTGCGTGCCGGCGAACTCGTGAAGCACCCGGGTTCCAATTACCAGCACGCCTCCGGAGTCCGGACGACCTCTTAGAACAAAACTCGATCACTCAGCCTCTATCGAGCAAAAGGCGGCCGCCACCTGGAATTACTTCCGCGGTGGCGGCCTACAGCAACGAACCTCCCGAGAACCTTCCACAGTGCCGGATCAGTTCGTGCCACGCTGTATTTTACGGACGGCTCCGCGCCGCCGGTAGCGCGTTGCGAAATATGGTCCTGCCCTTCGCTCGAAGGGATGACCGCTTCGTGTTCAGCCTCGAACAGCCCTTCTTTCGACCTCAACGGCCTCGGTCGTCACACTTCCCGCCCCGGCCACAGGTCCACTTCCAGCGCCTTTTCCAGATTGGCGATGGTGAGCAGATCGGGCCAGGCCTCACCGGCCAGGGCCTTGGCAATCGTGTAACGGGCGACCCCGCTGCGCCGGGACAGCTCCGCGGCCGACCAACCTTTCTCGGCGATCGCCGCGTGGAGCCTGCCGGCCAGTGCCTGGGCGACACGCGCCCCGTGATGCTCCTCCATGACGGCCTCAGGCCACGCGCCGCTGGCGCAGTACGCGCGCGGCGGCAGTCGACGGGCATCTCCTTGGGGCATGAGGTGAAGTCTGACCCATCCGGTCCTCCCCGGTCGCGCGGGACTGCTGCCGCAGATACATGTTATTCGAATAGCACCCCACCTGCCGGGGTGCTGGTGTGGCGGCATGTGATGAGTCAGCGCATTGATTCCTATCGCCCGGCCGGCTCCCCCGCGGGGTGGAGCCGCGTCGGCGATGAAGTGCGCCGTGTGGTCCGTCTCGCCGACCCGCTCCTGCCGTACCAGGCGCGTGAACTGCTCACCTCGTTGACGCAGTTGGCGCTCTTCTGTGATGGGGAAGGCATGCCCGCAAGGGCCGAGGTGTGGCTGTCCCGCGAGGCGATCGAGCGGTTCATCGCAGTCGGCTGTCCCCAAGTGGGCGAGAGCACCCGGGGCAACTACCGCACCAGGCTCCTTCGTCTGCGCGAAGTCGTCCTGGGCGGCGAGTGCCGTACCGGTAAACCAGCCAAGCTGTCGGCCTCCGTCGCAAACGGCCCGTACAGCAGGACCGAGCTCGCGGATCTGTGGGGCTGGGCCAGTGGGCAGCCCACCGAGGAGCTTCGCTGGGGCTGCAAGACCCTCATGGCAGTCGGACTCGGCGTCGGCCTCGATTCACCGGAGGTCATCCCGCTGCGCGTCCATGACGTCCGCCGAACCTCCAGCGGTAGCGGTTCAGTCGTCGTGGCCACTCGCGGAACTCGGAAACGCGAGATCCTCTGCCGCCGCCCCTGGGAAGGCGTCCTGGCCGCCGCCGCCGACCGTCTCGACACCGCAGGCGCCGCCCAGTTCCTGTTCCGTCCGAACTGCTTCAGCCGCGGCACCAACACCGTCACCAACTTCCTTGACCGCACCAAGGCCAGCCCCGGTACCCCCCGCCTGGTCATGGGCCGCCTCAGGTCCACCTGGCTGGTCGAACTCTTCGAGACACGGCTCCCCATCAGCGTCATCGTCGCGGCTGCCGGCGTCGACACTCTCCACGGCCTCTCGCGCATTCTGCCGTTCCTGAACCCCGTCCCCGCCGAAGAAGCGGCTCGCTTGCTGCGAGGCAGCCAATGACGATCTTCCACAGGCTGCCCAGCGACCGTCACGAGCGACTGATGGCGATGCGCGCCGAGCGCAGGTACATCGACGACGCCGACGTCGAAGCAGCAATCAGGGAGGTGGACAACAGCGAACTCGTCGCGCTGCTCGAGGAGTTCGTCCACCTGCCGCGCGGGCGGCGCCGCAGCCTGCACCTCAGAAGCCTCCTCATCGGCCTCTACGTCTGCACCCAGGACACCGGCGGAAAGATCGTCCTGGAACGGGTCACCGACATCCTGTACTTCCGTATCTCCCCGCGGCTACGTGAGCTGCTGGACATCCCCGAGTACACAGACGACGACCAGGGTTTCGAAGCGGCCTACGCGGTCGTCCGCCGGCTCTTCCACGCGATGAAGGACGCGATGAACCCGTCTCCGCTCCCGCCCAACGGGCACCTCTCACGCAGAGAGGCCCACGATCTGGCCACAGCAGCAGACACCGACGACCTGGCAGAGCGCGAGCGGCGTCTGGCCCTGTTCACCGAGTTCGTGCTGGACGCCTCCCTACGCCCTCTCCACAGCCTGCTGACGGCGCTTTCGGAAGTCTCCCTGGGCGTGGACGCCACCCCCGTCCGAACGTTCTCCCGCGGCCGCCGCACGAACGGGCCGGAGCTTGCCACGGACCCCGATGCCGGCTGGTACGTACGCGAAGGCGACCACAGGGACCCTGACGCGCCAGTCTCCAACTCCATGCGCCCGTCTCCACCGCCCGCCAAGAAGCCCAAGGCTTCTCGGAACACGAAGAAGACCTCGCTCAAGAAGAAGTACCTCTTCGGCTACGACGCCCACCTCATCGTGACCCGCGACGCCGAGCACGAAGCCGTACTCCTCGACGACGGCACCCCCAACCCCGAAGTCCTCCCGGCCCTCGTCCTCGGCGTCTCCCTCGACAAACCCGGCCACCGCCCCGCGTACAACGGCCTCAAGATCCTCAACCGACTCCGGGAGCGTGGATACAAACCCGGCTACCTTGCCGGCGACCGCGCCTACAACAACTCCGAGCCCGACGAGTGGCAGCTACCCATCCGCGCCATGGGCTACAAGCCCGTCTACGACTATCGCGCGGACCAGCTAGGCAAGCAGGCCGGCGCACACGGCGCGATCCTCGTCGAGGGCCGCTGGTACTGCCCGTCCATGCCGGCCCCCCTGATCAACGCCACCATCGACTTGCACGCCGATCGCATCGACCGGGAGACCTGGGTCCGACTGATCGCAGCTCGACGCGGCTACCGCATCATGCCGAAGGAGAACGCCGACACCGATGGCTACCAGCGGATGATGTGCCCCGCCGAGGCAGGCAAGGCTCAGTGCCCCATCAAGCCGCACACTCTCGGGCGCGGTATCCACTTGCCCCTGATCGACCCGGAGCCGAGCCCGGCCGGTCCGCTCAAAGTCTGCCGCCAGCGCACTATCACCGTCAGCCCCGAAGCCGGCGCAAAGCAGTGGCAGGCCCTGGACTACGGCAGCCCGGAATGGCAGAGGGTCTACTTCCGGCTCCGCAACAGCGTCGAGGGCTACAACGGCTACGCCAAGAACCCCCTCGCCGAGGGCATCGAGTCCGCGGGCTCCCGCCGTATCCGTGGCATCGCGGCACAAACGATCCTGCTCGCCTTCCAGCTGGCCCACGCGAACCGCCGCAAGATCAAGAAATGGCTGGACACCCTGTCGCTCGGCGGCGAGCGCCCACGCCGACGTACCCACCACCGACGTCGGACCAAGGAACCGCAGAGCTGGACGCCAACCGGCCACGTCGCGCCAGCGGCATAGATCAATCCGACCCCTGCGCAGCAGCGCAACGAAGACGGGCCCCACCGTGAGATAGCTCACGCGTCGGGGCCTCTCGTGTGCCCCTGACCAGGCTGTGTGATGTCTCACAGCGATCATGAAAACGAGAAACGGGCCCCTGCGATGACTTCTGTCACCTGCAGAGACCCGTTTCGTCGGTTTCTCACGGTGCGCGAGGGGGGAGTTGAACCCCCACGCCCTTGCGGGCACTGGAACCTGAATCCAGCGCGTCTGCCTATTCCGCCACCCGCGCATTGGGTGTGTCCTCGGGCTCTTCCCTTGCGGTCCGGCGCCTTCCGACACGCAGAACATTAGCACGCCGTCCAGGGTGGATTCACATCCCTTAATCCCCAGGCAACCGCCGTTCAGCGGGCATACGGAGGCCATGCGGATGCCATGCGACGGCCGTACAGTCGCCCACCAGCACAAGTCGGGACGGCCCGCCCGGCACCGGCCGCGCGGGGGTGCCCCGCACTCCGTATCAGCGAGAACCTGTTCACGTATCAACCTCGTACCGGTACCGCGCATCTCCCCAGGAGCGGGTCGGGGTCCACAGTCAGGTGCGGGACACTGGTCTGCGGCCGCCTCTACGATCCATGGCAAGACTGTGTCCGTGAGGAGTTCGAAGGGGAGCTCCACAGGGAACTTCGAGGGCGTCGACACCCGTCGACCGGGCCGACAGGGGGAACCAGCCGATTCACCGGCGCGTGGATACGATCAGTAAGCAGTACCAGGTAAGGCAGTGCCCGCCCGGCGGGAAAAAGGACGAAGCAGGCTACGGAGGAGGTGCCCCATGGGAGTCCTGAAGAAGTTCGAGCAGCGTCTCGAAGGTCTGGTCAACGGCACCTTCGCCAAGGTGTTCAAGTCCGAGGTCCAGCCCGTGGAGATCGCGGGAGCGCTCCAGCGCGAGTGCGACAACAACGCGACCATCTGGAACCGCGACCGCACGGTCGTCCCCAATGACTTCATCGTGGAGCTCAGCACCCCGGACTACGAGCGTCTGAGCCCCTACTCCGGCCAGCTCGGCGACGAGCTCGCCGGCATGGTCCGCGACTACGCCAAGCAGCAGCGCTACACCTTCATGGGCCCGATCAAGGTCCACCTGGAGAAGGCCGACGACCTCGACACCGGCCTGTACCGCGTGCGCAGCCGTACGCTCGCCGGTTCCACCGACCAGCAGAGCGGCCAGCCGGCCCCCGCACCCGCCGCCCCGGCCGGGCGGCCCGGTGCCGGTGGCGGTGGTGGCGCCCAGGGTGGCTACGGCTACCCGCCGGCCGCCGCACCCGCCGGCGCCCCGCCCATGCCGGCCGCGCCGCCGCCCGGCGGCCGCCCCGGCGGCTACGGCTACCCGCAGCCCGCGGGCAGCCAGCGACCTCCCGCCGCGCCCGCGGCCGGTGGCCGCACCCGCTACTGGATCGAGATCAACGGCACACGCCATCAGATCTCCCGCGCGACGCTGGTGCTGGGCCGCAGCACCGACGCCGACGTGCGGATCGACGACCCCGGCGTCTCCCGCCGGCACTGTGAGATCCGGACCGGAACGCCCTCGACAGTCGCGGATCTCGGGTCCACCAACGGCATCGTGGTGGACGGGCAGCACACCACCCGCGCTACGCTCCGCGACGGCTCGCGGATCGTCGTGGGCAGCACCACCATCATTTACCGGCAAGCCGAAGGGTGAAGCGGGGGCAATGTCAGAGCTGACCCTCACGGTCATGCGGCTGGGTTTCCTGGCCGTCCTGTGGCTGTTCGTGATCGTGGCCGTGCAGGTCATCCGCAGCGACCTGTTCGGTACGCGCGTCACACAGCGCGGATCGCGTCGCGAGGCCGCACGACCGCAGCAGGCCGCACGGCAGGCGGCGACCCCGCCGCAGCAGCGCGGCCAGCAGGGCGGCGGCCGACAGCGCCGTAACGCCCCTTCCAAGCTGGTCGTGTCCGAGGGGACACTCACCGGCACCACCGTCGCGCTGCAGGGCCAGACCATCACCCTGGGCCGGGCGCACGACAGCACGATCGTGCTGGACGACGACTACGCCTCCAGCCGGCATGCCAGGATCTACCCGGACCGCGACGGCCAGTGGATCGTCGAGGACCTGGGCTCCACCAACGGCACGTACCTCGACCGAACGCGGCTCACGACCCCGACACCGATTCCGCTGGGCGCGCCGATCCGCATCGGCAAGACCGTCATCGAGCTGCGGAAGTAGTACGACAATGAGCGAGCGGAGCGAGCACGCAGTGGCGGCCCCCACCAGGGGCCCCGGCGCGCTCCCGACCGGAGGGTGGGCACCGTGCGGATGTATCCGGAGCCGACGGGCGAGGTGCGCATGAGTCTGTCACTGCGCTTCGCCGCCGGATCGCACAAAGGCATGATCCGGGAGGGCAACGAGGACTCCGGATACGCCGGTCCCCGCCTGCTCGCCATCGCCGACGGCATGGGCGGCGCCGCCGCGGGCGAGGTCGCCTCCTCCGAGGCGATCTCCACCATCGTCGCCCTCGACGACGACGTCCCCGGCTCCGACATCCTCACCTCGCTCGGTACGGCCGTACAGCGCGCCAACGACCAGCTGCGCGGGATGGTCGACGAGGATCCGCAGCTGGAGGGCATGGGCACCACGCTCACGGCCCTGCTGTGGACCGGGCAGCGGCTCGGCCTCGTCCACGTCGGCGACTCGCGCGCGTACCTGCTCCGGGACGGCGTGCTGACCCAGATCACGCAGGACCACACCTGGGTGCAGCGCCTCGTCGACGAGGGCCGCATCACCGAGGAGGAAGCGACCACGCATCCACAGCGGTCCCTCCTCATGCGCGCGCTGGGCAGCGGCGACCATGTCGAGCCCGACCTCTCCATCCGCGAAGTCCGCGCCGGCGACCGCTACTTGATCTGCTCCGACGGCCTCTCCGGCGTCGTGTCCCACCAGACCCTGGAGGACACCCTCGCCAGCTACCAGGGGCCCCAGGAGACCGTCCAGGAGCTCATCCAGCTGGCGCTGCGCGGCGGCGGCCCCGACAACATCACCGTGATCATCGCGGACGTCCTCGACCTGGACACCGGTGACACCCTGGCCGGGCAGCTGTCCGACACCCCGGTCGTGGTCGGCGCGGTCGCCGAGAACCAGCAGCACCACCTGCACGACAACGGCATCATGCAGACCCCCGCCGGCCGCGCCTCCGGGCTCGGCCGTCAGGTGCCCGGACAGGGCGGCGGGGGCGGCGAGTTCGGCCCGCCCGGCTCCGGCGACACCACCGGCTATGTCCCGGCGGGCAGCTTCGGTGAATACACCGACGACGACTTCGTCAAGCCGCGCAAGGGCCGCAAGTGGCTGAAGAGATCCTTCTACTCGGCCCTCGCGCTCGCCGTCATCGGCGGCGGCCTTTACGGCGGCTGGCGCTGGACGCAGACGCAGTACTACGTCGGCACCAACGAGGAACACGTCGCTCTGTACCGCGGGATCAGCCAGGACCTGGCCTGGGTCTCGCTCTCGAAGGTGGAGAAGGATCACCCCGAGATCGAACTCAAGTACCTGCCGCCGTACCAGCGCAAACTCGTCGAGGGGACCATCACCGAGGGCGGCCTGAAGGACGCCCAGGCGAAGATCGACGAGCTGTCGCTTCAGGCCTCCGCGTGCAAGAAGCGCTCCGATCAGCAGGCCGCCCAGAGCGAGCAGAACTCCAAGACGGGCGAGGGCGAGGCCGGAGGCACCACGGGAACCACCCGTACCTCCCTTACGTCCAAGGCCTCACCGACGCCGAATCCGTCGGCGTCCACCAAGTCCCCGCCCCCGTCCACCTCCCCGACACCGACTGCGACGCCAAACCCCGGCCCCACTCTCTCGGAGGAAGAGCAGAAGGTCGTCTCGAACTGCGGTACGCAGTAGGCAAGCCGTGAGAGGCCCCGTCACACGATGAGCAGTACTACGAACTCGCCGACGCATCACACGTCCACGATCGGCGCGATCGGCGCGCCGAGCAGGCGCAACACCGAGCTCGCGTTGCTGGTGTTCGCGGTTGTCATTCCGGTGTTCGCCTACGCCAACGTGGGGTTGGCGATCAACGACGAGGTGCCGGCCGGCCTGCTCGGCTACGGCATCGGTCTGGGCCTGCTGGCAGGCATAGGTCATCTGGCCGTCCGGAAGTTCGCTCCGTACGCCGATCCCCTGATGCTGCCGCTGGCAACCCTGCTGAACGGCCTCGGCCTGGTGGTGATCTGGCGCCTGGACCAGTCGAAGCGACTGCAGCAGAGCAGTGCCTACGTCGAGGCCGCGCCGCGCCAGTTGCTGTACTCCGCGATGGGCGTCGCCCTGCTGGTGGCTGTGCTGATCTTCCTCAAGGACCACCGCGTCCTTCAGCGCTACACCTACATCTCCATGGCAGCCGCGCTGTTCCTGCTCCTCCTGCCGCTCGTACCCGGGCTGGGCGCGAACGTCTACGGCGCCAAGATCTGGATCAAGATCCCCGGCCTCGGCACGCTCCAGCCCGGCGAGTTCGCGAAGATCATCCTTGCCGTCTTCTTCGCCGGCTACCTGATGGTGAAGCGGGACGCCCTGGCACTGGCCAGCCGTCGTTTCATGGGCCTGTACCTGCCGCGCGGCCGCGACCTCGGTCCGATCCTCGTCGTCTGGGCGATCTCGATCCTCATCCTGGTCTTCGAGACCGACCTCGGTACGTCCCTGCTGTTCTTCGGGATGTTCGTCATCATGCTGTACGTCGCCACCGAACGGACCAGCTGGATCGTCTTCGGTCTGCTGATGTCCGCGGTCGGCGCCGTCGGTGTGGCGAGCTTCGAGCCGCACATCCAGACGCGTGTGCAGGCCTGGCTCGACCCGGCGCGCGAGTTCGCGCTCTCCCGTGCCGCCGTCCAGGACGGCATCGTCCACTCCGAGCAGGCCATGCAGGCCCTGTGGGCCTTCGGCTCCGGCGGCACCCTCGGGACCGGCCTCGGCCAGGGCAACTCCGACCTCATCGGCTTCGCCGCCAACTCCGACTTCATCCTCGCCACGTTCGGCGAGGAGCTGGGCCTGGCGGGCGTCATGGCGATCCTGCTGCTGTACGGCCTGATCGTGGAACGCGGTGTGCGCACGGCGCTCGCGGCCCGCGACCCGTTCGGCAAGCTGCTGGCCGTCGGCCTGTCCGGCGCCTTCGCCCTCCAGGTCTTCGTCGTGGCCGGCGGTGTCATGGGCCTCATCCCGCTGACCGGTATGACGCTGCCGTTCGTGGCGTACGGCGGTTCCTCCGTCATCGCCAACTGGGCGCTGATCGGCATCCTGCTGCGCATCAGCGACACCGCACGCCGCCCGGCGCCCGCCCCCGCGCCCAACCCCGACGCCGAGATGACCCAGGTGGTCCGTCCGTGAACAAGCCCCTACGCCGGATCGCGATCTTCTGCGGACTTCTGGTCCTGGCGCTGCTCATCCGCGACAACTGGATCCAGTACGCCCAGGCCGACAAGCTCAGGACGGACAAGAACAACCGCCGCGTCGTCATCGAGCGCTACGGCACGCCCCGCGGCGACATAATCGTCGACGGCAAGGCCATCACCGGCTCGGAGGAGACCTCCGGCAGCGACTTCAAGTTCAAGCGCACCTATGCGAACGGACCCATGTGGGCGCCCGTCACCGGATACGCCTCGCAGGCCTTCGGTGCCACCCAGCTGGAGTCCATCGAGGACGGCATCCTCACCGGCAACGACGACCGGCTGTTCTTCCGCAACACCCTCGACATG
The DNA here is from genome assembly GCF_055656945.1 of Streptomyces sp. NPDC111606. Classification (NCBI taxonomy): domain Bacteria; kingdom Bacillati; phylum Actinomycetota; class Actinomycetes; order Kitasatosporales; family Streptomycetaceae; genus Streptomyces; species Streptomyces sp. NPDC111606. Next base: position 204,644 of record NZ_JBVKBY010000008.1, read on the forward strand.
CTCACAGGCAAGGAGAGGGAGGGTGGAAACGTCGTCACCACCCTCAGCGGCGCCGCGCAGAAGGCCGCGTACAACGGTCTGAAGAATCAGGGCGCCAAGGGCGCCGTCGCGGCCATCGAGCCGTCGACCGGCAAGATCCTGGCGCTGGCCTCCTACCCGTCGTACGACCCCTCGTCCTTCGCCGGCAACTCCACGACGACCGACACCGAGGCGTGGCAGAAGCTCCAGAAGAAGACCAATCCGGACGACCCGATGCTCAACCGGGCGCTGCGCGAGGTCTACCCTCCCGGCTCGACCTTCAAGGTCGTCACCGCCGCGGCGGCACTGGAGCACGGCCTGTACACGGACGCCGACGCGAAGACGGACTCGCCGGACCCGTGGGTCATGGAGGGCACCACCACCAAGCTGCCGAACGAGGGCAACATCCCCTGCAAGAACGCGACCCTGAGGGTCGCCCTGCAGTACTCCTGCAACACCGTCTTCGGCAAGGTCGGCTCGGACCTCGGCAACGACAAGATGCTGGAGACGGCCAAGAAGTTCGGCTTCACCGAGGAACAGTTCACGCCGGTCCGCACCAGCGCGTCGATCTTCTCCGACGACATGAACCCCTCGCAGACCGCGCTGTCTTCCATCGGCCAGTTCAACACCGCCACCACCCCGCTGCAGATGGCCATGGTGGCTTCCGCCGTCGCCAACAACGGCACCCTCATGAAGCCGTACATGATCGACGAGCTCCAGACCAACAACCTCGACGCCATCGAGAAGACCGACCCCGAGGAGATGAGCAAGCCGCTGTCCGCGGAGAACGCGCAGATCCTCCAGTCGATGATGGAGACGGTCGTCGACGAGGGCACCGGTAAGAAGGCGCAGATCGACGGCGTCAAGGTCGGCGGCAAGACCGGTACCGCCCAGCACGGTGTGGACAACAGCGAGAACCCCTACGCGTGGTTCATCTCCTACGCCAGGCTCAGCGACAACAGCGCACCGGTGGCCGTGGCCGTCGTGATCGAGGACGAGAACGCGGTCCGCGACGACATCTCCGGCGGCGGCCTCGCGGCCCCCATCGCCAAGAGCGTCATGGAGGCGGTCATCGACAGCAAGAAGTGACCCCGCTCACGTCCCCTTCACATCGGTGCACGTTGCGATACCGGTCCTGTATCGGGTTACGGGCTTGGCCAGGTCACACAAGATGAGCCGGGTACGGTATGCCCGGACGGCACACCGCCACACCCACAAGGGTGACGGCGGGACCGACGGAGAGGGCTGGTAGGTAGCTATGGAAGAGCCGCGTCGCCTCGGCGGCCGGTACGAGCTGGGCCAGGTGCTCGGCCGTGGTGGCATGGCGGAGGTATACCTCGCGCATGACACCCGGCTCGGCCGCACCGTGGCGGTGAAGACGCTGCGCGCGGACCTGGCGCGCGATCCGTCTTTCCAGGCCCGGTTCCGCCGGGAGGCCCAGTCGGCCGCCTCGCTCAACCATCCCGCGATCGTGGCGGTGTACGACACGGGCGAGGACTACATCGACAACGTGTCGATCCCGTACATCGTCATGGAGTACGTCGACGGCTCCACGCTTCGTGAGTTGCTTCACAGCGGCCGCAAGCTGCTGCCGGAGCGCGCCATGGAGATGACCATCGGCATCCTCCAGGGTCTGGAGTACGCGCACCGCAACGGCATCGTCCACCGCGACATCAAGCCGGCGAACGTCATGCTGACGCGCAACGGCCAGGTCAAGGTGATGGACTTCGGCATCGCCCGCGCCATGGGCGACTCCGGCATGACGATGACGCAGACGGCCGCCGTGATCGGCACCGCCCAGTACCTCTCGCCGGAGCAGGCGAAGGGCGAGCAGGTGGACGCCCGCTCGGACCTCTACTCCGCCGGCTGCCTGCTGTACGAGCTCCTGACGGTGCGGCCCCCCTTCGTGGGCGACTCCCCGGTCGCGGTCGCGTACCAGCACGTGCGGGAAGAGCCGCAGGCTCCCTCGGTCTTCGACCCGGAGATCACGCCCGAGATGGACGCGATCGTCCTGAAGGCGCTGACCAAGGACCCGAACTACCGCTACCAGTCGGCCGACGAGATGCGCGCCGACATCGAGGCCTGCCTCGACGGCCAGCCCGTCGCCGCCACGGCGGCCATGGGCTCGGTCGGCTACGGCGGTTACCCGGACGACCAGCCGACCACGGCCCTGCGCTCCGCGGACGCCGGCGCCACGTCGATGCTGCCGCCCATGAACCCGGACGACGGCGGCTACGGCTACGACGACCGCCCGGACCGACGCCGCCAGCAGAAGAAGTCCAACACGTCGACGATCCTGCTGGTCGTCGCGGCTGTGCTGGTACTGGTGGGCGCGGTTCTGATCGGCCGGTGGGTGTTCAGCGGCGACGGCGTCGGGAACAGCACGGTGGCCGTGCCCAACCTGGTCGGCCAGAGCCAGAAGGACGCCGAGAGTCTGCTGACGAACAGCGACCTCAAGGTGGGCGAGGTCACCAAGAAGGCCTGCGAGGCCCAGCCCCAGGGCAAGATCTGCGAACAGAACCCCGAGCCCAAGACCACTGTCGACAAGAACTCCTCCGTCGATCTGGTGGTGTCGACCGGCGCTCCGAAGGTGACTGTGCCGAGCGTGATCGGTCTGAGTCTGGACGAGGCGAAGTCCAAGCTCGAAGGCGACGACTACCAGCTGGAAGTCAAGACGGAGTTCCGGGAGTCCTCGGATGAGGAGAACACCGTCCTCGACCAGGACCCGGTCAAGGGCGATGAAGTCGAGAAGGGCTCGACGATCACCCTCACCATCGCCAAGGAAGAGGAGAAGTCCACCGTCCCGGACGTCCTCGGCAAGACCTGTGACGAGGCGAAGGCGCAGATGACGGCCAACAACCTGGTCGGCACCTGCGCCGAGGTGGAGACCCAGGACCCGAACCAGGTCGGGAAGGTCATCGCGACCTCGCCGGAGGCCAACAGTTCGGCCGACAAGAACTCGACGGTGACGATCCAGATCGGAAAGGCAGCCGAGCAGCAGCAGGTGGCCGTGCCGACCGTGACCCAGCTGTCCCTCAAGGACGCCAGGAAGGCGCTCCAGGACGCGGGTCTGGCCGTGGGCACCATCCAGGGTGCCCAGGACGACAACGCCATCGTCCTCACCCAGGACCCCCAGCCGAACACCCAGGTCGCCAAGGGCACCGCGGTCAACCTGGGCGCCGTGCCCGGCCAGGGCGGCAACAACAACGGCGGCGGCGACAACGGCGGGATCTTCGGCGGCGTGACGGGAACGTCGGCCCGCACGGAGGACTGACCCCCGGTATCAATGGCTGAGCCCCGGTGCCCCGGACAGGGCACCGGGGCTCAGCCATATCCATCCCGGCCCGGCAACGAACAGCTGAAGGGGACTGCCGCTAACGCAGCTCCTCCGGCACCGTCCGCTCTTCATCCACCTTCTCCACCCGCTCCAACTCCCCCCACACCACATACCGATACCGGCTCGTGTACACCGGCGTGCAGGTCGTCAGCGTGATGTAGTGCCCCGCCTTCGTCCTGCCCGATTCCTTCGGGATGGCGGAGAGGACCTTCACGTTGTACTTCGAGGTCTCGGGAAGGACGGCGTAGACCTTGTAGACGTACCAGTCGCCCTTCGTCTCGAAGACGATCGGGTCGCCCTTCTTGATCTTGTGGATGTTGTGGAACTCCGCGCCATGGCCGTCGCGATGGGCGGCGACGGAGAAGTTGCCCTTCTTGCCCGAGGTCGGCAGGGTCGCCTTGACCGGGTCGGTGTAGTAGCCGGCGACGCCGTCGTTGAGGATCTTCGACGTCGTGCCCTTCTCGACCAGGATGTCGTCCCCGCTCATCGTGGGCACGTGCAGGAAGCCGATGCCGTTCTTGGAGTCGAACTCGGCGGGACGGCCGCTGTCCTCGTCCTCGTGGGCCCAGATGTCACGCACCTTGTCGGCCTGTTTGTCCGCCGCGCGGTCGGCGACGACGTTCGTCCACCACAGGGAGTAGACGACGAACAGGCCCAGCACCAGGCCCGCCGTGATGAGGAGTTCGCCGAAGACGCTGACCGCCGTCGCGATCCGGCCCCTGCCGCGGCGGCGTGCCGGGGGGCGCGGTGCTGCGGGGGCGGCCGTCTGCTCTTCGGTGCCGTCGGTGGTCGCTGCCACTTTTTCATCTGCCCTTAACTGACGAGCGCATCCGGCTTGCCCTTGCTGCGCGGCCGTTCCTCGACCATCTTGCCCCAGACGATCATCCGGTACTTGCTGGTGAACTCCGGCGTACACGTGGTGAGTGTGATGTAGCGGCCCGGCCCGGTGAAGCCCGACCCCGGCGGAACCGGATCCAGCACGCTCACGTTGCTCGGCGACGTCACCGGCAGGATCGACGCCATCTTGTAGACGTAGTACTTGTCCTGCGTCTCCACGACCATCGCGTCGCCCTGTGCGAGCCGGTTGATGTACCGGAACGGTTCACCATGGGTGTTGCGGTGCCCGGCGAGCGCGAAGTTGCCGGTCTTGGCATCGGGCATCGCCGTCTTCAGCTTGCCCTCGGCGTAGTGGCCGACCATGCCCCGGTCGAGCACCTTCTTGTTGCTGATGCCTTCGGCGATCGGGACGACCACGTCCAGCTTCGGGATGTGCAGGATGGCGAAACCCTGCCCCGGCTGGAAGGTTCCCGGGTTGCGCTTGCCGTTCGCCCAGTCGTCCTGGAGGCTGCTGGCTTCCTTGTCCGCCTGGGCGTGCGCGCGGACGTTCGTCCACCACAACTGGTAGCTGACGAACAGCAGCATCAGCACGCCGGTGGTGATGAAGACCTCGCCGATCGCCCGGCTGGCGAGGACGCCCGCGCTGGGCTTGCGTGCCCTTGCCTGTCTGCGGGCCTCCAGGCGCGAGAGGGGGGCCTGCGAGGATTCCGAGCCCGTCTCGGCGGGCTCCGACGCCGCGTGTGAGCCACCATGGCGCCCGTGACGCCGCTTGGCGGCCTTTCTGCGGGCCGCACGGCCGCCTGTTGGGGTTCCTGTGGCGGAAGCTGCAGAGGAGGCGGCAGAAGCCGATACACGGCGGCCGAGAGGCGGCGGATCAGCTACCCGCAGGGCCACCGTCTCGTCGTCCGGGGGCGGTATGTACGGCTCTGCGTACGGTTCCTGGTACGACTGTCGGGCCGCGGCGGCTCCCTCGGCGCCGTAGCCCTCGGTGCCGGGGTTCTGCGTGCCGTACCCGTCGGTGCCGTAGGTGTATCCGCCGCCGTAGCCGTCGGCGCCATAAGCCTCGGCGCCCTGCCCCTGAGTGACGTGGCTCTCCCCGCCGTACCGCTCCCCGAGCGCACCACCCGACGCCCCGTACGGCTGCTGCCCGTACGAGGTGCCCTGGTCGCCGGCGCCGCCGTAGGAGTCCGTGAAGGACTCCCCGTACGTGGCGCCGGACTCGCGCTCGGGGCGCAGCGCGGTCACGCCGTGGCCCTGCCCACCACCGGGGCGAGCCCCGTCGACCTCGCCACCGCGCCCTGGTCGCCGCACTCCACCAGCCAGTTGGCCAGCATCCGGTGCCCGTGCTCGGTCAGCACGGACTCGGGGTGGAACTGCACGCCCTCGACGGGAAGTTCACGGTGGCGCAGGCCCATGATGATGCCGTCGTGCGTCCGTGCGGTGACCTCGAGGTCGGCCGGCACCGTCTGCGGCTCGGCGGCCAGCGAGTGGTAGCGGGTCGCGGTGAAGGGCGTCGGCAGGCCCGCGAAGACGCCCTTGCCCCCGTGCTCGACCAGCGAGGTCTTCCCGTGCAGCAGCTCGGGCGCACGGTCGACGACACCGCCGTACGCCACCTGCATCGACTGCATGCCGAGGCAGACGCCGAAGACGGGCACCCCCGTCGAGGCGCAGTGGCGCACCATCTCGACGCAGACGCCGGCCTCCTCGGGCGTGCCCGGGCCGGGCGACAGCAGGACGCCGTCGAAGCCGTCCTGCGCGTGTGCCGTCGACACCTCGTCGTTGCGCAGGACCTCGCACTCGGCGCCCAGCTGGTAGAGGTACTGGACCAGGTTGAAGACGAAGCTGTCGTAGTTGTCCACGACGAGAATGCGCGCGCTCACTGGTTGTCCACCGTCACATCGTTGAAGGGCAGGAGCGGTTCGGCCCACGGGAAGACGTAGTTGAACAGGACGTAGACCACGGCCACGACCAGAGCGAGCGAGAGCAGCGCCCTCACCCACGCGTTCCCCGGCAGATGCCGCCAGATCCAGCCGTACATGCCGTCCCTTCCGTCGCACCACGGCACCAGACTCACGCCGTACAGCCACCAGACTAACGGCGCAACGCCTCCGGTTTCCCGGCCTCCACAGGCTGGGTGGAGTCGAGATGGGCCCACACGATCAGCCGGTGACTGTGCCCCCACTCCGGATCGCACGTGGTCAGGGTCAGATAGCGGCCTTCACGCGTGTACCCCGACTTACGGGGCACAGGGTCAATCACCTCAATGTCGGTGGGCACGGTTTTGTAGGGGCCTTTGTCGATCCGATACGTGAACCAGGTCGTCCCGTCCGTCAGCACCACCGCGTCGCCGGCCCGCAGCCTCGGGAAGTCCTTGAAGGGGTCGCCGTACGTGCGCCGGTGGCCGGCGACCGAGAAGTTGCCCTTCTGACCGAGCTGGGCGGTGTTCGCGTAGTGGCCGAGGCCCTTCTTGAGGGTCTTGGTGGCGGTGCCCTCGAGCACGGGCTTGTTCCACGTGAAACCAAGGCGCGGGATGTACATGATCGCGAAGGGTTTGTCCGCGGTGTACGGGGCGGGCTTCGGCGGACTCGTGGTCGCGCCCGGAGTCGTGGCGGCGCCCGGACTCGCCGAACCTCCGGGGGCCGCGGGCCTCGGGCGTACCGCCCCCTGCGCCCACTGGTCCTGTAACTGATCGATCTGGTCGTCCATGACGTTGTCGGCCTTCACACCGGTCCAGAACAGGACATAGACGACGAAAAGGACGATCACGGTGCCGGCGGTGATGCACAGTTCGCTGACGGTCCTGACGACGACACGCACCGGCAGCTCCAGAAAGGGGCTCACTCACTCCACGGGCTTGGCGTACTGCAGATCCACTGTGCCCGAGTAACCCGGCAGAGTCACCGTCCCGTCCTCGGTGACTTTCCAGCCGAGGCCGTAGACATTGACGTACACCATGTAGTTCTGAATCGCCGCCGAGGCCGCGAGCGCCTGCTGCATCTTCTCGGGATCACCGACCGCCGTGATCTTGTACGGCGGTGAGTAGACCCGGCCCTGGAGGATCAGGGTGTTGCCGACGCAGCGGACCGCACTGGTGGAGATCAGCCGCTGGTCCATGACCTTGATGCCCTTGGCACCGCTCTGCCACAGCGCGTTCACCACGGCCTGGAGGTCCTGCTGGTGAATGACCAGGTAGTCGGGCTGCGGCTCGGGATAGCCCGGGAGCTTGGCGGTGGCGTCCGGCGGGGCGTCGTTGAGCGTGACCGAGATCGCCTCGCCCGTCAGCTTCTGCGTCCCCGCGTTCTGCTCCAGGGCCGCCAGCTTGTCGTCCTCGGCCTTGGTGCTGCCGTCGTCGCGCTCGGCCAGGGCCTCCACGTCGTCCTGCAGGGCCGCGTTGGACTCGCCCAGCTGGCCGTTCTTGTGGCTGCGCTCGTGGATCAGGTCCGAGAGCTTCAGCAGCGAGGCGTCCGTGCGGATATTGGTGCCCTTGGCCGTGTTGAAACTGGTGAAGAAAATGAGCCCGGCGAGAGCGAAGACGGCCGCGGTCAGCACCCGCACCGGCCGGAATCGGCCGCGTACAGGGCTGGATCCCGCCCCGGGGGAGTCGGCAGAATTGCTCAACGTACCCTTATCTCCTTCGGCGCCGCGGAAGCACTACGCTAACGGACGCCCGGGGGAGCAATCAGAGTCCCCTTGTACGCTGCCCCGAGCCAGCCACAGTTCCCTGCGCGGCCACGCAGCGCATCGACAGGAGAGACCCTCGTGCCGAAGTCACGTATCCGCAAGAAGGCCGACTACACGCCGCCGCCGTCGAAGCAGACGACCGCGATCAAGCTGAACAGCCGCGCCTGGGTCGCGCCCGTCATGCTGGCCATGTTCCTCATTGGCCTCGCCTGGATCGTCGTTTTCTATGTGACCGACGGTTCGCTGCCCCTCGACGCGCTGGGCAACTGGAACATCGTCGTGGGCTTCGGCTTCATCGCCGCCGGCTTCGGCGTCTCCACTCAGTGGAAGTAGCGGTCGAGGCGACAGCCTGAGCGGCAGCCGACGCGGCGGCCACTTCGCGGTGAACGAAGCTCTGCCCAGGGCCATCCGCTGAGTTATCCACAGCCTTGCAGCAATTTCCACAAGCTGACTGGGGAAAAGACGACGATCTGTGGATAACCCATCGGACGTTGACGCCGGTATGACAGCCACACCGGTCACCCGAAGGCTTCTCGAACGCACGTACGCCACCTGTCTGACCTGCGGAAACGTAGGGCTTGGACAGGGGGCGAAGCTGTTCCCACACCGTGCGCACAAGATCCGCCACACGCTGTGGACAACGGTGCCGCTCACGTGGATAACGGCACGGCTCAGGTGAGCTGGAGCGTTCTCAGTACGGTCATCAGGACCACCGCGGCCAGGACAAGCGCGCATGTGCCGTACTGCACCAGCGCCCGACGCTCGCGGGGGGCGTGAACCATGGCGTACCCGATGATGACGCCGGCGACGAGGCCGCCGATGTGGGCCTGCCAGGAGATGTTGAATCCTGGGGCGAAGGTGAAGATCAGGTTGATCGCCAGCAGCGCGATGATCGGTCGCAGGTCGTAGTTGAGGCGCCGCATAAGGACTGCTGTCGCGCCGAAGAGACCGAAGATGGCACCGGAGGCGCCGAGCGTGGCCGTCGTCGGGGAGGCCAGCAGATAGGCCAGGGCGCTGCCCGCGAGGCCTGAGCAGACGTAGAGCGTGATGTAGCGGGCACGGCCGAGGGCCGCTTCGAGGGGGCCGCCGAGCCACCACAGGCTGAGCATGTTGAAGGCGAAGTGCCAGATGGCCTCATGCGTGAACATCGAGGTCACCAGGCGGTACCACTCACCTTCGGCGACTCCCTGGGTGGGGTAGAAGGGGGCGGGGGGCCAGGTGCCGATGAGGACGATGTCGTTCAGGAACGCGGTGCTGGTCTGTACGGCGATGAAAATTGCGAGGTTGATCCCGATGAGGATCTTCGTCAGCAGGCGCGGGTCGGCGACGATGCTGCCGCCTGCGATGGTGCGGGGGCGCGCGGCGTCAGGGGCGTGTCCGGTGCCGGAGCCGCCGCGGACGCAGTCGGGGCACTGGAAGCCGACGGAGGCGCTGACCATGCATTCGGGGCAGATGGGGCGCTCGCAACGGGTGCAGCGGATGCCGGTCTCGCGGTCCGGGTGGCGGTAGCAGCCGGGCAGGCTCTGCGCGTCCTGCGGGCTACCTGCCGGCTGGTCCATGAGGGTCCCCTAGGTCGTCGTACGCGATGCACGTCCTCATACATCGCCCCGCTCATCCTTACGGACGAGCGGGGCGATTGGTTCCCTGCGGGACGTGTCGGACTCAGCCCTCGCGGGTCTCGACGACGACCGACTCGATGACGACGTCGCTGACCGGGCGGTCGGTGCGCGGGTTGGTCTGGACGCCGGCGATGGCGTCGACGACCTTCTGGCTGGCCGGGTCGGTGACCTCGCCGAAGATGGTGTGCTTGCGGTTCAGCCAGGTCGTCGGGGAGACCGTGACGAAGAACTGCGAGCCGTTGGTGCCCGGTCCGGCGTTGGCCATGGCCAGCAGGTACGGCTTGTCGAAGGCGAGGTCCGGGTGGAACTCGTCCTGGAACTGGTAGCCGGGGCCGCCGGTGCCGTTGCCCAGGGGGTCACCGCCCTGGATCATGAAGCCGCTGATGACCCGGTGGAAGACCGTGCCGTCGTAGAGCTTGGCCGTGGACTTCTCACCGGTGGTGGGGTTCGTCCACTCACGCTCGCCCTTGGCGAGTTCGACGAAGTTCTTGACCGTGATCGGCGCGTGGTTCGGGAGGAGCCGGACCTCGATGTCGCCTTGGTTGGTCTTCAGGGTGGCGTAGAGCTGCTCGGCCACGATCTGCCTTCCGTTGTCTTCCTGTGACCCCACGATCCTCGCACGTGCGGCGACATCCGTCCCCCGGCAGTCGTTCACCGGTACGCAACCGGGCGGATTGCTTGCAGAAAAGCCGACGAGTCGGTCCGTGGCGGGGGCGCGACGCGGAGAACCGTGGCATTGTCGACGACAAGCCACCGTTGCCCCGCATTGGTCCGTTATTGCACTTGATCAAGCTCATCGGCACCCAAATGCCCGCCCTCACATGCCGCGCAGCGTTCTGACAGGCATGATCCGTAAAAGTGTGGAAAGTCGAATTACCGTACGCCACCGTGGAGGAGGAACCCGTGACCCGCATCGACAGCGTGCGCGCCGCGACCGGCTCGGCGAAGGACAGCGTGCTGCACGCCGCGGAAGTGGTGGCGCCCTACGCCGACACCGCCAAGGACAGGGCCGCACACTACGCACACGAGGCACGCGTACGGCTCGCGCCGAAGGTGACGCAGGCCACCGAGCAGGCCCGCGCCCAGGCCCGCCTGCAGTACGGCGTGCATGTCGCGCCGCGCTTGGAGCAGGCACTGGCTCATGTGCCGCCGGGCGTCGACAACGCCGCGCATGAAGCCGCCGTCCGTACCCGTAAGGCTGCCCGGCAGGCCGCCGACTACTCCCGTCCGAGGCTCGAGCAGGCAGTTGCCGCGGCCGGACCCGTCAGGGATGAGGCCACCGCGCGCGGTCTGGCCGCTGTGGCCGCGCTGCGCGGTCAGGTCTCACCGAAGGAGATCGAGAAGCTCGTTCGCAAGCACGAGCGGCGTGCCAGCGCCGGCCGTGCCTTGAAGGTGCTGGCGCTGCTCGGCGCCCTCGCGGGCGGAGCGTTCGCCGCGTGGAAGTGGTGGGACAAGCAGGCCAACCCGGACTGGCTGGTCGAGCCTCCCGCCGCGACCGAGGTCCCCGAGTCGAACCGTCTCACTTCGGTGGACGGCAGCGGCAAGTCCGTCCTCGATCCCGAGGTCGAGGCGAAGGAAGCCGAGGAGGAGGCCGCCCGGCGCGACGACGGCCGGTAGGACGAAGGCCTGCGAGACGAGACCGGTCACGTGAAGGCCGGTGATACGAAGGCCGGCGATATGAAGGTCCAGCTTCGGCTGCAATGTTGAACTGCGCCGTGGGGCGGGAGACTTGAGGGTCTCCCGCCCCACGGCGTTGTTTCACGTGAAACGCCGGTCACGTCCGCCGGCGCGATGGCAGGGGGGCGAGTCTGCGGCCACGCCCCGCGGTGTCCTGCACCACCGGTGCCGGCGTGGCGAGGGCGCGTATTCGGTCGGTGAAGTCGGGGTCCGGCAGTGGCAGGTCCAGGTCATCGTCCACGTAGGCAACGGCGGCGGGGATGTAGTGCAGCACGGCGCTGACGGGGTCGGGGACGGGTGGGCAGTCGGGCTTGAGGGCGCGCAGCACGCGGAGGGTGGTGCTGATCTCGTCCTCCGGCTCGGGGCCGGAGTCCTCGATACGGAGGGCGGCGTCCGCACCGGCGGTGCCCTCGCCGTGCGGGTCGTCCGCCTCGGGCCGGACGCTGCGGGCGTACCGCGCGTGCTGGGTCTGCCACCAGTCGGCGACTCCTGGTTCGCCCAGGGAGCGGTGGTGCAGATAGAGGCAGTAGCTGGCGGCGGAGTCGCCGGCGCCCGCGGCGTACTGCCACCAGAAGCGTGCCGACTCCTCCCGCGCACAGAGCTGAAGCATGCAGCCGAGGACACGGGCTCCTGGCGGCTGGGGCAGGGCTCGGGCGAGGAACTCCTCGAGATCAGCGAGGGCGTCGGCGTGGGTGATGACCGTCTCGCAGAGGGTCTGAAGGTCGTCGGCGGCAGAGCGTTCGTCGGCCGGAGGAGCCTGGCCCTGCGCGATCGGCGGGGCCTGGCCGGTGATGACGTCTGCCGGGTTCGGGTCGGCGGGGTGCAGGAAGGAGGCGGCGCACGCGGACAGACGTACGGCCGCCGCCTCTATGGCTGCCTTGGCGTAGGGCGGACGGAGGAGGCGGGCCCGGCCGAGCAGTTCGTCAATCGGCGATGTCATCGGCATTCCCTTCCTGTGCATTCCCTTCCTCGGCCAGTCCTTCCGCGCCCGTACAGGGCTCGGCGTCAGTACGGGATTCCGCGAGGCTCTTGTTCACGCCGTACGCGTGCTGGAGGCGCCGTTTGGCGTGGCGGACGGTGGAGCGCACGCCGGCCGGGGTGATACCGAGAGCGGCGGCTATCTCGACCGCGCTGTAGCCGAGCCCGAAGTGCAGAAGGACCACGTCCATCTGACGCGGCGGCAGCTGGCCGATCTCCGCGTAGAGGTTGAGGCTTTCCTCGAGTTGGCTGATGGGGTCCACGGCCCGGTCCAGCGCCACGGTCTCGAAGGCCTCGCCGATGAGTGCCGGGCGGCGGTCGCGGGTGCGGGAGTGGTCGATGGTGCTGTTCTTGAGCACACGCCAGGCATACGCGGCGGGGTTCTCCTTGGACAGCACGGTGCTCCACGCCTTCAGCAACTGCTCGAAGGCGGCGTCGACGGCTTCCTCGGCGTCGTGCCAGTTACCCAGCCTGGACTTGGCCCAGTTGACGTACAGCGGCCGGTACATCTGGTGGAAGGCCTCGAAGTCCAGCGGCAGTTTCTTCATGCGCGGGGCGCGAGAGGCTTGGCTCGGCAGGTCCTGACTCACGACGCCTGCCCCTCGTGGCGTGGGCTGTTGGCGCCCTCGGGAAGGTCGCGCCGCATCTCGCTGATGCCCGCCCGTACTCCGGCCGCGGCCAGCCGACGCAACAGAACGACCGCGTCCCGGCCGAACACCCGTAGGGCGAGCGCCGCCAGGATCACCTCACCGGCAATGTCCATCGTCACTGTGCTGTTGTGCCTTCCTGATGCAAGGCGAGGCCGCTCAGCACCCCCGGTGGGCCTCGGGACGGCGTGTGTTTACGCCCTCCGCCCACGATGACGTTTGCAACGGCCCGTGTGTGCAAGTCCCGCACAGATTTTCTTAACGGAGCGCATCCTTCTGATTACGCCATCACGTTCACGCCAGCTCACACACGGCCTCAGCACTCGAGCCCGCCACCCTGGCGCCACGTCCGCCACCTGCGCACCGACCTCGGGGGCTCCACCCCTCCCACGTATTTGCGCAAACGTCTGCAACGACCTCACCCGACCGTCACGTGACACACGTCACTCAGGAGATCGGGTCCACCGGAGGGTCCACCGGAGACCAGGGCATACAAAAACCGGCCAGAGGCAACGAGGCATCTGACCGGTCCGGAGTGTGGAGCCTAGGGGAGTCGAACCCCTGACATCTGCCATGCAAAGACAGCGCTCTACCAACTGAGCTAAGGCCCCGGAAGGGGAGCAACCAACCGGAAGAACCACGTACCGGCGGGCGCCGCAGACCAGAGTACCGGTTCGCCCCCCGTATCTCGCAAAAAGATTGGGGGTCCCGATGAACGACCACTCTCCGTAAGATGCTCGGCGTGGTTCGCTACAGCGAACCGCGGTTTTGGGGAAGCGATGGGGAGACGCAATGGACGCCGCACAGCAGGAAGCCACCGCAAGAGCGCGGGATCTGCAGCGGAACTGGTACGGGGAGCCGCTGGGGACGCTCTTCCGTAAGCTCATCGACGATCTTGGTCTCAACCAGGCTCGTCTCGCGGGGGTACTGGGACTGTCCGCACCGATGCTGTCGCAGCTGATGAGCGGCCAGCGGGCGAAGATCGGCAATCCCGCCGTGGTCCAGCGGGTGCAGCTGCTGCAGGACCTGGCGGGGCAGGTCGCGGACGGCAGCGTGAGCGCGGCGGAGGCCACCGAGCGCATGGAAGAGATCAAGAAGTCGCAGGGGGGTTCGGTGCTGAGCAACACGACGCAGACCACGAGCAGTTCGGGTGCGCCCACGGTCAAGCGGGTGGTCCGTGAGATCCAGTCCCTGCTGCGGTCGGTGGCGGCCGCCGGGGACATCATCGACGCCGCGGACACCCTCGCCCCCACCCACCCGGAACTGGCAGAGTTCCTCCGGGTGTACGGCGCCGGCCGGACCTCCGACGCGGTCACGCACTACCAGTCCCACCAGAACTGACCCGGAGGCCCGGTTACCGAAGGGGGTTCGGCAACCGGGCCGACGGCCTATGTCCGGAGCGGGCACGAACGGGTACCAGGAAGCCGCGGGAGTGTCTCTCGCCGTGGCTGGGCGAGAAGGGGAGTCGGCGGAGGGGGAGTCGTATCGCTCGTCGAGGGGGAAGCAGGGGGGTAGTCGAAGGGGGAGGAGCGACGCACAGCCATGGGTGAGGTCTTCGCCGGCCGGTACGAACTGGTCGACCCGATCGGACGCGGAGGCGTCGGCGCCGTCTGGCGTGCCTGGGACCACCGCCGCCGCCGGTATGTGGCCGCCAAGGTGCTGCAGCAGAGCGACGCGCACTCGCTGCTGCGGTTCGTCCGCGAACAGGCCCTCCGGATCGATCACCCCCATGTGCTCGCGCCCGCCAGCTGGGCGGCCGATGACGACAAGGTCCTGTTCACCATGGACCTGGTGGCCGGCGGTTCGCTGGTCCATCTCATCGGCGACTACGGTCCCTTGCCGCCCTCCTTGGTCTGCACACTCCTCGACCAGCTCCTCGCGGGGCTGGCCGCGGTGCACGCGGAGGGCGTCGTCCACCGCGACATCAAGCCCGCCAACCTGCTCCTCGAAGCAACCGGCACCGCCCGCCCGCGGCTGCGTCTGTCCGACTTCGGCATCGCCATGCGGCTCGGAGAGCCGCGCCTGACCGAGACCAACCTCGTGGTGGGAACGCCCGGCTATCTCGCGCCCGAGCAACTCATGGGCTCTGAACCGGACTTCCCGGCCGACCTGTTCGCCGTAGGACTGGTCGCCCTGTATCTGCTGGAGGGCGCCAAGCCCGACGTCAAGGCGCTCGTCCAGTACTTCACCGCGCACGGAACTCCCGGTGCGCCCAAGGGCATTCCCGAACCGCTGTGGCAGGTGGTGGCCTCGCTGCTGCAGCCGGATCCACACGCGCGGTTCCGCACAGCCACTGGGGCGCGCAAGGCCCTCGCATCGGCCGCCGAACTCCTTCCGGAGCCCGGCCCCGACGACGAGCTCATCGAGATCTTCGACCAAATCGGGCCCCTGCCACCGGGGTTCGGGCCGGACGGGCCGTTCAAACGGGCACCCGGCGTCGAGGAGAGCACGGGGGGCTCGCGCCAGTACGGCGCGGGCACGACCTCGAGCTCTGTAGGGACGGCCAACACCGGCTCTGTGTCCACGCCTACCGGCACCGGTTCGGTGGCGAGCGGCACCGGACACGTGGCCGCCGGCAACGGCACCGGCTCGGGCACGGCCCCGAGCGATCCACGCCAAGGCGTGGCCGGACCGACCCGGACTCCGAGTCCCACTCCCACTCCGACCCCGGCTTCGGCTTCGGCTTCGACCCCGGCTTCGGCTTCGGCTTCGGACGTCACGCCATCCCAGTCCCCACCCGGGGACGGAAGCGAAAGGGCCGGGCAAGACGGACGCCTCACCATGTCGGACACCGGCAGCTTCCACCTGCCACCTCCTCAGGACACGTCGTCCTCCCTCCGGACTCAACCGCCCCCGCCGCAGCCCCACCCAGCACAGAGCCACGGTCACGCACAGGGCCACAGTCACGCACAGGGCCAGGTCCAGGGCGAGCCCGGCCGGGCACAAGGCCAGCGAGAGACCGGCCAGGCACACCACGGCGCGCAGCATCACGCGCCCCACGCCTCCCCCTACGACACCACCCACGTCCTGTCCTCCCCCCACCCGCACACACCGCAGTACCCGTCTCAGCCCCCGACGCCGGTGCAACACCAACGCGTCGATGCCTCTACTGCTTCGTACACCGCTCAGAGCCCACAGGTTCCACCTTCGGCGCCCCCAGTTCCGCAGCCGCACCGCCGCGGCGGCCACCGCGCCACCCGCCGCTCAGCCCACCGCGTCGCGCGCCGCCCCGGCCCACCCGCCAAGGTGGCGATCCCGCTCCTGCTGCTGGCGCTGGCCTGTTACGCCGTGGGTTTCTGGGCACTGACTCGCATCTGAGTCCGTTGAGGCCGCTCAGGCCGCTGAGGCCGCTGAGACACCTAAAGTCACCGGTCGGCACCCCGGCCCCGCCGGCCTTCACCCGCCACGGACCCACCCAGTGGCCGTCGAACCCACAGCCCGAGCCTCACCCCGCGCCCTACGGGCCCACCCGCCCTACAGGGCCCCAACCCTCCGCCGAGCCACCACCATCCACACCCCCAGCACCACCAGCACCACAGTCCCCGCCCCGATCCCACCCACCGCGAGCAGGGTCATCGCAGCGTCACCGTCGCCCCCGGCCCCGCTCTCGGCAGCCGCTCCCGGATCGCCTCCACCAACCTGAAAGACGCCTGGCGGCTCGGACTCCCCCGCATAACCGGGACCCGACTCGGCCGAACCCCCCACCCGCACACGCAGCGTCAGCGGGAGCGGCCCGTCGCCGTACTTCTCGGCCACGTCGGCCGCAAGGTGCACCACGAGGTAGTAGGAACCGGCGAATCGCATGCCGCTGAGCCGGTCGGGCACGGCGTACCGGTTCTCGTACGCGACCGGCGGCAGGGGATCGATCTCGACGGCCTTCTGACTGCCGTCGTAGTTGGTGCTCGCGTCGTCGACGAGGCCGCGTGCCGGGTTGTAGAGCGAGAGGTCGAGGGCACCGACCGCGATGCCGTCACCGTCGGCCGAGCTGCCCAGTTCGGCGGTGGCGTACAGCTGGCGTCCCCAGGTCAGCGGCACCTTGTAGAAAAGCGTCCGGCCGGGCTCGATGTCGGCACTCCAGACCCCCTCGCCGACGGACACCGCCGAGGCGAAGCCGGAGCCGCCCTCGCGGCGCACACCCTCGCCCGTGAGCGGGGCGGGTGAGGCGGAGTCCCACGCCTCGGGGGCACTCGTCGCGCCGGTCTGCTCCAGGGACGGCTCGGAGGTGGCGAAGAGCTCCAGGTCCCAGGTGTCCGGCGCGGAACTCGCCGTACCGACGCGCTCGACGACCGCGTAGTAGGTGCCCGCGCTCTCGCAGCGAGACGTGTTGGCGGAGATCTCACGGGCCGCCCACGCCGCGATGGGCCGTGGGCTGTGGACGACGCGGAAGGTCTCGGTTCCAAAGGAGCAGGAGCGGCCGTCGGCGTCCTGCACGGAGACCCTGATGCCGTCGCTCGCGGAGACAGTGCTGCCGGGGGCGGGGATCGCGGTCGCGGAGACGTAGGTGTCGGAGGTGGCGTCGAGGTCGAGGCGGTAGTAGATCTTCCCGTCGCTCGGGAGGGAGCTCTTGTACGTCGCTCCGGGTGTGAGGCGTACGGCATCCGCGGTGCCTGTCGCACCCGCGACGGGCCGGGCGTCCGGCGCGAAGGCGTACGGGCTGGGCGTGCCGGCCGCGAAAGCCGCCCCGCTCGGCAGTGCGGCGGTCGCGCACAGCAGCAGTGCCCCTCCGACGGCCATACGCGCGCGTGCCGAGGAGTGACCGCGAGGCGGGTTCGCATCGCTCCGCACCCACGCACCTCGCCGCACCCCCGCGCGGCGCCACCACGCCGTACGCCGCCGCCTCATCACGCGCCACCCCTCGCCGCCACCGGACCATGGACTCGCCCATCCTGCCCAGCCCGGCAGCTCGGCACCCACGCAATCCGTACGACTGTCCGATACGCCCGGCTCTAAGGCCTCACGGCGACTCCCGCAACCCGAGCACACAAAACCCCGACCGCAACGGCGGCCGGGGTCTGTTCAGATTCCGAAGTGGTGACTCACGAACCCGTGGGCACGGAGTCAGTCGCCTCCGTCCACAGATCCTGCTCGGCGCGATCCGCCTGGATCTGGCGGTACACGAGGAGCCCGCCGATGGCGGCCAGTGCGACCAGGAGAAGCTTCTTCACCGCGCGACCTCGTCTTTCCTTGACGTAGGGGACCTCTGGCGCCCGACTATACACACCGACCGATATCGATCGGTGACCTGAGTCGGGGCTCAACTGCCCTCCGGAACAGCGCAGTAGAAGCGGATGACATCGCTCCGATCGGAGGGTGATCACACCCCGACAGACGGTGACTTCGCGCCTCTTCCTCCGGCTTTCGGCACTCTTCCCGTCTCTTGCGCCCATTCGAGTGGTGTTCATCTGAAGATCGACGCGTCATGGGCGTCGGTCCATGACTTCTCGGCCCCCATACACATCATGAGGAAAGTACGCAAATCGCCCAACCCGAAAGTGAGGGGCCATGACCAGGAACAAGGTCATGAACCTGTGGACGGCCATCGTCACC
Organism: Streptomyces sp. NPDC111606; assembly: GCF_055656945.1. NCBI lineage: Bacteria > Bacillati > Actinomycetota > Actinomycetes > Kitasatosporales > Streptomycetaceae > Streptomyces > Streptomyces sp. NPDC111606. The sequence goes on from NZ_JBVKBY010000008.1 coordinate 222,985, forward strand.
GCCTTCCTCGCGCTGTGCACAGCGCTCGGCTTTGTCACATCGACCAGCGCTGCGGCGGTGCCGCACACCGAGACGTCACGCAAGAGCGGCAGCGACGACAGCGACCGCAGCGCGGAGCTGACGGTGCCTGCGATGCCGAACTGGGCGTGGTCCTACGCCAGAGCGCTGCCCCCCACGATGAAGCAGCGCATCAGAGCCGAGGCCCACGGCAAGACCCCCAGCTGCCGGCACCGACCGCTGACGGAGACAGAAGCGGCGACGCCCCCCTCGGCCCCCCGAGAATGCGTCCACGCCGGCCCCCCGACGCAGCCCCTCGTGCCACACCAGCGCTGAACCGACGGCCCACCCCGAGCCGTCACCCCTTGCCCCAACGCGCACCATCCCGTAAGCGCCACGGCGTGCTCACCTCTCATCGACGATGTGCCGGAGATAGGCCCATGGATCGTTGAGATAGCGCCGCCAGTGGTCGACGAGCTCCAGATCCCGCCAGCCGGCGGGACGCATTCCGTGGTCACCCACCTCGATGATCTCGGCGCCAGGCAGCGCCGTCAGCACGGGTGAGTGCGTCGCGCAGATGATCTGTGCGCCGGAACGCCCCAATTCATACAGCAGACCCACGAGTTGAAGACAAGAAGCGAAGGACAGCGCAGCCTCGGGCTCGTCCATGACGTACAGCCCCGGCTCCTGAAACCGCTCGCGGAAGGCCATCAGAAAGCCCTCGCCGTGGCTCATCTCGTCCGCGGCCCCGGACAGCCTTCCCGTCTTCTGCTCACGGTCCAGCGCGTCCAGCGCCGTCTCCGCCCGCAGGAAGAAACCTCTGCGGCGCGTACGAGGCCCCTGCAGCATGCGCCGACCGGCCGGCGTCGGCTCGAACCGGATCCGCCCGCCCAGCGCCGACGGCTCACGCCAGCTCGCGTACTTGTAGCCCGCGGATCCGCCCCAGGAGTCCAGGCCGAAGCCCTCCGCCAGCGCCTCCACGAGGGTCGACTTGCCCGAGCCGTTCTCCCCCACGAGGAACGTGACCGGCGCGGTGAACTTCAGGCCGCCCTCCAGCAGCTGCCGCACGCACGGCACCGACCAGGGCCACTGGCTGCCTTCCCCCAGCTCGCCCTCGGCAACATGCGCGTATGCCCGTTCGACGATCATGCAGCCAGGCTCTCATCCGGCACTGACAATCGGGCTACGGCAAAAGGCCACCCCCTCATGTGAGGGGGTGGCCTTTTCGCTGGTGGGGCTAACAGGATTTGAACCTGTGGCCTCATCCTTATCAGGGATGCGCTCTAACCAACTGAGCTATAGCCCCGCCGCGCTCTGCGGTGTGTCCCGCGCGCTGACTCCTGAAGATTAGCGCACGACGTGGGCAGTCCCAAAATCGGTTGTCGGGGGACCGTCAGGAGAGGTTTGAAGCCGCCTTTGAAGCCACCCTGGGGCGGCAACGGTCACTCGTCCTCCGCGAGCGTCAGCTCGACGCCGCCCACGAAGCCGGCGGAGAGGTTGTAGATGAACGCGCCGAGGGTCGCCAGCGCCGTCGCGAGGACGACGTCGATGACCGCGATGATCGACGTGAACATCAGGACGTGCGGCAGCGAAAGGAAGGCCTGCAGGTCGAAGCCGTTCGACTCGTTCGAGCCGGTGGCCTCGGAGATCGTGCCGCCGACCGTCGAGAAGACGCCCATGGCGTCCATGACCATCCAGAGCACCGCGGACGCGACGATCGTGCAGATGCCCAGCGCGATGGAGAGCAGGAAGCTGACCTTCATGACCGACCACGGGTCGGCCTTGGCCACGCGCAGGCGCGCCTTGCGGGTGCGGGGCGTCGTACGGGCACCGGTGCGCGGCCGGCGTACCGCGCTCTCCGGGGCGGGCGTCTGGTAGGCCTGCGGCGGGTGGTAAGGCCCGGCGGACTGCTGCGGCTGCCGTTCCCCGGGCAGCGGCGACGTGGACGTCGCGGAGGCCGCCTGCTGCGCCCCTGAGGGCTGCGGCTGGGGCTGGGCGCCCGGAGCGGCCGAGCCCGCCGCGTACTGCTGGGTCTGCGAGCCTCGGGTGTCCGTCACGGGTCCCCCCTGGGATCCAGGTGCATCGGGCGAGGGCGAGCCCTTCGCGGGCGACTTGATCGCCTTCAGCTGGGTGGTGTGCGGGTCGTTCGCAGGCGCGGCGGAGCCACGGCCGCCGCCCGTCTCCGAACCGGCTGTAGAACCGGTCGAGGTACCGGACGATCCGGCGCCCGTGGCTCCGCTCACGATGACTCTCTCCTCGTGCTACTCGGCCGAGGGCATTTCACCCTCGTCCGTGCCGGTGGTCGCGGCACCCTCGGCGATCTCGTCGACGACGATGTCGCCGTCGACCTCCTCCGCCTCGCGTCCCGCCTCGGCGTTACGTGCGATACCGACGACGGCATCGCGCTTGCCCAGGTTGATCAGTTGGACGCCCATGGTGTCACGGCCCGTCTCCCTGACCCCGTTGACTCGCGTACGAATCACACCGCCGCCCAGCGTGATGGCGAGGATCTCGTCGGCCTCCTCGACCACCAGCGCACCGACGAGCGATCCGCGATCCTCGACGATCTTGGCGGCCTTGATGCCGAGGCCGCCGCGACCCTGGACGCGGTACTCGTCGACGGGAGTCCGCTTCGCGTACCCGCCGTCGGTGGCAGTGAACACGAACGTACCGGGTCGAACAACATTCATCGAGAGGAGCTCGTCTCCCTCGCGGAAGCTCATGCCCTTGACACCCGAGGTGGCGCGGCCCATGGGACGCAGTGACTCGTCGGTGGCGGTGAACCTGATCGACTGTGCCTTCTTGCTGATCAGAAGCAGATCGTCGTCGGCCGAGACGAGTTCGGCACCGATCAGTTCGTCGTCGGAACCGTCCGCCGTTTCCCGAAGGTTGATCGCGATCACACCACCGGAGCGCGGCGAATCGTAATCCTTCAGAGGCGTCTTCTTCACCAGACCCGCCTTCGTGGCGAGCACCAGGTACGGCACGGCCTCGTAGTCGCGGATCGCGAGGATCTCGGCGATCGCCTCGTCCGGCTGGAAGGCGAGCAGGTTCGCGACGTGCTGCCCGCGCGCGTCACGGCCGGCGTCGGGGAGCTCGTACGCCTTCGCCCGGTAGACGCGGCCCTTGTTCGTGAAGAACAGCAGCCAGTGGTGGGTCGTCGAGACGAAGAAGTGGTCGACGATGTCGTCTTCCTTGAGCTTCGTGCCCCGTACGCCCTTGCCGCCGCGCTTCTGCGCCCGGTAGTCGACGGTCTTGGTGCGCTTGACGTAACCGCCGCGCGAGACCGTGACCACGATGTCCTCTTCGGCGATGAGGTCCTCGATGGACATGTCACCGTCGTAGGGGACCAGCATGGTCTTGCGGTCGTCGCCATACTTCTCGACGATCGCGGCGAGTTCCGCGCTGACGATGCCGCGCTGGCGGACCGGCGAGGCGAGGATCTCGTTGTACTCGGTGATCTTCGCCTGGAGTTCGTCGTGCTCCTGGACGATCTTCTGGCGCTCCAGGGCGGCCAGTCGGCGCAGCTGCATCTCGAGGATGGCGTTGGCCTGGATCTCGTCGATCTCCAGGAGCTCCATCAGGCCCGTGCGCGCGATGTCGACGGTGTCGCTGCGCCGGATCAGCGCGATGACCTCGTCGATGGCGTCCAGGGCCTTCAGCAGGCCGCGCAGGATGTGCGCCCGCTCCTCCGCCTTGCGCAGGCGGAACTTCGTACGACGGACGATGACCTCGATCTGGTGCGTCACCCAGTGGCGGATGAACGCGTCCAGGGAGAGCGTGCGCGGGACGCCGTCGACGAGCGCCAGCATGTTGGCGCCGAAGTTCGTCTGCAGGTCCGTGTGCTTGTAGAGGTTGTTCAGTACGACCTTGGCGACCGCGTCCCTCTTGAGCACGATGACGAGACGCTGACCGGTACGGGAGCTGGTCTCGTCGCGGACATCGGCGATGCCGCCGATCTTGCCGTCCTTCACCAGGTCGGCGATCTTCTGCGCGAGGTTGTCGGGGTTGGTCTGGTACGGCAGCTCCGTGACCACCAGGCACTGGCGGTTCTGGATCTCTTCGACCTCGACGACGGCACGCATGGTGATGGAGCCGCGGCCGGTGCGGTACGCCTCCTCGATGCCCTTACGGCCGACCACGAGGGCGCCGGTCGGGAAATCGGGGCCCTTGATGCGCTCGATGAGCGCGTCCAGGAGCTCCTCGTGGGAGGCTTCCGGGTTCTCCAGGTACCACTGGGCGCCGGACGCGACCTCGCGCAGGTTGTGCGGCGGGATGTTGGTCGCCATTCCGACCGCGATGCCCGCCGAGCCGTTGATCAGCAGGTTCGGGAAACGGGCCGGCAGGACGGTCGGCTCCTGGGAGCGGCCGTCGTAGTTGTCCGTGAAGTCGACGGTCTCCTCGTCGATGTCGCGGACCATCTCCATCGACAGCGGCGCCATCTTGCACTCGGTGTAGCGCATGGCCGCCGCCGGGTCGTTGCCCGGCGAGCCGAAGTTGCCGTTGGAGTCGACGAGCGGCATGCGCATCGACCACGGCTGGGCGAGGCGGACCAGGGCGTCGTAGATCGAGGAGTCGCCGTGGGGGTGGTAGTTACCCATGACGTCGCCGACCACGCGCGCGCACTTGTAGAAGCCGCGCTCGGGACGGTAGCCGCCGTCGTACATGGCGTACAGGACGCGGCGGTGGACGGGCTTGAGGCCGTCCCGGACGTCCGGCAGCGCACGCGAGACGATGACGGACATCGCGTAGTCGAGGTACGAACGCTGCATCTCCGTCTCGAGCCCGACGGGCTCGACGCGCAGGGCCAGGCCGTCGTCCTCAGGCGTGACGGGAGTGTTCTCGTCGGTCATTGCTGGTGAAGGTCCTTCCTGGTGCGGTCAGCTGAGACCGACTCAGATGTCGAGGAAGCGGACGTCCTTGGCGTTGCGCTGGATGAACTGGCGGCGAGCCTCCACGTCCTCGCCCATGAGGACCGAGAACAGGTCGTCGGCCTGGGCGGCGTCGTCGAGGGTGACCTGGCCGAGGACGCGGTGCTCCTGGTCCATCGTCGTGATGCGCAGCTCTTCGGCGTTCATCTCGCCGAGACCCTTGAAGCGCTGGATCGAGTCCTCGCGGACGCGCTTGCCGCGCTGGCGGCCCATCTCCAGCAGTGCGTCGCGCTCACGGTCGGAGTACGCGTAGTCGATCTCGTCCCGGCCCCACTTGATCTTGTAGAGCGGGGGACGGGACAGGAACACGTGCCCGGCCTCGACCAGCGGCCGCATGAAGCGGAACAGGAAGGTCAGCAGCAGGGTGTTGATGTGCTGGCCGTCGACGTCGGCGTCCGCCATCAGGATGATCTTGTGATAGCGCAGCTTCTCGATGTCGAAGTCCTCGTGGACTCCGGTACCGAAGGCCGAGATCAGCGCCTGGATCTCCTGGTTCTGCAGGATCTTGTCGATCCGCGCCTTCTCGACGTTGAGGATCTTGCCCCGGATCGGGAGGATCGCCTGGACCTCAGGGTTGCGGCCGGACTTGGCCGAGCCGCCGGCGGAGTCACCCTCGACGATGAAGATCTCGCACTTGGTGGGGTCGTTCGACTGGCAGTCGGAGAGCTTCCCCGGCAGGGACGCCGTCTCCAGCAGCCCCTTGCGACGCGTCAGGTCACGGGCCTTGCGGGCCGCCACGCGCGCGGTGGCCGCCTGGATTCCCTTGCGGATGATGTCCGCGGCCTCGACCGGGTTGCGGTCCAGCCAGTCGTTGAGGTGCTCGTAGACGACCTTCTGCACGAAGGTCTTCACCTCGGTGTTGCCCAGCTTGGTCTTGGTCTGGCCCTCGAACTGCGGCTCGCTCAGCTTCACCGAGATGATCGCCGTCAGACCCTCGCGGATGTCGTCACCCGTGAGGTTGTCGTCCTTCTCACGCAGCAGCTTCTTGTCACGCGCATACTTGTTGATCAGCGAGGTCAGCGCGGCGCGGAAGCCCTCTTCGTGCGTACCGCCCTCATGCGTGTGGATGATGTTGGCGAAGGAGTACACACCCTCGCTGTAACCGCCGTTCCACTGCATGGCGAGCTCGAGGGAAAGGCTCTTGTCCCTGTCCTCGGCCTCGAGGTCGATCACGGTGGGGTGCACCACGTCTCCCTTGCGGGAGTTGAGGTACTTCACGAAGTCGACGATGCCGCCCTCGTAGTGGTACGAGACGCTCCTGACCTCGTGCTTCTCGTCCTCGCCCGCCTCGTCCGCACCGGCCGTGGCCTTCGCCGACTCACGCTCGTCGGTGAGGTTGATCCGCAGACCCTTGTTGAGGAACGCCATCTCCTGGAAACGCCGCGAGAGCGTCTCGAAGGAGTACTCGGTGGTCTCGAAGATGTCCGGGTCGGCCCAGAAGGTGACCGTGGTGCCGTGCTCGTCCGTGGCCTCGTGCTGGGCAAGCGGGGCCGTCGGCACGCCCAACTTGTAGTCCTGCGTCCAGCGGTGGCCGTCGGTCTTGATCTCGACGGAGACTTTGGTCGACAGGGCGTTCACGACGGAGACACCCACGCCGTGCAGACCGCCGGAGACCGCGTAGCCGCCGCCGCCGAACTTGCCGCCCGCGTGGAGCACGGTCAGCACGACCTCGACGGCCGGCTTGCCCTCGGACGGCACGATGCCCACCGGGATGCCACGGCCGTTGTCCACGACCCGTACACCGCCGTCGGCGAGGATCGTCACGTCGATCGTGTCCGCGTGCCCGGCCAGCGCCTCGTCGACGGAGTTGTCGACGACCTCCTGCACCAGGTGGTGAAGTCCGCGCTCACCGGTCGAGCCGATGTACATACCGGGTCGCTTGCGAACCGCGTCCAGACCCTCGAGGACGGTGATGGCGCTGGCGTCGTACGAGGCGGTGACCTCGCCGTTCGACGAGGTCATCGCGCCGTTGGCGCCGGCGTCGGTGGACGGGATGTTCTCGTTGGGGTTGCCGGAATCGGCCACGAAGCGCCCTTTCTGGCACAGCACAAGCCAGGCTCGTCGGCGGGTTGCCGGAGCGGCTGCGGCATGTTGCGTTGGTAAGCCTTGATCAGCGTTGCTCAGCTTTTCCCGGCGGTCCCCACGATTGGGGCGGGATTAGCCTCCAGTCTACCGGTAGCGCCGACAGTGATGGGGGTTTGCCGGTACCTGAGTCCGCATGTGCCGCCCTGAACCTGGCTCCGCCGACTCCCGATATACGGATGGGGGCTCCAAGAGGCTCACAGAGCCACTCAGCGCTTCCGGCCGTCAACCCTTTGCTACTTAGGAGTCAGGTCGCGATTCGCAACCGCGTGCGGTTGCACGAGGACGAGGTCAGCGGTGGTGGTCAGCGACCACTGATGCCTGCTGGTGTGATGTCAGTCACCTGTGGCCGACGGGGCTGTGGAGACTGCTGTGACGGCGGTTCCGGAAGCCCCTGACGCGTCCTCCCGCCGGTCCGATCACCCGTAGGTGTCGCCGGGCCCCGTGCTGCCGGGAGCGCGCAGCGGGCCGTAGCGGCGCGCCGGGCCGTTGGGACCCTGCACCTTGATCTGCCGCACCGCGCCATGCCCGAGGTCCTCGTTGAGACGGGCGACCAGCGTCGGCGCGAGCAGCCGCAGATTCGTCGCCCAGGCCGTCGAGTCGCAGCGCACGATCAGAGTCCGCTCGTCCTCGTCGTACTTCTCCGGCACGCAGTGCTTGGCGACGTCCTCGCCGACGATCTGCGGCCAGCGGCCCATCACACCGCCCACCGCGGCCGGGGCCTCCCAGCCCCGCTCGGTGATCAAGCGGTTGATGGCGGAGCCGAGCGCCATGGGGTCGCGGCCGTCCGCCCGCGCGCCGGAGCGCAGGCCACCGCGCCGCGCCTGCTTCTTCTGCTGCGCCGCGTCGCCGCGCGCGCGTGCCTGCTCCTTGGCCGCCCTGAGCGCCACGCGCGCGAGGTCGACACCCGAGGGTTCGGGGGCCTTCCGGGGAGAGCCCTCGTTGTCCTTCGCGGACGGCTTCTCGCTCATACGCGCTCCACCATCCCCTCGGACACCGTGTACCGCGCCCCCGTCAGCACGTGCGGTACGTCGTCGTCGACCGCAGCGGTCACCAGGACCTGCTCGCCGGGCGCGACCAGCTCGGCCAGGCGCTCACGGCGCCGAGTGTCCAGCTCCGCGAAGACGTCGTCCAGGACCAGCACCGGTTCGTTGCCCTCGGCCCGCAGCAGGTCGTACGAGGCCAGACGGAGCGCCAGCGCATAGGACCAGGACTCGCCGTGCGAGGCGTATCCCTTGGCGGGCAGCTGACCGAGTTTGAGAAGCAAATCGTCCCGATGAGGGCCTACGAGGGTGACACCCCGCTCGATCTCCTGCTTGCGGGCCTCGGCGATCGCCGCCATCAGCTGCTCGAAGAGGTCCTCGCGCGTGTGGGCCTCGCCGGGAGCCGACGGCTTGTAGTCCAGCGCGATGGGGCCGCCGCCGGGGGCCAGTTGCTCGTACGCCTTGTCGGCCAGCGGCTGGATCGTCGCGATCAGATCCAGGCGCTGGGCGAGCAACTCGGCGCCCACGCGGGCGAGATGCTGGTCCCAGACGTCGAGGGTGGACAGGTCCATGGAACGGCCGCCGTGCCGACGGGCCAGCGCGGCCGACTTCAGGAGCGTGTTGCGCTGCTTGAGGACCCGCTCGTAGTCGGAGCGGACGCCGGCCATGCGCGGGGTACGGGCGGTGATCAGCTCGTCCAGGAAGCGGCGCCGCTCGCCTGGATCGCCCTTGACCAGGGCGAGGTCCTCCGGGGCGAACAGGACGGTCCGGACGATGCCGAGCACGTCACGGGGTCTGACCTGCGAGGACCTGTTGATACGGGCCCGATTGGCCTTGCCGGGGTTCAGCTCCAGCTCGACCAGCTGCTGCCGCTCGCCCTGCCGCACCTGCGCCCGGATGACCGCCCGGTCGGCGCCCATGCGGACGAGGGGTGCGTCGGAGGAGACCCGGTGGCTGCCGAGGGTGGCGAGATAGCCGACGGCCTCGACGAGGTTGGTCTTGCCCTGGCCGTTGGGTCCGACGAAGGCGGTGACGCCCGGGTCGAGCGGGACTTCGACCCGGGCGTACGAGCGGAAGTCGGCCAGCGACAGATGCGTGACGTGCATGGTCGTTCGCCGACCTCCCCCAACATGTGGTTCGACTGTCCCCAGTTGTGGACAACCGGGTCACTCCTGGGGGTGCCAGGGTGCCATCCCCAGGGTGTGGATTACTTTCTCCGGTCTCCGACGGGCACTTCCGTCCCGACGGTCACTTGTGCTCCACCGGTCACTTCTTCTCGACCGCGTGGCCGCCGAACTGGTTCCGCAGCGCCGCGATCATCTTCATCTGCGGGGAGTCGTCCTGGCGGGACGCGAACCGCGCGAACAGCGACGCGGTGATCGCCGGCAGCGGCACCGCGTGGTCGATGGCTGCTTCCACAGTCCAGCGTCCCTCGCCGGAGTCCTGTGCATAACCCCTGAGCTTGTCCAGGTGCTCGTCCTCGTCGAGGGCGTTCACCGCGAGGTCCAGCAGCCAGGAACGGATCACCGTGCCCTCCTGCCAGGAGCGGAAGATCTCCCGGACGTCGGTCACGGAGTCGACCTTCTCCAGCAGCTCCCAGCCCTCGGCGTAGGCCTGCATCATCGCGTACTCGATCCCGTTGTGGACCATCTTCGCGAAGTGCCCCGCGCCGACCTTGCCGGCGTGTACAGCGCCGCGGTCGCCCTCCGGCTTGAGGGCGTCGAATATGGGCTGCACCTTGGCGACGTTCTCCGCGTCGCCGCCGTACATCAGCGCGTAGCCGTTCTGCAGGCCCCAGACGCCGCCGGAGACGCCGCAGTCGACGAATCCGATGCCCTTGGCCGCCAGCTCCTCGGCGTGCCGCTCGTCGTCCGTCCAGCGGGAGTTCCCGCCGTCCACCACGACGTCACCGGGCTCCAGCAGCTCGGCGAGCTCGTCGATGGTCGACTGGGTCGGGGCACCTGCCGGGACCATCACCCAGATCACACGCGGCCCGGGGAGCTTGCCCACAAGCTCTTCGAGGTTGTGGGCATCCGCGAGGTCCGGGTTGCGGTCGTATCCGACGACGGTGTGGCCTGCGCGGCGGATCCGCTCGCGCATGTTGCCGCCCATCTTGCCGAGGCCGACGAGACCGAGCTCCATCAGTTGTTCCTTAGGTTGCTGTGGCGTGTGGGGCACCTTCGTACCCGCGTACGAGCCTAAACCCGGACGCACGCGCACATCCGTGGGCATAGGCGCTCATACGTACGCCCTCACCTGCGGCTTCGCCCGACAGCTCGTCCCCAGGCCCGGTGATCCACCGGTGCTGGGGACGCTGTGGACAACCGCGGCGCCGACCTCGGCAGCCGCTCAGCCGCTCAGCCGCTCAGCCGCACCGGCATGATCAGGTACTTGTAGGCCTCGTCCGCCTCGGCGTCCAGCGCCGGCTTGCCGCTGAGCAGCGCGGGCTTCGTGGACGTCGTGAACGACAGCTGGGCGACCGGGGAGTCGATGGCGCTCAGGCCGTCCAGCAGGAAGGTCGGGTTGAAGGCGATCGACACGTCGTCGCCCTCCAGCTGGGCGTCGACCCTTTCCACAGCCTGTGCGTCGTCGCTGGAACCGGCCTCCAGGATGAGCACGCCCTGCTCGAAGCTGAGCCGCACCGGGGTGTTGCGCTCGGCGACCAGGGCCACGCGCTTGACGGCCTCCACAAAGGGGGCGGTCTCGATCACGGCGATGCTGTTGAACTCCGTCGGGAACAGCGAGCGGTACTTGGGGAGGTCGCCCTCCAGGAGACGGGTCGTCGTCCGACGGCCGGCGCCCTCGAAACCGATCAGGCCCTCGCCGGCACCCGAGCCGGACAGCGCCAGGGTGACGCTGTCGCCGCTCGTGAGCGCCTTGGCGGTGTCCAGGAGCGTCTTCGCGGGCACCAGGGCAACCGCGGACGCCTCCGGGTTCTCCGGCTTCCACAGGAACTCGCGGACGGCGAAGCGGTAGCGGTCGGTGGAGGCCAGCGTGACGGTGTCGCCCTCGATCTCGATGCGCACACCGGTGAGGACGGGCAGCGTGTCGTCGCGGCCGGCGGCGATGGCCACCTGGGCGGCGGCGGAGGCGAAGACCTCACCGGGGACGGTGCCGGTCGCCGTCGGCATCTGCGGCAGCGCCGGGTACTCCTCCACAGGCAGGGTGTGGAGTGTGAACCGCGAGGAGCCGCAGACCACGGTCGCCCGTACACCGTCTGTGGAAATCTCCACCGGTCGGTTGGGCAGAGCGCGGCAGATGTCGGCCAGCAGGCGGCCGGAGACCAGGACCGTGCCCTCCTCCTCGACCTCGGCCTCGACGCTCACCCGCGCGGAGACCTCGTAGTCGAAGCTGGACAGGCTCAGCTGGCCGTCCTCGGCCTTGAGGAGGAGGCCGGCGAGGACCGGCGCCGGCGGACGGGCCGGGAGGCTGCGTGCCGCCCAGGCCACTGCCTCCGCGAGTACGTCGCGTTCCACCCGGATCTTCACTGTTGCCGCCTCCTGCTGTTGCCGGCGCTTCTCGGCCTGCCTGGCTTCGTCGTCTGTCTCGGTGTCGTCGGCCCCAGTGACGGGAAGGACACCGGGAACAGTCTGACGCACCCCACTGACAGTAGGTGCCTCTCGGGGTCAAGTCGTGACGAGGGGCAGCCGGGAGCCGGACAGCGAGTTGTGCACAGGACCCTCTTCGAAACGGATTCCCAGCTCTCTCTAGTTGGGAGTAGTAGTAGGGCCTGTGGAAACCGTGGATAACCGCGTTTGCCCAGCTCAGAGGCAAGATTTTGTCCACGGGTCCTGTGGGCGACGCCAGTGGACAACCAGGTGTTTCTGTGGAGAACGGAAAGTTCTGCACACCCCATGCACAGCCTGAGGCGACTTCTCCCCAGCGCCGTCCCCAGCTTTACCCACCTTTCCCACAGGCCAACCCGGCACCTTCGTGTGACGCCTTTCACTCGCGCCGGTGAGAAGGCGCGTCGCGTTGCCGAACAGTGGACAGTGATGTGGAGAAGCTGGGGATCACTGGGGACAACTGGCTCCAGCCTGTGGGTTGCCGGTGGACAACTTGATGCACAGCCTGTGGATCGTCTCGCTGTCCACAGTCTGTGGAGATCGTTCGTCCACGAATCCACAGGCAGTTGACCTGGTCTGATGGTCTTTCAACAGAGGCCTCTGTGGACACAGTCTGGACAACTTCCCAGTCCCCAGGATGTGGACGGCAGAAAGTCGCCGAATCTGTGGAGAGTGGCCGTAACGCGGCAAGTATTCGAACAGCCGACAACCGCGACATGACGAAGGGCGCCCCCGATGTCTTCCACCGGGGGCGCCCTTGCGTGCGTATCGCTGGGTCGGTCAGCCGTTCTTGATGCGGTTCGTGAGCTCGGTGACCTGGTTGTAGATGGCACGACGCTCGGCCATCAGATTGCGGATCTTGCGGTCGGCGTGCATCACCGTGGTGTGGTCGCGGCCGCCGAACAGCGCACCGATCTTCGGCAGCGACAGGTCCGTCAGCTCACGGCACAGGTACATGGCGATCTGCCGGGCCGTGACCAGCTGGCGGCCGCGGGAGCTGCCGCACAGGTCCTCGACGGTGAGACCGAAGTAGTCGGCCGTGGCGCTCATGATGGCCGTCGACGTGATCTCCGGCGTCGCGCCGTCGCCGCCGGGGATCAGGTCCTTGAGGACGATCTCCGTCAGTCCCAGGTCGACCGGCTGCTTGTTGAGCGAGGCGAACGCCGTCACCCGGATCAGCGCGCCCTCCAGCTCGCGGATGTTGCGCGAGATGCGGGAGGCGATGAACTCCAGGACCTCCGGCGGGGCGTTGAGCTGCTCCTGGACCGCCTTCTTGCGCAGGATCGCGATGCGCGTTTCCAGCTCGGGCGGCTGGACGTCGGTGATCAGGCCCCACTCGAAACGGTTCCGCAGCCGGTCCTCCAGGGTGACCAGCTGCTTGGGCGGCCGGTCGCTGGAGAGCACGATCTGCTTGTTGGCGTTGTGGAGGGTATTGAAGGTGTGGAAGAACTCCTCCTGCGTCGACTCCTTGTCCGCGAGGAACTGGATGTCGTCGACGAGCAGGATGTCCATCTCGCGGTAGCGCTTGCGGAAGCTGTCGCCCTTGCCGTCGCGGATGGAGTTGATGAACTCGTTTGTGAACTCCTCCGAGCTCACGTATCGCACGCGCGTGCCGGAGTACAGGCTCCGCGCGTAGTGTCCGATCGCGTGCAGCAGGTGCGTCTTGCCGAGCCCCGACTCCCCGTAGATGAAGAGGGGGTTGTAAGCCTTCGCGGGCGCCTCGGCGACGGCGACCGCGGCCGCGTGCGCGAAGCGGTTGGAGGCGCCGATGACGAACGTGTCGAAGAGGTACTTCGGGTTCAGGCGCGCGGTCGGCTCGCCGGGCCCGGGCGCCGGCGCGGGCTGCGCGGCCAGCGGGCCGGGGGCGCCGGTGGTCGGCAGGTTCGAGCCGACGGGGCCGCCGCGGTGCACATGGCCGGAGCCGGAGGGCGGCTCGGGCCGGTCGCGGCGGGAGTCGAGGCCACGGCGGGCGTCCAGGTCACGCCGGGCGTCGCGGTCGTAGTCGGCGCGTGGTTGGTCGTAGTCCGGCCGCTGCTGTTCGTATTCGGGGCGGTGCTGCTCGTAGTCGGGGCGGTGCCCGTCGTACGACGACCGCTCCATCGGCTGCGGCCGGTAGTCCTGGGCGGGTGGGCCGTAGGAGTCCTGCTGGTACGAGTCCTGGCCGTAGGAGTCCTGCGACGGCGACGCGTACGGGTCCCGCTCCGGGAAGCCGAGCCGCTGCTGCTGCCAGCCGTAATCGTCCTGGCTCGGGCGCGGCCAGCTGCCGGGGCCGGGTTCGGGGCGCTGGTACTCGCTCGGGTAGGCCGGGCGGGCGGTGGGCAGCTGGTCGCCGGATCGCTGATCATCGGCGCGGTGGCGGCCGTAGCCCTCGTACGAGGGGAGTTCGGGCTCCTCGTAGCGCGACTGGGGCGGGGCGGGGGGCGCCGGCGGGGCCGGGGGCTCGCCGGCGGAGTCGTCGACGGTGATCGCGATGCGGATCGGACGGCCGCACTCGCGGCTCAGGGTCTCGCTGACGATGGGGGCCAGGCGGCCCTCCAGTACGCCCTTCGCAAATTCGTTCGGCACGGCGAGCAACGCGGTGTCGGCGACCAGCGCGAGCGGCTGGCAGCGCCGGATCCAGTGCTCGTCCTTCACCTCGACACCCTGGCCGCGACCTTCACCGAGGAGTTGCTCGAGTACTCGTGGCCACACTGCGGCAAGATCGGCAGGTACGTCAGCCACAGGGCACGCTCTCTCACGGGTCCCACGAACGTGTGATTGTGGGACGGGTCGGGATTCAAACCGGGCGGAGCCCGAATCAAGGAGACAAGGGAACGAATCGGAGTCCAGTCACGGTAGTCAGGGCGGTGGGTGCGGTTCAAGTTGTTGTCCCCAGCCTGTGGATAGTGTCTCCTAGTGACCTCTGGTTTGACCGGATGGCGTAGCCGCGCGTACCGTAACCAGGTCGAGTTGTCGATGGCTGCTGCCGCCTGCCTCCGATGGGCACAGATCGCGTCAGGTGATCGGGAAGCGGTGCACTCGGGCGTTAACGCGAGCTACTCGTGGGCGCACGGTGACAGCCAAGACGGCACCCCGCCACTACCAATGATTTCTGGAGCCCCCGAGTGAGCAAGCGCACCTTCCAGCCGAACAACCGTCGTCGCGCGAAGACCCACGGCTTCCGCCTGCGGATGCGCACCCGTGCCGGCCGCGCGATTCTGGCGAACCGCCGCAGCAAGGGTCGCGCCAGCCTGTCCGCCTGATTCTGATCAGGTCATGACGTCGTGCTGCCTACCGAGCATCGGCTGAGGCGGCGCGAGGACTTCGCGACCGCGGTACGACGAGGACGCCGGGCTGGACGCCCGACTCTCGTCGTCCACTTTCGTAGCGGTGCCACGGACCCGCACGCGCCTGGGGAGAGCGCTCCCCCGACGCGTGCGGGTTTCGTCGTGAGCAAGGCAGTGGGTGGCGCGGTCGTGCGGAACAAGGTGAAGCGCAGGCTTCGCCATCTGATGCGCGACCGAGTCGACCAGCTGCCCCCCGGTAGCCTGGTAGTCGTACGAGCGCTGCCCGGTGCGGGTGACGCCGACCATGCACAGCTGGCCCAAGACCTGGACGCCGCTCTGCAGCGGCTGCTGGGAAGGGGCGCGCGATGAAGTACCCACTGCTGGCTCTGATCAAGCTGTACCAGTGGACGATCAGTCCACTGCTCGGGCCGGTGTGCAAGTACTACCCGTCGTGCTCCCACTACGGCTACACCGCCATAGACCGGCACGGTGCGATCAAGGGCACGGCGCTCACCGCCTGGCGCATTCTGCGGTGCAATCCGTGGTCGCTGGGTGGTGTGGACCATGTCCCGCCACGCAAGCGCCCGCGGTGGCACGAGTTGCTGCGCAACGCTTGGCGCGCACGCAAGGGCGGGCCCTCCGCCGCCGAAACGGCCACCGAAGAGAAGGTTCCTTCGAGCCCGGCCGCAGAGACCTCGCCCCATGCCCAAGGAGCATGATTAGTGGACACGATTGCCAGCTTCTTCAGCTTCATCACGACACCCGTTTCCTGGGTCATCGTCCAGTTCCACTCGGTGTACGGCGCCATCTTCGGCCCTGACACCGGGTGGGCCTGGGGGCTGTCCATCGTGTCCCTGGTGATTCTGATCCGTATCTGCCTGATCCCGCTCTTCGTGAAGCAGATCAAGGCGACCCGGGCCATGCAGACGCTGCAGCCCGAGATGAAGAAGATCCAAGAGCGCTACAAGAACGACAAACAGCGCCAGTCCGAAGAGATGATGAAGCTGTACAAGGAGACGGGTACCAACCCGCTCTCCTCGTGCCTTCCCATCCTGGCGCAGTCGCCGTTCTTCTTCGCCCTGTACCACGTGCTCAACAGCATCGCGAACAACGACACCGTCGGTGTCATCAACGAGAGCCTGTTGCAGAGCGCGCAGAAGGCACACATCTTCGGTGCTCCGCTGGCCGCGAAGTTCACCGACAGCTCCGCCGATGTCGCCGCGCTCGATGCGTCGCTGGTCACCGTCCGCATCGTCACCGCGGTCATGATCGTCCTGATGTCGGCGTCGCAGTTCTACACGCAGCGTCAGCTGATGACGAAGAACGTCGACACCACGGTGAAGACGCCGTTCATGCAGCAGCAGAAGATGCTGATGTACATCTTCCCGGTGATGTTCGCCGTCTTCGGCATCAACTTCCCGGTCGGTGTCCTCGTCTACTGGCTGACCACCAACGTGTGGACCATGGGCCAGCAGATGTACGTCATCCGCAACAACCCGACCCCGGGGTCCAAGGCGCAGGCCGCGTACCTGGAGCGTCTGACCAAGCACGTCACGAGCCACGGCAAGACCCGCGGTCGCGGTGAGCGCGCCATCGTCAAGGCCATCGTCGCCAAGGGACGCGACCGCAACGAGCACGAGCGCAAGTTCATCAACGGCCTGAGCAAGGCGGGGCTCGCGGCGCAGGCCGACGGCACCGTGCTGAAGGGCGAGGGCGCTGTCGCCACAGTGGCCGAGGACGGTACGCCGACCACCGGTGCCGCCGCCAAGCGGCAGCAGCCGAAGCGGCAGAGCAAGTCCCAGCGTCAGCACGGCGGTCCCAAGCAGGCCGGTGAGCCGACGACGTCCCTGGAGAAGTCCGACGAGCCCGAGGACGAAAAGCCCGGTGCTGCCAAGAAGACCGCGCAGAAGTCCGGCGGTGGCAGCCGTAGTAAGGCCCAGTCCGGGCAGCGCAAGGGCGGTCCGCAGCGCCCCAAGTCCCCGACCAAGAAGTAAGAAGGAGCCCATCCCGTGACGGAAGGCACCACCTCCGCCGCTGCCGAGGGTGCAGACACCCTGTCCCGCCTGGAGCAGGAGGGCGAGATCGCGGCGGACTATCTCGAGGGTCTGCTTGACATCGCCGATCTCGACGGCGACATCGACATGGACGTCGAGGCCGACCGCGCCGCTGTCTCGATCATCAGCGACGCGGGCGGCCGAGACCTGCAGAAGCTGGTCGGTCGTGACGGCGAGGTGCTGGAGGCACTGCAGGAGCTCACGCGCCTGGCCGTCCACCGGGAGACCGGAGACCGCAGCCGGCTGATGCTGGACATCGGGGGTTACCGGGCCAAGAAGCGTGCCGAGCTCTCCGAGCTGGGTGCCAAGGCCGCCGCCGAGGTCAGGAGCACGGGCGAGCCCGTGAAGCTGAAGCCGATGTCGCCGTTCGAGCGCAAGGTCGTGCACGACGCGGTCAAGTCGGCGGGCCTGCGCAGCGAGTCCGAGGGCGAGGAACCGCAGCGGTTCGTCGTTGTGCTTCCCGCCTGATCGGTCCTCTACATTCCCCCGGCCCCGTCTGCGCGCAGGCGGGGCCGAACTTTGTCAGCCTGAATAGTTCTGGTGGTTCTGGTGCCGGCGCTCGCCGCGTCGGCGCGAACGGAAGGACGGTCCCCCGTGACGGAGGCAGCGGAGCTTCCCCCTGTGCCCGAGCAGGCACGTGAGGTGTTCGGCGATCGCTACGCTGATGCGGTCCGCTACGCCGAACTGCTCGCCGAGGCGGGTGTGCAGCGGGGGTTGATCGGCCCGAGAGAGGTGCCCCGCCTGTGGGAGCGGCACCTGCTGAACTGCGCGGTGCTCTCCGAGGTCGTCCCGGAGGGCGTGATGGTGTGCGACGTCGGCTCGGGCGCGGGCCTGCCCGGTATCCCCCTGGCGCTGGTCAGGGAGGACCTGAAGATCACGTTGCTGGAACCCCTCCTGCGCCGGACGAACTTCCTGACAGAGGTCGTGGAGCTGCTGGGACTCGACCATGTGACGGTCGTCCGTGGCCGTGCCGAGGAGGTCATGGGGAAGCTGCCGCCGGTGCATGTCGTGACCGCACGTGCGGTGGCACCGCTGGACCGACTGGCCACCTGGGGCATTCCGCTGCTGCGGCCATACGGCGAGATGCTTGCCCTCAAGGGCGACGCCGCCGAGGAGGAGCTGAAGAGCGCTGCGACCGCCCTGAGTAAACTCGGCGCCGTGGAGACGTCGATCCTGCATGTCGGTGAGGGCGTCGTGGATCCCATGTCGACGGTCGTCCGGGTGGAGGTCGGGGAGAGCCCGGGCGGTGTGCGCTTCGCAGCCAAGCGAGCGAAGGCAGCCAGGACGGGACGCGCTCGCCGACGACGCTGATCCGTCCTGACGACGAGACGTACTCCACACAAGCTGGCAAACCTACCCATGCCGGAGTGTCGCGACAGTTCGGCCTCGGCTGCTGTGCATCGTGTTTCACGTGAAACGTCGCTCACTGCTTCACGGCATCATCAGTCGCGGCCGCGCTGCGGCCGAACCTCGAGATAGACAACCCCTCGGTTCTCTCGGAGAAGGTGCTTCCGATGACGCTCCGCCCCCCTTGCGGGGCACGGAGTTGTCCACAGAGGTGGATTTCTCCACAGAACACCAGGCCTCACTGGTTCACGACCCCGAAGACATGGGAGGCTCTGTTCATTGCGAGCCTGAAGTCGAGGAGAGTGAATCCGTGCGGTCCGACGCCAACATCGCGGGACCGATGACCGATCCGGTCCCCGGTCCCCGTACCGAGTCGATGGGGGACGATGTTTCACGTGAAACACCGCCCCCGATGGACGACACTCCCATCGGTCGTGCTGCCCAACTGGCGGTGGAGGCTCTAGGCCGCGCCGGCGAGGGCCTTCCACGGCCCGAGCAGACCCGCGTCATGGTGGTCGCCAACCAGAAGGGGGGCGTGGGCAAGACGACGACGACCGTAAATCTTGCCGCGTCGCTGGCTCTGCATGGTGGCCGTGTACTGGTCATCGATCTCGACCCGCAGGGCAATGCGTCCACGGCCCTGGGGATCGACCATCACGCAGAAGTTCCCTCGATCTATGACGTGTTGGTCGAGAGCAAGCCGCTGTCGGAGGTCGTCCAGCCGGTCCCTGATGTCGAGGGTCTCTTCTGTGCCCCGGCCACGATCGATCTCGCCGGTGCGGAGATCGAGCTGGTGTCCCTGGTGGCACGCGAAAGTCGACTGCAGCGGGCGATCCAGGCCTACGAGCAGCCGCTGGACTACATCCTCATCGACTGCCCACCCTCGCTCGGCCTGTTGACGGTCAACGCACTCGTGGCCGGGCAGGAGGTCCTGATCCCGATCCAGTGCGAGTACTACGCGCTGGAGGGCCTCGGCCAGCTGTTGCGCAACGTCGACCTGGTGCGGGGGCACCTCAACCCCGCTCTGCATGTCTCGACGATCCTGCTCACCATGTACGACGGCCGGACGCGGCTCGCGTCCCAGGTCGCGGACGAGGTGCGCAGCCACTTCGGCGACGAGGTGCTGCGGACGAGCATTCCCCGCTCGGTCCGTATCTCGGAGGCGCCGAGCTACGGGCAGACCGTGCTGACCTACGATCCAGGATCGAGCGGTGCCTTGTCTTATCTTGAGGCGGCACGAGAAATCGCGCTGAGGGGTGTCGGCGTCAGTTACGACCCGACGAACGCCCACTTCGGCGCCCAGAGCAACCCGAGCATGGTGGAGGGGATCCAGTGAGCGAGCGACGGAGGGGTTTGGGTCGTGGTCTCGGCGCACTGATCCCTGCTGCACCGACGGAGAAGACGGTGCCGCCGGCTGCGATGGGGGGCGCTGCGGCCACGTCCCCGGCTGCTGTCCCGGTGATGAGTGACCGTGGCGTAGCTGCGGCCAAGGTGGCCACGCTGCCGCCTGTTTCACATGAAACCGAGGAGCCTTCGCTCAACGGTGCCGTGGAGACGCCCGCATCTCCCATGGGCGCCCACTTCGCGGAGATCCCCCTCGACGAGATCACGCCGAACCCACGGCAGCCGCGTGAGGTCTTCGACGAGGACGCTCTGCAGGAGCTCGTCACCTCCATCCAGGAGGTTGGTCTCCTCCAGCCGATCGTCGTACGGCAGATCGGCCTCGCACGGTACGAGCTCATCATGGGTGAGCGTCGCTGGCGGGCCTGCCGTGAGGCCGGCCTCGAGGCGATCCCGGCGATTGTGCGGGCGACGGACGACGAGAAGCTTCTCCTGGACGCCCTCCTGGAGAACCTGCACCGTGCTCAGCTGAACCCGATCGAAGAGGCGGCTGCCTACGATCAGCTGCTGAAGGACTTCAACTGCACGCACGACCAGCTGGCGGACCGCATCGGCCGTTCTCGCCCGCAGGTCTCCAACACCCTGCGTCTGCTGAAGCTCACGCCCAAGGTCCAGAACCGGGTGGCCGCCGGTGTGCTCTCCGCCGGCCATGCGCGGGCGCTTCTCTCCGTGGATGACCCAGAGGAGCAGGAGCGGCTGGCCTACCGGGTGGTCGCCGAAGGGCTCTCGGTCCGGTCCGTCGAAGAGATCGTGACCCTGATGGGCTCCCGCCCGCAGAAGGCCCAGCGCTCCAGGGGGCCGCGGGCCGGCTCTGTGCCCTCCCCGGCGCTGTCCGACCTCGCGACCCGGCTCTCGGACCGCTTCGAGACTCGGGTGAAGGTCGAACTGGGCCAGAAGAAGGGCAAGATCACCGTCGAGTTCGCCTCTCCGGAGGACCTCGAGCGGATCCTCAGCACGTTTGCTCCGGGCGAGAAGCTCGCCCTCCAGAAGAGCCTTCTGGAGGGCGACGCAGAGGAGGACGAGGCCTGAGGCCCAGCCGGCCGGGCTTCCTTCCCAGTCTGTCCATGCGGGCCGTGTCCGGTGTGTACCGGAACACGGCCCGCACTTTGCTTTCTGGCGGTATCGATGGAATCGCATCGTGGATACGATGCGTTCGGGTATGGCGCATCCACCTGGCAGACCTCTAAGGGGAGGGCGGGGTCCATGCGAATGGTGAGCCGCACCGGATTGGTGAGCGCGGGTCTTGGGCTGGGCGCGGTCGGCGGATTCGTCGGCAGCCTGCTCAGGGAACGGAGCGCCCTGACAGCCGCTCGCGATGCCGCGGGCGAAGGAAGCGAGGAACGGCCTTCATGGGGCGACGGCTCGTACCGCTCACGCTGGACAACCTTCCGGACCTTCCCAAGCGCTGCCGCGCGTGTGTCTTCTGGGAGTTGGACCCGGTCAGCGGTGAAGCCGCAGTAAGAGCCGGCACTCCGGCCCTG
Source organism: Streptomyces sp. NPDC111606 (assembly GCF_055656945.1). Classification (NCBI taxonomy): domain Bacteria; kingdom Bacillati; phylum Actinomycetota; class Actinomycetes; order Kitasatosporales; family Streptomycetaceae; genus Streptomyces; species Streptomyces sp. NPDC111606. The sequence continues at coordinate 244,093 of NZ_JBVKBY010000008.1, forward strand.
GAGAAGGAAGCCTGGATCTCCGCCGTCCTCCTGGACTGGGGCTCCTGCGGGCGGGTCGTCTACGTCGATGACGTGCCGGTGGGCTTCGTGCTCTATGCGCCTCCGGCTTACGTTCCGCGCTCGACGGCGTTCCCCACGAGTCCGGTGTCGCCGGATGCCGTGCAGCTGATGACGGCGTTCATCATGCCCGGGTACCAGGGACAGGGACTGGGCCGGGTGATGGTCCAGACGGTGGCCAAGGATCTGCTGCGGCGGGGCTTCAAGGCCATCGAGGCATTCGGCGACGCGCGTTGGAAAGAGCCGGCGTGTGTGCTGCCCGCAGATCATCTCCTGGCCGTGGGCTTCAAGACCGTTCGCCCTCACCCCACGTCTCCGCGCCTGCGGCTGGAACTGCGCACGACGCTGTCCTGGAAGGAAGACGTGGAGATGGCGATCGACCGGCTGCTGGGGGCTGTGCAGAAGGAGCCCGTGCTGCGGCCTCTCTGACCGGTGCTCCGGGCCCCTCTATAGCTCCGGGCCCCTCTAAAGCGAATGGGCCAACCCGAGAGGGTTGGCCCATTCGTGTTTCACGTGAAACATCACTCGGCGATGAAGTCCTCGAGGTCGCGGAGGATCGCGGCCTTCGGCTTCGCGCCGACGATGGTCTTGGCGACCTCGCCGTTGTGGTAGACGTTCAGCGTCGGGATGGACATGACGCCGTACTTGGCGGCCGTACCCGGGTTCTCGTCGATGTTGAGCTTGACGATCTCGATCTTGTCGCCGTGCTCGGCGGCGATCGCTTCGAGGGAGGGCGCGATCTGGCGGCACGGACCGCACCAGGCGGCCCAGAAGTCCACCAGGACGGGCTTGTCGCTCTTGAGGACGTCCTGCTCGAAGGAGTCGTCGGTAACGTTCTTCAGGGTGCCGGCCACGGCGGGCTCCTTAACTGTGGTGCGTGGGGTGGGTGGGGGTCAGACAGCGGTCTTCTCGGGCTCGGCCTGCTCCTCGTCCGCGAGGGCGGCGAGGAAGCGCTCGGCGTCCAGGGCGGCGGAACAGCCGGTGCCGGCCGCGGTGATCGCCTGGCGGTAGGTGTGGTCGACCACGTCACCGGCGCCGAAGACACCGGTCAGGTTGGTCCGGGTGGAGGGGGCTTCGACCTTGAGGTAGCCCTCCTCGTCCAGCTCCAGCTGGCCCTTGAACAGCTCGGTGCGCGGGTCATGGCCGATCGCGATGAACAGGCCGGTGACCGCCAGGTCCGAGAGCTCGCCGGTCTTGAGGTTGCGCAGCTTCAGGCCGGACAGCTTCTGCTCGCCCTGGACCTCGGCCACCTCGCTGTCCCAGACGAACTTGATCTTCGGGTCGGCGAAGGCACGGTCCTGCATCGCCTTCGAGGCGCGCAGGGTGTCGCGACGGTGGACGATCGTCACCGACTTGGCGAAGCGGGAGAGGAAGGTGGCTTCCTCCATCGCGGTGTCGCCGCCGCCGATCACAGCGATGTCCTGGTCCCTGAAGAAGAAGCCGTCGCACGTCGCGCACCAGGACACGCCGCGGCCGGAGAGGGCGTCCTCGTTCGGCAGACCGAGCTTGCGGTGCTGCGAGCCGGTGGTGACGATGACGGCCTTCGCCCGGTGGACGGTGCCGGCGGTGTCGGTGACGGTCTTGATCTCACCGCTCAGGTCGACGTTGACGATGTCGTCCGGGATGAGCTCGGCTCCGAAGCGCTCTGCCTGGCCGCGCATGTTGTCCATGAGCTCGGGGCCCATGATGCCGTCCTGGAAGCCCGGGAAGTTCTCGACCTCGGTCGTGTTCATGAGCGCACCGCCTGCGGTGACGGCTCCCTCGAACACGAGCGGCTTCAGCGACGCGCGCGCGGTGTAGAGCGCCGCCGTGTAACCGGCGGGCCCGGAGCCGATGATGATCACGTTACGGACATCGCTCACGGCTTGATTCCTCGTCTCTGGACTGCGTCGAAGGGCCGGGGGAGCCCCTTTCAGGACTCTCACCCCACCCAACGGATCCTAAGGGGCGCGCATTCCCGCTGTGTCCGGGCACACGGTGACGCCACAGCCTAGGGGTTGGCGGTCCTGACGGGGACGAGCGGCCGGGGTCTCAGGAACGCGGGTAGGAGTCCTTCAGGAGAACCTTGGCCGTGGTCGACGACGGCTGCTTCACACAGGTCGCGTCCATGACGTAAACGGCGACCCGGCTGACGTCGGAGGCGTCCGGCATCACGACGAGGAGAGCGTCCTTGCCCTGGAAGACGCCCTCCTCGGCGGCGAGCGCCGCATCGTCGCGGTTGATGCCCTTCCTGACGCAGTCAGGCACCGTGATCTCGCGCAGGATCTTGGGGCTCTCGGTGTCGGACCCGCCTTCGATGCCCATGCTGCGGTCCGGACCGCGGGAGCTACCTGGAGAGCTCTCGCTCGCGGCGAGGAGATCGGTGACGTGCTTCTCCAGCTTCGCTGCGGAGAAGGTGTCGGCGCCGGTCTGCCCGCCATCGGCCGATGGACCGGCCCCTCCGCCACCCATCAGCGAGGTCAGCAGCACGGAGCCGAGTCCGAGAGCGGCAGCTGTGAAGGCGGCGCCGAGGACGGCCACCCTGCGGCGCCCGGGCTTACTACGGCCCTTGCGGCCGGGACCGGTGGTCGAGGAGCGGGCGTGCCCTGCCGGACGGTCGGACGCTGCCGATGTTTCACGTGAAACATGCGCGCTGTCGTCCGCACCGGAGACCGGAGTGTGGGTCTCTCCACCCAGCGTCGGTGCCTCGACGCCATCGGGCGCCGTCGCGTTCAGCAGAGCCTCTGCGGCGAGCGCGGCGTCGATGCGTCCGGCGACATCGGCGGGCATGCGCGCCGGGCCGGGCAGGGTGCCGAGCAGCTCTCGGATCTCCTCAAGCGAGGCGTGGACGTCCGCGCACAGTTCGCACTCGTCCAGATGACTCCGTACCTCGGTGGTCCTGGCCGGAGGGAGGAGGCCCTCGGTGAGGTCGGAGAGCTCGGTGACGTCCGGGTGCCCGGCCGTGTCCGTCGTGGATGTCACGCTCGCCCACCTCCGCCCTTCACTGCTGCTGAATCACTCGGCCCGGTATCACGCGGATCCTTGGCTTGCGTCGTGTCATGAGGACCCGCTGCCGGTGGGACGGATGCCCCCTGCGTCCGGTTCCGCCTCTCGCCGGAGTCCTTGCCACCACGCGCGCTCTCCGGTCGTAGATGCGTGAGGAGAGGCAGGAGTCTGGCTCTGCCACGCGCACATCGGCTCTTGACCGTGCCGGTCGGAACATCGAGGACACGGGCGGCCTCCGCGACCGGGTATCCCTGCATGTCCACCAGGACGAGTGCAGCGCGCTGGTCGGGCGGCAGCGTGCCGAGGGCCTCCAGCAACTGGCGATGCAGATCGTTGCGCTCCGCGGGCGCGGATGCCTCCTCGTGAGGCTCCAGCAACTGCTCCAGGCGCTCGGTGTCGTCGACGGGGGAGGTCTTCCGTGAGGCCGCCTTGCGAGCGCGGTCCAGGCAGGCATTCACGGTGATCCGGTGCAGCCACGTCGTGACGGCCGACTGGCCTCGGAACGTGTGGGCGGCCCGGTAGGCGGACACGAGGGCGTCCTGGACGGCGTCAGCGGCCTCCTCGCGGTCTCCGAGCGTCCGCAGCGCCACCGCCCAGAGCCGATCGCGATGACGCCGCACGAGCTCACCGAAGGCATCGGGGTCGCCCTTCACATGGAGGGCCAGGAGATCCTCGTCGCTCACCTCGCGGTGTGCGGTGCCCTCTGCCATCGGACCCCCTCCCCTTGGACGTGGTGAGCTCTAGCCGGTGAACTTCAGGTCGGTGATGGCCTGCTTGAACCCGGAGCCGCTGTACTGGTCACCGTCCGCATGGGGCATGGCGGTGAGCCACACCAGAACGTACTGGGTCTTCACCGACTTGGTGACTTTCACCGACGCACTGGTGCCGCTCGTCGTGACGGTGCCGATCTTCTCCATCGAGTCCAGCGACGAGGGCGTCAGGGAGTCCGACGCGTAGAGCGAGACAGTCGTGTGGTCGCCGGGATACAGAAGCCCTATCGAAGCGGCCGACACCGACTGGGACGATCCGAGGTCGTAGACGATGCCGACACCGGGCTTGAAGGCGGGGTTCATCTCCGGACCGTCGACGAAGCTCTTGGTGCGCCAGTACGACGAGCTGTCGCCGTCGTATGTCTTCGCCACGTCCTCCGGCGCCTGGGCGCCGCCCTTCGCGACGAACTCCTGAGCGTTCTGGATCTTGATCGGCCGGACCGGCTTGGTGTTGTCGCCGTTCTTGTCGTTGTCGTCCGTCGTCTGCGTCTGGCTGCCGTCCTCGGGCTTGTTGCCCTGGTCCATGAGCGCATCAGCGAGCTGCCAGCTGCCAAGGCCCAGGGCCGCGATCAGGAGGGCCGACACGGCCCACTTCAGGGCCTTTCCGGTGCGGCTCTGCAGCGGGGGCGGCGGGGTCGGTACCGGCTGGGTGGCGCCCGGATGTGAACCCTGCCGGCGGCCGTACGTGCCCTGCTGGTACGTCGTGCGCTGATAGTCCGGCGGGGCCGTGAACGTGGGCTCCGGCGGGCGGATGCGGGGCATCTCGCCGATCGCCTTCACCAGTTCCTCCGGCGTCGTGCACGCGGACTCGTGGCGGGACGCGGTCGCACCGTCGTTGACCAGCGCGCGCATGGCGAGCTCGGACAGGCCACGGTGGACGCCGGCGCGCACCTGGTCGGGGGCGATCAGTCCGATGTCCTTGGGCAGGCCGGACAGACCGTACGCGTCGCTCTCGTACGGCCAGCGCTGGGTGAGCGCGGCGTACAGCAGGGCGCCGATGGCCTCCGTGTCGGTGCGCTGCGGGGTGTCGGAGCTGATGCCGCGCAGGGCGGCGTTCACAGCGAGGCCGCGGATGCGCCACTGGCCGGTCGATGCCCGCAGCACGGCGTTCGGGTTGAGGCGCAGATGCGCCAGACCTTCACGGTGAGCGGCCGCCATGGCGGCGGACACCTGGGTGACCATCTGGTAGATGTCGTACGCCTCCAGCGGGCCGGAAGCGAGCAGCGTGGTCAGTTCGGTGGCGTCGGGGAGCCATTCGTGAACGACGTAGACGACATCGTTCTCCTCGACGGCGTCGAGGACCTGGACGAACCGGGGGTCGCCGAGCAGCGCGGAGGAGCGGGCAGCGGCCAGTACGGAACGGGCCCGAGTGTGGTCCGCGGGCAGGATGTGGACGCCGACGGCGCGACGGAGTTTCTCGTCGACCGCACGCCAACTGCTGAAACCGTCCAGACGGGTGACGCACTCCTCGAGGCGGTAGCGTCTGGCGAGTTTGTGACCGCTGTGCAGTTCGGGCGGTGAGGCCTTCTCGGGACCCTCGGTCCCGCCACTCCCCTGTGCCTCGTCGATGTCCGTGTCCCGCTCCCGATTCTTGGCCACCCCGTCGGCCGTGGACTGGTCCGCCTGAGCGGTCAGCGGCTCATCGCCGCTGTTGTCTGCCACGTCGACGGCAGCCGTGCTCCGTTCCGCCACCGTCGTTCCTGCCTCCCCATTCCTTGCGCGCCGTCCGACTCAGTGCGCGCCGTCCGACGCCGAAACCAATTGTGCCCACAGTCCGCCGCTATGCACGACACACGATGGCGGACGATGGTTGTGCGCCTACCCAAGGTTCAGCGACCCAGGCGCCCGCGAACCATGCCGACCAGTGAGTTCAGCTCCTCGATGCGCATCCTGCGGGCGGCGACGAAGAAGATCCCGAGTAGCACGGCTCCGCCGGCCAGCAGGGCGGCGAAGGAACCGATGACCCCCTGGCCGAGGGTCTGGGCGATGCCGTAGCAGGCCGCGCCGCTCAGCAGGGCCGCAGGCACCGAGGCGATGCAGAGTCTGGCGTACGTCCGCATCACGCGGGTGCCGTCGAGGTCGCCGCCCAGCTTCTTGCGCAGTCGGCTCCAGGCGATGCCGACGCCGATCGCGTAGGCCAGGCCGTAGGAGGCGGCCATGCCGACGACGGCCCAGCGGGCCGGGATGACGAAGTAGCAGGCGGCCGAGGCGATGGCGTTGACCGCCGCGACGATCACCGTGTTGTAGAAGGGGGTCCGGGTGTCCTCGTAGGCGTAGAAGGCGCGCAGGACCACGTACTGCACGGAGTACGGGATGAGGCCGAGACCGAAGGCCATCAGCATGAAGCCCATGTTGGTGGCCTCGCTGGTGCCCGAGGAGCCGAACATCAGCGTGCACATCGGGATGCCCAGGGCGAGGAACCCGAAGGCGATGGGGACGATGGCGACGGCTGTCGTCCGCAAGCCCTGGGAGATGTCGTCCCGGACGGCACCGCGGTCGCCCTCGGCGGCGGAGCGCGAGAGCCGTGGCAGCAGGGCGGCCATCAGGGAGACGGTGATGATGGCCTGAGGCAGGCCCCAGATCAGCTGGGCGTTGGCGTAGGCGGCGAAGCCGGTTCCGTCGACGTCGGAGTCGACGCCGGCGGCGGTGGACAGCTGGGTGACCACGAGCGCACCGGCCTGGTTGGCCAGGACGAACAGGATCGTCCACTTCGCGAGCATCGCCGCCTTGCCGAGACCGTGGCCCTTCCAGTCGAAGCGCGGCCGCAGCCGGAAGCCCGTCTCGCGCAGGTACGGGATCATCGCCAGGGCCTGGACGACCAGGCCGAGCAGGACACCGATGCCGAGGAGCCGCTGGCCCTCCGGCGGGATGTTCGTGACGGACATGCCGGAGTGCTCCGCGGTGCCGTACACCCAGAGGAACATCCCCAGCGTCACGATGATGACGATGTTGTTCAGAACCGGCGTCCACATCATCGCGCCGAACTTGCCGCGGGCGTTGAGGATCTGCCCCATCACCACGTGGACGCCCATGAAGAAGATCGAGGGCAGGAAGTAGCGGGTGAAGGTGACGGCCACCTCGTTGGCGGCGGGATCGTTGGCGACCGGGGTGGAAAGGGCTCTGACCAGGAACGGCGCGCCGAACATCGCCAGGGCGGTGAGTGCAGCGAGCGCCACCATCACCAGGGTCAGCAGCCGGTTGGCGTAGGCCTCGCCGCCGTCCTCGTCGTCCTTCATCGCCCGCACGAGCTGCGGCACGAAGACGGAGTTGAGGCCGCCGCCGACGGTCAGGATGTAGATCATCGTCGGCAGCTGGTAGGCGACCTGGAACGAGTCGCCGAGCAGGCCGAGGCCCAGTGCCGAAACGATCATCATGGACCGGACGAAGCCGGTGAGCCGGGACACCATCGTGCCCGCCGCCATCACGGCGCTCGACTTCAGCAGGCCGCCGGCCCGCCCGCCCTTCTTGGCGGCCGGCGCAGAGGCGGGAGCGGGCGCCGGAGCCGGCGCAGCGGCCTCGGCAGCGGCAGGTGCCGCGGGGCCCGGGTAGGGGCCGCCGGCAGGCGCCGGGGAAGGCCCAGGGACCGTCGGCGGCTGGTACTGCGGGTGGCCACCTTGCTGCTGGTCCCGGAAGAGGTGCGCGAAGGCGTCGTGCTCCGGTTGGTTCTCGGTGGAGTGCGTGACGAGGTCGTCGACGCCGACGTACTGGGTCGTACGGGGGTCGTCGCCGTACGGCAGGTACTGGGTCGGGCCCTCCGGCTCGGGCGCCGGGGTCTGCGCCCACACCTGGGGGTCGGGGGCGTACGGCGACTGGGGCGGCTGGGCGTACAGCTGCTGCTGCGGCGGGTACGTGCCCGGCGGGGGCGGCGGGTGCGCGGCACGGTCGTACAGGGCCTCTGCGACCGGGTCCTGGGACGAGAGGTTCTGGGCCCGGTAGGGGTCCTGGTCGTAGGCGTCCTGGAGGTACATGTCCGCGGGGTGCTGCGGCGGTACCTGGCCGTCCTCGGGCGGCGGGCCCTCGGGGTGCCCCGGGGGGCCCGCGGCCTGGCCGCGGTCACCGTCGTACGGCGCGTTCATGGTTACCCCACCTCATCGTCCCGGGCCCACCGGCCACGACATCGCTCAACGGTCCACTCTCTCACCCGTGCCGGACGGGTCGGCGCTTTCCGCTGCGGTGTCCGGTGTCGGGTCACTCGGCTGCTCCGGGGCCTCTTCCCGGGCGCCCGCGCCGGACTCCTCCTTGAGAAGGTCCTCGGGTGTGAGACGGTTCTCAGGGCCTTCCGGGTTCTCCGGATCGCCGTCCGCCTCGCTAGTCTCCTCGGCCCCGTCTTCCTCGGCCGCACGGGCGGCAGCTCGCTTGCGCTGCGTGTACATACGGAACCCGGCGAGGACGAGCAGGAGGAAACCGCCGCCGATGACCAGCATCACGGTGGCCGTGAACTCCGTGACCTTCACGTCGAAGGTGACCGGTGCGCCGTACTTCTGGCCGTCCTCCGTGTACAGCTGGGCCACGACCGTGGCCTGGCCGTTGGCCTGAGCCGACGTGGGGAACTTCACCGTCTGGCTGTGCCCGCCGGACACCGCGACGCGCTGCTCGTAGAAGCGCTCCCCGCCGATTTCGAGCCGCCTCGGGCTGCTGGAGGTGAGTCGCAGCACCAGGTGATCGACGCCCTGCACCAGGTTGTTCTGCACCGTCACCGGGATCGTGGCGCTGCGCCCGGACAGCTTGGTCTCGGACTTGTCGATCAGTGTGACCTGGCCGGCCAGGGAGTCGACGTACGCTTCCACGCCGTTGCGATAGTCAGCGGCCTCTGCGGGGCGGCCACGCCACGACGTGGACATCTCCCGGTTCATGGCCCGCCCGAAGGGGGTCACCACCCGGTCCTGGTTGGTGAGGATCACCTTGAACTTGTCGAGCTTGTCCTGCGTGCTCGCGATCTGCCTGAAGGCGGATCGCGGCAGCTCCTGGTCCCGCAGCGAGGCGGGGTACTTGGACACCGGCGGCACCTGCGTGGTGGCGGCGGAGTCGGGCTTGGCCGTGGCAGCGGCGGTGAGGTCCTGGGACTGGGACCACGTGCCGTCCTGGAGTGCCGTCACCGCCTCGGCCATCGCGCGGGCCTGGCTCGCGGTCGGCATCCGCTGCGGGGCGACGACGATGCTGCGCTGATTGTCCGTCTGGAGGTTGAGGGCCAGGCTCTGCGCCAGGAACCTCTGCACGGCGAGCGTCGAGCTCGACGCCCTTGTCAGGTTCCCTTGGAACAGCGTCGACATCCGTGCGTCCGTGACGACCGCCGTCGTGCCGCCGCCGATGGGGCGGGCCGCGGAGGGCGTGTAGGGCAGGCCGCCCTGCTCCTCCAGGCTGTCGCTGCGGGCGATCACCTTGTCCGCGCCGGCGGAGGTGGCCACCTTGACGATGGACGGGTCGACCGCGCCGTTCACGGGCCAGGCGAAGTCGGTGTTCGGTTGCACGTGGAGGATCGAGTCGACCGTGACGACGGCGGCCTCGGTGGCCTCCTTGAGGTGGCTGAGCGAGCCGGTGACGTTCGTGCCGTTGTGGGCCAGGGAAGCCAGGTCGGGGTCGCTGAAGGGCAGCGCGACGACCTCCTTGTCCTGCACGGCTTCCTGCAGGTCGGCCAGCCACTGTTTGGCGAGTGCCTGGTGGGTGCCCGCCGTCGTCGCGTCACCCTCGCCCTGGACGCGGTAGCGCTCCGTCATCGCGTCCACGGAGGCCAGCAGGTCGGGGTCGATCACCCAGGTGACGTCGAGGTCCTTGCCCAGCGACACGAGCTGCTCGAGGCGGCCGCCGGGAGCGATCTCCTTGGCGAGGTCGTCGTCACGGAAGACCGGCGTCTGCGACTCGTCCGACCCCGTCTGCGCCGTCATGTGGGCGGTGGAGACGAGCGGCCACATCACCGTCGTGCGGGTCTTCGGGTCGGCCTCGTCGGGCTGCCACGGCAGGAACGTCCGCTGGATGCCGAGCACCTGGTCCCACGGCCGCGCGGACGTCTCGCCGGACAGGGAGACGGCGAACTCGTAGACGCCGTCCTCCCCGAGATCCAGCTTGTCGACCGGTACGGAGATGCTGAAGCGCTGGGACACGCCAGGCGTGAGCTTGGAGAACTCCTTGACGTACTTCCCGCCCACCGGGGCTCCGTCGACGCCCTGCTGGTAGTCGCTGCGCCCGGCGACCCTGTCGATGGCCGAGCGGGTGTTCAGAGCGCCCCCGAGACGCAGGTCCACCTGCGCGTCGGTGACGGCCTGCTTGCCCGTGTTGGTCACCGTGCCGGACACGGTCAGTGTGTCGCCGTCACTGGGGGCGGAGGGAGTGAGCGAATCCACAGCGACAGCCACCGTGCCCGAGCCGGAAGCGGCCTGCACGGAGTCCTGCACCGCAGCCTGTGTGGGGGCGGCGGTGGGCAGCTGAAGCAGCCCAGCCAGCAGAGGCGCCCCGGCGAGCAGTGCTCCGGTGCGCCGCATCCACCGGCGGGCAGGTGAGGGAGTCATCCCCTGGAAGTCTGCCGCCTCGGCCACGCGCTCGTCCGTCCCTCGTCGTCGTCAGTGGTCGTCGGAATGTGCGTCCACGCATGGTAACGATGCGCGCTGAGGGGAAGTGCCGCGGTCTCCTCCACAAGATCGGTTCACACCGTCGGCCTGTCCCGTATGTGCCCGTATAAAGAGGAGCGTTTCGTAGGTCGCAAGAGCAGCGCTTGTGCGCGTATCGGCAGAGCTGTCTGCGGCCCCGGGATGCGCGTTAATGGGGGCGCTCACGGTCGGCCGGGCCACGTACCCTCTTTTGTTGTGCCGAACGCCAACGAAGAAAAGCCCAGCGCCCTGAGCCAGGCGCAGCATCGCGCGGTCAGTGAACTGTTGCGGGTTGCCCCTGTTGCCGATGATCTTGCCCGCCGGTTCCAGGAGGCCGGGTTCTCACTCGCCCTGGTCGGCGGATCGGTCCGGGACGCGCTGCTCGGCCGGCTCGGCAACGACCTGGACTTCACGACCGACGCGCGTCCCGAGGACGTGTTGAAGATCGTGCGGCCGTGGGCGGATGCCGTGTGGGAGGTCGGTATCGCTTTCGGTACGGTCGGAGCACAGAAGGACGGCTACCAGATCGAGGTGACCACCTACCGATCGGAGGCCTACGACCGGACCTCCCGCAAGCCGGAGGTGTCGTACGGCGACTCGATCGAGGAAGACCTCGTCCGGCGTGATTTCACCGTGAACGCCATGGCCGTCGCGCTTCCGGAGAAGGAGTTCGTCGATCCGCACGGCGGTCTGGAGGACCTCGCCGAGCGGGTACTGCGCACGCCGGGCACTCCCGAGGCGTCCTTCTCGGACGACCCGCTGCGCATGATGCGGGCGGCGCGTTTCGCGGCGCAGCTCGACTTCGAGGTCGCTCCCGAGGTTGTCACGGCCATGCAGGAGATGTCCGGGCGGATCGAGATCGTCTCGGCGGAGCGGGTGCGGGACGAGCTGAACAAGCTGATCCTGTCCGCCCACCCGCGCAAGGGGCTGCGGCTCCTGGTGGACACCGGGCTGTCCGACCACGTGCTGCCCGAGCTGCCGGCCCTGCGGCTGGAGAGCGACGAGCACCACCGTCACAAGGACGTGTACGAGCACACCCTGATCGTCCTGGAGCAGGCGATGGCGCTGGAGGAGAGCGGTCCCGACCTGACCCTCCGCCTGGCCGCGCTGCTGCACGACATCGGCAAGCCCCGCACACGTCGCTTCGAGAAGGACGGCAGGGTCTCGTTCCACCACCACGAGGTGGTCGGAGCGAAGATGACGAAGAAGCGCATGACGGCGTTGAAGTACTCCAATGAGCTGGTGAAGGACGTCTCACGTCTGGTTGAACTCCACCTGCGCTTCCACGGCTACGGCACCGGCGAGTGGACGGACTCCGCTGTCCGTCGCTATGTCCGTGACTCCGGTCCGCTCCTGGACCGCCTCCACAAGCTGACCCGCTCGGACTGCACCACGCGGAACAAGCGCAAGGCGGCTGCACTGTCCCGCGCCTACGACGGCCTGGAGGAGCGGATCGCTCAACTCCAGGAGCAGGAAGAACTGGACGCCATCCGCCCCGACCTCGACGGCAACCAGATCATGGAGATCCTTGGGGTCGGCCCCGGTCCGGTCATCGGCCACGCGTACAAGTACATGCTGGAACTGAGGCTGGAGAACGGGCCGATGGGGCACGACGATGCCGTGGCCGCACTCAAGGAGTGGTGGACCGAGCAGGGCTGAGACTGTGTGAAGCCGGGCCATGTTTCACGTGAAACATGGCCCGGCTTCAACAAGAGCAGCACGTACTGAGGGGCGGTGTTTCACGTGAAACACCGCCCCTCAGTACGTGGAGAGGTCAGATCAGACGTCCGACAGGCACAGCAGGAAGTTGTCGCCGTCGCCGGTCTGGGCGTAGAAGCTGGTGGCGCCGCTGACCTTGCGGCACTCCGTCTCGGCGGTGAGCGAGGTGTAGGTGCCGTCGATCTTCTTGAGCACCTTGGCCTCGGCCTCGGAGGACGTGCAGTCCACGACCTCCATGCGGTCGTTGGAGGACGACGAGGAGGAGGCTGACTTCAGGCAGTCGCCCACCGCGGCGTTCTCGGCGTCGTCCAGGCTGATTATGTAGCCGACGATGAGCATGATGCCGACGATGACCACGGCAGCGATGTTCTTGATCGCCTTGAAGCTGAACCGGCGGCCGGGCTGCTGCGGCGGAACCGGCGCATACGGCGCCGCCCCCTGCGGAGGGAACCCCGGCTGCCCAGGCTGCTGCGGGTAGCCGCCCTGGGGCGGATACGGGGCCTGGCCCTGAGGCTGGCCGGAGGGCTGCTGCCCCTGGGCGTACGGGTTCTGGCCCTGGGCGAACGGGTTGCCTGTGGGCGGCGGAGTTGTCACTTGGGTCCCCCTGGAACATGGGTGCGTGGCGCGAACAATGCGCGATATAAGACGCACGTAAGTTACCGGCCACCACTGACAGTCCCGTAGCCGCGGGGGGCTCTGTGTCATTGATGTGACACAGAGCGGTGTTCAAAGCGGGCCATAGCCACCGCAACTGCCGCGTAGACAACGGCGACTGCGACCACGAGCGCCGCCGAGCGGCCATCCGGCGGCAGTACCAGGGCGGCCACTCCGGCCGCACCGACGAACGCGACATTGAACAGCACGTCGTAAACGGAGAAGATCCGGCCACGGAAGCCGTCCTCGACCGAGGCCTGCACGATCGTGTCGGTTGCGATCTTCGCCCCCTGCGTCGTCAGGCCGAGGACGAAAGCCGCGACGAGCATGGGAGTTGTGGCGAAGGGCAGGCCGAGCGTGGGCACCAGGAGTGCCGCGACCCCCGCGCACGCGGCGATCCAGCGTCCGGGACCCAACCGGCCCGCCGCCCAGGGGGTTGCCAAGGCCGCCGCGAAGAAGCCGGCGCCGGAGACCCCCAACGCCAGCCCCAGCAGGGCGAGTCCGTCATCCGCATTCGACGAGAAGGCGTACCTGCACAGCATCAGCAGCATGACCAGCAGGGCGCCGTAGCAGAAGCGCATCAGGGTCATCGTGAGCAGAGCCCAGACCGCTTCCCGGCGCGGCGGAGTGGCGAGATGACGGACGCCCGCGGCCAGGTCGTGCACGGTACCGGCCAGGGCCGTAGCCAGGCGTGGCTGTACCAACTCGGGATCAGGGCCGAGCAGTTCCCGTGACATGCGTAGTGCCGCCAGTCCCGCGCACAGGTACAGGGCAGCGCCCAGGAGCACTACGGCCGCGTCGGAGTCCCAGGCCACCAGCCGTACGACGAAGGCCAGGCCGGCACCCGCGGTCGCGGCGAGCGTTCCGGCGGTCGGGGAAAGGGAGTTGGCGATCACGAGGCGCTCTTCGTCGACCACGCGTGGCAGTGCGGCGGACAGGCCGGACAGGACGAAGCGGTTGACGGCGGTGACGCTCAGGGCGGAGACGTAGAAGAGCCAGTCCGGGACGTCGGTGATGATCAGCACGGCTGTCGCCGAGGCCAGCACGGTGCGCAGCAGGCTGCCGTACAGAAGGACCTGTCGACGGCGCCAGCGGTCCAGGAAGACGCCGGAGAACGGGCCCACCAGGGAGTACGGCAGGAGCAGGACGGCCATCGCGGAGGCGATCGCGGTGGCCGACGTCTGTTTCTCCGGGGAGAAGACGACGTACGTGGCGAGCGCGGTCTGAAAGACGCCGTCTGCGCCCTGCGAGAGCAGGCGTACGACGAGCAGGCGCCGGAAGTTCCCGAAGCGCAGCAGGACCCGCAGGTCGCGTACGACGGACATGGGGCACAGCCTCACATACGGGGAGGGTCCCCGGGCGGTACAACCCGGGGACCCTCGGCAGCTCTGGCAGGAGCGTTCAACTACGGCGCCGCGGTGCTTAGCGCTCGACCTCGCCCTTGATGAACTTCTCGACGTTCTCGCGGGCCACGTCGTCGAAGTACTGCACCGGCGGGGACTTCATGAAGTAGCTCGACGCCGAGAGGATCGGGCCGCCGATGCCGCGGTCCTTGGCGATCTTCGCGGCACGCAGGGCGTCGATGATGACGCCGGCGGAGTTCGGGGAGTCCCAGACCTCGAGCTTGTACTCCAGGTTCAGCGGGACGTCACCGAAGGCGCGGCCCTCGAGGCGGACGTAGGCCCACTTGCGGTCGTCGAGCCACGCCACGTAGTCCGACGGGCCGATGTGGACGTTCTTCTCGCCGAGCTCACGGTCGGGGATCTGCGAGGTGACGGCCTGCGTCTTGGAGATCTTCTTGGACTCCAGGCGCTCGCGCTCGAGCATGTTCTTGAAGTCCATGTTGCCGCCGACGTTCAGCTGCATCGTGCGGTCCAGGACGACGCCGCGGTCCTCGAACAGCTTCGCCATGACGCGGTGCGTGATGGTGGCGCCGACCTGGGACTTGATGTCGTCGCCGACGATCGGGACGCCCGCCTCGGTGAACTTGTCCGCCCACTCCTTCGTACCGGCGATGAAGACCGGAAGGGCGTTGACGAAGGCGACCTTGGCGTCGATGGCGCACTGGGCGTAGAACTTCGCCGCGTCCTCGGAGCCGACGGGCAGGTAGCAGACGAGGACGTCGACCTGCTTGTCCTTGAGGACCTGGACGACGTCGACCGGGGCGTCGGCGGACTCCTCGATGGTCTCGCGGTAGTACTTGCCGAGACCGTCGAGGGTGTGGCCGCGCTGGACGGTCACGCCGGTGCGCGGCACGTCGCAGATCTTGATGGTGTTGTTCTCACTGGCGCCGATGGCGTCCGCGAGGTCGAGGCCGACCTTCTTCGCGTCGACATCGAAGGCGGCGACGAACTCGACGTCACGGACGTGGTACTCGCCGAACTGCACGTGCATCAGGCCGGGGACCTTGGACGCCGGGTCGGCGTCCTTGTAGTACTCGACTCCCTGAACCAGCGACGCGGCACAGTTGCCCACGCCGACGACGGCTACGCGAACCGAACCCATTCCGGTTGCTCCCTGTGTGTACGAGTGAGGCCCTGACTGAGCTCTCACGTGGCGGTGTCGCCGGGCGAATCCGTCCTGGGGGTGCCCCCGGGACGGGGCAGATCGCCCGGCTCTCCATTTGTGGTGTCCTGCTGAGCGGACCCCCCGGCAGCGGAACCCTTCAGGTCCCGCCCGGCCCGCTCGCTCTCGATGAGCTCGTTCAGCCAGCGCACTTCGCGCTCCACGGACTCCATCCCGTGGCGCTGGAGCTCAAGCGTGTAGTCGTCGAGGCGCTCCCGCGTGCGTGACAAGGAGGCGTGCATCTTCTCCAGACGCTCCTCCAGCCGGCTGCGTCGGCCCTCCAGCACGCGCATGCGCACGTCCTGCGGTGTACGTCCGAAGAAGGCAAATCGGGCAGCGAAGTGCTCGTCCTCGTACGCGTCGGGGCCGGTCTGCGAGAGCAGTTCCTCGAAGTGCTCCTTACCTTCCGCCGTCAACCGGTAGACGATTTTTGCGCGACGCCCCGCGAGTGGTGCGGCAAGGGCGTCCTCGGCGGTGTGCCCCGGTTCCTCGATCAACCAGCCGTTGGCGACCAGCGTCTTGAGGCAGGGGTAGAGCGTGCCGTAGCTGAACGCGCGGAACACGCCCAGTGACGTATTGAGTCGTTTGCGCAGCTCGTAGCCGTGCATAGGGGACTCGCGGAGCAGTCCGAGGACGGCGAACTCGAGGATCCCGGACCGTCGGCTCATCCCCTCGCCTCCTCGTCATATCTCGCGCTGATGTATCGACTCGATACATCTAGACGATAGAACGGCCTTCCGGGCGCGACAAGTGGGGGAACGGTGAACGGGATCACATCAACGATTCATGTGGAGCGAGTTGCCTGATTTGGGGTGAAGTTCGGGGCTAGGCAGGCTTTGACGGTGCGTAGTCTGTGCGCCATGCACAGCACCGGGAACCGCGTGACACCTGAGGGCGTCGTTGTCCTTGGTGCAGTACGGGTGAATGCAGAACCGACCACATCCGTACTTCGGGGGGACCGGAAATCAGCCGCCGTTGTCAGGCGCGCAGGGGTGCGCCTGCCCGAGGAGTAGTCGTTCGATGAGCGAGCACCGTCGCAAACCGCCGCAGCCGCAGGAAGGCGGACGTGCCGCGGCCCGACGCGGCCAGTCCGGCTCGTCCTCCGGCCGCCGAGCGGCACCGCGTGGCGCCACCGGATCTCCTTCCGACTCGTACGGGTCGGGTTTCAGCGGTTCGGAAGGCGAGGAACGTCCGTACGGCGGGCGTGCCGAGGCACGACGCGCGGCCCAGAGAAGCAGCGGTGGCCGCCGCAGAGCGGCCGAGCCGGCCCGGGCAGGCCGCCGCGCCGCTCCCGGCGGCGCCACCGGTCCCGGACGGGGCCGAGGGCGCGCTGCTCCCCCCGGAAAGAAGCGGTTCGTCGACTATCCCCGGGCGGGCAAGTACGGCGTCGCGCGCTGGGTGCCGTCATGGAAGCTCGTGGCGGGCCTGTTCGTCGGGTTCCTCGGAAGCCTCGTGGCGGTGGCCGGTATCGGTTACGCCATGGTGGGCGTCCCCAAGGTCGACGAGACCGCTACGGCGCAGAACAACGTCTACTACTGGGCTGACGGCAGCGAGATGGTTTCCACCGGTGGCGAGACCAACCGGCAGATCATCAACCTGTCGCAGATTCCCAAGGCGATGCAGAACGCTGTGATCTCGCAGGAGAACAAGACCTTCTACAGCGACAGCGGCATCGACCCGAAGGGCATCGCCCGCGCCGTGTTCAACATGGCCACCGGTGGCGAGACGCAGGGTGGTTCCACCATCACCCAGCAGTACGTGAAGAACGCGAGGCTGGGCGACCAGTCTCAGACGATCTCGCGGAAGTTCAAGGAGATCTTCATCTCGGTCAAGGTGGGCACCACGGTGTCGAAGGACGACATCATGGCCGGCTACCTGAACTCCGCCTACTACGGGCGCAACGCCTACGGGATCCAGGCGGCCGCCCGCGCGTACTTCAACAAGGACGCCATCAAGCTGAACGAGGGAGAGTGCGCCTTCCTGGCGGCCACGCTCAAGGGCGCCACGTACTACGACCCCGCTGGTGCGGCGTCCATTGATCCGGCGGCCACCCCCGAGGCCAACAAGAAGCGTGCCCGGATCCAGATGCAGGACACCCTCGACAAGATGGTCCAGTACGGGCATCTGAGCCCTGAGGTGCGCGCCAAGTACACCAAGCTGCCCGACTCGAAGAACCCGCGCTTCAACTCCGCGCTGAGCGGCCAGATCGGCTACCTCGTGGATCTCGCCAACGGCTACCTGGTCAACAACAGCAAGACGACCAACATCACCGAGCAGAAACTGCGAGCGGGCGGCCTCTCGATCCAGACGACCTTCGACAAGAAGAAGGTCAAGGAGCTCGAGAACGCGGTGAAGAAGGTCCAGAAGGCGAACATCAAGCCCGAGGAGCGTCCGAAGACGGACACTCACGTCCAGTTCGGCGGGGCTTCGGTGGATCCGGCGACCGGGGCCATCAAGGCCATCTACGGCGGTACGGACGCGACTAAGCACTTCACCAACAACGCCGACGTCACCGGCGCCCAGGTCGGTTCGACGTTCAAGCCGTTCGTGCTCGCGGCCGCGATGAAGTGGGGCGTGCGGGACCCGGACCTCGAAGGGGAACAGGCGCAGGACGAGCGCACCCAGGTGTCGCCGAAGAGCCTGTACAGCGGCAAGAACAAGCTCAAGATCAGGGACTTCAAGGGCGACATCTGGCGGAACGAGAAGGGTGAGGAGTGGAACCAGGTCAACGACGGCGATGAGTCGTACGGCACTCCTCCCGCCTACCGCATCGACCTCCGTGAGGCGATGAGGAACTCGGTGAACTCCGCCTTCGTGCAGCTCGGCATGGACATCGGGCTGGACAAGGTGAAGGAGGCCGCCGAGGACGCCGGCATCCTGGAGAGCAGCCTGACCGGTACGGACTACCCGTCCTTCTCCATCGGCACCTCTCAGCCCAGCGCGATCCGTATGGCGGGCGCCTACGCCACCTTCGCGTCCAGCGGAAAGCAGCGTGCTCCCTACTCCGTCAAGAAGGTGACGGACAAGGACGGCGAGGTCTTCTCCTACAAGACGCTGACCAAGGAGGCCTTCACCCCGGAGGTCGCCGACAACGTCACGGACGTCCTGAAGACGGTGGTCGACAAGGGCACGGGTACCAGCGCGCAGCTCAGCGACCGTCAGGTGGCCGGCAAGACGGGTACCACGGACGGCAACCGGTCGGCCTGGTTCGTGGGCTACACCCCGCAGCTGTCGACGTCGATCGCGATGTTCAGGCTGGACGACAACGAGAAGAACCAGAACCGCGAGTTCCTGAAGATGTTCGGAACGGGTGGTCAGGAGAAGATCCACGGTGCTTCGTTCCCGGCCGAGATCTGGCACGACTACATGGAGCAGGCGCTGAAGGGCACCACCCCGACACCGTTCCCGGTGCCGACGCCCATCGGTGAGGTCGTCAACGACATCCCCACGCCGACACCCAGTCCTACGCCCAGCGAGACCGAGGAAGCCAGCCCGACTCCGAGCCCCACGCCGAGTGAGTCGCTGATCTCGCCGACGCCTACGCCGACCGAGACCTGCTTTGGCTTCCAGTGCAACGACGTCGGAGGCTCGGACAACGGCGGCACGGACGGCGGCGTGACCTCCACGCCGACGCCCACGGAAACCGAGACGGACGGCAACAACAACGGCAATGGCAATGGCAACGGAGGCATCTTCGGCGGCCCGTCAGGCTGACGGGCTCGTATGACGCCAGAAGGCCGGTGGCCGGCATCCACACAGAGGGTGCCGGCCACCGGCCTTCGTCATGAGCGAGGCCGCGCGGGTGGCCTGGGGCGAGGGCCTGTTTCACGTGAAACGTCGGTTTCACGTGAAACACTCAGCCGCCTCATCCCTGTCGCCCTCGCACCGTTCTCAGACACGTACGGCAGGATGTGCCCCATGCCCAGTGCAGAGACGACGCCCACAAGCGCGCACGAGCCGGACCTGGTGGGGCCGACCAGAGAGGACGAGGTCGCCGCCAACGGGAGTGAGCTGATCGGTGGCCCCATCGGACGGCGGGCCCTGCTCGGCACGTCCTGGTGGACTCCGGTGCGGATCATCGTGCTCGTGGCGATCGGCATGTTCGCCCTGGGGCTGGTCCAGAAGGCACCTTGCTACAACGGCGCCTGGTTCTTCGGCGCCAGCTCGCAGTACACGCATGCCTGCTACTCGGACATCCCGCACCTGTTCCAGGGGCGCGGTTTCGCCGACGGGCTGGTGCCGTACTTCGACAAGCTTCCCGGCGACATGGAGTACCTCGAATACCCGGTGCTGACCGGTGTGTTCATGGAGGTCGCCTCCTGGCTCACGACGGGCAGCGGCAGCATCCAGGACCAGGAGCAGTGGTACTGGATGGTCAACGCCGGGATGCTGATGGTCTGCGCGGCCGTCATCGCCGTCTGCGTGACCCGCACGCACGCCAGGCGACCCTGGGACGGCCTGCTGGTCGCCCTGGCGCCTGCCGTCGCACTGACCGCGACCATCAACTGGGACCTGCTGGCCGTCGCTCTGACGGCCGCGGCGATGCTGATGTGGTCACGTGGCCGCGCGCTCGCCTTCGGCGTCCTGCTGGGGCTCGCCACGGCCGCGAAGCTCTATCCCGTCTTCCTGCTCGGCCCGCTGTTCGTCCTGTGCTGGCGTGCGGGCAAGTGGCGGGACTTCGGGAAGGCGCTGGGCGGCACGGCGGTGGCCTGGCTGGTGGTGAACCTTCCGGTGATGCTCCTCGCCTGGGACGGCTGGTCGCAGTTCTACCGGTTCAGCCAGGAACGAGGCGTGGACTTCGGTTCCTTCTGGCTGATCCTGGCCCAGAACTCCAGCGACCCGCTGAGCACCGAGACTGTCAACACGCTCGCCACGCTGCTGATGCTGCTGTGCTGTGCCGGCGTCGCCGCGCTCACGCTGACCGCACCGCGCCGACCGCGCTTCGCCCAGCTGGCCTTCCTGATCGTCGCGGCGTTCATCCTCACAAACAAGGTCTACTCGCCGCAGTACGTCCTGTGGCTGGTGCCTCTGGCGGTGCTGGCCCGGCCGAGGTGGCGGGACTTCCTCATCTGGCAGGCCTGCGAGGTGGCGTACTTCCTCGGGATCTGGCTCTACCTCGCATACACGACCAGCGGGGACGCCCACAAGGGACTGCCGCCCGACGGCTACCACTGGGCCATCGGCGTGCACCTGCTGGGGACGCTGTACATGTGCGCCGTGATCGTGCGGGACATCCTCATGCCGGAGCGGGACCCGGTGCGCCGGGCAGGCGACGACGACCCGTCGGGAGGCGTCCTCGACGGAGCGGAGGACGTGTTCGTGCTCGGCCAAGCAGCCCATCCCCCGCGGCACGCGGCCCACTTCGAGGGGCCGCACGTGGAGTGGGGCAACCGGGGGGCGGCCGGCGGTTCGCTCTGAGCGAACACGGCGTGGGAAGCGCGCGCGAGAGGTCGAACTCGCGAAAGGCGGTACTGGCCGAACATGCGAAGGGCCCTGCACGGGAGAGTCCGTGTAGGGCCTTTCGTTGTTGCGGCGTTGCCGAGCGTGTGCCGAGTGCGGCAGGTCAGCGGTCCACGATCCGGTCGAACTGCGTAGTGGTGTGGCGGAGATGGGCAACCAGCTCGTCCCCGACCTTCGGCTCGGGCGCATCCGAGGGCACGAACAGGATCGACACCTGCATGTGCGGCGGCTCCGCGAACCAGCGCTGCTTGCCGCCCCACACGAAGGGAGCGAGGTTCCGGTTGACCGTGGCGAGGCCGGCCCGGGCGACGCCCTTGGCGCGCGGCATGACGCCGTGCAGTGCCTTGGGGGCCTCCAGGCCCACCCCGTGCGACGTACCGCCCGCAACGACCACCAGGAAGCCGTCCGAGGCCGCCTTCTGCTGCCGGTAGCCGAAGCGGTCGCCCTTGGAGACGCGAGTGACGTCCAGGACCGCGCCGCGGTACTCGGTGGCGTCATGGTCCCCCAGCCACAGCCGGGTGCCGATGCGGGCGCGGAAGCGGGTCTGCGGGAACTGCTGCTGCAGACGGGCCAGTTCCTCGGCCTTGAGATGGCTGACGAACATCGTGTGCAGCGGCAGCCGGGCCGCACGCAGCCGGTCCATCCAGCCGATGACCTCCTCGACGGCGTCGGAGCCGTCGGTGCGGTCCAGCGGCAGGTGGATGGCGAAGCCCTCGAGCCGGACGTTCTCTATGGCGGCGTGCAGCTGCGGCAGCTCGTGCTCGCTGACGCCGTGCCGCTTCATCGAGGACATCACCTCGATGACGACACGGGCTCCCACGAGGCCGTACACGCCGTCCACGGACGACACCGAGCGGATGACCCGGTCGGGCAGCGGCACCGGCTCCTCGCCGCGCCGGTACGGCGTCAGAACCAGCAGGTCACCGCCGAACCAGTCCTTGATGCGCGCGGCCTCGTACGTCGTGCCGATCGCCAGGACGTCCGAGCCCAGTCGAGTGGCTTCCTCCGCCAGCCGCTCGTGCCCGAAGCCGTAGCCGTTGCCCTTGCAGACCGGGACGAGTCCCGGGAACTGCTCCTGCACGTGCTTGTGGTGCGCCCGCCAGCGCGCGGTGTCGACGTAGAGCGTGAGCGCCATGGCCGGACCTGGAACCTTTCTCGTGGCTGCGGTGTATCAGAGGTATGGAAGCTATCGACGGTGCAGCTGTTGACGGTATCGAAGCAGAGAGCGCAAGGTCAGCGACGCGACATGTAGATGTCGAGCGCCTTGTGGAGCAGCTTGTTGAGCGGGAAGTCCCACTCGCCGAGGTACTCGGCGGCCTGGCCGCCGGTGCCCACCTTGAACTGGATCAGGCCGAAGAGGTGGTCGGTCTCGTCCAGGGAGTCGGAGATGCCGCGCAGGTCGTAGACGGTCGCGCCGAGCGCGTAGGCGTCGCGCAGCATCCGCCACTGCATCGCGTTCGAGGGCCGGACCTCACGGCCGATGTTGTCGGAGGCGCCGTAGGAGTACCAGACGTGCCCGCCGACGATCAGCATCGTCGCGGCCGACAGGTTCACTCCGTTGTGACGGGCGAAGTACAGCCGCATGCGGTTGGGGTCCTCGGTGTTGAGGGCCGTCCACATGCGCTGGAAGTACGACAGCGGGCGCGGGCGGAAGTGGTCGCGCACGGCCGTGATCTCGTACAGGCGCTGCCACTCCTCGAGGTCGTGGTATCCGCCCTGGACGACCTCGACGCCGGCCTTCTCGGCCTTCTTGATGTTGCGTCGCCACAGCTGGTTGAAGTTCTTGTGGACCTCTTCCAGGGAGCGGTTGGCCAGCGGCACCTGGTAGACGTAGCGGGGCTGTACGTCGCCGAAGCCGGCCCCGCCGTCCTCGCCCTGCTGCCAGCCCATGCGGCGGAGCTTGTCGGCGACCTCGAAGGCGCGCGGCTCGATGAAGTCGGCCTCGATGTCACGCAGCCGCTTCACGTCCGGGTTCTGGATGCCCGCCTTGATGGAGGTGGCCTCCCAGCGCCTGATGATCACCGGAGGGCCCATCTTCACGGAGAAGGCGCCCTGGTTCTTCAGATGCGCGAGCATCGGTTCCAGCCAGTCGGTCAGATTCGGCGTGAACCAGTTGATGACCGGGCCCTCGGGCAGATAGGCGAGATAGCGCTTGATCTTGGGCAGCTGCCGGTAGAGGACGAGGCCTGCGCCGACGAGCTCGCCGGACCTGTCGAACCACCCGAGGCTCTCCGAGCGCCACTCCGCCTTGACGTCTGCCCAGGCCGGGACCTGCATGTGGCTCGCCGACGGCAGGCTCTGGATGTATGCCAGATGCTGCTCGCGACTGATCGTCCTCAGGGTCAGGCTCATTCGGGGCGCTCCTCGGGCTGGGGTGTCCCCATGGGTTCAGGGGCTCCGGCTCTCGCGCCGAAGCCTACTGCGCCTTGCGAGCGCCCCGACTGGGCGTACGGCAGCTTCGCCCCGGCCTTGAGGCCGCCGGGGCGTTCGAGGGTGTTCTATGCCCTGTTGTGCCGGTGTTCGGAGGTCGGTCTCCGTGACCGGCGCGAGGGGTGCGTGGGCGCAGGCGTCAGAAGCCGCCGAAGAGCCCGCCGTGTGCCATGCCGAGGAAGAAGCCGACTCCGGAGGCGCCGAGACCCACGATCAGGCCGAAGCGCTCACGGGTCGTCTCCGAGATCCACTGGCCGTAAGCACCCGTGAGGATGCCCACCAGACCGGTCCAGGAGCTGAGCAGGTGCAAGAAATGGAACTGGGCCGTGATGAACGACGTGATGCCGAGCACCAGGGTCACCACGAGCAGGGTGTCCTGGATGGGATGGGACTTTCCGTCCGTGGCGAAGAGGCCTCCGACGGTGTTGGGTCGCATTGCCTGTGCCATAGGGCACCTCCTGCGGAAGGCGGCGCATCGTAGCGCCATACACACCCGATGTGTACAGATTGTGGACCAGGGCGGCCGGATTTCAACCGGAAGCGGGTGTGCGGGTACTGTGTACCGTCTGCACCGGTGTCTGCCCGGGCCAGCTCGGGGCGACCGCGAGGTCACCCCGATTGTCAGTGGCGGCCGATACCGTTGCGTACGCATCACAACCCTCCTGCCACGGAACGACCGTGGCCGCTGAGTCCGAAGGAGGTGGGTTCCACATGCGTCACTACGAGGTGATGGTCATCCTCGACCCCGATCTGGAGGAGCGCGCTGTCGCCCCCCTGATCGAGAACTTCCTCTCCGTCGTCCGTGAGGGCAACGGCAAGGTCGAGAAGGTCGACACCTGGGGCCGTCGTCGTCTCTCGTACGAGATCAAGAAGAAGCCCGAGGGCATCTACTCGGTCATCGACCTGCAGGCCGAGCCTGCGGTCGTCAAGGAGCTCGACCGCCAGATGAACCTGAACGAGTCGGTCCTCCGGACCAAGGTCCTCCGACCCGAGACCCACTGAGCTCTCCCGCTCAGCTGATCTCGGGATTCGAGTAGCAGCAACCAAGCAGCCAGAGCAGCAAACCCGCCGAGAGGTTCCCCCATGGCAGGCGAGACCGTCATCACGGTCGTCGGCAATCTTGTCGATGACCCCGAGCTGCGCTTCACCCCCTCCGGTGCGGCGGTCGCGAAGTTCCGTGTCGCGTCCACTCCCCGCACCTTCGACCGCCAGACGAACGAGTGGAAGGACGGCGAGAGCCTGTTCCTGACCTGCTCGGTCTGGCGTCAGGCGGCGGAGAACGTCGCGGAGTCGCTCCAGCGAGGCATGCGCGTCATCGTGCAGGGCCGGCTGAAGCAGCGGTCCTACGAGGACCGCGAGGGCGTCAAGCGCACGGTCTACGAACTGGACGTCGAGGAAGTCGGCGCCAGCCTGCGCAGCGCTACGGCCAAGGTCACCAAGACCTCCGGTGGTGCTCGCGGTGGCCAGGGTGGTTACAGCGGCGGTGGCGGCCAGGGTGGCGGCGGCTGGGGCGGTGGCTCCGGCGGCGGTCAGCAGGGCGGCGGTGCTCCCGCCGACGACCCGTGGGCGACCGGCGCTCCCGCCGGTGGCAACCAGGGCGGCGGCGGTGGTGGCGGCGGCTGGGGTGGAAACTCCGGCGGCGGTCAGCAGGGCGGCGGCTACTCGGACGAACCCCCCTTCTAGGCCCCCGGGCCGAGGGTGGGTCGTACCCACACTTCTTGATCACACAGGAGAAACATCATGGCGAAGCCGCCTGTGCGCAAGCCGAAGAAGAAGGTCTGCGCATTCTGCAAGGACAAGGTCACGTACGTGGACTACAAGGACACGAACATGCTGCGGAAGTTCATTTCCGACCGCGGCAAGATCCGTGCCCGCCGCGTGACCGGCAACTGCACGCAGCACCAGCGTGACGTCGCCACGGCCGTGAAGAACAGCCGTGAGATGGCGCTGCTGCCCTACACCTCCACCGCGCGATAAGGGAAGGGTGACCGAAACATGAAGATCATCCTCACCCACGAGGTCTCCGGCCTCGGTGCCGCGGGCGACGTCGTCGACGTCAAGGACGGTTACGCTCGCAACTACCTGATCCCGCGGAAGTTCGCTATCCGCTGGACCAAGGGTGGCGAGAAGGACGTCGAGCAGATCCGTCGTGCTCGCAAGATCCACGAGATCCAGACCATCGAGCAGGCCAACCAGATCAAGGGCCAGCTCGAGGCTGTCAAGGTCCGTCTGGCCGTTCGCTCCGGCGACGCCGGTCGTCTCTTCGGTTCCGTCACCCCGGCCGACATCGCTTCCGCGATCAAGGCTTCCGGTGGTCCCGAGGTCGACAAGCGCCGCATCGAGCTCGGTTCGCCGATCAAGACCCTGGGCGCTCACGAGACGTCCGTGCGTCTGCACCCCGAGGTTGCCGCCAAGGTCAACATCGAGGTTGTCGCGGCCTGAATGCTGCGCTCGGCTTGAACAGCTGAGATGAGGGGCCGTACCCGCTGGGTACGGCCCCTCATCTGTGCAGTGGGTCAGATCGAGCCCGTTTCACGTGAAACAGCGTGTTTCACGTGAAACATTCAGTGCGTCGCATTCAGCGCGTCGCGCCCGTGACGAGCCAGCGGCCTGAGCGGGTGCGTGTCCAGAGCGTCAGCATGCGCACCGCCATCATCAGTGTCATGGCTGCCCAGACTGCGGTGAGGCCACCGCCGACCGCGAGGATGAGCAGTGCTACCGGAGTGAATACCGCCAGGGTGAGCACCATGGCCCAGGCGAGGTAGGGGCCGTCGCCTGCTCCCATCAGGACGCCGTCCAGGACGAAGACGACGCCGCAGATCGGCTGGGAGAGCGCCACTACGAGCAGGGCGGGCAGGGCTGTGTTCTGGACGGCCGTGTCGCTGGTGAACAACGGCAGGAAGAGCGGCCGGGCGATCACCACGAGCAGCCCGAGGACGACGCCTGCTGCGATGCCCCACTCCACTATGCGGCGGCAGACGGCTTGGGCGCCCTCGGCGTCGTCGGCCCCGAGGTACCGCCCGATGATTGCCTGCCCGGCTATGGCGATGGCGTCCAGGGCGAAGGCGAGCAGGCTCCACAGCGACAGGATGATCTGGTGCGCTGCGATGTCCGCGTCCCCGAGGCGGGCCGCGACGGCCGTCGCAATCATCAGGATGGCCCGCAGTGAGAGGGTGCGGACCAGCAGCGGCACTCCGGCTTGTGCGGAGGCCCTTATGCCGACCGTGTCGGGGCGCAGCGAGGCGCCGTGCTCACGAGCCCCGCGGACCACGACTATGAGATAGACCGCAGCCATGCCCCACTGAGCGATGACCGTGCCCCAGGCGGAGCCTGCGATACCTAGGTCGGCGCCGTAGACGAGGCCGACGTTCAGGACGGCATTGGCGACGAAGCCGGCGACAGCGACATAGAGAGGAGTCTTGGTGTTCTGGAGTCCACGGAGAACGCCGGTGGCGGCAAGTACGACGAGCATGGCCGGGATGCCGAGTGCCGAGATCCGTAGATAGGTGGTCGCGTACGGGGCTGCTGTGTCCGAGGCGCCGAAGAGTTCCACGAGAAACGGTGCCGTGGGCAGGACGACCGCGATGACGGCGGCGCCGAGGAGGAGGGCCAGCCAGATACCGTCCATGCCCTGGCGGATGGCGGCTTGAAGGTCGCCGGCGCCGACGCGTCGGGCAACGGCCGCTGTGGTGGCGTAGGCGAGGAAGACGAAGACGCTGACGGCCGTCATGAGGAGGGCGGAAGCGACCCCGAGCCCGGCCAGCTGTGCTGTGCCGAGATGGCCGACGATCGCGCTGTCGGCGATGACGAAGAGGGGCTCGGCGACGAGTGCGCCGAAGGCCGGGACGGCCAGTGCGACGATCTCTCGGTCGTGCTGTCGCCGGGCGGCCTTGGGGGTCGCGGGAGCCTGTGTCATGGCCACCAATCTAATCGTCCACAGGTAAGAGATGCAATGGACCACTGACCCTTACTTGCCAACTCGTGGTGTGTGCTCTCGCGCACCGTTCGAAGCGATCTTGGTCCGACTGGGGAAGTTTTTCTTCTGCACAGCCCGTGGATGGCAAAGTGGCAGGTCAGAGGCGCTGATTGAGATTTCGTGGGGGCTTGTTCACAGGGCTGTCCACCGTGTCGTGCACAGGTTTTGTGGAGTTCTCCACAGCATCCGGGCCGTCGTCCACATGGCCTGTGGATAACCAGATTGGCTGACGGTGCCTGCAGGCCTACCGTGGTCCGGCGCCCACTCCGTCCGTCGTCCCGGGAAACCGCCGTACAACCGACGTGCCAGGACCGGAGCTGGGCCTCTCATTTGTCAGTGCCGTGCCGTAGAACAGAGGGGCACGGCGAGGTCCGCTCGGCGGACGGGAGGAGGCTGCTCGGTGAGCATTTCCGAGCCCTTGGACGACCCGTGGGCCGACAGCGGCCCCAGTGATCGTCTGCCTGCTTCCCGCCGACAGGGCGACGGCGGCCGAGGACGTGACGAGCAGCACGATCGCGGCCGGGACAACGGTCAGTGGGACGGTGGTGGTTCGGCCTTCGAGCGGGTGCCGCCACAGGACCTCGACGCCGAGCAGTCCGTCCTCGGCGGCATGCTCCTGTCCAAGGACGCCATCGCCGATGTCGTCGAGGTCATCAAGGGCCACGACTTCTACAAGCCCGCCCACGAGACGATCTTCCAGGCGATCCTCGACGTCTATGCCAAGGGTGAGCCGGCCGACCCCATCACCATCGCCGCCGAGCTCACCAAGCGCGGCGAGATCAACAAGGTCGGGGGCGCCTCCTATCTCCACACCCTCGTCCAGACGGTACCGACGGCGGCGAACGCCGAGTACTACGCGGAGATCGTTCACGAGCGAGCCGTTCTGCGCCGCCTGGTCGAGGCCGGTACCCGCATCACGCAGATGGGATACGCGGCCGACGACGACGTCGACGAGATCGTCAACCGCGCCCAGGCCGAGATCTACGCGGTCACCGAGCAACGGACCAGCGAGGACTATCTGCCGCTCGGCGACATCATGGAGGGCGCGCTCGACGAGATCGAGGCGATCGGCTCCCGTACCGGCGAGATGACGGGTGTGCCCACCGGGTTCACGGACCTCGACTCGCTCACCAACGGCCTGCACCCGGGTCAGATGGTCGTCATCGCGGCGCGTCCCGCGATGGGTAAGTCCACGCTCGCACTGGACTTCGCGCGGGCGGCGTCGATCAAGCACAACCTGGCCAGCGTCATCTTCTCCCTGGAAATGGGGCGCAACGAGATCGCGATGCGTCTGTTGTCGGCCGAGGCGCGCGTGGCGCTGCATCACATGCGTTCCGGCACGATGACGGACGAGGACTGGACCCGCCTGGCGCGGCGGATGCCCGAGGTCTCGGCGGCACCGCTTTACATCGACGACTCCCCGAACCTGTCGATGATGGAGATCCGTGCGAAGTGCCGTCGCCTGAAGCAGCGCAACGACATCAAGCTCGTGATCATCGACTATCTGCAGCTGATGCAGGCCGGCGGTTCGAAGCGTTCCGAGAGCCGTCAGCAGGAGGTCTCGGACATGTCCCGTAACCTCAAGCTCCTGGCCAAGGAGCTGGAGGTCCCGGTGATCGCGCTCTCGCAGCTCAACCGTGGCCCCGAGCAGCGCACGGACAAGAAGCCGATGGTGTCCGACCTGCGTGAGTCCGGCTCCATCGAGCAGGACGCCGACATGGTGATCCTGCTGCACCGCGAGGACGCCTACGAGAAGGAGTCGCCCCGCGCGGGCGAGGCGGACATCATCGTGGGCAAGCACCGTAACGGCCCGACGGCCACGATCACGGTCGCCTTCCAGGGGCACTACTCACGATTCGTGGACATGGCGCAGACCTGATCGGGGCCCGCACGGGGATGGTGAGCTTCGAGGTTATGCGCTCGACTCCCGTTGCCCGACGGGGTGGACTGGGGCCATGACGACACCTCCGGAAGATCTGCTCCCTGCCACGCGTCGAGCGCTGCTGCATCGCATCGCAATGGCCCAGGCCGAAGGACGCACGCCCTCGTTGGTCGCCGCGGTCGTACGGGACGGTCGGGCGGTGTGGCACGGCTCGCGAACCTCGGTGGACGGGCACGGGCCGGACGAGAACGTGCAGTACCGCATCGGCTCCATCACCAAGACCTTCACCGCCGTTCTCGTCCTGCGACTGCGCGACGAAGGTCTGTTGGCCCTCGGGGACCGGCTGGAGAAGCACCTGCCGGGCACGGCAGCGGGGGAGGCCACGATCGCCGAGCTGCTCGCGCACACCAGCGGGCTGGCGGCCGAGACGCCTGGACCCTGGTGGGAGCGGACCCCTGGATCACTGCGTCCCGAGCTCTCCGACGTCCTGGGCGAGCACCCCTTCCTGCATCCGTCCGGCCGCCGGTTCCACTACTCGAACCCCGGCTACACGTTGCTGGGCGCTCTGGTCGAGAAGCTGCGCGACGCTCCGTGGGAGGACGTACTCAGGCGCGAAGTGCTCGACCCCTTGGGCCTGACCCGGACGACTACACGACCGCAGGCACCGCATGCCGGTGGCTGGGCGGTCCATCCCTGGGCCGACGTGATGCTTCCCGAGCCTCTCGAAGACCTCGGTCGGATGGCTCCGGCCGGTCAACTCTGGTCGACAACAGGTGACTTGGCGAACTTCGCCGCGTTCCTGATCAAGGGCGATGACCGTGTGCTGAGCACCGAGTCGCTGCGGGAGATGAGGACGCCGGCGGCACCGTCGGAGGCGGCGGATGTGGCGAGTGGGTACGCGTACTGCCTGGGACTGGAGATCCGGCAGCATGGCGGCAGGACCTTCATTGGGCACTCGGGATCCCTGCCGGGCTTCCTCGCCTCACTCACTGTCAGCGTGGAGGACGATCTCGCAGCCATCGTGCTGACCAACTGCACGTCCGGCCCGCTGCTGTTCACGGTTGCCGCCGACCTCGTCCGGATCGTCGCCGAAGCCGAGCCCCGCATCCCCGAGCCGTGGCGTCCGATGACCGAGGCCGACGTCGTGTCCCTGGAGCTGGCCGGTCAGTGGTACTGGGGGACACACGCCTTCGCGCTGCGGCTGACGGCCGACGGGCTGCTCTCCTTGGAGCCCCTGTCGGGCAACGGCCGCCGCTCGCGGTTCCGAGCCAACGGTGACGGCACATGGACGGGACTGGAGGGCTACTACGCCGGCGAGCTCCTGAGGGCCGTACGACGCCCTGACGGGACCGTGGACCACCTGGACCTCGGGTCGTTCGTCTTCACGCGTCAGCCGTACGACGAGGGGGCTGCTGTGCCGGGCGGTGTGGATCCGGACGGGTGGCGGGGGACCGGCACGGTCTGACGGTTCGGGTGAGCGCCTGTTTCACGTGAAACAGGCGCTCCGGCATGGTCACAGCTGGATCTTGAAGCCCAAGTGCGAGGCCGTGAAGCCGAGCCGCTCATAGAAGCGGTGGGCGTCGGTACGGGACTTGTCGGTGGTCAGCTGTACCAACTGGCAGTTCTGACGCCGGGATTCGGCGACCGCCCACTCGATGAGATGCGTACCCAGGCCGCTGCCGCGCTCGTCGGCGTGGATGCGTACGCCTTCGATGATGGATCGGGTCGCGCCCATCCGGGAGAGCCCGGGAATGATCGTGAGCTGGAGCGTGCCGATGACGCGGCCTTCGCGGACGGCGACGACCAGATGCTGGTTCGGATCGGCGCTGAGCCGCTCCAGGGCGTCCAGGTAAGGGGCCAGGTTGTCCGGTGACTCACGCTGTGCACCCAGCGGGTCGTCCGCGAGCATGCCGACGATCGCGGGGACGTCATCGGCGACGGCGGCTCGTATCTCAAGATCTCCCATGCCCGCACCCTATGCGGGCGGGCTCAGACGGGGATACGAAGCGTCTCGACGGCCCTGACGAGGGGGGCCAGCTCGGGATTGGTCGCGGCCTTGTCGAGGGCTTGGCGCAGGGCCTTGTCGTTGGTGGGCCGTGCCTCGTCCAGGAGCGCCAGGCCTGCTTCGGTGACGTCGGTGTAGATGCCGCGGCGGTCGGTGGGGCAGAGGTAGCGGGAGAGCAGGCCGCGGTCCTCGAGCCGGGTGACGAGCCGGGTGGTGGCGCTCTGGCTGAGGACGACGGCGTCGGCGACCTGCTTCATCTGCAGGTGGCCGCCTTCGCCGCTGTGCTGGCGGCTGAGCACATCGAGTAGGGAGTACTCCCGCACGCTCAGGTCGTGCCCGGTCTGCAGGGCGCGCTCGATGTGCGCCTCGATCCTCCCGTGCAGCAGGGAGAGAGCGCACCAGCCCTGGGCGAGCGCGGTGAGCGCGGGGTCTGTCGCTGTCATGGCGTTTCCTCCGTCCAGGAGTGGCTGAAGCCAGAGTAGAGCAGGTTCGCAATAGTCTGCGCTTGCAAGTATGACGCGTCTGCAAGTATTGTCATCAAACGTAAAGCGCTCCTGCAATTTTCTGGAAGGTGCACTCCTTCATGCCTCTCGCGCTTCTGGCCCTTGCGATCGGGGCCTTCGGAATCGGCACGACCGAATTCGTGATCATGGGTTTGCTGCCCGAGGTCGCGGGCGACTTCGGGGTCACCATCCCCACCGCCGGGCTTCTGGTGACCGGCTACGCCCTCGGCGTGGTCCTCGGCGCTCCCCTGATGACCGTGCTCGGCACCAAGGTCTCCCGCAAGCGGATGCTGATGCTGCTGATGGGACTGTTCATCGCCGGCAACCTGCTGTCCGCTCTCGCTCCCAGCTTCTCCGTCATGCTGATCGGGCGTGTGGTCGCTTCGCTCGCCCACGGTGCCTTCTTCGGCATCGGCTCGGTCGTCGCGGCCGATCTGGTCGCCCCGAACAAGAAGGCCGGCGCCATCGCGATGATGTTCACCGGTCTGACCGTCGCGAATGTGGTCGGCGTCCCGCTGGGCACGTTCGTCGGGCAGTCCGCCGGCTGGCGGGTCACCTTCGGCATCGTCGCCGCCCTCGGGGTGGTCGGCCTGGCCGGGATCGCCAAGCTCGTCCCCGACATGCCCAAGCCCCAGGGCGTACATCTGCGCCATGAGCTGGCCGCGTTCAAGAACGCCCAGGTCCTGCTCGCCATGGCGATGACGGTCCTCGGCTTCGGCGGTGTCTTCGCAGCCATCACCTACATCGCGCCGATGATGACCCATGTCGGCGGCTTCGCAGACGGCTCCGTCACCTGGTTGCTGGTCCTCTTCGGGCTCGGCATGGTCGGTGGCAACCTGATCGGTGGCAAGTACGCCGACCGCGCGCTGATGCCGATGCTGTACGTCTCCCTGGGCGCCCTCGCCGTCGTGCTCGCGCTCTTCACGCTCACGGTGCACAACAAGGTCCTCGCGGCCGTCACCATCGCGCTGATCGGCGCCCTGGGCTTCGCCACGGTGCCCCCGCTCCAGAAGCGGGTCCTCGACCAGGCACACGGCGCCCCGACGCTGGCCTCGGCCGTGAACATCGGCGCCTTCAACCTTGGCAACGCCCTCGCCGCCTGGCTCGGCGGCATGGTCATCGCGGCCGGCTACGGCTACACGTCCCCCAACTGGGTGGGCGCCGCCCTCGCCGCGGCCGCACTGCTGCTCGCGTTCCTCTCGGCCGCGCTGGAGCGCCGTGACGGAGCATCCGCCGGCACTGCCGTCACGAGCACCGAGCCCACCGAGCCCACCGAGCCCGCCGGGCAGCGAGCCGTCGTACACAACTGAGCCGACCCGTGTGCGGGGTCAGGGCCGCCCCCGCACATCCGGTCCCGTGACAGCCCACGCCAGCACTTCAACACCACACCTTCGCACCACACATCAGGGAGAACCCCCCCATGAGCACCACCAGCGCCGTCACGCCCCTGACGACCCAGGACGCCGACCTCCTCGTCGCCACCGCCCACCGTGCCGCCGAGGCCGCCGGAGTGACCGTCAGCGTCACCGTCCTCGATGCCGGAGGCCACCTGCTCGGGTTCCGGCGGGACTACCGAGCTGTGCTGATCTCCGGGGAGACCAGCACCCGCAAGGCCTACACGGCACTTCAGCTCAACGCTCCCACCGCCGATCTCGTCGAGGCCGTACAGCCGGGTGGCCCGTTCCACACCCTGCCCACCGCGCTGGACCGGCCGCTGCTGTTCATCGCGGGTGGTGTGCCGGTCCATCGGGACGGCCGGCTGATCGGCGCGATCGGCGTGGGCGGCGGTGCGCCCGAGCAGGACCACCAATTCGCGACGGCCGCGATCGAGGCACTTGCCTGACGGCACACCGCATCAGCGGGACACGCCGTCAAGGCATCCCACCAGCAAGGACACGCCGGTTCCCGACGGGGACCGGCGTGTTCCATGACCGCCTCAGCTCGCAGCTCCGAAGCTCGTAGTCGACTACCTCAGCCCGCCGCCACCGTCACCGGAGCGAACCGCCGGGTCCAATCGCCGGGCAGCTCCGAGATGCCGTACGTCATCACCGAGTTGAAGGCGACGGACGCCAGACCGTGCTCCTTGGCCCAGCTGAGCAGTTCCTCATGGCGTACGTCGATGTCGGTGCGCAGTGGGCGGTCGGTGTGGGTGGCCAGGGAAGCGATGAGCGCCTTCGCGGTCTCCGTGTCGCGGGCAACCAGTGGGCCCACGACCTGCGTGTCCATGTTGGGCCAGGCGCCCGCGTATCCGATGAGCCGGCCGTTCTCCTCGGCGACGCGCAACCGGTCGGTGAAGGCGGGGAGCCGCGTGATGATGTGCGTGCGATCCGTGCCGAACACCT
This sequence comes from Streptomyces sp. NPDC111606, assembly GCF_055656945.1. Lineage (NCBI taxonomy): Bacteria > Bacillati > Actinomycetota > Actinomycetes > Kitasatosporales > Streptomycetaceae > Streptomyces > Streptomyces sp. NPDC111606. The sequence continues at coordinate 278,022 of NZ_JBVKBY010000008.1, forward strand.
CCTCGTCGAGCCGGACCATCGCGCTGAGGTCCTCGGCGGTGGCCGCGCGCGTGGCGACTGAGGGCCCCGCAGTATCGGCCCTGAAGTGCCCGCGCAGCATTTCCGCCCGGCCGGTGACCTTGAAGCCGATTTCCTCGTAGAGCCCTTGGCCGTTCGGCGTCGCGTGCAGAGTCAGGGGTGTCGTGCCCATCAAGGAGACGACGTGACGCATGAGCCGACGCCCGACGCCCTGGCGCGCATGACGCTCGGCGACCAGGACCATGCCAATGGCCCCCAGATCGGGGCGGTCCCGCGGTCCGTAGTCCGTGACGACACAGGCGCTGACCAGCCCGCCGGCGGGGTCGTCGATCCCGTAGCCCTTCCCGGCTGTCAGGAGAAACTGCCACTTGTGTTCCTCACGGGGCCAGCCCCGATCCTCGGACAAGTCGGCGCAGGCGGTGAGGTCGCGAGGCGTCAGACGGCGGATGGGCAGAGCGGCGAGGGAAGGAGTCGGCACGCAGGTCAGGCTGTCTGACTACTGCCCTGGTCGTCCAGCCGTTTCCGGTGAGACGTACGAGCTTTTGGCCATGTCATGGCCCGCCGCACGGCCCGCCGATGGACGCTGGGTGTTTCACGTGAAACATGGACGAACGGCGAGCATCCATGAAGTGCGTCGGGAGGGCCATTCAACGCGGACTGCCATCCGGCCTGGACTCGCGACCGGCTCTTACATAGGGATGGATCTGCGGGAAGCCTATGAATTGGTGCGCAGCAGCCGGTAATTGAAGGAATTGCCCGTTCGTCCCCTCGCCCAATTCGTGAGGGAGCAAGGGGGGACTTGTGATCGGGGCAGCGGCCGGTATGGTCGAGTCCGGTTCGTGTCCGAGCCGTGATGCGGACTGTCGACGCGGACCGAGCGCAAGGCAAGGCAGCGTAACGGGACGGAGAGATCAAAGACCCGCATTCTCGGTTATGCGGCCTGGGCGTCCACACGCAGTGGGATGCTGCGGTGAGAGTACTGCGGCCAATGTCACACTCTCGCCTTACTTGTCCGTACTGAGTGTGAATACGGGTTGAATGTGGCCGTATTGATCGCGGCAACGAACGGGGCCAAGCAAGCCGTCGCGGGGGAAGCAGGCACCTTCCGATAGGGGAAGTGCGCAGACCGACCGAAAGATGTTCGAGGCGAGGCACACCATGGACGCTCCGACCACCACGTCGGCCGACAACGGCACTTCCGGCGGCGGGGGCGGCTGGTTCACGCCCCGCAAGCAGCCGGAGACTTCTCCGGGCCCTGAACAGGAGGCGGCAGAGGGCAGCCGCCTGGCGGCGATGCGCCCGGTGGGCCGGACGACGGCAGGCGACGGCCCGGCCCCGCCGCCCCAGAGCACCACACAGCCCCCCACGACGGCCGGCCCACCACAGCCCGCCGCGACGGCGCCTCCGCCCGGGCCCACCCTTGCGGACGTCGGCTCCCGTCTCGCGGCACCAGGCCCCGCAGCTCCGGGCCCTGCCGGCCGCCCGTACGCGGAACGTGGGGCACCAGCCCCGATACCGACGCCTCATGCGACCGCCCCCAGCCACATGCAGCCCACACCGTCGACGCCCGCCCACACCCCGTACTCAGGCCAAGCCCGGCAAGCCTCGGCTCAAGCCCCGCAAGCCACCGCTCAGGCCGTGCACGCCGCCGCCCAAGGCACCGCAGCCCGCACGGAGATGCAGGCCGCCCAGGCGACCACACCACGGCCGGACACACCGGGCCCCGCCCCTGTCGCATCGCCCTCGCCCCAATTGCGCGTACCGAGCCAGCGCCCCGCCCCGGCCCAACCCGTCTCCCCGGACGCCGTCCTGATCCGCCGGACCATGGCCGAGGTCGGCCCCGTGGCCGACAAGGTCACCTCCTACTTCTACGCGCTGCTCTTCGTACGCCATCCCGATCTGCGTTCCCTCTTCCCGGCGGCGATGGACACCCAGCGGGACCGGCTGCTGAAGGCGCTGCTCACCGCGGCCGAGCACATCGACAACACCCCTGTCCTCGTCGACTACCTGCAGAACCTGGGCCGCGGACACCGCAAGTACGGCACCCGGCCCGAGCACTACCCGGCCGTCGGCGAGTGCCTCATCGGCGCGCTGAGCAAGTACGCCGCCGGAATCTGGGACGGCGAGATGGAGGCCGCCTGGATCCGGGCGTACACGACGATCTCGCAGGTCATGATCGACGCCGCGGCGGCGGACGAACTGCGCGCCCCCGCCTGGTGGTACGCGGAGGTCGTCTCGCACGACCTCAGAACCTCGGACGTCGCGGTTCTCACCGTCCGCCCCGACCAGCCGTATCCCTTCCTCGCCGGGCAGTACACGAGCGTGGAGACACCCTGGTGGCCCAGGATCTGGCGGCACTACTCCTTCGCCTCGGCGGCCCGCTCGGACGGTCTGCTGACCTTCCATGTGAAGGCGGTGCCCGCGGGCTGGGTCTCCAACGCGCTGGTGCACCGCGCGCGGCCGGGAGACATCATCCGGCTCGGCCCGCCGGCCGGTTCGATGACCGTGGACCACACCACCGACAGCGGCCTGCTCTGCGTGGGCGGAGGCACCGGCATAGCGCCCATCAAGGCACTGGTCGAGGACGTCGCCGAGCACGGCGAACGGCGATCGGTCGAGGTCTTCTACGGCGCCCGCACCAACCAGGACCTGTACGACATCGACACGATGCTCCGCCTCCAGCAGTCCCACCCCTGGCTGCATGTCCGCCCGGTGGTGGACCGGCATGGCCTGCTCCAGCTTCCCGAAGCCATACGCGAGTACGGGCCGTGGACCGAGTACGACGCCTATGTCTCGGGACCGCCCGGCATGATCCGCAGCGGTGTCGACGCCCTGAGGGGCATCGGCATGCCGTTCGAGCGCATACGCCATGACTCTGTGGAGGAGCTCGTCACCGCCGGGGACTGACGAGCCTCGCCACGGCGGAGATCTGCCGTCGGATCAGCCCAGATCGGGGGCGTGCATGGCACGGACGCCCTCGATGTTCCCGTCGAGGTAGTGCCGCAGTGACAGTGGTACGAGGTGGACGGAAGCGATCCCGACCCGGGTGAACGGCACGCGCACGATCTCGTACTCGCCGATGGGTTCGTCCACTTCGGGCCCGTGCCGCAAGGACGTGTCCATGGACTCCAGGCGGCACACGAAGAAGTGCTGCACCTTCACTCCGGTCGCTCCGCCGTCCTCGCCGATGTGCTCGACGGTGTCGACGAAGCAGGGCACGACATCGACGATCTTGGCGCCGAGCTCCTCGTACACCTCGCGGTGCAGGGCGTCGACGACGGTCGCGTCCGTCGGCTCGACCCCGCCACCTGGTGTGAGCCAGTAGGGATCGATGCCGGGCTTGGTGCGCTTGATCAGGATCAGGGCGTCGCCGTCCAGCAGAACGGCGCGGGCGGTGCGCTTGACCACGGGTCGGACGGTCATGGGAGAAATGTGGCCCGGCTGGTTCCACGTGAAACATCGCGAATCGTCACCGGCCGAGCTCATGGTGTGAGCGCCTCTGATGCGCCCCCGGATTCGCCCTGAATGCCCGGCTCAGGCCCAGCCGGAAGCCGCCCGCAGAAGCCATTCATGGGCCCGCGCGACATGCGGCATTGCCAGTGTGCCGGTACGCACCACCAGGAAGTACGTCCGCAGCGGTGGCACCGGCGGATCATGCAGGGCGACGACATCGCCGCGCTCCAGGGCGGCCGCGCACAGATAGCGGGGCAACACCGCCAGCCCTGCCCCCGCGACCGCGCAGGCGAGGACCGCTCGAAGGTCGGGGACGATCACGGTGCCCGGGGCGGCGGGACGGCAGTCGTAGACCGAAGCCCAGTAGCGGGAGACGAAGGGCAGGGACTCGTGCACCTCCACCACCGGGACGTCCTCCAGCGCGTGCGCTCCCTTGTGGCGCAGCTGCCCCGAGCCGATCCGGTCGACCCATTGGGGCGCGGCGACCAGCACGTGCATCTCGTCGCAGAGCGTCGTCGCCGTGAGCAGACCGCCGCGCGGACGGGCCGTACTGATGGCCAGATCATGATGTCCGGCAGCCAGCCCCTCGAGGGTCTCCTCGGCGTTTCCGAAGGACGCGCGCAGAGCGAAGCCCTGGCCTTCTTCGCCGGTCAGCTCGGTGAGCGCGGGCAGGGCCCGCTCGGCGGTGAACTCAGGAGGGCCGGCGAGGTGCAGGGATCGTAAGGAGGACTCGTCGTCAAGACCGGTCTCTGTGATCTCCACCAGGGCGTCGAGATGAGGTGCGGCCTTGTGGGCGAGTTCGTCGCCGATGGTCGTCGGCGTCACTCCGCGGGCCTGCCGCAGGAAGAGGGGGCGGCCCAACTGCCGTTCCAGGGTGCGGATCTGCGAGGTCACGGCCGGCTGCGACAGGCCGAGCAGGGCGGCGGCGCGGGTGAAGGAACCAGCCCGGTGCACGGTCACAAAAGTGCGCAACAAGGCCAGGTCCATGCCACACCCTCCCCTTCCCCGCCCTTCTCTCCATCCCCAGGGCAGGGCCTAACTATAAATAAGTCGATAGGTCGCTGTCGCTACTGTGATTGGACACTGACAGACAGTCAACTAGCCTTGTTCGCGCGGTTCTTCGCGCGCAGAACCGAGGGCGGTCCGAGCCACGAGGGGGGAGGCTCGGACCGCCCGTTCCACATGTCCGGGCTCCGACGCACGTACGGGCGGGCCCCGTCACCGGGCCGATTCGTCCAGCGCACGCAGCACATCCGCCACCAGATCCTCGGGATCCTCGGCGCCGACCGACATTCGGATGAAGCCCTCCGGCACGGCGTCGCCGCCCCAGCGCCCACGCCGTTCGGCCGTGGAGCGCACTCCGCCGAAGCTGGTCGCGTCGTCGACGAGGCGCAGCGCCTCCAGGAATCGCTCGGCACGCGCGCGCGTGGGCAGCGTGAAGGACACGACGCACCCGTAGCGCCGCATCTGCTGCGAAGCGATCTTGTGCGAGGGGTCGCGCGGCAGCCCGGGATAGCGCACCCCGAGCTCCTCCGGCCAGTTCTGCAGCGCCTCGGCGACGGCCAGGGCGGTGGAGTTCTGCCGCTCCACGCGCATCTGGAGCGTGGCGAGGGAACGGTGCGCGAGCCAGGCCTCCATGGGCCCCGGAATCGCCCCGACGATCTTGCGCCAGCGCCGTACGGCGGCCATGGCCTCGGCGCCGCGGCCGCTGACGTATCCCAGCAGGATGTCGCCATGTCCCGTCAGCTGCTTGGTGCCGCTGGCCACCGAGAAGTCGGCGCCGAGCTCCAGCGGGCGCTGACCGAGCGGCGTCGCGAGCGTGTTGTCGACGGCGACGAAGGCGCCACGCGCGTGTGCCGCTTCGACGAGCCGCCGGACGTCACACACGTCGAGGCCCGGGTTCGACGGGGTCTCGATCCACAGCAGCTTCGCGCCGTCCAGGACGCCGAGCTGGGCGTCCCCGCCGGTCGGTGCCGTGCGGACCTCGATGCCGAAGGCCTCCAACTGCGCGCGTGCCAGGGGCAGCGCCTGGTAGCCGTCGCTGGGCAGGACGACCGCGTCCCCGGCCCGCAGCTGGGAGAAGAGCACCGAGGAGGTGGCGGCCATGCCCGACGCGAAGACCAGCGTCTCGACGGCGTCCTCCCCCGGCGCCTCCAGGCCGCCGATGGCGCGTTCCAGATGGGTCCAGGTGGGGTTCTCGTCCCGGCCGTAGGTGTACGGGCCCGTGGGCTCGCCCGGCAGGTGGTAGTGGGCCGCGAACACGGGGCCGGGCAGGGTCGGCTCGTACGCGACCGGCTCGGGCAGTCCGGCCCGCACCGCGCGCGTGCCGTCTCCGTCGGAAGGCCGCCCCTCGGAAGGCGGTCCTTGAGGATCCGTGCTGCTCATACCGGCTGTCCCTCCACCTGTTCGCGGACCGCCGTGAGGAGGCCCGTACTTGCCGCCTCCACCATCTCAAGACATTCCTCGAAGCCGTCCATGGCCCCGTAGTACGGGTCGGGCACGTCGAGGTCGTCGCCGGCGGCGGGGTCGTAGGAGCGCAGCAGGCGCACCTTCGCCGCGTCCTCCGGTGAGGGCGCCAAGCGGCGCAGGGCCTTGAGGTGGCCGGTGTCGAGGGCGATGACGAGGTCCAGGCGCGCGAACCAGGACGGCTGGAACTGGCGGGCCGTGTGACCGCTGTCGTAGCCGTGCTCCTCGAGGACGGAGACGGTGCGCGGGTCGGCAGGGTCGCCCTCGTGCCAGCCGCCGGTGCCGGCGCTGTCGGTCTCGACCAGGCTGTCGAGCCCGGCCTCCGCCACGCGCGTGCGGAAGACCGACTCGGCCATCGGGGAGCGGCAGATGTTGCCGGTGCAGACGAAGCAGACGCGGTAGGTCATCGGATACTTAGTCCCCGTCGGGCAGAACGATGTTGAGCGCCCAGGAGACGATCGAGATGATCAGGCCACCGAGGACGGCCGTCCAGAAGCCCTCGACGTGGAAGCTCAGGTCGATATTGTCGGCGAGCCACGAGGTCAGCAGCAGCATCAGCGCGTTGACGATCAGGGTGAACAGGCCGAGCGTCAGGATGAGCAGCGGGAGGCTGAGAAGCTTCACGATCGGCTTGACGACGAAGTTCACCAGGCCGAAGATCAGCGCGACTATGAGCAGGGTGCCGATCTGCTTGCCAGTACTGTCGCCGGTGAGGGTGATCTTGTCTATCAGCCAGACGGCGACCGCCAGGGCACCCGCGTTGGCGATCGTCTTGACTACGAAATTCTTCATGTGTCTGATCGTGGCAGACGAGATCGGTCACGAGCACCGGGACAAGGGCGGACGAGAGCGATGAAGGCATTCCGGCTGGATGAACTGGAGGCGGAGCGCGCCGCCAACGAGGGCGCCTACCTGCAGTTTCTGCGGGAGCGGAACATGTCGGTCGGTCTGTACGCGCTCGACGCCGGTGCGCACGATCCACAGAAGCCGCACAACCAGGACGAGGTCTACTTCGTTGTGAGCGGCCGTGCTCAGATCACCGTCGGCATGGAGACCACACATGTGGCGCGCGGCAGCGTGGTGTACGTGCCGGCCGGGGTGGCCCACAAGTTCCACCACATCAGCGAGGACCTGAGGGTGCTCGTGGTGTTCTCTCCGCCCGCGAGCTGACCTTTGGCCTCGGGGTTCCCTAGGGGATCGATCAGGGGAGGACAAGGGCTGCGAGGCGTCCGCTCGGCGCCCGCCGGACCTAGCATCGAATGCAGGAATCAGCAGATTCGACGGATCAGGACCCGGCACAGTAACGGGCGGAGAGGTAAGGACGAGGGCGATGCGTGAGATCTTCGCAGGACTGCCGTGGTGGGTGAAGTGGATCGCGGTGCCGGTCATCGCACTGGTGGTGTTCGGTGGGCTGATAGCCAGCGTCGTGGGGTTCGTCATCGGACTGCTCTTCAAGGTGCTGGTCTTCGTGGCACTGGTCGGTGGACTCGTCTACGTCGTACGGAAGTTCACGTCGAGTTCCTCGTCGCGCAGCGACTGGTGAGGGCCATGGGGGCCGTGGGGACCGGTGGGCGGTAACAGGAATCGCCGGTTCCCTCGGGCGGGGGAAGTTTTCCGAGCAGGGCGTCTTCGAGCGGTGACGGGCCAATAGAGTCCGGAAATCGACGCGGGGACGACCCCGCGAGCGGCGTGCACCGCCCCGTGTTCCCCAGCACGGGCTCCCCTCTCGCGCTTCGGGAGTAACCCTTGGCCACGGTCGACACCGCACCCTCAGAACCTCAGGCACCCCTCGAACAGCCGCGCTCCTCCGTCCCCCAGGTCCCGCAGCAGGCCTCCCCGGCCTCCGCCGAGCAGTCGCAGTCCGCGACGCTCATCGGATCCGTCCAGCGCGCGATGCGCCTGCTGGAGTGTGTCGCCGAGCATGAGTACGGCGCCCCGGCCAAACAGCTCGCCCGTGAGGCGGGCCTGGCCCTGCCCACGGCCTACCACTTGCTGCGCACACTGGTGCACGAGGGCTATCTGCGCCGTGACAAAGGGCTGTTCTTCCTCGGCGAGGGAGCCGTACGGCTCAGCAGCAGCGCAGCAGCGCAGAAACGTCGCAGCACGGTTGTCGACGCGCTCGCTCAATGGCGTGACGCCATTGGTGTCCCGGTTTACTACGCCCAGTACCGCGACGGCGAGATCGAGGTCATGTGCGTCTCCGACACCCCGGGCAATCCGGCGGTCGAGGAGTGGGCCGACTTCAGGGAGACCGGCCACGCGCACGCCATCGGTCAGTGCCTGCTGTCCCAGCTCGACGAGGACGCTCGCCGCGATCACCTGGCCCGCCACCCCGTGGAGTCCATCACCCCCTACACCGTGCGCGATACCCGCACCCTGCTGCAACGTCTCGAACGGACCCGGCGGATGGATCCCGTGACCGAGCGTCAGGAGTACGCGCTGGGCACGGTGTGCGCTGCCATTCCCATCACGGTGGGCACCACGGCCGCGACGATGGCCATTTCGCTGCCCGCCCACCAGGCCGACCGGCTGCTGTCGGCGGTGCTGCAACTGCAGGAGGAGATCGGGCGGCTCCTGGGGTCACTCTCGATCTCTATCAGTATCTGAAAACTCACTCCTTGTGATCTCTCGTGTACGTTCAGCAAGATTCCACCAGTGTCGGGGTCCGTTCCCGGCCAGTCGACTGCAAACGACGGGGTAGGGCGATGCGCGAGTCCGTAGAGGCAGAGGTCATGATGAGCTTTCTCGTGTCCGAGGAGCTCTCCTTCCGCATCCCGGTGGAGTTGCGCTACGAGACCTGTGATCCCTATGCCGTGCGGCTTACCTTCCACCTGCCCGGCGACGCCCCCGTGACCTGGGCCTTCGGCCGGGAACTGCTGGTCGATGGGGTGGGCCGCCCGTGCGGGGAGGGAGATGTACGGGTCTCTCCAGCAGGTACCGAGACGTTGGGCGACGTTCTGATCCGGCTTCAGGTGGGTGCCGACCAGGCACTGTTCCGCTCCTCGGTGGCGCCTCTGGTGGCCTTTCTCGACCGCACCGACAAGCTGGTGCCGCTCGGTCAGGAGGGCGCGCTCGCCGACTTCGACGCCCACCTCGACGATGCCCTGGACCGCATCCTCGCGGAGGAGCAGAGCGCGGGCTGAGGCTCGTGGCTGTCAGGGGTGGCGTAACGCTTCGCCGGGCGCTCCCGGCGCGCATGGGAGGGCTTCCTTGCCGGGCTTGCTCCCCAAGACGCCGGATCTGCAAGGCCGGAGGCGCGAGGTCTCGGGTTCGGATTCGGCGCACGGGAGGCGCGCGGGCGGCGAACCGTGTTCGCCGCCCCTTGCACAGACGCGACGTCCCTGCTCCGCCGACGCCCCCCGCTTTCCCCGGTGTCACAGCTTTCCGATGTCACCGCTTCCGCCGACGCCCCCGCCCACCGCGCCCCAGAGCCGGCTGCGCGCCCGTCGAGATCGGCGCCCCGCCTGCCGGGACCGGCTGGGCACCCGTCGGCACCGCCCCCTTCTCCGGCCGGTCGGCCGAGACCACCAGGGCCGCGAGTGCCGTGGTGACGGGCACGGACGCGACCAGGCCGATGGAGCCCACCAGGGTGCGCACGATCTCCTCCGCCACCAGCTCACTGTTGGCGACCGTCCCCACGCCGCTCTGCGCGATCGAGAACAGCAGCAGCAGGGGCAGTGCGGCACCCGCGTACGCGAGGACGAGGGTGTTGACGACGGACGCGATGTGGTCGCGGCCGATGCGGATGCCCGCCCGGTACAACCCGCGCCAGCCCATCGTCGGGTTGGCCTCGTGCAGCTCCCAGACCGCGGACGTCTGGGTGACCGTCACATCGTCGAGGACACCGAGCGAACCGATGATGATGCCGGCCAGCAGCAGACCGCTCATGTCGATCGACGGATACAGCCCGTGGATGAGGCCGGTGTTGTCGTCGGTATTGCCGGTGAGCGCGGCCCAGTCGATGAACACCGAGCCGAGGATGCCGATCAGCAGCAGCGAGATCAGCGTGCCGAGAACCGCGACCGACGTTCTCGCCGAGAGGCCGTGGCATAGATAGAGGGCGATCAGCATGATCGCACTCGACCCCACCACCGCCACGACCAGCGGATTCGAGCCCTGCAGGATCGCCGGCAGGATGAAGAAGTTGAGAATAAGGAAACTGATGGCCAGCGAGATCAGCGCCATGAGGCCCCGCAACCGCCCGACGACCACGACGGCGATTGCGAAGATGGCGGCCAGCACGGTCAGCGGGAGGCGCCGGTTCACGTCGGTGACGGAGTACTGCAGGTCCTTGGGTGCGGAGGGCTCGTAGGCGACCACGACCTCCTGGCCCTCGTGCAACTGCCGTGACTGATCGGGCTGCACGATCTCCGTGAACGTACGGCCCTTGTCATTGCCGCTGTCGACGCGGATCGTCGCCTTCTTGCAGGTGCCGCTGTCCTGCTGCACGGCGGAGGAGCCCTCGGCGGTGGAGGTGTCGCCGGTCGGGGGCACCCCCGAGGCCCCCACTTCCTTGCAGCTCAGCTCAACCACCTTGGTGACCGTGGCCTGTTGCGTCTGCCGGTCGAAGCCGACCCCGGTGCGCTCGTGCGGCGGGGCACCGCCCGGCCACAGCACCGCCAGCCCCACCACCACCGCCGCGGCGAACGGGATCAGGACCGCCGCGATGACCTTGCGCAGATGCCGGGAGACGGGAGCAGCCGGCCCGTGGGCGTGACTGTGCCCGTGCCCGTGACCGTGCTCGCCACCGTCATCTCCGCCACGCCGGCCCCCGGACCCAGGACCATGCCCGCCTCCGGAGCCGGGACCGTGTCCATGTCCGCCTCCGGAGCCGGGTCCATGCCCATGACCGCCCCCGGGTCCAGGACCGTGCCCGCCACCCGGGCCGGGAACCGGCGCCTGCGAGCCGCCGGATTCGGGACCGCGCTCGTAAGAACCGCCGGGACCGGGACCGTGCCCCTGGCCGCCGCCGGCCCCGCTGCCGTGATTCTGCACCCCACCGGATCTGGGGCCGTGCTCGTGCCAGTCCCCGCCCCCAGTCGCATGATCGTCCTGGTCCCCGCCTCCGGGACCACGGCCGTAAGCACCGCCGTATCTCCCCCCGGGAACCACCGAACCCCGGCCGTCTGTACGGCCGTTGCTCCGCCCGGGGCCGATTCTGGGGCCGTTTCCGGAGCCGGAGCCGCGGGGCGGATCGGGCGGTGGGTACGGAGGTTCATGCGTCGTGGTCACCGCCCGATCATCGCAAGAACGATTGGGGCCCCCTGTTCACCGCGCCCGAATTGACGCTAGCGTGGTGCCACCTTTGTACACGCGGGAGCTCGGAGCACCGGGCTGAGAGGGCGCTGACCTCCGTCCCAGCGATGTTTCACATGAAACATCACTCATCGCGAGTGATGTTTCACACGAAACGTCGGCGGACGGATACCGCTGCGTCGACCGCCGAACCTGTTACCGGGTAATGCCGGCGTAGGGAGTAGGTCTCATGACCATCAAGGACGCGCGCACGCCTGCCTCCGTTCAGGACGAGAAGTCCGAGGAGGCCGGGAAGTCCATCGGCTGGCACAAGGCGTATGTCGAGGGTTCACGCCCCGATCTGCGGGTGCCGGTCCGCCAGGTGCACCTCACCAACGGGGAGTCGGTCACGCTGTACGACACCTCGGGCCCGTACACCGATCCGCTCGCCGATACCGACGTCCGCCGAGGGCTGTCCCCGCTGCGGGAGAACTGGATCATCGCCCGCGGCGACACCGCGGAGTACGCGGGCCGTCCCGTCCGTCCCGAGGACGACGGCATCAAGCACACCTCGCCGCGCGGCGGCCTGCGCAACCTCGACGCGGTCTTCCCCGGACGTCCGCGCCAGCCCCGTCGCAGCCGTGACGGCCAGGCCGTCACACAGCTCGCCTACGCACGCCGGGGTGAGATCACGCCCGAGATGGAGTACGTGGCCATCCGGGAAAACGTCTCTCCCGAGGTCGTCCGTGAGGAGATCGCCGCGGGCCGCGCGGTACTGCCGGCCAACGTGAACCACCCGGAGATCGAGCCGATGATCATCGGCAAGCGGTTCCTGGTGAAGGTCAACGCCAACATCGGCAACTCCGCGGTCACCTCCTCCATCGAGGAGGAGGTCGAGAAGATGACCTGGGCGACCCGCTGGGGCGCCGACACGGTCATGGACCTGTCGACCGGCCGCAACATCCACACCACCCGTGAGTGGGTGCTGCGCAACTCCCCCGTCCCCATCGGCACGGTGCCGCTCTATCAGGCGCTGGAGAAGGTCGACGGCCGGGCCGAGGAGCTGACCTGGGAGATCTACAAGGACACGGTCATCGAACAGGCCGAGCAGGGCGTGGACTACATGACGGTCCACGCGGGCGTGCGGCTGCCGTTCGTGCCGCTGACGGCCAACCGCAAGACCGGCATCGTCTCGCGCGGTGGCTCGATCATGGCGGCGTGGTGCCTGGCGCACCACAAGGAGAGCTTCCTGTACGAGAACTTCGAGGAGCTCTGCGAGATCCTCGCCGCCTATGACGTCACGTACTCGCTGGGCGACGGCCTGCGGCCCGGCTCGATCGCGGACGCCAACGACGAGGCGCAGTTCGCGGAGTTGAGGACGCTCGGGGAACTCAACACGATCGCCAAGCGTTTCAACGTACAGACCATGATCGAGGGCCCGGGACACGTCCCGATGCACAAGATCAAGGAGAACATCGACCTTCAGCAGGAGATCTGCGATGAAGCTCCGTTCTATACGCTCGGCCCGCTGACCACCGACGTCGCGCCGGCCTACGACCACATCACCTCCGGCATCGGTGCCGCGATGATCGCCTGGTGGGGCACGGCGATGCTCTGCTACGTCACGCCCAAGGAGCACCTGGGCCTGCCCAACCGGGACGACGTCAAGACCGGCGTCATCACCTACAAGATCGCCGCCCACGCGGCCGATCTCGCCAAGGGGCACCCCGGTGCGCAGGAGTGGGACGACGCGCTGTCCGACGCCCGATTCGAGTTCCGGTGGGAGGACCAGTTCAACCTGGCTCTCGACCCGGACACGGCACGGGAGTTCCACGACGAGACCCTTCCGGCCGAGCCTGCCAAGACGGCTCACTTCTGCTCCATGTGCGGGCCGAAGTTCTGCTCGATGAAGATCTCCCAGGACATCCGCCGCGCACATGGCGGGTCGAAGGAGGAGATCGAGGACGGCATGGCTCAGAAGTCGAAGGAGTTCGCCGCGGCGGGTAACCGGGTGTACCTGCCGCTCGCGGACTGACGTCGACGTCGTGCCCCGGGGCGCCGTGCCCCGGTGTCCGGCGGGCTGCCGTCGTGTCCGGCGTTGCTGCCCGGCTGTTCGGCTTGCGCCTCCCCGAGGAGGTCTCCCCGGGGGTTCCGTCGCCAAGGAGGGGCCCCGGGTGGGGGCTCTCCTGCGGCGGAGGGCGCAAGCCGAGGCGCTACTCCGGCTGGTGTTCCGGGCCTCCGAAGTCCGGGCTCGTGTAGTCCGGGCTGCTGAAGCTCGGCCGCGATCCCCGGGAGGCGCCGTCGTCCGGGCTGCTGAAACCCGGGCGGCCGTAGCCGAGGTTCGGGATGCGGCCGGCCGGTGTCGACGGTGGCGTGCGGTGCAGGGCCGATGCCGTGCCGGGGTCGGCGAGTGCCTCCCGCAGGAAGGGCAGGACGCCGCGCTCCAGCAGGGCCTCGCGCCAGGCTTCCCTGGCCCGGGCGACCTCCTCGCTCAGTTCGCCGTACGGCCCGCCGTCGAACGCCGGCCGGTTGCGCAGGGCTGTGAGCAGGAGACCGACGGCGGCCACCAGGATGGCGGCCGCTGCCATGGCGCCGAACACCCATCCGGTGGTGAGCATCGTCTGGGCGAACGCCGGCTCGGGATCGAACATCTTCAGGATGTAGCCGACGAGCAGGAAGATCGCCGCTGCGGTGCCGGCGAGGACGGGTGCCAGGACGGCGAGCACGGCTATGACGCCCGGGCCGGCTGTCTCGGCGACTTCTCCCATGGTCGTGGCGAGCCCCATCGCGCCCGAGCTCGACTCGGAGGAGCCGGACTCGCGGGTGGAGGAAGGGGTGGACGGCGCCGGTTGGCGCAGTTCCTCGCGGACCTTCACGTAGTGCTGGTACTCGGTCGCCGCGGCCGCCGTGATCAGAGCGGTGGCGTTGAGCGCCATGGTGCGCAGCTGTTCGGGGTTGAGCCGCTGACCGACAGCGGCCAGTTCCGGGCGGTGTGGGGCGGAGCGCAGCGCCTCATCGAGGATCCGCTCGTAATCCTGGCGGTCCTCGCTCAGCAGGTGCTGCGGAACGCTGTTCATGTGCATCCCCCGATGCTCCGTAGGGCTTGGGGCTCGCATGCCAACGAGCCGTCGGGCAGAAACGGAGGGGAGCCTGCTACGGATAAGCCGATGGTAGAGCGGTCACGGCACACGGTGACAGGGGGTTTGCCAAAATTGGGCCCTGGCCTGGGCCCTCTTCCGTCACTCCGCCATGTGCGACGCCTGCCCCGTGAACGGTCAGATATCCAGGGGAAGTTGCTGGACCAGCAGCTTTCCGGCCATGGTCACGCCGCCGTCCATCGCGATGGCGAGACCGTCGGCGTAGACGTGCGGCCCCTCGACCAGGGGCCCGGTGTCGTCCTCGCCCTCCTCGGAGCCCACCTCGCCCAGCAGGTACGGAATGGGGCTGTGACCGTGAACGATGCGGGTGCCGCCGTACGTATCGAGCAGGGAACGCACATGGTCGGCGCCGCCCTCGTCGCGGAAGGAGAAGCGCTTGGTGAACTTGCGGAAGAGATCCCAGACTTCGTCGGCGTCATTGCGCGTGATTGTCTCGCGGACGGTGTCGTTGACCGCCTCGATCGAGTCGCCGTAGTCGAGATAGGCGGTGGTGTCCGAGTGGACGAGCAGATGCCCGTCGACTTCTTCCATGGCGTCCAGGCGCGACATCCACTGCAGATGGTGGTCCTGGAGACGGTCCATGTCGGTCTTCTGGCCGCCGTTGAGCAGCCATGCAGCGTGGAAGGTGGCGGTGCCCGCGCCGGAGTTGACGGGGGTGTCGCCGAATCGCTTGGCGCCGAGGAGCAGCAGCTCGTGGTTGCCCATCAGGGCCTTGCAGTAGCCGCCGGCCGCGGCGGCCTCAGCGGACAGCCGCATCACGAGGTCGATGACGCCGATGCCGTCCGGGCCGCGGTCGGTGAAGTCACCGAGGAACCACAGCCGGGAGGTGCCCGCGGACCAGTTCCCCGCCGAGTCGATGAGGCCCTGCTCCTGGAGTGCGGCCATCAGCTCGTCGAGATAGCCGTGCACGTCGCCGACCACGAACAGCGGGCCGGCACCTGCCGTCGACTGCGGGACCGGCACGGTCTCGGGGTCGACGTGCACCTGGACCGTGTCGCCGCGATTGATCACGGGCAGGTCGCGCTGCGTGGGCGTGTACCCCTCCGGATACGTCTCGTCGAGGGGCGGGGCGACCTCGCCCGGGTGCATGCTGTGGACGTACGGACCGGTCTCGTGCACGTAAGCGGGCACCCGGAAGTCGCGCAACGTCGCCGTCCGCTCCATCTCGGGTCCCTGACCGGCCCCCTGAGTCATCAGACCCCTCCACCATCGCGCCGCAGCTGCACCGCATCGGACTGCCTGGTCGCAGCGGCCCGTGGGTGTCGTGGGCCCATCATAGGAATGCCGATCGCGCCATGTGATGACCCAGGGGTGGTGAATCGGAGCAGGACTCCTGTTCACTGCGGCTTTCGCCCCGATTGGCCCGGGCTTCGGCAGCTCGACGGCCGCGTTCCTGACGCCCCTCGAACTGCTCCTGAAGCCCCTCGCCCCGCTGCTGCGGCCCTTCGACCTGCCACTGCCGCTCCTGTTCGGCTTCTGTGGCAGGTCTTCGCCCGGTTTCTACCGGCCCTCGGGCGACCGGGGCGGGCTGACCGTCGTCCGCGGCGGGCGTCGCTGGGACGAGGTACGCACAATCAGTTCGGTCGGTATCACCTGCTCGACCGGCTGGTCCGACTCGACCCCCTCGATGGCGTCGATGAGGAGTTGGACCACGGCCGTGCCGATGCGCCGCGGCTTCAGGGAGAGCGTGGTGATCGGCGGCTCGGTGTTGGCATACACCGTGGATTCGCTGCAGCACACCAGAAGCAGGTCGTCCGGTACGCGCAGACCGTAGCGGCGGGCGGCGGCGAGCAGGTCGGTGCCGTTCGGGTCGAACAGTCCGTAGACCGCGTCGGGCCGGTCGGGGCGGGCGAGCAGCCGGTCGGCGGCGACGGCGCCCGCGCACGGGTCGTGCGCCGGATAGGACTCGTACACCGGGTCCTGGCCGACCCGCTCGCACCAGCGCAGATAGGCGGTGGTCGACAGATGGGTGTACGTGTCCGTCGTCGTGCCCGTCAGCAGTCCGATCCGACGGGCGCCCGCGTCGGCGAGGTGGTCGAGGATGCCCATCACGGCGGCCTCGTGGTCGTTGTCCACCCAGGCGGTGACCGGGAGCGAGCCGGCCGGGCGACCGTCGGAGACGACCGGCAGCCCCTGTCTGACCAGCTCGCTGACGACCGGGTCCTGGTCGGACGGGTCGATGACGACCGTGCCGTCCAGGGCGACGTTCGACCAGACGTCGTGACGTGAGGTCGCGGGGAGGATCACGAGGGCGTAGCCGCGGGCGAGCGCGGCCGAGGTGGCGGCGCGTGCCATCTCTGCGAAGTACGCGAACTCCGTGAAGGTGAAAGGTTCATCCCCGTATGTCGTCACGGTCAGGCCGATGAGTCCTGACTTGCCCGTACGGAGTGTGCGGGCGGCGGCCGACGGGCGGTAGCCCAGCCGGTCGGCGACCTCGCGGACATGGCGTCGGGTGGCGTCGGGGAGTCTGCCCTTGCCGTTGAGGGCGTCGGAGACGGTCGTGATGGAGACCCCCGCGGCGGCGGCCACGTCTCTGATACCCGCCCGGCCGGGTCGATTGCCTCGACGAGAGGTTTCCGCGCGGCTCACCTGGTGCTTCCCTGCTGCTGTCATGGCGAGCCGATAGTAGGGCTCATTCGGTGGGGTAGTGCGGACGCATATGCACGCGTTGACAGACACGTTTCTGCAAGGTCATCATGCGTCAATACCCTTTGAAAGCAAGGGAGTTGAACGATCCAATGGCAGGACGTGACTTGTCGGCGCGCATGGGCCTGCCAAGTGCCCGATGTTTCGAAGAGGTCTCAACTCACCTTCACGGGTGATGCGCGCCACGGAGTGAGCCACCGGCGCGTAGATATATGTGTGGCGCGCCCCCCAATTCGTACGCCTTCGTACGGCGATGCCCCTGATGCAGGTGTGACAGGAGGGATCAGCGGGCGGGCTCGCCTCTTCCGTACGCATCGACCCCTCCTCACCTGTACGCATCGGCGCGGAATCCTCATAAGGTGAGCAGTATTGGAGCCGGCGGTGGTGATGGGCCGCCGGTGGTCGCGAGGAGGACTGCGGTGAGCGAGACGAGCCCCAAGCTGCGCGCCGAGCTGGAGGGTATCCCCACCTACAAGCCGGGCAAGCCTGCCGCGGCCGGTGGCCCGGTGGCCTACAAGCTGTCCTCCAACGAGAACCCTTATCCGCCGCTGCCCGGCGTGATGGAGACCGTGACGGCCGCCGTCTCGTCCTTCAACCGCTACCCCGACATGATGTGCACGGGGCTGATGAACGAGCTGTCCGAGCGCTTCGGCGTCCCGCTCTCCCACCTGGCCACCGGTACCGGCTCGGTCGGCGTCGCCCAGCAGCTGATCCAGGCCACCGCCGGACCCGGCGACGAGGTCATCTACGCCTGGCGGTCCTTCGAGGCGTACCCGATCATCGTGCAGATCAGCGGCGCCACGTCCGTCAAGGTGCCGCTGACGCCGGGCGATGTGCACGACCTGGACGCGATGGCCGCCGCCATCACCGACCGCACCAGGCTGATTTTCGTCTGCAACCCCAACAACCCGACGGGCACGGTCGTGAGGCGGGCCGAGCTGGAGCGGTTCCTCGACCGGGTGCCCAGTGACGTCCTGGTGGTGCTGGACGAGGCATACCGTGAGTTCATCCGGGACCCCGAGGTGCCGGACGGGGTGGAGATCTACCGTGAGCGGCCGAACGTCTGTGTTCTGCGGACCTTCTCCAAGGCGTACGGCCTCGCCGGCCTCCGCGTCGGTTTCGCGATCGCCCAGGAGCCGGTCGCGGCGGCCCTGCGCAAGACGGCGGTGCCGTTCGGGGTGAGCCAGCTCGCGCAGGAGGCGGCGATCGCCTCGCTGCGTGCCGAGGACGAACTGATCGGCCGGGTCGGCTCGTTGGTGTGCGAGCGCAACCGCGTGGTCGCCGGACTGCGCGCTCAGGGCTGGACGGTGCCCGAGACTCAGGCCAACTTCGTGTGGCTGCGACTGGGGGAGCGCACGGTCGCCTTCGCTCAGGCGTGTGAGCAGGCGGGCGTGGTGATCCGGCCGTTCCCGGGTGAGGGTGTGCGGGTGACGGTCGGGGAGGACGAGGCGAACGACATCTTCCTGAAGGTGGCGGAAGGGTTCCGGAAGGAGCTTTAGCGCTCCGCGGGCACGGTCAGACGTCCACCAGCTCCACGCGCACGGGGTCGCCGTCGCGGACCGTCGCCAACAGACGGGGGTCGCCGTCGATGCGACCCAGCACGTTGCACGGGCTCGCGAGGCGGCACTCGTCGCCTCGCGATATCGGTGTGGGGCCGTAGGGGAGGGCGAGCGCGTCTCCGTCGGTCCAGAAGGCGACCGTGCCCGGCTCGACGACCTGCTGGGCGTCGGTTTCACGTGGAACGGCGACGCCGGTGTCGAAGTAGACCTCCTCTCCCCAAGTGCGGGCAGTGGAGGCGAGGGGCAGGGCCTTGGCGAGGGCCTGCGTGGTGGGAGTGTCGTCGAGGGTCGCGGTGAGGTGTCCCGCGGGCCAGGAGATCCGTATCTGTAGGGGCGTCGGTGTCTGCATGGCACCGATTCAACAATATGTTGAAGTGTGCGCCAAGGGGCTGATCTCAAGGAAGGACCCCCCCTTTGAGGGCAGGGATAGGCGTGCTGCATAATTGCTTGTGAATGTGAACGCTTTCACAAGCGGTAGGTAAGGAGCGGCGACGTGGACCTGGCTTTGGCGCCGGAGACTCTGGCGCGCTGGCAGTTCGGTATCACCACCGTCTACCACTTTCTGTTTGTTCCTCTGACGATCTCGCTGGCCGCTCTCACGGCCGGGCTGCAGACCGCATGGGTGCGCACGGAGAAGGAGAAGTACCTCAGAGCGACGAAGTTCTGGGGCAAGCTCTTCCTGATCAACATCGCGATGGGTGTCGTCACAGGCATCGTGCAGGAGTTCCAGTTCGGCATGAACTGGTCCGACTACTCCCGCTTCGTCGGCGACGTCTTCGGCGCCCCGCTCGCCTTCGAGGCCCTGATCGCCTTCTTCTTCGAGTCCACCTTCATCGGGCTGTGGATCTTCGGCTGGGACAAGCTCCCGAAGAAGATCCACCTGGCCTGTATGTGGATGGTGTCCATCGGCACGATCCTGTCGGCGTACTTCATCCTGGCGGCCAACTCCTGGATGCAGCACCCCGTGGGCTACCGGATCAACGAGGCGAAGGGGCGGGCCGAGCTCACCGACTTCTGGCTCGTGCTGACCCAGAACACCGCGCTCGCGCAGGCCTTCCACACCCTCTCGGCGGCCTTCCTGACCGGCGGCGCGTTCATGGTCGGCATCTCCGCCTTCCACCTGCTGCGCAAGAAGCACATCCGCGAGATGAAGACCTCGCTCAGGCTCGGCCTGGTCACCGTCGCCATCGGCGGCCTGCTCACCGCGATCAGCGGTGACACGCTCGGCAAGATCATGTACGAGCAGCAGCCGATGAAGATGGCCGCTGCAGAGGCGCTGTGGGACGGCGAGGAGCCGGCACCCTTCTCGATCTTCGCCATCGGCGATGTCGACAAGGGCCACAACAAGGTCGCCATAGAGATTCCCGGCCTGCTGTCCTTCCTGGCCAAGGACGACTTCACCTCGTACGTCCCCGGTATCAACGACGTCAACAAGGCCGAGCAGGAGAAGTACGGCCCCGGCGACTACCGGCCCAACATCCCCGTCGCCTACTGGGGCTTCCGGTGGATGATCGGCTTCGGCATGGCATCGTTCACCATCGGCCTGATCGGACTCTGGCTGACCCGCAAGAAGTTCATGCTGCCGCAGCACCTGAGGGTCGGTGACGACGAGGTGCCGCATCTGGTGCTGCTCCCGAAGAAGGCGCTCGGCCCGAAGCTGACCAAGTTGTACTGGCGCATCGCGATCTGGACGCTGGCCTTCCCGCTGATCGCCAACTCCTGGGGCTGGATCTTCACCGAGATGGGCCGTCAGCCGTGGGTCGTGTACGGCGTCCTGCGCACCCGGGACGCGGTCTCCCCCGGCGTCTCCCAGGGCGAGGTTCTCACCTCGATGATCGTCTTCACCGCGCTCTACGCCATCCTCGCCGTCGTCGAGGTCAAGCTGCTCGTGAAGTACGTGAAGGCCGGCCCTCCCGAGCTCACCGAGGCTGACCTGAACCCGCCCACGAAGATCGGCGGCGACGACCGTGACGCCGACAAGCCGATGGCCTTCTCGTACTAGGCCGAGGGAGCTGCACAGTCATGGAACTTCACGACGTCTGGTTCGTCCTGATCGCCGTCCTGTGGATCGGCTACTTCTTCCTGGAGGGCTTCGACTTCGGGGTTGGCGTCCTCACCAAGCTGCTGGCCCGCAACCGGCCCGAGCGGCGGGTGCTGATCAACACCATCGGGCCTGTCTGGGACGGCAACGAGGTGTGGCTGCTGTCGGCGGGCGGCGCCACGTTCGCCGCCTTCCCCGAGTGGTACGCCACGCTCTTCTCCGGCTTCTATCTGCCGCTGCTGCTGATCTTGGTCTGCCTGATCGTCCGGGGTGTCGCGTTCGAGTACCGGGCGAAGCGGCCCGAGGAGAACTGGCAACGCAACTGGGAGCAGGCCATCTTCTGGTGTTCGCTGCTCCCGGCCTTCCTGTGGGGTGTCGCCTTCGGCAACATCGTGCGGGGCGTGAAGCTCGACGAGAACCATGAGTACGTCGGCAACGCCCTGGACCTGCTCAACCCGTACGCGCTCGTCGGTGGCCTGGTGACGCTGACGCTGTTCACCTTCCACGGTGCGGTGTTCACCGCGCTCAAGACCGTCGGGGAGATCCGGGAGCGGGCGCGGAAGCTGGCCCTGTGGGTCGGTCTCGCCGCCGCCGTACTGGCGCTGATCTTCCTGCTCTGGACGCAGATCGAGAACGGCGACGGTCAGAGCCTGGTCGCCCTCGTCGTGGCCGTGGCGGCGCTGGTGGCGGCGCTGGTGGCGAACCAAGCGGGGCGCGAGGGATGGTCGTTCGCCTTTTCCGGCGTCACCATCGTGGCCGCTGTCGCGATGCTCTTCCTGACGCTCTTCCCGAACGTCATGCCGTCCTCGCTCAATGACGAGTGGAGCCTCACGGTCACCAACGCGTCGTCGAGCCCGTACACCCTGAAGATCATGACCTGGTGCGCGGTGATCGCCACGCCGGTCGTCATGCTCTACCAGGGCTGGACCTACTGGGTCTTCCGCAAGCGGATCGGCACGCAACACCTTGCCGCGGACGCCGCCGCGGGGGCCAAGCACTGAGTCCGCTGTGGCGGGGTGGTTCACGATGTTTCACGTGAAACACCCCGCCCTGGGCCGAAGGGCATGTTTCACGTGAAACCGATCGATCCGCGTCTCCTCCGATACGCCCGCGCCACTCGCCTCTTCCTGATTGCTGTCGTCGGCCTGGGCGTCGTCGGCGCCGTGCTGGTCATCGCACAGGCGATGCTCATCGCCGAGGCGGTGGTGGGGGCGTTCCAGCACGGCATGTCCGCCGCTGAACTGCGCACTCCCCTACTGCTGTTGGTGGCTGTGGCCGTGGGCCGCGCAGTGGTCGCATGGCTCACCGAACTCGCCGCTCACCGTGCCAGCGCGGCCGTGAAGTCGGAGCTGCGCGGGCGACTGCTGGAGCGGGCGACCGAGCTGGGGCCCGACTGGCTGAGCGGCCAGCGGACCGGATCGCTGGTCGCGCTCGCCACGCGCGGCGTCGATGCCCTCGACGACTACTTCTCGCGCTATCTGCCGCAGCTGGGGCTCGCGGTGGTCGTGCCGATCGCGGTGCTGGTGCGGATCGTGACCGAGGACTGGGTGTCCGCGGCCATCATCGTCGGCACCCTGCCGCTGATCCCGATCTTCATGATGCTGATCGGCTGGGCCACGCAGTCCCGGATGGACCGTCAGTGGCGGATGCTGTCCCGGCTGTCCGGGCACTTCCTGGACGTCGTGGCCGGCCTGCCGACCCTGAAGGTGTTCGGGCGCGCCAAGGCGCAGGCCGAGTCGATCCGGCGTATCACCGATGAATACCGCCGGGCGACCATGCGGACCCTGCGGATCGCCTTCATCTCCTCCTTCGCGCTGGAGCTGCTCTCGACTCTCTCGGTGGCCCTGGTCGCGGTGACGATCGGCATGCGCCTCGTCCACGGCGACATGCATCTGTACGACGGCCTGGTCATCCTCGTGCTGGCACCCGAGGCCTACCTGCCGCTGCGTCAGGTGGGAGCGCAGTATCACGCGGCGGCCGAGGGCCTGTCCGCGGCCGAGGAGATCTTCGAGGTGCTGGAGACGCCGGCGCCGGCGTCGGGAAACGCGGCGGTGCCGACGGGGGCGATGTCGTTCGAGGGCGTCTCGGTCCGCTACTCAGGACGGTGCTCCGACGCGGTGTCGGACGTGTCCTTCGCCGTCGAGCCCGGGGAGACGGTCGCGCTCGTCGGGCCCAGCGGCGCGGGCAAGTCGACGCTGCTGAACGCCCTGTTGGGGTTCGTGCGGCCGACCGAGGGGCGGATCCTGGTCGGGGGAGCGGATCTTGCCGAACTCGATCTGGAGGGATGGCGCTCACGGATCGCCTGGGTGCCGCAGCGGCCGCATCTGTACGCCGGAACGATCGCCGAGAACGTACGGCTGGCGCGTCCCGAGGCGAACGACGCCGACGTGCGGCAGGCGCTGGGACATGCCGGGGCGCTGGAGTTCGTGGACGCGCTGCCCCTGGGTGTCGACGCCGTGCTGGGCGAGGACGGGGTCGGGCTGTCCGCGGGGCAGCGGCAGCGGCTCGCGCTGGCCAGGGCGTTCCTGGCGGACCGGCCTGTCCTGCTGCTCGACGAGCCGACGGCCGCGCTCGACGGGGCCACCGAGGCCGAGGTCGTGGAGGCCGTGCGGAGGCTGGCAGTGGGGCGGACGGTGCTGCTGGTGGTGCATCGGCCGGCATTGCTGGGGGTGGCGGACCGGGTGGTGCGGCTGGCGGAGGCCGTGGCGCCGGTGCCGGTGGAGCCCTTGCCCAAGGCGTCCGTTGACCGTTCGATCGAGCAGGACCCGCACGGTGGTCCCGTGTCCGAGGACGCCGGGACCGTGCCGCTCACCGCAGGCACACGCGGTGTGCTGACCCGCGTCCGCGCCATGTCCGGCCCCCGGCGCGGTCGTCTCGTCCTCGCGCTGGTGCTCGGCAGCCTCGCGCTCGGCAGCGCCGTAGGGCTCATGGCGACCTCCGGATGGCTCATCTCGCGGGCCTCGCAGCAGCCGCCCGTGCTGTATCTGATGGTGGCCGTGACGGCGACGCGCGCCTTCGGTATCGGGCGGGCCGTGTTCCGGTACGCCGAGCGGCTGGTGTCGCACGATGCCGTGCTGCGGATGCTGGCCGACACCCGGGTCGCCGTGTACCGGCGGCTGGAGCGGCTGGCGCCCGCCGGGCTGCGACGCACGCGTCGGGGCGACCTGCTGTCGAGGCTCGTCGCGGATGTGGACGCGCTGCAGGACTACTGGCTGCGGTGGCTGCTGCCCGCCGCTGCCGCGACCGTCGTGTCCGCCGGGGCCGTCGGCTTCACGGCCTGGCTGCTGCCCGAGGCCGGTGCCGTGCTCGCGGCCGGGCTCCTCGCGGCCGGAGCCGGAGTCCCGCTCCTGACCGGTGCCGTCGCCCGACGCGCCGAGCGGCGGCTGGCGCCGGCCCGCGGAGAGCTCGCGACACGTGTGACGGACCTGCTCAGCGGCACCGCAGAGCTGACCGTCGCCGGCGCCCTGCCAGGCCGTGAGGCAGAAGTGCGTCGGGCCGACGGGACGCTGACCCGGATCGCCTCGCGCGCCGCCTCCGCGACCGCGCTCGGCGACGGGCTCACCGCGCTGATCTGCGGGCTCACCGTCGCCGCCACCACCCTCGTGGGCGCCCAAGGGGTCGCCGACGGGCGGCTGGGCGGCGTGACGATGGCCGTCGTCGTCCTCACCCCGCTGGCCGCCTTCGAGGCCGTCCTGGGGCTGCCGCTCGCCGTGCAGTACCGCCAGCGGGTGCGCAAGAGCGCCGAGCGCGTGTACGAGGTGCTGGACGCTCCGGAGCCCGTACGGGAACCCGTTCGGCCCCGGCAGGCGCCCGCATCGCCCTTCCCGGTCGCCGTCAAGGGCCTGACCGCCCGTCACGCCGGGCAGGACCGGGACGCGCTCGCCGGACTCGACCTGACCCTGGAGCAGGGCCGCCGGATCGCTGTGGTCGGCCCGTCCGGGTCCGGCAAGACGACGCTGGCGCAGGTGCTGCTGCGCTTCCTGGACGCCGACGCGGGTTCCTACACGCTGGGCGGCGTGGACGCGCACGCGCTGGACGGTGACGACGTACGGCGTCTCGTCGGACTCTGCGCGCAGGACGCGCACCTCTTCGACAGCTCCGTGCGCGAGAACCTGCTCCTCGCCAGGAAGGACGCCACCGAGGCCGAACTGCGTGACGCCCTGCACCGCGCCCGGCTGCTCGACTGGGCCGACGGCCTGCCCGACGGGTTGGACACGCTCGTGGGTGAGCACGGGGCGCGGCTGTCGGGCGGTCAGCGGCAGCGGCTCGCGCTGGCCCGCGCACTGCTCGCCGACTTCCCCGTCCTCGTCCTGGACGAGCCCGCCGAGCATCTGGACCTGCCGACCGCCGACGCCCTCACCGCCGACCTGCTGGCCGCCACCGAGGGCCGTACGACCCTGCTCATCACGCACCGACTCGCCGGGCTGGAGGCCGTGGACGAGGTGGTCGTCCTGGACGAGGGGCGGGTGGCACAGCGGGGCACGTTCGCGGAGCTGGCCGCTGTGGACGGGCCGCTGCGGGGGATGGTGGAGCGGGAGGAGCAGGCGGATCTGCTGGTGGGGGCGCCGTAGCGGGCGACCGGCCGGTTGCCGTGGGCCTTGCCGTCCGGCAGCCACCCGTCGGCGGACGGCGTGGGCGGCGGGGCTCGCCGGCGCTCGCGGTCAACGGCCGTACTGACCCATCCGCAGCAACACGTCCCCCAGCTGTACGACTTGAACAGGGTCCTCGCCCGCCCCGCGGGCCAGGATCGCTGACATGTGCTCATATCGCCGTCGTCTCCTGGTCGTTCCGGCGCTGCTGTGCGTGCTCGTCGGCCTGGTGGCCAGGCCCGCCGGCGCGGCCGGTGACGGCAAGGGCACGCCGGGCCACAACGGCACCGACTCGTCCCTCAGCGCACGGGTGGTCAAGCTGTACGAGGAGGCGGCCCGGGCGACCGAGCGGTACGAGGCGGGGCGGAAGCAGGCTGAGACGCGGCGGGCGAAGGCACTGCGGATCGAGGCGTTGCTCGAACGGGAGCGGCGGGAGATCGGCGTCCTGCGTGAGGACCTGGGCCGGATAGCGCGCGCCCAGTACCGCAACGGCGGCGGCATGCCGCTCACCGCGCAGATCATCCTCGCGACGAGCCCGGACCAGCTGATGCGCGGTCAGCATGTGTTCTCGCAGGCGAACCTGGCCGTCGCCAACTCCATCGAGAAGAACCGTCGCGCCGAGGTGCGGCTCGCCGGGGACGAGGCCAAGGCCGCGGCGGCCTGGCAGGTGCTGGAGAAGCGCAACGCCGAGCTCGCCGACCTGAAGCAGGGCGTTGAGGACAAGCTCGAAGAGGCGCGCTGGGAGTTGCAGGGGAAGGCCGACGTCTCCGTGGCCGCCGGATCG
Organism: Streptomyces sp. NPDC111606; assembly: GCF_055656945.1. NCBI lineage: Bacteria > Bacillati > Actinomycetota > Actinomycetes > Kitasatosporales > Streptomycetaceae > Streptomyces > Streptomyces sp. NPDC111606. The sequence continues at coordinate 303,971 of NZ_JBVKBY010000008.1, forward strand.
TGCCCGGGTGCGGTCCGGCTCGACCAGAAGGAGACGGACGGCACGAGTGCCTGGGTCACGCCGGTCGCGAAGTACGAGCTGTCCGCCGCGTTCGGCAGTGGCGGAGAGCGCTGGGCGAAGCGGCACACCGGGCAGGATTTCGCGGTGCCGATCGGCACGCCCGTGCGGGCGGTCGGGGACGGGCGGGTGGTGAAGGTGGCGTGCGCAGGCGCCTTCGGCATGGAGGTCGTCGTCCGGCACGCGGACGGCTACTACACGCAGTACGCCCACCTTGCCTCCGTCGCCGTCGACCAGGACGAGCGGGTCGACACCGGCCAGTGGATCGGTCAGTCGGGCACGACCGGCAACTCCACCGGCCCGCACCTGCATTTCGAGGTGCGGATCACTCCGGAACTGGGCTCGGGGGTGGACCCGGTGCCGTGGCTCTCCGCACGCGGAGCGCCGCTCGGGTAGGTCTAGCCCCGCCTCGCCAGCAGCTCTTCGATCACCACGGCCACGCCGTCCTCGTTGTTGGCGACCGTCCGCCCCGACGCGGCGGCGATGACATCGGGGTGCGCGTTGCCCATCGCGTACGACTGGCCCGCCCACGTCAGCATCTCGACGTCGTTGGGCATGTCCCCGAACGCCACGACCTCTTCGTGCGAGATGCCGCGCTCGGCGCAGCACAGGGCGAGCGTGCTGGCCTTGGAGACGCCGGGGCCGCTGATCTCCAGCAGGGCGCTGGGGCTGGAGCGGGTGACGTTGGCCCGGTCGCCGATGGCGAGGCGGGCGAGGGTGAGGAAGGCGTCGGGGTCGAGGGTGGGGTGGTAGGCGAGGATCTTGAGCACCGGCTCGCCGGCTCCGGGGGCGTCCGGCGCCAGGAGGTCCTCGGCCGGCGCGAGGTCGTCCGGTATCTCCATGTGCAGCTTGGGGTAGTCCGGCTCCTGGTAGAAGCCGTACGTCTGCTCCACCGCGTACACCGTGCCCTCAGCCGCGTCACGCAGCAGCCGTACGGCGTCCAGGGCGTTCTCCCGGGCCAGCTCGCGCACCTTCACGAACTGGTGGGTGCCGGGGCCGCCGTGCAGGTCGACCACGGCGGCGCCGTTGCCGCAGATCGCCAGGCCGTGCCCGTGGACGTGGTCGCTGACGACGTCCATCCAGCGCGCGGGGCGGCCGGTGACGAAGAACACCTCGATGCCCGCCTCCTCGGCGGCGGCAAGCGCGGCGACCGTGCGGGGGGAGACCGACTTGTCGTCCCGCAGCAGCGTGCCGTCCAGGTCGGTGGCGATGAGCCGCGGGCGGACAGCGGCGGCCGGGGTCTGGGGCTGTCGAGTCGCTGAGGTCACCGGGCCATTCTCCCGCATATGCCTGCACGGCCGTGCAGCGGTCTGCACATCTGAGTCCTCACCTGAGGAGAAACCGCCCCTGCGGACATCGCCCACCTCCCCCTGACCAGCACCGTCGCTCCCGTGAGCTCAGTGCAGCTGGGCCGTCGCCTCCATGGCGATCTGCTCGAAGACCTTCTCGTCGGCCGCGAAGTCCGAGTCCGGGATCGGCCAGTGGACCACGATCTCGGTGAATCCCAGCTCCTGATGGCGCCCCGCGAAGTCCACGAACGCGTCGAGGGACTCCAGCGGACGGCCGCGGTCCGGGGTGAACCCGGTGAGCAGGATCTTGTCGAGCCCGGACACGTCCCGGCCGATCTCGGCGCAGGCGCCGGCCAGCTTCCCGACCTGTCCCCGAATGGCTTGAACCGACTGTTCAGGAGTGCCGTTCTCGTACAGCTTCGGGTCGCCCGTGGTCACCCACGCCTGTCCATGGCGTGCGGCGAGCCGCAGTCCGCGCGGCCCGGTCGCGGCGACCGCGAAGGGCAGCCGGGGGCGCTGCACACAGCCCGGGATGTTGCGCGCCTCGTGTGCCGAGTAGAAGTCGCCCTCGTACGACACCGAGTCCTCGGTCAGCAGCCGGTCCAGCAGCACGACGAACTCGGCGAACCGATCGGCACGCTCGCGCGGGGTCCATGGCTCCTGGCCGAGGGCGGTGGCGTCGAAGCCGGTGCCGCCTGCGCCGATGCCGAGCGTGACCCGGCCGCCCGAGATGTCGTCGAGGGAGATCAGTTCCTTGGCGAGGTTCACCGGATGCCGGAAGTTCGGCGAGGTCACCAGGGTGCCCAGCCGCAGCTGGTCGGTGACGGCCGCGGCGGCGGTCAGTGTCGGCACGGCGCCGAACCAGGGGCCGTCCCGGAAGCTCCGCCAGGACAGGTGGTCGTAGGTGTACGCGGTGTGGAAGCCGAGCTCCTCCGCGCGCTGCCATGCCTCGCGGCCCCCCTCGGACCAGCGGCGGTAAGGGAGGATCACGGTGCTCAGGCGCAGACTCATGCATCGAGCCTATGCGGCCGAATGGGTTTCACGTGAAACAGCCACCGCCCGCGGCTGCTCAACCACGGAGCGAGGTCGATCACCGGTATCTGTGCCGGTGATCTGCGTGTGCGTCGATCACCGGCTATGTACTCAGGGGCTCGTAGCGGTCCGGATCAGTGCGCCTCGGGAAACCGCAGATACTCCGGCGGCACGGCTTTCGTCAGCCACACCCCGTTCGCGCTGACGTGGAAGACGTGGCCGTGGCGGTGCATGGCGCCGGCGTCCACGGAGAGCACCACCGGGCGGCCGCGCCGGGCGCCGACCCGCGTCGCTGTCTCGCGGTCGGCGGAGAGGTGCACGTCGTGCCTGTTCATGGGCAGGAGGCCGGCGCTGCGAATCGCGTCCAGGTTGCGGGCCACGGTGCCGTGGTAGAGGTAGGGCGGCGGGGTCGCCGGGGGCAGTCCGAGTTCGACGTCGATGCTGTGGCCCTGGCTGGCGCGGATCCGGGTGCCCTCGATCGCGAAGCGCTTCTTGTCATTGGCGGCCACCACGTGATCCAGCTCTTCCCGGGTGAACCGGAATCCGTGTGCGGTTGCGGCGGCGATCAGTGTCTCGATCTCGACCCAGCCGCCCTCGTCGAGGGCGAGCCCGATGCGCTCGGGCTGGTGGCGCAGGTGCTTCGAGAGGTACTTCGACACCTTCACGGTGCGTCTTTCGTCCATGCCACCAGACTGCCGGGAGAGGCCCGAATCACGCGAACGATTTCACTCCGGATGTTTGATCCACAGCCAAGTACGGTTATCCACAGGGGAATTGGCGATTCTGTGGACAACGAGCCGTCGTTTCAAGGGGTTTCGTCAAGATCATCTGATGGGCCGTGACTTGCTGCAAGCCGGTCCAAGGCCCGCGCCCGTACTTCCCGTTCGGTGGCGAGCGTGATGAACGCCGCTGACTGCTTTGCGCCAACCAGGCTCTCCACGGCCTGCATTGTCTCCTCGGGTACGGGCACAGTTCTCGTCCGGTTCATCAGTTCCGGCGTCTCGTCCGCCCCCAGGTGCTGACGCAGATGACGCACGGCCAACAGCCGCATGGCGCGGGCGAGTTCCGCGTCCACGGTGTGCTGGGCGAGCGGGCGCAACCGTCGTACGAGAGTGGCCGCCTCGGCTGCTTCCGCGTCCGTCGGGCGGTGCGAGCCGTCGAGGTAGCGCGCGAACACGTGCTCGGTGGTGAACTCCAGGAAACGCGCTGCGATGTGCTCGACCTGACCCCTCAACTCCCGTAGATGATCGGAGATCGCGGACAGTGGCACGCCGGCAGAGTGCAACTCGACTGCCACAGCGAGCTCTTGAGGGCTCGGAACGACGAAGGAGTCCTCGTCGCCGGGGACCGGCTCGAGTACGCCGAGCTCCACGGCCTCGGCCACCGCCGCGTCGTCCGGGGTGCCGCCGAAGCGCTCCTCCAGCTCGGCGCGCGAGATCCGTACCGCCTCCTCGTCGGTCCACGGCCCGTCCACCTCGGCGACCAGCCCGAGCACCCCACCGAGGCCACGACCGGCGTCCCAGGCCTCCAGGAGCTCCTTGATGGACGCCAGGGTGTAGCCGCGGTCGAGGAGATCGGCGATCTGGCTCAGGCGGTTGAGATGGGCGTCCGAGTAGAGGTTGGCCCGGCCACGGCGCTCCGGGCGGGGGAGCAGGCCTCGGTCCTGGTAGGCGCGGATGGTGCGGACGGTGGCGCCGCTGAGGTGCGCGAGGTCCTCGATCCGGTAGGCGGGCGCAGGCCCGGCCTCACCGCGCCTCCCGGACAGGCCTTCGCCGACAACCGCTCCCCCGCGCGCAGGACCCCCGTCGCTCACAGCGGCGGCTCCAACCGCGCGATCCTGCGCAGCGCCTTCGGCGTGAACCTCGACATGAGATACGCCCCACGCGCCTCCGGCGTCACAGGAACAACGGCATCGCCGCGCACCACCGCCCGCAGGATCGCGTCGGCGACCTTCTCCGGTGGATAGTTCCGCAGCCCGTACAGACGCGCGGACTTCTTCTGGCGCCGCTTCTCCTCATCGGCGTCGACACCTGCGAAGCGCGCGGTCGAGGTGATGCTGGTGTTGACGAAGCCGGGGCATATCGCGGTGACGCCGATGCCCTGACCGGCCAGCTCCGCGCGCAGGCACTCGCTCAGCATCAGCACGGCCGCCTTGGACGTGCTGTACGCGGGCAGCGCCTTGGAGGGCTGGTACGCCGCCGCCGACGCGGTGTTGACGATGTGGCCGCCCTGTCCGCGCTCGGCCATCTGCTTGCCGAACAGCCGGCAGCCGTGGATGACGCCCCACAGATTGACGTCGAGGACCTTCCTCCAGTCCTCCGGTGTGGTGTCGAAGAAGGAGCCCGACAGACCGATACCGGCGTTGTTCACCAGGACGTCCACCACGCCGTACTCGGTGGCGACCTTCGCGGCGAGCTTCTCCATGGCCTGCTCGTCCGAGACGTCGACGGTCTCGGCCCAGGCCTCGGGTGCGCCGATCAGCCGGGACATCTCGGCGGTGCGAGCCGCGGCCTCGGTGTCCCGGTCGACGGCCACCACGCGCGCGCCGGCCTCCGCGAAGGCGTACGCCGTCGCCCGTCCGATGCCGCTTCCGGCGCCGGTGACCAGGACGAGCTGCCCGCCGAAGCGGTCGGCGTACTTCCCGGTCGCGGTCACGCCTTTCGGTCGCCCGCCCTCGACGGATGTCACGAACTCGGTGATCCAGGACACCAGTTGGTCGGGGCGCGAGCGCGGGATCCAGTGCTTCGCCGCAAGCGTGCGCCGGGTCAACTGCGGAACCCACTGCTCCAGTTCGTCGTAGAGCCGCTCCGACAGGAAGGCGTCCCCGAGGGGCGTGATGAGCTGCACGGGTGCGTGTGCGTAGGCGTCCGCGCGCGGGCGGCTCAGCCGGGCTCGTACGTTGTCCCGGTACAGCCATGCCCCGTGCGCCGCGTCCGTCGGCAGGGAAGAGGTCGGGTAGCCGCCGCCGGGGACCTTCTCCATGCGCTCCAGGATGCGCGGCCAGGTCTTGCCGAGGGGGCCGCGCCAGGCCAGTTCGGGCAGCACGGGCGTGTGTAGTGCGTAGACGTACCAGGACTTGGCGCCCTGACCGAGGAGCTGGCCGACCCGGCGCGGGGTGGGCCGCTTGAGGCGCCCGCCGATCCAGTGGCCGAAGTGGTCGAGGGACGGCCCGGACATCGAGGTGAAGGACGCGATCCGGCCTTCGGTGCGCTTGACCGTGGCGAACTCCCAGGCCTGCACCGAGCCCCAGTCGTGCCCGACCAGATGCACGGGCCGGCCCGGACTGACCGCGTCCGCGACGGCCAGGAAGTCGTCCGTGAGCTTCTCCAGCGTGAACCCGCCGCGCAGCGGCTTCGGTGCCGTCGACCGGCCGTGGCCGCGGACGTCGTACAGCACGACATGGAAGCGGTCGGCCAGCCGCGGCGCGACCTCGGACCACACCTCCTTGCTGTCCGGATAGCCGTGCACGAGCATCACCGTCGGCTGGCCGGGGTCGCCCAGCTCGGCGACGCACAGCTCGACATCGCCGGTCCGCACCCGGCGCTCGCGCGCGCCCTGAAGAGTCACCGGCACCGTCACTTCTCCTCCGCCCAGCGCCGCACGTGCGGCAGATCGTCGTCCAGCCAGAAGGCGCTCTGCTCGGGGTCCTCGGAGTCGGTGACGACCAGGATCTCCTCGAACTTGGCACCCGTACCTCTGAAACCGAGGTGCGGTTCGACCGCCCACAGGCCCGGGTGCGGCGGGTGGTCGGAGAAGCGGTACGGGGACCAGAGCGGGGACCAGCCCTCGCGGTGGCCGTGCAGCGCGTCGCTCGCCAAGCCCTTCAGGGACTGGGTACCGAACCCGAAGACATGCGGTGACCAGCGGCGTTGCCTGACCCGGTCGACCTTGTGCGCGATCACGCCGAAGGGATAGGCGCGGTGCCGGTTCGCATAGCCTTGGCGGACCATGAGGCGGTCCACGTCGTCGTAGATCTCCCGCAGCGGCCGGCGCTCGCGCACCTCGCGCAGGATCAGCGCGCGGTGCGCCTCCAGGTCGGCCATCAGTTTGTCCTGCACCGGATTGATGCCGAGCGAGCCGGAGTAGCCGATGTCGGCCGTGAAGCCGTCGTACACCGGGGCCATGTCCAGGATGAACGGCATCCCGGGCTCCAGGCGGCGGTTGGTGGGGAAGAACTGCAGCGGGACGCGGAAGTTCACGAACGCCGTGCGGTTCCCGAACCATGCGAAGGGCAGGTGGAACCAGTCACGCACACCGCGCTCGCGCAGCCATTCGCGCTGCATGCGCGCCGCCTCGCGCTCGGTGATGCCGGGCTCCAGCTGTGCGGCGACAGCTTCCGCGCACTCGTACGCGAGGCGCTGCACCCTTCTGAACCCGCGCAGTTCCGCGGTCAGTTCACCCGAACCTGCCGACACTGCCCTCGTCATGCCACCGCCCACCCTCGTCCACGCTGACTGCGGTACGTGCCCGTAACTTGACACCGATGAATGTGACAGTTGTTAGAGGTTGCGTCAATAGATCGCGTGAGACCTCAGGGGGACCCTTAGATGCCCGTACACCTGAGGTCTGATACCAAGACGGCTCTCGGGTCTGATGACCGGAGTGGTACGGGTCACTACCGTCTATGCCGTGACTGTGATCGCGACCGAAAGCCTGAGCAAGCGGTTCCCCAGGGTGACCGCGCTTGACCGGCTGACCATGGACATCGGGCCCGGGGTGACCGGACTCGTCGGAGCCAATGGTGCCGGCAAGTCCACCATGATCAAGATTTTGCTGGGTCTGTCCCCCGCCACCGAGGGCCGTGCCGAAGTGCTCGGACTGGACGTCGCCACCAAGGGCGCCGCCATCCGCGAGCGGGTCGGGTACATGCCGGAGCACGACTGTCTGCCGCCCGACGTCTCGGCCACCGAGTTCGTCGTCCACATGGCGCGCATGTCCGGCCTCCCGCCCACCGCCGCGCGCGAGCGCACCGCGGACACGCTGCGCCACGTCGGCCTGTACGAGGAGCGCTACCGCCCCATCGGCGGCTACTCGACCGGCATGAAGCAGCGCGTGAAACTGGCGCAGGCCCTGGTGCACGACCCGCAACTGGTCTTCCTGGACGAGCCGACCAACGGCCTCGACCCGGTCGGCCGCGACGAGATGCTCGGCCTCATCCGCCGCATCCACACCGACTTCGGCATCTCGGTCCTGGTCACCTCGCACCTGCTGGGCGAACTGGAGCGCACCTGCGACCACGTCGTCGTCATCGACGGCGGCAAGCTGCTGCGCTCCAGCTCCACCACCGACTTCACCCAGACCACGACCACGCTCGCCATCGAGGTCACCGACACCGACGACCACCCGGACGGCACCCGCGCGGTGCGCGACGCGCTCCACGCGCGCGGGGTGGAGGTCCTCGACGGCAGCGGCGGCCTCCCGGGCGCCGGTCACATCCTGCTGCTCACCGCGCAGGGCGAGGAGACCTACGACCTGGTGCGCGACGTGGTCGCCGACCTCGGGCTCGGCCTGGTGCGCATGGAGCAGCGCCGGCATCACATCTCGGAGGTCTTCACCGACAGCGAGCACGGCGAGCAGAGCACCGACGCACAGCGGAAGGAGGCGGTCGGCCATGGCGGTTGAGCAGCCCGTAACCACACAGTCGGGTGACCAGACCCGCATCCACAACATCGGCTACCGCAGCTACGACGGCCCCCGTCTCGGCCGCTCCTACGCGACCCGCTCGCTCTACTCGCAGTCCCTGCGCGGCTCCTATGGCCTCGGCCGTTCGGTGAAGTCCAAGGTGCTGCCGATGCTGCTGTTCGTGGTGATGTGCGTGCCCGCGGCCATCATGGTCGCCGTCGCGGTCGCCACCAAGGCCAACGACCTGCCCGTCGACTACACGCGCTACGCGATCGTCATGCAGGCCGTGATCAGCCTGTACGTCGCCTCGCAGGCACCCCAGTCCGTCTCCCGCGACCTGCGCTTCAAGACCGTGCCGCTGTACTTCTCGCGGCCGATCGAGACCGCCGACTACGTCCGCGCGAAGTTCGCGGCGCTGGCCTCCGCGCTGTTCCTCCTCACCGCGGCCCCGCTGCTCGTGCTCTACGTGGGCGCGCTGCTGGCCAAGCTCGACTTCGCCGACCAGACCAAGGGATTCGCGCAGGGACTCGTGTCCGTGGCACTGCTTTCACTGCTGTTCGCCGGAATCGGCCTGGTCATCGCGTCGTTCACGCCGCGCCGCGGCTTCGGTATCGCAGCCGTGATCGCCGTACTGACCATCTCCTACGGCGCGGTCTCCACGCTCCAGGCCATCGCCGACGCGCAGTCCCTCGACGGCGGGGGCAGCAGCGGCGCCATCGCCTGGATCGGCCTCTTCTCGCCGATCACGCTGATCGACGGTGTCCAGTCCGCCTTCCTGGGCGCGAGTTCCGCCTTCCCCGGCGGGGTCGGCCCGAGCAACGGTGAAGGCGTTGTCTACGTCCTCGTCACCCTGGGCCTGATCGCCGCCGCCTACGGCCTCCTGATGCGCCGCTACAAGAAGGTGGGACTGTGACCACGCTCCAGATCGACCACGTCTCCCGCTGGTTCGGCAACGTGGTCGCCGTCAACGACATCACCATGACGATCGGCCCCGGCGTCACCGGCCTCCTCGGCCCCAACGGCGCCGGAAAGTCCACCCTCATCAACATGATGGGCGGATTCCTGGCCCCCTCCACCGGCACCGTCACCCTTGACGGGCAGCAGGTGTGGCGCAACGAAGCGATCTACAAGCAGATCGGCATCGTCCCCGAGCGCGAGGCGATGTACGACTTCCTCACCGGCCGCGAATTCGTCGTCGCCAACGCCGAGTTGCACGGCCTGGGTGCCAAGGCCGCCCAAAAGGCCCTGGCCACGGTCGAGATGGAGTACGCGCAGGACCGGAAGATCTCCACGTACTCCAAGGGCATGCGCCAGCGGGTGAAGATGGCGAGCGCCCTCGTCCACGACCCCTCGCTGCTCCTGCTCGACGAGCCGTTCAACGGCATGGACCCGCGTCAGCGCATGCAGCTCATGGACCTGCTGCGACGCATGGGCGACGAGGGCCGCACGGTGCTGTTCTCGTCCCACATTCTCGAAGAGGTCGAGCAACTCGCCTGGCACATCGAGGTCGTGGTCGCCGGACGGCACGCGGCCAGCGGTGACTTCCGCAAGATCCGCCGCCTGATGACCGACCGCCCGCACCGCTACCTGGTGCGCTCCAGCGACGACCGCACGCTCGCGGCCGCGCTGATCGCCGACCCGTCGACGTCCGGGATCGAGGTCGACCTGGCCGAGGGCGCGTTGCACATCCAGGCCGTCGACTTCGGTCGCTTCACCGCCCTGCTGCCGAGGGTGGCACGCGAGCACGGCATCCGCCTGCTCACGGTCTCGCCGTCCGACGAGTCCCTCGAGTCCGTGTTCTCGTATCTGGTCGCGGCGTAGGAGGCCGAAAAGATGTACGACCCCACAGTCGCCCGACTTACCTACCGGGCCCTGCTCGGCCGTCGCCGGGCCCTCATCCTCGGCGCGTTGCCGCTGCTGCTCATCGGGATCTCGGTGGTGGTGCGCGGCCTCGCCGGAGCCGACGACCAGACGGCGTCGGACCTGCTCGGCGGGCTGGCGCTCGCCACCATGGTGCCGATCATCGGCGTCATCGCCGGAACCGGCGCGATCGGACCCGAGATCGACGACGGCTCGGTGGTGTATCTGCTGTCCAAGCCGGTGAAACGGCCGACGATCATCTTCACCAAGCTGATCGTCGCGATCGCCGTGACGATGGTGTTCTCGGCGCTGCCCACCTTCATCGCGGGCTTCATCCTCAACGGCAACGGCCAGCAGATCGCCGTCGCCTACACGGTGGCCGCGCTGGTCGCCTCCATCGCATACGCCGCGCTCTTCCTGCTGCTCGGCACGGTGTCCCGGCACGCGGTGGTCTTCGGGCTCGTCTACGCGCTCGTCTGGGAGGCCCTGTTCGGCTCCCTGGTGCCGGGTGCGCGCACGTTGAGCGTCCAGCAGTGGGCGCTGGCGGTGGCGCAGAAGGTCGCCGGCGGGGACATGGTGACGTCGGACGTCGCCCTGCCCACCGCGACGGTGCTGCTGGCGGTGGTGACAGTCCTTGCGACCTGGTACGCGGGACAGAAGCTGCGGTCGCTGACGCTCGCCGGTGAGGAGTGACGGGCGCCGGCGCGCGGTTGAGACAGGTCGCTCGCGCCGGTGCCGGTGCCGGTGACATGTAAAGAGGCGGGCCCCTGAGGGGGCCCGCTTTTGACGGGGGCTTCACCTCTGTCCGGGCACACTGGGCAAAGGGGATGCACCGGGGTGCACTGCACGAACTGGAGGACAGGGATGGCAGGCGGCATGTCGCAGCACGGGGATCGCGAACGGTCCGGGGACGACACCTGGGACAGCCTGGTCCTGGACGACGACTTCACACGCGCGGCCGACATCGCCGAGCCGTCCGCCCGGGCCCGGATGCTGGCTGCGCGCTGGCGTCGTGAGGAGCCCGAGCCGCAGCCGTGGCGCTCGGACGAGCCGCCTGCCGGATGGTTCTTCAGCAAGGGGCGCCGTCGCAAGTGGCGCCGCCGGTAAGGGGCGTACGGCGTCTTCCCCGCGTCCTTCCGGGGGGCCTGGTTAATCGGTGGCGCCCAACTCTCCGTACAGGCACAGTGGTTGTGTCCACATCGCCGGACGGTGAGTTCGGCGCCACTTGCTGGGAGAGGAGCAGGACGATGTCCATGCACGACAGTACGTCCAGCTCCCGTCAGGGCAGTCCGCGGCGGGCTCCGGAGTAATCGCTACCCCTCCGTCGAGTCCGTACCGCATGGGGAGCTGCCCGGGGCGGCCGCTTCGAGCACGCGATGTCGCTCTCGCGTGGGTCGCCCACCCGGAGGATTGGCCGAGTGGTAAGGCACCGGTTTGCTAAACCGTGGTCGGGTCTGAACGGCCCGCGCACGTTCGATTCGTGCATCCTCCGCGAGACGTTGCCACTGGGGCTTGGCCGTGTGTGCCAGCGCTGGGGGCCTTGAGAAGGCGGTCGGCGCTGCAGCTGATGGGTTGGCTGCCCGGCCCGGCATTCCGGGGTGCCGCCCGCGCCCACCCGTGCGGCCCCGGGCGGCACGCATGCCCGCGGGCTTCGGCGGCCGAAGCGGCCAAGGCCGCCTGCTGCGGGCCGGCACGACCGGCGGACGCCGCGCGTGTATGTCGGCTCCGGCGTGCGGGCATGTGGGCCGACAGCCACGTAAGGAACGGCCGCCAGCCGCCAGCCGCCAGCCGCCAGCCGCCAGCCGCCAGCCGTCGGCCACCGCCGACCTCGCATGGACGAACAGGCATCGGCCCGACGATCGGGAGATGTGGCCGTCAGCTCGGCAAGACCAAGCCGGGGTAGGCCCAGCAACCGGGAGTGGGCGTCACCCCGGCACCCGCGAGTCGGCGTTGGCTGGGCAAGCGCGGGCCGGTGTCGGCCGGTAACCCGCAGTGGGCGTTGGCCCAGCCGCCGAGAGTCGCCGCCCGCCGCACCGAGGCGCCCCCAGCCGACGTCGGCCGGGCAGCCGACGGGGCACCAGCCGGCGTCGGACCGGTGCTTGCCGTGCCTGCCGAGAGGCACCCGTCGGCATCCGCACCCTCAGCCGCTGCCGGCATCCGCGCCCTCAGCCCAGCAACCCCTCCAACACCACCGCGATCCCGTCCTTCTCGTTGGAGGACGTCACCTCGTCCGCCACCGCTCGCAGTTCGACATGGGCGTTGGCCATGGCCACGCCATGTGCCGCCCAGGCGAACATCGGGATGTCGTTCGGCATGTCGCCGAAGGCGATGGTGTCGGCGGCCTTCAGGCCCAGGCGGCGGGCTGCCAGGGAGAGACCCGTGGCCTTGGAGAGGCCCAGCGGGAGCAGCTCCACTATGCCCTCGCCGGCCATCGCCACCGTGACGAAGCCGCCCGCGGCCTTACGGGCGGCCTCGGCCAGCTCGTCGTCGGAGAGCTCAGGGTGCTGAATGTAGATCTTGTTCAGGGGGGCGGACCACAGATCCGACGCTTCCGTGAACGGGGTGGACGGGAGTTTGCCCGTGAGTGCGTAGCCGGGGCCGACCAGCACATCGCCGTCCAGGCCGTCGCGGCTCGCCGCCAGGAACAGCGGGCCGACCTCCGCCTCGATCTTGGCCAGTGCCACGCCCGCCAGTTGACGGTCCAGGGTCACCGACGTCAGCAGGCGGTGCTCGCCGGCGTCGTAGACCTGGGCGCCCTGGCCGCAGACGGCGAGGCCCTGGTAGCCGAGGTCGTCGAGGATGTGGCGGGTCCAGGGGACCGCCCGGCCCGTGACGACGATGTGCGCGGCACCCTCGGCGGTCGCGGCGGTGAGGGCGTCACGAGTGCGCTGCGAGACCGACTCGTCGGAGCGCAGGAGCGTTCCGTCGAGATCGGTCGCGATCAGCTTGTAAGGGAAACCGGCGCTCACTTGGCGACCGGCTCCAGGACCTCCCGGCCGCCCAGGAACGGGCGCAGCACCTCGGGGACCCGGACGGAACCGTCGGCCTGCTGGTGGTTCTCCAGGATCGCCACGATGGTGCGCGGGACGGCGCACAGCGTGCCGTTGAGCGTGGCCAGCGGCTTGACCTGCTTGCCGTCACGGACGCGGATCGACAGCCGGCGGGACTGGAACTCGGTGCAGTCCGAGGTCGACGTCAGTTCGCGGTACTTGCCCTGCGTCGGGATCCACGCCTCGCAGTCGAACTTGCGGGCGGCCGAGGAGCCGAGGTCGGCGGAGGCGACGTCGATGACCCGGAACGGCAGTTCCAGGGACGTCAGCCACTGCTTCTCCCACTCCAGCAGGCGCTGGTGCTCGGCCTGCGAGTCCGCCGGGTCGACGTACGAGAACATCTCGACCTTGTCGAACTGGTGCACGCGGAAGATGCCCCGGGTGTCCTTGCCGTGCGAGCCGGCCTCGCGGCGGAAGCAGGGCGAGAAGCCCGCGTAGCGCAGGGGCAGTTTGTCGGCGTCGATGATCTCGTCCATGTGGTACGCCGCGAGCGGGACCTCGGAGGTGCCGACCAGGTACAGGTCGTCGTTGGCGAGGTGGTAGACGTCCTGGGCCGCCTGGCCGAGGAATCCGGTGCCGGCCATCGACTGGGGGCGGACCAGCGCCGGGGTCAGCATCGGCGTGAAGCCTGCCGCCGTGGCCTGGGCGATCGCCGCGTTGACGAGAGCGAGCTCCAGAAGGGCGCCCACGCCGGTGAGGAAGTAGAAGCGCGAGCCCGAGACCTTCGCGCCGCGCTCGACGTCGATCGCGCCGAGGAGCGCGCCGAGCTCCAGGTGGTCCTTCGGCTCGAAGCCCTCGGCCGTGAAGTCACGGATCTCGCCGTGCTTCTCCAGCGTGACGAAGTCCTCCTCGCCGCCGACCGGGACGTCCGGGTGGACGAGGTTGCCGAGCTGGAGGAGCAGCTCCTGGGTCTCGGTGTCGGCCGCGTCGCGCTCGGCGTCGGCCGCCTTGACGTCGGCGGCGAGCTGGCTCGCCTGCTTGAGCAGCTCGGCCTTCTCGTCCGCGGAGGCCTTGGGGATGAGCTTGCCGAGCTGCTTCTGCTCGGCACGGAGCTCGTCGAAGCGGACGCCGGACGACCTGCGCCGCTCGTCGGCAGACAGGAGGGCGTCGACGAGCGCGACGTCCTCTCCACGGGCGCGCTGCGAGGCGCGCACTCGGTCGGGGTCCTCACGGAGCAGGCGAAGGTCAATCACGCGCTCAAGGCTACCGGGGAGGGGTGACAGCCCACGACTCGCTATTCCGGACTGCGGCTTACGTACCGTTATGGGGGAATTGCTAATCGTGTCAATAAAAGGTGTCTCACTCCCTGGAACGGGGCAGGCGGGAGGCGGCCGGTTGACTCGATTCCCTTGTGGAGAACGGGACTTGGGTCGCGGTTGTCCACAGGGATCCCCAGCCCTCGAAGAGTTATCCACAGGGTGTGTGGATGGACTGTGGACGCCGGAATTGATCACTCCGTAACGTGCCGCCTGAGTCGAGGATTCCCAGGACAAACCCTGACCATCCGCACTTTCGAGTGGAAAGCGGTCGCCCCAAAGGATTGCCCAAAGGAAAAGAGTGGACGAAGGGTGACTGGCGCGATGGTGGACGTCGAGAGGACCTGGAGAGCGATTTATCGACAGACTCATGCTTGTCTGTCGACTTGTCCCCAGGTCGAGATGAGTACCTGTGGATAACCTCTGTGGATAACGATAATACGCTGGTAGTACTGGCCGGAAACCTTCGCGGGAGCCAGCCGGCACCGGCCGTCGAGGGGCCGCTCAGAACCGCCCGTCCTGGCACCGCGCCACCCAGTCCGCCGCTGACACGAACTCCTCGTCCGACGTCCCGAGGCGCGGCGGCTGCACATCCCCCGGCTGCATGTCCGCGCGCGGATACGAGCCCAGGAACCGCACCCCCAGGCAGATCCGCTTGAGCCCCATCAGCGCCTCGGCCACCCGGCGGTCGGAGATGTGCCCCTCGGCGTCGATGCAGAAGCAGTAGTTGCCGATGCCCGCACCGGTCGGCCGGGACTGCAGCAGCATCAGGTTGATGCCGCGCGTCGCGAACTCACCGAGGAGGTCGCGCAGCCCGCCGGGATGGTCGTCGCGCTGCCACAGCACGACGGACGTCTTGTCCGCGCCGGTCGGCGCAGCGGGCCGGGCGGGCCGGCCCACCAGCACGAACCGCGTCTGGGCGTTCTCCGCGTCGTGGATCTCGGTCTCCAGGGCCTCCAGGCCGTACCGGGCGGCCGCGAACTCGCCCGCGAAGGCGGCGTCGTACTGGCCCTCCTGGACCAGGCGCGCGGCGTCCGCGTTCGAGGCGGCGGACTCCCAGTGGGCGTCCGGGAGGTTCCGCTTCAGCCAGTTGCGCACCTGCGGCTGGGCGGCCGGGTGCGCGGAGACCGTCTTGATGTCCGACAGCTTCGTGCCGGGCCTGACCAGCAGCGCGAACGTGATCGACAGCAGCACCTCGCGGTAGATCATCAGCGGCGCGCCCGCGACCAGCTCGTCGAGCGTGGTCGTGATCCCGCCCTCGACGGAGTTCTCGATCGGCACGAAAGCCGCCTCGGCCTCGCCGACGCGCACCGCATCGAGCGCCGACTGCACCGACACGTACGGGATCAGCTCCCGGGTCGCGGCCTCGGGAAGCGTGCGCAGGGCGACTTCGGTGAAGGTGCCCTCGGGGCCGAGATAGGCATAGCTGGCTGGCATGACCTCACCCTAATGGGCCTTGCGAAACGCGGCGTGCACATCTCACCCGGCCGCCGCAAGGGTCGTCCGGAGGCCGAGCCGCCGAGGGGTCGAGGGGCCGGGGGCCGACATCACCCCTCCAGCAGCCGCTGCCCCACGTACTCCCCTTCCGCCGCCCCGCCCGGCACTGCGAACAGCCCGCTCGCCTCGTGCCGGATGTACTTCGACAGCGCGTCGCCCCGGTCGAGCTTGCGCTGGACGGTGACGAAGCCGCGCAGCGGGTCGGCCTGCCAGCAGATGAAGAGGAGCCCCGCGTCGGGCACCCCGTCCGCGTCGATGCCGTCGTGGTACGAGAACGGGCGCCGCAGCATCGCCGCCCCGCCGTTCTGGTCGGGCCGGGTGATACGCGCGTGGGCGTTGATGGGGACGACCAGGTTCCCTGCCTTGTCCGTCTTCTCCAGGTCCATCTCGGCCGTCTCGGCGCCCCCGGACAGCGGCGCCCCGTCGGACTTGCGGCGTCCGATGACGTCCTCCTGCGCCCTGACCGAGAGCTGCTCCCAGTCGTCGAGCAGCATGCGGATACGGCGTACGACGGCGTAGGAGCCGCCCGCCATCCAGGCCGGGTCCTTCGAGCCGGACTCCGGCACGAAGATGCGCTTGTCGAAGTCGGCTTCCGTCGGCTTCGGATTGCGCGTGCCGTCCATCTGGCCCATCAGGTTGCGCGCGGTCATCGGGTGCCCGGTGGCACCCGGCGACCGGTTGAAGCCGTTCATCTGCCAGCGCACCCTGGCTGCCTTGCCCGCGTTCTTCTGGATCGCGCGCAGGGCGTGGAAGGCGACCAGGGCGTCGTTGGCGCCGATCTGCACCCACAGGTCACCGTTGCTGCGCGCCTTGTCGAGCTGGTCCGAGGAGAAGTCGGGCAGCGGATCCAGGGAGACCGGACGCTGCTTCTCCAGGCCGGTCCGCGCGAAGAAGCTGTGCCCGAAGCCGAAGGTGATCGTCAGCGACGACGGCCCGGCGTCCCGGGCGACATCCGTGTCGTCCTGCTGGGCCGCCTCGCCCGCCATCAGCCGCCGAGCCGTCTGCGACCATCGGCGCAGCAACGCAGCCGCCTCCTTGCGGCCCGCGCCCGCCGCCAGGTCGAAGGCGACGACGTGGCCGCGCGCCTGGAGTGCCTGGAGGATGCCGGGCTGATGTTTCCCGTGAAACATCACCTGATCGGCTCCCAGCGAGGTGAGCGGCGTCGCCTCGGCCGGCCTCGCCGCATAGCCCACGGCCCCACCCGCCGCACCGAGCACCAGCCCGGTCGCACCGGCGGTCCCGAGCAGCCGCCGCCGCGACAGGCCCTCCCTACTGGTGGCGCTTTCGGAAACGCCGCCATTAAGTGCCGTCTCGCCCTTGGGCGCCGACTCGGGAGTCGCAGGAGTCTTGGGAGTACGGGCCTCCGGAATGGACTGGTCAGCCATGGTGAGGTTCAGCCGATCTGCGCGTTCTTGGAGACGGTGGTCTGGTCGATGTCGGAGGTCCGCACGGTCACGGTGATCTTCCACTCGCCCGCCACGGGGATCTGCACTCCGCTCGCCGACCAGTGTCCGGTGGCGATGTGGTCCGGGACCACGGGCAGCGGCCCGATGTCCTGGGACTCGAGGGTGAAGGCGACCTTCACCTCGGGGATGTCGAAGGCGCGGCCGTTGGGGCGCTGCACGTAGACGTGCATCTCGTTGCCGCCCACACGCGCGGGATCGAGGTCGACGCGTACGACGCCCTTGCCGTCCTCGCCCCCGGTGTCGAAGGACATGTCCAGCGTCAGCGCACCGGCCGACGACGCCTCGGCCGACGAGGACGACGTGGCAGCCCGCGCGTCCTCCTCCGTACGCCCTGGTTCGGTCGACGTCAGCATCGTGGTGACGGCGAGCAGGACGACGGCGACGCCCGCCTCCGCGAGCACCGAGCGGCGCAGTCCGAACCGGTTCGGATCGGCGTCCCGCTCCTGCTTCTGCCGTGCCGTGTCGATCGCGGCCTGCTGCCGGGCGAGCTGGGCGGCTCGCTGGGAGCCACCGTCCTTCTTGCCGGCGGCCGCGGCCGAGGCCGAGGCGCCCTTCTTGCCGGAAGCGGCGGCAGACGTGGAGGCGGACGCACCGGCCTGGGCCGTGGCGTGCTCCTTCTCGCCGTCGGAGTCCTCCGTCGCCTCCCTCGGCTTCGCCACGACCGTCTCCGCCAGCCGCGCAGTCCAGCGCCGCGAGATCCAGGCGATCCCCACCAGCAGGACCACGAGCCCGATCTTGACCAGCAGCAACTGCCCGTACCGCGTGCCGGTGAACGCCGACCACGATCCGAGCTGCCGCCACGACTGGTAGATCCCGGTCGCGACCAGCGCCAGCACGCTGCCGAAGGCGACGCGCGAGAACCGTCGTACGGCCGACCCGGGGAGCGGGGTGTCCGCGGGCGCCCGGTAGAGCGCGACGAGGAGCGCGACCAGCCCGCCGAGCCAGCTCGCGACGGCCAGCAGGTGCAGGATGTCGACCGGCATCGCGATCCCGGCCTGGAGCCCGGTCGAGGCGTGCTCGGACATCGCCCAGCTCGCCCCGAGCCCCGCCGCCACGACGGTCCCGCCGATGGCCAGTCCGAAGGTCAGGTCCCGCTTCTCCTCGTCCTCCCGCTTGTCGTACGCCCCGAACAGCACGGCGATGAACAGTGCCGCCGCGGCGAGCAGCAGCAGCCGGGACACCAGTGCCGCACCCGTCTTGGTCTGCAGCACCTGCCCGAGCAGGTCCAGGTCGAAGACGTCGCCGACCTTCCCGGAGCTCGTGTACGAGCCGCGCAGGAGCAGCAGTCCGAGCGTGGCGGCGGTCAGGGCCAGCCATCCGGTGACGACGAGCCGTTGCAGCGCCCGCACCCCCGACCCGGGCTGCCAGCAGGCCAGCACGAAGGCGGCACCGCCGACCAGGACGATGAATCCGGCGTACGACACGTACCGCCCGAACCCGTAGAGCCAGCCGACGACACCGCCCCCCGCCTCCTGGTCGGAGACCGAGACGGTCGTCTGGGAGGGCGCGCCGATGGAGAAGGTGTAGGCGCCGGCGACGGGATGGCTGTCCTCGGACACCACCTGGTAGGTGACGGTGTACGTGCCGTCGGGCAGGCCGCTGTGGAGCTTCACGGCGTACGTCGTGCCGCTGACGTTGGCCGGGTCGCCGCGGTCGATGCGCTTGCCCTTGGGATCGAGCACGCGCAGGGAGTCGTTCGAGAGGGCGACCCCCTCGGAGAAGGTCAGCGAGACCTGCGTCGGGGCCTTGTCCACCACCGCCCCCTGCTGGGGGTCGCTGCCGGTCAGCGCGGCGTGCGCGGAGACCGGCCCGGCACCGGCGAGGAGCAGACCGGTGGCGGCCAGGAGCAGCAGCACCAGGGTCCGGACGCGGGGGGCGATGGTCTGGGTCAAGGCGATCTCTCCCTCAGTGTCCGGTCTTCGGGCTGTACGTGGCGGACTTCACCGGCATCTCGACGGTGACCGTGCCGGACTCGGCGAAGTGGAGCTTCACGGTCACCTTCTCGCCCTGCTTCGGCTTCCGCTTCAGCTTTTCGAACATCAGATGGCTGCCACCGCTCTTGAACACGAGTTGACCGTGGGCGGGGACGGCGACGTCCTTGGCCTCCTGCATCGACGATCCGACCGTCTCGTGGGCGGTCACGTCGCCGACGTCGCTGGTGACGGACGTCAACTCGTCCTCCGTACCGCCCTTGTTGGTGACGGTCAGGAAACCGGCCGCCATGGAGTCGGAGACCGGCTGCGGCATGTAGGCACCGCCGACGGACAGTTCGGCCTTGGAGTCGTCCTGGGAATCGCCGGAGCCGCAGCCCGCCAGGACGAGGGTTCCGGTCAGCACCAAGGTCACCGGGGCGAACCGCCTCACGGCTTCGCCCCCTTGATCAGCTTGGGGAGGTCCTTGGTGTAGTCGTCGACGGTGGCGGACTCGGTGTACAGGACGTACCCCGCGTCGGTCTTCGGCGAGAACGCGACGACCTGCGTGCCGTGGGTCGAGACCATCTTGCCGTTCTTGTCCTTGTGCGGCGGCTCGAGAGAGATGCCGAGTGTGCGGGCGCCGGCCTGGATGGTGTCGAAATCGCCGGTCAGGCCCACGACCTGCGGGTCGATGCCCTTGAGCCACTTGCCGAGCGCGGCCGCGGTGTCGCGCTCAGGGTCGGTGGTGACGAACACCACGCGCAGCTCGTCCTGTTCGGCCTTGGGCAGCTGCTTCTTGGCGACGGCGACGTTGTTCATCGTCAGAGGGCACACGTCGGGGCAGTTGGTGTAGCCGAAGTAGATCAGCGTCGGCTTGCCCTCGGTCTCCTTGCGGAGGTCGTACTTCTTGCCGTTCGTGTCGGTGAGGACCAGGTCCGGCTTCTCGAACGGCTTGTCGAGGACGATGGCGGCCTTGTCCGAGCCGGCCTCCTCGGAGACCACGGTCACGGGCTCGGCGCTGTCGTCACCGTTGCCGCAGGCGGAGAGGGTGAGGGTGGCGGCGGCGAGCAGGGCGGCCGCGGCAAAGGTCTTCTTACGGGTCTTCGTACGCATAGAAAATGTCCCAGTTGTGTGAGCTCCGGCGCGCACCGGGGGCGTGCCCCGGCGCGCGCCGTGAACCGAAGGTGCCGTCAGGCGTCGGTGCGCCGACGGCCGGCGATCACGCCGTACGCCACGCCCAGCGCGCCGACGACGATGCCGACCACGCCCAGCACGCGGGCCGTGGTGTCGCTGCTGTCGGCGGGCTCGGCGGCGTCCGTCTTCGCGGCGGCGGCCTCGGCGTCGTCGGAGTCGGAAGCCTCGGCGGAGGCCTTGTCGGAGGACGACGAGCCGTGGTGGCCCTCCTCGGCGGCGGACAGTTCGAGCACCGGCGCCGGGTTCTCGGGCTCCTCCTGGCCCTCCTGCGGCACCTCGATCCAGCGCACGACCTCCTTGTTGGAGTACGTCTGGATGGCCTTGAAGACGAGTTCGTCGGCGTCCTCGGGCAGGGTGCCGACGGAGACGGGGAACTTCTGGAAGAAGCCGGGCTCGACGCCCTTGCCGTCGGCGGTCCAGGTGACCTTGCTGACGGCCTCCGTGATCTTCTTGCCGTGCATCTCCAGCGGCTTGTCCAGCTTGGACTTGGTGACCTCGGCCTTCCAGCCGGGCACGGGCTGCGGCATCACGGAGGCAAGCGGGTGGTCGGTCGGGAAGGTGACCTCGAGCTTGGTGGTCGACGCGTCGTCGCGCTCGTTCGGGACCTTGAAGTCGACCACCGCGTAACCGCCCTTGGCGGCGGTGCCCTCCGGCTGCACGCTGACGTGGGCGAAGGCGGGGACGGACAGGACGAGCACGGTCGTGCCGGCGAGGGCGCCGACGGCGGCGATACGAGAGGCCTTCATGCTGAGCACTCCACTGTGAGTGAGATCGGGATTCCGGTGGTGAAGAGGAGTACGCGTGCGCGGGGGTGCCCGATCAGACGGAAAAGAGGTGACCCTCCGGGAAGTCCAGAGGTCCGAGCGAAAGCCCCTCTTCCCGCGATCGGTGCACGCAGGCACGCGCGCGTGCCGCACGACGGCGGCCCTCATCCCCACCTCGGTGGAGTGGCGGTCGCGTCGTGTCAGGCGGCGAGGACGAACGCGGCGGCCGGCGGGCCGCGCCTGATCACCGTGTGCTGGAGGGCGACGGTGCGGGGTGCGGACCGCCCGAGCGTCTCGGCGCGCGGGAGTCGCGGGCCCGCCTCGGGCGCGCCCGGAAGCCCGGCACGCAGGGCGCGCACCAGTGCGAGCGCCCCGCGCAGGGAACGTACGAGAGCCCCCTCGGCGACCACATGCGCCGACACCGCGGACATCTCGGCGATCCGCAGCAGGGCCAGGTCCCCGCGCCGCAGCAGCCACCCCGCGACGACCGCCGCGAGAATGTGGGCGAGCACCATGGGCAGGGACGGCAGCAGCGATGCGGAGGAGTCGGTGGCGGCAGACATGGCGTCCGACGACGGGTGGGAGGCGTGCGCCCCGGTGGCCGGGCTCAGCCGCGCCTCGGTGAGGAGTCGCTGGGCCTGGGCGGGGCTGATGGCCGCCGCGGCGGTCCCGCAGACGAGCCGCGCGGCCTGCTCCACAAGTGCGGCGTCCGACAGGGAGGCGGACGTGGCGGAGGACCCGGTGGCCGCACCGGCACTCGCCCCGTGCTGCCCCAGCCCGAAGAGCGTGTGCAGGACGGTCTGACCCGCCGCGAGCAGCGCGGCTATCCCGGGCAGCGAGCGTTCACGCCCGGTGAACGGCACCGTGACCAGGAGGACTCCCAGGAACCCCGCGCCCAGCGTCCACAGCGGGATCGTGGCGCAGGAGCCCAGCACATGCCCGACCCCGGCCAGCACGACGCAGACCGCGGCGAACACCGCGGCCCGCAGTATCCGGAGATCACTCCCGGAGCGCACCGTGCGCGGGTGGGGGGCAGTCATGGCGGGGTCATCATCGCACTGGCCTTATGGCCGCCATACGGCAGGTCCGCAAGATGACATACGAGCGGTAGGGGACGTACGGGGCATAGGGGCAGTACGGGTCATTGGGGCCGTACGACCGGTAGGTCACCCTCTGGTGTGGGCCGCCCCCACATACACCGATTCCCGCGTGGGCGCATCGACCATATGGGCGGCATCACGTCAGTGATGTGCTTACCGATGGGCACTCGTGGCAATACGTAACGGTATGTCGAGCCGCGGCCAGGAGGCTGGAGCATGAGCATCTGGTGGTCACTCCATCTGCGGCGCGAAGCTGCGAGCGTGCCCCTTGCCCGGCGGTTGCTGATCGGCACCATGGAGACCGCGGGCGTCGACCCCGATGTGTCCTACGACCTCTCCGTCGCCCTCAGCGAGGCCTGCGCCAACGCCGTTGAGCACGGCGGCGACACCATGCCCGACGGCTCCCCGCAGGCGTACCGCGTGACGGCGTACCTGGACGGCGAGAAGTGCCACATCGAGGTCGCCGACTCCGGCCCCGGCTTCACCGCACCGCTGCGCGCACCCCGCCCGGCGACCACCGACGCGGAGCACGGCCGGGGGCTCTGCCTCATCGAGGAACTCGCCGACCACGTCCAGTTCGGCAACAAGCCGGGCCGGGGCGGGGCGGTGGTGAGCTTCGACAAGATCCTCAAGTGGAAGAAGGACCCGTCGCTGATGGCGGTGTAGTGGCGGTGGCGAGGGGTGCGGGGCGTGGGGGAACAGGCCGTAAGTCGGGGCCACCGGTTCAGGATTCAAGCCGCCGGTGGTCCTCCTCGTCCCACTTGCGGGTGTCGCGCGGCTGCACGTACGGCTCGTCGTCGGCAGTGTGACCTCCCGCGACGGCGCGCTGGCGGGCCAGCTCGGCGTCGAACTCCAGGCCCAGCAGGATGGCCAGGTTCGTGATCCACAGCCACACCAGGAAGATGATCACTCCGGCGAAGGTGCCGTAGGTCTTGTTGTACGAGGCGAAGTTCGCCACGTACAGCGCGAACCCGGCCGAGGCGATCATCCAGATCACCAGCGCCAGGAAGCTGCCCGGCGTGATCCAGCGGAAGCCGCGCACCTTCGCGTTGGGCGTCGCCCAGTACAGGATCGCGATCATGATCGTGACCAGGAGCACCAGCACGGGCCACTTCGCGATCGACCACACCGTGAGCGCTGTGTCGCCGACCCCCAGCGTGTCGCCGACCCGGCGGGCCAGGCCGCCGGTGAACACGACGATCACCGCGCTGATCACCGCCATGACCATCAGCACCACGGTCACACCGACGCGCACCGGCAGCACCTTCCACACCGGGCGGCCCTCCGGGACGTCGTACACCGCGTTGGCGGACCTGATGAAGGCGGCGACATAGCCGGAGGCCGACCACACTGCGAGCAACAGACCCACGATCGCCATGACCGAGCCGAGGCCGGCGTTGCCCTGCATCTGCTGCACCGCGCTGGTCAGGACGTCTCGCGCCGCGCCCGGGGCGAGTTTCTGGATGTTGTCCAGCACCTGTTGGGTCGCCGACTCTCCGACGACCCCGAGCAGGGAGATCAGCGCCAGCAGCGCCGGGAACAGCGCAAGGATGCTGTAGTAGGTGAGCGCTGCGGCCCGGTCCGTCAGCTCGTCCTTCTTGAACTCCTTCAAGGTGCCCTTCAGCACCGCCCCCCAGGAGCGCTTGGGCAGGTCCGTCGGAGTGTCCGGAGCCCGCTGCTCCACCTGCTCGTCCGGCCCGGCCTCAGGTGCCCGCGCGGTCTCGGCCGTCTTGCCGGTCGCGCTGTGCTCGTCGTGCCTTACGTGCCGTTTCAGTGTCCGTGCCATTGCGCACGAGTATCCGACTGAGCATCACCCCACACTCGTATTCACGACATACCTCAACAAAAGGGAAGCGCGCCGGCTCTCTGACCCGACGTGCCTCCGCGGCGAACCCGCAGGCTTCAGCTTCCTCAGGACTCACAGCCCCCGCACAGTGCCACCCCACGCTGTTGACGGGGGGCATCCCTAACTTCCTGGCCATGACGGGAAACCACACGGACAAGTCGATCACCCGGCGCCGCGCGATCGTGGTGACCGGTGGCACGGTCGCGGCGGGCGGGCTCGCCGTCGCGGGCTATCAGGCGGCCTTCGCCGACACGGCCACGACGGCGACCGACGCCGCGGCGACGGCCACCACGACCGCCTCGGAGAGCGCCGGCTCCTGCATGACGCTGATGTCGAGCGTCACCGAAGGGCCGTACTACCTGGACGACGCCCTGGTGCGAAAGGACATCACCGAGGGCAAGAGCGGCGTACCGCTGACGCTGCGCCTCACCGTCGTGGACGCCACCGACGGCTGCACCCCGGTCAAGGGCGCCGCCGTGGAGATCTGGCACTGCGACGCCTGGGGCTACTACTCCGGCTACACCACGGCCAACCCCGGTGGGTCCGCGCCCGCCGAGAGCGAGGACGGCTCGACCGCGAACGACAACACCTATCTGCGCGGGTACCAGATCGCCAACGCCGACGGGGTCGTGAAGTTCGAGACGATCTTCCCGGGCTGGTACACCCCGCGCACCTGCCACATCCACCTCAAGGTGCACACCGGCGGCCGGAAGGAGGACGGCACGTACGAAGGCGGCAAGGTCAACTACACCGGCCAGCTGTTCTTCGACGACGCGATCGCCGAGGAGATCTTCACGCTGGAGCCGTACTCGAGGCACTCCGGCAGCTACACCACCCTCGACGACGACATGGTCTACGACGGCGGCGGCGCCTCCAGCGGCCTGCTGACCCTGAAGGCCGTCCACAAGAAGGACCCGTCCAAGGGCTACAAGGGCTCCCTCACCATCGGCGTCGACCCGGACGCCGAGAACACCGGCGCGGGCAGCGGCGGTGGCGGTACGCCCCCGAGCGGCGCCCCGAGCGGCGCCCCTGGCGACGCGCCCAGCGCCACCCCGTCGGCCTCGGCCTCCTCCTAGGGATACGGCCATGAGCAGTCGCGAGGACGAGGAACTGGCGCAGGCCGCCGTGACCGCGCTGACCGGGCAGTTGGCCCTGGCTCCCAAGCCGGGCCTGCCCGACCCGCGCGACCTGGGCGCCCGCGTCACCCGTCGGGACCACGGCATGCTGCGCTGGTCGGCCAAGGCGCTCACGCCGGGCCTTGCGGCGATGGCGGCCGCGGCCCGGCGCACGGGCGAGCCGACGCCCGGGCTCCGCAGCGAACTCGGCGCGATCGCCCGGTGCGCCGAGCACTCGGCGCACCTCGCGGGCGGCGGCCACCGGGGCGCCCTGTGGACGCTCGGCCTGCTGGTCGCCGCGGCGGCACTCGACCCCCGGGGCGGGGCACGGGACGTCGCCGCGACCGCCAAGCGCATCGCCGCCCACACCGACAAGCGTGCCCCGCGCAGACCGTCCCGGGGCTCCTCGGTGTCCGCGCAGTACGGCGCCGCCGGGGCGCGGGGCGAGGCGCGGGCCGGATTCCCGCACGTACGGCGGGCGTCGGATGCGCTCGCCGCAGCCCGCGCGGCCGGCGCCACGGAGGAACAGGCCCGCCTGAACGCCCTGCTCACCGTGATGTCCACCCTCCAGGACACCGAACTCCTCTACACCGCGGGCCCGATGGGACTGCGGCACGTCCAGGCGGGCGCCCGCGCAGTGCTGGAGGCGGGCGGCACGTACACGGCGGTGGGCGCACAGGCCCTGGCGGCCCTCGACGCCGACCTGCACGCACGCGCGTGGAGCCCGCGGGGGAGTGCGGGGCTCCTCGCGGGGGCGTTGTTCCTGGACGCCCTGCCCGTCACGGCACGAGCGCGGGCTGCCTGACGCGGTCCTCCCCGGCCCGGCGACCGGCGGCCCACCGTGCCGCCGGTCCCATCGCGTAGGACGCGGCCAGCATCGCCCCGCCCAGCAGCAGCCAGCCCGGTGTCCCCCACTCCACCAGCAGGGCTGTGAGCAGCAGCGGGCCGAGGGTGCGGGCGACGGTGACGCCGGTTCCGAACAGGCCCTGGTACTCGCCGACGCGGCCCTCGGGAGCCAGGTCGAAGGACAGCTGCCAGGAACCCGCCGACTGCCCCATCTCGGCAACCACTTGAAGCACCGCGCCAACCACCAGAACGCCGACAGCCACCCACAGGGACGCTCCCGCCGACAGGGCGAACACCACGCACGCGGCGAGCATCACCCAGCCCGCTCGGCGCACGGCGCGCGTGGCGGTGCCAAGCCCGGTCACCCCGCGCGCCGCCCTGACCTGGAACAGCATCACCGCACCGGTGTTGAGCACGAACAACGCGGAGACCAGCCAGGCGGGCGCCTCGGTCCTACGAGTGATCCACAGCGGCAGCACGAGGCTGAGCAGGGGCAGCCGCAGCAACAGGATCGTGTTGAGCAAGGCGACGAGGGCGTACGGACGGTCCCGCAGGACGCCGATGCTGCGTCCCTTCCGCAAGGGCACCGGCACAAGCGCCGGTCGCGGCACGGCGGGCAGCCGCAGCAGCAGCCCGGCACACAGCAGGAAACTCACCGCGTCCAGCGCGAACACCCCGAGATACGCCGCCCGTGTCCCGGCGTGCAGTGCCAGCCCGCCCAGCCCGGCACCCACCGCGAGACCGGCGTTGAGCGTCGACTGCAGATGCGCCAGCAGCCCGGTCCGCTCCGCGGCCGGCACCAGCCCCGCGAGCAGCGCCTGCCGGGCCGCCGCGAGCCCGGACTGCGCGGCCGCGTACCCGCACGCGGCCAGCACGAACGGCACGAATCCGCGTACCGCCACGAAGGACGCCACCGCGAGCCCCGTCGCGAGGGCCAGCAGCACGGCCGTACCGCGCGCGCCGCGCCGGTCGGCGAGCCGCCCCAGCGGAACCCCGACCAGTGATCCGACTGCCCAGCCGACGGTCAGCCCGAGTCCCACGCGCGCGGGGTCGAGGCCGACGACCTGGGTGAAATAGAGAGCGGACGTCGTGTAGTAGGCCCCGTCCCCGACCGAGTTGCTCAACTGGGCGAGGGCCAGGACGCGTTGCGGACCGGCGGGCGGGACGAGCGAGTGCGTCATGCCTACGACACTAGAAACGCAGTGGGCTGCTCAGTAGCACCAATCATGAGCCGATTCAGTGGCCCAATCGGCGTCGACCGGCCATCCCCAGGCACACCCCCGGCACGCTCTTCTCAGCCGCCCTCCAACACCCTCCCCAGCACCTCCAACGCCTCCGGATACACCCGCTCCCGAGGCGTCCCGTACCCCACGACCAGCCCCTGCGGCCGCCCTTCACCACTGCCCGGCGCATGCCAGTGCTCCCCCAGATGCCCCACCGCGAGCCCTTCCTCCTCGGCCCGCGCCAGCACCCGCGCCTCGTCGGCGACCTCCACCAGCGCATGCAGCCCGGCCGCGATCCCGCGCACCCGCCGACGCGCCCCCAGCCGCTCCACGAGCTGGTCCCTGCGCCGCCGGTACCGCAGCCGGCAGGCGCGCACATGACGGTCGTACGCATGGCTGTCGATCAGCTCGGCGAGCGCCAACTGGCCGATGGACTCGGTGTGATGGTCACTGTGCAGCTTGGCGTCGGCCACGGCGTCGACGAGGTGCGGCGGCAGCACCATCCAGCCGAGCCGCAGCGCGGGCCCGAGCGTCTTTGAGGCCGTGCCCAGATACACCACCTGGCCCGGCGCCATCCCTTGCAATGCGCCCACGGGCCGGCCGTCGTAGCGGAACTCCCCGTCGTAGTCGTCCTCGACGATCAAGCCCCCACGCGCGCGTGCCCAGTCGGTGAGCGCCCGCCGCCGCTCCGGGTGCAGCGTCACGCCGGTCGGATACTGATGCGCGGGCGTGACGACAACGGCGTCACAGCCCCCCAACCCCTCGGCACAAGCGCCTCGTTCATCCACCCGAACGGGCACCACGTCGCCACCGCCTCGCCGTACCACCTCCCGATGGAACGGCAGCCCGGGGTCCTCCATCGCGAACGTGCCGCCCTCCAGCACACGCGTGAGCAGCGCCAGCCCCTGCACATACCCGGAGGTGATCACGATCCGCTCCGCCGGAGCGATCACCCCGCGCGCCCGCCCCAGATACCCCGACAGCGCGCTCCGCAGCTCGATGCGCCCGCGCGGATCGCCGTAGTCGTACGCCGGTGAGGGCGCCGCGGCGATGGCCCTGCGCAACGCCCGCAGCCAGGCAGCCGCCGGAAACGTCCCCACGTCCGGACTCCCGGGCCGCAGATCAAAACGCGGCACACGCGCGCGTGCGGCGGGCTCCGGCGGTTCGGTGTCGATGGGCGGCAAAGCGGCGACCTGCGTACCGGCCCCCTGCCGAGCGGTGAGATACCCCTCGGCGACAAGCTGGTCGTACGCCGCCTTGACGGTGTTCCGCGAGATGCCGAGTTCGTCCGCGAGGCGCCGAGTCGCGGGCAACCGCGCGCCAGGGCTGAGCCGCCCGTCCCGTACAGCGTCGCGCAGGGCACGCTCCAGTCCCGCGCGGCGCCCTTCCACGGCGACGAGTTCTACATGCAGGTCCACACCAACTCCCTGAAGGGGCGCGGGGAACTGCGCGACCGGCCACTGATGGCCGGACACCCCCTCGGTGTCCGGCCATCGACCAAACATCAGCCCTTCAGAGAGGACATCCAGCTCTCGACCTCGTCCGACCGGCGAGGCAGCGCGGCCGACAGATTCCGGTTCCCGTCCTCGGTCACCAGGATGTCGTCCTCGATCCGCACACCGATTCCCCGGTACTCCTCCGGCACCGTCAGGTCATCGGCCTGGAAGTACAGCCCCGGCTCGACGGTCAGCACCATGCCCGCGGCCAGCGTGCCGTCGACATACGAGTCCACGCGCGCGGCAGCGCAGTCGTGCACGTCCATGCCGAGCATGTGCCCGGTCCCGTGCAGCGTCCAACGCCGCTGGAGCCCGAGCTCCAGCACCCGCTCGACGGGCCCCTCGACAAGCCCCCACTCGACGAGCCTCTCGGCGAGCACCCGCTGCGACGCGTCATGGAAGTCCCGGTACTTCGCGCCCGGCTTCACGGCCGCGATTCCGGCCTCCTGGGCGTCGTACACGGCGTCGTAGATCTTCTTCTGGATCTCGCTGTACCGCCCGTTGATCGGCAGCGTGCGCGTGACGTCGGCGGTGTAGTACGTGTGCGTCTCGACGCCCGCGTCGAGCAGCAGCAGGTCACCGGAGCGCACGGGCCCGTCGTTGCGCACCCAGTGCAGGGTGCAGGCGTGCGGACCGGCCGCGCAGATGGAGCCGTAGCCGACGTCGTTGCCCTCCACGCGCGCGCGGAGGAAGAACGTGCCCTCGATGTAGCGCTCGGAAGTCGCCTCGGCCTTGTCGAGGACCTTCACCACGTCCTCGAAGCCGCGCACGGTCGAGTCGACGGCCTTCTGCAGCTCGCCGACCTCGAACCCGTCCTTGACGAGCCGGGCCTCGGACAGGAAGACGCGCAGCTCCTCGTCGCGCTCGGCGGTGACCTTGTCGGTGAGCGCCGTCTCGATGCCGGCGTCGAAGCCACGGACGACCCGCACCGGGCCGGTGGCCTCACGCAGCGCGTCCGCCAGCTCGCGCACGTCGGAAGCGGGGATGCCGTACAGCGTCTCCGCCTCGGTGAGCGAGTGCCGGCGGCCGACCCACAGCTCGCCCTGGCCGGACAGCCAGAACTCACCGTTCTCGCGGTCGGAGCGCGGCAGCAGATAGATCGTCGCCTTGTGACCGTCGGCGGCGGGCTCGAGGACGAGCACACCGTCCTCGGTCTGGTTGCCGGTGAGGTACGCGTATTCGACCGACGCCCGGAAGGCGTACTCGGTGTCGTTCGAGCGCGTCTTCAGGTTGCCCGCGGGGATCACCAGCCGCTCGCCCGGGAACCGCGCCGACAGCGCGGCGCGTCGCACGGCGGTCTCGGCGGCCTGCGGGATCGGCTCCAGGCCGCGCAGCTCCGTGTCGGCCCAGCCGGACTTCATGTTCTCGGCAAGCTCGTCGGACACGCCCGGGTAGAGGCCGTTCTTGCGCTGCTTGATGGGCTCTTCTTCGGCAGTCTCCGGGGTCTCCGAGAACTCTTCTGCCACGGCGGTCATCCTCCTCGATACGGCACTGGACCCCGTCCATCATACGGTCGTACCGAGCAAGGCCCAGGAGCGCAGGACCTGGTGCCGGGCACTGCTATGGCGCAGGCCACGTGCCTGTTATGGGTGAGTGACCGACGGGCCACGGGCCGCTATTCGAAGCGCGCAGCCAGCAGGACGACGTCCTCCTCGCTGTCCGCCCGGTCCACCCCGTCCGGCAGCACGGTCCGCAGGACGTGGTCGACGACGGCGTCCGGGTCGTGCCGGATCGCCCGCGGCACCCCGGCCGCCGCCGAGTGCAGCCGTGCGAAAGCGCGGTCGGTGGGGTCGCCGGTGCGGTGCAGCAGCCCGTCGGTGTACAGCAGAACCGTCTCTCCGGCTTCCGCCAGCAGCTCCACGCTCGGCGCCTCCCAGCACGCCAGCATGCCCAGCGGGGCGGACACGGAGGTCTCCACGAACTCCGTGCGCCGATCGCCGATCAGCAGCGGCGGGGTGTGCCCGGCACCGGCGAGCGTGATCTTGCGCAGGGAGGGCTCGCAGTAGGCGAACAGGGCGGTGGCGGAGCGGGCGGGCTCGGTGAGTCTGAGCAGCAGCTCCAGGTCGGACAGGACCGCGACCGGGTCCTCGCCCTCCATCACGGCGTACGCCCGCAGGCTGGCCCTCAGCCGGCCCATCGCGGCGACCGCGCTGGGCCCGGACCCGGTCACCGAGCCGACCGCGAGGCCGAGCGCGGCGTCCGGCAGCGGCAGCGCGTCGTACCAGTCACCGCCCCCGCGAGGGCCCGTGCGGTGCCGCGCGGCGAGCTGGACGCCGGCCATGCGGGGCAGACGGGAGGGGAGCAGCTCCTCGGCCATCGTCCTCATGGCCGTGCGCGTGCGCTCGACCTCGAGGAGCCGGGCCAGGTGCTCGGTGGCGTAGCGGACGTACAGGCCGACGAGGTGGCGCTGGCGCTCGACCGGTTCGGCGGGCTCGTCGTACAGCCAAACGGCGGCACCGAGGCGGCCGGCGGCATCGGTGGACAGAGGGAGGGCATAGCTCGCGGCGTAGCCGAGGCGGGCGGCCACCTCGCGGTGGCGGGGGTCGAGCTTGTCCCCGGCGAACAGGTCGGGCTCGGCGATCTCGCCGTCGCCACCGGGCAGCCCGTCGAGGATCCTGCCGTACGAGAGGGAGCTGCGCGGCACGGTCTCGATGTGCCCGAGGTCGGCGCGCGCGAGGCCCAGCCCGATGGTCGTGTCCGGGCCGAGGCCGTCGGCGGGTTCCAGGACGACAAGACCGCGCCGGGCGCCCACGAGGGCGGATCCGGCGCGCAGCAGTTCCTGGAGGGCGTCGTCGAGTGCGTTCGTGCGCGCCAGGCGTTCGGTGAGTTCATGGAGCGTCGTGAGGTCCGAGACCCAACCGGCGAGACGGTCCTGAAGCACTGCGCCCGGCGGGTTCGGTGGGGGAACCGCTGGGGTTCCCGAGGCCCCGGGCGCGGGCGCGACAGTGTGTGCGGGCGAGGGAACCGTGGAATCGATTCCGGCCACTTTCGAAGGGTGAGGGGCGTTCATGGCGTCCGGCTTTCCGACCGGTGCGTATTGCTCAAAAGCATCGCAAACCCCCATGTCATTCTGCGCCGCTAGCAGTGTCTCCACATGTACACGCACTCGTAAGGGGATGTCCAGCATTGTCCTGCCGGGATTCCTGGTGTCCGTGGGTCACCCGAACACTCCTGGTAGACCTCTTGCGTAAAGGCAAAGTTGGCTTAAAACTGCCTCAGGGAACGGGGTATTGCGGTCGACTGGTTTCGCTCGACGGAGCGTCACAGCGGTCGTGATGGGTACGTACTCGGTGAAGGCCAGGGGTGGTGGACAACCACCCGGAACCTGGTGACGGACCCGGGCGTCTTAGCCACTGACGATCGTGCCCCATCCTCCCGTGGCGGAGGCGAAGAGAAATACGCGCGACGGCAAAACGCCAGACTTCGCCACCCCACGCCACGCCCATGCTTTTGGTAGACGCAGTATGGACGAGGCTGCCGCGGACGCAGCCAACGCTCGACCCATAGGGGTTCCCCTTGCTCATTGCAGGGGTGTGATGCGCCAACAGGTACGCACAGTGAAGTGATCGACACATGGTGTGATGTGGACCACGGTGTTGCCAGCGGTGCAACGGAAAGGAACGAGCGCTCATGCGCGAGATCCTCGGAAAGCGACGCAGGCTCCTGCGCGGTGACGGGAAGTCTGAGCAGATCAGCGCGGCCCTGACCTTCGCGACGCAATGGCGCTGGCCCGTACTCCCGGGCGTGACGACGCACCCGCAGGGACACTCCCGCTGCGGCTGCCCCGACCCGGACTGCACGGTGCCCGGCGCGCACCCCTTCGACCCCGGCCTCCTCGCGGCCACCACCGACGAGCGCATGCTGCGCTGGTGGTGGACCAACCGGCCGACGGCGCCGATCATCCTCGCCACCGGCGGCCAGGCTCCCTGCGCGGTCAGCCTGCCCGCCCTGCCGGCCGCTCACGCACTCACCGCACTCGACCGCATGGGCATGCGCCTCGGCCCGGTCGTCGCCTCACCGGCCCGCTGGGCGATCCTGGTGAAGCCGTACTCCATGGAACAGCTGGGCGAACTGCTGTACGCCAAGGACTTCGTCCCCGGCTCCCTGCGCTTCCACGGCGAAGGCGGCTACATCGCCCTGCCCCCGTCCGAGACGGGCCAGGGCCCCATCAGCTGGCAGCGCGCCCCGCTGCCCGGCTCGGCCTCGCCGTGGGTGCCGGATGTGGAGGCAGTGGTGGACGCCGTGGTCGAGGCCCTCACTCGTACGGGTGTGAGCGCGCCCGAGTTGTAGGGCTCTCCGGCGCGCGCGGAACGGTGCACACGTGCGCGGTCGTTATGTTCCGCTATATGTCGCGTCATTCCAGGGGAAACCGGGCACCGTCATCGCATCGCCGCGGGCCGAAGCACAGAAGAATCCGTCTGATCGCCCTCGCGTCCGTCGCGGCGGCCGCGGTCGCCCTGCCGCTGGCCTGGGCGGCCGCCGGCCAGGTCGTCGAAGCGGGCCGCGCCGCCGTGGGGGCGCCCGCGCGTGATGCCGTCCGGTCCTCCCCGCCCGCCCCGAAGGACGGCACCGTACGTCCGTCCCCTCGCGGCGACGCCAAGGCGCCGTCGGCCGCTGACACCGGCACCCCGCTGCTGGACCTCGGCCTTGCCACCGCCGTCCGCTGCGGTCCCGAACTCACCTCGCCCGAGGGCATCGAGGCGCAGACCTGTGTCCTCACACAGGGCGAGGACACCTGGGCGCGCACCTACTTCCGCAATGCGACCGGTGGCGCGCTGGACTCCGTGCTGAGCCTCATGGGGCCCGGGGGACGCACGTTGCAGATGCGCTGCGCCGTGGGCGCCGAGGACGAGCCGGGGACCTGCGAGACACCCCGGGAGCGCACGCGGGGAGATGCGGGCGCCTACACGGCCGTCACGGAGTTCGCCGAGCGGGCCGGGGGCGGGGCGCTGTTGCTGCGTTCCGCGAGCAACTCCGCACCGGGCAATTCCGGCGCGAGCACGGGCCGTTGACATGTGACGTCATTCCGTAAAGGTCTGCGCACATGGAAAGACCCGGTTGCTGGCGACGGGGGATGCACCAGCAACCGGGCTAATGGAACGGTAACAAGAGATCGGCGGTTCGCAAATTCGATCCGGGCTTTCCAGTCACGGATTCCCTTGCTCCACATGGGAGTTGTGATCGGATTCACCCCTCCCGAGGGGGGCCGTGCGGCTGAACGGTCGTTCAGCCGCATCCGATCCGCGAGTCGCCCGTCAGCTGAGCGTGACCTGCCGGTTGGTCAGGCCGCCACGCGCGCGACGCTCGTCCGCGGTGAGCGGGGCGTCCGTGGCCAGAGCCGCGGCGAGGCGCTCCGCGAACTCCGCGGCCGGCTTCTCCACGTCCTCCGCTCCGACACCGCTCGGCAGGTCCCAGACCGGCACGGTGAGGCCGTGAGCGCGGAAGGAGCCCACGAGACGGGTGCCTTCGCCGAGGTTCGACTTCCCTGCCGCGTGCAGCCGCGCGAGAGCGTCCAGAAGCTGCTCCTCGGGGTGCGGCATGACCCAGCGCAGGTGGTTCTTGTCCGGCGTCTCGCACCAGTAGGCGGCGTCCACGCCGGTGAGCTTGACGGTGGGGATGGCCGCGGCGTTGGCCCGCTCCAGGGAGGCGGCCACGTCCGGAGTGGCGTTCTCCGCGTCCGGGACCCAGAACTCGAAGCCGGAGTGGACAACTGGCTCGAAGGCGCCCTCGGGGTCGAGCAGATCCTGCAGCCGCGGACCGTCGGCCGGGGCGCGGCGGCCCTGGACCGGGGTGCCGGGCTGCGCGCTGAGCGCCTGCTGGAGGGTGTCGGCGAGGTCGCGGCTGATGTCGCCCGACGCCGTGTCGTTCTGCAGACCGAGCAGGACCGAACCGTCGTCGCGGCGCAGGGCCGGCCAGGCCATCGGCAGCACCGTGGCCAGCGTGACGGACGGGACGCCCTCGGGGAGGCCGCCCTTCAGGGGCAGTTCGACGGTGGCGGCGGGCACCAGCTCGCGCAGGGCCACCCAGTCGCACTCGCCCGGCAGCCCGTCGAACGGGCGCTGCACCAGCTCGGTCACCGCATGCGCGGCCGACCGGCCATGACAGGCCTTGTAGCGGCGGCCGCTGCCGCAGGGGCAGGGCTCGCGTGCGCCGACGACCGGGACCTCGCCGTCGATGATCTGCGGGCGCTTTGCCTTGGTCTGGGGTCGCTTCTTGGCCATCGTGGGTGTCTCCCGGTTACGGCTCGTCTCGTACGGGCGCGAGCCTAGCCGTTCACGCCATGGTCGACGGGAGGCTGTGGACAACCCACGGGTCGCGCCGGGAGTGCGGGCCCTTCGCGGCGGAGGCGGAGCGCCGGTCGAAACCGATCTGTCCGGTTCTGTTTCCCTCGGTTCCCTCAGCCCTGGGCAGTTGCTTCAGTGCTGTGCCGTCCCGTCGGTCCCATGCGGTTACTTCAGCCCCCTGCAGTTGCTTCAGCCCCGTGCCTTCAGTCCAGGTCGTCGAAGGCGTCCGCGAAGTCGAGGCCGGATATCGCGCCCACGGTCGGCGCTGCGACGCGCGTAGCGAAATCGTCGCGGCGGTGCCCGGCATCCGGATCATGAACGTGGTCGTGGACCACGACCCAGACCGTGACCTCGCCGCGGGCGTCGTCCCGTACGCCCCAGTCGTCGGCCAGGGCGGTGATGATGTTGAGCCCGCGGCCGCCGTGCGCGGTGACCGAGGGCGTGGCCGGAGCAGGGCGAGTGGGTCCGCCGCCGTCCGTCACCTCCAGCGTGAGCCTGCCGCCCGCCTCCATGCGCCATGCGGCACGCACGTCGCCGTCCCCGGACAGCGCGTCACCCAGCGGTCGGCCGTGTTTGCACGCGTTGCTCAAGAGTTCGGAAAGAATCAGTACGGCATCGTCGATGACCGATTCCGCCACGCCACGTATGCGCAACTGAGAGCGCATACGATGCCGCGCTTTCCCCACGCCCGCAGGACCATGGGGAACGGCCATGCTCGACGACGTGGGCACCTCCTGTGCCACCACCAACGCCACCCCCGAGACCTCCTTTGCCCCACGCCACGGTGTGGATGCCCCATTGGCCTGTACCGGAAACCGGCCAACCAAGGTCCGGGGACGCATTCAGAACGATCGAATACGGACCGAACGCGCCGGAGCACTCCCTGTAATCGGGATGGCTGGAATTCGTAGGTGTGGCCGAGAGTGGAGGATGGCGCTGAAGGGGCTCAGGGGTCAAGGGTTTGCGCAGGGGTTGAAGGGGTTTTAGGGGTTTCCCCATGTATCCCCGGGTATCCCCGTGTGTCAGCGGCCGAGCTGGTGCAGCACCGCGCGCGGGCGGTTGGTGATGATGGCGTCGACGCCCAGCTCGACACAGAGATCGATATCCTGCGGCTCGTTCACGGTCCAGACGTGCACCTGGTGACCGGCCCGCTTCAGGCGCTCCACGTAGGCAGGGTGACTGCGCACGATCCGGATCGAGGGGCCCGCGATGTGGACGCCGGCGGGCAGGCGTCCGTCCCGCAGCCTCGGTGAGACGAACTGCATCAGATAGACCGTGGGCAGCGTGGGCGAGGCGGCACGCACGCGATGCAGCGAGCGCGCGGAGAAGCTCATGACACGCACCGGGGACTCGGCGGCCGAAGGGGGCACGTCGAGTCCGAACCGCTTCAGCAGAAGCAGCAGCCGTTCCTCGACCTGCCCCGCCCACCTGGTCGGATGCTTGGTCTCGATCGCCAGTTCCACGCGCCGCCCCGCGTCGGCGACGAGCTCCAGCAGTCGTTCCAGAGTGAGTACGGAGGTGTCCTCGGGGTCCTCCGGCCGGAACTCCCAGTCCGGCTCCTCGGCGCGGTTCTTCCATGGGTCGCGGTTCTTGCGGGAGCCGAAGTCCAGGGCGGCGAGTTCGGCGAGTTCCAGCGCCGAGACCGCGCCGCGGCCGTTGGACGTACGGTTGACGCGACGGTCGTGGACGCATACGAGGTGACCGTCGGCGGTGAGGCGTACGTCGCACTCAAGGGCGTCCGCACCGTCCTCGATGGCCTTCTTGTACGCGGCCAGGGTGTGCTCGGGGGCGTCCTCGGAGGCTCCGCGATGGGCGACGACTCGGATCTGCTGCTGCCGTGCGTGGGTCACCGCGTCATGGTGCCACCGAGCGGGGGTAGGCGTGGGACCGGAGGAGTCGTGAAGACGCTCGAATTGTGCATGTTTAGTCTCACATGACCTATATAAAGAATGGCCGTGGACCCACAGCGACCGCTTATGGTGCTCTGACGGCCCGTGGGAAAAGCTGACGGCATACAAAAAGCCATGCAGAGCTGACATGCAGAGCTGAAGCGCACCGACTGCCGACAATTACTGGCCAGCGTGAACGGGCGTGACCGAGTGCGACCGATATCAACAGCCGTGGATCGAGGAGAGAAGCTGTGAGCACCGAGAACGAGGGCGCCGCGGTACCCCCGGCCCCGTCCGCACCCCCCGTGCCGGTGGATGCTCCTGCTGCTCCGGCGTCCCAGGAGCGCCCGGCTCCCGAGGGCGGTGACGCTCCGACCGCTCCGATCCCGCCGGTGCCGAGTGATGCCCCGGCGGCGTCGACCGGTACCGAGCCTTACGCCCACGCGGCCTCCGACGGCTCTGAGCAGCCTGCCGCCGAGGGCGCCTCGAACGGAGCCCAGCAGCCCGACCCGGGCCCGACCCCTGCCTCTGCTCCCGCTCCTGCTCCGGCTCCGGCTCCGCAGAGCTCGGCCCCCGATGCGTCGTGGCCGCCCCCGCCGCCGCCCGGTACACCGCCGTACGCCGATGGCGGCGCCACCGCGGGTGGTGCGGGTGCCGGTGCCGGTGCAGGTGGCTTCGGTGCCGGTGGTTTCGGTGCGGGCTCGGGCTGGGGTGCGACCTACCAGGAGCCGGCGCCGAAGTCCGGCCGCGGGCGGGGCGGACTGCTCGCCGGGGTCCTCATCGCTGCGCTGGTCGCGGGCGGCCTGGGCGGCGGTCTCGGCTACACCCTGGCCAAGAACAACGAGAACACCTCCTCGACGACCGTCTCGGCCCCCGACAGCGGCGGCTCCGTCAAGCGCGACCCGGGCACCGTCGCGGGCGTGACCGCCAGGGCGCTGCCGAGCACCGTGACCATCCAGGCGGAGAGCAGCGGCGGCGAGGGCGGCACGGGCACCGGCTTCGTCTTCGACACCGAGGGCCACATCGTCACCAACAACCACGTGGTGGCCGACGCGGTCGACGGCGGCAAGCTCACGGCGACCTTCGCGAACGGCAAGAAGTACGACGCGGAGGTCGTGGGCAACGCGCAGGGCTACGACGTCGCGGTCATCAAGCTCAAGAGCGCCCCGTCGGACCTCAAGCCGCTCACGCTGGGCGACTCGGACAAGGTGGCCGTCGGCGACTCGACGATCGCGATCGGCGCCCCCTTCGGCCTCTCCAACACGGTCACCACCGGCATCATCAGCGCCAAGAACCGCCCGGTGGCCTCCAGCGACGGCACCGGCAGCAACGCCTCGTACATGAGCGCCCTGCAGACGGACGCCTCGATCAACCCCGGCAACTCCGGCGGCCCGCTGCTGGACGCGCAGGGCAACGTCATCGGCATCAACTCCGCGATCCAGTCCGCCGCCAACGGACTGGGCGGCACCAGCCAGTCCGGCTCGATCGGCCTCGGGTTCGCCATCCCGATCAACCAGGCCAAGTACGTCGCCCAGCAGCTGATCAAGACCGGTAAGCCGGTGTACGCCAAGATCGGCGCCTCCGTCTCCCTGGAGGACACCACCGACGGCGCCAAGATCACCGAGCAGGGCGCCAGTGGCTCGGACGCGGTCGAGGCGGGCGGTCCCGCCGCCGAGGCCGGCCTCAAGCCCGGCGACGTCATCATCAAGCTCGACGACCGGGTGATCGACTCCGGCCCGACCCTGATCGGCGAGATCTGGACCCACAAGCCCGGCGACAAGGTCACGATCACCTACGAACGGGGCAGCCAGTCCCGCACGGTCGACCTGACCCTGGGCTCCCGCACGGGCGACAGCTGACCCCGACGGCAACGCACGCGTACGACCGGCTCCGCCCGACCAACCACTCCTGACGGCGGAGCCATTGGGCCCCGTGCGGACCACGCACCCCGCGCATCCCGCGCGGCCGGTAGGCTGTAGCCGCTCCGCCCCAGGTGGGCCGGGGCCGAGGTGGGTTGCCCGAGCGGCCTAAGGGAACGGTCTTGAAAACCGTCGTGGCGCGAGTCACCGTGGGTTCAAATCCCACACCCACCGCGCAAGTGAACGGCCCCTGACCAGGCAAAATGGTCGGGGGCCGCTCCGTTGAGCGCTGCCCGTTCGCCACCGTGGGTCCCCGCGGGTTTCCGCACGTTCGGACACCAGGGGGCGCGTTCACCCTTCGCCAAGGCCCGGGGCCGTGAGATCCACCCATATCCAGGGCTTGAAGTGCCAGGTACGCACTTCGCCAATGACGAGGTCAACGGCCGCCCCCGCCGGGGGCAGTTCCTGGGCGAGTCGTCGCACGCATGCTCGCTGCTCCGTGATCGCGCACGACACTCAGCACGCGTGGATAGGTGGCGCGTGTCCATTTCGCGTCTATGCGCTGTGCATATGCACCGATACTCTGCGTGCCCATGGGGAAAGTAGTGCGTCTGTACTGGGGATACATGGTGGCCGCTGCCTTGGTCGTTGCTTGGAGCCAGCAATGGGCGTTGTCGGTGATCGTGGCTCTGTCAGTCGGCGTCTCGGCCTACGCCGCCTTCCAGGTGCCGGTCTGGTGCGGGGCGGTCAACCGAGACGGGCAGACCTACTGCCGCAACAACGCCTACGGCGTGCTGATGGGGTGCTCGAAGCGTCAGCACAGGTGGCAGAAGATCAAGATGATCGTCCTGCGCAGCAAGGTCGGGAACGTCAGCCGCTCCGTGTTCCCAACGGCGAAAGAGAAGTTCAATGGCGCTCTCGCTGTAGGGGGTCTGCTGTCTGCTGTCGCCGCAGTGATCGTTCCCGCTGTGACCGGTGGTTGAGCGGGCGCGATCGCGCGCCCGGGGCACGTAGCGGGCGCGACAAGCGTGGCTGCGCCGCCCACACCCGCCGTGCACAAGACGGCCTCTGACCAGGTGAAACGATCAGGCCTCCGGGGCAGCGCATCTCGATCTCCACAACGGGCACTCGGACATTGCCGCCGCCCAAGGAGGCCCGATGCCCACGACCGTCTCGATCGCCTACAAGGGGCTCGACTCCATGCCCACTTGGTTTGTCGTCGTGGTCGCGGTGCTGGCTGCGCTCGGGATCGTCCTGGCCTATCGGCGGGGGCGTTGACGGTCCGAGTGCCCCCGCCGGAGGCGCCCTTGTGAGCATTGGCGTCTGGCGTGCTGCGCTGCGAATTGCGGCGCCGGCGGGTTCAGGACTTCTTCGCCGCAGTCCGCTTCGCGGCAGCGGTGGTTCGTTTCGCGGTGGTTCGCTTCGCAGCGGTCCCTTTTGCTGCGGTCCGCTTAGTAGCTCTGCCGCCGGCTGCGCCGGTCCGGCCGGGACTGGCAGGCTCGCTCTTTCGCCCGCCCTCGGCCTTCTCCGTGCCTTCCGTCGCCGATGACGACTTGGTCCGGCCGGCCGATGTGATCGGCCACTTGAGCTCAAT
The DNA here is from genome assembly GCF_055656945.1 of Streptomyces sp. NPDC111606. Taxonomy (NCBI): domain Bacteria; kingdom Bacillati; phylum Actinomycetota; class Actinomycetes; order Kitasatosporales; family Streptomycetaceae; genus Streptomyces; species Streptomyces sp. NPDC111606. The sequence continues at coordinate 344,223 of NZ_JBVKBY010000008.1, forward strand.
CTCGAGTTCGATCTCCCCATCCTCGACCTCGAACTCGATCTCGCTGTGAAGGTCGGAGGGGATCCGCAGGCTCAACTTCCAGGGGTCGATTTCCAGTTCGGCTTCCCCGCCCTGCCGCAAGGCGGCCGCGAGCGCCGCGAGCTGATCAGCCGCCTCCAGGCGGGACAGGGAGCGCTTCTGCTCAAACTTGAGGTCTGTCATGGCGTCTCCGATCCGATCCGGCGCACGAAACACCCGGTAATGACCATTCTGGGGGTGCGAGCCGAGTTGGACATCTCGTGGCGGCACGCAGGGAAAGTCCAGGTCAGACGTCAGCTCTGACTCGCCCGCAACAGCCTCAACTGCCCGATCTCCGCGACGTTCTTCATCAGCTCGGCGTTCACCCAGCCGATCATGTGGGCGACGGTGTACTGCGGGTCGTCCGGCCACGGGAACAGCGCCGTGTCGTCCAGGCCAGTGTCGTCCAGCCCCTCCAGGGCCGCCAGCCAGTCCGTGCGCAGGTCACGCAGCCAGGCGACGGTTGCCGGGCCGTCGCCGGGCCACGTGACGTCGGTCCGCTCCCGGGGTGCGCGTCCCCGCAGATGGTCCGTGGCCACGCTCCACCACCAGCCGATGTGCCAGCTGACCCAGGCGATCGTCGGCACCGGGACGGGGTCGGGCTCGGTTTCCGCCCAGTCCGGCACCCAGGTGCCGTCAGCGGCCCGGCGTACCGTCCAGCAGTACGGCCCGGGTTCCCACAGGAAGTCCTCGGGCCGGAGCCGGTCGAGGTGGTACTCGAACAGCGCCCAGGTCAGATCGAACTGCCAGCGCAACAGCTCACGTCGGGAAACGCTCATCGGCCGACCTTGGCACAGGAGCTCCCCCGCGGGGCAAGCCGATTTCCCCACCCCACGTCCGCCCGGGGAGCGCTGCCTTCAGGGGCCTCAGCGCGCGAGAGGCCGTGCCCCGCGAGAGGCCGTAGGGCGTGAGAACTCGGAGCACGCTGAAGATCGCAGAGCGCTAGAGCTCGTAGTCCCGCGCCAGCTCCTCCCAATCCACGTCCCGCAGCGCATCCTCCGCATCGCAGCCGTACGGCACGTGCGTAGTGGGCTGGAACCAGATGATCGTGAGGGCGGAGCGGTAAAGGACCGGGTCGTGGTCGCGGTCGAGGGCCGTGGAGTGGAAGTCGCCGACGCAGGCCACGGAGGGCAGCACCTCGACGGGGCCGAACGCGCCCGCGTACTGGTCGGGATACTCGCGCGGCGGCGGCACGAGGTGCACCGGCACGGAAGGACGGGCGCGTTCCGCGGCGTGGACGAGGCCCTTGATCTTCATGTCGTTGACGAGCTTGCAGGGGTACCCCTCCAGCATTCCGCCGTACGTCGAGGAGAGCCGCAGCTCGGAGAGGTCGAGCGAGCGGCCGGACGTGAGGACGAGGCGGGTCAGCGACATGGTCGGCACTCTAGGGCGGTGGTGCATCGAGCTCCCGTGCATTTTTCAAGGCCTCGGTTCGCGCGGCGGCGCCCGTCAGGGCCGGTGCCCCGTCATCCGTGCCGCCGACGCGATCGTCGCGCGGGCCTCGCGTTCGGTCAGGCCGGTGTTGAGCGCCGCCTCGACCAGGGGGTCGACGAGGGCGGCGCCGATGCCGTCCTCGTAGGCCCGGCAGGCCGCCCAGAACAGGCGGGTGTTGCGCTGGCCCTCGTGGGCGGCGAGCACGAACTGGACGAGCCCCTGGCCGTGGCCGCCGGCCGATGGGGGCGTGAGGTGGTGCGTACGGGGCGGGGGGAGCAGAAGCCGCAGGAGGGCGCGCGGGCAGTGCGCGGGGGTTATGTGGGAGGTGCCGGGAGCGGTGCTGTAGGTGCCGTGGTCGGTGCGGGAGCCGGGGCCGACGAGGTAGCCGCCGGCGCCCCGGATGTCGATGCCGGGTGCGAGGCGGCCCGCCGAGTTGGGGACTACGACGTCGGCCGGGCCGGTCAGCCAGAGGTGGCGGCCGCCACTGGGGGTCAGGACGACCACCGTGGGCGGAATGGTGAACAGGTGGCGCAGTGCCAGTTCGCGCAGGGCGGCGGAGGAGTCCGTACCGGATTTGGTGTCGAGGTCGATGCCGATCAGATGGTGCGGGGGCAGGCCGCAGGCGATGCCGTAGCCCGTGGCCCAGGGGGCGGCGGCGAAGAGTTCGCGGATGCGGGCGGGGTCGGTGGAGGCGTCATAGACCCCGTGCCCGAAACGGCCGCACTCGCCGTGGCAGGGCGCGGGGTCGGGGTCGTCGCGGTGCGGGGAGCGCAGGGCCGGGAGCTTCGTCCGGGACAGGGGGATGACGGCCAGTCCGCGCTCGGCGGCTGACAGGGCGTGTGCGAGGGCCAGCGTCGTGGCCTGCCGGTCGGTGGTGGCCATGCCTCTATGTTCGTACGCATGTTCGAAAAAAGAAAGAGGCGAAGGGTGCGACTCGCCGGGCGACGCGCCGGACGGCGGGGATTGGCCGGAAGTGCGCCGGAACCTTTCCTCCCTTGTGCGGCTTGGGGTGGAGGTGACCGTACTGCCCTGTCTTGGGGGTTGGAAGTGGCGAAAGGGGTTTATCGACTTGTCATCACGCTTCAGGGCGAATAGGGGCTTCCGGGGTGGTTCGCCGGGGATTCGGTGGGCAACTCTGATCTCGCGACGTCGTGCAGAACTCCGGGGCGGTCGGCCAACTGCCTTGGAACGAGCAGTACTTCATGCACCACCAATGCGTCCGGCGGGGAGCCTGGACGCACCTGTTCTGGAGGAACAAACATGGCAAGCATCCGTACCGCCCGCGTCATCGCCGCCGTCTCCGCACTCCCGCTGGCCGCCGCCCTCTTCGCCGGCGTCGCGACGGCGGACAACGGCGCCTTCGCGGACGACGGATCCAGCGCGGCTGTCACGAACGCCGCTCAGGGCCTCATCGGCAGCGGGGTCGGCGACGACAACTCCGGCAACTCGTCCACCACGCAGCAGCAGGCGACCGGCTCCGGCGCCTCGAACCAGAGCAACACGGCCCAGGTCAACGGCTCCGCGTTCACCTCCGTCAACCAGGGCAACGACAACACGTCCGTCAACTTCACGCCGCTCTGGTGGTGAGCTGAGGGGGCCGGTGCCCCGTGCTCAGGCACCGGCCTCCTCGGACTGTGTGGGGTGTGCTCTGTGGGTGCAACGCGTCTGCGCGGCGGTACTTCGGTACCGCCGCGCAGGCGTTTTTCCACGGCCTTGACAGTGTGTCGTATCTGACGGACAGTCAGAAACCTTCGTGGGGCCTCGTGGACGTTCCCGACAAGCGGTGGGAACCGGATCGGCGGTCGCGGTGTACCAGAAGTGTCAGTGCGATGCGCCGTGGGGCGATGAGGACGAGGGGGCGACGGTGAGCTACGAGCCGGTGGTGAGCCATGAGGTGAAAGCGGGCGACGAGTTCGAGACGCGGCTCAAGGCCTACGAGGGGCGGCGCGCCGCCGTGGCCCGTGCGGGCAGGGACCCCGTCAACGCGCCCATGATCCGGCACTGGTGCGAGGCGATGGGCGACACCAACCCGGCGTACTCGGGACCGGACGCCATCGCACCGCCCACCATGCTCCAGGCATGGACCATGAGCGGCCTCGTCGGCCATACGGGACGCACGCACGCGTACGACGACCTGCTCGGCCTGCTCGACGAGGCGGGCTTCACCTCGGTGGTCGCCACGGACTGCGAGCAGGAGTATCTACGGCCCCTGCGGCCGGGGGACGAGATCACCTTCGACTCGGTGATCGAGTCGATCTCTGAGAAGAAGACGACGAAGCTCGGCACGGGGTACTTCGTCACCACCCGCATGGACATCCGCGTCGGCCCCGACCTCGCAGGCACCCACCGCTTCCGCATCCTCAAGTACGCGCCCTTACGTCGGGCAGGGCGGGAGCAGCCCTCACAGCCGGACCGGCGACAGAAGTCCGCACGCCCGCGCCCTGTCGTCAGCCGTGACAACGCCGGCTTCTGGGAGGGCGTGGAGCAGCACAGACTGCTCATCCAGCGCTGCATCGGCTGCGGCACCCTGCGCCACCCCTGGCTGCCCGGCTGCAACGCCTGCGGCGGGCTGGACTGGGACACGGTCGAGGCGAGTGGCGAGGGGACCGTCTATTCGTACGTCGTGATGCACCACCCGCCGTTCCCCGCCTTCGACCCTCCCTACGCGGTCGGCCTGATCGAACTGGCCGAGGGAGTGCGGATGATCGGCAACGTGCTGGGGGTGCCGTACGACAAGGTGCGGATCGGCCTGCCGGTGCGGCTGGAATTCCAGGAGTACGAGGAGGAGTTGGTGCTGCCGGTCTGGTGCTGTCGGGAGGCCGAGGAGATGCAGGGGGCGGACACATGACGGGCGGTGAGGGAGTCAGGGGGAGGCACATGAGGGCCGGTGACGAACTGCCTCCGCTGGAGGTCCCGATCACCCGCACACTGATCGTCGCCGGCGCCATCGCCTCACGCGACTACCAGGACGTGCACCACGACGCGGAGCTGGCCGGCCAGAAGGGCTCCCCCGACATCTTCATGAACATCCTGACGACGAACGGCCTGGTCGGCCGCTACATCACCGACCACTTCGGACCGAGAGCCGTCCTGCGCAAGGTGGCCATACGGCTCGGGGCACCCAACTACCCGGGGGACACGATGGTGTTGACGGGCAGGATCGAGGAAGTCGACGGCGGCACGGCCACGGTTCGGGTGACCGGCGCGAACGGCATCGGCAAGCACGTGACCGGGACGGTGACGGTCACCGTGTCGGAGGGCCCGGCATGAGCGTGCGGGCACGGGACGCCCTCGCCGGGCGGGCGGCGATCGTCGGTGTCGGAGCCACCGAGTTCTCCAAGGACTCGGGGCGCAGCGAGCTGCGGTTGGCGGTGGAAGCGGTGCGGGCCGCGCTGGACGACGCGGGGCTGACGCCGGGGGACGTGGACGGGATGGTGACGTTCACGATGGACACCAGCCCGGAGATCACCGTCGCCCAGGCGTGCGGGATGGGTGAGCTGTCCTTCTTCTCGCGCGTCCACTACGGCGGCGGCGCGGCCTGTGCGACCGTCCAGCAGGCGGCGCTCGCCGTGGCGACGGGGATCGCGGAGGTGGTGGTCTGCTACCGGGCCTTCAACGAGCGGTCGGGGCGACGCTTCGGCTCGGGAGTGCAGCACCGGGAGCCGTCGGCGGAGGGCGTGGCGGTCGGCTGGTCGCTACCGTTCGGGCTGCTCACGCCCGCCTCCTGGGTGGCGATGGCGGCGCAGCGGTATCTGCATACCTACGGGCTGACGCCGGAGGCGTTCGGACATGTGGCGGTCATGGACCGCAAGTACGCCGCGACCAACCCGGCTGCGTACTTCCACGGCAGACCCATCACCCTCGCCGACCATGCGGCCTCGCGCTGGATCGTCGAGCCGCTGCGGCTGCTGGACTGCTGCCAGGAGACGGACGGCGGTCAGGCGATCGTCGTCACGTCCGTCGACCGTGCCCGTGACCTGCCCCACCCGCCGGCCGTCATAGCGGCCGCGGCCCAGGGCACCGGCCGCGGGCAGGAGCAGATGACGAGCTTCTACCGGGACGATCTCACCGGCCTGCCGGAGATGGCAGTGGTGGCGCGGCAGCTGTGGCGGACCGCGGGGCTGGGGCCGGGGGAGATCGACGTGGGGATTCTGTACGACCACTTCACTCCTTTCGTCCTGATGCAGCTGGAGGAGTTCGGGTTCTGCGGAAAGGGGGAGGCCGCGGACTTCGTGGCCGAGGAGAGGCTGCCGCTCAACACACACGGGGGGCAGCTCGGGGAGGCGTATCTGCACGGGATGAACGGAATCGCGGAGGGGGTGAGGCAGGTGCAGGGGAGATCGGTGAATCAGATACCCGGGGCGGAGCGGGTGCTGGTGACGGCGGGGACAGGGGTGCCGACATCGGGGCTGGTCCTGGCCGCCGACGGGTGATCCCGGCCTTGCTGCCGACGCTTGACCCTCAGGGGTAATCCCGCAGTATGCCTCCGTCGCTCGTCCACCTTCAGGAGGTGGAGTCAGCCCCACCCCTACAACCTGAGGCGGACGTTGCTTCGGCACCTGCGGCCGATCCGCTGAAGTAGGGGTCGCTCATAGCGTGGAGCCATGACCACACCCGTCTGCACCAGCGCTTCCGACGCCGCGACGCGGTCCTTTCCGAACGCGACGTATCCCTCCTTCACGTCGTACGTGCGGGCCCGCCAGCCGGTGCTGCTGCGTACCGCCCGGTCGCTGACCGCGAACCCGTGCGACGCGGAGGACCTGCTGCAGACCGCGCTCACCAAGACGTATGTGGCCTGGGAGCGCATCGAGGACCATCGCGCCCTCGACGGCTATGTGCGCAGGGCGCTGCTGAACACGCGGACGTCGCAGTGGCGCAAGCGCAAGGTCGACGAGTTCGCCTGCGACGAGCTGCCCGAGCCGGAGCCCACTCCCGGCGGCGACGACCCGGCGGAGCAGCAGGCGCTGCACGACGCCATGTGGCGAGCGATCATGCGGCTCCCGGCGCGGCAGCGGGCGATGGTCGTCCTGCGGTATTACGAGGACCTGAGCGAGGTCCAGACGGCCGAGGTGCTCGGTGTCTCCGTGGGCACGGTCAAGTCGGCGGTGTCGAGAGCCCTCGGGAAGCTGCGCGAGGACCCTGAGCTGATGCTGGTCCGGTAGGACCGAAGCCGCAGCCGCAACTGAAGCTAAAGCCGCAGCCGAAGCCGCAGCAAGGCCGTCACCGACGCACTGCGACCGCCCCGTCCCGCCTACCGTCACAGCCCCGTGAACGCAACGTGACGTGATCGATCAGCCGGTACTAGTGACATACCGCGCGGTATGCGCGCAGAATCTCCGCAACCCTTACTACCGCGTAGGCAATGTCGCCCCGGGAGGACGCCGTGCTGAGCACCATGCAGGACGTACCGCTGCTGATCTCGAGGATCCTGACCCACGGGTCGACGATCCACGGAACATCACAGGTCACCACCTGGACCGGTGAGGCCGAGCCACACCGCCGTTCCTTCGCCGAGGTCGGCGGCCGTACGGCCCAGCTTGCGCACGCCCTGCGCGAGGACCTGGGCGTGGTCGGCGACGAACGGGTCGCGACCCTGATGTGGAACAACGCCGAGCACGTCGAGGCCTACTTCGCGATCCCCTCCATGGGCGCGATCCTGCACACCCTCAACCTGCGCCTCCCGGCCGAGCAGCTGGCCTGGATCGTCAACCACGCGGCCGACCGGGTCGTCATCGCCAATGGTTCGCTCCTCCCCCTGCTGGTGCCGCTGCTGCCGCACCTCAAGACGGTGGAGCACGTGGTGGTGTCGGGGCCGGGTGACCGTTCGGGCCTCGCGGCCGCCGACGTGCAGGTGCACGAGTACGAGGAACTGATCGCCGGCAAGCCGACGACGTACGACTGGCCGGAGCTGGACGAGCGGCAGGCCGCCGCCATGTGCTACACCTCCGGCACCACGGGCGACCCGAAGGGCGTCGTCTACTCGCACCGTTCGATCTACCTGCACTCCATGCAGGTCAACATGACCCAGTCGATGGGCCTGACGGACCAGGACACCTCGCTCGTGGTGGTGCCCCAGTTCCACGTCAACGCCTGGGGACTGCCGCACGCCACCTTCATGACCGGCGTCAACATGCTGATGCCGGACCGCTTCCTCCAGCCCGCGCCCCTCGCCGAGATGATCGAGCGCGAGAGGCCGACCCATGCGGCCGCCGTGCCCACCATCTGGCAGGGCCTGCTCGCCGAGCTCACCGCGAACCCCCGGGACGTCTCCACCCTCGGCCAGGTCACCATCGGCGGCTCGGCCTGTCCGCCCTCGCTGATGGAGGCGTTCGACAACCTGGGCATGCGGGTCTGCCACGCCTGGGGCATGACCGAGACCTCCCCGCTCGGCACGGTCGCCCGGCCGCCGGCGCACGCGGTGGGGACGGCGGAGGAGTTCGCGTACCGGCTCACCCAGGGCCGTTTCCCGACGAGCGTCGAGGCCCGGCTCACCGGCCCCGGCGGCGAGCGCATCCCGTGGGACGGCGAGTCGGCGGGCGAGCTGGAGGTGCGCGGCCCCTGGATCGCGGGCGCCTACTACAACGGCCCTGACGCCGAACCGCTGCGCCCCGCCGACAAGTTCAGCGAGGACGGCTGGCTGAAGACCGGCGACGTCGGCACCATCTCCGCCGACGGCTTCCTCACCCTCACCGACCGCGCCAAGGACGTCATCAAGTCCGGCGGCGAGTGGATCTCCTCGGTCGACCTGGAGAACGCGCTGATGTCCCACCCGGACGTCGCCGAGGCGGCCGTGGTCGCCGTCCCCGACGACAAGTGGGGCGAGCGTCCGCTGGCCACGGTGGTCCTCAAGGAGGGCGCCAGCGCCGACTTCGAGACCCTGCGCGCATTCCTTGCCGCCGAGGGCAAGATCGCGAAGTGGCAGCTGCCGGAGCGGTGGACGGTCATCGCGGCGGTGCCGAAGACGAGCGTCGGCAAGTTCGACAAGAAGGTGCTGCGCAGGCAGTACGCCGAGGGCGGCCTGGACGTCACCCAGCTCTGACGGGGCGCCGTTGCGGGGAACTGTCGTGGGGCGGGCAGCTGCGGGTAATCCGTGGTTGCCCGCCCCACGCGGCGATAGCCGCACATCGACACAGTCCCGCGCCCCGCTCGGGGCGCTTCAGCAACATCCTCAGTTGGTACCGATCCGTGCCAGCAGGTCCACGATTCGGCTCTGCACCTCACCACTCGTGGACCGTTCGGCCAGGAACAGCACCGTCTCGCCCGAGGCCAGCCGAGGCAGGTCGGCCTGGTCGACGGCGGCGGTGTAGACGACGAGCGGCGTGCGGTTGAGCTGCCCGTTCGCGCGCAGCCAGTCGACGATCCCGGCCCGGCGCCGATGCACCTGCAGCAGGTCCATCACGACCAGGTTCGGCCGGAAATCACCCGCCAGCGCCACCGCGTCGGCATCACTCGCGGCCCGCGCCACCTGCATCCCGCGCCGCTCCAACGTCGCGGTCAGCGCCAGCGCGATCTCCGCGTGCTCCTCGATCAGCAGCACCCGCGGCGGGTGCTGCTCACTGTCCCGCGGCGCCAGCGCCTTGAGCAGCACGGCGGGGTCGGCGCCGTAAGCCGCCTCCCGCGAGGCCTGTCCGAGGCCCGCGGTCACCATCACCGGCACCGACGCGGCGACCGCGGCCTGCCGCAGCGACTGCAGCGCGGTCCGCGTGATCGGCCCCGTCAGCGGGTCGACGAACAGCGCGGCGGGGAACGCCGCGATCTGCGCGTCGACCTCCTCGCGCGAATGCACGATGACCGGCCGGTAGCCACGGTCGCTCAGCGCCTGCTGGGTCGTCACATCCGGCGCGGGCCACACCAGCAGCCGCCGCGGGTTGTCGAGCGGCTCCGGCGGAAGTTCGTCGTCCATCGGCTGCGGCCGCGGAGTGTCGGCGACCTCGATGGCCCCGCCCGGCCCGTCCAGCGGCTCGGGCCCCTCGGCGGCGTTCTCGTCCGGCGCGCCTATGGCGTACGACCGTCCGGCCGCCTCGGCCGTCGGCGCCGGCCGCGACTGCCCGGCCGGCGACGGCTGGGACTGGGGTTGCCCGCCGAGCGACTGCTGCGGCTGTGCGGGCACCGGCTGCTCGGTCGGCGGATGCGGCCGCGCCGCCAGCTCCGGCGAAGCGCCGGGCCGCGCGGCGGGGTCGGGCGGCGTACCCAGCTTGCGACGCCGGCCGCCGTTGGTCTGATGCGGGGGAGGCGTGGCCGTTGACGCCGCGGGCGGCGCCGGCTGCTGCACCTGCGCGGCCTGCCGTGTGAACGGCACCCCCTGCCCCAACGTCCGCACACTGATCGCCCGGCCCTGCGTCGAGTTCGGGTCGACGGGGGCGGCCGGGGCACCCGGAGCGGCGGCTTCCGCGGGCAGCGGCTGGGCAGCCCGCTCCGCCTGACCGGCCACAGTCGCCCCCTCCGGAGGCAGCGGGGTGCCCGGAGCGGGAGTGCCCGGCGCGGGCTGGGACTGCGCGGCCCGGGGGCCGTTCGGCTTCGGCGGTACGGGGGCACCGGGCGCGGCCTGCGGGGGTACGGGCGTGCCGGCAGCGACGTTCGCCGGTACGGCGGTCCCGGCGTCCGGGGTGTCATCGGCGGCGGGCCACGGTTGCGCGGCCGGGGTGCCTTGCGCCGGGGTGCCCTGCTCGGGGGCTGCCTGACCGGGGGCCGCCTCGGCGGGGAGGGGCAGGCTCGGGCCAGCGGGGTTCGGCGCGGTGGCCTGGGCGGGCTGATCCGCAGCCGGCTGGCCCACGGCCCGTCGGCGACGCCCGGTCGGCGCGCTGGTCGGATGCGGCTGCGGCGGGGTGTGGTCGGCGGCCTGATCGTGCGGCACGGCATCGTGCCGGCCCTCGTCGACGAGAACGTCCCCAGGAGTGCCCTGCCCGGCAGCCGGCACCTGCGTGGGCGCCGGAACCTGCCCGGGAACCTGAGCCTGCGTCTGCCCGGGAGCAGGGATCGGCCCCGGAGCCACAGGCGCACCCGGCGCCCCAGCCACACCCGGCGTCACAGCCGCGGCCGGAGGAGGAGCCACAGCCGGCTCACCGCCGCCCTGCCCCTCCCCCCTGCCGGCAGGGGCAGCAGTCCGGTCCGCCGCGGCGGGCGGCAGCGCGAACACCGGGCGGGGCCCAGCCTCCTGCGCCTGCGCGGCACCCCGCTCGGCGGCCGTGGCCAGGGCACGTCGACGTCGTCCGGACGGCTGAGGAGCATCGCCCGAGCCGGCCGTACCGGACCCGGAAGCCGAAGCGGAGGCACCGGCCGCGGGCAGGGCGGGCGGCAGAGCGTGCTGCTCCCCGCCGTCCCGCCGGGCGCGTCGTCCGCCGGGCGCGGGCACCCCCTGCGGAGGCACGGTCCCGCCCAGGCCGTTCCCGGTGGCCGCGGCACCCGCCGCATGCTCGGCGGCCGTGACGACGGCCCCCTCGGAGACGCCGTCCCCGCCGTCCTCGGCAGGCCGTCCGCGCCGCCGGCCGGTACCGCCGGAGGCCTCGCCGCCGGCGTCCGACGCACCCTGGGGCAGCTCCGGAGCGGCAGCTGCCGCCCGCCTGCGCCGCCGCCCGGTGGGCGCCGAGCCTTCCGCGTCGGCGGAATCGGCGTCGGCGCCGGGCGTGTCGCTCTCCAGGAAGGCGTCCACGGAGGACCGCCGGGCCCGCCGCCGCCCACCGGCACCGGAACCCTGCTCGGCACCGGCAGCCGCAGCGGCGCCCTCGGTCCCGTCGGCGGCCTCGGGCGCGACGTCGTCCAGGGGGGCGGCCGGAACGGCTCCCGCCCCACCCCCGATGGGCACTTCGAGGACGTACGCACTGCCGCTCATCCCCGGCACCTCGTGCGTCTGGAGCACACCGCCATGGGCCCGCACGATCCCGCGCACGATCGGCTCGTGCACCGGGTCTCCCCCGGCATACGGCCCGCGCACCTCGATCCGTACGACCTCACCGCGCTGTGCCGCGGCGACGACGACGGTGTTGTCCATGTAACCGCCCGCCGACACGGGCGAGTTGCCGGTCGCGTCGACCCCCGCGACATCGGCGACGAGATGCGCGAGCGCGGTGGCGAGGCGCTGCGGGTCGACCTCGGCCTCGATGGGCGGCGCGTGCACGGCGAACTGCACCCGCCCCGGCCCGATGAGCTCCACGGCGCCGTCGACACCCGCGGCGACGACGGCGTCGAGCATCACCTTCGTACGGGAGACCTGGTCGGTCCCCGAGTCGAGCTGCTGGTAGCCGAGGACGTTGTCGATGAGAGTCGTGATCCGGGAGTAGCCGGCCGACAGGTGATGGAGCACCTGGTTGGCCTCGGGCCACAGCTGCCCGGCGTCGTCGGCGGCGAGCGCGGCCAGTTCCCGGCGGAGTTCGTCGAGCGGGCCCCGGAGCGAGCCCGCGAGCAGCGTCAGCAACTGCTCATGCCGAGCCGCCAGCGCTTCGTACCGGTCCTTCTCCCGCTCCCCGAGCGCGGCATACCGCTCCTCGCCCGCGGCGAGCTCCTCGGCGTGCAGCTCCCGGAGCTCCTCGATCTCGCTCACATGCTTCTGCCGCAGGGCGGTCAGCTCGGAGGCGTGCTCCTCGGCGAGCCGCTCCAGCTCCTCGGCGTGCCGCTCGTCGGCGGTGGTCTTCTCCTCGGCGAGGGCGTCGTAGGGCCGACGGTCGGCGAAGGTCATCACGGCGCCGACGAGCTGGTCGCCGTCGCGCACGGGGGCGGTCGTCAGGTCGACGGACACCTCGTCCCCGCCCTTGGACCACAGCACCTGCCCACGCACCCGGTGCTTGCGCCCCGAGCGCAGGGTGTCGGCGAGCGCCGACTCCTCGTACGGGAAGGGCGACCCGTCGGCACGGGAGTGCAGGACGAGCGTGTGCAGCTCGCGTCCACCGAGGTCGCTGGCCCGGTAACCCAGTATCTGAGCGGCGGCCGGGTTGACGAGCACGATCCGCCCGTCGGTGTCGGTGCCCACGACACCTTCCGAGGCGGCCCGCAGGATCATCTCGGTCTGCCGCTGCGAACGCGCCAGCTCGGCCTCGGTGTCGACGGTGCCGGTCAGATCGCGTACGACGAGCATGAGCAGCTCGTCACCGCCGTAGCCGTATCCGTCGTAGGCCTGTTGCCCGTTCTCGAGATTCGCTGACGTGACCTCGACCGGGAACTCGCTGCCGTCGGTCCGCCGGGCCATCATCCGGGTCGGCTTGGTCCGGCCCTGCGGGTCCATGTGGTCGGGCCGTCGCATGGAGCCCGGGATCAGCTTGGAGTCGAACTGCGGCAGCAGATCGAGCAGCCCTCGCCCCACCAGAGCCGTCCCCGGCGCCTCGAAGGCCTCCAGGGCGATGGTGTTGGCGTTGACGACGGTCCCATTGGCGTTGACCAGCACCAACGCATCGGGAAGCGCGTCGAGTATGGCTGCGAGGCGAGCAGCGCCTCGGGATGGCCTGCTGCTCACGAGACGCTTCCTCCCTGTTACCGCACCTTGCCGACCGCTCGGGCCATCTTGCCAACCGGCCCGCGACGTGTCACGCGAGGGAGTCTAAAGGCTGGGGTTGCGCTCGCGACGCCGGATGAGAGGGAGGTCGCACGACGAAGTGACCCAGAACGTATGACCGCCTGTGCCGACGTCCTGCCAGCGTCCTTCGGGCTTCGCGAGACCTTCGCGGGACTTTTACGGGGCCGATGCTTCCCCCATGGAAAGCCTGTGCGACGGCGTACCGGACCCCCTGCTTCCCTGACGCAGGGCGGCGCGGTGCTGTCGTGCGGCTACGGCCGTCCCTGCCGGCGCAGGTCGGGAAGGAGCGGCACGAGCCGGTCCCAGCGGTCGATCTCGCACCCGTTGCTGCGGTCGTACCGCGCGTCGACGGGACGTCCGGCCCAGGTCCCGGTGACATGCGCGGTGGCCGGCCCGCCGTACTGCATGGTGCAGAAGCCGTCCCGCGTCGCCGGGGCGAAGGTGTCCTTGCCCCACCTGCCACCGCGATCGAGCGCCGCACAGGCGGCGGTGGCGTCGGGGTGGTCGCCGCCGGCCGGGTGGCAGGACAGCTCGTAGGTCCCGTCGGCGCCACCGCCGGCGTTGCGGACGGTGACGGTGAGGTGGTCGCCGGAGCGACCGGGGTCCTTCAGCGACGGGGGCGCCAGGGGGACCGGCGCGGCCTGGGCGTGCGCGGCGGCGGGCACGACGGAGGCGGAGCCGACGGCGACGAGGGAGCCGGCGGCGACGAAGAGCAGCCGGCGAAGGCGCCGGGCCGGGGCGGAACGGTTGACCTGCAACATGACCTGACTAACGCCGCGCCCCCGCGTACGTTGCGGCCCCGCCCCCGTCGGCCCGGCGCTCCGCGAAGCACGCCGGGAAGAGCTTTGCCCTGTGGCCCACCCGCCTAGTACCGTGGAGGTCGATTGGTGACAGCACGCTCGACTGTGTCATCATCTGCACGCACCACTCGCGCTCGCGCGAGCGGCTGTGCTGGAGGCGTCGCCTAGTCCGGTCTATGGCGCCGCACTGCTAATGCGGTTTGGGCCTTAAAGCCCATCGAGGGTTCAAATCCCTCCGCCTCCGCGCTAGATCACGAAGCCCCGGTCCCAGGACCGGGGCTTCGGTGTTTCGCGGCACTGTCGAGATCCGGCCCCATCAGGCCGTTTCCGCAGGTCACAAGGGGTGTGGCAAACGGATTTCACATGGCGGCGGCAGTCATGTAATGTTCTTCCTGTCGCCGCGAGCGGGCCGGAAGGGCCGGGATCGGCGGGAAAACAGAACAACAAGCACTCGTAGCTTAACGGATAGAGCATCTGACTACGGATCAGAAGGTTGCAGGTTCGAATCCTGCCGAGTGCACCTGAATCGAAGGCCCCGGATCACTCCGGGGCCTTTGGCATTTCGAGGCCCCGGTTCAGGGAGCGTTGGTGCGGGCGTCGCCGAACTCTGTTCAGACGCGGGGCAGGTGGCGGCTCAGGAGGGCCTGCAGTCGCTCCGCGTCCTGCGGGGAGTGCAGGCCTCGCTTGGGCAGTACTTCCACGAGCAGGATGTTCGGGTCTCGGCTGAGCAGCACCACGTGGTCGCGAGTCTCGCGGTAGCCGCGGAAGACCGACCAGCGCTGTACGAGCGTCACGTGTCCGGTCTCGGCTGCGATCCCCGTCTCGCTCACGGATGTGCGGTACTCGCCCTGCCAGGAGACCGTGCGCAACGCGTGGTGGGCCTGCAGGTGGGGGATAGACCAGATCAGGGCGGCACAGAAGACGGCGGTCACGAACGACTGCACGGAGGCGTCCCCGGCCAACGCCAGCACGGCGCCGACCCCGAACAGCCCCGTGAAGCCCCACCTGACCAGGTGGAGGCGCCGACGCCGCTCACGCACCCGGACGCCCGCGAGGAGGTCGGCGCGCGTCGGCCGGTAGGCCAGTTCGACCGTGTCCTGTATTCCGTCCCGCCCCATGCCCACGACCATGAACCGGGATCGTACTGCCCGTACGGCCGCCGGGAACCAGTCACGTCGGTCAATGCCGAATCAGGCGCTTGGCGCGGTCTCCCGGCTGTGCGCCGCGCTGCGTGATGGATCCCCCGGTGTGACGTCTGCCTGGGGCTCTGCGCTGGAGGAGTGCCGCCTGTCGATCATGACAGTGGCAGTGACGAGCACAGTGCCTGACCGCTGTGCTCGTCGTGCCTTTCGCGGAGCTCACCTCCAGACGTTCTACTGAAGGAAGCGACCGACCACGTGCGCATAAGACAGTTCGCAGAAAGAGCGGCACTTTCCGCTGCCCTGAGCCTCTCGCTTCTCGGCCTCGGAACGACCGCGGCCGCCGCGGACACCAGTAGCCCACTGCCGATCAGCTCGTATCGGGACATCGCCGTCGACGCGACCCATCAGCAGGTCTTTCTCAGTGACCCGTTCGGTGACAGCGTTCTCGTGGCGGACTACACGGGCCAGGTCGTGAAGCAGATCAGCGGTGCGGACGGCGCGTGGGGATTCGCGCTGTCCAGCGACTCCAGGACGCTGTACGTGGCGCTCCGCGACGCCGGCGCGATCGCCGCGATCGACACCGTCACCCTGCAGGAGACCGCCCGGTACGACACCGGCACCGGCGCGGGTGCCTATGCCGGTCCGACCTCCCTCGCGCTGGCCGGAGGCAGGATCTGGTTCGGCTACAGCCTCGACACCTGGAGGGGCGCCCTCGGCTCGCTGGACCTGAGCGGCGCGCAGCCGGTCGTCACCCGGGACCAGGGCCTCGACACGTTCCGCGGCTCGCCCCGCCTGGCCGCCACGCCGCAGGATCCGAACACTCTCGTGGCAGCCGAGTCCGACGGCAACACGGCCGCCGTGGCGGTGTACGACGTGAGTACCGGTCAGGCCGACACCCAGGCGCAGCGCGTCGATCCGGGGCCGGACGGATGCCAGAGCCTGCAGGACGTCGCCCTGACGCCGGACGGCGGGCAGGTCGTCCTCGCCTGCGCCGCGGCCCACTACCACCAGGTGTTGCGCACGGCCGACCTGGCGGACGACGGCATCCAGACGACCAGCTGGTCCCCCACCGCGGTGGCCATCGCCCCCGACGGCACGACGGCGGCGGGCGTCTACGGGCCCTCCTGGGCCGACGTGCAACTGTTCGCGCAGGGCGACTCCACGGCCTACACCGCCTGGGATTTCCCGGCGCCCTCCGAGTACGCCGACACCACCCTCGTGCCCGGCGGTCTGGCCTGGGCTCCGGACGGCAGCCGGATCTTCGCGGTCACCGAGACCAGCGGTTCCTCGTCCCTGACGCTGCAGGTCCTGAACCACCCGCAGGTCGCCACCACCGTCACCGTGCAGGCACCCGCCTCGTCACCCCGGAACCAGAAGCTCACCCTCACCGGAAAGCTCGTGGCGCCCGTGGGCTTCGGCGCGGGGACCACCGTCGACATCTGGCGGCTCGACGACCCCATGGCGGGTGAGGGCACGCTGATCGGCTCCGCGACCGTCGCCGCCGACGGCACGTTCCACTACACCGACCAGCCGAAGGCCAAGGGCAGCGTCCAGTACACCGTCCAGTACTACGGCGACGCCCGGCATGCCTATGCCTACGGCTCGGTCACGGTCGACATCACCTCTGACTGAGACTGCATGCGAAACCCCCAGGTCGTAGACCTGGGGGTTCGTTGTTGCGCTCCGGGCTACTGCACGTCCACGAAGTCGCCGGTCGCGTTGACGGCCGGGGTGGTGGTGGTGCCCGCGAAGTTCCAGCGCCAGTAGCCGTCCTCGGACGCGGGGAGCGTGGTCGTCAGGTTGCCGGTGCCGGAGGTGTACACCGTCTTGACGGTGGTGTAGGTGGTGGTACCGGCCTTGCGGAACTGGAGCTTGACCGGCTGGTTGGTGTAACCCCGGTAGTCGAGGTTGTCCCAGTCGGCCCGGGTGAGTTTGCCGGTGACGGTGAGGGTCTTGCCCTTGGCAATCGGTTCCGGGGCCGCGTTCACGGTGAGTTTGGAGTGCCGCTGCAGCCGGGTGGTGGTGTAGCCGGCCGAGTGGGTCCAGTCCTCGTCATTGGCCACCCCCTGCACGCTGACCTTCCAGGTGCCGGCGTGGGCGTTGGTGAGCGCGGTGCCGCCGTACTTCCAGTCCGGTTCGAGGGAGATCGTCTGCGAGCAGGTGGAGGTGGTGGCACTGGAGGCGACACAGTCCGCGTGGGAGTAGTACTGGCCCGACACGATGCGGTCGTCGTAGGTCTCGTAGGGGTTCGCGCCATCCGGTCCACGCCACAGGACGAAGTCGGCGTCCTGGATGCCCGACGGGTGGGTGAAGGTCCCCGACACCGTGATCGTCTTGGCGTAGAGACCGACGACGGTGTTCTTGCCGCCGTCGAAGGAGACGTTGCTGATCTGGACGTCGGTCTGGGTCTCGTCCCCGTAGGCACCGGGGGCGGCGAAGCCGGCCAGCGCGGCGACGGCAGCGAACAGGGCAAAGGCAGCGCGATTGCGCATGCGTCTCCTTCACAGAGGGCAAGTGGGAACCCGCCGACCGACTTGATCGTGTACGGGCCGTTCCCGTGACTCAGGCACAGCCGTCACACAGGCTGTCCGCAATTCCCAGCGCACCTGGATGCTCAAACGTCACATGCGATACGGCGTCGCTACGCCCCCCGTTGGCGGTTGCCTCCGAGAGCCCGTTGAGGATTCGAGCTTGCGCTGTGGATCGAGTCGGTCCTGGGCGGTTGCTTGCTGAGGGGGCGGTCCGCTGCGAGTTGGGTCAGGGCTTCGGTCAGGTCGTCGCAGGCGTCCTGGAGCGCTTGGAGGGTCTGGTTCCGTTCGGTGATCACTGCTGAGAGCAGGAGGGCCGTCAGGGCCACGGTGCCGTTGAAGGCCTGGAGGATGACCATCTTGGCGAGGAGGTCCTGGCCCGCGAAGGGGCCCGAGCCGAGGGCGCCCGCGTAGATCGCGACGACGGAGGCGGTCAGGGCGCAGGGGGCGGCGCCGAGGAGTTGGAAGCGGAAGGCCGCCCAGATGAGGAAGGGGACGACCAGGAAGAGGAGGGAGACCGAGCTGCGGGTGGCGACCAGGGTGACCGCCGCCGTGCCGCCCAGCAGGAGCAGGGCCTCCGCACCGCGCAGCACCGGAGAGCCTCGGGGCAGGTCGGCGGTGCGGACGGCCAGCAGGAGCGGGGCGATGAAGAGGACGCCCATCGCGTCGCCCGTCCACCACACCGACCAGGCCGCCCAGAAGTCGTCGGCGGGCAGCGCGTCGGCGGCCACCAGGACGCCCGTGCCGATGGTCGAGCTGATCACCATGCCGCCCAGGGCGCCGAGGAAGACCAGGGCGAGGGCGTCCTGCAGTCGGTCCAGGGTGGGGCGGAATCCCGCGCGGCGCAGGAGGAGGCAGGCGCAGATCGGGGCGATGGTGTTGCCGGCCGCGATGGCGAGCACGGGGAGGATCGACGGTCCGAGCGCCACGTTCACCACGAACGCCCCGACCGCGACCGCCGGCCACATGCGAAGCCCCCAGAGCATCAGGGCGACGAGCGCGATGCCGGTGGGCGGCCAGAAGGGCGTGATCTGGCCTCGTACCAGTTCCTGCTCGAGACCGAGCTCGGCGCTGCCGTAATAGGCGGCCGTCACCACAACCAGTCGCAGGCCCTCGGCGCCGTACCGCCGAAGCCGCGCATCTGACGCCTCAGAGGTCATCGCCGCCGCCCCGCCCGTGCTCCCCGAGTCCGTCGTAGCGGAGGACCAGGACCGCGGCGTCGTCGTTGTGGCCGGTGAGGTCCGCCACCTTGATCACCTGTGCGGCCAGCTCCTCCGGGTCGGTGCAGCAGGCGTCGCCGACCAGGTCGGCCACCTTCTTCATGCCGTCGTCGATCGGGTAGCCGGGGCCTTCCACCACACCGTCGGTGAGCAGTACGAACGCGCCCGCGCCGGTCAGCTGCCGACGGGACGACGGATAGTGCTCGCCGGCGTGGATGCCCAGCGGCAGGCCGCCGTCGTGCAGGACGATCTCGCAGCGCCCGGCGGTCGTCGCCCAGACCGCCGGGACATGCCCGGCGCGGGAGTCGCACAGCTCCCCGGTGGCCGGGTCGAAGCGCAGGAACGAGCAGGTCACGAACAGCTCGGAGGCCATCGCGACGAGCAGGTCGTTGGTGCGTTCGAGCACCTCCGCGGGGTCCGTGGTGGCGGTCGCGACGGCGCGCAGACAGGTCCGCACCTGCCCCATGTGCGCCGCTGCCTCGACGTCGTGACCCTGTACGTCCCCGATGGCGAACCCCACCGAGCCGTCCGGCATCAGGAAGCCGTCGTACCAGTCGCCGCCGATGTCCAGCCCGCCCCGTGCGGGCGTGTACCGTCCGGCCGCCTGCAGACCGGGCACGGCGGGGAGCTCCGCCGCGAGAACCTGGCGCTGGAGCGCGGCGGCGAGCTCGACGCGCGCCTGCTGGAGCTTGATCTGGTCCATGATCCGGCCCGTGAGATCCCCGAGCTGCTGCAGCAGCTCTCTGGCGGTACCGGCCGATTCGGTGCGGCGGTGGGCCATGGCGTCACACCCCGGTTCTTGCGGAGCGCTTTATGTGGCATATACCGCATATGTCGCTACGCCTCACATATGTGGCGCTTTTACGGTACCCCGGCAGCGGGAGGGTTTTCCTGGTCCGGGACCGGCCCCGGCAGCCCCAGCAGCTCCGGCAGGCCCGCCACGTCCAGGAACATCCGCTCCAGCGGGTCCGCCGCCGGCTGCAACGCCTGCTCCGTCCAGATGCACTTCCCCGTCGCCGTGTACCGCGTCCCCCACCGCTGCGACAGCGCGGTGACCAGCTGCAGCCCCCGGCCTCCCTCGTCCGTCTCCGTCGCCCGGCGTATGCGCGGCATCGTCAGGCTGCCGTCGAAGACCTCGCAGATCAGCTCGGCACCATGGAGGAGCCGTAGGCGCAGGGGGCCCTTGGCGTGCCGGATGACGTTGCCGACGAGTTCGCTGGCCAGGAGTTCGGTGGTGGGGGTCAGGTCGTCCAGGCCCCAGGCGGCGAGCTGCTTGCGGATCAGGCCGCGGGCCTGGCCGGCCGCCCTGGGATCGTCGGGGAGGGGCCAGGAGGCCATGCGGGTGGCGGGCAGCGCGTGCAGGCGGGCCAGCAGGAAGGCCGCGTCGTCGGGCGCCTGGTGGTCGTCGGGGAGGAGGGCGGAGGTGACCCGCTCGCAGAGCTGCTCGAGGTCCTTCGCCGTGCCGTCGGCGTGCGAGGAGCGCAGGACATCGGCGAGCGCCGCCATGCCCTGGTCCATCTCGCGCTTGGACGACTCCACCAGGCCGTCGGTGTACAGCACGAGCACGCTGCCCTCGGGGACCGGGATCTCCGTCGTCTCGAAGGGGGGGTCGGCAGCGCCCAGGGGAGGGTCGGCCGACAGGGGCGGGAAGACCACCGTGCCGTCGGGGTGCAGCAGGGCCGGGGGCGGGTGGCCGGCTCCGGCTATGGAGCAGATCCTCGTCGTGGAGTCGTAGAGCGCGTACAGACATGTCACGTACGACTCCTCGCCCATGCCGCCGACGATGTCGTTGAGGTGGCTCATGATCTCGTCGGGGGGCAGTTCGAGGTCGGCCAGGGTGTGGACGGCGGTGCGCAGCCGGCCCATCGTCGCCGCCTCGGGCAGACCGTGGCCCATGACGTCGCCCACGACCAGGGCGACCCGGCCGCCCGAGAGCGGGATGATGTCGTACCAGTCGCCACCCACGTCCGTGCCCGGGCCGGCCGGAAGGTAGCGGGCCGCAGCCGTGCAGGCAGGGACGGTGGGCAGCGCCCGGGGGAGCAGGCTGCGCTGGAGCTCGCGGGACCGGGTGTGCTCGGCGTCGAAGAGGCGGGCCCGTTCCAGGGCCTGGGCGACCAGGGCGCTGGTCGCGGTGAGCAGGGTGCGCTCCTCGTCGGTGAGGCGGCGCGGGTGGTCGAAGGTGACGGCGCAGATGCCGAAGGTGTGGCCCGAGGCCGTCAGCGGGAGGAGCGCCCAGGCCTGCTTGCCGGCGCGGGCGGGCAGGTCGGCCAGCTCGGGGTAGCGGGCGGCGAACTCCCGCGGGGAGGACATGAACAGCGGCGCGCCGCCCAGTATCGCGTCCCACAGGGGGCTGGGTTCCGTACGTTCGCGGCCGTCGAGGACGGCGAGGACGTCCTCCGGGTAGCCGACGGAGCCGACGGTGTGCAGCCGGTCGCCCTCCACGGCCTGCACCACCAGACCGGTAGCCTCGAACGGCGGCAGCACCCGGCGGGCGACCGCGTCCACCACGTCCTTCGAGGTCGTCGCCTTGGCCAGCGCAGCCGTCAACTCCGCGATCCGTACGGCCCGTTCGGTCGCGGCCCGCTCGGCGGACCGGCGCTCCTCCTCCAGCCGCCGCTTCTCGGTGACGTCGGTGAAGTAGATCGTGCGGCCGTCGGGGCCCGGGACCAGCCGGAGGTGACACAGACGTCCGTTCGGCAGCCGTACGTCGAAGCTGACCGACTTCTCCGCGGCGGCGGCCTGCCGGCAGCGGATCTCCAGGCCGGGCACCTGCTCGGCGGCGGGCAGGTCCCACAGCAGGCGGCCGAACAGCTCCTCCTCGGAGAAGCCCAGGGTGCGTTCGGCCTCCACGTTGGCGAAGGTGATCCGCCAGTCGTCGTCCATCGCGAGGAAGCCGTCGCTCATGTGCCGCAGGGCCCGGCCGAGCGCGTCACGGGCGGAGCGCGGCTCGTCGCTGTCCCAGCCGACGCCGATCATCCGATGGGGCTCGCCGGCGTCGTCGTACGTCGCTCTGCCGCGGGCCTGGGTCCAGCCCCAGGTGCCGTTCAGCTTGCGCACCCGGTACTCGGCCTCGAACACGCCGTGCTCCCGGATCGCCCGGTCCACCAGGGCCAGCGTCGGCGCCAGGTCGTCGGGGTGGACGCACCTCATCCAGTTCTCGACCCGGCCGACGTAGTCCTCGGGCCGGGTGCCGTACAGCTCCAGCGCGGCCTCGTCCCAGAGCAGTTCGCCGGTCTGGATGTTCCAGTCCCAGGAGCCGACGCTGACCTCCTTCAGCGCCTGGCGCAGGCGTTCACCGTTCTGCTCCGGCCGCGCGGGGTGGGAGGGGCCGGCCGGGGGCGGTGCCTGGACCATACGGTCCTCGGTCCAGGCGACGACGGCGCGCAGGAACTCCCACTGCTCGGGGCCCGGTTCGCCTCCGTCGCCCATCAGAACACTGAGGGCACCGATGCTGCGCCCGCCGCTGAACAGCGGGAGCGCGACCAGGCCGGTGCCGGGCCAGGGGGTGGTTGTGCATTGGGGGGTGGTGGCTGTGTGCGGGGAGACGGTGGTCGTGCCTGGGGAGACGGCGTCTGCGCTTGGTGGGTCGGCCGGTGCGCCTGGGGAATCGGTCGCTGTGCCCGGTGGGTTGGTGGCTGTGCCGAGAGCACTGGTGGTTGTGCTCAGGCGGGCGGTGGTCGCGCCCGGGGTGACGGTGTCTGCGCCCCGTGACTTGGTGGCCGCGCCGAGAGAACTGGTGGCCGTGCCCGGAGGGCCGGTGGTCGCGCCTGAGGGGTCGGTGTCTGTGTTCAGTGGGGAGGCGGCCGCGCCTGCGGTGACGGTCTTTGTGCGCGGTAGGTGGGCGGCCGCGCCGGGAGGACCGGTGGTCGTCTCCGGGGGGTCGGTGTCTGTGTTCAGTAGGGCGGTGGCCGCGCCTGCGTCCGCGGTGACGGTCTCTGTGCGCGGTAGGTGGGCGGCCCCGCCGGGGGAGTCGGTGGCCGTGCCTGAGCGGCCGGTGGCTGTGCCCGGGGAGACGGCGTCTGCCCTCGGTGGGTCGGTGGCCGCGCCGAGGGAGTCGGTGACCGCGCCTGCGTCCGCGGAGACGCTCTCTGCGCGCGGTAGGTGGGCGGCCCCGCCGAGGGAGTTGGTGGCCGTGCCTGCGGAGACGGTGCCCGTGCTCAGTGCGGCGGTGGCCGGGCCCCCTGAGAGGGCGTCTACGCCCACTGGCTCGGTGGCCGCCTTCGACAGTTCGGTGCCCGCGCCTGGAGACCCGGTGTCCGCGCCCGGAGGCCCCGTGTCCGCGCCCACGGAGTCCCCCGCCTGGGTCGGGCTCAGCGGGACCCACACCCCGTTGCCCTCGTGCAGCGCGTGGGCCGGGGCCAGGGGGCCCTCCTGGGCGATGATCTCCCAGGCCCGGGTGAGGGCGGGAGGGAGCCCGGCCGTCGACACCAGACGCAGCGCGGACATCGGGCCCCGGAGATGGATCATGCCGCCCAGGGCGCCCAGCTCGCCCACCGCGTGCTGCAGGGCCAGCCGGAACACCTCGCTCTCCGCGACACCGGGGGCCACCGTGCCGAGCAGTGCCAGCCGAGCGTTCATGTCGCGGACTTTACCGTTCCGCGCTCAACCGGTTCGCCGGTTCGCGAGATCCTCACGCCCCGCACCCGACCACCCGACGGAACGTCAACAGCCGTTATCTACCGTGGAGTTGAAGAAATCCCGACCGCGAGGAGCGGCATGGACATCGGCGTATTCATCCCCATCGGCAACAACGGCTGGCTCATATCGAAGAGTTCCCCCCAGTACCTCCCCAGCTTCGAGCTGAACAAGGCCATCGTGCAGAAGGCCGAGGAGCACGGCCTCGACTTCGCGCTCTCGATGATCAAGCTCAAGGGGTTCGGTGGCGAGACGGAGTTCTGGGACCACTGCCTGGAGTCGTTCACGCTGATGGCGGGCCTGGCCGCGGTGACGGACCGGATCAAGCTGTACGCCTCCACGCCGATCCTCGCCCTGCCCCCGGCGATCGTCGCCCGCATGGCCACGACGGTCGACTCGATCGCCCCCGGCCGCTTCGGCGTCAACATCGTCACCGGCTGGGCGCCCGGCGAGTACTCCCAGATGGGCCTGTGGCCCGGCGACGAGCACTTCGGCAACCGCTACGACCGGGCCGTCGAGTACGTCACCGTGATGAAGGAGCTGTGGCGCGAAGGCGTGAGCAACTTCAAGGGCGAGTTCTACGAGATGGACGACTGCGTGCTGTCGCCGCGCCCCGCGAACGGGCACATCGACATCGTCGCCGCCGGCCAGAGCGGCACCGGCATGCGGTTCGCCGCCGCGCACGCCGACTACAACTTCATCCTCGGCAGCGGCGTCAACACCCCGCTCGCGTTCGCGGACTCCACCGCCACCCTCGTGGACGCGGCGCGCGAGACGGGCCGGGACGTCGGGGCGCTGTCCCTGTTCATGGTCATCGCGGACGAGACCGACGAGGCCGCGCAGGCCAAGTGGCAGGACTACCACGACCACGCCGACCGCGCGGCCCTCGCGTACATGGCGGGCGAATCCGCCTCCGACACCACCGCCGACGACACCTCGACCGCCCGCACCATCGTGCTGCCCGAGGGCGCCGTGAACCTCAACATGGGCACGCTGGTGGGGTCGTACGAGACCGTCGCGAGGATGCTCGACGACATCGCCGAGGTCGACGACACCAAGGGGATCATGCTGGTCTTCGACGACTTCCTGGCCGGCATCGAAGCCTTCGGCACCCGCATCCAGCCGCTGCTGAAGTGCCGGCAGACATGAGCGGTTTACGGCGGCCGGGGCCGGCCGCGCAGGAGGAGGACTACGAGCGGGCCGGCCTGGCCGGACACCTCGCCCCCGGCAACTCCCCGGCCCTGCTCGTGGTGGACCCCGCTCGGGCCTACGTGGACCCCGACTGCCCGCTGTACGCCGGGGTCGAACCGGTCGTGGACGCCATGCGGGCGCTGCTGGCGGCGGCGCGCGGGGCGGGGATCCGGGTGGTGGTCACGCGGGTGCGGTTCCGGCCCGACGGCGGTGACGGCGGCGTCTTCTTCCGCAAGGTGCCGACGCTGCGGGTGTTCGCCGAGGGGAGTCCGTACGGCGACTTCATCGACGGACTGGCTCCGGCGGCGGACGAGTTGACGGTGACCAAGCAGTACCCGAGCGCCTTCTTCGGTACGGCACTGGCGGCGTACCTCACCGCGAACCGCGTCGACACGCTCCTCATCGGCGGGCTGACGACCAGCGGCTGCGTGCGCGCCACCGCGCTCGACGCCATGCAGCACGGGTTCGTCCCGGTCGTCGTCGAGGAGGCGGTCGGCGACCGTGACCCGGACGTCCACGCGGCGAACCTCTTCGACATCCGGCACAAGATCGGCGAGGTGTGGCCACTGGAACGTGTCACCGGGTACTTGGGCGGGGCGCGGTGGGACTGAGCCGGGCCCGCAGCGAGGCCGGTGTCAGGTCTTGTCCTGGTCGCGGAGCTCGTCGATGTAGGCCTGTGCGAGGCCCGTCGTCCGGGTGAACCAGTCCGTGAGTACGGCGATCTCGTCGGCGGAGTAGTCGGCGAAGAGGTCGATCAGGCGGGCGTAGTAGGGGCCGTAGAGGGCCTCGACGCGGGTGACCGCGGACTGGACGGCGGCCACGCGGACGCGGCGGCGGTCGGTCGGGTCGGGGCGGCGGGTGACAAAGCCGGCGCGTTCCAGGCGGTTGAGGATGCCGGTCATCGCGCCGGTCGTGACGTGGGCGTGCTCCGCGAGGTCGCCCGCCGTGAGGAGGTTCTCGCCGGCCTTCAGGACACAGCCGAAACAGAGTAGGTCGGTGATGTTCAGGCCCAGCCGCTGGGCCATCTCCTGTTGGCCGAGCAGGTGGGCCGCGATGAGGGAGTCCATCGCCTCCAGCGCCTGGGCCGGGGTGGCGGCGGGACGCGGCTTGGCTTGCATCTTTTCTAATTGCCTTAGCTCGTGAGAGATTGAGTCGCTAAACTTCTTACATCGTGAGGGATTAGCTGCCTACGAGGAGGGAGCAGGCACATGAGCCAGTATGACGAGGGGCATACGGTCGCAGGATGGACCGGAACCGCGATCGCGACGATCGGTTCCGCCGTGGTGGGGGCGGGGATATGCACGGTCTCGGCCGTGCTGATCACAGGCGGACTCGGCATCGCGGCGGCGAGTGTCCTCGTCACCTGGGCCCTGCACCTCTCCGGCTGGGGCAAGCCTCCGGGCGTGCGGCCGCGAGGGCAGTGGCCGATGGGGGCGCGTGACCTGAGCGCGCGGGCCGGGCACGCGGACTGCTGGGGGTGCCGGCTGGCGGGACGGGGGCGGGCACTGGAACGGCGTCCGGCCGCGGCGACGTCCGAGGCCGTCAGTGTCACGGGCGAGCAGGAGCCCGCTGTCGCCGAAGCACGCTGAAGCGCACTGAGGCCGGTGGGCCGATGAGCCGCTGAACGGCCGTTGTCAGTGCCTGCCTCTACTCTCGAAGAGCGATGGCACAGGCATGGAGATGCAAGGGGCTGCGTTGGTCGGCGGACGGCCCTGAGCTGGCGTGGGACGGTGGTCGGCGCTCTGAGCTGACCTGGGGGAAGCGGGTGGCCTTCGGGGTCGCGGAAGGGGGAGTGCGGACATGCGTGGGAGCGCGGGGGCATGCGTGTCCGGTGCGGGCGGTCGTGCCGGGGCGGAGTACGGGGGCGCGGTGCGAGGAGTGCGCGCGGCTGGACCGGGCGCACTCGGTGGCCGCCGACACGATCGCGGACGACCCACGCCCGTACCACGTATATCTGGCCTGGTTCGGCCCCGGGATGACCAAGGTCGGCATCACCGCCCTTGAGCGAGGCTCGGCCCGGCTGCTGGAACAAGGGGCGGTCTGCTTCAGCTGGCTGGGTGTGGGCCCACTGATGGCGGCGCGGCGCACGGAGGAACTGCTGCGGGCGGCCCTGCGGGTGCCGGACCGGATTCCGTACGCCGACAAGCGGGCGGTGCGGTCCGCGCTGCCGGGGTCGGCGGCGGAGCGGGCGGCCGAGGTGGAGGCCCTGCACGCCCGGGCCGTGGCCCTTCCCGCCTGGCCGGAGTCACTCACCCGCGAGCCCTGCCAACCGGTCGACCACGCCGGGGTGTTCGGGCTGGCGGATCTGCCGGCCGCCGCCGGACAGGTGACCGAGCTGGTCGCGGGCGGGGTGGTGAGCGGGCGGTTGGCGGCGGCTGCGGGGCCGGACCTGCATGTGGAGACGGGGGGCGGGGTGATCGTGGTCGACACGCGGTTGATGACGGGCTGGGAACTGGTGCCGGCGGGCGGAGGTGAGGAGGGCGGCGAACTGACCATGCCGGTGCGGGAGTTCAGGGACCGGGAGGCGAGCGTGCAGGACGGGTTGTTCTGACGGCGTCCCCGCGCTGGAAGGGGTCGGCTTTGGCAAAGAGTTGGATCCCGTCCGGATCCCTTTCGGTAAGGAGCCTGGACGGCGTGCGGCGCCGGGACCGATGGTGACTGACATGAGCGATCACCACATGGCACCTGTCCCAGCCCATGAAATCCCTTACTACGCCGTCGTGTTCACGTCCGTGCGCACCGAGACGGATGCCGGATACCACGCGACCGCCGAGCGCATGGCAGAGCTGGTGAAGGAGATCCCCGGGTTCCTCGGCGAGGACTCGGCACACACGCCGGGCGGCCTGTCCGTCACCGTCGCCTACTTCCGGGACCTCGCCGGCATCGAGCAGTGGCGGACCGACGCGGAGCACCGTGCGGGCAAGGCGTACGGTCGTGAGCACTGGTACGAGCGGTACGTCGTGCACATCGCCCGGGTCGAGCGGAGCACCGCGTTCGAGCGCGTCGGCGGAGGCCCGAACTCGCCGTCGGCCAAGGAGTTCCCAGGGGCCGCCTGAGAGCCGCCTGTGCGTTTCTCAGGAAACTCACAGGCTCCAGAAAGCGTGTTCTCAGAGGACGCCGATTAGGTGTCCACCATGACCACGACCTCGCCCCAGGGGCGCACCGAACTGCTGAGGCCGGACGGGAGCCCCGTCCGAGTGCTTGTGGTGGACGACGAGATGTCGATCACCGAACTCCTGTCCATGGCCCTGCGATACGAGGGCTGGCAGATCCGGAGTGCGGGGGATGGCACGGGTGCCATCCAGACCGCGCGTGACTTCCGGCCCGACGCCGTCGTCCTGGACATGATGCTGCCGGACATGGACGGGCTGACCGTCCTCGGTCGGCTGCGGCGGGAGCTGCCCGACGTGCCGGTGCTGTTCCTGACGGCCAAGGACGCCGTGGAGGACCGTATCGCCGGGCTCACCGCCGGTGGGGACGACTACGTCACCAAGCCGTTCAGCCTGGAGGAGGTCGTGGCCCGGCTGCGCGGGCTCATCCGGCGTTCCGGCGCCGCAGACCGGCGCTCCGACTCCGTGCTGGTCGTCGGTGACCTCACGCTCGACGAGGACAGCCACGAGGTGTCGCGGGGCGGGGAGAACATCCACCTCACCGCCACCGAGTTCGAGCTGCTGCGGTTCCTCATGCGCAACCCGCGGCGGGTGCTCAGCAAGGCGCAGATACTCGACCGGGTCTGGTCGTACGACTTCGGCGGGCAGGCCAATGTCGTCGAGCTGTACATCTCCTACCTGCGCCGGAAGATCGACGCCGGTCGGGAGCCGATGATCCACACCCGGCGCGGTGCCGGTTACCTGATCAAGCCCGCGGCGTCATGAGCGGGCGACGACGACCGCGTACGCAGAAGAGACGGGCGGGTCAGCCGCGCACCCTGCGGACGCGGCTCGTCGTCGCGTCGGTGGTGCTGATCGCCGTGGTGTGTGCGGTGATCGGCACGGTGACGACGCTTGCGCTGCGCTCGCATCTGTACGAACAGCTTGACGGTCAGCTCAACGAGGTCGCGGCTCGGGCGTCCGGGGCGTTCAGGCCTCCGGACCAGCCCAAGGACGACGAGGCGCCCGACCAGGGCAGGAAGCCCAAGGCGGTCGTCCTCAAGGACTTCGTCGCCAAGGGGCCGCAGCCGAGCGGCACCATCGCGGCGAAGGTCCAGAACGGCTCTGTCACCGAAGCCCAGATCGGCAAGAAGACCACGGACGACAACGGCGTCCCCCAGATGAAGCCCGAGTCGCTCAGTGAGGCCGCGACGAAGGCGGTCGGCTCCGTTGCCCAGGACACCAAGAAGCACACCGTCGACATCCCCGGCTACGGCGAATACCGCGTCCAGTACGCCACCGGACCCAACGGCACCTACTACGTCGCCATCCCGACCACCGACGTCGACAACACCCTCAACACCCTCATCCTCATCGAGGCCAGCGTCACCGCCGCTGCCCTCGTCGCCGCCGGTATCGCCGGCACCGTCATCGTCGGCGTCGCCACCCGCCCCCTCCGCCGGGTCGCCACCACCGCCACCCGGGTCTCCGAACTCCCCCTCCACACCGGCGAGGTCAACCTCAGCGAACGCGTCCCCGCGACCGAGACCGACCCGCACACCGAGGTCGGCCAGGTCGGCGCCGCGCTCAACCGGATGCTGGACCACGTCCACGGCGCCCTGCACTCCCGCCAGCAGAGCGAGATGCGGGTGCGGCAGTTCGTGGCCGACGCCAGCCATGAGCTGAGGACGCCGCTCGCCTCCATCCGCGGGTACGCCGAGCTGACCAGACGCGGCAGGGAAGAGGTCGGCCCGGACACCCGGCACGCGCTCGGCCGGATCGAGTCCGAGGCCGGGCGCATGACCCTCCTCGTCGAGGATCTCCTCCTGCTCGCCCGGCTGGACGCCGGGCGGCCCCTGCAGTTCGAGCAGACCGACCTGATCCCGCTCGTCGTGGACACCATCAGCGACGCCCGCGCGGCCGGCATGGACCACAACTGGCGCCTCGACCTGCCCGACGAACCCGCGCTCGTCTCGGCGGACGCGGCCCGTCTGCAACAGGTCCTCGTCAACCTGCTCGGCAACGCCCGCAACCACACCCCACCGGGTACGACCGTCACCGCCCGGGTGCAGCGACGCGGCCCGTGGCTGTGCGTGGACGTCGAGGACAACGGCCAGGGCATCCCGTCCGATCTGCTCCCGCATGTCTTCGAGAGGTTCGCGCGCGGTGACTCGGCGCGCTCCCGTGCCACCGGCTCGACGGGCCTCGGCCTCGCGATCGTGCAGGCCGTGGCGACCGCGCACGGTGGCGCCGTGACCGTCGACAGCGTGCCCGGGCGTACCGTCTTCACGGTGCATCTGCCCGCTCTCCCGACGCCGCCGAGCCCCGAAATGAGCTGGCAACAGCACTCACAGGCACAGCACAGTGCCACCACATGGGCGGAACAGGGCGCCTGACAAAAGTCGGTGTCATGCGAACCGACTCTTCTCCCGGCACCCTGCCGGCGCGGGAGCACCTCCCGGCCGGCGACGCCGGTACGCCTGTCCTGGACGTAGTGATCCCCGTCTACAACGAGGAGAAGGACCTCCAGCCGTGTGTGCTGAGACTGCATGACCACCTCAAGCGCACGTTTCCGTACGTGTTCCGCATCACGATCGCGGACAACGCGTCGACGGACACCACCCCGCAGGTGTCCCGGCGGCTGGAGGCGGAGATCCCGGAGGTCAGGGCCTTCCGGCTGGAGCAGAAGGGCCGCGGCCGGGCGCTGCGGACCGTCTGGTCCGCCTCGGACGCCCCGATCCTCGCCTACATGGACGTGGACCTGTCCACCGACCTCAACGCCCTGCTGCCGCTGGTGGCGCCGCTGATCTCCGGCCACTCGGACCTGGCGATCGGTTCCCGGCTCAGCCGGAGTTCGCGCGTGGTGCGCGGCGCCAAGCGGGAGTTCATCAGCCGCTCGTACAACCTCATCCTGCGCGGCTCGCTCCAGGCCCGCTTCTCGGACGCGCAGTGCGGCTTCAAGGCGATACGCCGCGATGTCGCCCAGGTGCTGCTGCCGCTGATCGAGGACACCGGCTGGTTCTTCGACACCGAGATGCTGGTGCTCGCCGAGCGCGCGGGCCTGCGGATCCACGAGGTGCCGGTCGACTGGGTCGACGACCCCGACTCGACGGTGCACATCGTGAAGACGGCGACCGACGACCTCAAGGGCGTGTGGCGGGTGGGCAGGGCCCTGGCGACGGGCTCGCTGTCGCTGGACCGGCTCACCCGCCCCTTCGGCGACGACCCGCGCGACCGCGAGATCGAGGACGTACCCAAGGGTCTGGCCCGTCAGCTCGTCGGCTTCTGTGTCGTCGGCGGCCTGTCCACCCTCTTCTACCTCCTCCTCTACAGCGGCTTCCGCGTCTTCACCGGCTCGCAGATCGCCAACGCGCTCGCCCTGCTGGTCTCCGCGATCGCCAACACGGCGGCCAACCGGCGCCTCACCTTCGGGGTGCGCGGCCGGGGCGGTGCCGTCCGGCACCAGGCGCAGGGCCTGGTCGTCTTCGGTATCGGCCTCGCCCTGACCAGCGGTTCGCTTGCCGCCCTGAACGCGGCGAGCAGCGACCCGGGCCACTCCACCGAACTCGCCGTCCTGATCGCCGCCAACCTCGCGGCGACGGTGCTGCGCTTCCTGCTCTTCAGGGCGTGGGTGTTCCCGGACCGGCGGGACGCCGACGCGACGGTGGGCGCCTCGCACACCCCGGCCCACCACTCCTCCTCCCCGACCTACTCCACGGTGGGCGCCGGTTCCATGGCGCAGCCCGGCCACCGCGGCCCGCTCCCGCAGCGCCCGGTGACCGAGAGCGCTCCCCACCACCCGTTCGACACCACCCAGTTCCGCGCCGGTGAAGCCGCGGACGGCAACTGGCGGGACGTCACCATGCAGTTGCAGCCGGTGCGCCCGCACGACACCGACTCCAGGGACTTGCGATGACCGTTCACGACGACCAGCAGACCCACGACCACGGCAGAGACGCGAGCCCCGGCACCTGGGGCCCTCCCCCGCCACCCCCGTCGGCCGCGCCGGCGCCCGAGGCCGGTGAACCCAAGCAGCCCTTCGTACGGCGCCTGTGGCGCGGCCGCCCCGAGGACCCGCGCTGGGCCCGCCCGGCCTTCCTCGGCCTCCTCCTCGCCACCCTCGCCCTCTACCTCTACAACCTGAGCGCCTCCGGCTACGCCAACTCCTTCTACTCGGCGGCCGTCCAGGCGGGCAGCCAGTCCTGGAAGGCCTTCTTCTTCGGCTCGCTGGACGCGGCCAACGCCATCACCGTCGACAAGCCCCCGGCGTCCCTGTGGCCGATGGCCCTGTCGGTGCGGCTCTTCGGGCTCCACTCGTGGGCGATCCTGCTCCCTGAAGTCCTCATGGGCGTCGGCACGGTGGCCGTGGTGTACGCGGCCGTGCGCCGCCGGTTCAGCCCCGCGGCCGGCCTGATCTCGGGCGCGGTGCTCGCGCTCACCCCCGTCGCGGCGCTGATGTTCCGGTTCAACAACCCGGACGCGATGCTGGCCCTGCTGATGGCCGTGGCCTGCTACTTCGTCATCCGGGGCCTGGAGGACGGCCGTACGAAGTGGCTCGTGTGGGCCGGTGTCGCGATCGGCTTCGCGTTCCTCGCCAAGACCCTGCAGGCCTTCCTGATCCTGCCGCCGCTCGCGATCGTGTACGCGGTCTGCGCGCCGGTGCCGGTGAAGAAGCGGATCGGTCAGCTCGCCGCGGGCCTGGTCGCGATCGTCGTCTCCGGCGGCTGGTGGGTCGCGATCGTCGAGCTGTGGCCCGCCTCCTCCCGCCCGTACATCGGCGGCTCGCAGAACAACTCCTTCCTTGAACTGACCTTCGGCTACAACGGCCTCGGCCGGCTCAACGGCGAGGAGACCGGCAGCGTCGGCGGCGGCGGTGGCGGCGGCAACTGGGGTGAGACCGGCTGGGACCGGCTGTTCGGATCCAGCATCGGCGGCCAGATCTCCTGGCTGATCCCGGCCGCGCTGATCCTGCTGATCGCGGGCCTGGTGGCCACGCGCAAGGCGCGCCGTACGTCGGTGACGCGCGGTTCGTTCCTCGTCTGGGGCGGCGCGCTGATCACGACCATGCTGGTCTTCAGCTACATGCAGGGCATCTTCCACGAGTACTACACGGTGGCCCTCGCCCCCTACATCGCCCCGCTGATCGGCATGGGCGCGGCGCTGCTTTGGGAGAAGCGGGACAAGATGTGGGCGTCGCTGACCCTCGGGGCCGCGATGACGGCCACCGCGGTCTGGGGCTACGTCCTGCTCAACCGGTCCTCCGACTACCTGCCCTGGCTGAAGTGGCTGGTCCTGGTCGGCGGTCTGGCCGCCGCGCTGGGCCTGATCTTCGCGAGCAGGCTCGGACGCCAACTGACCATGGGTGTCGTCGGCCTGGGCCTCGTCGCCGCGCTGGCCGGCCCGACCGCGTACACCCTCACCACGGTGAACGAGGGGCACACCGGCTCGATCGTCACCGCGGGTCCGGCGGTCTCGGGCGGCCGTGGTGGGCCCGGTGGTGGCGGTGGCATGGGCGGTGGTCCCGGCGGGGGCGGCATGCCCGGCCAGAACCAGCAGGGCCAGGGCCAGAACAACCAGCAGGGCGGCCAGAACCAGCAGAACGGCAACGGCCTCCCCGGCGGCGGTATGCCGGGCCTGCAAGGCCGGCAGAACGGCAACGGCAACACGCAGGGCGGGCAGGGGCAGAACAACCAGCAGGGTGGCCCCGGCGGCCGGACCGGTGACGGCGGCGGCATGGGCGGTGGCGGCGCGGGCGGCCTGCTCAACGGCGCCAGCGTCAGCGACGAGGCCAAGGAACTGCTGGAGAAGAACGCCGGCGACTACACCTGGGCCGCCGCGGCCATCGGCGCCCAGAACGCCGCGAGCTACCAGCTCTCCACCGGCGACCCGGTGATGGCGATCGGCGGCTTCAACGGCACCGACCCGTCCCCGACGCTGGCGGAGTTCAAGAAGTACGTGACGGACGGCAAGATCCACTACTTCATCTCCAGCGGCTCCGGCGGCGGCATGGGCGGCAGCAGCAGCGGCACGTCCTCGCAGATCACCGAGTGGGTCGAGGCCAACTTCAAGCAGGTGACCGTCGGCTCATCGACGTTCTACGACCTGACGCAGCGGACCAGCGGCTGACGGTTCTCGAAGCGGAAGGGCGTACGGCCTCGGCGGCCGTACGCCCTTCCGGCTTTCCGGTGCGGCGGGAATTCGCGTTGTACGGTGTATGGGATCTGTTCTACGGTGTACAGCATGACGACGTCCCCTCAGGAACAGGCCCCGGCCCAGCCACAGCCCGCGGCGCCGGGCGGCCACCCGCAGCGCTGGCTGATCCTCGGTGTCCTGTGCGTCGCGGTGCTCACCGTGGTGCTCGACAACACCGTCCTGAACGTGGCCATCCCCTCCCTCACCCGCGAACTGGGCGCGGCCACCTCCGACATCCAGTGGATGATCAACGCCTACTCGCTCGTGCAGTCGGGCCTGCTGCTCACCGCGGGCAGCGCCGCCGACCGCTACGGCCGCAAGAAGATGCTGGCCGCGGGCCTGGCCCTGTTCGGCGCGGGCTCGCTCGTGGCCGGCCTCGCCGACTCCACGGGCCAGTTGATCGCGGCGCGGGCCGGCATGGGCGTCGGCGGCGCGCTGCTGATGACCACCGTCCTGGCCGTGGCCATACAGATCTTCACGCCGGAGGAACAGCCGAAGGCGATCGGCATCTGGGCCGCGGTGAACTCGCTGGGCTTCGCGGCCGGACCGCTGCTCGGCGGCTTCATGCTGGACCACTTCTGGTGGGGCGCGATCTTCCTGATCAACATTCCGGTCGCGCTGCTCGCCCTGGTCGCGGTCGTGGTGCTCGTCCCGGAGTCGAAGAACCCGCAGGGAGACCGTCCCGACCTGCTGGGCGCCGTGCTCTCCACGATCGGCATGGTCGCCCTGGTGTACGCGATCATCACCGGGCCCGAACACGGCTGGGCGTCGGGCCGCGTCCTGGCGACAGCGGCCGTGGCCGTCGTCGTGCTGGCCGCCTTCGCGTACTGGGAGAGCCGGATCCCGTACCCCATGATCGACATGCACTTCTTCCGGAACAAGCAGTTCACGGGGGCGGTCTCGGGCGGTGTGCTGATCACCTTCGGCATGGGCGGCTCGCTCTTCCTGCTCACCCAGCACATGCAGTTCGTGCTCGGCTACGAGCCCCTGGAGGCCGGGCTGCGGACGGCCCCGCTGGCCCTGATGATCGTGGCGCTGAACTTCACCGGCGTGGCGGCGAAGTGGGCCGGCCGACTGGGGAACCCGCTGGCCATCGGGCTCGGCATGGCGGTCATGGCGGCGGGCCTCGCCTCCATCGCCACGATGGCCTCCGGCGGTTACGCCGGCACGCTGCTGGGGCTGGTCCTCATCGGCACCGGTGCCGCCGTCGCCAGTCCGGCGATGTCACACGCCATCATGAGTGCGATCCCGCCGGAGAAGGCGGGCGTCGGCGGTGGGATCAACGGGACGGTGGCGGAGTTCGGCACGGGATTGGGCGTCGCCGTGCTGGGCGCTCTGCTCAACTCGCGGTTCGCGGCGCTGATTCCGGTGGCCGCGACGTCCCTGCCGGCGGCGCTGGCGGCCGCGGGGTCGGCCGAGGAGAAGGCGGAGATCACGGACGCGTTCTCCTCCGGGCTGGAGAGCAGTCTGTTGGTGGGGGCGTCGGCCGTGTTGCTCGGGGGGCTGGTCGCGTGGGCGTTGCTTCGGCGTGCTGAGCGGGCAGAGTTCGCCTGAGAGGTCGGGACACATACGGTTGGTGGGCGACTGCGGGCCGTTGTGGCTGGTCGCGCCCACGCGGCGCAGCCGCATACAGCCCTGCGCCCCTGTAGGGGCGTTTCCCGCGACGACGATGCGAATGTCTAGGAAGGTGCGCCATGGTGAGGGCCGGGCAGTCCGCGCGGACCAGCGTCTGGCTGGAGGGCAAGGAACGTCGTGGCGGACGAGGCGGCGGGCAGCCCTCCGGGCTCGACCGGGACCGGATCACCGAGGTGACCATACGGCTGCTGGACGCGGACGGGCTGGCCAAGTTCTCCATGCGACGGCTGGCCGCCGAGCTGAACGTGACCGCGATGTCCGTCTACTGGTACGTCGACACCAAGGACGACCTGCTCGAACTCGCCCTGGACGCCGCGTTCGGTGAACTGACCCTGCCCGACCCGGAGGCCGACGAGGACTGGCGCGACCAACTGCGCGCGCTGGCCCGCGAGTACCGCGGCCTGCTGGTCCGGCACCCGTGGCTGTCGCCGCTGATCGGCACGTACGTCAACATCGGCCCGAACAGCCTCGCGTTCTCCCGCCAGGTCCAGCGGATCATCCGCAGGACCGGCCTCCCGGCACACGGCCTGGTCGCGGCCATCTCCGCCGTCTTCCAGTTCGTGTACGGCTTCGGCACGATCGAGGGCCATTTCATCGCCCGCAGCGCGGCGTTCGGCATGACCCCGGACGACTACTTCCAGCACGCCATGAGCACGGTCACGCAGGCTCCCGAGGCCGCCGAAATCGTCCAGGACTCCGCGGAACTCATGGAGGCCCGGGGTGGCGACACGGTGCAGGAGATGTGGGAGAGGGACTTCGGCTTCGCCCTCGACCTGCTGGTGGCGGGCATCGAGGCGATGGTCGAAAGGGCAGGGCGCGAGCAACGCCCCTAGGGCGCGGCAGTGCCTCGGGGGGCGCGGGGCCGTATCGATATGCGGCTCCGCCGCGTGGGCGCGATCAGCCACAGACAACCGGCACTCGCACGATCACCCGGCCCCCCGAGCTCTCAGGCGCCCGGAACAAGCCGCGCTCTCACGCGCCCTCGACCAGCCGCGCAGGAAACCCGCCGGTCGCCACCGGCCCCCACTTCTCCGGCGTCACCCGAATGATCGACTTCCCCTGCTTCAGCATCGCCGCCCGGTACTCGTCCCAGTCCGGATGCTCCCCGGCGATGTTGCGGTAGTACTCGACGAGCGGCTCCACCGACTCCGGCGAGTCGATGACCTCGGCGGAACCGTCGATCTGGACCCACGGCCCGTTCCAGTCGTCACTCAGCACGAGCAGGCTGACCCGCTGGTCCCGCTTGGCATTGCGTGTCTTGGCCCGCTCGGGATACGTGGACACCACGACCCGCCCCGAGTCGTCGACCCCGCAGGTCAGCGGCGAGGCCTGCGCGCTGCCGTCGGCCCGCCGGGTCAGGAGGATGGCGCGATGGCGGGGCCGTACGAAGTCGAGCAGCTCTTCGAGCGAGACGCGGGTGTTGGTCGCGATGTTCGGTGCCATGGGGTCAGCCTAGGGGCGGACCGGCCCTCTCAGCCTGACCCTGGCGTGCCTACCCTTGCGGCAGCGACCCGCCCTGCACCGCCTGGATGTCCAGCTCGACCTTGAGCGTCGTGCCGATGGCCGCGATCCCCGCCTGCACCACCTGGTTGTAGTTCATGGCGAAGTCGTCCCGGTGCAGTTCGGTCGTCGCGCGGAACGCCGCCCGTGTCCCGCCCCAGGGGTCGGCCCCCGTGCCGAGGTAGGCCAGGTCCAGGTCCACCGGCCGTACGACACCGTGCATGGTCAGCTCGCCGTGCACCGTCCAGCGGTCGGTGCCCGCGGCAGCCGTGACGCCCGTCGAGCGATATGTGATCTCGGGGTACTTCTCCACATCCAGGAAGTCCGGCGACTTCAGGTGCCCGTCCCGCACGCCGTTCCCCGTGTCGATCGAGTCGGCCCGGATCACCGCCTCCACGCGGGACTTGGTGAGGTCGTCCGGCGCGATCTCGATGGCACCGGAGAACCGGGTGAACCGGCCGTGCACGCTGGAGATCCCCAGGTGCTGGGCGACGGCGGCGACGCTGGAGTGGGCCGGGTCGACGGTCCACGGCCCGGGCGGCGGCAGTTCCGTGCCGCCCTGCCGGGCCAGCGTCACCGTGCCGACCTCGGCGCGGCCGCTCGCGGTGACGATGGCGCTCGCGGCGGCCGGGGCGTAGCCGACGGCGGTGACGATGACGGTGTACGCCCCCGCAGGCAGCGGATTCGCGTCCCGTACGGCCCCCTCCGCGTCCGCCTCGGCCCGCAGCACCTGCGTGCCCGTCATGTCGGTCACCGTGACGACCGCGTGAGAGACGGCCCATCCGTCCCGGGTGCGGATCCTCGCGGTCAGTCCCGTCAGTCCCATCCCGTCCAACTCCCTGCAAAGTCTTACAAATTGGCCATAAAGAAACCGGCCCGCGGCGCCGGCGCACCTCCGCTCAGAGCGCGCCGCCACCACGGGCCGGAGTTCGGCTACTCGCCGGGGTGGGCGAGTGCGATGTCGTGGTCGTCGGCTCCGCGGCCGGTCACCGTCAGGGCCGTCGCCACCGGCGGGTAGCCCGTCGCGATGACCGTGTACTCGCCGCCGTCCAGGTCGGTGAAGGCGTACGCCCCGTCCGGCCCGGTGGTGGCACTGCCCACGACGTTGCCCGCGGCGTCGACCAGCGTGACGCGCGCGTCGGCCAGCGGACCGTGCGGCGCCCGCACGACGCCCTGGACCTGGGCACCTGCCTCCAGGTCGACCTCGACCCGGGTGACCCCGGTGCCGCCGATCTCGACGGGCAGGGCGCGCGGCCGGTATCCGGCGGCGTTCACCGCGACGGTCACGGCACCCGGGACCAGTTCGGCGAAGCTGAACTCGCCCTGCTCACCGGTGGCCGCGGTGGCCAGCAGATCGCCGCGCACGTCGGTGACGATCACCATCGCGTCCTTGACGGCCAGCGAGCTCCCCGCGGCCCGGACCACACCGGTCGGGCCGCTGGTGCCGCTGAGCAGGATGTCGTACGCCATCGCCTCGTCACCGTTGACGACGATCGTGGAGGCCTGCGGCTGGAAGCCGTCGGCGGAGGCGATCAGGACGTAGGAGCCCGCGCCCGGCGCGTCGACCGCGTACGAGCCGTCGGCCTGTGCCACCGAGCGGCCCAGCTGGCGCCCGGCCAGGGAGATCAGCGTGACGGCTGCCTGCGGCACCGGCGCGCTCTCCGCGCCCCGCACGAAGCCGCGGACCGGGACTCCGCCGGACGGCGTACCGCCGGACTCCTCGGCACGCGCCACCGTGGCGACGGCGGCGAGCTTCTGGGTGCCGTCGGGAGCGGCCTCCGTGTCCGAGGAGGCGGAGGCGGCGGCCCAGCTCGGGACCCGCTCCCGCGCGGCGGCCGGCGCGGCAGTCTCGGCGGGCTTCGGCGTCGCGGGCTCGGCGCCCTCGGCGGCCTGGGCCAGGGCTCCCTTGGTCTTCAACGGGACCTCCTTGATGAACAGGGCGAACAGGAGGGCGAGGAAGGCGATCGGCGCGGCGTACAGGAAGACGTCCGCGACGCCGTGGCCGTACGCGCTCTCGATGACCGTGCGCACCGGCCCCGGCAGCGCGTCGAGGTCGGGGATCTCGCCGTGGCCGGACGAGCCGCCCTGGACGCCGAGCTTGGCCATGCCCTCCTCGGCGTAGTGGGTGATGCGGTGGCTGAGGACCGCGCCGAGGGCCGAGACGCCCATGGCGCCGCCGAGGGAGCGGAAGAAGTTCACGACCGAGCTGGCGACGCCCAGGTCGCTCGGGGCCACCTGGTTCTGCGTGGCCAGGACCAGGTTCTGCATCATCATGCCGACGCCGAGACCCAGCAGGGCCATGAAGATCGCGACGTGCCAGTACGGGGTGTCGTAGCGGATCGTGCCCAGCAGCCCGAGGCCCGCCGTCACCAGCACACCGCCGGCGAGCAGCCACGCCTTCCAGCGGCCGGTGCGGGTGATGACCTGGCCGGAGACGGTCGACGAGACGAACAGGCCGACGATCATCGGGATCGTCAGGACACCGGACATGGTCGGCGACTCGTTGCGGGCCAGCTGGAAGTACTGGCTGAAGAAGATCGTGCCCGCGAACATCGCGATGCCGACGAACAGGGACGCCAGCGAGGCGAGCGTGATGGTGCGGTTGCGGAACAGCCGCAGCGGGATGATCGGCTCGCTCGCCCTGGACTCGACGAGGACGAAGATCAGCAGCAGCGCGAGCGCGCCGCCGGTCATCGCGTACGTCTGCCAGGACACCCAGTCGTACTTGTCACCGGCGAAGGTCACCCAGACCAGCAGCAGGCAGACCGCGGCGGTGATGAAGAACGCGCCCGCCCAGTCGACCTTGACCTTCCGGCGGACGACCGGGAGGTGCAGGGTGCGCTGCAGCACGATCAGGGCGAGGACGGCGAAGGGCACGCCGACGTAGAAGCACCAGCGCCAGCCGAGCCAGTCGGTGTCGGTGATGACACCGCCGATCAGCGGGCCGCCGACCATCGCGGTCGCGAAGGTGGCGCCGAGGTAGCCGTTGTACCGGCCGCGCTCCCGGGGGGAGATCATCGCGGCCAGGATGATCTGGGCCAGCGAGGACAGACCGCCCATGCCGATGCCCTGCACCGCGCGGAACGTGATGAGCATGGCCGGGTTTTGCGAGAGACCGGCCAGCGCTGAGCCGGCCACGAAGATCACGAGGGCCAGCTGTATGAGGAGCTTCTTGGAGAAGAGGTCGGCGAGCTTGCCCCACAGGGGCGTGGACGCGGTCATCGCCAGCAGCGACGCGGTGACCACCCAGGTGTAGGCGCTCTGGCCGCCGCCGAGGTCCTTGATGATGTCGGGCAGGGCGTTGGAGACGATCGTCGACGACAGGATCGCGACGAACATGCCGAGCAGCAGCCCGGTCAGTGCCTCCATGATCTGCCGGTGCGACATCGGGGCGCCGTCGGTGGAGGCACCTGCTGAGTGCTTGGCGTGCGCCCGCACACCGGCTGGTGTGGTCGTTGCCATGAAATTCCTTTTCCTACTGGGTGATCGCGGGTGTACGGGGGGACTCGTCGAAGGACGACCTCAGCCGCGCCATGAGCCGGGTGAGCTGGATGACCTCGTCATCGGTCCAGTCGCTCAGGCGCTCGGCGAGCATCTGCGTGGTGCACCGCGACAGCCGGTCCACCTGTGCCAGGCCCTCGGGCGTCAGACGCAGGATGCGCGAGCGCTTGTCCGCCGGGTCGGCGGACCGTTCGATCCAGCCGCGCTCCACGATGTGGGCGACATGGCGACTGGTGACCGACATGTCCACGGCCAGCAACTCCGCGAGCTTGCTCATGCGCATGTCGCCGTGGCGGTTCAGCAACGTCAGTACGGCGGCGGAACCGGCGGGACAGTCGGACGGCAGCACCCGCCCCATCTCCCGCTTCACGGCGCCGAAGGCGCTGAACTGACGGACCAGCTCCTCGTACTGCGCCTGCTCGGCCATCACACCTCCGTCATTTGTTGCTTAGGGCAACCATAGAAGCCATTGGTTGCTACAGGCAAACAAAAGGGTCGACGGGGCCGCAAAAACTTGGCAAAGGCAAGTATTGCGACCGTAAATGTGCAGGTCGGGTGGGTCCTGTGCACCCCTGTGCAGGGCGGGAGCTCCCACTTGGGCCGAACGGGCAGATTCGCTAGGGTCCTAGGCCATGGCTAACACCCAGGGCCCCCAGGGCAACCACGACCCCGCAGGCAGCACCCAGATGTTCCGCGCGTTCGTCGACGAGGGCCCGCAGGGCGGTCGGCAGCAGCAGGCTTCCTCCGGCGGCCCCCGCATCGGCCTCATCGTCGGCGTGATCGTCGCCGTGGCGATCGTGGCGGCGGTGGCCTGGCTGGCGCTCAAGTAGGCGCTGCCGGGTTCACTTCCACCGGACGGAGACGTCCCGCGTCTCGATGTGCATGCCGAGCGGCACCCGCCAGGCCTCGACGCACACCGTCCAGCTCTTCTCCTTGCGCGCAGCGGCCTTGATCGGCGCCGGGAGTTCCTGCGACGACTCGATGGTCGCCCAGTCGATACCGAGCGCGCCGATGATGTGGGTGCCGAAGGTGACGGTGCCCGAACGCACGGCCGTGCCGCCCGAGTTGCGGAAGTCGAGCGTCACCTTCTCGCACCAGCGCTTGTCGGTGGGCTCCCGTACGGGGTCGCCCACGGTCAGCTTCGCGGGTGCGGGAGTGGTCGCGGGCGTCGAGGGCGCGGGTGACCTGCCGGGCGGGGCCGCGGGGTCGGCCGGCGTGACCGCGCGGCCGGGGGTTTCACTCGGGAGGCGGTCGGGACGGTCTGTTCCTCCGCGCCCCGCTTCCCGGGAGGCTGCCGGCTCCTGACTCCCGCCCTGATCGGGGGAGTTGCCGCCACGCTCACCGCTGCCGCTGCCGCTGCCGCTGCTGTTGCCGCCGCCCTCGCCGCCCTTCGGCCCGTCGAGCGGCACCAGCGTCACCTCGCCCGTCGGCGCGGCAGCCGGACCGGAGACACGGGGCGGACCGCCCGCAGCGCCTGTCGCGACGTACCCGTCACCGCCTCCGCCGCCTCCGCACGCGGCCAGAGCCCCGCCCAGGCAGACGACGGCCGCCGAAGCGCCGATCACGGCGCGCCGACGGCCAGGTGTCGAGGTCGTCCATATCCGGCGAAGCATCGGGCCATGGTGGCTGACGCTCCGTCAAATATGAAGGGCACAGCAGGGGTCAGTCGGAGATGAGGCCCTCCCGCAGCTGCGCCAGGGTCCGGGTCAGCAGCCGGGAGACGTGCATCTGGGAGATGCCGACCTCCTCGCCGATCTGCGACTGGGTCATGTTCGCGAAGAAGCGGAGCATGATGATCCGGCGCTCGCGGGGCGGGAGTTTGGCCAGCAGCGGCTTGAGGGACTCGCGGTACTCGACGCCCTCGAGCGCGGTGTCCTCGTACCCGAGCCGGTCGGCCAGGGAGCCCTCGCCGCCGTCGTCCTCCGGCGCCGGGGAGTCCAGCGAGGAGGCGGTGTACGCGTTGCCGACCGCGAGGCCGTCGACGACGTCCTCCTCGGACACGCCCAGCACGGCGGCGAGTTCGGTCACCGTCGGGGAGCGGTCCAGCTTCTGGGAGAGCTCGTCGCTGGCCTTGGTGAGGGCCAGCCGCAGCTCCTGGAGCCGGCGCGGGACGCGCACCGACCACGAGGTGTCGCGGAAGAACCGCTTGATCTCGCCGACGACCGTCGGCATCGCGAACGTCGGGAACTCCACGCCCCGTTCGCAGTCGAAGCGGTCGATCGCCTTGATCAGGCCGATGGTGCCGACCTGGACGATGTCCTCCATCGGCTCGTTGCGCGAGCGGAAGCGGGCGGCCGCGTAGCGCACCAGCGGGAGGTTGAGCTCGATCAGCGTGTCCCGAACGTACGCGCGCTCGGGGCTGTGCTCGTCCAGTGCGGCGAGCCGCAGGAACAGGGAGCGGGACAGGGTGCGGGTGTCGATGTCACCCGAGGCCGGTACGGCCGGGACATCGGTTGCCGGGAGGGCCTGGGCCGGGACGGCCTCCAGAGCCGTGACGTCGTCGAGAACGGCGTCGGGCGCGGACTCGCTCTTTGTGAGCGTGAGCACCTTCGAGCTGCCCTGGTCTGCGGACATGCCACCCCCTTTGGGTCGCGGGACGGTCGTGGCGAACGCTCCGAACGAGGAACGCCAGCCTTCACCTGAATACCGGAGCCGAAGCCACGGCAAACGCGCTTCCCGAAGAATGTCACATGTCGGCAACACGCTGTAGTGACATGTCGACATGTGAGACTCGAATCCGCCCTGGATAAAGGGGGTCTGACGGTTTTTCAACAGAGAACTGTCGGGATCCGCCCTGGTGAGCGATTCGCTCGCGACGGTGACGACTCGATCCTGCTTGCGGTTACGCGTCGATCCGGTTCGCCGAACGCAGTCGCTGGAAGCTACGCGCGAGTAGCCTCGAAACGTGCATCTGGGAGACCCCGAGTTCCGCACTGATTTGCGATTGGGTGAGGTTGCTGTAGTACCGCAGAAGAAGGATTCTCTGCTCGCGTTCGGGGAGTTGGACCAGCAGGTGCCGGACGAGATCCCGGTGCTCCACGCCGTCCAGGGCCGGGTCCTCGTAGCCGAGCCGGTCCAGCAGTCCGGGCAGCCCGTCGCCCTCCTGCGCGGCCTCCAGCGAGGTGGCGTGGTACGAGCGTCCGGCCTCGATGCAGGACAGCACCTCGTCCTCGGTGATGCGCAGCCGCTCGGCGATCTCGGAGGTGGTGGGGGTGCGCCCGAAGGAGGTGGTGAGGTCCTCGGTCGCGCTGTTGACCTGGACCCACAGCTCGTGCAGCCGGCGCGGTACGTGGACCGTGCGGACGTTGTCCCGGAAGTAACGCTTGATCTCGCCGACGACGGTCGGCATGGCGAACGTCGGGAACTGCACGCCCCGCTCCGGGTCGAAGCGGTCGATGGCGTTGATGAGCCCGATCGTGCCGACCTGGATCACGTCCTCCATCGGCTCGTTGCGGGAGCGAAAGCGGGCGGCCGCGTAGCGCACGAGCGGGAGGTTCGCCTCGATGAGCGCCCCGCGCACGCGGTTGTGCTCCGGCGTGCCCGGCTTCAGGTCCTTGAGCTCCCCGAAGAGCACCTGGGTCAGCGCCCGGGTGTCGGCACCGCGGCTGCGGGGCGGCGGGGACGCGGGGGTGTCCTCCTGGGTCGGGGCTTGAGGCGCAGTACTGGCCGGCACGGTCAACTCCACCTCGTGATCCATCAACTCATCCGTCAAAAGCGGTCATAGCATCACAAGACAGTTCATTGTGTTCAAGTACCGCATAATCCCGTGTTGGGGATGCGACGCTGCGCAAGACACGCGAAAGCCCCCCGCCGTTCCGGCGGAGGGCTGCTGACGTTCCGGGGGGAGCCGGGGGACCGTGGCTCAGAATTCGTAGTCGGCGATCACCCAGGTGGCGAACTCCCGCCACAGGGCGACGCCCGCCTGGTGCTCGGGGTGCTCCGCGTAGATGCGGAGG
This sequence comes from Streptomyces sp. NPDC111606, assembly GCF_055656945.1. Lineage (NCBI taxonomy): Bacteria > Bacillati > Actinomycetota > Actinomycetes > Kitasatosporales > Streptomycetaceae > Streptomyces > Streptomyces sp. NPDC111606. The sequence continues at coordinate 388,606 of NZ_JBVKBY010000008.1, forward strand.
GCGGCGGTGTCCTCGAAGGCGGAGTTGATGGCGAAGTCGTAGGCGATGGGGCGGTCGCTGAAGTTCCAGCCCAGCTCCCAGTGCCGCAGCTCGGGGATCTTGCCCTCCAGTGAGCGGAAGGCCTCGACGCCCTCCACGACCCGTGGGTCGTCGCGCTCGACGCCCTCGTTGAGCTTGAAGAGGACCAGGTGGCGGATCATGAGTTCTCCCTGCGGCAGGACCTAGCTGTCGCCACCGTTGGCGATCCACGTCATGAAGTCGCCGATGGCCTGGGCGGCGTCCGATATGCCCTCGAACCCTATCTGCACGTAGTCGGCGGCCTTGGACGGGTCCGTGATGATCACGTAGAGCGCGAAGACCACGACCACATAGACGGCGACCTTCTTCGAATTCACCGCCATCGCGGCCTCCCCTGTGGCTGCTGTTTCTGGGTTTGTCTGCTGCGCCGAACGAGTCGAAAGAGCCGAAAGGGCCCCGTGTTACCGGCGGTGAGTGTAACCTTCGCGCCTCACGGGAGATCAACAGCACGAAGGGCCCCGTCTGACGACGAGGCCCTCCTTCAGCGGTAGCGGAGGGATTTGAACCCTCGGTGACTTGCGCCACACTCGCTTTCGAGGCGAGCTCCTTCGGCCGCTCGGACACGCTACCGAGGGAGACCTTACAGCACCCCCCGCCCTGCTCTGAAATCGGTATTCGCCGAGCTCGGATCACCGATCCCGGAAGAAGTCCGTGAGCAGCCGGGCGCACTCCTCGGCGAGCACGCCTTCGATCACCTCGGGCCGGTGATTGAGCCGCCGGTCGCGCACGACGTCCCACAGGGAGCCCGCCGCGCCGGCCTTCTCGTCCCGGGCGCCGTAGACGACCCGGTCCACCCGGGACTGCACGATCGCGCCCGCGCACATCGTGCAGGGCTCCAGCGTGACGACGAGCGTGCAGCCCGACAGCCGCCACTCGCCCGCCCGTCGCCCACCACCACCCTCGCCGGAGGCGCTTCGCGCCGCCCCTGCCAATTGCGCGGCGGCCCTGCGGATCGCCAGGACCTCGGCGTGCGCGGTCGGATCGCCGGTCGCCTCGCGCTCGTTGTGGCCGGTGCCGAGCACGGTCGTGCCGTCGGCGGACAGCACGACGGCGCCGACGGGGACGTCCCCGCCCCGGACGGCCAGTTCGGCCTCGTCCAGGGCGAGCCGCATCGCGGCCCGCCAGCGGTCGCGTACGGGGTCGGGCACTTCGGATTCCTCAGGCACCTCGGGCCCCTCGGGTACCGACCCCGGGTCGAACGAGGTCAGCGGACGGTCTCCAGCACCTCCGAGGCACCCAGCGCCTCGGCGATGGCGCCCAGCGCGTCCTCGGCGTCCAGGGCCTTCAGTTCCTTCTCGCCGACGCCGAGGTCGTCGAGGATCTCGGCGTCGCCGACGGGGCTGTGCGGGACGGCGTCCGCGCCGCCGCCCTCCTCGTCGTCATCGGAGTCGCTGTCGGGCTCCTCCGTGCCGTCGAGGTCCAGGGAGTCCAGGTCGGCGCTGTCGTCGCCGGGCTCCCTGCCGAGCAGTTCGTCGGTGAGCAGGATCTCGCCGTAGCTGCTGCGGGCAGCGGCGGCGGCGTCCGAGACGTAGATACGAGGGTCGTCCTCGCCGTCGATCCGGACGACGCCGAACCAGGCGTCCTCCTGCTCGATGAGCACCAGCACCGTGTCGTCCTCGGGCGAGGCTTCACGGGCCAGTTCGGCCAGATCAGACAGGGTTTCCACATCGTCGAGCTCTCTGTCGCTCGCTTCCCACCCGTCTTCGGTGCGCGCGAGCAGTGCGGCGAAGTACACCGTGACTCTCCCACTGGTCATAGGCGTGCCGGTTGGGGGTCCCCCCGGCGGAGGTTGGGGGCGGGGAGAGCTGTGCTCCGAGCCCACCCACTCGGAATCGTGGCAGAAACAAGGCGTTCAGGGGACGTCTTCGGCTCCCTGTGTCCGGCAGTTTTGATCGCGTCGTCCCGAGGGGCTCCGCGAGCACGTCCGTGAAGGACTCACCAGCACACTCGTTGCCGCCACGTCCGGATCGTACGCGGCTTTTCCAGGTGTCCACGCACGCCCACCGCCTCAACGCCCCCGAAGGGCGCGGATCTTCCCCGGTGCCTAGCCCTACCAGCGGAACGTCCGCATGCGCAGGGCGTGGCGCAGCCGGGCCGCCTTGGCGCGGCGTGGCTGGACGCGGTCCCGCAGCGCGCGGGCCTCGGCGAGTTCCCGCAGGAACTGTGCCCGGCGGCGACGGCGCGCGGAGTCGGCTTCCTGCTGCGCGGTGTCCGCCGGGGACTCACGGTCAGGCATAGGCACACCACCCCCGGTACGTCCCTCTCACTTTCCCTCCGATGGGCGGTTTGATGCCAGCACATGGGTTAAGTGATGGCCCTGGGGTTGCTGCGCGTGAGGACGCTGGGCGCACCGGCCCCGGTTATTGTTGTGGACATGCGTCTCCACGTCGTCGACCACCCCCTGGTCGCCCACAAGCTCACCGCGCTGCGCGACCAGCGCACCGACTCCGCGACCTTCCGCCGGCTCGCCGACGAACTGGTCACCCTGCTGGCCTACGAGGCCACGCGGGACGTGCGCACCGAAGCGGTCGACATCACGACCCCGGTCACCGACACCACCGGCGTCAAGCTCTCCTACCCGCGCCCCCTCGTGGTGCCGATCCTGCGCGCCGGCCTCGGCATGCTGGACGGCATGGTCCGGCTGCTGCCGACCGCCGAGGTGGGCTTCCTGGGCATGATCCGCAACGAGGAGACGCTTCAGGCCTCCACGTACGCCACGCGCATGCCCGAGGACCTCTCGGGCCGTCAGGTCTATGTCCTGGACCCGATGCTCGCCACCGGCGGCACGCTGGTCGCGGCGATCCAGGAGCTCATCAAGCGGGGCGCCGACGACGTCACGGCCGTGGTCCTGCTGGCCGCCCCCGAGGGCGTCGAGCTCATGGAACGCGAGCTGGCGGGCACGCCGGTGACAGTCGTGACGGCCGCCGTCGACGACCACCTCAACGAGCACGGGTACATCGTGCCGGGGCTGGGAGACGCGGGGGACCGCCTGTACGGCGCCGCCGAGTAGGACGGGCGGAACGCCTTTTCGCCGTAGGGGTGCGGATCTACGGCGGCTGCGGGCCGGTCATGGCTGGTCGCGCCCGCGCGGCGGAGCCGCACAGAAGCACAGCCCCCGCCCCTCGGAGGCGTTGCTCAGCAGCCTTGCTTTGAAGCGTCGGGCGTCGGCTCGGGGTTGGCCAGTGCGGTCAGCGCCTTGTCGGCGTCCGCCTTCTTCGTGAGCTCCTTGAAGCCGTTGCCGATGATCAGGTCGACGGCCGGGCCCTTGCGCGCGGGGTCGGTGCGGCGCTCGGCGGTGCCGAGCTGGGTACCGAGGACGGGCAGCGCGGTGTCCAGGGCCGAGGACGGGCCGAGCAGCAGCCCGGTGCCCTTGACCTTCTTGTCGTACTCCTTGGCCGCGTTGCCCACGTCGCCGATCTTGAAGCCGCGCTTCTTCAGCTCGTCCGCGGTCTGCTTGGCGAGGCCGCTGCGTGTCGTGGCGTTGAAGACGTTGACGGTGATCTTGCCCGGCTTGGGCAGTGGCGCCGCCGCACTGGCCGAGGGCGTCACGCGGGACCCGCAGTCGGCCTTCGGACCGGCCGCCGAGGCCTTTCCGCCGTCCGTGAAGACATCGATGAGCTGCAGCGTGCCCCAGCCGATCATGCCTAGTACGGCGGCCGAGGCGACGGTGAGGACGACGAGCCTGCCGCGCCGCCGCGGACGGCGCATTCGCGGGTACTTGTCCCCCTTGATCCGGTACTGGCCGCCCATGCCCGGGGGAGTCAGCATGCTCATGGGCGCAGCGTAGTGCGCCCGAGCGGCAATGCCTACTAGATGATCATTCGATGCCGCCCGGTCCTACCCGAAAGGGCCAACCAGTGACGCCCTGGGTTCAGTCCAGTTCGAGGACGCGCGCGTGCAGCACCTGGCGCTGCTGCAGCGCCGCGCGCACCGCGCGGTGGAGACCGTCCTCCAGATACAGGTCGCCCTGCCACTTCACGACGTGCGCGAAGAGGTCGCCGTAGAACGTGGAGTCCTCGGCGAGCAGGGTTTCCAGATCGAGCTGGCCCTTGGTCGTCACGAGCTGATCGAGGCGGACCGGGCGCGGCGCGACGTCCGCCCACTGCCGGGTGCTTTCCCGGCCGTGGTCGGGGTACGGCCGGCCGTTTCCGATGCGCTTGAAGATCACACGGAAAGCCTACCGGTCAAGACCTTCCGGGCGCAGCCATGGCGACGCAGTGCGACGCTGGAAAAGCTGGGGCAAACGGAATGAAACGGCAAAGATCGAGACGGCGACGGCCAGATGGACGGGGAGACGGGTGGTGGGAGGAGTTGCTCCGAACGGGGGGTACGTCGGAATTTCAGTGGGCGGAGGGCCGGCATGAGTGAGCGGGAGAGCAGGGCCAAGGGCGGTTCGGGCACCGTGTCGTCGACCGGGGCTCCCGAGGTGCGGGGCAGTGCCGCCGCGCTGCCGCAGGAGGCACTGGAGATCGCCGCCGGGTATGCCTTCGGCGGCCCTGCCCTCGATCTGGGCGCCCTGCTCTGGGACGGCCGGTGCCTGCCCGACGCGCAGGTCCGGGTGCCGTTGCCCATGCTGAACCGGCACGGCCTGGTCGCGGGCGCCACCGGCACCGGCAAGACCAAGACGCTCCAGCTGATCGCCGAGCAGCTGTCGGCGCAGGGTGTGCCGGTGTTCCTGGCGGACATCAAGGGCGACCTGTCCGGGGTCGCGGCGCCGGGGCAGCCGAACGACAAGGTGCGCTCGCGTGCCGCCGAGGTCCACCAGGAGTGGACGGCGACCGGCTTCCCCGCCGAGTTCTACGCCCTCGGTGGCATCGGCCACGGCATCCCCGTACGGGCCACGGTGACCAGCTTCGGCCCGGTCCTGCTGTCCAAGGTGCTCCGGCTCAACCAGACCCAGGAGCAGTCTCTCGGCCTGATCTTCCACTACGCCGACACCAAGGGCCTGGAGCTGGTCGACCTCAAGGACCTCAGGGCGGTCGTCGCCTTCCTCACCTCCGACGAGGGCAAGGGAGAGCTCAGGAACATCGGCGGGCTCTCGACCGCCACCGCCGGGGTGATCCTGCGGTCCCTGACCGCCTTCGAGGCGCAGGGCATGGCGGACTTCTTCGGGGAGCCGGAGTTCGACACGAGCGAGTTCCTGCGGACGGCACCGGAGGGGCGGGGCGTCGTGTCGGTCCTCGAGCTGGCCGCCGTACAGGACAGACCGCAGCTGTTCTCGACCTTCCTGATGTGGCTGCTCGCGGACCTCTTCCATGACCTGCCCGAGGTCGGGGACGCCGACAGGCCGAAGCTCGTGTTCTTCTTCGACGAGGCGCATCTGCTGTTCGACGACGCGTCCAAGGCATTCCTGGACTCGATCACGCAGACCGTGCGTCTGATTCGCTCGAAAGGGGTCGGCGTCTTCTTCGTGACGCAGACACCGAAGGATGTCCCCGCCGATGTGCTCGGCCAGCTCGGCAACCGCATCCAGCACGCACTGCGCGCCTTCACGCCCGACGATCAGAAGGCGCTCAAGGCCACGGTGAAGACCTTCCCCAACTCGGCGTACGACCTGGAGGAGCTCCTCACCGGCCTCGGCACCGGCGAGGCCGTGGTGACGGTGCTCAGCGAGAAGGGTGCCCCGACACCGGTCGCCGCGACCCGGCTGCGGGCCCCTGAGTCGCTGATGGGGCCGGTCGAGGCCGGCGCGCTGGAGCAGGCGGTGATGGCGTCCGCGCTGTACGGGCAATATGCACAGGCTGTGGACAGGGAGTCGGCGTACGAGCGGCTCCAGTCGCGTGGCGGCAAGGGCCCGGACGAGATGCGCGAGCCGCGCGGCGGGAAGGGGCCCGACGAGATCCGCGAGGCGACGGGGGCGGCGGACCGGCGGGCCCGGCAGAAGGAGCAGACTTCCGTCGTCGAGCAGGTCGTGGGCAGCGGCATGTTCAAGTCCCTGGCTCGGTCGGTCGGTACGCAGATCGGGCGGGAGATCACCCGGTCGCTGTTCGGCACGGCGCGGCGGAGGCGGTGACCTGGAGGAAGCCCGCCTCCGCCGCCCGCGTCAGCCGCGCTCCCGGACCTTCGGGGGAAGCTGCGGCTTGGCCTTCTTCACCTGCGGCGTCGGCGTGTTGCGTGCGGCCTCGGCGCGCAGCAGGGCGCGCAGGACCGCGTAGTGGTCGGTGGGCATGACTGTGCTCCTTGCGTCGTACTGACGGACCTCGTGGCTGGGGTCTGTCAGCAGCGCAGGACCACGGTGCGCAGGATGTGCGGGACGTACGGCTGCCCGGGCGGCGGGCAGGACCGAGGGGTCGGTGCGGCGCCGGGCGCCGGCCTCGGGGGCGGGGCCGGACGCGCCCGTACGGCGTTGCGCCGGTCGGCACGGGCCGCCGGCCGCAGAGCCGTGTCGAGGACGTCGTGCTCGGCGACCTCGCCGGAGATGCCGGCCGTGACGGGCAGGGCGTGGGCCTGGGCGTGCGCGCCCGGCACCAGCAACGCGAGCAGCAGCACGAGGACCCGCAGCCAGGCCCGGCTGCGCGAGTGGTGTCGTGCGGTACTCGCGGTACTCACGGAAGGTCATCTCCCCGGGAGCCGTACGGCGTTCATCCGGTTCGGGGTGAGATACGCCCGCACGGCGTACTGGTCCGCGGCGCGTATCACAGCTCGTGCGGGACCTGGCGCGCCCGCTTGCGCATCCGGATTCCGATGACGATCTCGACGACGCCGACCGCCACCAGCCAGCACCCGCCGAGCAGCATCAATACGGTGACCGACTCGATCGGGGAGTCGATCAGCACGATTCCGCCGACGATGGTGACGATGCCGAGGAAGATCTGCCAGCCGCGGGCCGGCATGGACTTGTCGGAGGCGGCGGCCAGGGTCTGGGTGACGCCGCGGAAGAGCCAGCCGATGCCGATCCACAGGGCGAGCAGCAGGACCGACTGCATCGGACGGCGGAAGCAGAACAGACCGAGGAGGACCGACACGGTGCCGCTGACGAAGGCCAGCACCCGCAGCGAGGTCGTCCGGTGCGTGCCGAACGCGGAGACCAGCTGGAAGATGCCGCTGATCAGGAGATAGAGCCCGAAGAGGACCCCGGAGACGAAGAGCGGGGCATCCGGCCACACCAGGACCAGGATGCCCAGCACCAGGGAACAGACCCCGGTGCCCAGCACGACCTGCCAGGCGGCCCGGGAGAGGACGTGCAGGGGCCCCTCGAAGGGCGGCTCGGCCTCGCGAGGCGCTCCGGCCCCGGGCGGATGTCCCGCATGAACCCGCCGGTCGTCATAGTCCCGGCCCCCGAGGGGGCCGCCCGGTGACTCGGTCATGCTCCATGCTGGGAACGTCCCCGTGCCGCCCGCCATTCGGGGCGGTCCACTCGACTGACGGCCTGCCACGGGCCGCGGCCGGCGGCCGTCACGGGGTCATTGCCGCGCTGCCTACTTCCGCGCCGCCTTCGCCGCCTTGGCCGCCGCCTTCATCTCCTGTTTGTGTGCGCGCACCTTGGTCAGGGACTCGGGCCCCGTGATGTCGGCGACGGAGCGGAAGGACTGCGGTTCGCCGTATGCGCCCGCGGCCTCCTGCCAGCCGGTGGGGCGTACGCCCAGTTGCTTGCCGAGGAGGGCGAGGAAGATCTGGGCCTTCTGCTTGCCGAAGCCGGGCAGGTCCTCCAGCCGGCGCAGCAGTTCGCGTCCGTCGGCGACACCCTTCCAGACGAGCTCGGCCTCGCCGTCGTAGTGCTCGACGAGGTACTGGCACAGCTGCTGGATCCGCTTGGCCATGGACCCCGGGTAGCGGTGCACGGCCGGCTTCTCGGACAGCAGGGCCACGAAGGCGTCGGGGTCCTGGGCCGCGATGTCGTGCGCGTCGAGGTCGTCCGCGCCGAGCCGGTCCGCGATCGTACGGGGGCCCTTGAACGCCCACTCCATCGGGACCTGCTGGTCCAGCAGCATGCCGACCAGCGCGGCGAGCGGGCTGCGGCCGAGGAGTGCGTCGGCCTCGGGGTCCTGGGCGAGATGCAGGGTGACGTCCATGACCCCGATCATCCCGCGCGCGCCGTCCGCACGCGCGCGGGGGCAGGGACGCGCAAGGGGTACGCGTCCCTGCCCGGTCAGGGGCGCCAGTACCCCAGCGCGTTCACCCGCTGCTTCGGCAGGCCCAGTTCCTTGCGGACGTAGGAGGTCAGGGCGCGGGTCGTCGCCGTGTCGCAGGCGATCCAGACGTACGGCTCCGCGGTGTCCTCGAGGAGGCCGGGCAGGGCCTCCTTCACCTGGGTGACCAGGTGGGCCCCGGCGTCGCGCCTGGGCAGTGTCCGTACGTCGTGGCGGGACTCGGCCGTCCGGAAGGGCAGGCCGTCCCGCTCGCCCTCGAACCACACCGTCGCGGGTGCCGGGTCCAGGGTGGTGAGGAGGGAGTTGAGGGCGGGGAGGGAGGCCGTGTCCGCGATGGCGAAGACGTGGGAGGGTGCCGGGTCGGGGTGGGCGAAGTCCGTGCCGTGGACGGTCGCCTCGATCGTGTCCCCGGGCTTCGCCGCCCGCGCCCAGTCGCTCGCGCACCCCTCGTGCAGGGCGAACTCCAGGCTGAAGGTGCCGGCCGCCGGATCCGCGTCGACCAGGGTGTACGCCCGCTGGTGGGGCTTGCCCGCGTTGTCGAACCACAGGCGGACCCACATCGTGGGATGGACGCCGGTCACCGCGAGCATGCCGCCGTCGGTGAGGTGGACGCGGCGATACTGCGGCGTGACGTCCTCGGCGCCGGTCACCGTGAAGACGAAGTCCTTGGCGCGCAGCAGCTTCAGGACCGCGCCCTCCCAGCCGTGCCCCTGGCCCATGGTGTCTTCACCTTTCGCGTACGATTCCCGCACCAATAACTTAGGGAAGCCTAACCTAAAGCAAGGGAGGGGCACAGGTGACCGGCGAGATCTTCCGTGATGCCTGGGGCATACCGCATCTCCGCGCCGACGGAGCGAGAGAACTCGCCCGGGTACAGGGCCGCGTCACCGCCCTCGACCGGGCCTGGCAGTTGGAGGTGGAGCGGCACCGCTCCCAGGGCACGTCCGCGTCCTTCCTGGGCGCCGAGGCCCTGCCCTGGGACCGGTTCGTCAGACGGGCCCGACTCGACGACACGGCGAGACGTTGTTTCGACGCGTTGGAGAGACAGGATCCGGAGACGTCGGGGTGGGTGCGGGCGTACGTCGACGGGGTCAACGAGAGTCTGGCCGAAGGTGCCCGCCGCAGCCCGGAGTTCGCGCAGGCCGGGCTCACCCCCGGCCGCTGGGAACCCTGGACCCCGCTCGGCATCTGGCTCGGTATCCACATCCTCTTCGCGGGCTTCCCGGCCAAGCTCTGGCGTGAGCAGGTCGTACGGCATCTCGGCGCCGACGCGGTCGGGCTGTTCGCCGCCGACGGGCCCGCCACCTCCGGCAGCAACGGCTGGCTGGTGAGCGGCGAACGGACCGTCACCGGGCACGCGATCATCGCCGGTGACCCGCACCGCTTCATCGAGGAGCCCGGGGTCTACCAGCAGATCCACCTCTCCTGCCCCGAGTTCGACGTCATCGGCCTCGCCGTCCCCGGCGTCCCCGGCATCGCCCACTTCGGCCACACCGGCGCGGTCGCCTGGGCCATCACCAACGCCATGGCCGACTACCAGGACCTGTACCGGGAGCGGCTGCGGCGCACCGGGGCGGGCGTGGAGGCCCTGGACCCGGACGGGGTCTGGCGGCGGGCCGTCCGGCACACCGAGGTGGTGGAGGTCGCGGGGGAGGAGCCGGTCGAGATCGAGGTGATCGAGACGGAGCGGGGGCCGGTGATCATCGGGGGGCCGGAAGGGCTGCCCGAGGGGCTGCAGGAGGGGCTGTCCGAGGGGCTGCAGGAGGGGCTGTCCGAGGGGCTGCAGGAAGGGTTGCCCGAGGAGGTGCAGGAAGGTTTCTCCATGGGGCATGCCCCGGCCGACGGCCCCCTCGCCGTCACCCTCCGCTACCCGCCCCGCGTCACCGCCGACCTCGGCTTCAGCGCCCTCCTCCCGCTCCTCCGGGCCCGCAGCGTCGCCGACGTCGACCGGGCCGTCGACCTGTGGGCCGAGCCCGTCAATGTCGTCCAGGCCGCCGACACCGAGGGCGGTCTGCTGCACCGCGTCGCCGGGAAGGTGCCGGTGCGCTCCGAGGCCAACCGCACCCGGCTCGTGCCCGCCTGGCAGCCCGGCCACGACTGGCTCGGCTGGCACGAGACGCCCCGCGGCGGCCTCACCGACGGCGTCGCCGCCATGGCCAACCAGCGGGGCATCGCCGCACCCCTGGGCGTCGAGTTCGCCCCGCCCCATCGCGCCGACCGCATCAGGGCCCTGCTGGGCGAGAAGGACCACTGGTCGGCGGCGGACATGCCGGCGATCCACATGGACACCCAACTCGCCTCCGCGGAACCTTTGCTGGAGATGCTGCGGGTCGTCGACACCCTCACCCCCGAGGCCGCCGGCATCCGCCGGACCCTGCTGACCTGGGACCGCCGCATGGACGCGGACAGCGCGGCCGCGGCCGGGTACGCCGCGGTGCGCAGTGCGGTCGTACGGCGGCTCGCCGCGCACCCGGCCTTCGCCGCGCTGTCCGCCCCGCCCGCGTATCCGCAGGTCCTGCTCCCCTGGCTGGCCCTGCTCCCGCGCGTCGGCTTCGCCCTGGAACACCTGCTGCGCGCCGAGGAGTTGTACGGCATCGACCGCGCCGAGATCGTCCGCGAGGCGGTCGAGGAGGTGGCCGCCGCGCAGGCCGGGCAGCCCACCGGCACCTGGGGCGACACCCACCGCCTCGCCCCCTGGCGGGCGCTCGCCACCGCCCCGTACGACGGACCCGGCCTGTCCGGCGACCACGACTGTGTGCTGTGCACGTCCGCCGTACCCGGCCTCACCGACCTGAGCGTCCGCGGCCCCGCCGCCCGCTACGTCTGGGACCTGGCCGACCGCGAGGCCGGCCTCTGGGTGGTCCCGCTCGGCGCGTCCGGCATCCCGGCCTCACCCCACCACCGCGACCAGCTCCCCCTGTGGGTCGGGGGAGATCTGGTCCCGGTCGTCACCGATTTCACCGAGCTGGAGAAGGAGTCCGATGTCTGACCTGCCCGCCGCCGTGACGGAACCCGTCCGAGAAGCCGTTCACGAACAGGCCGTCGAAGGCTTCGGCACCGTGCGGGTGCTGCGCCTCGACCCGGAGGCCGACGCCGAGGTCGTCCACGGCTGGGTCAGCCAGGAACGCGCCGCCTTCTGGGGCATGAACGGCCTGACCCGGGACCAGGTGGCCGGGATCTACGCCCACATGGACACCCTCGACACCCACCACGCCTTCCTCGTGGCGGTGGACGGGGACCCGGTGGCGGTGCTCCAGACATACGAGCCGGAGGCGGACCGGGTCAGCGAGTGCTACGAGGTGCTTCCGGGCGACATCGGCATCCACCTGTTGCTGGCGCCCGCCGGTCCCGAGGGCGCGCGGCCCGGCTGGACCTCGGTGCTGCTGGCCGTCATCGCGTCGTACGTCTTCGGCACCCTGGACCGCCGACGGGTGGTCGTCGACCCGGATGTGCGCAATGAAAGGGCCATCGCCCGCTTCCTCAGGCAGGGCTTCGCGGCCGGCCCGGTGGTCGTGCTGCCGGAGGTCGACCTCCCGGACGTGTACATCCCTGAGAAGAAGGCCCAACTCGCCTTCCTGACCCGGGAGGTAGCCTTCCCGGCGTGACTCCTGAAGACCTCGTCGCGCACTACTCACTGGAGCCGATCCCTCGTGAGGGCGGGCTGTTCCGGCGGACCTGGGCGGGGCCGGAGCTGCCCGACGGTCGGCCGCAGGGGACCGCGATAGTCGTCCTGCTCACCGCGGGCGACTTCTCGGCCCTGCACCGCCTGCCGTCCGACGAGGTCTGGCACTTCTACCTGGGCGACCCGCTCGAGATGCTGCTCCTCGCCCCGGACGGCACGTCACGCACCGTCGTGCTCGGCCCCGACGTCCTGAGGGGTCAGCACATCCAGTTCACCGTTCCCGCCGGAACCTGGATGGGCGCGCGGGTGGTGGAGGGCGGGTCCTGGGCCTTCTTCGGCTGCACGATGACGCCGGGCTTCACCTACGAGGGCTACGAGCACGGCGACCTGGCGGAGCTGACGGCGCGGTATCCCGCCGAGGCCGACCGTATCCAGGCACTGTGCCGCCCATGAGCGGACGCGGACTCCTCGAAGGACAGGTCGCCCTGGTCACGGGTGCGGGCGGTGGCATCGGGCGCGGGATCGCGACGCGGTTCGCGCAGGAGGGGGCGGCGGTCGTGCTGCACTGCCGGACGGCGGTGGAGGCGGCGGGGGACGTGGCGTCCCGGATCCGGGAGTCGGGTGGCCGGGCGCTCGTGCTGCGGGCCGACCTGGCGCACGAGGAGGAGTGCCGGCGGGTGGTGGCCGAGGCTGCCGAGTGGGGTGACGGGCGACTGAACGCGCTGGTCAACAACGCGGGCGTACAACCGACGCGGGAGCTGCCCGGCATGACGGTGGCTCAGTGGCGGGCGGTCGTGGACACCAATCTGTCGAGCGTGTTCGCGTGTACGCAGGCCGCGGCCGAGGTGATGCGGGAGCAGGAGGGCGGCGGCTCGGTGACCCACATCGCGTCCATCGAGGCGACCCGTCCGGCCCCCCTGCACGCCCACTACGCCTCGTCCAAGGCGGCCGTGGTGATGCATGCCCGTTCGGCCGCCCTGGAGTACGGCCCCTTCGGCATTCGCGTCAACACGGTCTCGCCCGGGCTGATCCACCGGGAAGGGCTGGAGGAGGCGTGGCCGGAGGGGGTGCGGCGGTGGGAGCGGGCGGCGCCGACCGGGCGACTGGGGCGTCCGGAGGACGTGGGGGACGCCTGTGTGTTCCTGGCGTCGGGGATGGCGTCCTGGGTCACGGGGCATGACCTGGTGGTGGACGGTGGGGTGTCGGCTCGGCCGACGTGGTGACGGTCATCCGAGGGGACACGACACGGTGGACCTTGATCGGTTCGGGGAGCAGGTCACCATGGCCAGCGACAGGTACGCGGGGCGTTCCAGGTAGAAGCCGTACGACACGTCGGCTCCCGTAGCGAGTCGTTCGGCGGCGGAGTCGACCAGATGGGCCAGCCGGGCGGTGTCACGGTCGCGCTCGCAGGCGAACCGATGCGCGTACTCGGCCAGCCGTTCTCCGAGCCAGATCGCCGCATCCCTCGCCTCATCCCAGGTGCCACGCACGAGCGAACGCGGCTTGACGAGCCAGTACGCCGTTTCCAGCGGTGGCAGGTCGGAGGTCGGGAACGCCGTCGCCACTTCCCGGTAGCGCTGGAGCAGGCGTTCGGCTGCGGGGTCGTTCGGGGCCGGTGGGGGTGGGGTCTGAGGGTGCGGAGGTCGCCGTAGGGCCTCGTTGTCGAAGCGCGCTTTGGGGCCGGTCCATAGGTAGGCGTGGTGGTGCACCTGTCGTTCCCGTTCGAGAGGTACCAGCCGGGCCGGGCGAGGGGACGGCGGAGGGGGCCGGCCCGGCTGGTTGGGGGGAGGGTCAGACGTTGAGTCCGAAGCGCGCCGGGTCGATGCCGGCCGCGTCCAGTTCCTCCGTGGTGAAGCGGAGGGGCGGTGCGTCGGGCCGCTTGCTGTCGCCGAGGGCCCAGGCGCCGTCGCCGATTCGGGCGAGGGTCACGCATCCTTCGGTGCAGGGGCCGCCGCAGGCCTTCACGAACGAGGCCGCGTTGATGTCGAGGGAATACAGGTTGGTTCCGTTCAGCATTCGCTGTGCCTTCCTGCTCAAGTGATCTGATCGCGGTCATGGCTGACCGCCGCCGCCCTTGTGGGCGGGAGTCCATGGGAATGAGGCCTCAGCGGTCGCAGCGCTTGCCGGACGCGGCGCAACGCCGGCACTGACAGGGCGGCCACTGGTGGTTCATCAGGGGCGGGAGGTCGGCCGTGGCGAATACGGCCTGCTCAGAACCCCACGTTCGCCCGGAGTCACGCGACACCCGGAGCGTCATCAAGGGCCGGTCGGCGAAGAGAGACGCGGGGGTTTCGCTTCTCATGATGGGTGCGCCTCTACTTGGTGCTGGCGCAGTTCTGCGTTCGCGTCGGAAACGGCGCTGTAGTCACCTCTGGCTCGTGCGTTCTCCCTGCTGACGGAAAGGGACAGGCAGTTCGGGCAGCCAGACATGGTGGAGGGCTCGGCAGTCGGTAACTCGGTCAGGTGGTAGCCCTGTGGGTTCTGTGACACTGCCGCCTCCCCGGATCGTCTGCGTGATGCAGCGACGCTAGGAGTCGGTGCCCCCAGGGCTCTACGAACTTGCATGAGCTTGCATGTCGATTCGCTTGTCGGGGGTGATTCTGATGCCGTCCAGGCATTTCAATGAAGCTGATGCAAGCCCGAGCAAGCACCCGAAAAGGGGAGCCAGCCATGGCCGTAGAGTTTGTGGGAATTGACCCCGACACCGACCGGGACCACTGCCCCACCGTCTGGGCGGACGCGGGAGCTCAGGAGATCTTGTTGCAAGGCTGGAAGCCGAGCCCCGAGACTCAGGCGGAGTGCGAGGCGAGTAGCCCCGCGAACGGCAGGGTGCCCGATAGCGAAGCCATCGTCCGGATTCCGGCCCGGATGATCCCGATGATCAGGGAGGCCTGTGATGCCGTCGAGCGTGCCCAGCTTCGCTGAGCTGCTTGGGCAGTGCGAGCGGTCTGCGATCCACCTGGAGCTGCGCGACTCCTACGCTTCAACCGACCGTTTCGAGGCGTGGAAGCGGGGCGAGCGGATCAACTGGAAGGACCGCGAATCCTGGTGGCATCCGTACGATCAATTGATCACGGACACGGTGGCCCGGGGCGTAGTGATCCGACGGGCCAGGGTGGTCTCCGAGCCCGTATCCCAGTACATCCGCTGGGAGCACTACGTGACGCACGCCAACGTCACGGCGGGCGAGGAGGTTCGATGGTTGCCACGGCGGCGAGCCACGAGCATCCCGTTGCCGGGAAACGACTTCTGGCTGTTCGACGGCGTGCTGCTCCGGGTGCACCACTTCTCCGGTGACGGAGCGGTGGTCGAGGACGAGATCACGGCAGATCCGGAGGCCGTGAAGCTGTGTTCTGCGGCCTTCGAGGCAGTCTGGGAACGAGCGGTCCCGCACCACCTGTACGAGATCTGACGAAGGCCGGCTTCATGCCCCCGCACCCCTCTTCACGCGTTCAGAAGGCACGCGAAGATCTCGCCGGGCGTCTGCGTGAGATCCGGAAGGAAGCCGGGATCACGGGGCGGGAGCTGGCTGTCAGGTGTGGCTGGTCGGAGTCGAAGTCTTCCCGGATCGAGAACGCCAAGACCCCACCCTCCGACGCGGACATCAAAGCGTGGTGCCGGGTCTGCGCCGCTGAGGGCCAGGCCGCCGACTTGATCGCGGCAAACAGACAGTCGGCTGATGCACATGTGCAGTGGCGGCGACTCCAGCGGAGTGGTCTGCGTCGCCTGCAGGAGTCCGTGGCCGATCTGTACCAACAAACCAAGGTCTTCCGCGTCTACGTGTCTGACGTGATCCCTGGGTTCCTCCAGACCCCCGGATACGCCACCGGTCTTCTGTCGTCCATCGCGGAATTTCGGGGAGCCCCGGACGACGTAAGCGACGCGGTGGCGGCCCGTATGAGGCGTAGCGCCGTACTGAGCGATGGCTCCCGCCGGTTCTCGTTCGTGCTGGAGGAGCCGGTGTTGCGGTACCGGCTGTGCAGTGCCGAGACCATGGGGGCACAACTTGGTCACCTGCTAGGGGTGATGGATCTCCAGAACGTTGCCGTGGGTATCGTCCCGCTTTCCCATCGACGGACTGTGTGGCCCATGCCGACCTTCACGATCTTCGATAACACCAGGGTGCATGCGGACTCGTTGGATGCTGCTTCCACCCTGACAGAGCCCGGCCAGATCGAGCTCTACGCCAGAGCCTTTGAACGCCTCTCGCAGGGAGCCGCGCGGGGAGCCGAGGCGCGTGCCCTGATAGCGGGTGCGTTGGCATCCCTGCACTGAGAGCCGTAGTCGTCCACGCAGCCGGTGAAGTGTGGATCAGGCAAACCTGTAGTCCCCGTGTGGCAGTGCCAGAGCCCAGACGGCCTCGAACGCATCCGAGCACAGCTTCACGACGGCTGGATCGCCCGTGAACTCCTCGTCGTCCGGAGCGAGTTCTCCATCACAGGCGAAGTGATTGAAGACGACCGAGTCGTTGTCGAAGAGCCAGAAGTCGTTGCCGGGCAGGGCCAGCCCGGATGCGTGACGGCGAGACAGCCAGCGCACTTGCTCGCCTGCCTGCACGGTTGGGTCGGTCAAGTGGTGCTCGAAGCGGATGTAGTCCGACACCGGCTCCGACACGATCCTGGCCCTGCGTACGTCGACCCCCTGGGCTACGAGGTCGGTGATGAGCCGCAGCCATGGCCGGCGCTTCGGGTCGCTCTCCGCAGGATCGTTGCGGACGCCGTTCTGCCAGGCCGCGAACCTGGGGTCCGAGCGCATGTACTCGTCGCGCATCTCCAGATGGACGGCAGAACGGGTGCAGCGTCGCAGTCGGTCCTCAAGTGTCAGCACAGCCAATCACCGCCTCGGGGACGCCGCGTGCGAGAGGAAGCCCGTCCACGCGGTGGGCCGGAGGGTGAGGTGCGGGCCGGTCGGGTTCTTGGAGTCGCGGATGTGGATGGCGGTGGGGGTGGAGGCTATCTCGACGCAGTTCGAGCCGTCACCGCTGTAGGTCGACCTCTGCCAGTGGAGCGTCTGCATGTTGGTTCCTTCACAGGTCCTGGATGCGATGGTGGATGAAGTCGCGCGTCTTGGCGGGGTCGAGCGCGCAGGACTCCACCCGGTCCAGTACGGCCCGGTACTTGCTCAGCTGTGCCTCAGCGTCGAGGAACTCGCAGGCGCCGTGGTGCGAGTCCAACTGGACCGTGTCGAGCTGAGGGGCAGAACCCTCGACGTAGTCGAAGGACTGGCCGGTGGTGGGGAAACGGTCCGTGCCGAAAGGGATCACCCGGAGCGTGACGTGGGGCAGTTCGCTCATGTCGATCAAATGCTTGAGCTGACCACGGGTGACGACAGGGCCGCCGAAGCCCATGCGGAGTGCCGTCTCGTGGATGGTCGCTGTGTACGGGGGCGGGTCGGCACGATGGAGAAGTCCTTGCCGCTTGATGCGGTGCGTGAGGCGGTGCTCGACCTCGTACTGGCGCATCGGTGGCACCACTGACCGGAAGAGGGCTCGTGCATGGTCGGTGGTTTGCAGGAGCGCCGGGATGTGGATGACGAGTGCCACACGCAGCGCGCTGGCGTGATGCTCCAGTTCGGCCAGGTCGACCAGTGCGGCGGGTACATGCTCGCGGTACTCCTCCCACCAGCCGCGCGCCCTGCGTCCGGTCATCGCCGCCAAGGCGTCGATGAGTGCCTCGTCCGGGCAGCCGTAGGCGGACGCCACGGTTCGGACACGGTCGGCGCTGAGGGAGCTTCGCCCAGTTTCGATCATGCTGACGCGTCCCTGGTTGACCCCGAGGTGCGCGGCAGCCTCGGTCACCGTGAACCCGGCACGCTCACGGAGTTTGCGCAGTTCGACGCCGAGACGCCGTTGGCGCAGGGTGGGGTTGCTGGTGGGCGGCACGGCACCTCCTTCCAGGCCGCGAACGCGGCGTTCTTGTAACCCACATGAGGTAATCGCAGGCTCATCTTCCATGTCTGGAAGATCTATCTTCCCTTTGCTTTTACCTTAGTGCCCAGGTCGCCCAACTCCCCGCGCCCATAAGCCGGAAGCGCACCAACCCAGGCAATGCCACCGCCCGGCACGGCAGTTGAGCGAGCTCAAGTCCCCTTTCTTGCGAGACTCCCGGAGGATCCATGCGCACCGTATCCCCGCCCGACACCTGGACGTACGCCCTCCGCCTCCCCCACGACCCCCGCGCGGCACGGGTCGCACGCATGACCGTGCGGTCGGTGCTTGTCAGTCACGGCAGAGCCGAGATCCTCGATGCCGTCGAGCTGATGACCTCGGAGATGGTGACGAACACCTACCGGCACACCAACGGCCCCGCGTCGCTCCGCCTCACCGCGCTCGCCGACGGACGTCTGCGCGTCGGTGTCTGGGACAGCCACCCCCGCGTCCCCGCACCCTTCGTCCGACCGCCCCACGATCACGTCCCGCTCGCCCCGCCGGACGCCGACGGTGGCCGTGGCCTGCGCCTCGTACAGGAATACGCCGACCACTGGGGCGGCGTGTCCCTCGGTGACGGCAGCCTCGACCGTCGCGCCGGGAAGCTGCTCTGGTTCGAGATGAGCGGGTGAGCCGGTGAGTGTGGAACCCTTCGCGTCCGTATGTGACGCCGAGGTGGCACCGATCGATGACGGAGAAGTGGCGTGAGGTGTGATGGCGGACGGCCAGGACGTCGAGGGCGACGACACTTTCAAAGGCTGGTGCTGCTCGGCACCCTGCTGGTCCTGTTCCTCCTCGCCGGTACAGGACCCGCGTCGGCCCACGCGGCCCTCCGCGCCACCGACCCCGAGGACGGATCCGTCCTCAAGTCGGCCCCCCGTGACCTCACCCTGACCTTCACGGAGTCCGTCGGCCTGCTCGACGACTCCTTCCGCGTGCTGGACCCCGAGGGCCGCCGGCTGCGCACGGGTGAGCCGGAGCACGGCTCGGACGGTGGTGACAGCGCCCGGGTGACGCTGCCCGCGAAGCTCGCCGAGGGCACCTACACGGTGGCGTGGCGGGTGGTGTCGGCCGACAGCCACCCGGTGTCGGGGGCGTTCACCTTCTCCGTCGGGAAGCCGTCCCTGACGACGGCAACCGTGGACACCGGGCCCGCCGAGGACCCGGCGACCAAGACCCTCTACAACATCGCCCGCTATCTGGCCTACCTCGCCGCGGCCCTGCTCATCGGCGCCGCGACCTTCATGGCGGTGTGCCGCCCACCGGACGCCCCGGTGCTCCGCAGGCTGCTGAGGGCCGCCTGGTGGACGCTCCTCGCCGCCACCTTCGCCCTGCTGGTGCTGCGTGCCCCGTACGAGACGGGCCAGGGCCCGATGGGCGCCCTGAGCGCCGACGCCCTGGCCCGGACCGTGAGCAGCAGGCCGGGCGCGGTCCTGCTGGCCCGGCTGGGCCTCCTGGCGGTCGCCGCCGTCTATCTCGTACGGCTCACCGGGCGCCGTAAGCCCTACGGCTGGGCAGGCGCCGCCCTCGCCGTCGGTCTCGCCGTGACCTGGGCCGCCGGCGAGCACGCCTCCGCTGGCATCCAGGTGCCGGTGGCGATGACGTCCTCGGCGCTGCACCTGCTGGCCACGGCGGTGTGGATGGGCGGTCTCGCGGCGCTGCTCGCGACGCTGTACCGCGCGCACCTGACCCCGGCCACGGTCACCCGCTTCTCCCGCCTCGCGTTCGCCTCGGTGACCGTCCTGGTCGTCACCGGCGTCTACCAGTCCTGGCGCGGCCTCGGCTCCTGGGACGCGCTCACCGGCACGACGTACGGCAGGCTCCTGGTCCTCAAGCTCGTCGCGGTGGCGTTGTTGCTCGCGGCGGCGGCCGTGTCCCGGCGCTGGACCGCGCGGCTGGCCACGGCCGACGCGGCGGCGGTCGTGGATGCCGTCGTGGATGCCGTCGTGCAGGAGAAGGAGCGCGACCGGGTTCCGGAGCCCGTCGGCGGGCCGCCGTCGCTGCCCGAGGCCCCGCGCGCGGCCGAGGCCGACGTACCGCCGACGACCGACCCGCAGCGCCGCGCGCTGCGCCGTTCCGTTCTCGCGGAGGTCGCCGTGGGTGCCGCGGTGTTGGCGGTCACCACGGTGCTCACCAGCACCCTGCCCGGCCGGGCGCAGGCCGAGGCGGCGGCGCAGGCGCCCGCGGTGATCGGCGCCTCCGTGACCGTGGTCCCCTTCGACGTCGGCACCCCCGGCGGCCGCGGCAAGGTGCAGATCACCCTCGACCCGGGCCGGGTCGGCGACAACTCCCTCGAGGCGATCGTCTTCGGCCCCGACGCCGGCGTCGCCACCGTCCCCGAACTGCGCGTCTCCTTCACCCTCCCGGCCAAGGACGTCGGCCCCATCGACGCCGGACTCGCCGACAAGGGCGGCTACTGGGGCAACAGCTTCCTCAGCCTGCCTCTCGCCGGGAAGTGGGAGATGAAGGTGACCGTGCGGACGTCGGAGGTCGACCAGGTGAGCGAGACCAAGACCGTGGTCGTCCGCTAGAACCTGTGCCGTACACGCGCCTCGATGGCGGGACTTGCAGGCGCCGTGAACGTTCCCGGATTCGATCATCCCGACGATGACCTTGAGGTCCGAGATATCGGTCACGTTTCCGAAACGTCGATCGACATCCCTTGACGCATGACCGGACATACGGCTGTTATTGCGCCATCGTGTTCGGTCAAGTTGATTTCTGATCGGTTACGACGGACTTCGACGCGTCCAACCCTCATGATCGAACCCTGCCCTCAGGAGCCGTAGATGCAGCACCTCTCCCCCTCCGGTCTCTCACTGCCCTCGACAAGTCGTCGCACCCTGCTGCGCGGCATAGGTGGCGCCGCCGTACTCGGCGCGGGCATTCCGCTGCTCAGCGCCTGCGGCGGCAGTGGCACGGCGAGCGACCCGAAGACCGTCACCCTCGGCTCCAAGGCGTCCGACGCCGTGCCGAAGAAGGCGTTCGCGGACATCTACGCGGCCTACAAGAAGAAGTCCGGCATCACGGTCGACGTGAACACCAAGGACTCCAACACCTTCCAGGAGCAGATCAACTCCTACCTGCAGGGCACGCCGGACGACGTGTTCACCTGGTTCGCCGGCTACCGGATGCAGTTCTTCGCGGCCAAGGGCCTCGCCACCCCGATCGACGACGTGTGGCAGACCATCGGGGGCAACTTCCCCGACGCGATGAAGAAGCTCAGCAAGGGCGAGGACGGCAAGTACTACTTCGTGCCGCTGTACACGTACCCGTGGGCGATCTTCTACCGGAAGAGCGTCTTCCAGGAGAACGGCTACGAAGTCCCCACCACCTGGGACGACTTCGTGGCGCTGTGCAAGCAGATGCAGAAGGACAAGCTCGTCCCGATCGCCTTCGGCGACAAGGACGCCTGGCCCGCGCTCGGCACCTTCGACCAGATCAACTTCCGCCAGAACGGCTACGACTTCCACGTCGACCTGATGGGCGGCAAGGCCTCCTGGACCGACGCCAAGGTGCGCAAGGTCTTCGACCTGTGGACCGAGATCCTCCCCTACCACCAGGAGGGCGCCGTCGGCCGTACCTGGCAGGACGCGGCCCAGACGCTCGCCTCGAAGAAGGCCGGCATGTATCTGCTCGGCACCTTCGTGGCCCAGCAGTTCACCGACAAGGCCGCCCTGGACGACCTGGACTTCTTCGCCTTCCCGGAGATCGACCCGCAGTTCGGGCAGGACACCGTCGAGGCGCCGACCGACGGCTTCATGATGAGCAAGAGCCCGAAGAACAAGGCCGAGGCCGTCAAGCTTCTGGAGTACCTGGGCACTCCGGACGCCGAGGACATCTATCTCAAGTCCGACCCGAGCGTGGTCCACGCCTCCACCAAGGCCGACACGTCGTCGTACACCGCGCTGCAGAAGAAGGCGTACGACATGATCTCCGGCGCCAAGTCCCTGACGCAGTTCATGGACCGTGACAGCCGCCCCGACTTCACGTCGACCGTGATGCAGCCCGCGCTGCAGAAGTTCATCCGCGACCCCAAGGGCGTGGACAGCCTGCTGTCCTCGATCGAGCGCCAGAAGAAGACGATCTTCGCGTCCGGCTGATCGACATGACCACAGAAACCACCAAGGAGATCCCGGAGGCGGCCGCCGTGCCGCCTCCGGGCGCTGCCCCCGCCAAGAAGGTGCCCCACGGGCACCGCCGTCTGCTGACCCGCCGCGACCGGCTCACCCTCGGGCTGATGGCGGGCCTGCCGACCGTCCTGCACATCGCTCTCGTCTGGGTGACGGCGCTGGCCTCGATCGCGCTGGCCTTCACCACCTGGGACGGGATCGGCTTCGACTCCATCCAGTGGGTCGGGCTGCAGAACTTCAAGGAACTCTTCGAGCAGAACCCGCAGTTCTGGCCCGCCGTCCAGCACAACGTCATCTGGTTCGTCGTCCTGATCGCGATCCCGACCCCGCTCGGCCTCTTCCTGGCCGTGCAGCTGGACAAGAAGATCCGGTTCAGCAGGGTGTACCAGACCGCGTTCTTCCTGCCCGTCGTGCTGTCGATGGCCGTCATCGGCTTCGTCTGGCAGCTCGTCTACAACCCCGACACCGGCCTGATCAACAGCCTCATCGGGGCCAACGAGCCCGGCAAGTACATCGACTGGATCGGCGACCCGGACCTCAACCTCTGGGCGATCCTCGTCGCCGCGTCCTGGCGTCACACCGGCTACATGATGATCCTGTACCTGGCCGGCCTCAAGGGCGTCGACCCCTCGCTGCGGGAGGCCTCCGCGCTCGACGGCGCGAACGAGTGGCAGACGTTCAAGAACGTCATCTTCCCGACGTTGCGCCCGACCAACACCGTCGTCCTGGTCGTCACCATCATCGAGGCCCTGCGCGCCTTCGACCTGGTCTTCGTCTTCAACAAGGGCGCCGAGGGCACCGAGC
Organism: Streptomyces sp. NPDC111606; assembly: GCF_055656945.1. NCBI lineage: Bacteria > Bacillati > Actinomycetota > Actinomycetes > Kitasatosporales > Streptomycetaceae > Streptomyces > Streptomyces sp. NPDC111606. The sequence continues at coordinate 411,259 of NZ_JBVKBY010000008.1, forward strand.
TGCTCTCGATCCTGGTCACCAACAACATCATCGGCGAGTCCAGCCGCATCGGATACGGCTCCGCGATCGCGGTCGTCCTGCTGCTGATCTCGCTCGTCGTGATCATCCCCTACCTGGTGGCCACCTTCCGGAAGGAGCGGCGCGCATGAGCACCGGCACCCTCGCGCTCGGCAAGAAGCGCGCCCCCGTCCGCCCCGCCCGGATCCTGCTGCACGTCTTCCTCGCCGGCGCCGCGCTGGCCTGGCTCGCGCCGCTGCTCTGGGCGATCTACGCGGCGCTGCGGCCGTACTCGGAGACGAGTGAGAAGGGATACGTGTCCTGGCCGGACACGCTGAGCTTCGACAACTTCACGAACGCTTTCACGCAGTCGGACATGAGCCACTACTTCGTCAACACCATGATCATCGCCGTGCCGGCGGTGCTGGTGACGTTGTTCCTGTCCTCGATGGTCGCCTTCTACGTGAGCCGCTTCGACTTCCGCATCAACCTGGCGCTGCTGCTGGTCTTCACGGCGGGCAACCTGCTGCCGCAGCAGGTCATCATCACCCCGCTGTACCGGCTGTACCTGCTGGTCGACCTGCCCGGCATCACGATGAGCGGCAAGCTCTACGACTCCGCGCTCGGCCTGGTGTTGATTCATGTCGCCTTCCAGTCGGGCTTCTGCGCCTTCGTGCTCAGCAACTACATGCGCTCGCTGCCGCACGAGCTGACCGAGGCCGCGCTCGTGGACGGCGCCTCGGTGTGGCGGCAGTACTGGCAGATCGTGCTGCCGCTGTGCCGCCCGGCGATGGCGGCCCTGGCGACGTTGCTGTCCATCTGGATCTACAACGACTTCTTCTGGGCCCTCGTCCTGATCTCGACCGGCGAGAACATGCCGATCACCTCGGCGCTGAACAACCTCACCGGCGCGTACTTCACGGATCCGAACCTGGTCGCCGCCGGCGCCCTGCTCACCGCGATCCCCACGCTGATCGTGTACTTCGTGCTCCAGCGGCAGTTCGTCAGCGGTCTGACGCTGGGCGCCAACAAGGGCTGACGGCCCCCTTCTTGAAAGAGACACCCGTGCACCACCCCTTCACCCCCGTCGCCTCCGTGCCCGTGGACACGGTCCACGCCCGTGTCCACGAGGAGGGCTGGCAGTCCTGGAGCCCCAGTGGCTCCTACGCCCTCGGCGAGAAGCCGTACCGTCCGGCCAACGACAACTGGGCGACGGTCTGTTACCGGCCCGGTGTCACCGTTCCCGAGGGAGCCTTCCAGGGCGAGGGGCTGCTGGCCCTGGACCCCGGCGACGGCTCACCCGTTCGTCTGTGGGCGGCCGTCGAGCCGACGCGCGCGGTGCCGTCGATCCGTCTGGTCGTCGACGGGGACACGGCGCAGGTCAGCGCCGACGGCCCGGTGAAGGAGTGGACGGGCACGGACATCCGGGCCGTACTGGCGGACTGGGCCGCGGCTCTCGGGGGCGAGGCCCCCCGCCCGGCGCCCACCGTCTGGTGCTCCTGGTACGAGTACTTCACCGCCGTCACCGAGGACGACATCCACGAGAACCTCCGCGCGATGGACACCCTCGACCTGCCCATCGACGTCGTCCAGATCGACGACGGCTACCAGAAGGCCCTGGGCGACTGGCTCACCCTCTCCGGCCGCTTCCGCTCCCGCGCGGGCATCGCCGACGCCATCCGCGCCCGCGGCCGCCGCGCCGGTATCTGGACGGCCCCCTTCCTGGTCGACCCGGCGAGCGACCTGGCCGCCGAGCACCCCGAGTGGCTGGTGCGCACCGCCGACGGCGGCTTCACGCACGCCGGCCGTAACTGGGGCCACGACCTGCGCGTCCTGGACACCACGCACCCCGGGGCGGCGGCGTATCTGACGGAGGTCTTCCGGACCCTGCGCGCCGAGGGCTACGACTACTTCAAGGCCGACTTCCTCTACGCGGGCGCCCTGGACGGCGTACGGCACGACCCGGACGCCGACGCGCTGACGGCGTACCGCTCCGGGATCGGGCTGATCCGCGAGGCCATCGGCGAGGAGGCCTACCTGCTGGGCTGCGGGGCACCCCTGCTCGCGTCCATCGGCCTGTTCGACGCGATGCGGGTCAGCCCCGACACGGCCCCGCACCGCCGCCCCGAGGCCGACGACTACAGCCAACCCGGCCAGGACCCCGCCGAGTTCACCGGCGTCGGCCGCCAGTGGCAGCACGGGCGCCTCTGGACCAACGACCCCGACTGCCTGATGGCCCGCCCGGCCGTGGAGACCCGGGAGCAGTGGGCGGCGCATGTCGAGGCGACGGGCGGCCTGATGGCGTCCAGCGACCGGCTGCTGTCACTGGACGAGTGGGGCGTGGCGACGACGCGCCGGCTGCTGTCGGGGGGCGCCCGATGAAGCGCGAGCTGTCTGTCGAGGGCATCGCCTACGGCGGCGACTACAACCCCGAGCAGTGGCCCGAGGAGGTCTGGGCCGAGGACATGCGCCTGATGCGCGAGGCCGGGGTCACCATGGTCAGCGTCGGCATCTTCTCCTGGGCACTGCTGGAGCCGAAGGAGGGCGAGTACGACTTCTCCCTCCTGGACCGCGTCCTCGACCTGCTGCACGCCCACGGCATCGCGGCCGACCTCGCGACCCCGACGGCGGCGCCCCCGGCGTGGTTCTTCCGCGCCCACCCCGAGGCGCTGCCCGTGGACAAGGACGGCAGGGGGCTGTCGTACGGCAGCCGTCAGACGTTCTGTCCCTCGAGCCCCGCCTACCGGGAGGCCGCCCTGCGCATCGCGCGTGCGCTGGCCGCCAGGTACGCGGACCATCCGGCGCTGGCGATGTGGCACGTCCACAACGAGTACGGCTGCCACAACGCCGAGTGCCACTGCGACGAGAGCGCTGCCGCATTCCGGCGCTGGCTGCGCGAGCGGTACGCGGACGACCTGGCCGCCCTGAACGACGCCTGGGGCACGCGCTTTTGGAGCCAGTGGTACTACGACTGGGACGAGATCCTCCCGCCCCGCCCCACCGGCGCCGTTCCGAACCCCACCCATCAGCTGGACTGGCGCCGCTTCTGCAGCGACGAGCTGCTCTCGCTGTACGAGGCGGAGCGCGAGGTGCTGCTGGCGGCGGCCCCTGCCGTCCCCGCCACCACCAACTTCATGGTGATGTACAACTTCGATGCCCTCGACTACTGGCGCTGGGCCCCGAAGCTGGACATCGTCTCCAACGACCACTACCTCCGGTCGGCCGATCCCAAGTCCGAGATCGACATCGCGCTCAGCGGCGACCTGGTCCGCTCCCTCGCGGGCGGCCCCTGGCTGCTGATGGAGCACTCGACGGGCGCGGTGAACTGGCAGCCGGTCAACCGGGCCAAGGGGCCCGGCGAGTTGCGGCGCAATGCCCTCGCCCATGTGGCCCGGGGCGCCGACGGCATCGCGTACTTCCAGTGGCGGGCGGCGAAGGCGGGTGCCGAACAGTGGCACTCGGCGATGCTTCCGCACGCCGGCACGGACAGCCGGATCTGGCGGGACGTGGTCCGGCTCGGCGCGGATCTGCGGGCGTTGGCGGAGGTCAGGGGCAGTACCGTCCCGGCCCAGGTGGCCATCGTCTGGGACTGGAACTCCCGCTGGGCGATGGAACTCCCCTCCCAGCCGAGCACCGAGCTCCGCTTCCTGGACCTGGTCCGCGCCTGGTACGAGCCGCTGTGGCGGGCAGGCGTGGCGGTGGACTTCGTACGCCCCGACGCGGATCTGTCGGCCTACCGGCTGGTGCTGGCCCCCTCGCTGTACCTGGTGGACGACGAGGGCGCGCGGAATCTGACGGCCTTCGCGTCGGACGGCGGCACTCTGGCGGTCGGCTTCCACAGCGGGGCGGTCGACGAGAACTGCCATGTCCGGCTGGGCGGTTACCCGGGCGCGTTCCGGGAGGCGCTCGGGGTACGGACCGACGAGCTGTTCCCGCTGCTGCCGGGGGAGCCGGTCGGGCTGAGCGGGGGCGGTACGGGGACCCTGTGGTCGGAGCGGGTACGGCTGTCCGGCGCCGAGCCGGTCGAGTCGTACACGACCGGGCCGCTGAGTGGTGTACCGGCGGTGACGCGCAACAGCACCGGTTCCGGGGTGAGTTGGTACGTGGCGACCCTTCCCGACCCGCAGACCCTGGCCGCGCTCCTGGACCGCATCCGCCGCGAGGCGGGAGTGGAGCCGGTGCGCAGCACCCCTCGGGGCGTCGAGGCGGCCTCGCGGCGGGGCGCGGACGCCGACTATCTCTTCCTCATCAACCACACCGACCGTCCCGTCCACGTGGCCGTGGCTTCGGACGCCACGGAGCTGCTGACCGGGAAGCCGGTGCCGGGTTCGGTCAGTGTTCCGGCGGGGGAGACGGCGGTGGTGCGCGAGCCGCGCTGAGCGTCCCGCCATGTGGCAGGGTGGCGGGAAATCACCGGGGGATCTTCGAGGGGTGGGGCGGCATGCCGGAGCTGACCAAGGGCGGGAACACAGCGGTGGGCTCCGGGCCCGTCGTCGCCGAGCTGCACGCCGAGGGCGGCACGGTCGACCTCAGTGCCCTGCTGGTGGCGGCGGACGGCAAGGTCAGGTCCGACGACGACCTGGTCTTCTACAACCAGCCGTCCGCCGAGTCCGGTGCCGTCCAACACCTCGCCGCCGATGCCGAGGGCCCGGAGCGCATCGCGGTGAACCCGGCCGCGCTCCCGGCCGGCGTGGACCGGGTGGTCCTGGTCGGCAGCTGCGATCCCGACGACGCGAACCGCACCTTCCGCGAGGTCAAGGACGTGCTCGTGCGCGCCTCCCAAGCCGGCGCCGACCCGGTTCGCTTCCGCCCGCCGGCCCTCACGGACGGCGAACGCGCCGTGCTCCTGATGGAGCTCTACCGCCGGGGCGAGGCCTGGAAGCTGCGCGCCATCGGCCAGGGGTACGCCGACGGGCTGGCCGGGCTCGCCACCGACTTCGGCATAGACGTGGCCGAGGAGGAGCCGGAAGCGGCCGAGGAGCCCGAGCAGCAGGTGGCGTCTCAGGAGCCGGTGCGGTCCGAGCCGCCCTCGGGCGGGGCGCAGCCGGCCCCCACCGCGCCCCCGATGAGCCTGCGCAAGCCCCCGCTCGGCACGATCAGCCTCGACAAGGGCGGCCAGGTCGCGATGAGCCTGGACAAGGCGGACCGCGAGCTGGTGGTCACCGCGACCCTGGAGTGGGACGGCGGCAGCGAGCAGCGCCGCAGACGGGGCGCCGACCTCGACCTCTACGCCCTGTTCGTGCCGGCGTCGAAGGCGATACGCGGCGACCGGGCCCCCGGCACCCTCATCACGGCGAAGAAGGGCTCGCGCCCGGCGCCCTCGGACACGGCGCACAAGGGCAAGGGCGCGGACGTCGTCTACTACAAGCGCCTGGGGTCACGGAAGAAGCCTCCCTTCATCCGCCTCGACGGCGACGCCCGCGTCCCCGGCCGCGAGACGCTCCGTATCGTCCGCCCCGACCAGCAGGGCTACGTCCTGCTCTGCGCCTACTCCGCGGTCAGCAACGGCTTCGGCTCCTTCCGCAGGTTCGGTGCGAAGGTCGTGGTCACCGACGGGCGCGGCTCGACCGTCACGGTCCCGCTCTTCGAGAACACGAAGACCCGGTACTGGGTGGCCATCGCCCTGGTCGACTTCACCGCGCCCGACGGGGCGGAGATCCACCACGTCGAGGCCTACAGCGGCCGTATGACCGAGCGCCGCCCGGTTCTGCACGCGGACGGCACCGTGGAGATGAACGCGGGGCCGGTGGAGTTCAAGCGGCGCTGAGCCGACGCCCGGGCCCGGCGATGTGAGAAGTCTCCCAAAAAGGGCAAACAGATAAGAGCACGGCATCCAACCGCGAAGGCCGTCCGCCATGCCTGAGCTGCCAGACGTCGAGGGTTTCCGGAACGTGCTCCAGTCCTGCGCGAAGGGCCGGACCATCCGCCGCGTCGACGTCCGCGACCCGGGCGTCCTGCACGGCGTGAGCACGCGGCGGCTGCGGGACTCGCCGGCGGGGCGGCGCGTCACCGGGGCGGAGCGGCACGGCAAGTGGCTGCTCGCCCGCACCGGCGGCCCGACCCTCGCGCTGCACTTCGGCATGACCGACCTGCTGCTCCGCGACCACCCGGACGATGCGGCCGAGCCCCACGCCCGTGTCCTGCTCACCGTCGCCCGCGACCACCGGCTCCGCAGCCGCGACCAGCGCAAACTCCAGGGCCTGTGGCCGGCCGGCGACGACTCCGATGGCGTAGTGGCCGGCCTCGGCAACCTCCTGGCCGACGAGATCCTCTGGCGGGCGAGGCTGCGCCCGAACACCCCGGCGTACGCCCTCGCCGAGCCCGAGCGCCACGGCCGCTACACCGAGATGCGCCGCACCCTGCGCCCCGCGGTCACCGCCGGCCGGGTCCCCCCTCGCCCCACCTGGCTCACCGGCCGGCGCGACGACCCCGACCCGCACCGCCCCCGCTGCGGCGCGCCCCTGCGCCGCACCCGCGTGGCAGGCCGGACGACGGTGTGTCCCGGGTGCCAGGAGAGAGGGGCGTGAGTGTGGCAGACGACCTCGAAGCGACGGCCCGACGTGCGCGGGCCGGTTCAGGATCCCGGTGAATCTCGGCGAGAGCGAGATGAACGATCATGGACGAGCCCGTCATCACCGGCCGGACGACACGTCCGCTCGACGATGTGGTCGGCGAGGCGCTCACGGCCCGCGTCACCGTCGACGAACACGGCACGGTGACCGGGTGGAACGCGGGCGCCGAGCAGCTCCTGGGCTACTCGGCCGATCAGACCGTCGGGCAGCCGGCGGCCGAGCTGCTGGCCGGGCCGGTCCCACCGGACCCGCCCCCGTTCGCCCGGCTGCCGAGATGGCACGGCAAGGTCGTGGTCCGGCACCGCGACGGCCGGCGGCTGGAGATCAGGGTCCTCGGCCACCACAGGGCCGGTGAATGGTTCCTGGTGTCGGCCCTCACCGATCAGCAGCCCTCACCACCCGCCGACGATCCGTTCGTGACCTGGAGCTTCGCCCAGTCCCCGTGCTGCGCGCTGGCGCTCTACGACACCCGGCTCCGCCTGTGCCGCGCCAACGCGGACATGGAACGCTCGGTGGCCCTCACCGAGGCGGACATGCTCGGACTGCGGGTCAACGAGATCGTGGACGACCCGGCCGGCGACCGGGCGGAGCAGAGCATGGTCCGGGTCCTGGAGACGGGCGAGCCGCAGTACAACGAGAACTTCCTGCGCGCCGCCGGTGAGACCCGCGAGCACGCCTGGTCGATCTTCCTGTCGGCCCTGCGCGACGAGACGGGCGAGATACGGGGCGTCTGCCTCACCGCGCACGACATGACCGAGCAGCACTGGGCACGCAAACGGCTCCAGCTGATCGCCGAGGCGGGCCGGCGCATCGGCACCACCCTCGACGTGATGCGTACGGCGCAGGAGCTGGCAGAGGTGACGGTCCCGGAACTCGCCGACTTCGTCACGGTCGACCTGCTGACCTCCCTCGAGGACCTGCACGAGCCGCTCCCGGAGGGCGGGCCGCCGCCGGGCCCTGTCGTGATGCGACGGGCCGCACACCAGTCCGTGACGCCGGGCATGCCGGAGGCGGTCGTCGCCCTCGGCGACGTGGACGAGTACCCGGAGGGCACCGCGCCGGTCGTGGCGCTCCGCTCGGGACGGGCGAGGGTGTACGAGATGACGCACCCCGAGATCACGCGGCTGGTCGCCCGGGACCCGGCCCGGGCCGCCCGGGTCCGCGAGTTCGGCGTCCACTCGGTGATGGCCGTGCCCCTGACGGCCCGCGGAACCACCCTGGGCGTCGCCGTCTTCACCCGCCACCGCAAGTCCCAGTCCTTCCAGCAGGACGACCTGGTGCTGGCCGAGGAACTGGCGGCCAGGGCGGCCGTCTCCATCGACAACGCCCGCCGCTACACCCGCGAACGTGCCACCGCGGTGATGCTGCAGCGCAGCCTGCTGCCGCAGCGGCTGCCCAAGCAGGCGGCGATCGAGGTGGCGTCCCGCTATCTCCCGGCCGGCGCGCACGCCGGCGTCGGCGGTGACTGGTTCGACGTGATCCCGCTGTCGGGGGCGCGGGTGGCGCTGGTCGTCGGCGACATCGTCGGCCACGGCATCCACGCCTCCGCGACGATGGGCCGGCTACGGACGGCCGTACGCACGCTCGCCGACATCGATCTGCCCCCGGACGAACTGCTCACCCACCTCGACGACCTGGTGGCCCGCCTGTCCACGGAGCCCGAGGTCGGCCGGCCGCTCGAGGAGTACTCCGAGCCCGCCGGCGAGGTCGGTGCGACCTGCCTGTACGCCGTGTACGACCCGATCTCCCAGCGCTGCACGCTGGCCCGGGCCGGGCATCCGCTACCGACTGTGGTGAGCCCCGAGGGCACCGCCGAGGTCCTCGACCTCCCGGTCGGCCCTCCGCTGGGCCTGGGCGGCCTGCCCTTCGAGGCGGCCGAGATCGACCTGCCGGAGGGCAGCCTGCTGGCCCTCTACACCAACGGCCTGATCGAGTCCCCGGACCGCGACCTCGACGACGGCATGCTCCGCCTCCGCCACCTGCTCATGGGCCCGGAGCCGACCCTGGACGGCCTGTGCGACAGGATCCTCACCGATCTGCTGCCGCCCCGCCCGCCGGACGACGTGGCGCTCCTGCTCGCCCGCACCCGGGCGCTCGACGCCTCCCAGGTCGCCACCTGGGACGTGCCGGCCGACCCCTCCGCCGTCGCCCAGACCCGCAAGGACGCGCTGGCCCAGCTGGACGCCTGGGATCTGGAGGACGCCGCGTTCGTCACGGAACTGGTCGTCAGCGAACTCGTCACCAACGCCATCCGGCACGCGGAACCCCCCATCCAGCTCCGCCTCATCCACCTCACCCACGACGACTCCCTCATCTGCGAGGTCTCCGACGGCGGCAACACCGCCCCCCACCTGCGCCGGGCCCGCAGCTTCGACGAGGGCGGCCGCGGCCTCCTCCTCGTCGCCCAGCTCACCCGGCGCTGGGGGACCCGCCAGACGGCCAAGGGCAAGACGATCTGGGCGGAACAGCCGTTGGAGCCGGCGCTGCCGACCGGCGTCTGACGGCGGGTCCGAGAACCCCACGCGTCCCAGAGGTTTGGATTCCCCGCCCGGAAGGAAACCGGCCATGAACCTGCTGCCGACCCCGAGTACCGCCATGGACGACCTGACCGAGACACCCCGCGAGACCGACCTCACCCCACTCCTCGCGGCCTGGGACGTGTCCCACCGCGCAACCGACCCCGACTGGCGCCACCTCCTGGACGAGATGGCACACCCGGACACCACGCGGGCGTTCCAGCGACTGGCGGAGACCGCGGCCTGACCTCAGCCCTTGACGGCTGCTGCGATCTGCGTGGCGGCCTGGGCGGGGGTGAGGTGCGTGGTGTCGACGACCTCGGCCTCGGCGTGCAGCCATGTGCGGGCCGCCTCGGCGTAGGGCTCGAGGTATCTGAGGCGGAACGGGGAGTCGGGGCCGAGGACCGTGTCCCCCGCGATCCGCCCGCGCAGGGTGTCCTGGTCGGCGTGGAGGACGAAGTGCCGTACCGGGATGGCATGGTGCGCGAGGCCCGCGCTGATCTCGCGCCAGTACTCCTCGACCAGGACGGTCATCGGCATCACCAGGGTGCCGCCGGTGTAGTCGAGTACGCGGCGGGCGGTCTCGACGACGAGCGGCCGCCACGGCGGCCAGTGCTGGAAGTTGTCCGTCCCGGGCAGCCCCGGTGTGATGTCCATGAGTGTCTCGCCGACCTTCTCGGCGTCGAACACCCTTGAGTCCGGGAGCAGTTGCTGCACGAGTGCGCTGGTCGTTGTCTTGCCCGCACCATGGGTGCCGTTGATCCACACGATCATGGGACCCCACGCTAGCGCTCACCGGTGTGGCCTCAAAAATCGAACACATGATTGAATTTGGCCATGCGAACGTTTCCCGACGACCTCGCCCAGGCACAGCGGGAGTGGAGTGCCACCTACCGGCAACTGGCCGAGCGGCCCGGCCGCACGGAGCTGCGCCGGCGCCTTTACCGGCTGTCGGTCAAGGTGTTCTTCCACCCCTACTGGCAGCAACGGCGCCCCGGCCCCGCCGCGTGGTGGGAACTGCGTGACCTGGGCCGTTCGGGCGGGGACGGCCATCGGTGGCATCGTCGATGACGAGCTGGGGTGCAGGGGCCGACTTCCCGGATGATCCTGAGGACATGTCCGCACCGATACGCGTGACCGTGCATCCGCCGTCCGCCACCGGAGGCCGGCGCGTGCGCGTGGACGGCGAGATCCTCGGGCTGGCCCACAATGTGGCCGATGTGGCGGAGTTCCTCCGCCGAGCCGGGCTGGAGATCGACCCGTCGGACGTGGCGGAGGTGTCCTGGATCGACTGGCGCGGCGTGGGGCCCGAGCGCTGGGGGCCGGAGACGGGCGGCTGACAGCGGCTTCTGGTGGGTCGCGAGGCAAGTTACTGGCGAGTTCGGTGGCTCTGTAAGATCCATTCCGACCATCGCAAGCCCTAACTGGGGGAACAACTCATGACCAAGCGCTTCTCCGCCCTGGCCGTCTCCGCGGCCATCGTCGGCGGCCTCTTCATCACGTCGGTGCCCGCTCAGGCCGCCCCGTCCGCGGTCTCGGCCAAGGCCGCCGTCACCTGCCACCCGAACCAGATGCGCCAGCAGATCGCCGACCTCAAGACCAAGGCCGCGAAGCTGAAGCAGCTGGGGGAGACCGCGGCGGCCAAGAGGACGCTCAACGAGGCGGCCGCCATCCAGAAGAAGCTCAACGCCTGCATCAAGGGTGACGACGAGGCGAGCAAGCCGTTCCCCGGCTAAGCCTCCGGCTCCACGCGTGGCGCTGCCCGTCCGTTCCGCGGATGGTCGGCGCCACGCGCTTTTCCGTAGATCTTTTCCGTAGATCGAGACGGACAACGTCGAAGGGCCCCACCGCGAACGGTGGGGCCCTTCGACATCGTGCCCGGTGAGGCACTGGCGGAGGATACGAGATTCGAACTCGTGAGGGGTTGCCCCCAACACGCTTTCCAAATGTTCGTCTGGGGGTCCGGTGGCGATCGAGGGCGTCCTGACCTGCGGCGAAATGGGGCAATAGGAGGGTGGTGGACCGTGCTGGACGGGGATGAATGAGACCAGAACCGAGACCAGGGCGCCGGGTCATACCTGCTTGACGACGATGGTGTCCGGGAGGAGCTTCTCCAGGTCGTCCACGTCGAGGTGAAGACGGTGACCTGCCCCTTCTGCTGGCGTGCGATGACAGCGAGCACGGCATCGATGGCGTACTTGTGACCGTGCAGCTTGGTGTCGGCCAGGAGGCGCCGGGCCTGGCGGGCTTCGTCCTTGCCGATGTCGGCGACCTTGAGCCGGGAGAGCACCCAGTCCCAGCGCTGCTCGGTGGTTCTGCCGTCGAACGCCTCGACCAGCGTCATGGGAGACGGCACCACCTCGGCCCCACCCCCGGCCGCGAGGTCGAGCCAGGCGATCGTCTTCCTGTCGCCGCGTACCGCAAGGGACAGGGCTTCGCGGTCCAGTACGAAGACGCGGAGAGGCGGCTGCCCGTAGAGCCACGCTCGTCACGGTCCCGCCCGCACCACACCCCTGTGCTTGACCATTCCGCGGTCACAATCTCTTGCTCTGCGGTGTGAGAGGGGCGCAACGGAATGTCCCACGCGGTCTAACAGGCAGGAAACCGGCCGCTACGGCGGTCGGACTAACTTCGTGACATGAGGGTGTGGATGCCCGTACGGCCGCTGCGCGGCAGGCTTGCTGCGATCGGCAAGGGCAGATTAGGCAGGGGCGGTTCAGCGCGCCGCCACGGGGGCCGAACGACTCCAGGGCGACGGCCCATGGCTGGCTGGCGCAGCATCAGGGGCCGGGTGGCGGTGGTCATCACGGTCCCGATCTGCTTGCTGCTGGCGGTGACCGGTCTCGCGGTGCACGGCCGCGCCGAGGCCCTCGGCGATGCCCGGACGACCCGTGCCGAGGTGGGCCTCAGCCTGCGCATCCAGGCGCTGGTGCACCAGCTGCAACGTGAACGCGGCCTGACCAACGGCCTGTTGGGCGGTGAGAAGGAGTTCCGCTCACCGCTTTCCGCCACGCGCAAGCGCGTTGACACGGCACTGCGCCGAATGCGCAGCGAAAGCGCCGTCGAGGACGTCGTCCAGCGGAACTTGCGGCGTCTCGCCGACATCCGGGCCGCCGCCGACAGAGGCACCGCCGGCCAGGCCGCGACCCTCACCTTCTACACCAGCGCCGTCAACGCCCTGAACGCCGTCGATCCGGTGGCGGAAACCGCGACCGGCGCCGACCGTCAACTGCGTGACGGACTGGCCGCGTTGCGCGAGCTGGCCGCCACCAAGGAGTCCGTCGCTCTCGAACGCGGACTCCTCAACGGTGTGTTCGCCCAAGGCGCCTTCCACGGCCGCGCGTACATCGACTTCACCGAGGTGCGAGCCACACGCGTCGCCGCCCTCGCCCGCTTCCGGCAGGTCGCCACCGCACCTCAGCACGCGGCACTGGAGAAAGCCTTCGCAACCGAGGACGCCGAACGCGCCACCGCCTACGAGAAACAGGCGGAAGACGCCGCCGACGGCTCCCCGCTGCGCGCCGACGCCGGCACCTGGTGGGACGCGATGACGGTACTCGTCGACGATCTGTACGCCGTCCAGCAGTCGGTCGGTGTCGGCGTACGGGACCGGGCCGATCGGCTCAGCCACGACGCCGAGCTGGCCCTCGCCGCCTATCTCGTCGCGGGCACGCTCATCGCCACCCTTGTCGCGGGCCTCGCCGCTGTTGCCTCCCGGTCCCTCACGCGCCCGCTCCGTGGGCTCGCCGAGACCGCTCACGACGTGGCGCGCCGCCGGCTGCCCGCAGCCGTCGCCCGTATCCAGCAGTCCCCGCAGGACCATGCTCAGCTCCTCCCGCCGGAGAACGTACGGGACAGCCCCGATGCACGGCTGCTGGGCGGTGCGGCCGAGATCGCCGAGGTCGCGGCGTCCCTGCAGCAGGTTGAGCACACGGCCCTCCAGCTGGCTGCCCAGCAGGCCGGCCTGCGTCGCAACACCACGGAATCGCTCGCCAATCTCGGCCGCAGGAACCAGAGCCTCGTGCGTCGCCAGCTCAGCCTCATCACCCGCCTGGAACGGCAGGAACTCGACCCGGACGCCCTCGCCGAGCTCTTCGAGCTCGACCACCTCGCCACCCGTATGCGGCGCAACGCCGAAAGCCTGCTGGTCCTGGCCGGGCAGAATTCGCCGCGGGCCACGGCAGCACCCGCCGACGGTCTGGAGGTCGTCCAGTCCGCAGTCGCCGAGGTGGAGCAGTACCGTCGAGTTCTGATCGCGACCGTGGAGCGGGTGCGGGTGCGTGGGCACGCCGTCGCAGATGTCGCCCACCTCCTCGCCGAGCTCATCGAGAACGGACTGAATTTCTCGCCCCCGACCGAACCGGTCGAGGTGCACGGCTGGTACGACACCGAGGACGACACGTACTCCTTCGGTGTCGTCGACCACGGCATCGGCATGTCCGAAGCCGACAAAGCACGTGCGGGCGCCCTCCTCTCCGACTCCGGCGAGGAGACCCTGGTTGCCGCACCCACCCGGTTCCTCGGCCACCTCGTCGTCGGCCGACTCGCCCACCGCCTCGGTGAAGGCGCTCAAGTCCACCTCTTCGACACTCCTGGCGGCGGCCTGTCCGCCCTGCTTGTCCTCCCCGGGCGCTTGCTCGCCCCCGTGGAGGACCCCTCCACCTCACCCCCACCCGCCAGGCCCGCTGTCTCCTCCCTGCTCAACGGCTTCCGAGCAGGTGTCGCCCGCGCCGAAGCCAGAAACCCCCAAGGAGCGTCATCGTGACCACCGCCGTCCAGAGTTTCGGCTGGCTCGTCTCGGAGTTCGTGCGCACCGCCGACGGCGTCACCGATGCCGTCGCCGTTTCCTCTGACGGCCTGCTCATGGCCGCCTCGGACAGCCTCGGCCGAGATCGCGCCGACCACTTGGCCGCCGTCGTCTCCGGCATCACCAGCCTCGCCCAGAACGCGGCGACGGCACACGGCTTCCACGGCATGAAGCTCGTCATGATCGAAATGCTTGGGGGCTTCCTCATGGTCGGTCGTATCCGCGACGGCAGCTGCCTCGGCGTCCTCGCCGCCGAAGGGTGCGACGTGGGCCTCGTCGGCTACGAAATGGCCGTCCTCGCCGACCGCGCCGGCGAGCTGCTCACCCCGCAGTTGGTACACGAACTGCACTCCGCGCCCAGGTGAGCCCACCCGTTCGCCGTCCGCCCCTGCCTCCGTTACCAGTCCGTGCCGCGAACGGTGGCGAGGCCGGGCCGAATCGGCTCCGCCCGAAGTACGCACACGGCTGCGGTGCCAGTCCTTGCGGCCGGAAAGCGGGCTACTGCCCTAATCGTGAGCAGACCCGTCGTGAGCACAAGTCGACCAAGTCCCGGGCCGGACGGCGAACCATCGGCCTGCCCGATCCGCTGATCAAGATTTTCCGCCAGCACAAGAGGCACAGGAGCGGGAGCGGATGGCTGCCGGGGCCGACTGGGAGGCCAAGGGGTACGTGTTCGCCTCGCCGACCGGCGGGCCCCTGAGTCCGAACACCGACTTCCACATCTGGAAGCGGCTGCCTCGGGACGCCGGTCTCCGGGATGGCCGTCTCCATGACGCTCGCCACACCGCCGTCACCGTGCTCCTGATCCTCGGCGTCCCGGACGTCGTGATCGACTCGATCATGGGTTGGGAGCCCGGGGGAGCGGCTCGGATGCGCGCTCGCTACATGCATGTCACGGGGACCATGCTCCGCAAGGTCGCGCAGCAAGTCGGCGATGCGCTGTGGGAGCTCCCGGAAACCAACTGAGACGGAAACTGAGACGGACAACGTCGAAGGGCCCCACCGCGAACGGTGGAGCCCTTCGACATCGTGCCCGGTGAGGCACTGGCGGAGGATACGAGATTCGAACTCGTGAGGGGTTGCCCCCAACACGCTTTCCAAGCGTGCGCCCTAGGCCTCTAGGCGAATCCTCCGCCGCAAACAATACAAGACGTTGAGGAGTGCTCGCGAACTCGTTCCCCACTGCTGACATCGGGTACTCTCTGGGAAGCCCCTCACGCGGCGCTATCTGACTGAACTCCCCCAGGGCCGGAAGGCAGCAAGGGTAGGTTGGCTCTGGCGGGTGCGTGGGGGGCCCTTGCGTTCCCGTGGCCTGGACCGCCGGGGCCGGGTTGTCAGTGGGCGCCTATAACCTCGTATGCGTGTCGTCTCTCGCGCTGTACCGCCGCTATCGCCCGGAGTCGTTCGCCGAGGTCATCGGGCAGGAGCATGTCACCGACCCGTTGCAGCAGGCGCTGCGGAACAACCGGGTCAATCACGCGTACCTGTTCAGCGGTCCGCGCGGTTGCGGCAAGACGACCAGCGCGCGGATCCTCGCGCGGTGCCTGAACTGTGAGCAAGGTCCTACGCCAGCCCCCTGCGGCGAGTGCCAGTCCTGCCAGGACCTCGCCCGCAACGGCCCCGGGTCCATCGACGTCATCGAGATCGACGCCGCGTCGCACGGTGGTGTGGACGACGCCCGTGAGCTGCGGGAAAAGGCCTTCTTCGGACCGGCGAGCAGCCGCTACAAGATCTACATCATCGACGAGGCCCACATGGTCACGTCGGCCGGCTTCAACGCACTGCTGAAGGTCGTCGAGGAGCCGCCGGAGCATCTGAAGTTCATCTTCGCCACGACCGAGCCCGAGAAGGTCATCGGGACCATCCGCTCCCGGACCCACCACTACCCCTTCCGCCTCGTCCCGCCGGGCACCCTGCGGGACTACCTCGGCGATGTGTGCGGCCGGGAGAACATCCCCGTCGAGGACGGCGTGCTGCCGCTCGTCGTGCGCTCGGGCGCGGGTTCCGTGCGTGACTCCATGTCCGTCATGGACCAGCTGCTCGCCGGAGCGAGGGAAGAGGGTGTGACGTATGCCATGGCCACCTCCCTGCTCGGGTACACGGACGGCTCGCTTCTCGACTCCGTCGTGGAGGCGTTCGCCACCGGCGACGGCGCCGCCGCCTTCGAGGTCGTGGACCGCGTCATCGAAGGGGGCAACGATCCCCGGCGGTTCGTCACCGACCTGCTCGAGCGGCTGCGGGACCTCGTCATCCTCGCCGCCGTGCCGGACGCCACCGAGAAGGGGCTCATCGACGCCCCGTCCGATGTCCTGGAGCGCATGCAGGCCCAGGCCGGCATCTTCGGCGCCGCCGAACTGAGCCGCGCCGCCGACCTCGTCAACGAGGGGCTGACCGAGATGCGGGGGGCCAACTCGCCCCGGCTGCAGCTCGAGCTGATCTGCGCGCGCGTGATGCTGCCCGCGGCGTACGGGGACGAGCGTTCCGTGATGGCCCGCCTCGACCGACTGGAGCGGGGCGTCAACTTCTCCGCCGGCGGCGGCGCCGGCATGCCCCCGATGGGGTACGTGCCCGGCCCCGACGCCCACGCGGGAGCGGCCGCCGCGCCGGTCCCACCGGGTGGCGGTCCCGCCGCGGCCCGGGCTGCCGTACGGGCGTCGGGAGGGCCGGGGCAGGCACCCGCGGCCGGTCCCGGTGCTCCGTCGGGCGGTACGGCCGCCCCGGATCCGGCGGGGCAGGGTGCGCCCACGGGGCAGACCCCGCCCGCACCCGCAGCCCCGAGCGAGGCGCCGCAGAGCGGCCACCGACCTCAGCCCTCCCAGGCTCCGCCCACCCCTGAGCCCGCACCCGCACCATCCGCACCTACGCCCGACCCGGCCGCCCCCACTCCCCAGGCCCCCGCCGCCCCTGCCCCCGGCGCCTGGCCCACCGCAGCCTCCGCAGGCGGCGGCCGACGCCCCGGCGGCTGGCCCACGGCAACCCCTGCGGGCGGCGGCACACAGCCCCCGGCCCCGACGGGCGGCACCCCGGCACCCCCACCGCAGCAGCCCCCGGCGCCCACACCCGCACCCGCCCCCACCGCAGGCGCGGCCCCCGCCCACACACCCCCGAGCAGCGGCGTCGACCCCCGCATGCTCTGGCCGAACATCCTGGAGGCGGTCAAGAACCGCCGCCGCTTCACCTGGATCCTGCTCAGCCAGAACGCCCAGGTGACAGGCTTCGACGGCACCACCCTCCAACTCGGCTTCGTCAACGCCGGCGCGCGCGACAACTTCGCGAGCAGCGGCAGCGAGGACGTCCTGCGCCAGGCACTGGCCGAGCAGTTCAACGTCCAGTGGAAGATCGAGGCCGTCGTCGACCCGTCGGGCGGCGGCTCGGCTCCCCCGCCGCCGGGCGGCTCCCCGGGCTTCGGCGGAGGCGGCGGCAGCTACGGCTCGGGCGGCGGCGGCAACAGCGGCTACGGCGGTGGCGGTGCGTCCGCCCAGCGCCCGGCCCCTCCCCAGCCCACGCCCACGGCGCCCACCCCGCCCCCGACTGCCTCCGCGTCGGCCGCCGCCCCGACCCCGGCGCCCGAGCCCTCGTACGCCCCGGAACCGCGTCCGCCGGTGAACATCGAGGACGACATCCCCGAGGACGACGACCCCGACCTCAACGAGTCGGCGCTCTCCGGCCGTGAACTGATCGTGCGGGAGCTGGGGGCGACCGTGGTGGAGGAGTTCACGAACGAGTAGCGGGGCGCGGCGTCTTGGAGGAACGTACAGGTCACGAACCCCCGGCCCCTCGTCACCCCGCACAAAAACCCCGTTAGGCTGACCCCCGTGAAGGTCCTCGTCATCGGAAGCGGCGCCCGCGAACACGCCCTGTGCCGCTCCCTGTCCCTCGACCCCGACGTCACCGCGCTGCATTGCGCCCCCGGCAACGCCGGCATCGCCGAGGTCGCCGAACTGCACCAGGTCGACGCCCTGGACGGCACGGCCGTGTCCGCACTGGCGGAACGGCTCGGTGCCGACCTCGTGGTCGTCGGGCCGGAGGCACCGCTCGTCGCCGGGGTCGCCGACGCCGTCCGCGCGGCGGGCATCCCCGTCTTCGGTCCCTCCGGGGAGGCCGCGCAGATCGAGGGCTCCAAGGCGTTCGCCAAGGACGTGATGGCGGCGGCCGGCGTCCCGACCGCCCGCTCCTACGTCTGCACGACGCCCGCCGAGGTCGACGAGGCACTCGACGCCTTCGGCGCCCCGTACGTGGTCAAGGACGACGGCCTCGCCGCCGGCAAGGGCGTCGTCGTGACCGCCGACATCGAGGCGGCCCGGGCGCACGCGAACTCCTGCGAGCGCGTCGTCATCGAGGAGTACCTCGACGGCCCCGAGGTCTCCCTGTTCGCCATCACCGACGGCGAGACGGTGCTCCCGCTGCAGCCCGCCCAGGACTTCAAGCGGGCGCTCGACGGGGACGAGGGCCCGAACACCGGCGGCATGGGCGCGTACTCCCCGCTCCCGTGGGCCGACCCGAAGCTGGTCGACGAGGTCATGGAGACGGTCCTCCAGCCGACCGTCGACGCGATGCGCCGCCGCGGCACCCCGTTCTCCGGCCTGCTCTACGCCGGTCTCGCGATCACCTCCCGCGGGGTGCGGGTCATCGAGTTCAACGCCCGCTTCGGCGACCCCGAGACCCAGGTCGTCCTGGCCCGCCTGAAGACCCCGCTGGCCGGTGTCCTGCTGGGCGCCGCCAAGGGGGAGCTCGCCGACCTGGAGCCCCTGCGCTGGAGCGACGACGCCGCGGTCACCGTGGTCGTCGCCTCGCACAACTACCCCGGCACCCCGCGCACCGGCGACCCGATCACCGGCCTCGACGAGGTGGCCGCCGAGGACGCCCCGCACGCGTACGTCCTGCACGCCGGTACCAAGCAGGACGGCGACTCGGTCCTGAGCGCCGGCGGCCGCGTCCTGTCCGTGACGGCCACCGGCACGGACCTCACCCAGGCCCGCGAGCGCGCGTACCGGGCCGTGACCCGCGTCCGGCTCGACGGCTCCCAGCACCGCACGGACATCGCGGCGAAGGCGGCGACGGGCGAATAGCCACCCCGAGCGCCCGACCCGGATAAACCCCGAAGGCCCCGAATCCGTCTCAGGATTCGGGGCCTGATCCATGCCGGGACCGGGGCCCGCCACCGTCCGGGACCAGGTCTCGCCACCTGCCGTGATCAGGGGCCTGATCCTCGCTGTCCGTCATCCACCTTTCCCCAAAGCCATTCCATCGAGTGACCGATGCCCCATCCGGCTGACGTGGGCCGAAGCCCCAACTAGGGTGCGGCGCAAGCGTTCCGGCACTTGGCCCACCGGCATTGCGATGTCAGTGGTGGGTGCCACAGTGGGGGAGTGAGCAAAGCCAGGACAGTTCGGACAGCCAGGGCAGCGCGGAGGGGGTGAGGTCCGGCCGTGACCGGTATGGGTGTGGAGATGGGTGCGCAGGCCGCGCGTGCCCGGGCCCTCGCGGTGCTGCGTATCCGCAGCCGCGCGCTGGCCGTCGCCCTGCTGCCCGCGGCGGTCGCCGTGGTGCTGCTTGCCGGCGTCTCCACGGGCCACTTCGTCGGCCCGGGCTGGCATGCCGCCCGCTGGGTCGTCACCCCCGTCGCCGTCCTCGTCCTGCTCGCCGCCGCCGCGATCGCGCTGGTGGTCGCCCGCTCCCGCCCCGCCGTCAGTCCCACGGTGCCGATCGGCGAGGAGCAGGCCCCGGACCTGTACCGGCTGGTGCGCGACCTCGCCGACCGCCTCGACGTTCCCGCCCCGTCCGCGATAGCGCTCACGCCGGACTGCGACAGCTGGCTGGAGGACCGCACCCACCCGTCCCACGGCCCGCCGCCCCCGGCGGAGGACCGCGAGGAGGACGGTCTCAACGGTCTGCGCGGCGGAAGCTCGCGCGGCCCCCACCGCCGTACGCCTGCCGCTCCCGTCCTCGTCATCGGCTCCCCGTTCCTGTGGTGGATGCGGGTCGGCGAGCTTCGAGCGGTCCTCGCCCCGGTCGTCGCCGGTACGGGACCTTCGGCGCACCCGGACATAGCCCAGGCCCGGCGCTTCGTCCGGGGCCTGGACGCCGCTGTGGCCGTCGCCTCGACGCGCGGCCGTTGCCCTGGGTCGCGGGCGGTGTGCGCGGGCATCGGGTGGGTCGCTCGGGTGCTGCTGCGCAGTTGCCGGGACCACGCGACCGAGATGGAGCGGGGCGTGGCCGCCGCGGCCGCCGAGCGTGCACAGGCTGTGGATTACGGACTGCGGATCGTCGCGCAGGAACAGGTCGGGCTGGCGTACGCGGGCTGGGACCGGCTGCTGACGCGGGTCGCGCTGCCCGCCTGGCGGATGGGCCGCTGGCCGTCCCGCCTGGACGCGGGCGTCGTCGCCGCGCTCACCGAACTCTCCCGCCGGGACCGGCTGGCCGAGGGCTTCGCCTCCCGGCTGGGCGAGCGCCCCGCCTGTGACCTGCTCGAAGAGCCCGGCGCGGTCGACGAGGCCACCTCACTGCTCGCCGCCCGCCTCTTCCACGGCGGCCCCGCCGAGCCCGGACCCGACTGGTCCCCGGTGGGCTGGCAGGAGTACCCGGAGGAGGTCGTCGACCGCAAATGGCGCACCGACGCGGCCCGCCTCCATCGCGTCCTCGACGCCCTCGGCGTCCGCCGCACCACCGAGGGCCCGGAAACCGACGGCCCCACCCTGGCCCGGGTCCTCGACCACCTGACGACCCCGGGCCCCACCGCCGCGTACCCCGACGACACAGGCCACCCCGAGCCACCCAGCGCCCAGAACCGGACGTCTCCCACGGAAGCCGGCTCCCAGCCCACGGACCCGCCCGCAGGCTCCGGCGACCGGGCCCCCACGCCCACCGCGCACCTCAAGCCCCCCAAACCCCCCTACGCCTCCATGGCCGACGACCACCCCGCCGACGACCAGGAGACCGAGCGCAGCTCCGCCCTTGCCGCAGGCATCACCGCCGAGTTGGCCCGCGAGGAGGCCGCGACACCGCCGGAGCGGACGGCGTCCCCGGACCCCGGTACGACCCTTCTGGACATCGACGCGCTCCCCCTCTTCCCGCTGCAACCGCCCCGCACCTCACGCGAGTTGCTCACGGATCATGTGACGGCGATGGTGTGCTGCGCCGCGATGGACACGGCCGGTGCGGTGCCGGGGCTGGACTGGCTCGACGGCCCGACGCTCCTCATCAACGGCGAACGGGCCGCCGACCTGACCCCCAGAGTCCTCAGCCTCATCGAGGACGGCGACCCGACGCCCCTGCGGGCCTGGCTCGTGGAGTCGGGGATACGCCCGGAGAAGCCGGTTCGCCTGGTCTGACGGCGACCGTGCCCGCCGCACGCGGTCGGAACCCCCGGTTCCACTTTCGGCCAATTCGCAACGAATAGTGACAGGATGCGTGCGGAATGTGATGTGCTGGGACCGATAGCGCACATGGCAAGGGCTTACGACATACGACAGCCACAAAAAGCTCATGTCGCACGGCAGAAACCGCAAGCCATCGCAGGCAACCGCCTGCAACACAGGGCACTTGCAGCAGACGCGCACCACACCACACGACGCTTGATGCACAACCACGGGGGAACGAGGGAGGGGTAGGGCATGGGGTCGGAGCAGATCCGCCGCTGGGAGTCGGGCGCACTGGCGCACGCCGTGACGGACCCCTTCGGTCAGGGCCCGGTCCCCTGGCTGCGCGGCAACGTGACGTACTTCGACGACACAGGCCAGGTCGTCCCCTGGTACGTCGACGGCCAGGCCCACCCACCGACGTCGGACACCCCGAGGGTCCCCGCACCCCGCAGCGCCGGCCCCCGCTCGGCCGACGACGTCCGCCGCCAGATCAAGGGCTTCATCTCCACCGGCGCGGTCGCCCCCGGCGAGGCCGTCGACTTCCACATCACCGTCGACCCGCCGCAGGAATTCGCCGTCGACATCTACCGCATCGGCCACTACGGCGGTGACGGCGCAGCGAAGATCACCACCAGCCCCCGCCTCTCCGGCATCGTCCAGCCGCCCCCGCTCACCGCCGACCGCACGGTCTCCTGCCACCACTGGTGGCTGTCCTGGCGCCTGCAGATCCCGTCGTACTGGAGCATCGGCGCGTATGTGGCCGTCCTGACCACCGCCGACGGCTACCGCTCCCACATCCCGTTCACGGTCCGCGACAACCACCCCGCGGACCTGCTCCTGCTCCTGCCCGACGTGACCTGGCAGGCCTACAACCTCTACCCCGAGGACGGCCGCATCGGCGCCAGCCTCTACCACGCGTGGGACGAGGACGGCCGGCTGCTCGGCGAGGCCGACGCCGCCACGACCGTCTCCTTCGACCGCCCGTACGCGGGCGCGGGCCTGCCCCTGCACGTCGGCCACGCCTACGACTTCATCCGCTGGGCCGAGCGCTACGGCTACGACATCGCCTACGCCGACGCCCGCGACCTGCACGCAGGACACGTCGACCCCGCCCGTTACCGAGGCCTGGTCTTCCCCGGCCACGACGAGTACTGGTCGACGAACATGCGCCGCACCGTGGAGCTCGCCCGCGAGAACGGCACATCCCTCGTCTTCCTCTCCGCCAACTCCATGTACTGGCAGGTGGAGTTGGGTCCGTCCCCGTCCGGCGTCCCGGACCGCCTCCTCACCTGCCGCAAGCGCAAGGGCCCCGGCCGCTCGGTCCTCTGGCGCGAGATCGACCGCCCCGAACAGGAGGTGATCGGCATCCAGTACGCGGGCCAGGTCCCGGAGCCGCACCCCCTGATCGTCCGCAACGCCGACCACTGGCTGTGGGAGGCGACCGGCGCCCACGAGGGCGACGAGATCAAGGACATGGTCGCGGGCGAGGCCGACCGCTACTTCCCGCGCACCCCGCTCCCCGAGCACGAGGAGCGCATCCTGCTCGCCCACTCCCCGTACGCCGACCGCGAAGGCGTCCTGCGCCACCAGGAGACGTCCCTCTACCGCGCCACCTCCGGCGCCCTGGTCTTCGCGTCCGGGACGTTCGCGTGGTCCCCGGCACTGGACCGCCCGGGCCACGTCGACGCCCGAGTCCAGCGCGCCACCGCCAACCTCCTGGACCGCATCTGCAAGCGTGACTGAGCTCACCCAGCACACCCCCAGTCCAAGGTCAGCGCCACGTACGGGACAATCGACCCATTGGACAGAACCACGGGGAGGAACCGTGTCCGGATTCGTAGAAAAGCCCGAGCCGATCCAGGTTCCGGGCCTGGTGCACCTGCACACCGGCAAGGTGCGCGAGCTGTACCAGAACGAGGCCGGTGACCTCGTGATGGTCGCCAGCGACCGTATGTCCGCCTATGACTGGGTGCTGCCGACCGAGATCCCCGACAAGGGCCGCATTCTCACGCAGCTCTCCCTGTGGTGGTTCGACCAGCTCGCCGACCTGGTCCCCAACCACGTGCTGGGCACCGACGTGCCCGCGGGCGCCCCCGCCGACTGGGAGGGCCGCACGCTCGTGTGCAAGTCCCTCCAGATGGTGCCGGTGGAGGCCGTGGCCCGCGGCTACCTCACGGGCTCCGGCCTGGTGGAGTACAACGAGTCCCGCACGGTCTGCGGCCTCGCCCTCCCCGAGGGCCTCGTCGACGGCAGCGAACTCCCCGCCCCGATCTTCACCCCGGCGACCAAGGCCGCGGTCGGCGAGCACGACGAGAACGTCTCCTACGAGGAGGTCGCCCGCCAGGTCGGCGCCGACACCGCCGCCCAGCTGCGCCAGGCGACCCTCGCCGTCTACTCCCGCGGCCGGGACATCGCCCGCGACCGCGGCATCCTCCTTGCGGACACCAAGTTCGAGTTCGGGTTCGACGGGGAGACGCTGATCATCGCCGACGAGGTCCTCACCCCGGACTCGTCCCGCTTCTGGCCGGCCGACCAGTGGGAGCCGGGCCGTGCGCAGCAGTCGTACGACAAGCAGTTCGTGCGCGACTGGCTGACCTCGCCGGCCTCCGGCTGGGACCGCAAGAGCGAGCAGCCCCCGCCGCCGCTGCCGCAGGAGGTCGTGGACGCGACCCGTGCGAAGTACGTGGAGGCGTACGAGCGCCTGACGGGCATGAGCTGGGCGTAACGCGAAAGGCCCCCGGAGAACCGGGGGCCTTTCGAAACTGAGCGAACGACGAGGTTCGAACTCGCGACCTCAACCTTGGCAAGGTTGCGCTCTACCAACTGAGCTACGTTCGCATGCGCCGTGGCGCGAGAACCACTATACCCAACCCCGCTCCCGCGCGAGCCGCACCGCCGCGTGCCGGTTTTCCGCCCCGAGCTTGGAGACGGCGGAGGACAGATAGTTCCGCACGGTCCCCTGCGACAGCGCGGCCCGCTCCGCGATCTCCGCGACGGGCGCCCCGTCGGCGGCGAGTTCCAGCACCTCGGCCTCCCGGGCGGTCAGCGGCGAGTCCCCGGCGGCGATGGCGTCGGCGGCCAACTCCGGGTCGACGTAACGGTTACCGGCGTGCACGGTCCGGATGATCTCCGCAAGCCGCTGGGCGCTGACGGTCTTCGGGACGAACCCGCGCACACCCGCCGCAAGGGCCCGCTTCAGATGCCCGGGCCGCCCGTGACTGGTCACGATCAGCACCCGGCACCTGGGCAGTTCGGCCCGCAGCGATGTGGCGACCTTCACACCGTCCGCGCCGGGCATCTGGAGATCGAGGACGGCCACGTCCGGCTCGTGCGCCCGTGCCATCGCCAGCGCCTCCGGCCCGGTCGCCGCCTCGGCGACGATCACCAGGTCGTCCTCCAGGGAGAGCAGGGTGGCGAGCGCCCCCCGGATCAGATGCTCGTCGTCGGCGAGGAGCAGTCGTACGGGCCCTGCCGGGCGGCCGGTCGCTCGGTCGCTCCGCAGGTCGGTCATACGGCGACCTCCCGCACACCCGCCCCCGCCAGCGGCACCTCGGCCACCAGCCGGAACACCGCCTCGCCCACATGACCGGCGTCCAGCGTCCCGTCCACCGCGGCCAGCCGCTCCCGCAGTCCGGCGAGCCCGGAGCCCCCACCCCCGTCGGAGGCTCCGGCAGCCCCGTCGTTCTCCACCGTCAACACCACGCGTCCCTCGCTCACCGTTACCCCCACCGAGCACCGCCCGGCATTCCCGTGCCGCAGCACATTGGTGGTCGCCTCCCGGACCACCCAGGCCAGCGCCGACTGCACCTCGACGGGCAGCCCCGCCGTCCGGCCGGTCACCCGGCACTCGATCCCGGCCGCCTTCAACACCCCCTGCGCACCGGCCAGCTCGACCTCCAGGTCGACCTCCCGATAACCGCGTACGACGTCCCGCACCTCGCGCTGCGACTCGCCCGCGATCCGCTGCACCTCGATCATCTGCTCGACGGCCTCGGGCCGCCCGCGCCGCGCGAGCTGCACGGCGAGTTCGCTCTTCAGGGCGATGACCGACAGATTCCGTCCCATGACGTCGTGCAGATCCCGTCCGAACCGCAGCCGCTCCTCGGCGACGGCGAGCCGGGCCCGGGTCTCGCGGGCCTCGTCGAGTTCGTAGACGGCGTTGAGGAGCCAGACGGAGAAACCGGAGGTGAGGGCCAGGATTCCGCAGGCGATGAAGACGGCGACCGTCGCGCCCAGCGCCGCCGGGACCGGGGAGCCGAGCGGGAGGGCCACGAGTCCGGTGGCCACCGCGGTCCCCGCGACGACCGCGAACACGCGCCGCCTGCTGCTGACGCCGAGCGTGAGGGTGCCGACCGTGAAGGCCAGCGTGCCGCCGAGGACCGTACCCGCCGCGGTGTCGACGTCCTCGCCGGCCGGTCCGTACCGCACGATGAGGGTGGTGGCGACGAGGACCGCCAGGGCGACGGCGAGGAGCCCCGCCATCGACCGCAGCGGCTGCTCACGGCGGCCGCACGTCCAGTCGAGGGCCCGTGAGGCGGTGAAGGCACAGGCCACGGCGTGCACGCACACCATCAGAAACAGCCAGCGCGCGATCCCGGGCTCGGACATCGTCGAGCCGGCGGCGGGCAGACCGAGCGTGGCGACCTCGATCACCGCGAAGAAGTGGAACGACCACCGTGTGTACGTCTCCACCTTCGCCGGTGTGCTCTTGCCCCGCCACCACGTACCCGGCCCGCGCATGCGCCGTCCCCCCTGCCTCAGTGCCGTGGCTCCCATCGGAACCACCGTCGCACAGCCAACACGCCCAGGACCGTCCAGGCCAGCCCGGTCAGCACGGGACCGATCGCCTCGTACGCCGACAGGTCGCCGGTCCAGCCACCCCGCAGCAGGGTGATCACCGGGGTCAGCGGCAGGAACTCGCACACCGACGCCACCCGGTCCGGCAGCACCTCGAGGGGGACGAACATGCCGGAGAAGATCATGGAGAGGAACACCACGGGCAGTGTCGTGACCTGCGCACTCTCGACGCTGCGGGTGAACGACGCGGTCACGGCGCCCAGCGACGCGCACAGCACGACCCCCAACAGCAGGCCCAGTACGGCGAGATGGGGAGCAGACGGCGCGCCCACGTCGAGCAGGACGGCGCAGCCGACCGCCAGCACCAGGCTCTGCGCGACGCCCGTGACCACGGCCGGCAGCGCGGCCCCGGCCAGGATCTCCCTGTCCTTGAGCTCGCCGGTGCGCAGCCGTTTGAGGACGAGCTCCTCGCGCCGCGCGGTGTAGACGGAGACGAGCGTGGCGTACACCGCGTAGAGCAGTGAGAAGCCGATCGAGGCGGGCAGGACGACCGTGCCGAGGGAAAGGCCGGCCTCCGCCAGGTCCATCCCCTTCGCCGCCTCCCGCACGCTGAAGGGCAGGAGCAGCGGCACGAACAGCGCCGCGAACAGCGTCCCCCTGCTGCGCCCGAGCAGCGTCACCTCCGCGCGGGCCAACGCCGTCATGCGTCCCACCGGGGTGGTCATCGCCGTACTCATGCCGCGTACTCCTTCTTCTCGGCGGCGCCGGCCGCCTCCCGCGCGATCCCCAGGAACGCCTCCTCCAGCGACGCCGGCCGCACGTCCAGCCGCCGCAGCTCCACCCCTGCCGTCTCCGCCCACACCAGGAGCCGGGTCGCGGTGCGCTGCAACTCGTGGGTGCGCAGCCGTACGACGCGCCCGTCGACCTCGTGCTCGCGCACGCCCATGTCGTCGAGGGGCGGCAGATCTCCCACGAAGTAGCCCTGAGGAAGCTCGAAGGAGATCCGCGAGGGCTGGGCCGCCGTAACCTCGGCCGGTGTCCCGGCGGCCGCGATGCGTCCCTCGTGCAGGATCGCGATGCGGTCGGCGAGGTTCTCGGCCTCTTCGAGGTAGTGCGTGGTCAGCAGCACGGTCGTACCGGCGTCGCGCAGCTCCCGCACCAATTCCCAGGTGTCCCGGCGCCCTTCGGCGTCGAGCCCGGTCGTCGGCTCGTCCAGGAACAGCACCTCGGGCCTGCCGAGCAGGGCCAGTGCCAGGTCCAGCCGCCGCCGTTCACCGCCGGACAGCTGCTTCACCCGCACCCCGGCCCGCCGCCCGAGCCCGACCATGTCCAGGGCCTCGGCCTCGGGCATGGCCCCGCTCACGCACCCCGCCCACATCCGCGCGGTCTCGGCGACGGTCAGCTCGGACGGAAAGCCGCCCTCCTGCAACATCACCCCGGTCCGCGGCCGTACGACGTCCCGCTCGGCGTGGGGATCGTGCCCGAGCACCCGCACCCGCCCCGCGGCGGGCCGCGCGAGCCCTTCGAGCAGCTCGACGGTGGACGTCTTGCCCGCGCCATTGGTGCCGAGCAGCGCGAAGACCTCGCCGCGGTCCACGGAGAACGTGATTCCGCGCACCGCCTCGAACCCGCCCCCGTACACACGACGCAGGTCAGTGACCTCAATCACGTGTTCGTGTTCGTTGATGTTCATGACACCAGCGTCCCGGCGATCCGACGCCGGAAGCAGTGCGCGCTGTCATCACTCCGCATGACAAATGTCAGGGGGATGCGCACCGGATAACGAAAAGACCCCGGTCCATCAGGACCGGGGTCTCATTCCCGAGCGGACGACGAGGCTCGAACTCGCGACCTCAACCTTGGCAAGGTTGCGCTCTACCAACTGAGCTACGTCCGCATTGCCCCCGACCGGCTCTCACCGATCGGTGCGAGCACCAGCCTACCTGATCCACTTCCGTGGTTCGGCCGGCGGTGCAGAGCGGGTGACAGGAATTGCACACTGCGCCTTCCCCCTGGAAGGGGGATGTTCTACTACTGAACTACACCCGCATGCTCGGCGAGCTGGGCTTTTTCTGCCTCGCTCGGCGGCGTGTCCCAGACATTAGCTGATCAGCAGGGGGGTAGCGCAAGTCGGTTGTCGCACCGGCTCAAGTCGGCCGT
Organism: Streptomyces sp. NPDC111606; assembly: GCF_055656945.1. Taxonomy (NCBI): domain Bacteria; kingdom Bacillati; phylum Actinomycetota; class Actinomycetes; order Kitasatosporales; family Streptomycetaceae; genus Streptomyces; species Streptomyces sp. NPDC111606. The sequence continues at coordinate 439,469 of NZ_JBVKBY010000008.1, forward strand.
CCTCAGGGTGCGCTGACGGACCCTGAGGACAGGTCCTCGGAGCACCTCACTGGGCCGAGGCGAACGCCTCGTAGACCTTCTTGGGGATGCGGCCGCGGGCCGGCACCTCCATCTTGTTGGCCTGGGCCCAGGCCCGGACGGCCGCCGGGTCCGGGGCGACCTCGGTCTGCTTGTACGCCTTGCCTGACTTCGACCGCTTGCGGCCGGCGTCCACGTAGGGCGCGAGCGCCTTACGCAGTTTCTTGGCATTGGCTTCATTCAGGTCGATCTCGTACGACTTGCCGTCGAGTCCGAAGGCGATCGTTTCCGCCGCTTCCGAGCCGTCGATGTCGTCAAAGAGAGTGACCACGACCTTCTGCGCCACGAATATCGGTCCCTTCGTCCGGCATGTCATACAGCTCAGCTGGGATGACGTGCCGAGTGTCGGCTATTTGCCAATTCATTTGTACAGTGCCCGGCAATGCAATGTGAAGCCCGACTAAATCTGTCCGCGTGTCAAAAATCAAGAGGGAGCGCAGCGACTTCGATTGAGGGTGGTGGTGGGAGACGGGCGGGCGCAATACCTATCTGCGGCTGATCGGGGATCTTTCCCGTAACTTTTCGTGAACGCCCCCCTCCGGTACCTCATCGTGATGGCTGTCACGTAGCTTCCTACAACTCTACTCGCGTAGAAATTTTGTGCGGGTAGTCTGAAGGAACCTGCTCAGCACCACACACCGGGAGTGCCAGTGGCACGCGTCGTAGTCGACGTCATGCTCAAGCCGGAGATCCTCGACCCCCAGGGCCAGGCGGTGCAGCGCGCACTGCCGCGGCTGGGATTCGAAGGCATCTCGGACGTACGTCAGGGAAAGCGATTCGAACTGGAAGTTGACGGGCCGGTCGATGAGGCCGCGCTCGCTCGCATCCACGATCTCGCGGAATCCTTCCTCGCCAACACCGTGATCGAGGACTTCACCGTCAAGGTGGAGGAAGTCGCGGAGGCCGCGAAGTGACCGCTCGTATTGGCGTCGTCACTTTCCCGGGGAGTCTCGATGACCGGGACACTCAGCGCGCGATCCGTCTCGCGGGCGCAGAACCGGTCGCCCTCTGGCACAAGGACAAGGACCTCAAGCAGGTCGACGCCGTGGTGCTGCCCGGCGGTTTCTCCTACGGCGACTATCTGCGCGCCGGAGCCATCTCCCGGTTCTCGCCTGTGATGGAGACCGTCATCGAGCAGGCGAAGACCGGACTGCCGGTCCTCGGTATCTGCAACGGCTTCCAGGTCCTCACCGAGGCGCACCTGCTGCCCGGCGGGATGCTCGGCAACGACCATCTGCACTTCATCTGCCGCGACCAGAAGCTGCGGGTGGAGAACGCGGAAACTGCCTGGACCAGTGATTACGAGAGCGGGCAGGAGATCCACATCCCGCTCAAGAACATGGACGGCCGGTACGTCGCCGACCAGTACACGCTGGACAAGCTGGAGGCGGAGGGCCGGGTCGCGTTCCGCTATCTCGACTTCAACCCGAACGGCTCGCTCAACGACATCGCCGGCATCACCAACGAGGCCGGGAACGTCGTAGGCCTCATGCCGCACCCGGAGCACGCCGTCGAGCCCCTGATCGGGTCGGGCCGCACCGACGGTCTCCCCTTCTTCACCTCGATCCTCAAGAAGCTGGTCAACGCATGAGCCGGACGCCTCTGGACACGGTCGAGCACGCGGCCGCGACCCCCGACGTCGAGCTGCCCTGGGCCGAACTCGGCCTGAAGAAGGACGAGTACGAGAGGGTCGTGGAGATCCTCGGCCGCCGGCCCACCGGTGCCGAGCTCGCCATGTACTCGGTCATGTGGTCCGAGCACTGCTCGTACAAGTCCTCCAAGGTCCACCTCCGCCAGTTCGGCGAGAAGGCCCCCGAGTCCGACGCGATGCTTGTCGGCATCGGCGAGAACGCCGGTGTCGTGGACGTCGGCCAGGGTTACGCCGTGACCTTCAAGGTCGAGTCGCACAACCACCCGTCGTACGTCGAGCCCTACCAGGGCGCCGCGACCGGTGTCGGCGGCATCGTCCGCGACATCATCGCGATGGGCGCGCGCCCGGTGGCGGTCGTCGACCCGCTGCGCTTCGGCGCCGCCGACCACCCCGACACCAAGCGGGTGCTCCCGGGTGTCGTCGCCGGCATCGGCGGCTACGGCAACTGCCTGGGCCTGCCCAACATCGGCGGCGAGGTCGTCTTCGACTCCTGCTACCAGGGCAACCCGCTGGTCAACGCCGGTGCCATCGGTGTGATGCGGCACGAGGACATCCACCTCGCGAAGGCGTCCGGCGCGGGCAACAAGGTCATCCTGTACGGGGCTCGCACGGGCGGCGACGGCATCGGCGGCGCGTCGATCCTCGCCTCCGAGACCTTCGACGACGCCAAGCCGTCGAAGCGCCCGGCCGTCCAGGTCGGCGACCCCTTCCAGGAGAAGCTCCTCATCGAGTGCACCCTGGAGGCCTTCGCCGAGAAGCTGGTCGTCGGCATCCAGGACCTCGGCGCGGCCGGCCTGTCCTGCGCCACCTCCGAGCTGGCCTCGAACGGCTCCGGCGGTATGCGCGTCACCCTGGACGACGTCCCGCTGCGCGACTCCACGCTCTCGCCCGAGGAAATCCTCATGAGCGAGTCGCAGGAACGCATGTGCGCGGTCGTCGAGCCGGAGAAGGTCGACCGGTTCCTGGAGATCTGCGAGAAGTGGGACGTCATCGCCACCGTCATCGGTGAGGTGACCGACGGCGACCGCCTGGAGATCTACTGGCACGGCGGCAAGATCGTCGACGTCGACCCGCGCACCGTGGCGCACGAGGGCCCGGTCTACGAGCGCCCCTACGCCCGCCCGTCCTGGCAGGACGAGCTGCAGGCCGACGACGCGAACAAGCTGCCCAGGCCCACGACTTCGGCAGAGCTGAAGGACCAGGTCATCAAGCTGGTCGGCTCCCCGAACCAGGCCTCCAAGAAGTGGATCACCTCGCAGTACGACCACTTCGTGCAGGGCAACACCGTCCTCGCCCAGCCCGAGGACTCCGGCATGATCCGCATCGACGAGGAGACCGGCCTCGGCGTCGCCATCGCCACGGACGGCAACGGCCGGTACGCGAAGCTCGACCCCTACCACGGTGCCCAGCTGGCGCTGGCGGAGGCGTACCGCAACGTCGCCACGACCGGCGCCAAGCCGCTCGCGGTCTCCGACTGCCTGAACTTCGGCTCGCCCGAGGACCCGGCGGTGATGTGGCAGTTCGCGGAGGCCGTGCGCGGACTGGCGGACGCCTGCCTGCAGTTGGGCACCCCGGTGACCGGCGGCAACGTCTCGCTCTACAACCAGACCGGCGAGGTCGCCATCCACCCCACGCCGGTCGTGGCGGTCCTCGGCGTCATCGACGATGTCGCGCGCCGCACGCCGGTCGCCTTCCAGGAGGACGGGCAGCTGCTCTACCTCCTCGGCGACACCCGTGAGGAGTTCGGCGGTTCGGCCTGGTCGCAGGTCGTGCACGACCACCTCGGTGGTCTGCCGCCCCAGGTCGACCTGGAGCGCGAGCGGCTGCTCGCCGAGATCCTGATCTCCGCCTCCCGGGACGGCATGATCGACTCCGCGCACGACCTGTCCGACGGCGGTCTGATCCAGGCGGTCGTGGAGTCGGCGATGCTCGGCGGCAAGGGCGCGCGTCTGGTCGTACCGGACGGGCTGGACGCCTTCACCTTCCTCTTCTCCGAGTCGGCGGGACGCGCGGTCGTCGCCGTGCCGCGCTCCGAGGAGCTCCGCTTCAACGACATGTGCGGTGCGCGGGGCCTGCCGGTCACCCGCATCGGTGTCGTCGACGGCGACTCGGTGGAGCTGCAGGGCGAGTTCGCGCTCTCCCTGGAGGACCTGCGCGAGACGCACGAGGCGACGATTCCGGCGCTGCTGAAGTAGACGAGGGGCCCACGGCTCCGAAGCCCCCGTCCGGTCACCGGGCGGGGGCTTTGCCGTACCGCCTCCCGGGCGCCCGTGCCTCAAGGCTTGCTCGTAATTACGTACTTCCGTAATATCGAAGCGTGGAACTCGAACAACGCGTCGCCGACCTCGAGCGACGGCTGGCAGCGCTGGAGAGCGCGCAGCAGGGCGCCCCCCGCATCGGCGAGGGCGACTTCTGGGCCCTGCAGGGGTTCAAGGAGCAGCTTGCCGAGCTGGGCGCGGCCGACGGCGGAGTGCTGTTCACCGGTGCGGTACGGCTGCCGACCGGGGAGCAGTACGAGTGGCAGCACGGAGCGCTGACCGAGGGGCTGCTGGACGCCGAGCTCACCGAGGCCGCCGAGTCCTTCGCCGCCCTCGGTCACCCGGTCAGGCTCCGGCTGCTCCGCGAGGTCATCGCCGGCCGCCGCACCGCGGCCGAACTGGCCGAGCTGGACGAGGTCGGCACGACCGGCCAGATCTACCACCACCTGCGCCAGCTCACCGGCGCGGGCTGGCTGCACACGACCGGCCGGGGCCGCTACGAGGTGCCGCCGGGGCGGGTCGTACCGCTGCTGGTGGCTCTGTCGGCGGCCCGTCCGTAACGAGGCCCGCAGCAAGTCCCGCAGCAAGTCCCGGAACGGGGACCGAGAGAGGGACCGACCCAGAGGGGGAACGATGTCCGCACGCAAGCTCGCCATGGTGGCCTTCCGCGGCCTCCAGCTGGCCTTCATCGGCCTGGTGATCGCCCACATCTGTTTCGGCTGGGGCTACCCGGTCTGGTGGGACTTCCTGCCGCTGGTCCTGGCGTACGTCGTCGTCACCGTCGTCAATCGCTGGGGCGGCGCCCCGGACAGCTCGCGCCGGGCCACGGAACCTCTCGAGGTCGCCCCGCCGGTCACCGGCCGCTGGTCCGCGCTGAACAGCCCGGCAGACCGCACCCCGAGCCACGGCGTCCACGCCCACGGGCAGACGTACGCCATCGACATCCTCGCCGAGCCGGAACCCGGCGGGCGCCCCGGCTTCCACTGGCTGTGGCCGATCGCCCGGCGCCCCCAGGACTTCCCGGCCTTCGACGAACCGATCCTCGCGGTCGCCGACGCCACGGTCGTGCGGGCCGTTGACGGACAGCGCGATCACCTGAGCCGCAACTCGCTCGCGGGACTGCTGTACCTGATGCTGATCGAGGGCTCGGTCCGCGAGATGGCGGGCCTTCGCCGCATCCTCGGCAACCACCTGATCCTGGATCTCGGCAACGGCACCTACGCGGCCTACGCCCACCTGCGGCGCGGCTCGCTCGCCGTCCGGGAGGGCGACCGGGTGCACGCCGGGCAGGTCATCGCCCGCTGCGGAAACTCGGGCAACTCCTCGGAGCCGCACCTCCACTTCCAGCTGATGGACGGCCCGGACCCGGACAGCGCCCGTGGTGTGCCCTTCCGCTGGCGCGGTGTCGGGGTGCCGCGCAACCAGGAGGTGTTCGAGGTGGTCCGCCCGGTTGTCGGTGCCGACGACTAATCTCGCGTCCATGCCCCCGGCCAAGAAGCGCGCCCGCACCTACGACCCCGCCAAGATCCGCACCGCGGTCCTCACCCAGTTCGGGCATGTACGCGAGGCCGTACGCACCCTCACCCCCGAGCAACTCGCCCTGCCCACCCGCCTGGAGGGCTGGACCGTACGGGACCTGGCGGCGCACGTGACCATGGCCGTGCGGGACGTGAGCCGCAGCCTCGACCGGGACGAGCCGGCGAAGGCCGACCTCACCCTCCTGGACTGGCCCTTCGCCACCGCGGCCCGGGCCGGCGACATCGACGACGGGACCCGCGATCTCGCCGCAGCCAACGCCGACCTGGCCGCCCTCTACGCCCGCACCGAGGAAGACCTCACGCAGCGGCTGGCGGACGCCCCCGGCGACCGGCTCCTCGCAGCCCGCACCGGTGCGATAGCCCTCGCCGACCACCTGGTCACCCGCACCGTCGAACTCGTCGTCCACTCCGACGACCTGAACGCCGCCGTCCCCGGTCTCGACATCCCGTACGACCGTCAGGCCCTCGCCGCCTGCACCCGCCTCCTCGCCGACGCGCTCGCCGTGAAGGCGCCCGGCGGGTCGACCGAGGTGCGGATCCCGCCGTACGCCGTCGTGCAGTGCGTGGAGGGGCCGAGGCACACCCGGGGCACGCCGCCGAACGTCGTCGAGACCGATCCACTGACCTGGATCCGGCTGGCGACCGGGCGGGTGGCCTGGCACGCGGCCGTCGCGGAGGCCAAGGTGCGTGCGAGCGGGGAGCGGGCGGATCTGGGCGGGTTGCTGCCCCTCATGGGGTGAGGCGGGACCTGCGAAAGAGCCGGTCACGGCAGACGGAATGCGGGACACGGCCGGCGTGCCCCGTCCGGCCTCACAAGCGGAACCAGTCTCGCGTCCCTCCCGTCCCACCGGCATGAACACACTCGGCACACTCGGCAAGGACAAGAAGCGACTGGCCACCGTCGCCGCGCTGACCCTTCTCCCGCTCGCCGTGGCCTGCGGCAGCGAGGACGCCGGCAGTGACACGGTCGGCTCCGGGGCGTCGGCCTCCGTCACCGGCGCGCACTGGGCCGTCGACGAGGTCACCGTCGACGGAAAGAAGAGCGCCGCCCCGAGCAACGCCTATGTGCGCATCGCCGACGGGGGCGCGGTCAAGGGCAACCTGGGCTGCAACAACTTCGGCGCCGACGCCGCCTTCACCGACAGCAAGGTCACCTTCGACAAGATGCAGGCGACCGAGATGGCCTGCGAAGGCGTCACCCCGGACTTCGAGGTGAGCCTCGCCCGCACCCTCTCCGACGGCAACCTCACCGCCGAGGTCGACGGCGACAAGCTCACCCTCACCACGGCGGACGGTGACCGCGTCGCCCTCACCAAGGAGAAGGCGGCCCCGCTGGAGGGCACGAAGTGGGCCATCACCAGCCCCGACACCGACGGCAAGGCCCACCTCACGTTCGACGAGAAGACCGGCCTGGTCAACGGCAGCCTCGGATGCAACAAGGTGAGGGCCGAGGCCACGGTCCGCGACGGCAGTATCACGCTCGGCACGGCGTCCACCACGCGAATGATGTGCGACACCTCACTCATGAATACGGAGAAGACCCTCCTGGGCCTCTTCGACGGCACGGTGAAGTACCGAGTGGATCATCGCACCCTCACGCTGACCAGCGAAAACGGCGAGCGCGTAAACGCGTCCGCCGCTGAGTGATCCTTTACTGCCGCGTATCCCCAATTCGGACCAGTGGTCGATCTCGCCTACACTCGGAGCCGTGCCACGTGGTGACGGTCGACTCAATCACGATCTGCTTCCCGGCGAGAAAGGCCCCCAGGACGCTTGTGGCGTCTTCGGTGTCTGGGCTCCGGGTGAAGAGGTCGCAAAGCTCACGTACTTCGGGCTCTACGCCCTCCAGCATCGGGGCCAGGAATCCGCGGGAATCGCGGTCAGTAACGGCTCCCAGATCCTCGTATTCAAGGACATGGGCCTGGTCTCCCAGGTCTTCGACGAGACCTCTCTCGGATCGCTCCAGGGTCATATCGCAGTGGGCCACGCCCGCTACTCGACCACCGGTGCCTCCGTGTGGGAGAACGCCCAGCCGACGTTCCGCGCCACCGCGCACGGCTCCATCGCGCTCGGCCACAACGGCAACCTGGTCAACACGGCGCAGCTCGCCGAGATGGTCGCCGACCTGCCCAAGCAGGAGGGTGGCCGCACCCCGCGCGTCGCGGCCACCAACGACACCGACCTGCTCACCGCGCTGCTCGCGGCCCAGGTCGACGAGGACGGCAAGCCGCTGACCATCGAGGAAGCCGCCCACACGGTCCTTCCGCAGGTCAAGGGCGCCTTCAGCCTCGTCTTCATGGACGAGAACACCCTGTACGCGGCCCGCGACCCGCAGGGCATCCGCCCGCTGGTCCTCGGCCGCCTGGAGCGCGGCTGGGTCATCGCCTCCGAGTCCGCCGCCCTCGACATCTGCGGCGCCGCTTATGTCCGTGAGGTCGAGCCGGGCGAGTTCATCGCCATCGACGAGAACGGTCTGCGCACCTCGCGATTCGCGGAAGCAAAGCCCAAGGGCTGTGTCTTCGAGTACGTGTACCTGGCTCGCCCGGACACCGACATCGCCGGCCGGAACGTGTACCTCTCCCGCGTGGAGATGGGCCGCAAGCTCGCGAAAGAAGCCCCGGTCGACGCCGACCTGGTCATAGCGACCCCGGAATCCGGCACCCCGGCCGCCATCGGCTACGCGGAGGCGAGCGGCATCCCGTTCGGTGCGGGTCTCGTGAAGAACGCGTACGTCGGACGTACGTTCATCCAGCCCTCGCAGACCATCCGCCAGCTCGGCATCCGTCTGAAGCTGAACCCGCTGAAGGAAGTCATCAAGGGCAAGCGCCTGGTGGTCGTCGACGACTCCATCGTGCGCGGCAACACCCAGCGGGCCCTGGTCCGCATGCTCCGCGAGGCGGGAGCGGCCGAGGTCCACATCCGGATCTCCTCTCCCCCCGTGAAGTGGCCCTGCTTCTTCGGCATCGACTTCGCCACCCGCGCCGAACTCATCGCCAACGGCATGACGATCGACGAGATCGGCACCTCGCTCGGCGCCGACTCCCTCTCGTACATCTCCATCGACGGCATGATCGAGGCGACCACCATCGCCAAGCCGAACCTCTGCCGCGCCTGCTTCGACGGCGAGTACCCGATGGATCTCCCGGACCCCGAGCTGCTCGGCAAGCAGCTGCTGGAGACGGAGCTGGCCGCCGGCCCGGCCGCCACGGCCGCCGCCGACGCGATCCGCCGCCCGTAAGCGGCCCGTGCCGTGCCTTTTCAAAAAACGCCTGCCGTACGACACGAAGGTTCTCACTAGCCATGTCTGAGACAACTGGTGCCAGCTACGCAGCCGCGGGCGTCGACATCGAAGCGGGCGACCGCGCGGTCGAGCTGATGAAGGAGTGGGTGAAGAAGACCCAGCGCCCCGAGGTCCTCGGCGGCCTCGGCGGTTTCGCCGGCCTCTTCGACGCCTCCGCCCTCAAGCGCTACGAGCGCCCGCTGCTGGCCTCCGCCACCGACGGTGTCGGCACGAAGGTCGACATCGCCCGCCAGATGGGCATCTACGACACGATCGGCCACGACCTGGTCGCGATGGTCATGGACGACATCGTGGTGTGCGGTGCCGAGCCGCTGTTCATGACCGACTACATCTGCGTCGGCAAGGTCCACCCCGAGCGGGTCGCCGCCATCGTCAAGGGCATCGCCGAGGGCTGTGTGCTCGCCGGCTGCGCCCTGGTCGGCGGCGAGACGGCCGAGCACCCGGGTCTGCTGGGCGAGAACGACTTCGACGTGGCCGGCGCCGGTACGGGCGTCGTGGAGGCCGACCGGCTGCTGGGCCCGGATCGCATCCGTACGGGTGACGCGGTGATCGCCATGGCGGCCTCCGGCCTTCACTCGAACGGGTACTCACTGGTCCGGCACGTCCTGCTGAACCAGGGCGGCCTCGCCCTGGACGCGCAGATCGACGAGCTCGGCCGCACCCTCGGCGAGGAGCTGCTGGAGCCCACGAAGATCTACTCGCTGGACTGCCTGGCCCTCACCCGCACCACGGACGTGCACGCGTACAGCCACATCACCGGCGGCGGCCTCGCGGCCAACCTGGCCCGGGTGATCCCGGACAACCTGCACGCGATCGTGGACCGCTCCACCTGGACCCCGGCCCCGATCTTCGACCTCGTCGGCAAGACCGGTCAGGTCGAGCGTCTGGAGCTGGAGAAGACGCTGAACATGGGCGTCGGCATGATCGCGATCGTGCCGGAGGAGTCCGCGGACGCGGCGCTCGCCACGCTCGCCGACCGCGGGGTCGACGCGTGGGTCGCCGGTGAGATCACGGACCGGGGCGACCACGAGACGGGCGCCGCCCTGGTGAGTGACTACAACGGCTGACGCCTGCGAAGGCAGCGCAAAACCCGGTCCGGCGGGTAACCGCTCAGGACCGGGTCAGGCACTGCTGGATAGTCAAGCGCCGCGGCGTTGTTGCGACGTGGGACCGGACTCGTCGTCCTCGTCGTCCTCATCGTCGTTGTAATAGTCCGCGTACTGGGCGTACGGGTCGTCTTCTTCGTCGTCGTCCTCGAACGGCTCGCCGTTCGGCGGCTGGCTCGAAGTCGAAGCGCCCAGCTCGTTGGCCAGACGCGACAGGTCAGTCCCGCCGCTGTTGTACTTCAGCTGGCGGGCGACCTTCGTCTGCTTGGCCTTGGCCCGGCCGCGCCCCATGGCTCGACCCCCTCGGTGACGGGGCTCGACGGCCCCAGAGTCTTGACACGCGTTCATGATCTGGAACGGGCTCTCCTCGGAGAGACCGGTCCGTAGGGCTTCCACGGTACCTGAGCCCGCGCCCATACGGTACGTCGCCCGCACCACGTGCCCGGTCCCACAACCCTCGGGGTGCCCCGTCCCCGCTGGTCAACCGCGATTTTAACCACTTATTGGCGGTCGACCCGCCGGTAGAAGTGAGAGTTCTCTCCAACTGCCCACCGGCGGGTACCGCTCAAACCCTTGTTAGGGCTTCCGGATGATCGATTGCCGCCCGGATCAGAGCGCCCTGCGTGCCTCCGCGATCCGCTGCTCGGCGATCCGGTCGGCCGCGGCGGCCGGCGGAATCCCATCCGTCTTCGCACGTGCGAATATGGCCAGCGTGGTGTCGTAGATCTTCGAGGCCTTCGCCTTGCACCGGTCGAAGTCGAAGCCGTGCAGCTCGTCGGCGACCTGGATGACGCCGCCGGCGTTCACCACGTAGTCGGGCGCGTAGAGGATCCCGCGGTCGGCGAGGTCCTTCTCGACGCCCGGGTGGGCGAGCTGGTTGTTGGCCGCGCCGCACACGATGCGGGCGGTCAGCACCGGCACCGTGTCGTCGTTCAGGGCCCCGCCGAGCGCGCAGGGGGCGTAGATGTCGAGGTCCTCGACGCGGATCAGGGTCGCGGTGTCGGCGACGGCCGTCACCGACTCCGGGTGCGCCGCGACGATCCGGCCGACGGCCTCCTCGCGCACGTCCGTGATCACGACCTGGGCGCCCTCGGCCACCAGGTGCTCGACCAGGATGTGGCCGACCTTGCCGACGCCCGCGATGCCGACCTTGCGGCCGCGCAGCGACGGGTCGCCCCACTGGTGCTGGGCCGAGGCCCGCATGCCCTGGTAGACGCCGAAGGCGGTGAGCACGGAGGAGTCGCCCGCGCCGCCGTTCTGCGGGGAGCGCCCGGTCGTCCAGCGGCACTCGCGGGCCACGACGTCCATGTCGGCGACGTACGTGCCGACGTCGCACGCGGTGACGTAGCGGCCGCCCAGGGAGGCCACGAACCGGCCGTACGCCAGCAGCAGCTCGTCGGACTTGATCTTCTCCGGGTCGCCGATGATCACGGCCTTGCCGCCGCCGTGGTCGAGACCGGCCATGGCGTTCTTGTAGGACATCCCGCGCGCGAGGTTCAGCGCGTCGGCGACGGCCTCTTCCTCGGTCGCGTACGGGTAGAAGCGCGTACCGCCGAGGGCGGGGCCCAGGGCGGTGGAGTGGATGGCGATGACGGCCTTGAGGCCGCTGGCGCGGTCCTGGCAGAGCACGACTTGCTCATGTCCCCCCTGGTCCGAGTGGAACAGGGTGTGCAGGACGCCGTGTGTTACGTCGGTCACTGTGGTGACTCCTGAGTACGGTGCGGCGATTGGAGCTGGCTCCCGTACGGGTGGCGGGAGAGCTGTTGAGCATGAGATTAAACCCGTCGGCGCCCGTCCAACCCGCAGTGCTCAGGATCACCTACTCCCGGAGTGCACCCGTGCGACGATTTGCATAGTTTTCCCGCACGTTTGTGAGCGGGTTTCGCAGGTTTCCCTGGCAGACGGCGGGGGAGGGAGCAGGCGTGCCCAAGGTGTCCTCGGTGATCGTCCCGTACGCGACCTATCTGCGGGTGTACGAGCCACTGGCCGCCTTCCCGGAACCGGAGCGCGACCACTGGGCCCGCTACGCCCGCCGCGCCGACCGGCCCTCGTACCAGGACGAACTGCGCCGCTCCCTGGCCGACTTGCTGCCCACGCCGCCCATCCCCGTGCCGGTGCACGAGAGCGGCGACGCCTTCGTGCTCGAGGTCGAGGGCGTGCTGTGCGTGTGCCCGTGGCGCACCCGGCTGCGCGGCTGGCAGGCCCTCGAAGAGCTCGGCGACGAGCTGCCCAAGCCCGTTCTGGACGCGGTGCTGCCGGAGGTCGTACGGCGCCAGGCGGCCCAGGACTACGAGCGCTGGCTGGCCCGCAACCCGGACGCCCGGCCGTGGATCCGCACCTCGACCTGGCAGGTGCCGCTGCACTGGTTCGTGCTGGTGTCGGACGGGGAGCGGCGCTTCGAGAAGGGCTCGGGCGAGATTCCCCCGATGCTGCGCTACCGGACGCCGATGGTGCAGGCGCGGCGGCGGGTGGCGCGGGCCCTGCGGACCCTGAAGGACGCCATCGACGAAGGGCCCCTCATCGACGGCCTGGTGGACGTCGGCCGCTGGCTGGAGGAGTTCCATCCGCGCTCACTGGTCGAGCTGGACTACGGCGGCCTGGTGCACACGCTGCCGGCCGGCGAGCTGGAGGACGACCACTCGGCGGCGGACGTGGCCGAGGGCATCGACGCGCTGCGGCGCGGCGACGGGGCGGCCGCGGGGACGGCCTACGGGCGGCTCGTGGAGCGCTGGCGTTCGGTACGGGACCGGCGTTCCGCCAACTGAGCGGTCCGGGTGAGACGTCATGACTCGTGTGACGTAACGAACTGTGTGATGTAACGAACTGGCGTTTGACGAAACGCCCGTTTTGGGGTTTCGTGCTCGCTCTGGGGTTCCTGATGTCTCGTCAACATGGGACGTAGGCCCCGATCCGGGCGTACTGCGCGAAGGATCCATCAATGCGCGTAAGCGTGACGGACCGCACTTACGCGGCTCTTGCGCCCCTAACCCCTCCTCGTGCCAAAATAGGACAAGGAGTCCGGGGAGGACTCTCGCTCGACATTGCACGCTTTGGGGGGTCTTGGGACTCCTGCACGCCACTGTGACTGATCGTCACAGTGGCGTGACTGTCCGCTATGGCATGGTCCATCGGCTTCCGTCGCTGATGAACACCTGGGAGGGCAATTCCATCGGTTTGGCCGACGCGGCTGGACAGATGGTGTAGTTGTAGTGCCGAGGACAAGCCGTTCGTCCTATAACCGACTCGACTCGCGTCCGCCATTTCGGGCAACGCGGGTCAAGGTGCAGAATTTAGAGGAAAGAACCGAGAAGGTTCGGTTCTCCCGAGGAGGCCGCTCATGACCGCTCGCACCCCTGATGCCGAGCCGCTGCTGACCCCGGCTGAGGTCGCCACGATGTTCCGCGTCGACCCCAAGACGGTCACGCGGTGGGCGAAGGCCGGGAAGCTTACTTCCATCCGTACGCTCGGCGGACACCGCCGCTACCGCGAGGCTGAGGTCCGCGCACTGCTCGCGGGCATCCCGCAGCAGCGCAGCGAGGCCTGAACAACTCCATAACCGGGCAAAACGGCAGTTCCCCCAACCGCCGTGGCGCCCGACCCCTAGCTCCAAGCGACGCGGGTTCTGCCCCAACAGAGCCCACGCCCAAGCCAATCAGAGCACTTCAGGCACGCAACAAGGGTGCGTCGTGGATCGCGCTGGACTCCGCCGAGTCCAGCGCGATCTTTTTTGTGCGCAGGATGTGTGCCGGCAGGTGGTCCTGTGGGCGGCCTTGTCGGAGTCTGGGGAGGGGCGTCGGATCTCCTGTGGATTCGCCCTGAGGGTCACTCAGCGTGCACCGGGCGATCGCGGGAAGCTGGTGCAATTGCACATATTAAATTGACCAGTTGTAGGCGAGGTGTAAGTACCAGGCTTACGGAAACTCATGCGGTGACACCCGTCACATCGCGCGGTGCTTGTTGCCTCTGGCCCATGTGCGCTATTGGGGCACACGGCTTCCAGCGCCCCACGGCGGGACGGAAGTTGACGTTGCCCGCGGTCACGCCGGCGACGCGGCCTCGTCCTCGGCGACCTCCTCGGGGGGTGGGGCCGGCTGTGCGGTGCGAGGGGCGGGGTACGGAGCGGAAGCCATCGCCAGACGCAACAGGTGATGGCAGATCGGGCAGTGGCGAGTGAGATGTCGTGGATAGCAGGAGGCGGCCGACAGGTGCGCACGGAGCAACGCCCGCGTCTCGTGCCTAGTCGATGCCGCCATACGCCACCTCCAGGGGGCCACGCCGGGAAGAGCCCTGATTTCTGGGTACCGAGCGAATGTGACTCCGTCAAGATGGCAGGGGGCTCCCCCGGCCGCCGCCGGGCGGGGGGGAAACCGGCGCCGGACACGAAGAAGGCCCGCTTCCCTTGCCGGGATGCGGGCCGATCTCGTTCACTGCGGTCCTGACGGGATTTGCTGTACTCGATTGCGGCTGCGCCGCGGGCGCGGCCTCCACCTTGGCACGGCGGGAGGCGGGTGGTGGGGATGAAGAAAGGCCCGCGTCCCTGGTGGGATGCGGGCCGATCTCGTTCTGCGGTCCTGACGGGATTTGAACCCGCGGCCTCCACCTTGACAGGGTGGCGAGCACTCCAAACTGCTCCACAGGACCAGGTTTTGCGGCGCTATTCGTGCCTTGCGCTGCGAGAAGAGACTGTACAGGAGGGTGAGCCCACTGGTCGAACTCACCCTGCGTGCACGGACGGTTACGGCGCCAGTGTGTCGATCGCCTTCACGATCCGCTTGTCCGAGATCGGGTACGCCGTGCCGAGCGCGTGCGCGAAGTAGCTGACGCGGAGCTCCTCCAGCATCCAGCGGACGTCCAGCACCTGCGAAGGAACCGGACGGCCCTGCGGCATCTGCTCCAGCAGCCAGGCGTACTCGTCCTGCATCTCGTGGACCTTCTCCATGCGCGCCGAGTCGCGCTGGACGTTCGTCGGCATCTGCTGGAGGCGCCGGTCCACCGCGATCAGGTATCGCATGAGGTCGGGCAGGCGGCGCAGGCCCGCCTGTGTCACGAAGCCGGGCTTCACGAGGGCGTCCAGCTGCTTGCGGACGTCCGTGAGGTTTGCCAGCAGGACAGGGCTGCGTACGGCCTTCAGGCGGCGCTCAGCGGCCTGCCAGGCCGCCAGCACCTGCTGTACCTGGCCCACCGCACGGACCGTCGTGTCAACGATCTCGGCACGCACCTTGTCGTACAGCTTCCGGTGCGACTCCTCGTCCCACGCCGGCCCGCCGAAGTCGCCGATCAGCTTGTCCGCCGCCGCCATCGCGCAGTCGTCGAAGAGGGCCTGGATCGAGCCGTGGGGGTTGGCGGACAGGGCGAGCTTCTGGGCGTTCGTCAGCTTCTCGGACGCGAACTTCGCCGGATTGACCGGAATGTTGCGCAGGATCAGGCGGCGGGTGCCCTTCCACATCGCCTCCGCCTGTTCCGCCTCCGTGTCGAAGAGCCGGACCGAGACCGTGTCGCCGTCGTCCACCAGCGCCGGGTACGCCTTGACCGGCTGGCCGGCGCGGCGGGTCTCGAAGACGCGGGTCAGCGAGCCGATGGTCCAGTCGGTCAGGCCCTTGCGTTCCAGGGACTCACCGCCCTGGCGGGAGGCGGTGGCCGCCGCGGCCTGCGAGAGGGCCTGTCTCGCCTTCGGCTTCAGACGGAGCCTCAGGGTCTCCAGGTCCTTGTCCTCCGCCAGCTTGCGGCGCCGCTCGTCGATGATCCGGAACGTGATGCGCAGATGGTCGGGGACCTTCGACCAGTCGAAGTCGTCGGCGGTGAAGGGCACTCCGACCATGCGCTTCAGCTCGCGCGCCATGGTCATCGTCAGGGGTTCCTGCAGCGGGACCGCCGCGTCCAGGAACCGCTTCGCGAAGTTCGGCGCCGGCACGTAGTGGCGGCGGATCGGCTTGGGGAGGGAGCGGATCAGCTCCGTCACCAACTCCTCCCGCAGACCCGGGATCTGCCAGTCGAAGCCGTCGTCCGTGACCTGGTTGAGGACCTGGAGCGGGACGTGGACCGTCACACCGTCCGCGTCCGCGCCCGGCTCGAACTGGTACGTGACACGGAACTTCAGCTGCCCCTGCCGCCACGCGTCGGGATAGTCGGCCTTGGTGACCGCCTCAGCCGACTCCCGGATGAGCATCTCGCGCTCGAAGTCCAGGTACTCGGGTTCCTCGTGCCGCTTGTGCTTCCACCAGGAGTCGAAGTGGGCGCCGGACACCACGTGATCGGGCACCCGCTGGTCGTAGAAGTCGAACAGGGTGTCGTCGTCCACGACGATGTCCCGGCGCCGCGCGCGGTGCTCCAGCTCCTCGACCTCGCTGAGGAGTTTGCGGTTGTCGGCGAAGAACTTGTGATGCGTGCGCCAGTCGCCCTCGACCAGGGCGTTGCGGATGAACAGCTCCCGGCTGGCCTCCGGGTCGATACGGCCGTAGTTGACCTTGCGCTGGGCGATGATCGGGACGCCGTACAGCGTGACCTTCTCGTACGCCATCACCGCAGCCTGGTCCTTCTCCCAGTGCGGCTCCGAGTACGTGCGCTTGAGCAGGTGCTCCGCCAGTGGCTCGACCCACTCGGGCTCGATCTTGGCGTTGACGCGGGCCCACAGGCGCGATGTCTCCACGAGCTCGGCGGACATCACGAAGCGCGGGGGCTTCTTGAAGAGGGCCGACCCGGGGAAGACCGCGAACTTGGCGCTGCGGGCACCCAGGTACTCGTTCTTCGCGCCGTCCTTCACGTCCTTCATGCCGATGTGCGAGAGCAGGCCGGCGAGCAGGGAGACATGCACGCGGTCGGCGGGGGCGTCGTCCTCGTTGAGGTGGATGCCCATCTGCTTGGCGACCGTGCGCAGCTGTGTGTAGATGTCCTGCCATTCGCGAATGCGCAGGAAGTTCAGGTACTCCTGCTTGCACATCCGCCGGAACGACGACGAGCCGCGCTCGCGCTGCTGCTCACGGACGTACCGCCACAGGTTCAGATACGCGAGGAAGTCGCTCGTCTCGTCCCGGAAGCGGGCGTGCTGCTGGTCGGCCTGGGCCTGCTTGTCGGCCGGGCGCTCGCGCGGATCCTGGATGGACAGGGCCGCAGCTATGACCATGACCTCGCGGACACAGCCGTTCTTGTCGGCCTCCAGGACCATCCGGGCCAGCCGCGGGTCGACGGGCAGCTGAGCGAGCTTGCGGCCCATGTCCGTGAGCCGCTTGCGTGCGTCCTTCTGCATCGGGTCCAGCGCACCGAGCTCTTGCAGGAGCTGCACGCCGTCGCGGATGTTGCGGTGGTCCGGCGGGTCGATGAACGGGAACTTCTCGATGTCGCCCAGGCCGGCCGCGGTCATCTGCAGGATGACGGACGCCAGATTCGTACGGAGGATCTCCGCATCCGTGAACTCCGGGCGGGCTACGAAGTCGTCCTCGGAGTACAGCCGGATGCAGATACCGTCGCTCGTCCGGCCGCAGCGGCCCTTGCGCTGGTTGGCGCTGGCCTGGGAGACCGGCTCGATGGGCAGCCGCTGCACCTTGGTGCGATGGCTGTACCGGCTGATCCGGGCGAAACCGGGGTCGATGACGTACTTGATGCCCGGCACCGTGAGCGAGGTCTCGGCGACGTTGGTCGCCAGAACGATCCTGCGACCGGTGTGGGGCTGGAAGACGCGGTGCTGCTCGGCGTGGGAGAGACGGGCGTAGAGCGGCAGGACCTCGACGAACCGGTACTGCTTCTTGGTGAGCGCGTCGGCCGTGTCCCGGATCTCCCGCTCCCCGGAGAGAAAGACGAGGATGTCGCCCTTCCCCTCACCCATCAGCTCCTCGACGGCGTCCGTGATCGCGGTGATCTGGTCGCGGTCGGCGTCCTCGGAGTCCTCCTCCAGGAGCGGCCGGTAGCGCACCTCCACCGGATACGTCCGGCCGCTGACCTCGATGATCGGCGCTTCACCGAAGTGCCGGGAGAACCGCTCCGGATCGATGGTGGCCGAGGTGATGACGACCTTCAGATCGGGCCGCTTCGGCAGCAGCTGTGCCAGATACCCGAGCAGGAAGTCGATGTTCAGGGACCGCTCGTGGGCCTCGTCGATGATGATCGTGTCGTAGGCGCGCAGCTCGCGGTCGGTCTGGATCTCGGCCAGCAGGATGCCGTCCGTCATGAGCTTGACGAAGGTCGCTTCCGGATTCACCTGGTCGGTGAACCGCACCTTCCAGCCGACGGCCTCGCCGAGCGGCGTGTCGAGCTCCTCGGCCACGCGCTCCGCGACGGTCCGGGCGGCGATACGACGGGGCTGGGTGTGCCCGATCATGCCGCGCACCCCGCGCCCCAGCTCCATGCAGATCTTGGGGATCTGCGTGGTCTTGCCGGACCCGGTCTCACCGGCGACGATCACGACCTGGTGATCGCGGATGGCGGCCGCGATGTCGTCCTTCTTCTGGCTGACCGGCAGCTGCCCGGGATACGTGACCGCAGGGACACGGGCGCGCCGGCCGGCGATCCGCTCCTCGCCCTTGGCGATCTCCGTCTCGATCTCGGCGAGCACGGCGGCCCGAGCCTCGGGCTTGCGGATCTTGCGCGCACCTTCGAGCCGCCGCCCGAGCCGCTGCGCATCACGCAGGGACAACTCGGTCAGACGGGGGGCGAGGGCGCCCATGGCGGGGGCGGGGTGCGTAGACATACGCGGTCCAGGATCTCATCCCACCGAAATCCGTGGCGAACGCTTTTGTCCGTGGCGGTTGGGGCGGGATGTGCGAAAGCCCCCGCCGAGTGATCGGCGGGGGCTTTCTGCGGTGGCTGGGGCCGGGGTCGAACCGGCGACCTATCGCTTTTCAGGCGATCGCTCGTACCAACTGAGCTACCCAGCCGTGAGGGCTCTTGCGAAGCCTCACTGCGGTCCTGACGGGATTTGAACCCGCGGCCTCCACCTTGACAGGGTGGCGAGCACTCCAAACTGCTCCACAGGACCTTGCGATGCGTACGACAGTGTCGCACACCGTACTGCGTGCCCCCAACGGGATTCGAACCCGTGCTACCGCCTTGAAAGGGCGGCGTCCTAGGCCGCTAGACGATGAGGGCTATCGGCCCGCCTGGGCGCTTCTCAGCGCGTCGGGGACGTGAGAAGCATATGGGATGGCGGGAGGTATCGCCAAAACGGTTTACGGGGTGGGGGCGGGGGACGCCGTCTCGGATTCGGTGGCGCCCGGTTGGTTCTCCTCCACCAGGTGGCGCCTCACCTCCGCGGTCGTGAGGCCGAGGCCGCCGAGTTCGATCTCGTCCCAGGCCTGGAGGCGGCGGGTGTCGCGGTCGAAGTAGAGGATCGAGGTCTGGATGGGGTCGGGGTGCTTGCCCTCGATCGCGCGCAGGCCGCTGCCGCCGGTGGAGCCTTCGATGCGCAGGCGGGTGCCGTAGGGGAGGAGCTCCATCTCCTGGTGGTGGACGTGGCCGGCCAGGGCGAGGGGGACCTCGCCGTCGGTCTCGCGGGCGGCCACGGGTTCGTGGGCGACGGCGACGTCGACGGGGGTGCCGGCGGTCTTCTGGTCGCGGAGCGAGGTGGCCAGGCGGGCGCCCGCCAGTTCGTTGGCGGCGTCGCCGCCCGGGATCTGGGAGCGGTCGGGGGTGAACTGGGGGTCGCCGATGCCGGCGAAGCGCAGGCCGGCGATGGTCTTCGCCTTGCCGTCGTCGAGGACGTGGACGTTCTTGAGGTCCTCGAGGTAGCGCTGGGTGAGGCGCGAGTCGTGGTTGCCGCGGACCCAGACGTAGGGGGCGCCGAGGTCCTCGATGGGGTCGAGGAAGCCGTTCTCGGCGGCGGTGCCGTGGTCCATGGTGTCGCCGGAGTCGACGATGACGTTGACCTTGTACTGGTCGACGAGCGAGGCGATGATCTTCCAGCTCGCCGGGTTGAGGTGGATGTCGGAGACGTGCAGGACGCGGATGGTGGTGGGGTCCGGCGCGTAGGCGGGGAGCGTGGAGGTGGCGTCGTAGAGCTTGGTCACGTTCGTGACCAGGCGGGCCAACTCCTTTTGGTAGACGTCGAATTCGGTGACGATGCTGCGGGCGTTGCCGACCAGGGACGGGGCGGAGGACAGCAGGCCCGAGAACTTCGGTTCCAGGACCGACTCCGGGTTCCAGGTGGCGTAGGCGGTGCCACCGGAGGCGGCCAGGAGGGTGAGGGCGAGGCCGCCGGCGGCGAGGGCGCGGCGGGGGCGCCGGTAGACGGCGAGGCCGAGGGCGGTGGCGCCGGTGACGACGGCGACGCAGCTGCGCAGGGCCAGGTCGACGGTGCCGTGGGTGACGTCCTGGGTGACTTCGTCCTGGAGGCCGGAGAGGCGTTCGGGGTGGTCCACGAGGGCCTGGGAGCGGACGGGATCGAGTTGGTCGACGTTGACGTCCAGGCGGACCGGGGCGATGTGGCTGTCGAGTTGGAGGGCGCCGAGGGGGGAGACGTTGATCTTTGTGCCGCCGGTGAGGGAGGGGCGCAGGGTCATCGTCGTGTTCATGGGGCCGACGGGGGCGCGGACGTTGCCGACGATCAGCAGGCCGAGCCAGGTGCCGATGAGGACGACGGCGACCAGGCCGACGGCGCGTGACCAGGGGTGCGGCTGGGTGACGAGTTCGGGGGTGGGGCCTGGGCGGCGGGTGGCGTAGCGGCGGGCGAGGGCGCGCGGGGCCCTGGGGAGGTGTCCGACAGCTTTCCTGAACACGGCGGGGACGCGGGCCATTGGTCCCGTATGCCCAAGTGCCGTGGTGGATATGCGGGGCCGTTGGCGGCTCCTTCTTGACTGGTTCGTGCCTGACAATGGGCGTGTGCTGGAGATGACGCGCGAGGAGTTCGAGGAACTGGTCGCCGAGGCGCTGGACCGGATTCCGCCGGAGTTGACGCGGCTGATGGACAACGTCGCGGTGTTCGTCGAGGACGAACCGCCGGCGGACGATCCCGAGCTGCTCGGGTTGTACGAGGGGACTCCGCTGACCGATCGCGGGGAGTGGTACGCCGGGGTCCTGCCGGACCGGATCACGATCTACCGGGGACCGACGCTGCGGATGTGCGCGTCGCGGGAGGAGGTCGTGGCCGAGACCGAAGTGACGGTGGTGCATGAGATCGCGCATCACTTCGGGATCGACGACGAGCGGTTGCACGCGCTCGGGTACGGGTGAGGTGGCTCCGGGGCCTTTCGGTGCCGGGGTTGTGTCGCAGCGGTAAGGGCGCGTGTCCTCTTGTGGGCGGCGGGAGTTGGGCAGGTTGACTTTCTCGCCCGCCCCTGGAGGTGGCTCCCGTGCGCCCTTTGTACGTACCTGTCCGTCTGGCTGCCACGGCGATGGCCGTCGCCGCTGCCGCCGGCTGTATGAGTGTGGGTGACGACGGTGGTGGCGGGGGTGCCAAGCCGTCGCATTCGGCGGGGCAGCGGGGTGGTGAGGCGCCCGACGGCGGTTCTGCGGTGTCGGGGGGCGGGGCCGGGTTCGGGGCGCACGCGGATGACGGCAAGCGGGCGAAGGGGAAGGGCAAGGGCAAGGACGCGGACAAGGGCGCCGGGTCGGGTTCTCCGTCGGTCTCGCCGTCAGCGGATGCGAGTGCGTCCGCTCCCGCCGGGGGCAGGCCGCCGGTGAAGCCGGGGCAGAGCGAGAAGCCGGGTCCTACGCGTACCGCTGAGCCGACGCCCACCCGGACGGCGGATCCGGAGCCGACGCCGACGGAGCAGCCGACGTCCGATACGCCGACGCCCACGGCGGCCGAGCCTTCGTCGTCGGCCCATGAGGAGACGGGGCCGCAGTTGGCGCAGCGGGAGCCGGCGCCGGCTGCGGGGGCGCCTGCGTGAGGTAGGGCCGCGGGAGCCGAGGGGGCAGGGCACGTGAGGGTGCCCACGACCGGGGCGAGTGACGTTGCCTACAGGGGTGACGGCCGGTTTGCGTTGGGGGGCTGGGGGTGCGTATGGTGGTAGATCGTTTGATCCCATTTGCCCGGCGCCACTGCAGAGCGCGCCGTGTGGCGCGTACTCTCCCTTGCCGTGGCGGACCGCATAGAGGCGGTCGTGTGCGAATCACGGAGTTGACGGGCGCGTGCCGACGAGACTCCGGAAGGTTTCGCATACGCATGTCCATTTCCAGTACTGATCACGTCGTCGTGCCCGAGAACGGCGAGAACGAGTCTGTCGAGGAGACCCCCACGGTCACCTTCGGCGACCTCGGTCTCCCCGAGGGCGTCGTGCGCAAGCTCGCGCAGAACGGCGTGACCACCCCCTTCCCGATCCAGGCCGCGACCATCCCGGACGCCCTGGCCGGCAAGGACATCCTGGGGCGCGGTCGTACCGGCTCCGGCAAGACGCTGTCGTTCGGTCTCCCGGCGCTGGCCCGCCTCTCCGGCGGCCGCACCGAGAAGCACCGTCCGCGTGCCGTCATCCTCACCCCGACCCGTGAGCTCGCGATGCAGGTCGCGGACGCTCTCCAGCCCTACGGCGACCAGCTCGGCCTGAAGATGAAGGTCGTCTGCGGCGGTACGTCGATGGGGAACCAGATCTACGCCCTGGAGCGCGGCGTGGACGTGCTGGTGGCCACCCCCGGCCGACTGCGCGACATCATCAGCCGTGGCGCCTGCTCGCTGCAGGACGTCGAGGTCGCCGTTCTCGACGAGGCCGACCAGATGTCCGACCTGGGCTTCCTGCCCGAGGTCACCGAGCTGCTCGACCAGGTCCCGGCCGGCGGTCAGCGCATGCTCTTCTCCGCGACCATGGAGAACGAGATCAAGACCCTCGTCGACCGGTACCTGAAGGACCCGGTCCTGCACGAGGTCGACGCCGCGCAGGGTGCCGTGACGACCATGTCGCACCACATCCTGATCGTGAAGCCCAAGGACAAGGCGCCGGTCACCGCCGCGATCGCGTCCCGCAAGGGCCGCACCATCATCTTCGTCCGCACCCAGCTGGGCGCCGACCGTGTCGCCGAGCAGCTGCGCGACGCCGGTGCGAAGGCGGACGCGCTGCACGGCGGTATGACGCAGGGTGCGCGCACCCGGACGCTGGCCGACTTCAAGGACGGTTACGTCAACGTCCTCGTCGCCACCGATGTCGCCGCGCGCGGTATCCACGTCGACGGCATCGACCTCGTGCTGAACGTGGACCCGGCCGGTGACCACAAGGACTACCTGCACCGCGCGGGCCGTACGGCGCGTGCGGGGCGGACCGGTACGGTCGTCTCCCTCTCCCTGCCGCACCAGCGGCGCCAGATCTTCCGGCTGATGGAGGACGCGGGCGTCGACGCCTCGCGCCACATCATCCAGGGCGGCAACGCCTTCGACCCGGAGGTCGCCGAGATCACCGGAGCCCGTTCGATGACCGAGGTCCAGGCGGAGTCGGCGGGCAACGCCGCTCAGCAGGCCGAGCGTGACGTGGCTCAGCTCACCAAGCAGCTGGAGCGGGCCCAGCGGCGTGCCGTCGAGCTGCGTGAGGAGTCCGACCGGCTCGTCGCCCGCGCGGCGCGCGAGCGCGGTGAGGACCCCGAGGCCGCGGTGGCCGAGGCGCAGGCCGCGGCGGTCGAGGCCGTCGAGGTGGCCGTGCCCGAGCAGCCTGCGGCGCAGGATGTCGACCGGGCCGAGCGTACGGAGGCCTCGGCGCCGTACGAGCGTCGCGAGCGGCGGGACGACCGGGGCGGGTTCAACCGCGACCGTGACCGTTCCTTCGACCGTGACCGTGGCGGCCGTTCCTTCGAGCGCCGTGACAACGACCGTGGCGGGTTCAACCGCGACCGTGACCGCGGCGACCGTGGCTTCGAGCGTCGGGACCGGGACGGCGACCGTGGCGGCTTCCGTCGCGACGACCGTGGTGACCGTGGCGGCGACCGTGGCGGCCGTTCTTTCGACCGTGACCGTGGCGGCCGCTCCTTCGAGCGCCGCGACGGCGACCGTGGCGGCTTCCGTCGCGACGACCGTGGTGACCGTGGCGGCGACCGTGGCGGCCGTTCTTTCGACCGTGACCGTGGCGGCCGTCCCTTCGAGCGCCGCGACAACGACCGCGGTGGCTTCCGTCGCGACGACCGGCCTGCCGGGCGCTCCTTCGAGCGGCGTGACGAGCGTGGCGGTCACCGTGGCAGCGACCGTCCCTTCAACCGCGACCGTCGCGACGACCGCCCCGGCTTCCGCTCCGGCGGTCACGAGCGGCCCTACGGCCGACGTGACGACCACCGTGGCACCGGCGGCGGCTCGTCCTTCGGGCGCCGCGACGACAAGCCGCGCTGGAAGCGCAACGGCTGAGCCTGCCGCATCGGCTGACGCCGTGTGAGCATCGCTGAGTGCACACCGAAGGGCCCGTACGACTGGTTTGTACGGGCCCTTCGCGTTGCGTCGGGACGGTCCCGGCAGGGCTGCAAAGGGCCTCTTCTGGCCAAGCTGTGACGTGTGTCATGCCCCTGGCGCGGGAATTGCTGGGGACATGACAGATGACGCCATAGCGAGCGGGCGGTCCTCCGGGAAGGTCTCGGACGAAGAGCGGCTGGCCCAGCTCGGCTACACGCAGGTTCTCGCCCGCCGCATGTCGGCGTTCTCCAACTACGCGGTCTCCTTCACGATCATCTCGGTCCTGTCGGGCTGCCTGACGCTGTATCTGTTCGGCATGAACACGGGCGGCCCGGCGGTGATCACCTGGGGCTGGGTGGCCGTGGGTCTGATGACCCTGTTCGTCGGCCTCGCCATGGCCGAGATCTGTTCGGCGTATCCGACGTCCGCCGGCCTGTACTTCTGGGCGCACCGGCTCGCGCCGCCGCGTACGGCAGCCGCCTGGGCGTGGTTCACGGGCTGGTTCAACGTGCTGGGCCAGGTGGCGGTGACCGCCGGCATCGACTTCGGGGCGGCATCGTTCCTGGGCGCGTACCTGAACCTGCAGTTCGGTTTCGAGGTGACCCCGGGCCGCACGATCCTGCTCTTCGCGGGCATCCTCGTCCTGCACGGCCTCCTCAACACCTTCGGCGTGCGCATCGTCGCGCTGCTGAACAGCATCAGCGTGTGGTGGCACGTGCTGGGCATCGCGGTGATCGTCGGCGCGCTGACCTTCGTACCGGACGAGCACCGGTCGGCGTCCTTCGTGTTCGGCGAGTTCGTGAACAACACCGGCTGGGGCAGCGGGGTGTACGTCGTCCTGGTGGGCCTGCTGATGGCGCAGTACACCTTCACCGGGTACGACGCCTCGGCGCACATGACGGAGGAGACGCACGACGCGTCGACGGCGGGCCCGAAGGGGATCGTGCAGTCGATCTGGACGTCATGGATCGCGGGTTTCGTTCTCCTGCTGGGCTTCACCTTCGCGATCCAGTCGTACGAGGGTGCCCTCACGTCCCCGACGGGGGCGCCGCCCGCGCAGATCCTGCTCGACGCGCTGGGGGCGACGGCGGGCAAGCTGCTCCTGCTGGTCGTCATCGGGGCGCAGTTGTTCTGCGGGATGGCGTCCGTGACGGCCAACAGCCGTATGATCTACGCCTTTTCGCGCGACGGCGCCCTGCCCTTCTCGCACGTGTGGCACACCGTCAGCCCGCGCACCCGGACGCCGGTGGCAGCGGTGTGGCTGGCCGCGGGCGGGGCGCTGGTGCTCGGGCTGCCGTATCTGATCAACGTCACGGCATACGCGGCGGTGACCTCGATCGCGGTGATCGGCCTCTACATCGCGTACGTCATCCCGACGCTGCTGAGGCTGCGCAAGGGGGAGGCGTTCGAGCGCGGGCCGTGGCACCTGGGCCGCTGGTCGGGGGTCGTCGGGGTGGTGGCGGTGACGTGGGTCGGCGTGATCACGGTGCTGTTCATGCTGCCGCAGGTGTCCCCGGTGACCTGGGAGACCTTCAACTACGCGCCGGTCGCCGTCCTGGTCGTCCTCGGTTTCGCCGCGACCTGGTGGCTCGCGTCGGCCCGGCACTGGTTCCTCAACCCCGACCACGAGCGCACGATCGCCCGGGACGCGGCCCGTGCGGGGGCGCCCGAACCGGTGGATCCGTAGCGCTTCGGCGCGCGCGGGCTGCGCGAGAGCTCCTTCTGCGGCCCTCCGCCACCGCTGACGTGGCCGTGACCCCGATACCCGATCGGATCCACGGCCACGTGCGGCTATGCTCGGGGTGGCAACATCGCCAGGGCCCTTAGCTCAATTGGCAGAGCAGTGGACTTTTAATCCATTGGTTGTGGGTTCGAGTCCCACAGGGCCTACGGTGCGGGTGACGGGGGTACCCCTCTGACCTGCTGCGCAGCGCCTGAGACGACTTAAGTTGGCTCGGGCGCTGCTTCGTTTTCGGCCCACAGGTGGGCCCTCTGCTGCGGACGTCTCCATGAGCCGATCGGCAGGCGGTGCGCTCGGTTTCGATGAGCCCGTCCGAGACTGCGGGTCGAGACCGTCGGCGGCGTACGGTGGAGATACCGAGGGCATCGTGCATTCCGGCCGTCTTGCCGGGGCGTCCTCGGCGCGAGACGAACCCCGGGCCGCCGGAGCGGACGGTGCGGAGACGGGTCGGCATCATGTACGCCGCGTTCACTGCAACTCCGCACCCTTCCCTGGTCGTTGTGAATCCCTGCCGAGGGGCGGGGTGATGGTGGTGCGGCGGCTGGACATCCACCGGCGTGACAAGGGGGAGCGAGCCCTGGTCACGCTCCTGGGCGAGGTGGGGCCGGCCACGGTGCCCCTGCTGCGGGCCGCGCTGGACCAGTGCTTGCGTGACGGCATGACCGTCATCGACGTCGATCTCACCACCGTAGGCTCCTGCGACGCCAAGGGCCTGGACGTGTTCCTTACGGCGTCACGCCGTGCCGAGCGGGTGCATGCCGCGCTGCGGCTGCACCATCCGTGCGCGCAGATCACCCGGCTCCTCGCAGCCACCGGATCCGCTCCCCTGCTCCTCGCGGCCCCGGCCCACGGGGTGCCACCCGCACTGCTCCATGACCTGCTGGACACCTCTGCGTCGGTCGGGTTGGCCGGAGGGACACGCGCGTCCGGCGGCCGCGCGGATGTGCCGGCGGTCAAGGACGGTATTCGGCTGCGCCGGCTGAACCGCTGGCAGGCAGAGGGGATGAGAGAAGACATCGCCGACTTGGCCGTGCCACCCGTCGCGGGCTCCTCGGGGCAGGCGCACCGAGAGCGAATCGACTTCCTGTGGCGACTTGCCGTCAGCGCGCGACGGCCCGGCTTCGCGTTGCTGCTCGCCGAGACGACGGTGCTGGTGGGATGTAGCTTCGGATTTCCGGTGAGCCCCGAGGGCCGGTCCGAGCGAGGGCTGCAGGAGTGCATCGGGCGGCTCGTCGGCGGTACCGGGTTCCTGCTCCTCACCCAGGTCGTGGCTCAGCACCAGGGCCAACACCGCGACATCGGCCGCCGCCTGCAGCAGCGTCTGCTGGCCGATCGGCACGCCGCACTCGGGGTCGCCCTGCTGCACCCGGCCGACCGGGCCGGACAAGCCGCTTACGAGTCGTGGGGCTGGCTGAACCACGGAGAGTTGGTCGGGCTGCCCGGACCGGGCGCTCCTTGCGTGCTGACCCTGTCCCGGGACAGCGGACCTCCGGTGCCTGCCCCTCGGGGCACCGGGCGGGGCCGGACGTAGTGGGGGAGGCGGGTCCGCTCCTCAACAGGCTCGGTCGGGCGGCTGGACCTGGGCGACAACAGAGGCCCTGCGCAAGGCAAAAGCCACCTCAGCGACACAGGAGATGGGCACACATGCGCCCGTCCCCGATCGGTTCGACGAGTGCCGCGTGGTCCGGGTCGGCGGCGAACTGGACCTGACGACCACGCCGGCCTTCGCGCGTGACCTGGAGGACGCCCGCCGCGGCACCGGCCGACTGTTTCTGATCGTTGACCTGAGCGATGTGACGTTCATGGACGGCAGCGTCCTGGACCCCTTGTGCGCGGCGTGGCGCGACTGCCGCGGGCGGAGCGGACGGGTGCGCGTGGTCCACAACCGGCGGGCATCGAATCTCGTGTTCCGGGCCGCGGATCTGCTGAAGCGGTTCCCGCGGTACGCCAGTGCCCAGGACGCCTGGCAGGACGTACCCGCGGACCGTGCGGCGGTGGACGGGCCGCGTGACGTACGGCGGAGTCCGGGCGCCGCCGCGCCTGGGCGGGACGGCGACGCGCCGCGGGCGTGGGCACAGCCGCTGCGCGCCGCGGGCGTCGAGCTGTCGCTGCTGCTGAGCGTGCCTGTCGGTGAAGGCGTGTGGCGGCGGTGGGTGGCGACCCAGGCGATGACGTCGCCCTGGAAGCGCGTCGACGCTGACGCCGGGACCCGTGAGCGTCGTTGACATGGTGGGACGGAGCGCCTGCGTGGCTCCTCGGCCTGGATGCGGAGGGCGCGGGGCCGGGGCCACGGGCTGCCCTTGAGGACGGTGGCGTGCTGTGGAAGGAATGTGGTCTGGTGGACTCACGGGAACAGGAGGGCTGGACCACGACGGGGCGGTTCGGAGCCGGTCCGAGTTCCGGCACAAGAAAGGTCCTCGTGTTCTCCACGTACTCCCGACTGTGTGACAACCGCGTTCGTTCGGAGAGCGGCATCGCGTTGACACGGGTCGGCGCCGGACGCTGACTGGCGGCATGGCGCAGTGCCATACCGCTCCGGAAATCCGGCACGACGCACAGGAAGCGGCACTTGATGATGTACGACCAGAATCGCGCTCGACAGCCCGCAGACCAGCCCCGGGGCGTTACGGGAAGCCGCGGCCCCGGCCCGGCACCACTGTTCCCGTCGGCCGAGCGTGACAAGATCGCCCAGCGTCTCGGACGGGCCCTCAACACCTTCCCCGACACCCCGCTTCAGTCACTGGAGGAGGCCGAAGGCGCCTTCGACGAAGCCACAGCTCAGCTCATGGCCGTCCTCGCCGAACAGCGGCGTACTCTCCGCGCGGGCTGGCAGGACCACGATCCCGAAACGCAGTCCGCCGAACTCCATCTCGCGTTGCGGCAGTACCGGGAGGTCACCCAACGACTGCTCCGCCTCTGAACATGGGTGAGCGGACGATGTCGCAGCGCCCGAGCCGACTTCGGTCGGGTCGGGCGCTGCCTCGTTTGAGGCTCGGGCGTGAGCGTCGCGGCGACGTGGCGCAGATTGCGCAGGGTGACGGGCGGCAGGCCGGTCGTGGCGAGGGTGCGGCGGAACGTTTCCGAGCGCGTCCGTGTGTGGGGGAGAGAGTCAGGAGCCGTCCTCTTTCGTGAAGACCTTGTCTGTGGCCTGCCATGCGTCGCCCCGGTCCGCACGGTCCTTGTCCTGGCGGGCCTTGTGGTCGCGCAGGACCACGATGTTCACGCTGCCGAGCGCGATCGTGCCGGCGCTGCCGTACGTCCTCGGCTCGGACACGTAGGGGTCGGCCAGGTCCGGACGGCCGCCCTCGGCTGCATCGAGGAAGACGCCGAACTGCTGAGGGCCGGGCGATGGCGGAGTTCAGTGCCGCGCAGGGGCCGCGCCTTCCCAACCTCCGGCATCCCGCCCGTCCCCGACGCCTCACAGGAATGTCACAGCCTGTTCGGAAACGTCCGCGATGGCGCTTGGCGGGTTTGTGCCAGGTGAAGATCTCCCCGCCCCGAACTATCAACAGAAATCGGTCCCTTGAGGAAAGCTGGGCGATCATCCGGGATCACATTCCGGACCGCGGCGGTCGAAGGTGCTCGATCCGGCCGCCGACGTCTACGTTCCTTCAGCACCAGGGATCACCATGCCCCCCACCCCCCACACGGCCCCGATACCGGGCGCGCAACGCGCCGCCCGCATCGCCCTGGCCGCAGGCCTCGTCGCCGCGCTCTCCGCGGCCGGCCCCCTACCCCTCGCCCTCGCCGCGGACGGCTCCACCGCCTCCGCGGCCGACCCCGGCGTCAAGTCCGCCCACGACAAGCTCGGTGCGGACGACGCCGACCTCCTCGCCGAGGCCAAGGCGCAGCGCGACAAGACGGTCACGATGATGATCGCCACCGCGCCCGGACAGACCGAGAAGGTCGCCGCGGAGCTGGACGCCATCAAGGGCGGCTCCGTGGGCCGTACCTACGACAAGCTCGGCTATGTGCGGGCCACCGTGCCGACCGGCAGGGCGGAGTCCGCCATCTCGGCCGCCGCGCAGCTCTCCTCCGTGCAGGCCATCGACCTACGGGACGAGATACCCCTCGAGGAGCCGGG
This sequence comes from Streptomyces sp. NPDC111606, assembly GCF_055656945.1. Lineage (NCBI taxonomy): Bacteria > Bacillati > Actinomycetota > Actinomycetes > Kitasatosporales > Streptomycetaceae > Streptomyces > Streptomyces sp. NPDC111606. The sequence goes on from NZ_JBVKBY010000008.1 coordinate 469,510, forward strand.
CCTCGACAGCGGCGCCAAGTCGACCGCCTCCGCGGCGACTTACCCCGGCCCCGACAAGAACACCCCCGCGAAGAACCCGTACAACCCGTCCTTCGAGACGGGCGCCGTCGACTTCGTGAAGAAGAACCCGAAGGCGGACGGCCGCGGCGTCACCATCGGTGTCCTCGACACCGGCGTCGACCTCGCGAGCCCCGCGCTGCAGAAGACGACGACCGGTGAGCGCAAGATCGTCGACTGGGTGACCGCCACCGACCCGATCGTCGACGGCGACGGCACCTGGCGGGCGATGACCACCTCCGTCTCCGGGCCGTCCTTCACCTTCGGGGGCAAGAGCTGGAAGGCGCCCGAGGGGGCGTACCAGGTCAGCACCTTCCGCGAGGACGTCACCGAGCAGGGGAAGGCCGCGGACGGCGACGCCGACGGTGACGTCAACCGCGACGGCGACACGACCGACGACTGGGGTGTCCTGTACGACGCCAAGGCCGGCAAGGTCACCGTCGACGTGAACGACAACGGCGACTTCACCGACGACACCCCGATGAAGCCGTACAAGGACGGCCACCAGGTAGGCCGCTTCGGCACCGACGACCCGGCCACCGGCATCGCCGAGAGCCAGGACTTCGTCGTGGAGGTCCGCAAGGACGTCCCGATGGACCCGCTGGGCGGCGACTGGGCCGGAAAGAAGGCCGACTTCGTCAACATCGGCCTCACCGCCGGCGCGCACGGCAGCCACGTGGCCGGCATCACCGCCGCCAACGGCCTGCTCGGCGGCAGGATGGACGGGCAGGCCCCGGGCGCCAAGATCGTCTCCAGTCGGGCCTGCATCTTCGGCCCCGGCTGCTCCAGCGTCGCGCTCACCGAGGGCATGATCGACCTCGTCGCCAACCGCGGCGTCGACGTCGTCAACATGTCCATCGGCGGCCTGCCCCCGCTGAACGACGGCAACAACGCGCGTGCGGAGCTCTACACGCGGCTCATCGACACCTACGGCGTCCAGCTCGTCCTGTCCGCGGGCAACTCGGGCCCCGGCGCCAACACCATCGGCGACCCGGGCCTCGCCGACAAGGTCATCTCGGTCGGCGCGGGCGTCTCCAAGGAGACCTTCGCCGCCAACTACGGCACCGGCGTGCGCACCAAGTACCAGCTGTTCAACTTCTCCTCGCGCGGCCCGCGTGAGGACGGCGGGTTCACCCCGACCGTCGTGGCCCCCGGCGCCGCGGTGAGCACCATCCCGGCCTGGATGCCGGGCGCGCCCATCGCCGAGGCGGGCTGGAAGCTCCCGGCCGGCTACGCCATGTACAACGGCACCTCGATGGCGTCCCCGCAGGCCGCGGGCGCGTCCGCGCTGCTGCTGTCCGCCGCGAAGCAGAAGGGCATCAAGCTGACGCCCGAGAAGCTGCGCACCGCCCTCACCTCGACCGCCCACCACATCGAGGGGCTCCAGGCATACGAGGAGGGCGCGGGCCGCATCGACGTCGCCGACGCCTGGAAGGCGGTCAGGGCAGGCGCCACCGCCCATGACTACGCGGTGCAGGCCCCGGTCGACACCGCGCTCGACCAGGCGCTGAAGACGCCGGGCTCCGGCACCGGCCTGTACGACCGCGAGGGCGGCCTGAAGGCCGGCAAGAAGAAGACGTACGACGTCACCGTCACCCGTACGTCCGGCCCCGCCGGCTCCCTCCCGCACACCCTGCGCCTGGCCAACAACAAGGCCCGCACCTTCTCGATCCTCGGCCCGAAGGTCGTCGACCTGCCGCTGAACAAGCCGGTGACCGTCAAGGTGCAGGCCGCGCCGAAGCAGGCGGGCATCAAGAGCGCGATCCTGGAGGCCGACGACCCGAGGACGGTCGGCGTCGACAAGCAGATCCTCACCACCGTCGTCGTCTCCACGCCGGCCAAGTACACCTTCACCGCCTCGGGTTCGGTGCAGCGCAACAACTTCAGGTCGTACTTCGTGACCGTCCCGGAGGGCACGAAGTCGCTGGAGATCACGCTCGGCGGGCTGAAGCAGGGCAGCCGGACGTTCTTCACCGCCATCAACCCCTACGGTGTCCCCGCCGCGGACAACAGCCCGGACACCAAGGACCTCCCCGAGTCCGCCGAACCGGTGCCCGGCGTCTGGGAGATCGTGGTCGACTCGCGCCGTACGTCGGCGCTGCTGGACAACCCGTTCAAGCTGAACGCCACCGTGTACGGCGCCTCCTTCGACCCGGAGTCCGTGACCGTGCCGGAGGCCAAGGTCGGCACCCCGGTCGCCGCCTCCTGGACGGTGACCAACAAGCTGGAGGCCGTCGAGGGCAACCTCAAGGGCGGCGCGCTCGGCTCGTCGAAGACCGCGCGGCCGACCATCAAGGGCGGTGAGACGCACACCAGCACCATCGAGGTGCCCGAGGGCACCACCTCGCTGGACGTCTCCATCGGCAAGGTCTCCGACCTGGGCGCCGACCTCGACCTGTCGGTGTACGACGCCCAGGGCAAGCTGGTCGGCCAGTCCGCGGACGGCGACGCCGAGGAGTCCGTCTCCATCGCCGACCCGGCCGCCGGCAAGTACACCGTCGAGGTGGCCGGCTTCGAGGTGCCGTCCGGCTCGACCGCGTACGACTACCGGGACGCCTACTTCTCCTCCGCGCTCGGCTCGGTCACCGTCGACGAGTCGGCGCCGGTGAAGCTCGGTACGGGTGACTCGGCGAAGGCGGCGGCGAACGTCACCGTCGCACGGGCCGTGCCCGAGGGCCGTGAGCTCTTCGGTGAGGTACGGCTCGTGAACACGCGCGGGACGACCGCGGGTGTCGGCGGGGTGAGCATCGAGAAGGTCACGCCGTAGTCGTCGTCACCACGGCTGAGGGGCGGGCGTCCGGTACCGGGCGCCCGCCCCTTCTTCTTGTGCTGCGCTCAGCCCGCGCTGAGCTTCGCGAGGTCGCCCAGCGGGAGCGTGTGCTGGGTCTGCAGGACCTTCGCGCGCAGGTAGCGGACGTTGTCCGGGGTGGCGAAGACGCCGGTCGGGACGCGGCCCTGGACCTTGATGCCGAGGGCGCGCAACTGGTCGGCCTTGTCGGGGTTGTTGGAGAGCAGGTCCAGTTCGCCGATGCCGAGGGCGGTGAGCATCTGGGCGGCCGCCGTGTAGTCGCGGGCGTCCTCCGGGAGGCCGAGCGCGGCGTTCGCGGCGTAGGTGTCGAGGCCCTGGTCCTGGAGGGCGTACGCGTCGAGCTTGTTGTAGAGGCCGATACCGCGGCCCTCCTGGCGCAGGTACAGCAGCACGCCGCCGCGCTCGGCGATGCGCTCGACGGCCTCACGCAGCTGGGGGCCGCAGTCGCAGCGGGCCGAGCCGAAGACGTCGCCGGTCAGGCACTCGGAGTGCAGGCGGACCAGCGGGGTGGTGCCGGGGGCCGGGTCGCCGAGGACGACGGCCACGTGTTCCAGGCCGTCGGACAGGCCGTGGAAGGTGACGAGTTCGGCGTCGACGCCGTAGCCGTCCTGGAAGCGCAGCGGAACCCGGACGCGGGCGCGCTGGGTGGCGGCGGCGGTGGTGTCGGGCATGCGGGTCTCCGGGTTCCGTGCGTGGGCCTTCTGCTTCAGATTTGAAGCAGCTCCTCGGTACAGGACCCTATCCCATGCTTTAAATTTGAAGCAATGGGATTCTTGTGGCGTGCGTCACGAGCACGGCTTGCTGGAACGCCGCCGCCAGGGCACGTCGTCCGCGGTGGCGTGTGCCGTGTCGCCCTGGAAGCCCCCGGCGACCGCCGTGAAGATCTCCTCCAGCTGCCCGACCTGCTCCGGGGTCAACCGGTCGAACAGCAGCGCCCGCACGGTCTCCACATGGCCCGGGGCCGCACGCTCCAGGACGCGCATGCCTTCCTCGGTGAGGGTCGCGATGCTGCCGCGCTTGTCCCAGCGGCAGTCCTCGCGCCGCACCAGCCCGTCCTTCTCCAGGCGCGTCACGGCGTACGTGAGCCGGCTGCGGGTGATCTTCAGGCCCTCCGCCAGGTCGGTCATGCGCAGCCGGCGCTCCGGAGCCTCGGACAGGGTGGCGAGGATGGAGTAATACAGATGGGGCATGCCGGCTTCCTGCTGGAGCTGCCGGTCCAGCGCGTCCTCCACGAGGGCGGCGGAGGCGATGTAGGCGCGCCAGGCGCGCTGCTCCTCGGGAGTGAGCCAGCGAGTCGTCATGTGACCAGTGTAGGTTTGTTTCAAACTTGAACCAAGCGGAGCGTGCCGATGCCGTCGTACCCCTACGTCCTGCTGTCCGCCGCGGTCTCGCTGGACGGCTACCTCGACGACACCACCCCCGAGCGCCTGCTGCTCTCCAGCCCGGCCGACTTCGACCGGGTCGACGAGGTACGGGCGTCCGTGGACGCGATCCTGATCGGCGCCGGCACGATCCGGGCGGACAACCCGCGGCTGCTGGTGAACTCGGCCGAGCGGCGGGCCGCGCGGGTGGCGGCCGGGAAGCCGGAGTATCCGCTCAAGGTCACGGTCAGCGCGTCCGGCGAGCTGGACCCGACGGCGAACTTCTGGCACACGGGCGGCGAGAAGATCGTCTGTACGACGGAGAAGGGCGCGGAGCGTCTGCGCCGGGCGCCGGTTGCGGCCGACGTGGTCGCGCTGGGCGCCGACCTGGACTGGCGGGGCCTGCTGCGGCACCTGCGCGAGGTGCGCGGCGTCGAACGGCTGATGGTCGAGGGGGGCGGCACGATCCACACGCAGCTTCTGCAGCAGGGGCTGGCGGACGAGGTGCAGCTGGTGCTGGCGCCGCTGTTCGTGGGGGACCCGGACGCGCCGCGGCTGTTCGGGCCGGGCGGATATCAGGGCGGCCGGCTGCGACTGGTCGAGGCGCGGCGGATCGAGGACGTCGTGCTGATGCGCTACGAGCCCACGGCACCCGGTGCGGGTGTCCTGCCGTCCGCCGCGGACCGGAAGTGGCTGGCGGTGGCCTGCGACCTGGCGGCGCAGTGCCCGCCGTCGGGGACGGCCTTCAGTGTCGGGGCGGTCGTGGTGGCGGCCGACGGCACGGAGCTGGCGCGGGGGTACTCGCGGGAGGGCGGTGATCCCGTCGTGCACGCGGAGGAGGCTGCGCTGGCCAAGATCGCGGCCGGGGATCCGCGGGTGACGTCCGCCACTGTGTACACGAGCCTGGAGCCCTGTACGCGTCGGGCGTCCCGTCCCCTGCCCTGCGCGCGGTTGATCCTCGATGCGGGGGTGCGGCGGGTGGTGACGGCCTGGCGGGAGCCGGACACGTTCGTGGCGGGGGCCGACGGGAGCGGGCTGCTGGCCGGGGAAGGGGTGGATGTCGTGGTCCTGCCGGAATACGAGGGGCGGGCCAAGGCTCCGAACAGCCATCTGCTGTCCTGACCGCCCCGCCCGACGGGTGCGGAAAACACCGGTCAGGGCGGGGCCGGGGAAACGCGTGTGCATCTTGTCCTGCGGATGGCGTACTATTGAGTCATCGCCGCGGGGTGGAGCAGCTCGGTAGCTCGCTGGGCTCATAACCCAGAGGTCGCAGGTTCAAATCCTGTCCCCGCTACTGATGACTCAGGGCCGGAACTGATTCAGTTCCGGCCCTGAGTGTTTTCCGCTCGACGCCCGTGCCCGTCCGGTCGGCCCTCACCACTCGCCCCGCGCCCCCGCTTCGGCAACCCTGATGAGGTGGAGCAACGGCGGATCTCGTACGCACGCCGGTTCGTCCGGCTGCTCCCCGCCCTGCTGATCACGGCCGGAGGCGTGTACGACTACGTCACGCCCACGGACTTCACCGGCGCCCCCTTCTTCACCGCCGCCCCCCTGGTCGCGGCCCCGCTCTACTCCCAGCGCGGCACGGTCATCACGGGCGTCGTGGCCGTCGCCGCACTGCTCGTGCTGCGCATCCCGCGCGGCGGACTTCCCAAGGCGGAGGTGATCACGGAGCTGGTCACCGTGGTCACCGTCTCCGTTCTCGCCGTTCTCATCAACGTCCTCGTCCGCCGCAGCGACGAACGCCTCGCCTCCGCCCGCGAGATCGCCGAGGCCGCTCAGCGCGCCGTACTGCCCGAGCCGGCCGAGCGGATCGGCGGCTTCCAGATCGCGGCACGGTACGAGGCCGCGCAGGAGGGCGCCTCCATCGGCGGCGACCTGTACGCCGTGCAGGACAGCCCGCACGGCCTGCGGGTCGTCGTGGGGGACGTGCGCGGCAAGGGCATCGGGGCGGTGGGCGCGGTCGCCGTGGTCATCGGGGCCTTCCGGGAGGCCGCCGAGCAGGAGGCCACGCTAGAGGCGGTCGCACAGCGCCTGGAGCGGGCACTGGTGCGCGAGCGCGACCGGCGCGAGTGGGCCGAGTCCGCCGAGGGGTTCACCACCGCCGTACTCGCCGAGCTGCCGCACGGCAGCGGGATCGTGCGCCTCGTCAACCGCGGGCATCCATCGCCCCTGTTGCTGTACGCCGACGGCACCGTGCGCGCGCTGCCCGCCGCCGAGCCCGCGCTGCCGCTCGGCATGCGAGAGCTGGGTGTCTGGCCCGACCGGGCTCAGGAGGCCGACTGCCCGAGCGGGGCCACGCTGCTCCTGTACACCGACGGCCTGAGCGAGGCACGGGACGACGCCGACCGGTTCTACGACCCCGAGGCGGGACTGGCGGGGCGGGCCAACGCCCGTCGGGAGCCGGTCGCGCTCCTCGGCGTCCTCGCGGCGGAGGTGCGGCGGCACTCCGGGGGCGGGATGGCGGACGACATGGCCCTCATCGCCGTACGACGGCCGTGATGCCGTTCCTTGATCCTTGTCACCGGATGTGACCGGGTGACCCCCCTCCGCATAACAACTGACACACCGTCAACACATGTGTGACGCCTGAGCTCTGGCCAACTCGCCCGATTTAGGCCGCTCATGACCTGTAAGTCCAGGCGAAAATCGTTAATGATCAAGTGGAACAGCTTGGAATCCGCACCCCGCGTCTATTAACGTTCGATAACGCAGCGCGGTCGTCCCAGCCGTCACAAGAGGCGGCTCCGTGCGCACGCGCCGAATCTCGAAAGGGAACCGGGGAACCACCACCTTGGGGTGAATCGCGCAACTACCACCGTGAACTCACGGGCGGTATACGCGCGTAGGAGACCTTCCTGCTCCGAACCCGTCAGCTAACCCGGTAGGCGAGAAGGAAGGAAAGGAGTACGCCCACGTGGCGTCCAACCGGCCTGCCCCGCAAGCCCCGTTCGTGCCGAGTCAGCGCAGCACCGACACCTTCGGCTACGACCGCAACCGCACCGACGAGGGCCCGTTCGAGGAGTGGAACCCCACCGCGGAGTCCCTTCGTCCCGTTCGCGGCAGGCATCGCGTCTCCAAGCAGCGCGGCGGGGGACTCGCCCGCAGCTCCACGGTTCTCGGCGTCGGTGTCATAGCCGCCGTCGGCGCGGGCGGCATGGCCAGCGCGAACAGCGGCAAGCCGCCGGTCGCCATCACCATGCCGGACCTGCCCCTGATCTCGGACGACTCCTCCGAGCCTGCCGAGGACGCGGCCACCGCGCTCAGCACCATGGGCGAGACCTACGACGAGACCGCTCAGGGCGGTTCCGACGCCGGTGAGGCGCTGCGGAGCCGGATCATCGCGCAGGCCGAGTACCAGCAGGACCAGATCGACACCAAGGCCGCCGCAGCCGCGGTCGCCGCCGCCGAGAAGGAGGCCGCCGACGCGGCCGCCAAGGCGGAGAAGGAAGCCGAGGCCAAGGCCGCCGCCGCGAAGGCCAAGGCCGAGGAGGAGGCCCGCCAGAAGGCCGAGGCCGAGCGCCTCGCCGAGCTGGCCAAGCAGTACACGCTGCCGACCTCCTCGTACACCCTCACCTCGACCTTCGGGCAGGCCGGCGCCTACTGGTCCTCCGGCTACCACACGGGCCTCGACTTCGCCGCGCCCTCGGGCACGCTGATCAAGGCCGTGCACAGCGGCACGATCACGTTCGCCGGCTGGGACGGCTCGTACGGCTACAAGACCGAGCTCACCCTCGACGACGGCACCGAGGTCTGGTTCGCGCACCAGTCCTCGATCAGCGTGAGCGTCGGCCAGAAGGTCAACACCGGTGACGTCATCGGCCGCGTGGGCGCCACGGGCAACGTGACCGGTGCCCACCTCCACCTCGAGGTGCACCCCGACGGCAGCTCCAGCGGCATCGACCCGCTGGCGTGGCTGCGCGGCAAGGGACTCACGCCCTGAGGTGTTACGGCCTCCGTCCTTCTGAAGTTCCCAGCTGTCCTACTGGAGTTCCCGGCTGAAGTCCGTCCACACCTGTTCCCCGGCGATCCTGTCCTGATCCCCGGCAGTCCTGACGGCGTCCCCCCGACGTCAGGGCTGCCGGTCCGGAGTACCGGGGTCCGCTTGTTTACGGGAATTTTGCGCCCCTACCGGAAGATCAGCCTCCCTGAAGGACGTTGGTGTCGAGCATGACTTCTCTGCGCAAGCTCGGCTCCTCCGACCTCGAGGTCTTCCCGCTCTGCCTCGGCGGCAACGTCTTCGGCTGGACCGCCGACAAGCCCCGGTCCTTCGCCGTCCTCGACGCGTACACCGAAGCGGGCGGCAACTTCATCGACACGGCCGACTCGTACTCGGCGTGGGTCGAGGGCAACGCGGGCGGCGAGTCCGAGACCGTCATCGGCAACTGGCTGAAGGCGCGCGGCAACCGGGCGGACGTCGTGATCGCCACGAAGGTCAGCCAGCACCCCGACTTCCAGGGCCTCACCGCCGCCAACATCAAGGCGGCCGCGGACGCCTCACTGCGCCGCCTCGGCACCGACCACATCGACCTCTACTACACCCACTTCGACAAGCCGGAAGTGCCGGTCGAGGAGATCGTCGGTGCGCTGGACGAGCTGGTGAAGGCGGGCAAGGTGCGGCACATCGCCGCTTCCAACATCTCGGCGAAGCGGCTGGAGGCGTCCCTCGCCTTCTCCGACCGCGAAGGCCTGGCCCGCTACGTCGCCCTCCAGCCCCACTACAACCTGGTCTCCCGCGACACCTACGAGGGCGAACTCCAGGACCTCGCCGAACGGGAAGGCCTGGCGGCGGTCCCGTACTACGCCCTGGCCGCCGGGTTCCTCACGGGCAAGTACCGCGCCGGTACGGCTGTGGACAGCCCCCGTGCCCAGGGCGCCGGCCGGCACGCGCAGACCGAGCGGGGCCGCAGGGTGCTGGCCGTGCTGGACGAGATCGCGTCCGCCCACGAGGTGCCGGTGGCCACGGTGGCCTTGTCCTGGCTCGCGGCCCGGCCCACGGTGTCGGCCCCGATCGCCTCGGCACGGACGCCGGAGCAGCTTCCGGCGTTGCTCGGGGTGGGGGAGCTGACTTTGACGGACGGGGAACTGGAGAGGCTCACGGCGGCGTCGGCCTGATTCGCCCCGCCCCCGCTCGGTCACGTCCGATAGGGGTTGTACGCGGGGTAGGGCGTGGTCGCCCCGTACCCCGCGTACCCGTTCCCGTGCGGCTGCCAGTGACCAGGCGCCCCGTACCCGTGAGCCGGTGGCGGTGGCCAGGCCTGTGCCGCGGTCACCGCGTGCTCCAGTGCCGGCCGCGCGACCTCCCGGCGTCGCCACAGCTCTTGCAGCAACTCCCGTTCCCGTACGACGAAGTCGGCGTCGGCCCGCCCGCGGCGCCCCCGGTGCCGTAGGAACGCCAGCGACGTGGCGTAGGCCTCGTACTGCGCCACGGCCCGCGCCGCCGACCGCCCGCCGTGGCGGCGCGCGTACTGCCGGGCCACCCGCCGGTCCCGCATCGAGCCCAGTGCGTACGGCTCGCTCGGCGACAGCCACCCGGTGACGACGTAGGCGGGCAGCTCCTCGCGCACGGTCCTCAGCTCGCGCTGCCTGGTCCAGATCACCAGCCAGGTCAGCAGCCCGAACGCGGGCACCATGAAGGCCGCGTACACCGCGAAGAAGCCCCACTCGCCGAAGGACGACGAGCCGTTCCACAGGGCGTGCATGCCCATGGCGAGCAGCAGCCCGGAGAGGGGGAGGAGGACGCGCCGCATGTGCTGCCGCTCGCCCGAGAGTGCGGCGATGCCGAAGCCGATGCCGGTCAGGACGGTGAAGAGCGGGTGCGCGAAGGGCGACATGATCACGCGGACGAAGAAGGTCGCCGCGGTGACGGAGGCGATGCCGCGGTCGCCGGAGAGCTGGTCGGTGCCGAAGGCGGTGCCGAGGTAGAGGATGTTCTCGGTGAAGGCGAAGCCGGTGGCGGTGACGCCGGCTATCACCACGCCGTCGACGATGCCGGTGAAGTCCCGCCTGCGGAAGAGGAAGACCAGCAGGACGGCCGCGGCCTTCGCGATCTCCTCCACCACGGGCGCTATGACGGTCGCGCCGAGGGTGTCCGCGTGCGACGGATCGGCCGTCGCGGTCGCTATCCATTGGGTCGCGAAACTGTTGGCGACGATCGCTATCAGCGCCGCCGCGCAGGCACCCCAGGCGAAGGAGAACAGCAGATTGCGCCAGGGGCCCGGTTCGACCCGGTCCAGCCACCGGAACGACGCGACCAGCAGCGGTACGGGCAGGACGGCCAGCCCGAGCCCGACCAGGAACCCTTCGGTGCCGGTCTGCTCACGCACCAGGGCGAGGATGACAAGCCCGGACAGCGCGAGCAGGGTGCTGAGCGCGCCGTAACGCACCCAGCGCTTCTGCCACCAGTGCGCGTGCCGCAGTGCGCCGCCGGTGGGACCGGTGGGGTGCGTCGGGTACGGGGGACAGGTGGCCACGGCATTGACCCTAACGAGGCAGGGGCGCCGCCCGCAGCAGCGCGAGGAGGGCTCGGGCGCCGGTGGGGTTTGCTGTCGATGGTCTGGTCGGTGCTGGTGCTGGTGCTGGTGCTGGTGCTGGTGCTGTGGTTCCGGCTGCTCCTACCGCTGTACGCGGCGGAAGAGCAGGTCGTTCACCACATGACCCTTGTCCAGTCCCTGGCCCTCGAAACGGGTCAGCGGCCGGAACTCCGGACGGGGCGAGAAACCGCCGTCCGCCTGTGTGTTCTCGAAGTCGGGGTGCGCGGTCAGCACTTCGAGCATCTGTTCGGCGTACGGCTCCCAGTCGGTGGCGCAGTGCACCAGCGCGCCGGGCTTCAGCCGGGTCGCGGCGAGGCTGAGGAACTCGGGCTGGATGAGCCGCCGCTTGTGGTGCCGCTTCTTGGGCCACGGGTCGGGGAAGTAGACGCGCAGCCCGTCGAGCGAGTCGGGGGTGAGCATCTCGCGGAGCAGGATGATGGCGTCGCCGTTGCCGACACGGACGTTGTTCAGCCCGTTGTGGTCGGCGAGGTTGAGGAGGTTGCCCTGCCCCGGGGTGTGGACGTCGACGGCGAGGATGTTGGTGCCGGGGTCGGCACCGGCCATCTGCCCGGTCGCCTCCCCCATCCCGAAGCCGATCTCCAGCACGACGGGGTTGTCGTTCCCGAACAGCTCGGCGAGGTCGACGACGCACTGCCCGTCGATGTCGAGCCCCCACTTCGGCCACAGCCGCTGCAACGCGTCCGCCTGCCCCGCGGTCACCCTGCTCCGCCGCGGCTGGAAACTCCGAATCCGCCGCTCGAAGTGCGACCCGGCCGGATCGGCCTTCGGCCCGTCCGGGAACCGGGGTTCCCCCTTGGCCCGGGTGTGCCGAACGGAGACACCGGGATGATGACCGACGTGCTCGCCGGGGGCCTCGGACTGATGCGGGGTGCCGGGCTGGGGGGCTTCGGGGGCGTTGAGGGAGTCAGACACAGTGGGAACGATTTTACGGGGAGCCGGAGAGGCGGGGTCCGCCTGGCGCCGGTCCGGGCATTCCAGCCTGTCCGGCGTTTGAGGACGAGGCCGTTCAGGCCGAAGCGGGGGTCTGGGGGCGGCAGCCCCCAGTGACGGGAAGGGCAGGGGCGGCGAGGCCGAAATCACCCCACCCCAGCCTCAGCGCAGCGCCCCAGTACCGCCAAGGCCCGCCGTGCCACTTCCCGCCCGATCGGCAGCGAAGCCGTCGCCGCCGGACTCGGCGCATTCAGGACATGCACGGCCCGAGCCCCCTCCCGGATCAGGAAGTCGTCCACCAGCGCGCCGTCCCGCAACACCGCCTGCGCCCGCACCCCCGCCGGAGCCGGCACCAGATCCTCCGCGGTCACCGCAGGCAACAACCTCCGCACGGCCTCCGTGAACGCCCCCCGCGACACCGACCGCCGCAGCTCCCCGGCCCCGTACCGCCAGTGCTGCCGCGCCATCCGCCACACCCCGGGCCACGCCACCGTCGCCCCGACCTCCCGCGGCCGGACGACCCCCCATCCGTACCCCTCACGTGCCAGCGCCGGCACCGCGTTGGGCCCGATGTGCACATCCCCGTCGATCCCGCGCGTGAGGTGCACCCCGAGGAACGGAAACGCCGGATCCGGCACCGGATACACCAGCCCCCGCACCAGCTCGGGCCGCGCCAGCGAGTAGTACTCCCCCCGGAACGGCACGATCTGCACCCCGGGCTCGTCCCCCGTCATCCGGGCCACCTCGTCGCAGTACAGCCCGGCGCAGTTCACCAGCACCCGTCCCCGCACGACGTCCCCGCGCGTGGTGCGCACGGCGACCCCGAGGTCCGCCCGCCGGTCGACGCGCTCGACCTCCGCGCCGTACCGGATCTCCGCGCCGGACGCCTCGGCCAGCTGCCGCGCGACCCCGACGAAGTCGCAGACGCCCGTCGTCCCGACGTGTATGGCCGCGAGCCCCCGGACCTGCGGCTCGTACTCCGCGATCTGCGCGACGCCCAGCTCCCTTACCGGAATGCCGTTCTCCCGCCCGCGCTGCACCAGTGCGTGCAGGCGTGGCAGCTCGGCCCGCTCCGTCGCGACGATCAGCTTGCCGGTGACGGCGTGCGCGACGCCGTACTCCGCGCAGAACTTGACCATCTCGGCGGCACCCCGCACCGCGTACCGCGCCTTCAGCGACCCCGGCCGGTAGTAGATCCCGCTGTGGATGACCCCGCTGTTGCGCCCCGTCTGATGCCGGGCCGGACCCGGCTCCTTCTCCAGCACGGTCACCCGCGTCCCCGGCGCGGCACGCGTGATCGCGAACGCCGTGGCCAGCCCGACGATCCCACCGCCGACCACGAGCACGTCACAGTCGTAAGCGATCGCCCGCACCTGCTCCACCTCCCGGTTTCGATAATGCACTGCGCCACTGACAACGCACTCAAACCCGGGGGACCGGCGCGGCCCGACCCGGATGCGATCCTCGCGCACCTCGGCGTGGCGATTCCGAGGGGGAACCTTTGGCAAGGGCGGGAAATCCGGCCACCGAACAGCCGTGATCCAGCCACGGGAAGTTCATGCACCGCTTCGACGATGCGGCAGTCATCCGGTCTGCCGCTTCGGTGCGATGCAGCGGCCCTGAACGAAACGGCACAGCCATGAGGCGCCTCCCCCCGATCCTGGCCCTCGGCCTGGCCGCCCTTCTGGCCGCCACCCCGGCCGCCGCGGCCACGGACAGCGCCAAGAACACCGGCACCCAGGACAGCTACGGCACCAAGGCGACGTACGTCCCCGGCCAGAACCCCCGCACCTACCAGCGACCCCCCGCCGGCTTCACGCCCGTCTTCACGGAGAACGTCTCCCGGCACGGCTCCCGTTCCGCGACCGACGGCGAGGACGCCGACCTGGTCCTCGCGCTGTGGCAGAAGGCGAAGGCCGCGGGCGCGCTCACCGCGAAGGGCAGGCAGTTCGGGCCCAGGGTGCAGGCGCTGCAGGAGGCCATGAGCACCGTGGGCCACGGCGACCTCAGCGGGCGCGGTAAGCGGGAGATCCAGGACACGGCCGTACGGATGGCGCAGCGGCTGCCGGGGCTGTTCAAGCAGATCGCCGGCGCCAAGGAGAAGATCGACGTCGTCAGCTCGGGGCAGGGCCGCGCCGTCGACAGCGCGAACCTGTACGCCGCCGCGCTCGCCGGCACCGACTCCGCCCTGAAGCCGCTGATCGGCCCGACCCGCACGGACGTCGACCTCCTGTACTTCCACAAGGCGGCCGGCGGCGCGGCCTACCGGGACTACATCGCGAACGACCAGCGGCTTGCGAGCACACTGAAGTCCCTCACGGACCAGCCCACCACCCACCGCGCCGCCCGGGACGTACTGAAGAAGCTCTTCGAGGGCGCCTTCGTCGACCAGCTCTCCGACGACGACCGCGTTGCCGCCGCCACCGCCGTCCACAACCTGTACGCCATCGCGCCCGCCATGAGCGACGAGAGCCCCGGCGGCAAGGGCTGGGGCATGGAGCGGTTCATCGGCAAGTGGGACACGGCCTGGTTCGGGTACCTGAGCGACGTCGAGGACTTCTACGAGAAGGGACCCGGCTTCACCGGCAGCGACATCACGTACAAGATGGCGGACGTCCTGCTCGACGACTTCTTCAAGCAGGTCGAGGCCAAGCGCGCCGGCACCGGTGACCTGGGCGCCGAGCTGCGCTTCACCCACGCCGAGGAGATCATCCCGCTGGCCGCGCTGATGGGCCTGCCCGGCAGCACGAAGGGCGCGACCGCCGAGCGGCCGTACACCTACGCCGACAACGCCTGGCGGGGCGCATCCGTGGCGCCGCTCGGTTCGAACGTCCAGTGGGACGTCTTCCGCAAGGGCGGCACTTACCTGGTGCGGATGCTCTACAACGAGAAGGAGACCGCCTTCAAGGCCGGCTGCCGCCCGATCGCCAAGGGCAGCACCTTCTACAAGCTCGACGAGCTGGAGCGCTGCTTCGGGCGCACGAACGGCGCGTCCTAGCGGCCCGGCTCGGGCAGGGCGGAGGCGACGGCGGCTCGGGTCTTCCGAGCCGCCGCAGCAGGCTCCGCACGCGCGCGCGTGCCGGAGATCTCCGTCTAGGCCGGCGCCATGAGCAATGGCCGCGCCCGCTCCCGCAGCTCGACCACCCGCGGCTCGTCGCCGTACGGCTCCAGGCGGTGCAGCAGGTCCTTCACGTACTCGGTGGTGCGCGCGGACGATATCCGCCCCGCGACCTCCACCGCTCGTACGCCCTGCTCGCACGCCGCGTCGAGATTGCCCGACTCCAGTTCGGCGACCGCCGAGACGACGAGCCGCAGTCCGTGCGAGCGCACGAACTCCTCCGTCGGCTTCGACAGCGCCTGTTCCGTGAACCGCCGCACCTGACGCGGTGCCTTCAGGTCCCGGTAGCACTCGGCGGCGTCCGCGGCGAACCGGTCGTAGGAGTAGAACCCGAGCCATGACGGGTCGTTGTCCCCCTCCCTGGACCGCTCCAGCCAGCCCTCCGACGCCTTCAGGGCCGCGCCGGCGGCCTGCGCGTCACTCGCGCGCGCGTGTGCGCGTGCCTCGACGAGGCGGAAGAAGCTCATGGTGCGGGCCGTGGCGAGGCCACGGTTGCGTTCCAGGGCGGCCTGGGCGAGGTCGACGCCCTCGTCGCCGAAGCCCCGGTAGGTCGCCTGGAGCGACATCGACGCCAGGACATATCCGCCCAGCGGTACGTCGGCCGCCGCGCGGGCGAGCCGCAGGGCCTGGATGTAGTACCGCTGCGCGGCCTCCTGCTGCCCGGTGTCGAAGGCCATCCACCCGGCGAGGCGGGTGAGTTCGGCGCTCGCCCCGAACAGCGCCCGGCCCACCTCGTCGGAGTACGAGCCGAGCAGCAGCGGCGCCGCCTCCACCCGTAAGCACTCGGGCACCATGGACGAACGCCAGTCGCCGCCTCCGTACTTGGAGTCCCAGCGCCTGGCGTCCTCGGCGGCCTCCCGCAGCTTCTGCACATCGCTGTGGCCGACTTTGAGCGGTGCGCCGGAGCTCTCGGACGGATTCACCTCACGCGCCACCGAAGTGTCGGCCGGGGTTATCAGCCAACGTGAGGCGGGCGTTGCGTACGCGCTCACTGCGAACGAACCGGCCAGCGACTGCCAGATGCCGCCGGCACCGGCACGGCGCCCGGCGAGATCGAGACGGTAGAGCTCCGTCGCCGACCGCACCGCCTGTCCGACGTCCCGGGGGAAGGCGAGGCCCACTTCGGGTGCGGGGTCCGCGTCCGCCAGGCCGATCTCGTGGAGCGGCACCGGGCGGCCCAGCTTCTGGCCGATGGCGGCGGCGATGAGGTGCGGCGCCGCACCCTGCGGCACCATGCCCTTCGACACCCAGCGCGCCACCGATGTCTTGTCGTAGCGAAGAGTCAGGCCTCGCTGAGCGCCAAGGTCGTTGACGCGTCGAGCGAGTCCTGCATTGCTGATTCCCGCGAGGGCGAGAACGGCGCCGAGTTTTTCGTTCGGCCCGCGTTGCTCCCTGGACATGCGCCACCCCTCGACACAGACGGCTGCCGCGCTGGCATAACCACGCGGCATTCGTAAACCCAGCGTAGTTCGCCGCATCCCAAGCGTTAAGGGGCATTCTTCCGGATGGCGGGATTGTGGTCCGCACTCAAGTGCGCACCCCCTACGCACAGTTGTGACGTGCTCCCACTGTGTGGCTGTGCGCCCGTCCGTGCGCTCTTCTCCAGCCACCGGGGGAGCGGTTCCATGGCTTCTGCGTGGGTCGGCCCGCTGTACTGGATCCAGTGGGCTGGGGGATTCCGCCGCCTCCATCCCCGCGGGCGGCGGAACGGTCCGGGGGGCGCACTCCGTTCCCCGGACTGCGCGCACGACGAGTACGCCGAGTAGTGCGCAGGACTTGTACGGAGCGTGCGCGAGCCTGTCCTTGCGACGCTTATTTGGCCGAAAAGCGACCCCGCCTCTCGCGGGTGATTACCGCTCCGACCATGGGAGTTGAGGGCGCGAAGGGCGTTTTCAGGGAGCGTATCGGGGGCGCATTCGCGTCGCAGGAGTGGTCGCGGACATTCTGCCAAGTCGCCCGATCGCCTTGCTCCACCCGGGAGTTCGGACCGCGTCCCGGCGCGTTCATGTCGATGCGGGGGCGCCCTCACGGGCGCAATTCCGGGATCTCGAGCGGCTCCGCCGCCGCTCCGGCACGCCTCCTTCATGGCAGCATGGTGAACCGGTTCGTACGGTGCACTGGTTGTCCACAGCCTGTGGAGGCGGCGATGCGGTGGTTGGTGGGATGGAGCAGCACCACCGCGGTGGCCGCCGGCATCGGCTCCGCGGGGGCGACAGGAAGCGACGGCGAGACCGTGCACCCGGTCGGTTCCCAACTCCTGTGGGGCGACCCCGATCCGCTGTGGGCGGTCGGCGACTGGCGCCCCGACGAGGTGCGCGTGGTGAAGGCCGACCCGCAGACCCGGATCGCGGTACTGGGCACCTGCGGGGCGAGTGACGAACAGCTGCGCCTCGGTCTGTTCGCCGCGCGCGGAGGGGCACTTCGGCATCTGACGGCCTGGTCGGGCAGCTACACGGCCGTCGTGAAGGTCGGCCGCAGGGTCATGGTGTGCGGCGACCTGGCGGGCGCACGGCCCGTGTTCTACACCCCCTGGGCGGGCGGTACGGCCTATGCGACCGCCGCGCTGCCCCTCGCCGACCTCATCGAGGCCAACCTCGACTTCGGGCACCTCGCCGCGCTGCTGGCCGCCCCCGACGTACCGGCGGCCCTGCACGACTCCACCCCGTACGACGGCGTGCGGCGCATTCCGCCGGGGCATGCGCTGATCCTGCGCACCGGGGCGCGCGAGATCGCCGGGTACGAGCCGGTCGCCTCGCTGGCGGTGGCGGCGCCGACGGCCGACCCCGACAGCGCGGTGGACGCCGTACGGGACGCCCTGGTGGAGGCGGTACGCGCGCGTCTGTCCGCGCCCCGTCATGTCCCCGGCGCCGACATAGACCCAGGGCCCGTACCCGGCATGGGCCCGGCCGAGCGGCGTGCCGCGCGCGGGATGCCGGTTCCGGGCATCGGGGCCGACCTGTCCGGCGGTCCCGCGTCGGGCACCCTGGCGCTGCTGGCCGCCGGTCTGCCCGGCATGCCGGGCACGGTCCTGGGGCACGGCACGGGCGCGGGGGAACGCCTCCTGGCGGTCACCTTCAACGACCTCGCGGTCGGCGGCCGTGAGGCCGAGCTGGAACGAGCGGGGACGCTGGCGGCCAACCCGCGCCTGCACCACGTGGTGGTGGCCGGTGGCGAGGAGACGCTGCCGTACGCCGACCTGGACGGCCCGCTGACGGACGAGCCCGGCCCGAGCCTGGTGACGGCCGCGAGGCACCGCGCGCGCCTGGCGTCCGGCAGCGCCGACCACTTCACCGGCTACGGCGCCCGCCAGGTCCTGGACGCCCATCCGGCCCGCCTCGCCGACCTCCTGATGGACCGCAAGCGGCGCCACCTGGTCCGCCCGGTCGCGGCCCTGGCCAAGGCGGACGGCTCGGTGCTGGTCCCCGCGCGCGTGTACGGCGCGGCGCGCAAGCTGGCCCGTACGCCGTACCGCACGGGCGTCGAGACCCTTGCCGCCCGTTTGATGGACCGCCGCTTCGACGAACCCGGAGGTGCCGTAGGGGCGTCGCTCGCCGCGCTCACCTGGGCCAGACCGGGCCCGGCGGCACGCTGGCTGACCGGCGAGGCGCTGGCTGAAGTATCGGTTCGCCTGCAGACGGCGACGAGCCGCAACGGCGTGGGCCCCGGCCAACGCCCCGGCGACTACCGCGCGCGTGCGGCCCTGGCCCGCCACTCGTCGGACCTGCGCGTCCTGGAACAAGCCGCCGAGATCCGCTTCCAGCGCCTGCACGCCCCGTTCCTCGACAACCAGGTCGTCCGCGCCTGCCGAGCCCTCCCGGAGGCACTGCGCGTCCAGCCCGGCGCCCGCGCCGCGATCCTGCGCACGGTCCTGGAGGGCGCCGGCGTGGCCGACCTCCCACCCGGCTGGGGCGCCCCGTCCCACGCGTCGGCGGCCGTCGCCGCGAGGACGGGTCTGCGCGTGTCGGCCGACTCCCTGATGACCCTTTTCGGCACCCCCCTCCTGGCCCAGGCGGGCCTGGTGGAAGCCCGAGTGGTCCGCAAGGCCCTCCGCGCCGCCGCCGAGGGCGAGCCACTACCCCTGGACGGCCTGGCGGACCTGGTCTCCCTGGAGCTCTGGCTACGCCGCCTGCTGGCCCGCCGAGGCACCTGCTGGACGGGAACACCGGCACGCCAACGAGCGGTACCGGCGGGGATCAAGCCGCAGCGGGGGGCGTTGGGGGCGGGGGCGGGGGTTCGGCCGGTTTAGGGGTGAGGGGAGGCTGAGCGGCTTCTGCAGCGGGTGACTTAGACGTCATCTCATTTGGCTGGGTAAGCTGTCCGGTCGTGGCGAGGATCGTTGAGCGGCTGGTGCCGGACGAGTTGTGGGAGCTGTTCCAGCGCGTGGTGCCGGAGGCACCGTCGCGGCCCCAGGGTGGCGGCCGGCGTCGGCACGGCGACCGCGAAGTGCTGGCCGCAATCGTCTTCGTGGCGACCTCTGGCTGCACGTGGCAGCAGTTGCCGACCGCGTCGTTCGGGCCGTCCGGCGCGACGGCTCACCGGCGATTCACCGAGTGGACGAAGGCCCGGGTGTGGGGCAAACTCCACCGCTTGGTCCTCGACGAACTGGGATCCCGAGGCGAGTTGGACTGGTCTCGGTGCGCGATCGACTCGGTGAACATGCGGGCCTTGAAAAGGGGGAGCTGACAGGCCCGAATCCTGTAGACCGGGGCAAGTACGGGTCAAAGATCCACTTGATCACGGAGCGGACCGGCCTGCCCCTGTCCATCGGCATCTCGGGCGCCAACACACACGACAGTCAGGCACTGATCCCACTGGTGAAGGGCATACCGCCGATCCGTTCTCGCCGAGGACGCCGGCGGCGCAGACCGGACAAACTCCACGCTGACAAGGGCTACGACTACAACCACCTGCGGCGATGGTTATCGGGACGAGGCATCCGGCATCGCATCGCCCGCAAGGGTATCGAGACCGCGCAACGACTCGGCCGCCACCGCTGGACCATCGAACGCACCATGTCCTGGCTCTCCGGATGCCGACGTCTACACCGCCGCTATGAACGCAAAGCCGACCACTTCCTGGCCTTCACCAGCATCGCCTGCACCCTGATCTGCTACCGCAGACTCACCAAATGAGATGACGTCTTAGTGGTGCAGGCGCAGGTGCTTGAGCCTGTCCGGCGTTCGAGGGCGAGGTTGTGCCGTCCCTGGCCCCCACTCACCCGCTGGGACTGCGCTCCTCGCTGACGGCACTCCCTCGGTGCCGGTCCGGGTATCTCAGCCCGTCCGGCGTTTGAGGACGAGGCCGTTCAGGCCGACAGCGGGGGTCTGGGGGCGGCAGCCCCCAGGGGCCGGGGTCGAAGGGGCGGAGCCCCTTCAAGGACGGGAAGGGTAGGGGCGGCAGGGGCGAGAACCCTCCCGCGCACCCGAAGGGCCACCGCACCCGAAGGGTCACCGCAACCACGACACCCGCCACCAACAAACCCGCGCCCCCACCACCCACCCCAGGGACAATGACCCGGTGCGGTACAGAATCCTGGGCGTCACCCAGGCGGAGGACGACCAGGGCACCGTCGTACCCGTGGGCGGCCCCCGCCTCCGCGCCCTGCTCACGGCCCTCGCAATGCGCCCCGGCCACCTCACCACCCCCGACACCCTGATCGACGAGATCTGGCCCGGCACCCCGCCCCAGGACGCCCCCGCCGCCCTCCAGGCCCTGATCGCCCGCCTGCGCCGCACCCTCGGCAAGGACGCCGTCACCTCCGCGCCCGGCGGCTACCGGCTCACGGCGACGGCGGACGACGTGGACCTCTTCGTATTCGAACGCCTCGTCCTCCAGGGCACCTCCGCCCTGACCGAGGGCGACCCGTCCACCGCCGCCCGGACCCTCGGCACCGCCCTCACCCTGTGGCGCGGCCCAGCCCTCGCCGACCTCCCCGACCGCGGCACCGCCGCCACCCGCCCGGAGGCCCTGCGCCTGGAGGCGACCCGCGCGCGTATCGAGGCGGACCTGGGACTGGGCCTCGGCCGGCAAGCCGTACCCGACCTGAAGGAACTGACCGCGGCACACCCGTACGACGAACCGCTGCACGCCCTCCTCATCCGCGCCCTGCGCGACACGGACCGCCCGGCCGACGCCCTCGCCGCATACGAAACCGCCCGCCGCTCCCTGGCCGAGGGCCTGGGCACCGACCCAGGACCGGAACTCCGGGCCCTGCACACAGAGCTGCTGACACGGGCGACCCCGGAACCGGGGGCGGGGTCTCAACGGGACTTCCGGACAGGCCCCCAGCGGAACGTCGCGACGAAGACCCTGCCGGACCCCGTGCCAAAGCCCCAGCCGCAACCCGCCCCGCACATCGCATCCCCACCACCCCCACCCCCATCTCCACCCCACCCCCAGCCCCCCGAACGCACCGGCAACCTCCGCCCCCGCCTCACCTCTTTCGTGGGCCGGGAACTCGAACTCGACGCCATCCGTTCCGAATTGCACAGGGCCCGACTGGTCACGCTCACCGGACCGGGCGGCTCTGGAAAGACCCGCCTCGCCGAGGAAGCCGCCGCCGGCCTCCCCCAGGCATGGCTCGTCGAGCTCGCCCCGCTCGACCGGCCGGAGGCGGTGCCTGGCGCGGTGGTCAATGCGCTCGGTCTGCGCGAGACCGTGCTCATAACCAACGAGCTCACGGCCCCGCAGGACGACCCGGTCGCCCTGCTGATCGAGTACTGCGCCCCGCGCAGCCAACTCCTGATCCTTGACAACTGCGAACATGTCATCGGCGAAGCCGCCACCCTCGCCGAGACCCTCCTCACCCGCTGCCCGGGCCTCACGATCCTCGCCACCAGCCGTGAACCCCTGGGCATCCCCGGCGAGTTGGTCCGCCCGGTCGAGCCCCTGCTCCCCGACCAGGCGCACCGCCTCTTCGCGGAGCGCGCCGCGGCCGTCCGCCCCGACGCCGAGGCGGTGCTGCGCGACGAGCGAGACCAGGACGCCGTCGCGGAGATCTGCCGCCGCCTCGACGGACTGCCGCTCGCCATCGAGCTGGCGGCGGCCCGGCTGCGGCTGCTCAGCCCTCGCCAGATCGCCGACCGCCTCGACGACCGCTTCCGCCTCCTCACCTCCGGCAGCCGTACGGTCCTGCCCCGCCAGCAGACCCTGCGTGCGGTCGTCGACTGGTCCTGGGAGCTGCTCGACGAGTGGGAGCGGACGGTGCTGCGTGAGGTGTCCGTCTTCGCGGGCGGCTGGGACCTCGAGGCGGCGGAGGCCGTGTGCACCGGTCCGGTCGCGGACCTCATCGGCGCACTGGTCGACAAGTCCCTGATCGTGGCCACCCCGGGCGAGCGGGACGGCTCCGGGGGCATGCGGTACCGCATGCTGGAGACCATCCACGAGTACGCCGTCGAGCGCGCCGCCGAGCTCCCCGAGCCGCGTCTCGCGGCCGAGTACCGGCACCGCGCGTGGGTGCGCGCCCTCGTGGAGAAGGCTGACCCGCTGCTGCGGTCCGCCGGTCAGCTCCCGTGGGTCTCCCGTTTGGAGACCGAGCTCGACAACATCCGCGCGGCCCTCGACCACGCCGTCACGGCAGGCGACGAACCGGATGCCACGGCCATCGCCCTCGCCATGAGCTGGTTCTGGTGGCTGCGCAACTACCGTGTCGAGGGCGCGGCCTGGGTCGAACGGATTCTGCACCTGTGCGCCACCCTGGACGCCTCAGGCCTCGGTGCACCCCCCGCGGACCCTCCCGTCCCCCCTCCCGCTGCCCGTCCCACCGCTTCCACCGCCGCCCCGCTGGACGCCCTCCTCGCCGCCCCGGCCGAACAGGCGCACCACCCGAGGCACGTGCCACGGATGAGCCTGCGCATGCTGCACCTGTTCCTCGCCATCGAGTTCGAACCGGTGGAGCACTGGCAGGACGCGCGACGCAGGCAGTACATCGAGCGCGTGCGGGCCCACTTCGCGCGGGGTGGCCCGGCGGCGGCCCGCATGCCCGGCATGGTCTGGCCGCTGACCCACTACCTCCTGGGCGAGACGGCGGACACCCGTCCCGTCATGGATGCCGCGCTGGCCAACTGCCGTGCGTACGGCGGTGACTGGGAGGTCGGCTGCATCCTGATGTTCCGCACGCACATGCTCGTCGACTCACAGGGCGGCATGGCCGACGTCGACGACGACCTCGCGGAGCTGCGGATCCTCAGCCGCCGGGCCGGTGACCGTTGGATGCGGGCCCAGGTGTGCAGCGCGGCCGGCGAGACGGCCACGGTGCGCGGTCGCTTCGAGGAGGCCAAGAGGCAGTACGAGGAGGCGCTGCGCCTCGCCCACGAGGTGGGTGCGTACACCGAGACCCCGTTCCTCATCGCCCGGCTGGCCGAGATCGCCTACCGCTCGGGCGACCGTACGGCCGCGTTGACGTTGCTGGACGAGGCGAGCGCCGTGGCCGACCGGTACGGCGTGGCGGACTCACGGGCGTTCGTGCTGCTGATGCGCGCCCAGATCGCGCTGGACGACAAGGACACGGCCCGTGCGCGCGAGCTGTGCGAAGCGGCACGTGTGGAGACCGAGAACGCCACACCACCGCCGCAGTTCGTTGTGATGCTGAACGTCGCCGACGCCCTGACGGTGACGGCGGAGTCGGGCCCGGAGCACGGTCTGCCGCGGCTGGTCGACGCTCTGCGCCTGGCCGTGGAGAAGCGCTGTGCCGACGTGATCACCGCGACGCTCACGGACGCCGCCGCGGACCTGCTGACCCGCCTCGGCGACCACCCGCCCGCGGTACGTCTGCTCGCCGCCTCGGAGCACTGGCGCCGTGGCAATCCACGCCTCCAGCCGGAGCGCGCGCACGCCGAGCGGGCCGAGACCGCCGCCCGTACCGCCCTCGGCGCCGAACGGTTCAGCGCCGAGTACACCCGCGGCATCGCCCTCACCCACGACGACGTCCTGCACGACCTCGCCGAGGCCGTGCGCGGCCTCCGGCTCCCTGCCGAGCAGGCGCCGTAAGCCCGCGCCCCCGGCTGGACGGTCCTACACGCAGCTGAACTTCGACTCAGCCCAGTCCGCCAACAGCAGGGTGTCGAAGGCGCCGTGCGGCTCTACCACCAGCCGGACGGTCTCCCGCCCGGTGAGGTTCACATGGACGGGCACGGCCGGGTCCCCGCCCTCGATGGCCGCGGACCGCCACAACCGGACGCCGTCGGCGTACACCGAGAAGCGGAACTTGCCCAGCCCCAGCGTCGAGTCGTCGACGCCGACCATCGCCGTGTACGCGGAGCACTCCCGGTTGAGGTCGATGGTGACGGAGGACCGGCCGTGCACGGTGACCCCGTTCGCGTACCGCTCGTCGCCGATCGACACGCCGTACCGCTGCCACACCCAGCTGCTCTCACCGATCCGCATCTCGGGCTCGGTGCCGTCGCCGGTGATGTCGTACGACAGCTCGCTCCACCGGTAGTCGACCGGGGCGGGCGGAGGCGTCGGAGTGGGCGTGGGGGTGGGTGTCGGTGTGGGGGTCGGAGTCGGTGTCGGGGAGGGCGTGGGCGTCGGACTGGGTGTGCGAGTGGGTGGCGAGGCCGGTGTCGGGGTTGCCTCGGGATGGTCGGCCGGGACGATCGCCGGTGGTTGCGGGGCGGGCTCCTTCTCCGTCGGCTCCGTCGGCTCCGTCCGATCCGGCGGCTTGGGCGTCGGTGTCTCCTCGACGATGGGGGAGGGCACGGGGGGTTGCTTGGCGTCCTGCTTGTCGGCCGGCGTCTCGTTGCCGGCGAGCGCGAGCACGATCGCCGCCACCGCGCCCACGGCGACCACACCGGCCGCGATCCCGGCCTTCAACGGCGCGCCCAGCCCCTCGGAGGCCGCCGCACCCCCTCCGGAGCTCGCCCCGCCGGACGAACCGCCGCCCGCCGCGGAGGCGCCAACCGCGCCGGCCGCACCCGCCCCTGCGCCACCGGCGATGAGCCCGGCCGCCTTGGCGTACCCGGCGGCGCCGAACCAGCCGATGACCGCGACCGGCACGACGGCCGGGATACCGCCGGCGACTTCCTTGATCTGGAACGCGGCCAGGCGGCACTTGGCGCACTCCTCCAGGTGCTTGCGCATGCCCCGCTCGGCACGGGTGCGCAGGCTGCCGCGGGCGTAGGCGCCGAGCCGGTCGGCATGACGGGCGCACTCCTCGTCGCTGGCGAGGCTGGCGCTGACATGAGCCTGGAGGTAGGCCTGCTTGAGCCCTTCGCGGGCGCGGCTGGCGAGCACACGCGTGCCGTTGGCGTCGAGCCCGAACAGCGTGGCGACCTCGCTCGGCGACTCGTCCTCGACCTCGGTGTGCCACAGCACGGCCTGCCAGCGCTCCGGCAGCGACCGGAAGGCCTGCATGGCCATGGACTGCTCGGCCTCGTGCATCGCCCGCACGTCCGCGCCCAGGTCGAGCGTGTCGTCGTCGGACACCTCGGCGACCCGCGTGGACTGCGCGGCGAACACCGCGAAGTCGTCGACCAGTTGCTCCCGCCGCGCCGACTTCGTCCAGTCCGCCGCGGCACGCCGGATCGAGGTGAGCAGATACGCGCGTACGGCGTGCTCGGGACCGGAACCGCGGCGTACGGCCTGGAGCATGCGGGCGAAGACCTCGGCGGTGAGGTCGTCCGCGGTGTGGGCGTCGCGACAGCAGGTGCGCGCGTACCGGCGCACCGCTCCCGCGTGGCGCCGGTACAACTCCTCGTAGGCGGTGTCGTCACCGGACCGCATCCGACTGATCAGGTCGGCGTCCGACGGCGGAAGTTCGCGCGTCGGCAGGTCGGGGGACGGCAGCTCGCGGGGCGGAGGCAGCACGCTGTCCTCGCGTCGGTCGCGTTGGGCCGGGACGCTGCCCTCCGAGCGGCCCTGTGGGCGCCCTTCCACGGGGTCGCCGCCCGGCGGGAGGTCCGCCCGTCCGCCCTGACTCGGCACCTGAGGAGTCGCCGAGTCACCGTCACCGCGTGACTCGTCCCACCCGTCAACGCTCATCGCGGAAAGCCCCCGCCGCCAGCTCTACCAGTCCCGGACACCGGGTCAGGGTGCCATATTGGCTTTTGGTCAGGACCCACGCGTACGGACATCCACTCGTCCGTGGGGACTTCCCGCAAGGCAGTACCGGCCCTCGCCCCTGCGGGGAAGACTCAACCAGCGTTCACCGCGGTGGTGTTCGAGGCGAGGCTGTGCAGCACCCCGCCTCGCAGGCACCTTCCTCGAACGGTCACCCCTTCGAAGTAACTCTTTCGAAGTCACTCCTTCGCAGTCACGGTCACCGCCACAGCGTTACGGGTCCCCCCGGTTCACGCCTGAGGCCGCGAGCGCAATCCCTCCAGCAGGATGTCCAGCAGCCGCGCCGAGGCCGCCGCCTGCTGCGCCGCATCCGGCAGTGAGGGCGCCGCCGTCGCGATCACCAGCAGGACGTCCGACACCGACACGTCGGCCCGCAGCTCGCCCGCCGCGCGCGCCCGCTCCACGAGCTGGCCCACCACGTCGAGCAGCGCCGCCGCCCCCGCGTCGTCCACCGGGTCGACCGGCGCCGCCGCAGGCTGGTCGGGCACCAGCCGCAGTTCACCGACGCCCGGCTGCATCCGCTGCTGCGGCACCCGGGCCTCGTCGAGCGCGCCGCCGTCCTCGGCGACGCCGACCCGCAGCACCTGCGGCGGCAGCAGCCGGCCCGCGCCGGAGGCCACCGATGTGCGCAGGAAGCGTGAGAGCGCCGACCACGGCTCGTCCTCCTGACCGAGCGCCGCACGTGCCTGGTCGGTCAGCCGGGAGGTCTCCTCCTCGGCTATCCGACGCACCAGGACGTCCTTGCTCGGGAAGCGCCGGTACACCGTCCCGACGCCGACCCGCGCGCGCCGCGCCACGTCCTCCATCGGCGCGCCGTACCCCAGCTCGCCGAAGACCTCGCGCGCCGCACGCAGCACGTGCTCCAGATTGCGCTGTGCGTCCACGCGCAGCGGCGTCGTACGCGACGCGTCCCCGCGTCCGTTGCTCGCAGCCGCGCTCATCGTGCCGCCCACCCCGCCACTCGGTGTGATGGTGGTTGCGGAAGACCATCGAGAATCCTGAACATGCATAAGCGATCCCCCGGTAATGACGTCTCCCCCCGGAGACTCCCCGTCATTGCAAAGCCGGAGCGTCGCGGAACAAGCCCGGACAACGAGTCCGTTCTGTGTGACTCACGGACCCGATGAGCGCATCCCCCTACACCCCGTCGACACACGAACATAGTTGAGAGGGAGTCAATTCAGAAGGGGCAGGTTCCGCACGGAGCGCCCCTCGATCGGAGTACGAGTCGTTTACGTCCGGATTGCGCCACGTGTGATCCCCCAGCGCATGCTCGCTGACCTGCGGATCTTCCCCGCACTCCGGCAATTCGGCCAAATCGCGGCGCCGACGATCTCCGGTCACACAAATGGTCGAGCCTGTGGACAAACGCAAGCGTCGGGTGCGTCATGGGATGGTGAAGGAACGTGCGCGCATTCTCGTTGTCGGCGGCGGCTACGTCGGGATGTACACGGCCCTGCGTCTCCAGCGGAGACTGCAACCGGAACTCGGACGGGGCGAAGCCGAGATCACGGTCGTCACTCCCGACCCGTACATGACGTATCAGCCATTCCTCCCCGAAGCGGCCGCCGGGTCGATCTCCCCGCGCCATGTGGTCGTACCGCTGCGCCGCGTCCTGCCCCGCTGCCGGGTCATCATCGGCGAGGCCACCGCCATCGACCACGCCAAGCGCACCGCGACCCTCACCACCCTCGCCTCCGAGGAGGAGGGCACGGGCAGCGAACAGCTCTCCTACGACGAACTCGTCCTCGCCCCCGGCTCCATCGCGCGTACCCTCCCCATCCCCGGTCTCGCCGACCACGGCATCGGCTTCAAGACCGTCGAAGAGGCCATCGGCCTGCGCAACCACGTCATCGAGCAGATGGACATCGCCTCCTCCACCCGCGACCCCGCGATCCGCGACGCGGCCCTCACCTTCGTCTTCGTCGGCGGCGGATACGCCGGCGTCGAGGCGCTCGGCGAACTCGAGGACATGGCCCGCTACGCCACGCGCTACTACCACAACGTCAGCCCCGAGGACATGAAGTGGATCCTCGTCGAGGCCTCGGACCGCATCCTGCCCGAGGTCGGCGAGGACATGGGCCGCTACACCGTCACCGAACTGCGCCGCCGCAACATCGACGTACGCCTGCACACCCGCCTGGAGTCCTGCGCGGACCGCGTCGCCGTCCTCAGCGACGGCGCCCGCTTTCCCACCCGTACGGTCGTCTGGACGGCCGGCGTCAAACCCCACCCGATCCTCGCCGCGACCGACCTGCCACTCAATGAGCGCGGCAGGCTGAAGGGCACGCCCGAGCTGACGATCGAGGGCACCACGCACGCGTGGGCCGCAGGAGACGCCGCCGCGGTCCCCGACGTCACCGCCGCCGAGCCCGGCACGGAGTGCGCCCCCAACGCGCAGCACGCCCTGCGCCAGGCCAAGGTGCTGGGCGACAACATCGCGCACGCCCTGCGCGGCGAACCGCTGGAGACCTACGCCCACAAATACGCCGGTTCGGTCGCGTCCCTCGGTTTCCACAAGGGTGTCGCACAGGTCTACGGGCGCAAGCTCAAGGGCTACCCTGCCTGGTTCATGCACCGCGTCTACCACCTCAGCAGGGTGCCGACCTTCAACCGCAAGGCCCGCGTCCTGGCCGAATGGATCCTCTCCGGGCTCTTCAAGAGGGAGGTCGTCTCCCTCGGTTCACTCGAACATCCCCGTGCGGAGTTCGAACTCGCGGCCGGTGGAAAGCATCCCCTCAACCCGGAAGACGACCCGAAGGGGTCGTCCTGACCGGACCCAGGAACTCCACCGACCGGGCAGGCGTCAGACGGGTGTCGGCCAGGTCGGCCGCACTGCCAGACTGATCCCCGAACCGATCCCGACCACAAGGCTCTCCCCACAGTGCCGCAACCCCGGGGCGTCACCCACAGACCCCCGGCCGGGTCCGGAGCTGGCCGAAGACGACGACACGAGGCAAGGATTCGTGAACTTCACGCGCTGGAGCGCCCGGCTCCCCGGAACGCAGCGCCGCGCCGCAGCGCGGACCGAACCCGCGGCAGCGGTCGCCCAGGACCGCCGAGGAGAGGGCCCGGGTGCCGTCCCCGCGGCCCGCGCCGAACACCTCACCGACGAGGCCAAGCCGATCCCCGCCGTGGACGAGCTGCCGGTCCGCGAGGTCCTCGACCGCGTCCCGGCCCTGGTCGCCCTCGTCCACGGCCCCGACCACCGCCTCGCGTACGTCAACGACACCTATGCCACGGCCTTCGGCGTACGCCCTCCGGGCGAACCGGCCCGCGAGGCCCTCCCCGAGCTCGCCGAACTGGGCCTGCTCCCGCTCCTCGACCAGGTCCTGCGCAGCGGCAAGCCGCGCACCCTCAAGTCCCGCAAGGCCCCCGACGGCCGCTCCTACACCTTCACCTGCACGCCCGTCACCGAGGGCGACGGCGGAGTCCTCATCTTCGCCACCGACGTCACCGACCACGCGGAAGCGGCCGAACGCCTTCGCGCCAGCGAACGCCGCCAACGCGAAACGGCCGTCACCCTCCAGCGCTCCCTGCTCCCGCAGGAGCTGGAGGAACCGGACGATCTGCGCATCGCCGCCACCTACCACCCCGGCGGCACGGAAGCCGCGGTCGGCGGCGACTGGTACGACGTGATCACCCTCGGCGGCGGCCGCACGGCCCTGGTCATCGGCGACGTGATGGGCAGAGGAGTACGAGCGGCGGCAGTCATGGGCCAACTCCGTACGGCGGTGAGGGCCTACGCCCGCCTGGACCTCCCCCCGCACGAGGTGCTCCAGCTCCTCGACGGCCTGGCAACAGAAATCGACGCCAACCAGATCGCCACCTGCGTCTACGCCATCCACGACCCGAACGAGGGCCGCCTGATCTACGCGTCGGCCGGCCACCTCCCCATCCTGGTCCGGGACGAGAACGGCGCAGTTCAACGCGCAGACGAACCCACCGGCCCGCCCCTAGGCACCGGCGGCTGGATGCACGCGTCGGGCTCGATCCCCCTGAGCCCCGGTTCCACCGCGGTCCTCTACACCGACGGCCTGGTGGAACGCCGGGACGAGGACCTGGACGAGGGAATCGCCTCCCTGGAACGCGCCCTGGCCGGCGCGACGGGCACCCCCCAGGTCATCTGCGACCGCCTCGTCCGCAGCGCAGGCGTCACAGCGGACCACGACGACGACGTGGCGGTCCTGGTCCTTCAGCACCCGGCCCGCACGGGCCCCGACGGCGACCTCTTCCGCAACGCCGCCCTGGAACTCCTCGGCGGCATCGAAGCGGCCCCCCGCGCGCGTGCGTTCGCCTCCGGTGTCCTGACCAGCTGGCGCTTCCCGCCCGAGCTGCACGACCTGGGCGTCCTGGCGGCCAGCGAACTGGTCGCCAACTCCCTCCAACACGGCACCCCGCCCATGCGCCTGCGGCTGCGCCGCACCGACCGCCGCCTGATCATCGAGGTGACGGACGGCGACGACCATCTCCCCAGACGCCGCCGGGCAGAACCGGCCGACGAGTCCGGCCGAGGCATCGCCATCGTCGCAACCATCGCCTCGGCCTGGGGCTCACGCAGAACACCGGGAGGCGGGAAGGCGGTGTGGTGCGAGTTCGTACTGCCGAAGACTGCCTGAACCGTCGGTCCGGGCAGTCCAGCCCGTCTGGGGTGCCCCTTCTGGGGGAGTTTGAGGACGAGGCCGATCAGGCCGAAGCGGGTGTCTGAGCCTGCCCCGCAGCCGACGCAGTCCCCTGCGCCACCACTCGGCTCTTCCCCACCCACGGCCGATCCTGCACCGCACTCAGCTCCCGCCCCAACCGCACAGCGAGATACGTGATCCCCAACGAGAACAACAGAAACGTCACCACGTACGGCCCATGCAGCGAAGCGCCCATCGGCCCACCCACAGCTGGCCCCACGGCCAACGCAAGCTGCTTGACCAGCGCAAACGCCGAGTTGTACTGCCCGGCCATCCCCTCCGGCGCCAGATCGGCCACCAGCGGAGCAACAGTCGGCGACAACATCGCCTCACCCAGCCCGAACAACGCATACGTGGAGATGAAGGCGGCCGTAGCCATCTCCTGGCTACCGTGCCCGAGCCCGGCATACCCCGCCGCAAGCCACGCCACGGCCCAGATGAGCCCGACCGCCGCGATCACCCGCGACCGCCTCCGCCGCTCGACGAACTTCAGCACGGCGAACTGAGCCACCACGATCATCGCGGTGTTGGCCGCAAGCGCGGTCCCGAGTGCCGACGTGGAAACCCCGGCCGCCTCGACCCCGTACGCACTGAGCCCCGACTCGAACTGCCCGTAGCAGGCGAAGAACAGCACGAAGCCCAGCACGGACAGCTGCACCATGGCCCGGTTCTGGAGCAGCTGCTTCCAGCTCCCCTTGGCGGACCCAGCCCCCGGCGCCCCCTCGATCCGCGGCGCCCGCGGCATCCGCACCGTCACCATCACCACGACGAGCAGCAGAAACATCGCCGCCTCGATCGAGAACAGCAGAGTGAAGGACGAGACGCTCGAAGCGTCGACCAGGTGACCACCGATGAGGCCGCCGACCCCCAGCCCCAGGTTCTGCAGGAAGAACTGCATCGCGAACGCCCGCGACCGGGTCTCCGCAGTGGAGCAGTCGACGATCATCGTCGCGAGCGCCGGCTGCATCACGGCCTGCCCCGCACCGAGCGCGGCCGCCGACAGCAGTACGGACACGGCACTCCCCGCGAGCCCCAGGCTCAGCGCCCCGAGCGCCGCGGTGACCAGGGCGGCGACCAACACCGGCAGCGGACCCCGCCGGACGATCGCCCGCCCGGCAAAGGGCAGCACGACCAGCGCGGCCACGGCGAAGACGGCGAGGACGAGCCCCGCCGTCATGGCACCCAGCCCCCGCACCTGCGCCACATAGACGTACAGGTAGGGGACGGTGAAACCGAGCCCGAACGCGCTGAGTGCGTTGCCCACGTGGATCCGGCGCATCGCTGCGCCCATCGCCCTGGTCACGTTCACCTCTCTCGTATCTCTCAGATGCAGATCTGAAGACTTCGAACCTAAACTTCGAAGCTAAACTCTACACATCGAAGGACTTCAACGCCAAGCGGGCCCGTGCCATACTCGGCCCATGGGCGACACCCCGGGCATCAGCGAACCGACACTCGAAGAACAGATCGCCGCCTACCAGCGCGAGTTCCAGGACCTCGACCCCCAGGTCGAGAAGGTCGTCTCGGCACTGTCCCGCCTGAACCGCCGCATGAACGTCGCCTACGGCCGCCAGACCGCCGCCCTCGGCATCAGCAACGCCGAGTGGGAGGTCCTCAAGGCCCTCGTCCTCTCCGGCGCCCCCTATTGCATGGGCCCCAGCGACCTCGCCAAGGGCCTTGGCCTCACCCCGGCCGCCATGACCCACCGCATCGATCGCATGGTCGCCGAGGGTCTGGTCACCCGGGAGCGGGACGAGTCCAACCGCGTCCGCGTCATCGTCGAGCTGACCGCCGAGGGCAGGGAGAAGTGGCTGGAGGCGATGCGGCTCGCGTCGGTCTTCGAGGAGGACCTGCTCCAGGACCTCTCGGCGGAGGAGCGCGCCACGCTGGGCGAGGTCCTCACCCGCCTGCTCCGCAGGGTGGAGCACGCCCAGCCGGACGCCGGCGGACGCCTCAGCGACCTCGACTGACGCGTGGCCCGCCTGCGCAACAAAAGATCTTGACAAGGGGCGCTTGACAGCCCCCTGGCCGATCCGTAAAGTTCTTCGGGTTGCCACCGAGCCGTAACGGTTCTGCGACAGCACCTCCCGCCGCGAAAGTGGCAAACCAAACCACCAGCACGATCTCCCTCCCGGGTCGATTTCGGCATGCCCGAATTCAATTCGAATTGGGACTCGGCGGCCCGATTGGGAATCGCCGAGTGGATCCGCTAAGGTTTGAGACGTCGGAACGGCCCAACGGCCGGGAAGGCAAGCCCCGCTGACTGGGGGTCAGGCCCGAAAGGATCTGATAGAGTCGGAAACGCAAGACCGAAGGGAAGCGCCCGGAGGAAAGCCCGAGAGGGTGAGTACAAAGGAAGCGTCCGTTCCTTGAG
>NZ_JBVKBY010000009.1:0-438437 GCF_055656945.1 Streptomyces sp. NPDC111606
GCCCGCATCATCTTCGTCGACACCGAGGCCTCCAACTGGACCTTCGACCCGGTCCGCAAGCAGTACTTCTTCCACCGCTTCTTCTCCCACCAGCCCGACCTGAACTACGAGAACCCGGCCGTCCAGGAGGAGATCCTGGCCGCCCTGCGCTTCTGGCTGGACCTGGGAATCGACGGCTTCCGGCTGGACGCGGTGCCTTATCTGTACGCGGAGGAGGACACGAACTGCGAGAACCTTCCCGCCACTCATGAATTCCTGAGGCGTGTCCGCCGCGACATCGACGCGATGTATCCGGACACGGTGCTGCTGGCCGAAGCGAACCAGTGGCCCGAGGACGTGGTCGACTACTTCGGCGATTATCAAAACGGTGGCGACGAGTGCCACATGGCCTTCCACTTCCCCGTCATGCCGCGGATCTTCATGGCCGTACGAAGGGAGTCGAGGTACCCGGTCTCGGAAATCCTCGCCAAGACCCCGGCCATCCCGTCCGGCTGCCAGTGGGGCATCTTCCTGCGCAACCACGACGAGCTGACCCTGGAAATGGTCACCGACGAGGAACGCGACTACATGTGGGCGGAATACGCCAAGGACCCCCGCATGCGCGCCAACATCGGAATCCGCAGGCGGCTCGCCCCGCTCCTCGACAACGACCGGCACTCGATCGAGCTGTTCACGGCTCTGCTGCTCGCCCTTCCGGGTAGCCCGATCCTGTACTACGGCGACGAGATCGGCATGGGCGACAACATCTGGCTCGGCGACCGCGACGCCGTCCGCACCCCGATGCAGTGGACGCCGGACCGCAACGCCGGCTTCTCCACCTGCGACCCGGGCCAGCTCTGCCTGCCGACCATCATGGACCCGGTCTACGGCTACCAGGTGACGAACGTGGAGGCGTCGATGGCCTCGCCGTCGTCGCTGCTGCACTGGACCCGTCGCATGATCGAGATCCGCAAGCAGAACCCGGCCTTCGGACTCGGCACCTACACGGAACTCCAGTCCTCCAACCCGGCGGTGCTCGCCTTCCTGCGGGAATACGAGGACGACCTGGTGCTGTGCGTGAACAACTTCGCGCGCTTCGCGCAGCCCACCGAACTCGACCTGCGCGAGTTCGCCGGACGGCATCCGGTCGAACTGTTCGGCGGGGTCCGTTTCCCGGCGATCGGCGAACTGCCGTATCTGCTGACCCTCGGGGGCCACGGCTTCTACTGGTTCCGGCTCTCCCGAGTCGCATCCCGCATCGGCCGACGACTTTGAGCGTGAGCTTCGAGCGTGTGCCGAGGAAAGGACGGGTCACCATGCAGAAGACCGCAACTCCCCGATCGAGCCGTACGGTCGACGCGAGCCCCATGGCCTCGCTCGCCGGACTGCTGCGCGAGTGGCTGCCACGGCAGCGCTGGTTCGCGGGCAAGGACCGGCCCGTCACGGACCTCGCGCTGCTGTCGATGACGGAGCTGTTCCCGGGCTGTCTGCATCTGCTGGTGCACGCCGGTCACTCCGCGGTGCCCGCGCCCGGCGGCGCTCCCCCGGCCGGCGACTGCTACCAGCTGCTGCTCGGCGTACGCCAGCATCTGTCGCCGCGGCTCGGCCGTGCGCTGATCGGCCGTGCGGAGGAGGGGCCGCTGGCCGGCCTGACGGTCTTCGACGCGCTGCAGGACCCCCGTTCGGCCCAGCTGCTCCTGGAGCGGCTGCGGCATCCCGGCACGGCGGGACCGCTGTGCTTCGAGGCGGACCCGTCCGTGTCGGTGCCGGCGGGGCTCGTGCCCCGGGTGCTGGACGCCGAGCAGTCCAACTCCTCGCTGGTGTACGGCGATACGTTCATCCTCAAGCTGTTCCGGCGCATCCAGCCCGGCGTCAATCCCGACCTGGAGCTGTCCGGCGCCCTGGCCGAGCAGGGCTGCGGGCGAGTCCCGGCCCCCGTGGCCTGGTTCCGGACGACGCACCCGTGGGAGGCCACGCTCGGCGTGCTGCAGCCGTTCCTGCGTGACGCCTCCGACGGCTGGACGCTGGCGCTGGACGCGCTGGCCTCCGGCGGCGACTTCACGGCGGAGGCCCGCCAACTGGGGCGGGCCACGGCGGAGGTGCATCTGGCGCTGGAGTCGGCCTTCCCGTCCCGGGCGCACGGCGAGAACGCCGGGATGGCGGCGGCGATGACGGAGCGTCTGGAGATCGCCGCGCACTTCGTCCCCGCCCTACAGCCCTACGTGCCCGGCCTGCGCACCGCCTTCGGCGCCCTCGCCAGCTGCGACCCCGGGCCGCCGGACCAGCGCATCCACGGTGACCTGCACCTGGGGCAGGTGCTGCGGGCGGGCCGTGAGTGGTTCGTCATCGACTTCGAGGGCGAGCCGTCCCGCCCGCTCGCCGAGCGGCGCGGTGTCCACTCGCCGGTGCGGGACATCGCCGGCATGCTGCGCTCCTTCGACTACGCCGCCCGGCAGCGCCGTCCGTGGCGTCCGGAGTGGGCGCGCCGCTGCCGGGAGGCCTACTGCGCGGGCTATGCCGCCCACGCCGGCTGGGACCCGCGTAAGAAGCACGGCTTGCTGCGTGCGTATGAGACCGACCGCGCCGTGTACGAGGTCCTGTACGAGGCCCGGCACCGACCCGACTGGTTGCCCGTACCGATGGCGGCGATCGAACGCCTCGCCGTGAGAGGAGCCTGACCCATGGCCCTGCACGAGACCTCGCGCCCCGAATCGGCCGGACCGGGCTGGCGTGCCACCGCGCCCGCACTCGATCCGGCCGACCGTGAGCGCCTGCTGTCGGGCGCCCACCACGATCCGCACGCGCTGCTCGGGGCACATCCGGTCCCGGGCGGGATCGCCTTCCGGGCGCTGCGCCCGTTCGCGTGCGCGGTGAGCGTCGTGGCCGACGGCAAGCGCACCGCGCTGGTCTCGGAGGGCGGCGGTCTCTTCTCCGGCGTACTGCCGCTGAAGGAGATCCCCGCGTACACGCTGCTGGTGTCGTACGCCGAGGACGGGTCCGACGAGTGCGAGGTCCACGATCCGTACCGCTTTCTGCCCGCCCTCGGCGAGCTGGACCTCCACCTCGTCCGGGAGGGACGGCACGAGGAACTGTGGAAGGCGCTCGGCGCGGAGCCGATGACCCACCAGGGCGTGACGGGCACCCGCTTCACCGTGTGGGCGCCGAACGCTCAGGGCGTGCGGGTCGCCGGGGACTTCACCTGCTGGGACGGCACGGCGTTCCCGATGCGGTCCCTCGGGGCGTCCGGGGTGTGGGAGCTGTTCCTGCCGGGCATCGGAGAGGGCACCCGGTACAAGTTCGAGATCACCTCCCGGTACGGCGGCCGGTTCCTCAAGGCCGACCCGATGGCACGCCGTGCGGAGGTCCCGCCGGACACGGCGTCGATCGTGCACGCCTCGCACCACGAGTGGGGCGACGCGCAGTGGATGGCGCACCGGGGCGACGTCCCGGTCCATCAAGCACCCTTCTCGGTCTACGAGGTGCACCTTCCGTCCTGGCGCCCGGGACTGACGTACCGCCAACTCGCCGAGGAACTGCCCGCGTACGTCAAGGACCTGGGCTTCACCCATGTCGAGCTCATGCCGGTCGCCCAGCACCCCTTCGCCGGGTCCTGGGGCTATCAGGTCACCGGCTTCTACGCGCCGGCCTCGCGGCTCGGTACGCCCGACGACTTCAAGTACCTCGTGGACGCCCTGCACCGGGCCGGCATCGGTGTGATCGTGGACTGGGTGCCGGCCCACTTCCCCAAGGACGACTGGGCGCTGAGCCGGTTCGACGGGGAACCGCTGTACGAACCCGGGGACGAGCGGCGCGCCGAGCACCCGGACTGGGGGACGTACGAGTTCGACTACGGACGCACCGAGGTGCGCAACTTCCTGGTCGCCAACGCGACTTACTGGTGCGAGGAGTTCCACATCGACGGGCTGCGGGTGGACGCCGTCGCCTCGATGCTCTACCTCGACTACTCACGGGAGTCCGGGCAGTGGGCGCCGAACGCCTTCGGCGGGCGGGAGGACCTGGCCGCGATGGCGTTCCTGCAGGAGATGAACGCGACCGTGTACCGGCGCAATCCGGGCGTCATCACCATCGCGGAGGAGTCGACCGCGTGGGAGGGGGTGACCCGGCCGACCGACAGCGGCGGACTGGGGTTCGGGCTGAAGTGGAACATGGGCTGGATGCACGACTCCCTGGAGTACATCGCCAAGGAGCCGGTGCACCGCAAGTACCACCACAACGAGATGACCTTCTCGATGGTGTACGCCTACAGCGAGAACTACGTCCTGCCGATCTCCCACGACGAGGTCGTGCACGGCAAGCAGGCGCTGGTCTCCAAGATGCCCGGCGACTGGTGGCAGCGACGCGCCAACCACCGCGCCTACCTGGGCTTCATGTGGGCCCACCCCGGCAAGCAGCTCCTTTTCATGGGCCAGGAGTTCGCGCAGGGCGCCGAGTGGTCCCAGGAGCACGGTCCCGAGTGGTGGCTGCTGGATCCCGGGTACGCGTCCGCGGGTGACCACCGCGGCGTCCAGGATCTGATCCGTGACCTCAACGCGCTCTACCGGACGACGCCGGCTCTCTGGGAGCGGGACACCGACCCCGGTGGCTTCCAGTGGGTGCTGGGGGACGCGGCGGACGACAACGTCTTCGCCTTCCTGAGGTTCGGTGCCGACGGCAGCCCCCTGCTCGCCGTCTCCAACTTCTCCCCCGTCGTGCGTCACGACTATGCCCTGTGGGTGCCGGACGACGTCATCGCCTGGCAGGAGACCCTCAACACGGACGCCGCCCGGTACGGCGGCAGCGACGTCGTCAACCCCGACCCGGTGAAGCCGGAGGACAACCGCATCCGCCTGACGTTGCCGCCCCTTGCCACGGTGCTGCTGTCGCCCTGCCCCCGCGGCTGAGATCACCGAACGGGGTCAATTGTCAGTTCTCGACACCATGCGCTCTCAGCTGGGCTAGATTCGGGCACCGCCGATAACGGAACTCATCGGTGATGTCACACCCGGTACACATCAGGAGCAGCGCATGCGCGACCTCGGCCTCGCTCCCCCGACCGTCACGCCGTTGACCGGCGGGCTCGCCGACAGCGTCTTCGAGATGGCGGCTCTCGATCCGACATTGCCGATGCTCGCGCGCCACCCCGATCCCTCCTCCACCACGTGGGAGGAGGTGACCGCCGTGGAACTGCGCGACGAAGTGGGCGATCTGGCCAAGGGGCTGATCGCGTCCGGGATCTCGCCGGGCCACCGTGTGGCCGTCATGGCCCGCACCCGGTACGAGTGGACGGTGTTCTGCTACGCCCTGTGGGCGGTGGGCGCCGAGGTCGTGCCGATCTATCCGACGTCGTCGCGCGACCAGGTCGAGTGGATCCTGCGGGACGCCGAATGCGTGGCCGTGGTGGTCGAGGACGAGCAGGCCATCATGACGGTGGGTTCCGTGTGCGGATCGCTGCCGATGCTGCGCCATGTGTGGCAGCTGGACGCCGGGGGGCTTCAGCAGCTCGTGGAGCGCGGCGAGTTCGTCCCGTTCACCACGGTCGACTCACTGCGCCGAATCGTGCTGCCCGACTCCACCGCGGCCGTCGTCTACACCTCCGGCACCACGGGTCACCCGCTGGGCTGCGCGCTGAGCCACCGCGGTCTGGCGAGCACCTGCGACACCCTCCTCGCGGGCTGGGGCCACACCGTGATCCCGCCAGGCGAGCAGCAGGCGTCGGTTCTCGCCTTCCTCCCCTTCTCCCATGTGTACGGCCTGGTGGTGCAGGGGCTGGCCATCCGCGGCGGCATGCTGATGGGCCATGAACCCGAGCTGAACGGGGAGGCGTTGTCGGCGGCGCTGCGCACCTTCCGGCCGACCTATCTGTGCGCCGTACCGTCGATCTTCGAGAAGATCTACAAGAACTTCCTGCGCACGGCCCAGCAGGCCGGCCGTGGCGCGCTGTTCGAGCGGGCCGCGGACACCGCGCGGGACTTCGCGGCGGCACTGGAACGGCAGCGGCTGGGCGGCGGGCCCGGGCCCCGTTACGATCTGCGGCTGCAACACGCCCTGTACGAACGCACGGTGTACCGCAAGCTGCGGGCCGCACTGGGCGGCAGGGTATGCCGGGCGACGTCCGCCGGCTCGTCCCTGAACCGTGAACTGTCCCTGTTCTACGAGGGCATCGGCATCTACGTGAACGACGCCTACGGTCTCACCGAGACCTGCGGCGGGGTCACGGCACCACCGCTGGGCCGGGAACTGTCGGGCACGGTCGGGAAGGCACTGCCGGGGGTGGACATCCGGGTGGCCGACGACGGGGAGATCCTCGTGCGCGGGCCGTCGGTGTTCCAGGGATATGTGAACGACGAGGCCGCGACACGGGCGGCGCTGCGCGGCGGCTGGCTGGCCACCGGGGATCTCGGGCGGCTGGACTCCGACGGCTATCTGACGATCACCGGACGCAAGAAGGACGTCATCATCACGAGCGGCGGCAAGAGCGTCTCCCCGGCGCTCCTGGAGCAGCGCCTGAGGATGCATCCGATGATCCACCAGGCGGTGATCGTGGGCGACAACCGGCCCTGTATCGGGGCCCTGATCACCTTGGACCCCGACTTTCTGTCCTACTGGCGGGAATCACTCACGCTGCGCAGTGACGCGCGGATCCGGGAGGCGCGCGAGGAGAACGCGTTGCGGGAGGAGATCGGCCGGGCCGTGGCCGCCGCGAACAGCGCGGTGTCGCGCGCGGAGTCCATCCGCGTGTTCCGGGTGCTGCCGGCGCCGTTCGACGTGGCCAGCGGCCTGCTGACGCCGTCGATGAAGCTGCGCCGGGACGCCATCGTGCGGCACTACGCCCTCCAGATCGACGCGATGTACCAGGCGAGTGCACGTGTGCCGCGGGATCACCTGGTGGACGAGCCGCCGCACTGGGACGACTCGGACAACGTCTTCGGCTGAGCGCGCCTACTCGCCCGTGGTGAGGCGTACGACATTCGACTGCTCGCCGAGGACGAAGGCGCGGATCCGGAAGGTGGCGTTCTTATCGCCGGGCAGGGTGACCAGGGTCGTGGCGGTGACGTCCGGATCGACGACGGCGACGGGTTCGTAGCCGGTGCTGTTCTTCTTGCGCATCTCCAGGAGGAATCCGTCCTCGTCCGAGGACGCGTCGGTCCAGGTGAAGCGGATGCCGTCCGGCAGTTCGGCGCGCGTCGGACGGGAGACGGGGCCCCGGTAGGTCCGCAGGCGGTAGTGGAACGTGGTGTGCGGCATGAGGTCGGGGTGCCGGTAGTCCGACATCTGCCGGGGCAGGTAGTCCAGGACGGTGTAGGGGCCCCTTTCCTCGGTCGCGAACTCCAGCAGGTGGCCCGCGACTCCCGGTCGGTCGTCCGTCCAGTCGAGGTCGATGTCCGTGGGTGTCGTGAGGACACCTCGCAATGGCCTGTCGGCGTCCGCAGTGCCGGCCGAGCAGGCCGGCAGCGCCAGGATCAGCGCTGCCGACGCCGCGATGCGCGCCTTTCCTCGCATACGGCAGCCGCTACTTGCGCCAGAAGCGGACGTTGCTCCACTCCACGGTGGCCTGCCCGCTGCCGCTGTTGGTGCGGTAGGCGCCGAACTTGTCGTAGAAGCTGCCGCCGGGGCTGTCGTACGAGTGCTTGAGCGAGCCGTTGATGTAGGTGCGGTGCTCGACGCCGACCTGGTGGACCGTGTTCACGCGGACCGTCGCGCCGACGGTCCCGGCGTTGGACAGCGTCGAGCCGCCGTGCACCGCGTACAGCCGGCCGCCGCGCTCGACGGCGAGCATGAAGTACGGGCCGGAGCCCGACTCGTTGAAGGTCTGCTTGAGGCTGATCCGGGTGCCGCTGAGGCTGGTGATACGGAAGTAGCCCTCGAACTGGCGGGTGCCGCCGGTGTAGGTGGCGTAGCGTCGTTCAGCCCGTTGGTCGCCGCTCGCGGTGGAGCAGGTGAGCCGGAACGTCAGGCCGTCGACCTGGCCGCAGCCCCGTTCCTGCACGGTGTAGCTCGGTGACACCGACTGCCAGCCGCCGGGCTCGACTTCGGCGAACGCGTGCGGGGCGGCGAGCAAGGACGTGGCGCACAGCGCCGTGGTGACGGTGAGGGTGCGCAGGCGTACGAGCATCCTGCCTCCTGTCGGATGGGGGTGGACCGCACGTCCCGCATCTGGCCACGCACATGGTGACGCGCACGATCACATACATGAACTACGGTCCCTGACATGGACGATCGAGACGGACGTTAGGTTCAGACCAATCAGTCGTCAAGAGATCGAGCGGACACGTCTTTCACACCCGAACCGGTGTGCCCCCGCGCCGGTTGGGGCAAGGTGGCTGACGACGGGTTCATCTGCCTGCCGCACCCGGCTGGCGGAACGGCCGGTGGCGCGGTGGGATCGAGGCGTGCGAAGCCGCGATCCAGGGGCAGGCGAACGACGTCGAGGCAGACCGCCTGGAGCCGCAGAAGGGAAGATCACCGTGACACGACCCAGGATCCTGGTGGTTGGCGCAGGCTTCGCCGGAGTCGGCTGCGTTCGCCGACTCGAACGCAAACTCTCCGCCGACGAGGCCGAGATCACCTTGGTTACGCCGTCCTCCTACCAGCTCTACCTGCCACTTCTGCCCCAGGTCGCTTCCGGCGTCCTGACGCCCCAGTCGATCGCCGTGTCCCTGCGCCGCAGTCGCAGGTACCGCACCCGGATCATCCCGGGCGGCGCCATCGGCGTGGACCTCGCGGCCAAGGTCTGCGTCATCCGCACCATCACCGACCGGATCGTCAACGAGCCGTACGACTACATCGTGCTGGCCCCCGGCAGCGTCACCCGCACCTTCGACATCCCCGGGCTCACCGACAACGCGTACGGCATGAAGACGCTGGCGGAGGCCGCCTACCTGCGCGACCACGTCATCTCCCAGCTGGACCTCGCCGACGCCAGCCAGGACCCTGCCGAGCGCGCCGCCCGGCTGCAGTTCGTGGTGGTCGGCGGCGGATACGCGGGCACCGAGACCGCCGCATGTCTGCAGATGCTGACGCACAACGCGGTCAAGCGCTATCCGCGGCTCGACCCGCACCTGATCAAGTGGCATCTGATCGACATCGCGCCGAGGCTGATGCCCGAACTCGGCGAGAAGCTGGGCACCGCGGCGCAGAAAATCCTGCGCAGGCGCGGTGTCGACATCTCGCTGGGGGTGTCCATCGCCAAGGCGGGCCCCGAGGAGGTCACCTTCACCGACGGCCGGGTGGTCCCCACCCGGACCCTGATCTGGACCGCCGGAGTGGTCGCCAGCCCGCTGATCGGCACGCTGGGCGCGGACACGGTCCGAGGCCGGCTCGCGGTCACCGCCGAGATGAAACTGCCCGGCGACGACGGTGTGTTCGCGCTCGGCGACGCCGCCGCCGTACCCGATGTCGCCAAGGGCGAGGAGGGCGCCGTCTGCCCGCCCACCGCCCAGCACGCCATGCGCCAGGGCAAGGTCGTGGCCGACAACGTCATCGCGTCCCTGCGCAACCAGCCGCTGCGGCCGTACGAGCACAAGGACCTCGGCCTGGTCGTCGACCTCGGCGGCCGCGACGCCGTCTCCAAGCCCCTCGGCGTCGAGCTGAAGGGCCTGCCGGCGATGGCCGTCGCCCGCGGCTACCACTGGTCGGCGCTGCGCACCAATGTCGCTAAGACACGCGTCATGACGAACTGGCTTCTCAACGCCGTTGCCGGGGACGATTTCGTGCGGACCGGGTTCCAGGCCCGCAGGCCGGCCAAGCTCAAGGACTTCGAGTTCATCCACGCCTACCTGACACCGGACCAGCTCCAGGACCGCGTGGCCGGGAAGGGCGGATCCGAGGCGCCCGAAGGGACGGCTGAGTGAGGTGACGGCCTCGGCTGAGAGCCTTCGGTTCGCGGTGTGACCGGAAAGAGAGCGGGAGAGAGTACGTCGGCGTGAGGTCAGCGGGAGGGCCGGTCCGGGCGCGCGTGCGGGACCGTGTCGCGGCGTCGGACCCCGGGCTGCTGCGACTGGCCGCGGGGCTGCGCACGGCGGGCGCGATCGCCCTCGCGGTCGCCGTGCTCGCCCTGCTGGGCGCCGATGTGACGCACCTGGTGACGGGCGCGCTGGCGGCGATGGTCGCCACCTTCGCCATCCGGGAGAAACAGCGCGGGCCGCAGGCCGTCACCCTCGCCCTGGGCCTCCCGGTGGCGCTGGCCTCGATGACCCTGGCGGCACTGCTGCACCGTCATGTCGTGGCCGGCGACCTGGCCTTCGT
This sequence comes from Streptomyces sp. NPDC111606, assembly GCF_055656945.1. Classification (NCBI taxonomy): domain Bacteria; kingdom Bacillati; phylum Actinomycetota; class Actinomycetes; order Kitasatosporales; family Streptomycetaceae; genus Streptomyces; species Streptomyces sp. NPDC111606. Next base: position 10,225 of record NZ_JBVKBY010000009.1, read on the forward strand.
GGGGCTCATCTTCTGTGCCGTCTACGGGCGCAGGTTCGGCGACCGCGGCACCGCGCTCGGCCTGATCGGCTTCCAGACCTACTTCATGTCCCTCTTCGTCGGCGCCACCGTCGCCGGCCTGCCCGCGCTGTGCGGCGCGGTCGCCATGGCCTTCGCGTGCAGCGCGCTGGTGCGGTTCGTGCTCGTCCCCGAGACACCGACGGGGGTGCTCGAACGGCTGCGCAGCGCCTTCCGTGCCCGACTGGCCCAGCTGCTGTCGGCACAACTCGAGTTGCTCGGCGCCGGCCCGGAGGAAGCGGACCGGGCCCTGGAGCACGTACGCGAGGGCACCGCGCGCCTGCACGAGACGGCCCTGCTGATCCAGGGCCGGCTGGAGGAGGGAACCGCCGACGAGGCGATGGCCCGGCTCGTCCAACGGCGCGTCGCGGACGCCGAGATCGCGGCCGAGCGCCTGGGGCTGTCCCTGCTCGCGGCACGCGGCGCCGAGCGCGCCGACACCCTGGCCATGCATCTGCCGGGCGCCCCCGTCCCGTCGGGCAGCCGGCATCCCGTCCGGGAGGAGGCGACCGTCACGTTGCGCCGTGACCTCGAGGCCCTGCGCCTGCTCGTCCTGCACCCCGTCGGCCAGGCCTCCGGCAAGGCGCTGGCCCAGGTCCGCAACCGGCTCCTCGCCTACCGCGACGAGGAGAACCTGCCCGACGCCTCTCCCGCCGTGCAGGATGCCTTCCGCGCCGTCGGCGAGGCCGCCCGCGCGGTCCTCGGGCTGCGGATCGCCCTGGGCGGGGCTCCGGACGAGTCGGACGACAGCCCGGCCACGGCGCGCTCACGCGAGGAGCTGGACGCGGAGGACGCCGTGCTCGACGCCGGGGAGGAGGCCCCGTCGGAGGAGCCCAGCGGGCTGCGGCGCCCCACGACGCGTGCCGCCGTGCAGGTGGCCGTGGGGTCGACGCTGGCCATCATCGGCGGCGAGCTGCTGTCCCACGACCGCTGGTACTGGGCGGTGCTGACCTGCTGGATCGTGTTCCTCAACACCGCCTCCACGGGCGAGATCCTGGTCAAGGGCTACCGTCGCCTGCTGGGCACCGTGCTCGGCGTCCTGGCCGGAATCGTGCTGGCGGGTGCCGTCGGCCGTCACACCTGGACGGCGTTCGCGCTGGTGCTGCTGTTCGTCTTCGCGATGTTCTACTCGGCACCGCTGTCGTACACGCTGTCGTCCTTCTTCGTCACCGCGGCGCTCGGGCTGCTGTACACCCTGCTGCAGACCTACAGCCTCTCGGTGCTCGTGCTGCGTATCGAGGAGACCGCGCTCGGCGCGGCCTGCGGGGTGATCGCGGCCGCCCTGGTCCTGCCGGTGCAGACGGACCGCCGTACGAACGAACTGCTCGCCACGGTGCTGGAACGGCTCGGCGAGGTCACCCGCAGTTCCGTCGACCAGCTCAGTGGCGGACCGCCCGTCGAGCTGCTCGACCAGGCGCGCGATCTGGACCAGGCGCTCGCCGACCTGCGGGCGGCCGTGCAGCCGCTCACGCATCCGGTGACGCCGCTGCGGGCCCGCAAGGAGACCGCCCGCTACGTCGTCGCGCTGCTGGAGACCTGCGCCTATCACGCGCGTTCGCTGGCGGCGACCGCCGAGCTGTTGCCCACCCATCCCTCGATCGCGGCGGATCCCCGGCTGCGGCGAGCGGCGGGGCGCATCGCGCACAACATCGAGGCGATCGCCGCGCACGTCACCGACGAGCTCTCCTCGGCCGGCATCGAGACCGGCCCGAGCATCGCCTCGCTCCTGGGCCGGACCGTCCCCGGCGCACCGCGCTACGGCCGCGTCACCGACCGTGTCCTGCGGCACCTGCAACGCCTCGACGAGGCCGTGTCCGGTCTGGCCCGTCCGCTGGGCGTGCCCGTGAAGACGTCGGACGGATGACCGCTCATCCCTGCGATACCGGGGATGACGGCTCATCCGGGCGATACCGGGGTACGCGGAAGTCATGACCGATGTCGTGGACTCAGACGAACTGCTGAGGCGCATGCAGCGTGCCAGGGCCTACGCCCGGCGGGAGGAGCGGGTCTGGCAGGCCCGCAGCAACGAGCTGGAGCATGCCGACCCAGCGGCAGCCCGGGACGCCGACGTGCGGGTGATCGCCTACGAGACCGTGATCAACGTGCTGGACGAGTTCCTTTCGCCCGGCTCGCACGCCGGGGACGGCTGACCGGCGCCGCCGATTGGCGTCGCCCCCGGTGGGCACCCGAGGGCGCATGCCAGCCGATCACACCCGGGCCCCGGTCCTGGAAGCGCCGGCCGACTACCACCGCAAGGCGCGGACGTCGTTCTCGCCGCCCGGTCACAAGCAGGCCCGGGGAGCCTCCCCCGCGGTGCGGGAGGTGCTGGGCGACGCGGGGATCCTCGGTGACGTACCGGCGTCGGGCGGTCCGGACGACCGGCTGCACCACGGCGGCGTTCAGGCGGCGATGCCGGCCGTCGCGGGCCCGCACGAGAGCTGCTGCTCGGCCGGGACGCCCACAGGTCGGTCGTTTCCGGTCTCGTCCTGTCGGGTGAGCGGCTGAGCGGACCGGTACTGCGCCATCTCACCAGCGGTCTCGCCGCGGGCATCACCCTTCCCGATCCGGGCGATCCTCGACTGGCGACGGTCAGGGTGGTGGCGGAGGACAAGTGAAACCGGTCACTTACCCCGGTCTCGGGTGCGCGGAATCCGTCGAGATGGTTTACGGTTCATTCATAAGTGGTCTCGGGGTAGACCGCGGGTAGACCGCATTCGTCCCCCCTGCACCACCACTTACGGCCCTGGCTGGTCTCCCCCGTCCAGCCAGGGCTTCTTAATGCCGCGGGCGCCCCCGTCCAGCGACGATTCCCGGCCAGAACCGAAACCACGCTCCGCCGAGGTGCTCACGGCGTCGGTAGCGGCTGAAATGGACGCAGGGAAGCACCGGAACCTCAGTCGTCGGTGAGGAGCCCCGCGTCATGACCAAAGCGATCAAACTGCTGACCGCCCTTCCGCCGCCTCAGCGCCAGCATCTGATGGCGCTCGCCCGGGAGGTCTCCTTCCCGGAGGACGCCCGGATCTTCGAGGCGGGCGGCACGGCCGACCGCTTCTGGGTCATCCGCTCCGGCGCCGTCTCCCTCGACCAGCGCGTGACCTCCGTGCAGCGGGTCACCGTGGCCAGCCTCGGCGCGGGCGATCTGCTCGGCTGGTCCTGGCTGTTCCCGCCGTACCAGTGGGACTTCGGCGCTGAAGCCTTCAGCCCCGTGCGCGCCTACGAGTTCGAGGCCGAGGCGGTGCTCCGGCTGTGCGAGGAGGAACCGGCGCTCGGAATGTCCCTGATCCGGCACGTCGCCGAAATCCTCGCGCACCGGCTGGAGATGACCCGGGGCAGGCTCATGGAGCAGTACGGGCAGCATCGGCGCAGCGCGCTCTGACCTTCAGACCCGGTAGCGGCGCAGGGCGGGCACCCCCGCGGCGAGGCCCAGCATCGCGACGACGACGAGCAGTCCGCCGCCCACGGTCGCCGTGCGCGCGCCGAAGGCCGACCCCGCCGTGCCGTGCAGCACGTCGGCGAGGCGCGGGCCGCCCGCCACGACCACCGTGAAGACGCCCTGCATCCGGCCGCGCATCTCGTCGCTGGCGGCGGACAGCAGGATCGACCCGCGGAAGACCATCGAGACCATGTCGGCGACCCCCGCGAGGGCCAGGAACACCACCGCGAGCCACAGGCTGCCGCTCAGTCCGAATCCGGTGATGGCGGCGCCCCAGGCGACGACCGCGCCGATCACCATCCAGCCGTGCCGGCGGGCCCGGGAGAACGTGCCGGAGAACAGTCCGCCCAGCACGGCACCGATGGGGATCGCCGCGAACAGCAGGCCGAGGGCGAGCCCTTCGCCGTACGACCCGTAGGTCTGGCTCGCGAGTTGCGGGAACAGGGCGCGGGGCATGCCGAGGACCATGGCGATGATGTCGGCCAGGAAAGACAGCAACAGCACCTTGTGCAGGGCCATGTACCGGAAGCCGTCCCCGATCTCCCGTATGCCCGCGCGGCGTTGGGTGGTGGCAGCCGAGGGCGGCAGCGCGGGCAGCCGTGCGACGGCCCAGACGGTGACGCACAGGGCCAGCGCGTCGATGAGGTACAGCTCGGCCAGGCCGATCACGGGTATGAGCACGCCTGCCAGCAGCGGTCCGACCACCTGGCCGGTCTGCATGACCGTCGAGCCGAGGGCGTTCGCCGCGGGCAGTTCGTCGGCGGGCACCAGGCGGGCGATGGAGGCGCTGCGGGCCGGGGCGTTGAGCCCCCAGAACGCCTGTTGCACGGCGAGCAGCACCATCAGCACGGCCACCGACGCGAGGCCGGTGACGGCCTGGAGCCAGAACAGCACCGAGGTGACCGCGATGCCGCTGTTGGTGATCAGCAGCAGCTTGCGCCGGTCCATGCTGTCGGCGATGGCCCCGCCCCACAGCGCGAACACCACCAGCGGCAGCAGCCCGGCGAGACTCGCGGCGCCCACCCAGGCCGAGGAGCCGGTGATGTCGTATATCTGCTTGGGCACGGCGACAGCGGTGAGCTGGCTGCCGACGGCCGTGACGATGGTCGAGGACCACAGGCGGCGGTAGGCCGGGCGTCGCAGGGGCCGGGTGTCCATGGCCCAGCGCCGCCAGCCGCGCCGCGCGGGTATCACCGCGGACGGGTCCTTCTCCTGTGGTTCGGTGCTGCTCTCGCTGGTGTCCACGCGCTTCCTGGATGCTCGTTACATCTTTCTCGTCGGGGATCACTATCGCAGCACCGGGCGGGAGTTCGGAGGACGGATCAGGCGCCGCCGCCCCCGGAGATGAGGGAGACCCCCAGGACGACCATCGTCACGGCGACCAGTCCGTCCAGCACGCGCCAAGCGACGGGCTTCGCAAGGTGGCGGCTGAGCAGGCGGGCCCCGAAGCCCAGCGCCGCGAACCAGCACAGGCTGGCGAGTACGGCGCCGAGGCCGAACGTCCAGCGCATCGGGCCGCGGTCGGCGGCGACCGTGCCGAGCAGGAAGACGGTGTCGAGGTAGACGTGCGGGTTGAGCCACGTCATCGCGAGGCAGGTCAGCACCGCCCGCCGCCGTGACCGCACCGCCTGGCCGTCCGCGATCAGGGCGCCGCCCGGCTTGAGGGCGCGGCGGGCGGCGAGGGCGCCGTAGCCGAGCAGGTAAGCCCCGCCGACCCAGGCGACCGCCGTGAGCACCCCGGGCCAGGCCACGACCACCGCGCCGACGCCGGCCACGCCCAGGGTGATCAGGAGCGCGTCGGACAGGGCGCAGATGCCGACGACGGCGAGGACCGCGTCGCGGCGGATTCCCTGGCGCAGCACGAAGGCGTTCTGGGCGCCGATGGCGACGATCAGTGAGAGGCCGGTGCCGAATCCGGCGGCCGCGGTGGTCAAGGCGTTTGTCATGCCATTGACGCTAGGGAAGCGATCTCTTTACGTACAGCTAAAGATTCTTACGTATCATTAGCTCCCGTGAAGACCGAGCTGACCGAGCTTCCCCTCGACCAGGTGCGGACCCTGCTCGCCGTGGTCGACGAGGGCACCTTCGACGCGGCCGCCGCGGCGCTGCATGTGACGCCGTCCGCGGTGAGTCAGCGGGTGAAGGCGCTGGAGCAGCGCACGGGGCGAGTGCTGCTGGTGCGCACGAAACCGGTGCGGCCGACGGAGTCGGGCTCGGTCGTCGTCCGGTTCGCCCGTCAGCTGGCCCGGCTGGAGCGGGACGCGCGGGCCGAGCTCGGCATGAGCGGCGCCGGGGAGGCGACCCAGGTGTCGATCGCGGTCAACGCCGACTCGCTCGCTACGTGGTTCCTGGCGGCGCTGACCCGGGTGCCGGAGGAGCCGCAGCTCTGCTTCGAGCTGCGGCGCGAGGACGAGAGCCGTACCGCGATGCTGCTGCGGGAGGGCCTGGTGATGGCCGCGGTGACCTCCTCGCCGGATCCCGTGGCCGGGTGTTCCGTACGGCCGTTGGGCCGGATGCGCTATCTGGCGGCGGCGAGCCCGGAGTTCGCCGAGCGCCATCTCGGCGGCTCGCTCGGGGACGCCCTCATGCGGGCGCCGGTGATGTCCTTCGACCGCAGTGACGATCTCGAGGACGCGTTCGTCCGCAGGCTGCGGCACACCCGCACGGGCGCGAGTGCCCTGCGGCACTACGTCCCGACCTCGGAGGGCTTCCTGTCGGCCGTGGTCGCCGGACTGGGCTGGGGCCTGCTCCCCGAGGTCCAGGCGGAGCCCCTCCTCAAGGCCGGCCGCCTCGTGCACCTGGCCCCGGACCGGCCTCTCGACGTCCCGCTGTACTGGCAGCAGTGGAAGCTGGACTCACCGGCGCTGGAGGCGGTCACCGAGGCGGTGACGGCAACGGCGGCGGAGGCCCTGCGCGGCTGAGCAGGCCGGGCGACTTGTCACCGACGGTTCCGCGACGCCTCCGAGGGGCGCGGGCGGTATCGATGAGCGGCTCCGCCGCGTGGGCGCGACCGGCCACGACGGAGGCCCACCCGCACGACGGCGTATCGCACAACCATCGGAGCGCTACAACGCCGCCAACTCCGCCGCCGCGCTGGCCAGGAGCATCTCCAGCGCCGCCGGATACGCACTGGTCACCATCCGGTTCGCCAGCAAGGGCGCCGCCTCGGCGATCCGAGGATGGGTGGCACGGGGCAATCGCGCATACGTCGACCGCCACATGCTCTCGTCCGAACGCAGCGAGTCACTCGGCAGAGCCAACGACGCGGCGTCCAGCGCCGCGAACGCCAGCGCCTGGTCGATGAAGGCGTGGTAGATGCGCACGGTGTCCGGCAGCGAGAAGCCGGCGGTCCGCAGGACGTCCAGCACGGCCTCGTCGGCGGCGAGCTCATTGGCCCGGCCCGTGACCCGGCTGGTCGTCAGCGCGGCGGCCTGCGGATGGGCCAGGTACGCGGCGTGGATGCGCAGCCCGACAGCGCGCAGGTCCTCCCGCCACTCCCCCGTCCGCTCCCAGCCCTCCAGCGCCTGGCCGATGAGGGCGTCGCCGATGGCGAGGGTCAGGTCGTCCATGCCGCGGAAATAGCGGTACAGCGTGCTCGGGTCCGCGTCGAGGGCCAGACCCAGGCGGCGGGCTGTGAGGCCGGCGCTGCCGTGTTCGCGCAGCATGCGCAGGGCCGTCTCGACGATGAGCTGCTCGGAGAGCACCATGCCGCTTTTCGTGGGACGGCGTCGGCGCCGCTTCTCCTCCGGAACGACCGGTTTCGGCACCATGCTCTCCGTCCCTGTGCCGCAGTCCATGCCGCACACCCCGCCTTATGCCAACGCCATTGACCTTACGTGAACGGACCGCGTTGTATCTCTCGCGGGGCCCCATCACGTCGTAGACCTTCAAGCCGAGGGAGTCTTGTCATGCGTGTACTGCTCGTGGGTGCCGGCGGGGTGGGTACCGCCATCACCCGGATCGCCGCCCGGCGTCCGTTCTTCGAGGCGATGGTGGTCGCCGACTACGACCTCGCGCGCGCCGAGGCAGCCGTGGCGGCCCTCGGCGGGGACGCCCGGTTCCGGCCGGAGCGCGTCGACGCGAACGACGAGGCGGCGGTGGCCGCTCTGCTGGAGCAGCACGCGTGCGACGTGCTGCTCAACGCCACCGACCCGCGGTTCGTGATGCCGCTCTTCGGCGCCGCCCGCACGGCCGGGGCCACCTATGTCGACATGGCGATGTCACTGTCACGGCCGCACCCGGATCGGCCGTACGAGGAGTGCGGGGTGAAGCTGGGCGACGCCCAGTTCGAGGCGGCCGCCGACTGGGAGAAGGCCGGCGCGCTGGCCCTCGTCGGCATGGGCGTGGAACCGGGCCTGTCGGATGTGTTCGCCCGGCACGCGGCCGACGAACTGTTCGACGAGATCGAGGAGATCGGCGTCCGCGACGGCGCGAACCTCACCGTCGACGGCTATGACTTCGCGCCGTCCTTCAGCATCTGGACGACCATCGAGGAGTGCCTCAACCCGCCGGTCGTCCACGAGGCCGGCCGCGGCTGGTTCACCACCGAACCGTTCAGCGAGCCCGAGGTGTTCGACTTCCCCGAGGGCATCGGCCCGGTCGAGTGCGTGAACGTGGAGCACGAGGAGGTGCTCCTGATGCCGCGCTGGATCGACGCACGCCGGGTGACCTTCAAGTACGGCCTGGGCGAGGAGTTCATCGGCACGCTGAAGACGCTGCACCTGCTGGGCCTGGACAGCACCGAGCCGGTGACCGTGCCGAGCGCCTCCGGGCCGGTGGCCGTCTCGCCCCGGGACGTCGTAGCCGCGTGTCTGCCGGACCCGGCGACGCTGGGCGAACGGATGCACGGCAAGACCTGCGCGGGCACCTGGGTGCGGGGCGTCAAGGACGGCAAGCCGCGCGAGGTGTACCTCTACCACGTGGTCGACAACCAGTGGTCCATGGCGGAGTACGGCAGCCAGGCCGTGGTGTGGCAGACCGCCGTCAACCCGGTCGTCGCCCTCGAGCTCCTGGCCACCGGCGCCTGGTCGGGCGCGGGCGTGCTGGGCCCGGAGGCCTTCCCGGCCCGTCCCTTCCTGGACCTGCTGACGGCGTACGGCTCCCCGTGGGGCATGCGCGAACAGTGACTGGATTCGCCGGTGTCCAACCGGGTTTCACTCACGCATCGACAGGCGACTCGCATACGAGTAATGCTCCACCCGAGGGCACGTCGACGATCGCAGGTGACTTTGATGGACGACTGGCGAGGGCACGGCGCCTGCCGCCATGAGGACCCGGACCTCTTCTTCCCGATCGGCACGTCCGGACCGACCCTGTTGCAGACGGAGCAGGCGAAGGCCGTCTGCCGGCGCTGCTCCGTCCGGAAGGAATGTCTGCGCTGGGCGCTCGAGATGGACCAGTTCATCGGGATCTGGGGCGGCAAGAGCGAGGCGGAGCGAAGGGCGTTGCGGCAGCGGGCGGGATGATCCATGGATCAACCGGTCGCGCCACTCGGCGAGTTCGTCGGTGGAACCCTGAGCCGTTCGGGGGACGTCAGCGGGCCAACGACTCGGCGTCGCCCATGACGACGACGGGACGCCGCTCGGGATCCAGCGCCAGCAGCAGCTGCCTCATGTGCTCCCGCGCGAGCCCGACGCAGGCCTGGGTGGGTGCTTCGTGGTCCACGTGGAGCCAGATGCCGCCGCCGAGCCCGGTGCCGAGCGGGCGGGTCCGGTCGAGGGGCGAGGTGCCGGTCCTGCGGTTGTAGTCGATGGCGATCACGTAGTCGAAGGAACCGGCGAGGGGTTCGCCCTCGAAGCCGGTACCGCTGGCCGTGAATCCGTCACTGTAGTGGTACGACAGCCTGGTCCCGGGGTCATCGAGCAGGCCCCCGGCGTCCGTCAGCGTGAAGACCCCGATGGGTGAGCGCAGGTCACCGGCGAGGTGGTTGTCGGTCCAGCCGCGCAACGCGTTGCGAGCGGGCCAGCTGCTGCCTGCCCTCCAGCCGGTGTCGGTGCGCTCGTACAGGACGACGGTGGAGTGCGAGGAGTCCCTGCCGCGTCCGGTCACGACGACGGCCTGCCGGGCCTCGGACGGCACCTTGGCCCAGGTCACCGGCCCCAGTCCGGGCAGCTTCCGCGCGGCGGCCCGGGCGGCCGCTTCGGTGGCGGCCCGGGCGGCGGCCTCGGCGGCGTGGGCGGGCCTGGGTGCGCCGGTGACGGCGGGCTCCTCATCCGGCGTCGCAGTGGCACCGGCGCCGCAGCCGGTCAGCAGCAGGGAGGCGACCAGCAGGGCGACACGGGACTTGTGCGTGATCATGCATCGTCCTTGACCGACACTTGTAAGGAACTTGTAAGGATCCGTCGGTTTCGGCGGGTCGCCACGCGCATCCGAGGGGCTCGCATCCGAGCGCGAGCGTCCGAGAAAGGCCCGGCATGAGCGTTCGCATCCGTCGCGTCTACGAAGCTCCCGAACCCGAGGACGGCGTGCGTGTCCTGGTCGACCGGCTGTGGCCGCGCGGTCTGTCGAAGGACGCGGCCCACGTCGACGAGTGGCCCAAGGGGCTCACCCCGTCGACCGAGCTGCGCCGCTGGTATCACGCGGGTGAAGGGTCGTACGAAGAGTTCGCCGACCGCTACGAGGCAGAGCTGGCCGCTCCGGAGGCGGCCGGGCTCCTCGACCAGGTACGGAAGTTGGCGGGCAAGGGCACCGTGACCCTGCTGACCTCGTCGAAGACTCCCGAGCAGAGCCACGCCGCCGTCCTGGCCCGTCTCCTGCAGGCGTGAGGAGACGGGCCGTACGCCGCCGTCAGGCCGTCTGCCGCGCCGCGGCCCGTCCCGCCGTGCGGCCCGAGAAGAGGCAGCCGCCGAGGAAGGTGCCCTCCAGGGCGTTGTAGCCGTGGACGCCACCACCGCCGAAGCCGGCGACCTCGCCGGCCGCGTACAGGCCGTCGATGGGCGTCCCGTCGGCTCCGAGCGCGCGGGAGTCGAGGTCGGTCTGGATGCCGCCGAGGGTCTTGCGGGTCAGGATGTGCAGCTTGACGCCGATCAGCGGGCCGGCCGCGGGGTCGAGGATGCGGTGCGGGGTGGCGACGCGGCCGAGGCGGTCGCCGACATAGCGGCGGGCGTTGCGGATGCCCTGCACCTGGGCGTCCTTGCTGTAGGGGTTCGCGATCTGCAGGTCACGCGCCTCGATCTGGCGCCGGATGCCCTCCGCGTCGAGCAGCGGCTTGTCCGTCAACTGGTTCATCTTCTCGACCAGTTGCTCCAGGTTCGGCGCGGTCACGAAGTCCGCGCCGTTGCGCACGAACGCCGCCACCGGCCCCGGGGCGCCCTTGCCGAGCACCCGCTCCTTCAGGAACCCGGCGCGGTCCTTGGCGGTGATGTCGGGGTTCTGTTCGGAGCCCGACAGTGCGAACTCCTTCTCGATGATCTTCTGGCTGAGGATGAACCAGGAGTGGTCGTGGCCGGCGATGTCCGCGTCCGTGCGCAGGTGCTTGAGGGTGCCCAGGGTGTCGTAGCCCGGCAGGCACGGGTCGGGCAGCCGGCGGCCGAGGGCGTCGAACCACAGGGAGGACGGTCCGGGCAGGATGCGGATGCCGTGGCCGGGCCAGATCGGGTCCCAGTTCTGCAAGCCCTCGGTGTAGTGCCACATCCGGTCGCGGTTGACCAGCCGTACGCCCGCCTCCGCGCTGATGTCGAGCATCCGGCCGTCGACGTAGGCGGGGACACCGGTGACCATCTCGGTGGGCGGGGTGCCGAGGCGCTCGGGCCAGTGACGGCGGACGATGTCGTGGTTGGCGCCGATGCCGCCGCTGGTGACGACGACGGCCTGGGCGGTCAGCTCGAACTCGCCGACCCGGTCACGGTTGGAGGCGACGCCCCGCGGAGAGTTGTCGTCGGCCAGGACGGTGCCGCGCACTCCGCGTACCGCGCCCTCCGCTATGACGAGCGCGTCGACCTGGTGCCGGTGGTAGAAGGTGAGCAGCCCGTCGCGCGCGGCCTGCTTGGCGTACCCGACGAAAGGCTCCACGACCCCCGTGCCGGTGCCCCAGGCGATGTGGAACCGGGGCACCGAGTTGCCGTGACCGTCGGCGCGCAGGTCGCCGCGCTCGGCCCAGCCGACCGTGGGCAGGAACTTGATGCCGTGTGTGTCCAGCCAGGTCCGCTTCTCGCCGGCGGCGAACTCCACGTACGCGCGCGCCCAGCGCACCGCCCACGAGTCCTCGTCGTCCACGCGGTCGAACTGGGCGCTGCCCTGCCAGTCGTTCCAGGCCAGGTCGAGGGAGTCCTTGATGCCCAGGCGCCGCTGCTCCGGGGAGTCGACGAGGAAGAGCCCGCCGAAGGACCAGAAGGCCTGCCCGCCGAGGTTGGCAGCGTTCTCCTGGTCCACCAGCGCGACCCTGCGGCCCCGGCTGGTCAGTTCGCTCGCGGCGACCAGACCCGCGAGTCCTGCTCCGACGACGATGACGTCGGCATCCATGGCGACCGTCCCTTCCTCATGTCCTCATGCGGTGGTGTCGCTGCCGTCGGTGAGCAGCGCGGTGAGCAGTTGCCCCAGCCAGACGCGAGCGTGCTCGACGTCCTTGTCCAGCAGCAGTTGGGTGGTGACTCCGTCGTAGGCGGCGACCACGGCGTGCGCGGCGCCGTCGATGTCGCCGAGTACGGCGGGCAGTGCGCTGTGCACCTGTGCGCGGGAGAGCCGGTCGGCGATCGCCCCGCGCAGTCGTGCCCGGTGTTCCAGCAGGGTCCGCGCGACGGCCGGGTCGCGGGCGGCGTGCACCAGGAAGTCCGTCTTCACCAGCAGCCAGTCGCGGTCCAGCAGCAGCACGTCCGTCACCCGGTCCACGGCGGCCGGCACGTCCAGGTCGGGCCCGTCCAGGGCGAGCGCCCCGGACACCTGCTCCGCGATCAGGTCCGCGCGCTGCTGGTAGAGGGCGAAGAACAGCTCGTCCAGGCTGTCGAAGTTGGAGTAGAAGGCTCCCCTGCTGTAGCCGGCGGCCTCGCAGACCTCCTCGATGGAGACGCGGCCGAACCCCTTGGCGGCGAACACCGCGAACGCGGCGTCGAGGAGATTGGCGCGCGTGCGGACGCGGCGCCTGGTGACGCGCTTGGTCGTGCCCTCCACCGCCATGTCCGGACCTCCATTCGATACGGGAATGTATCCGATACATGAATGTATCCAAAGGGGGTGCGAGGAAGAGCGGGAAAAACTATGGGAACAGATATTCGATTCAGGGGTACTCTGGAACCATGGCCACGCACCTCCAGGGCTCCCTGTTCGACCAGACCGACGAGCTGCGGCTCGGGTCCCTCCCCGGGATCCGCCGTACCTGGCTCGGGCACGGCGCCTGGATCGACGTCCTGCCCGGCTGGCTCAGCGGGGCCGACGCCCTGTTCGAACAGCTGGCAGCCGAGGTGCCCTGGCGTGCGGAGCGGCGCACGATGTACGACAACGTCGTCGACGTACCTCGCCTGCTCGCCTTCTACGGCGCTGACGACGCCCTCCCGCACCCGGTCCTGGCGGAGGCGCGCGACGCTCTGTCCGCGCACTACGCCGAGGAGTTGGGCGAACCGTTCACCACGGCCGGGCTCTGCCACTACCGCGACGGCCGGGACAGCGTCGCCTGGCACGGGGACCGGATCGGGCGGGGCGCGCGCGAGGACACGATGGTCGCGATCCTCTCGGTGGGGGCGCCCCGGGATCTGCTGCTGCGCCCTGCGCGGGGCGGCGGCGAGACGGTGCGCAGGCCGCTGGGTCACGGCGACCTCATCGTGATGGGCGGCTCCTGCCAGCGGACATGGGAACACTCCATTCCGAAGACCACGCGCGCCGCGGGACCGCGCATCAGCATCCAGTTCCGCCCGCACGGCGTGCACTGAGGCGGAGAGGCGGCCGCTTCGGGTGCGCGCGGGGGCTGCCTCCGGTGGACGGTGCCGGGGGCAGCCCTTCCGCCGGGCAAAGCCTCATCACGCCCCCATCCCGGTCCGGACCCGCCGAACACGCTTGCCCCGCGATCTGCTTTGCTGTGTCCGTCGAGCACGGACCTCACACGCGGGACGATCATGCGCGCAGATGTGCAGCAAGTCGCGGACGGCACCTATCTGGTGCACGGCAGCAACACCAACTGGGTGATCCTGACCGAGGGGGACGCCGTCACGCTGATCGACACGGGCTACCCCGGGGACCGGCCGAAGCTCCTCGCCTCCCTTGCCGAGGTGGGCAGTTCACCGGAGGCCGTCGGCGCCGTACTGATCACCCACGCACACACCGACCACCTGGGCAGCGCCGAGTACCTGCGCACCATGTACGGCACGCCCGTGTACCTCCACGAGGCCGAAGTACCGCACGCGCGCCGGGAGTTCCTGCACCAGGTCGGCGTCGGGACGGTCCTGAGGAACGGCTGGCGACCCGGTGTCCTGCCCTGGGCGATCCACGCGATCCGCTCCGGCGGCACCGCGCACGTCCCGGTCACCTCCCCCGAGCCGTTCCCATCGGCAGGCCCGCTGGACCTGCCCGGCCGGCCCGTCCCGGTGCACACGCCCGGCCACACCGACGGGCACTGCGCCTACCATCTGCCCGGCGCCGGTGTGGTGATCTCGGGCGACGCCCTGGTCAGCGGGCACCCCACCTCCCGGATCAAGGGACCGCAGCTGCTGCCCGACATGTTCCACCGCGAGCGGGCCCGCGCCGTGGCCTCGCTGGACGTCCTCGAAGGCCTCACGGGGGATGTGATGCTCCCCGGGCACGGCCCCGTACACCGTGGTGCGGTGCAGGAAGCTGCTCTTCAGGCCCGGGAGCGCGCGCTCTAAGGTGAGCTGACGATCACGGCTAGGCGAGGACGAACGCCCATGGCACTGCAGATCAGCGCGACGAACCCGGAGCACCCCGCGCTCCTGCTGGAACTGCCCTGGCAGCTGCCGCTGGAGGAGTGGCCGGAGGACATCCTGGTCCCGCTGCCGCGCGGTATATCCCGGCACGTCGTGCGCTACGCCCGCGCGGGCAGCGAGGTGATCGCCGTCAAGGAGCTCGCCGAACGCCCGGCGCTGCGCGAGTACGAGCTCCTGCGCGACCTGGACCGCATCGGCATCCCGTCCGTCGACCCGCTCGCCGTGGTCACCGGCCGCACCGACGCCGGCGGCGGCTCCCTGGAGTCGGTCCTGATCACCCGGCATTTGGGCGGCTCGATGCCGTACCGCTCGATGTTCGAGACGACGATGCGCCCGGCGACCATGCACCGCCTCATGGACGCGCTGGCCGTGCTGCTGGTCCGCCTCCACCTCGCCGGGTTCGCCTGGGGAGACTGCTCGCTGTCCAACACGCTGTTCCGGCGCGACGCCGGTGCCTACGCCGCGTATCTGGTGGACGCGGAGACGGGCGATCTGCACCCGCAGCTCAGCAACGGCCAGCGCGACTACGACCTGGATCTCGCCCGGGTCAACATCAGCGGTGAACTGCTGGACCTGGAGGCGTCCGGGGCGCTGCACCCCTCGGTGGACCCGATCGAGTTCGGCACCGAGATCTGCGCCCGCTACCACGGCCTGTGGGAAGAACTGACCCGCACATCGGTGTACCCGGCGGGCAAGTACCACTACATAGAGCGCCGGATACGGCGACTGAACGACCTCGGTTTCGACGTGGCCGAGATGCAGATCGAGCACGCCACGAACGGCGACACGGTCACCTTCGTGCCCAAGGTCGTCGACGCCGGCCACCACCAACGGCAACTGCTGCGCCTGACGGGCCTGGACACCGAGGAGAACCAGGCCCGACGCCTCCTGAACGACCTGGAGAGCTGGATGGCCACCCAGGACGACTACGCCCCGGGCGACCCCCTCGGCGCCCGCCCCGAGGTGCTCGCGCACCGCTGGGTGCGGGACGTCTTCCGCCCCACCGTGCGGGCCGTGCCGCTGGAGCTGCGCGGCTCCATGGACGCGGCCGAGATCTACCACGAACTGCTCGAACACCGCTGGTACCTGTGCGAGCAGGCGCAGCACGACATCGGCCTGGACGGGGTGGTCGAGGACTACATCACGCACATCCTGCCCAAGGCACGGGAGACGCTGCAGCCGACGACGTCCGACTGATGTCCGGCTGACTCAGTCGTGCGGCACCACGGCCACCGGGCAGTCCGCGAGGTGCAGCATGCCGTGCGCCACCGAGCCGATCCGGGCGCCCACGGCAGTGCGGTGGGCACGACGCCCCACGACCATCAGCTGGGCCCGCCCGGAGACCGACAGCAGCACCTGCCCGCCGCTGCCCATCTCGACGTGCTCGACGACGGGGACGTGGGGGAAGCGCTCCCGCCACGGCCGCAGCGCCTCGCCCAGCGCCTTCTTCTCGTACGGCTCCAGTCCCCCGGCCTCGTCGAGGAGCTTCAGGGAGCCCGGGCTGTAGGCGAACAGCGGCGGCAGGGTCCAGGCCCGCACGGCGCGCACGGTCGCGCCACGCGCCGCGGCCGTCTCGAAGGCGAACCGCAGCGCGGCGGCGCTGTCCTCGGGGTCGCCCTGCTGGCCCACGACGATCTCGCGCCCGCCGGCCTCGCCGGACGGCTCGTCCCCGGCGCGTACCCGCACAACGGGCCGCGTGGCCCCGGCGATCGCCTGCTGCCCGACGGAGCCCAGCAGGAACCCGACGACCCGGCCGTGGCCGCGCGAGCCCAGCACCAGTATTTCGGCCTCGCCCGCGGCCGCGATGAGCGTCTCGGCGGGCGGGCCCTCGACGATGTCGGTGGTCACGTCCAGGCCCGGGTGCCGCTCGGTGACGGTGCGGGCCGCCTCGGCCAGTCCGTCGCGCACCCACTGTGCCTGGGTGCCCTCGTCCCCCGCGTCGATTGCGTCGTGCGCATGGAACCGCCAGGCGTGCACCACCCGCAGGGGGAGCCCCCGGCGGACTGCTTCGCGGGCGGCCCAGGCCAGCCCGGCGAGGCTCTCCTCCGATCCGTCCACCCCTGCCGTGATCGGGCGCGTCATTCCGGCTGCCTCCTCGTGTCGCGGTCACGTCCCTCGAACCACAGTCTTCACTACCCTGCACCCATGGCTTTGGAGTGGGAGCAGGTGAACGTCGACGCGGCCGACGCCGTGGCCCTCGGCCGCTGGTGGGCGGCGGCTCTCGGCTGGGTCGTGCTGAACGACTCGGCCGACGAGTTCGAGATCCGGCCCGCGCCGGAGCGGCTGCCCGGCCTGATCTTCGGGCCGGTCCCGGAGGGCAAGACGGTCAAGAACCGTCTCCACCTCGACTTCCGCCCCGACGACCAGGAGGCGGAGGTCGCCCGCCTCCTCGCGCTCGGCGCGCGCCACGCGGATGTCGGGCAGAGCGGCGAGGAGCCGTGGGTCACGCTGGCGGATCCCGAGGGCAACGAGTTCTGCGTGCTCGGCCCACGGCGCGCCTGAGCGCGGGGGCGCCCGCATACCTGAGCGAAGCGGGCGGATCGAACATACGATGGCCGAAAGTCGGCTCGGCGACCGCGCCTCCTGACGCTCGCCGCCGCGCCGTGAACGCGAAGCCCGGGGTGGGAGACGTATGGCACAGGCGTCCGACGCAGCGCGGACCGTCATCCTGACCGTGGACGACGACCCGGGAGTGTCCCGGGCGGTCGCCCGCGACCTGCGGCGGCGCTACGGCGAGTCGCACCGGATCGTGCGCGCGGAGTCCGGCGAGTCCGCGCTGCAGGCGCTGCGCGAGCTGAAGCTGCGCGGCGATCTCGTGGCCGTGATCCTGGCCGACTACCGCATGCCCCAGATGAACGGCATCGAGTTCCTCGAACAGGCTCTGGACGTCTATCCCGGCGCACGCCGCGTGCTGCTGACCGCGTACGCGGACACGAGCGCGGCGATCGACGCGATCAACGTCGTCGATCTCGATCACTACCTGCTCAAGCCGTGGGATCCGCCGGAGGAGAAGCTCTACCCGGTCCTGGACGACCTGCTGGAGGCGTGGCGGCGCAGCGACTACCGGCCGGTGCCCAGCACCAAGGTCGTCGGCCACCGCTGGTCGGCGCGCTCCTCGGAGGTGCGGGAGTTCCTGGCCCGCAACCAGGTGCCGTACCGCTGGTACTCTGCCGACGAGCCCGAGGGCCGGCGGCTGCTGGCCGCCGCCGAGCAGGACGGGCAGCGGCTGCCGCTGGTGATCACGCCGGACGGGACGCCCCTGGTGGCGCCCGAGGCGCCCGAGCTGGCCTCGAAGGTGGGGCTGGCCACGATGCCGACGGCCGACTTCTACGACCTCGTCGTCATCGGCGGCGGACCGGCCGGGCTCGGCGCGGCCGTGTACGGGGCGTCCGAGGGGCTGCGGACCGTGCTGGTGGAGCGGTCGGCGACAGGCGGGCAGGCCGGGCAGAGCTCCCGGATCGAGAACTACCTCGGCTTCCCGGACGGCGTGTCGGGGGCCCAGCTCACCGACCGGGCCCGGCGGCAGGCGGCGCGGTTCGGCGCCGAGATCCTCACCGCGCGCGAGGTGACGGGACTGGAGGTCAGCGGGGCCGCCCGGATCGTACGGTTCTCGGACGGCTCGGCGGTCGCCGCGCACAGCGTGATCCTGGCGACCGGGGTGTCGTACCGGCAGTTGGCGGCGCCCGGCTGCGACGACCTGACCGGCCGCGGGCTGTACTACGGGTCGGCGCTCACGGAGGCGCCCGCCTGCCAGGGCCAGGACGTGTACATCGTCGGCGGCGCCAACTCCGCCGGGCAGGCGGCGATGTACCTGGCGCGGGGCGCCAAGTCGGTGACGCTGCTGGTCCGCGGCGAGTCCCTGTCGGCGTCCATGTCGTACTACCTGGTCCAGCAGATCGAAGAGGCGCCGAACATCTCGGTGCGGGCCCGGACGGTCGTGGAGTCCGCGCACGGCTCCGACCACCTGGAGCAGCTGACGCTGCGCGACGTGGACCACGGGGGGACCGAACTCGTCGACGCCCAGTGGATGTTCGTGTTCATCGGCGCTGCCCCGCTGACCGACTGGCTGGACGAGACGGTGCTGCGGGACGAGCGCGGGTTCATCCTCGCCGGGCCCGACCTGTCGTCCGACGGGCGACCGCCGGCCGGCTGGGAGCTGGACCGGCCGCCGTACCACCTGGAGACCAACGTCCCCGGCGTGTTCGTGGCGGGAGACGCGCGCTCCGAGTCCGCCAAGCGCGTCGCGTCCGCCGTCGGAGAGGGAGCCATGGCCGTCATGCTCGTCCACCGCTATCTGGAGCAGTCATGAGCGGGCAGTCGATGCCGTGCAACGCCCAGGAGATCGGGTCCCTGTTCCTGTTCGAGAAGCTCACCCCCGAGCAGCTCGGCAGGCTGTGCGCCGAGGGGCGGGTGGAGTACTTCGAGCCCGGGCCCGTGTACACCGAGGGTGACCCCTCGACCTGCTTCTACGTGATGATCGAGGGCACCGTCGTGCTGTCCCGCCGGGTCGCCGGGGACGACGTTGAGGTGACGCGGACCTCGCAGCGCGGGGTGTACGCGGGGTCCATGCAGGCGTATCTGGGTGACCGGGTGCGGCAGGTCTACAACAACTCCATGCGTGTCACGGAGCCGACGCGGTTCTTCGTGCTGCCCGCGGACACCTTCGCGCAGATCATGCAGGAGTGGTTCCCGATGGCGGTGCATCTGCTGGAGGGGCTCTTCTTCGGTTCGAAGAGCACCCAGCAGGCCATCGGGCAGCGCGAACGGCTGCTGGCGCTCGGCTCGTTGTCCGCCGGGCTCACGCACGAGCTCAACAACCCCGCCGCGGCTGCCGTACGGGCGACCGCCACGTTGCGCGAACGCGTGGGCAAGATGCGGCACAAGCTCGCCATCATCACGCAGGGTTCGTACTCCCCCGAGGTCATCGCCAACCTCATCGAGATCCAGGAACGCACCGCCGAGCGAGTCGCCAAGGCGCCCACGCTGAGCCCGCTGGAGGCCGCCGACCGGGAGGACGCGCTCAGCGACTGGCTCGACGACCAGGGCATCCAGGAGGGCTGGCGGATCGCGCCCACCTTCGTCCAGGCCGGTCTCGACGTGGACTGGCTGGACCAGGTCGCGGCGGCCGTGGACGAGGAGATCCTGCCGAGCGCGATCGGATGGCTCAACTACACCGTCGAGACCGAGCTGTTGATGGACGAGATCAACGACTCGACCACCCGCATCTCGCATCTCGTGGACGCCGCGAAGCAGTACTCGCAGCTCGACCGCGCGCCCTTCCAGAACGCCGACGTGCACGAACTCCTCGACAGCACCCTGCTGATGCTGTCGGGCAAGATCGGCCCGCAGATCAAGGTCGTCAAGGAGTACGACCGTACGCTCCCAAGGGTCCCGGCGTATCCGGCGGAGCTCAACCAGGTGTGGACGAACCTGATCGACAACGCCGTCTCGGCCATCAACAGCGCGGGCGGCGAAGGGACGCTGACCGTGCGGACTGCTCCGGATCACGACCGGCTGCTGGTGGAGTTCCGTGACACGGGCGTCGGCATCCCGGCGGAGAACAGGGGGCGGATCTTCGATCCGTTCTTCACGACGAAGCCCGTGGGTGAGGGCACCGGGCTCGGGCTCGACATCTCCTGGCGGATCGTGACCAACAAACACCACGGCACGATCCAGGTGCAGTCCGAACCGGGCGACACACGCTTCCAGGTCCTGCTTCCACTCATGTCCGAGGAGGCTTCATGAACGACGTCAACGGCATCGATCCGAACGTGCCGCCGAGCGGCAGTGGGTGCGGGGACTGCGACGCGGCCGGCGGGTGGTGGTTCCATCTGCGGCGGTGTGCGCAGTGCGGGCATGTGGGGTGCTGTGACAGCTCGCCCGCGAAGCATGCGACGGCACATTTCCAAGAGACCGGACATCCCTTCGTGCAGAGCTTCGAGCCGGGTGAGAGCTGGTACTGGAACTACGACACGAACGACATGTACGAGTCGGGGCCCGAGCTTGCGGCACCCGGGAGTCATCCGGCCGAGCAGCCGACGCCGGGGCCCGCGGGGCGGGTGCCGGACGACTGGGCGAAGACGTTGCGTGCCTGACGGGCAGAAGCGTTGTCGGTGGTGAGTGACAGGATGTATGCGTGTCGCAGACCTCTTTCACCACGCCGCTCATCGGGCGGGACGGCGAGCTCGCTCGCCTCTTCACGGCGCTGGAGCGGGCCCGGGACGGTGAGGCCCGGGCCGTCCTGATCGCCGGGGACGCCGGGGTGGGCAAGACCCGGGTGCTGGACGAGGCCGCCGGGCGGGCGGCCCGGGACGGGATGGTCGTCCTCACCGGGCACTGCGTCGATCTCGGCGATGTCGGGCTGCCGTACCTGCCGTTCACCGAGGTGCTGGGAGTGCTCGCCGGTGACGAGCGGTTCACGGACGTCCTCGCCGCGCATCCGGTGGTCGGACGGCTGTTGGGGGGCGGCACGGACGCCGTCAATGACCGGCTGCGGTTGTTCGAGGGCGTCGCCGGACTGCTGGCCGATCTGGCGGACGTAGCGCCGGTGCTGCTGGTGCTGGAGGACCTGCACTGGGCCGACCAGTCGTCGAGGGATCTGCTGCGGTTCCTGCTGAGCCGTGGGCTCCTGCAGCGGCAGGCGGGTGGGGCGCCCGCGCATCGGTTGGCCGTGTTCGCGTCGTACCGCGCGGACGACCTGCATCGGCGGCATCCGCTGCGGCCGCTGCTGGCCGAACTGGTGCGCCTGCCCGTCGTGGAGCGGCTGGAGCTGCGCCCGATGGCCGACACCGAGGTGGCCCGGCTGGTGCGCGCCGTCCAGGAGCGGCCGCTGCCGGACAGCACGGTCCGGCGGATCGTCGAGCGGGCCGAGGGAAACGCCTTCTACGCCGAGGAACTGGTCGCGGCGACGGACACCGAGGCCGGCGGGGTGCCCAGCGGGCTGGCCGACGTCCTCCTCATCCGGTTCGAGCAGTTGTCCGACACCACCCAGCAGGTGCTGCGTACGGCCGCCGTGGCGGGGCGTCGCGTCGAGCACGACCTGTTGCGGGGTGCCGTGGGGATTCCGGAGGAGGAGCTGGAGTCGGCGCTGCGTGAGGCAGTGGGGCGGCAGTTGCTCGTGTCGGGCGACGGCGACACGTACGCGTTCCGGCACGCGCTCGCGCGTGAGGCGGTGTACGCGGATCTGCTGCCCGGTGAACGGGCGCGGCTGCACGGTGCGTTCGCCCGGCTGCTCGCCGGACGCGGCCGGCCGGACGAGACGGCGGCGGAGCGGGCCCACCACTACCGCGAGAGCCACGATCTGGCCGAGGCCCTGGCCGCCTCGCTGGAGGCCGCCGACCAGGCGCACCGGGTCGGCGCGCCCGCCGAGGAGCTACGGCACCTGGAGAGCGCCCTGGACCTGTGGTCGTCGGTGGAGCCGTCCGCGCGGCCGTCGGGCGAGGGCACCGACCGGGTGACGCTCACGCTGCGCGCGTCGGCCGCCGCCGCGCACGCCGGGGAGTCGCACCGCGCGGTCTCCCTCACCCGCTCCGCGCTCGCGGGCGTCGGCCAGGACACCGACGCCGAACTCGCCGCTCGGGTGCGCTACACGCTCGCCGGGAACCTGCTCGGCGTCGACAGTCTGACGGCGGCCTTCGCCTACAGCAGCGAGGCGCTCGCGCTGATCCCGGCGGAGCCCCCGTCGCGGACGTGGGTGTGGGCGGCGGCCACGCATGTCCTGGCGGCCCGCCACGTCGGGGAGAAGGAGACCGCCCTGCGGGTCGCCCGCGAAGCCCTGCGCACGGCCGAGAAACTCCAGGTGACGGACGCCCGGGCGGACCTGCTCATCTCGCTGGCCGTGCTCGAGGCCGGCGGGCGGCGCACACCGCAGGGTCGTGAACGGCTGCGCGAGGCCCGGGATCTGGCGCGGCGTTCGGGCAACGCCCCGGTGGAAATGCGTGCCCTGTTCAGCCTCGCCGTCGGCTGCTACGAGTCCGGGGACCTGGAGGAATCGCTGCCCTGGTTGACGGAAGGGCTGGACCGGGCCCGGCGTGCCGGGTTGCTGTCCTCGCTGTATCCGCTGGAGATGCGGTACCTGCGGCTGCTCGTGCTGTACACGCTGGGCCGTTGGGACGAGTGCCTGAGCGTGGCGGCGGCAGACGCCGACGTGCTGCCCGCGGCGGGCGGATACACGGCCGGTCCCGCGCTGTACGTCGCTCTCGCGCGCGGTGACTTCGCGGCCGTCGAGCAGGCCCGCGCCCTGCTGGCGGGTCACTTCGACTGGATGGGCACGCTCATCGCGGGTATTGCGCTCACCGACGCCGCCGCGTGGCGCGGCGACGTGGAGGCGGCGGTGGAGCGGATGCGGTCCTCGGTCGCGGCGCTCACCGACGACGCGGGGACGCTTCCCGACGCCACGGTCCGGCTGGCCGCCCTCGCGCTGTCCGCGGTCGGCGACCGGGCGGCCGAGCTGCGCCTTGCCGGTGACGAGGCGGGGTTGCGCCGCTGGGCGGACACGGCGACCGAACTGGTCGAGCTGGCGCGGGCGACGGCCGCACGCGGCGGGGACGGCAGGCCTCAGGGCCCGGAAGGCATGGCGTGGCTGGCCCGCGCGGAGGCGGAGTGGGCACGGACGGTGTCCGGCCCGGACGTGCGGGCGTGGGCGCAGGCGGTGGCGGCGTTCGACTACGGCGACGAGTACGAGCGGGCACGCTGCCGACTGCGTCACGCCGAGGCCCTGCTGGCGGCGGACGAGCGCGAGGCGGCGGCCACCGAGGCCCGGGCGGCCCGGGAGACGGCGGCCCGGCTCGGTGCGACGCTGCTGCTGGAGCGCGTGGACGCCCTGATCCGCCGGGGCCGCCTGGCGGACACCCCTGCCGACCGCTCTTCTCCGCTCACGGCCCGCGAGCAGGACGTGCTGCGGCTCCTCGCCCTCGGCCGCAGCAACCGGCAGATAGGCGAGGAGCTGTACATCACCGGCAAGACGGCGAGCGTCCACGTCTCCAACATCCTCGCCAAGCTGGGCGCCGCGAGCCGTACCGAGGCGGTGGCGATCGCCTATCGGGAGGGCCTGATCACCCGCGAGGAGGCGGTGGGCTGACGCCCCTCGTGCACGTCAGCGGGTGGCGTCGTCGCAGTCCAGGGCGGTCAGGTCGACGGCGTCGGCCATCGCCTGCATGCCCTTGTCGTTGGGGTGGATGTGGTCGCCGCCGTCGAGGGCGGGCAGCATCCGCGCGGGGTCGTAGGGGCTGCGCAGGATGCGGTCGAAGTCGGTGACGGCGTCGAACTCGCCGCTGGTGCGGACGAAGTCGTTGACCTCCTGGCGTACGGCCTCGCCGGCCGGGTCCCATTCGTGCCAGCCCTTGAAGGGGGCGACGGTCGCGCCGACGACGCACTTGCCGGCCGCGTGCGCCCGGTCGACGATCTCGCGGTAACCCTCGATCAGGTCGTCGGCCGTGACACCGGTGTGGGCCTTGATGTCGTTCACGCCCTGGAAGAGGAACACGGTCCGCACGCCCGGCTGGGACAGAACGTCCCGCTCCAGCCGGTTCAGCGCGCTCTCTCCGGGGCCGTCCGCAAGGACCTTGTTCCCGGAGATGCCTTCGTTGGCCACGCCCTTCACCGCCGTGTCCGAGCGTTGCAGTCGGCGGGCCAGGTAGTCGGGCCAGCGGCGGTTCAGGTCGGTGGTGGACTGCCATCCGTCGGTGATGGAGTCCCCGAGCGCGGCCACCGCGCCGGTGCCCGCGCGGGCGCGCACGGAGACGGCGTCGAGATAGAACCAGGAACCGGTCGGGATGGTCCAGGCGGCGCCGCCCTCCTCGGCGGTGCGGTCGCCCTGGGTCGCGTACGACGACTGCATGGCCATCCAGTGGCCGGTCGCCGGGCCGCCCGCGTCCGGGCTGTGCAGGCTGACGACGAGGTTGGTCGCGGCGGGCAGCCTGCCGGGCAGCGGGTCGCTCCACACGGTCTCGCCGGCCGGCACGGTGACCGAGCGCTCACCGCCGAAACTCAGCCGCCGGTTGCTGCCGCGCCGCAGCTCGGCGCCCTGCTTCTGGATGCCCGCGTAGACGTTGTCGAAGGTCGTCGGCCGGTCCCCGAAGGCATTGGAGAGCCGGATCCGGGTGTCCGTGCCGCCCACGCTGGTGTGCACGACGAGCCGGTAGCTGCGGCCGGCGACGCCGTCTGCCATGCGGTCGGCGCTCGCCGCCCAGGTGACGACGCCGCTCGCGTCGGCGGTCGCCTCGGCGGGCGGCGACTGGCAGGCGACGACCGTCAGCAGGACGGCGGCCAGGGGGAGCCCGGCCCTCACTCGGCGAAGTCCTTCAGCGTGACCGACGCGCCGGGCCGCAGGGTGACCGTGCGGGACACATCACCGTACGCGACCGTCGTGGTGCGGCCGCCGACGCTGTGGATCCGGGCCTCGACCGGGCGTCCGTCGCGCCAGCGCAGGTCGACCTCGAAGCCGCCCCGCGCGGGGACGCCCCGCACATGGCCCGAGTCGGCCCAGGCGTCGGGGAGCGCCGGCAGGAGCTCGACGTGGCCCGGCCGGGAGTACAGCAGCATCTCCACCATCGCGGCCGGGGTTCCGAAGTTGGCGTCGATCTGGAAGATGCCCCGGCCGCGCTCCACCTCGTAGATGTCGAAGAGGTTGAACGCGGTGCCGTTGCTGCCGTCGGTCGACGGACGGAGGTTGTTGACGACCAGCTGGTAGGCGTTGTCCGCGTTCTTCAGGCGGGCCCAGCACAGGCTGCGCCAGGCGTTGGCCCAGCCGAAGCTCTCCATGCCGCGCGCGGTGAGCAGGGCGGTGGCGCCGGCGACGATCTCGGCCGGGGTGGAGCCGTCGGGACGGATGC
This sequence comes from Streptomyces sp. NPDC111606, assembly GCF_055656945.1. NCBI lineage: Bacteria > Bacillati > Actinomycetota > Actinomycetes > Kitasatosporales > Streptomycetaceae > Streptomyces > Streptomyces sp. NPDC111606. The sequence continues at coordinate 35,415 of NZ_JBVKBY010000009.1, forward strand.
GGTCGCCGGGGAACAGGTTGATCAGCGGGGACAGGTGGCGGTGCGTGGTCTCACCGAGATTGTCGGGCGACATCCACTCCTCCAGCCAGCCGGTGGTCGGGCTGACCTGCGGCAGGTACAGCTTTCTGCGCAGTGCGGCGATCGTATCCGCGTAGTCGGTGTCCCGCCGGAGTTCGGCGGCCGCGGTGCAGTAGTTCCCGAACAGTGTCCACACGACTTCCTGAGCATAGGTGATGCCCTTGGCGTCCTGCGGACCGTGCTCGGGAGACCAGTCGCGGTCGTCCACGAGCACCTCCTTCGAGGTGCCGGGGAGGGTGACGGTGAGCAGCCGCGCCTCCCAGAACTCGCACGCGCCCTTGAGGAGCGGGTAGATCTTCTTCAGGTACTCGCGTGACCCGGTGTACTCGTAGTGCTCCCACAGGGTGGTGCACAGCCAGGCGTTGCCCGCCGGATGCCACCACCAGCCGCTGCCGCCGTAGGGGTTGGTGGAGAAGGCGACGGCCCAGCCGGCGTTCTTGCCGCTGGAGTTGCGGTAGCGGTTGCGCGGGTCGTTGAACAGGCGACGGGTGGTGTCGGTCCAGGAGGAGAGCTGGGCGAGGCAGTAGTCCGTGAAGGCGTCGAAGCAGGGCGACAGGCCGGTGCGGTCGGCCATCCAGTAGTTCATCTGGATGTTGATGTCGGTGTGGTAGTCGCCCATCCAGTCCGGGTCGTTGCCGTCCAGCCACAGGCCCTGGAGGCCCATCGGCAGGCTGTCGCGCGAGCTGGTGATCATGAGATAGCGGCCGTACTGGAGGTAGGCCGCTTCCAGTTCCGGGTCGGGCTCGGGATCGCGGGTGCGGGCGTGCAGGCGCTCCCAGGTGTCCAGTTCGCGCTGCGCGTCGGTGGAGGTGCCGAGGGAGAGGCCGAGTCGTCCGTACAGGGCGCGGTAGTCGGCGACGTGGGTGCGCCGCAGGGCGTCGGCGGATTCCGCGGCGGCGGCGCGGACCTTCGTACGGGCGAGGCCCTCCGGGTCGAGGGAGGGGTTGCGGAAACCGGCCTCGGCGTCGGGGGCGTAGTCGGTGCCGGCGCTGACGACCACGGTGAGGTCCTTGCAGCCGGAGAAGTCGATACGAGTGCCGTTGACGGTGACCTTGCCGCCGCTGCCGCGGGCCTTCACGGCGGCGCCGTAGCGCAGGCCGTTGGGGAGGGCCGCGCCGAACGACTCGGCGGCGGTCGGCTTCTCCCCGTGGGTGCCGGTCAGGGTGATGGAGCCGGTGTAGCGGCCGCCGCCGCTCTGCGTGAAGCGCAGGACGATGACGTCGTCGGGGTGGCTGGCGTACATCTCGCGCCGGTAGGTGACGCCGGAGCGGACGTAGGAGCTGGTGACCAGGCCCTGGGCCAGGTCGAGGGTGCGGCGGTAGCCGGATACGGTGCCGAGGTCGTGGTCGGGGATGTCGACGGTGAGCCTGGCGAGCAGCGTGAAGGAGCCGAAGTCGGAGCGGCCGTAGGGGAACTGGCCGTCCTGGTCGAGGGTGTCGTTGAGGCCGCCGGTCCACATGGTGGCGTCGGTGATCAGGAGGAGCTCACGGCCGGGGTCGTTGCTCGCGAGGGCGCCGATGCGGCCGTTGCCCAGGGGCAGGCCCTGTTCGATGGGTGAGCCCTCGTCGCCCGGGGCCCGCCACCACAGCCGCTCGCGGGAGGCGTCGGCAGGGAGCGGGACTTCGGCGGGGCGCACAGGAGCGGCGGAGGCGGTGAACGTGGGCAGCGTGCCGAGGGCGGCGGTGAGGCCCGCGGTGGTGGCGAGGGAGAGGAGGGCTCTTCGGCTCGGCTCGTTCGGGCTGGTGTTCATGCGGGGCTCCGGATGCGTCTGGGCAGGGGCCCGGCGCGCGGCCGGGCCCCGATGGAGGGAGGTCAGAGAGACTTCTGTACGTCGATCCGGTCGATGTCCGGCGCGTAGCCGGTCCCGCTGTCGAACGTGATCGTGTTGGCCCCGGCCTTCAGCTTCACCGGCACGTGGACGCTGTTCACCGTGCCCCAGTCGCCCGTGGACGCGAACTTGTGCGAGGTGCCGCCGCCTCCGTTGGCCGAGATGGAGATCGAACGGGCGTCACCGCTGACGTAGGCGACCTTGATCTGGTAGGTGCCGGCCCTGGGGACCACGACGTCGTCGAGGGTCAGCTTGCCGCCGGTGTAGAGGTTGCCGACCTTGCGGCCGTCGGAGCAGGCGGAGCAGTCGGCGACGGAGGCGTTGCCGCTCAGGGTGCCCGCCTCGGCCTCGTGGGCGGTCCAGGCGAGGTCGGTGCCGCGCGGGGTGACGGTGAACAGGCGGGAGCCGTGCGCCGGGAGAGCCTGGGTGATCTTGTCGGTGTAGGAGCCGAGGTTCTCCTTGTTCCACACGTCGCGCACCGAAGCCTTGCCCTTGAAGCCGAGGGTCGACCAGTTGGCGGTGACCGACGCGGGCGCGTCGGACAGGTTGAACAGGGCGACGGTGTAAGTGCCGTTCGGGTTCTTCGCGGCCCACACCTGCTGCGGGTCGGAGGCGGTGACGGGCTTCGCGGGCGGGGCGCTGCTCTGGTTGAGCGCGATGACCTCGCGGTTGGTCAGCAGCGACAGGCCGTAGGAGTCGAGTCTGGTGAGGTCGTCGCCGGTGAAGAGCGGGGACTTGGCTATCGCCCAGAGGGTGGCGTAGCTCTGCCGCTCGGCCTTGGTGAGGCCGTCCATCTCGCCGTTGCCGACGTTGAGGGAGTCGAGGTCGTTCCAGCCACCGGGTCCGGCCTGGGCGGTCCAGGCCGGGGCGTCGTCCCAGCGATCGTCGACCGAGTTCTCCCAGGTGACCAGGGTGTTGCAGTAGCACTCGACGTCGGTGTCGATGCGCCAGCCGTTGGAGTACTTCTTCCAGTCCTCGACGTGCCCGTAGTCGAGGGACCAGGACAGCTCAAGGTGGATCGGGCGGCCGGCGGTCTTGATGGCCTTCTGCCATGCGGCCACGTCGGCGACGTTGTTGTAGTTGTCGCCGCTCTTGAAGGAGCCGGGGCCCACGCCGTCGAGCTTGAGGAAGTCGTAGCCCCAGTCGGCGAACATCTGGGCCTGGGAGTCGATGTACTTCTGGGCGCAGGGGTCCGAGAAGTCGATCTTGTAGGCGCTGTCCCAGCCGTTGGTGGTGCGCAGGTCGTCGTGGACGATGTCGCCGGTGGTGCAGCCGTCGGCGTTCCAGATCGGGTTCTTGCCGTCGTTGTACGCCCCCTTCTCCAGGCCGACCGGCAGGTAGATGCCTGCCTTGAGGCCCTTGGAGTGGATGCGGTCGGCGACGGCCTTCATGCCGCTGGGGAACCGCACCGGGTCGGCCTTCTGCCGGCCGTACTCGTCGAACTGCGACTTCCAGGACCAGTCCATCCACCAGCCGGCATCGATGTTGACGTACTCGTAGCCGTACTTCTTCAGCTTGGCGGCCATGGCGTCGGTCTGCTTGGTGACGTTGGCCTCGGACAGGTAGCTGTAGTCGCCCTTCGGGTTGAGGCCCGGGTACTTCGACGACTGCATGGTCCAGCTCGTCCAGCCCATGTAGGGCTTGGCGGCCACGGTCGGGGCCGAGGCGGCCGGGGGCGTGGGCGTCTCGGCCTGTGCGGCGGGGACGGCGGCCGTGACACCGGCGGTGAGGGCCAGGACCACCACGGCTCTCAGGGCGCGTGCGGGCATGACGGAGTACGAGGATGACCTCATGGGTCGTACCTCCCGGGGTTGGTTCAGCGGTTCTGGGGCTGGTCGTCGGCTCTGATGAAGGACTGGATCGCGGTGGCCGCGGCCCCGCGCGCCCACTCCTCGAAGGGCAGCGGGCGGGTCTGTACGTCGCACCGGTCGGCGGAGCCGAACGCGGCCGCGGCGAAGGCGTCGCGGATCTGTTCGGCGAACAGGTCGTAGGCGGCGAGTCCCTCGCCGGAGATGATCACCCGCTCGGGGCCGAGCAGGTTGGCCACGGTGGCGATGCCGCGTCCGATCGCCTCACCGGCGCGCGCGTAGGCCTCGCGCGCTCCGGCGACACCGCGGTGGGCGAGGGCCACGGCCTCTGCGGTGTCGGTGACCTCGACGCCGGTGGTCTCGCGGATCCGCCTGACGATCGCGGCGTCCCCCGCGATGGCCTCCACACAGCCGCGGTTGCCGCAGTGGCAGGGCGGGCCGGCCGGGTCGACGGTCACGTGCCCGATCTCCCCGGCCACACCGTGCGCCCCGGCGACCACCCTGCCGTGCACCACGAGGCCGCAGCCGATGCCGGCACCGACGGTCACCACGGCGAAGTCGGAGAGCCCCACACCGGCGCCGAACCACTGCTCGGCGACGGTCAGGGCCCGTACGTCGTTGTCGACGGTGACCGGCAATCCGGTGGTCGCGGCGGCGAGTTCGGCGAGGGGCACGTCCCGCCACTCCAGGAAAGGGGAGTAGCGGACCACTCCGGCGCCGCGGTCCACGTCACCGGAGACGGCGATCCCGAGGCCGAGGACCGGCACGCCCGAGTCGCCGGCCTCGGCGAGCAGTTCGCCCGCCAGCTCGGCGACCGAGGCCAGCACGCGCTTGGGCTCCCGGTCCGGGAGCGGGGCGTGACGGGCGACGCGGATACGGCAGCACAGGTCGGTGAGGACGGCGATGACCTCGTCGCCGGTCACCTTGATGCCGATGAACAGCGCCCTTCCCCCGTCGACCCGCACGGGGTTCGCGGGGCGGCCGAGCGCGGGCCGGGCCGTCTCGTCCGCGTCCTCCACCAAGTAGCCGGCCTCTATGAGGGGCCGCACCGCCTTGGTGACGGCGGCCGGGGACAGTCCCGCACGCCGGGCCACCTCCAGGCGGGTGAGCGGCCCATGACTCAGGACGGTGGTGAAGATCTGCGAGGCGGCCGGCGTGTTCGCCGGGAACGTCTCGGCACCGCGGATCGAGGACATGCCCGGAACCTAGAGGGGTTATTTTCCGCCGTCAATAAAAGAAGCAGGATTCCCTGAGGAACCGCTGAAGGACTCCCACCCGGTGATCCCCGCCTGTCCAACTGTGCGTCGTCTGTGGCGATCTGACGCGATGCGAGAGGGTTGCCCCGCGCGAAGCTGATCGTTCTCGTATGAGCAGCACATCGACAGAAACGTGAGGAATCCGGATGGTCTCAGCAACGGTGGTCACAGGTACGGCGGTGGCGGCCCTGGTGTCGCTCCTGGCGGTTCCCGCCCACGCCGCGCCCGGGCAGCCCGGCGCCGCCGCGGTCGAAGCCAAGGCGGCGGCCCTGCCCGCCCCGGACGTCACCGGCATCTGGAACGTCCTGCGCACGGCGCGGCAGCAGGGCGCACCCGGTGCGATCGCGCGCCTCGACGACGGCGACTCCGCCCACTGGGCGGCGGTGGGCGTCGCCGACCGCAAGTCGGGGCGGGCCATCAACAACGCCGACCGGTTCCGTATCGGCAGCGTCACCAAGACCTTCTCGGCCGTCGTCCTGCTGCAACTGGCCCAGGAGAAGAGGCTGCAGCTGGACGCCCCGGTCAACCGCTATCTGCCGGGGCTGCTGCCCGACGGCGGCATCACGGTGCGGCATGTGCTCAGCCACCGCAGCGGCCTGCACGACTACACCAACGAGATGTTCGCGCGGACTGTCCCCGGCTTCGAGGCGGTCCGCACCAAGGTGTTCACGTACCGGCAGCTGATGAACCGGTCCCTGAGCAAGCCGCGGACCACGAAGCTGGGCGGCGCCTACTCCTACTCCAACACCAACTTCGTCGTCGCCGGGATGCTCATCGAGAAGCTGACCGGGCACTCCGTGGGCACCGAGTACCGGAACCGGATCATCGAACCGCTGAAGCTGCGCGACACCTTCTACGTGCACCCCGGCAGGAAGATCCCCGGGCGTCACGCCCGCGGCTACCTCACGCCGGACACGGCGGGCGCGGCGCTCGTCGACGCCACCGAGCAGACGGCGTCCTGGGCGCAGAGCGCGGGCGCGGTCATCTCCAGCACACGGGACCTCAACACGTTCCTGTCGGCGCTGCTCGGCGGCCGGCTCACCTCCCGGGCCCAGCTGGCCCAGATGCAGCGCTGGGTACCGGCGGGCGGTGTGCAGTCGTACGGGCTGGGGCTGCGGCGCCGCGATCTGTCGTGCGGGGTCTCCGTGTACGGCCACACGGGCGCCGTGCAGGGCTACTACACGTACGCGTTCGCCTCCAAGGACGGCAGGCGCAGCCTCGCCGCGCTCGCCAACACCTCCAACAACGGCACGGTCCTCAACTCCATGATGGGCACGCTGGAGTCCGCGTTCTGCGGCAAGCAGACGAAGCCGCACAAGCGTGCCGCCGTGGTCGAACGGCACGAGGACATCGAACCCGGGATCCGGCTCCCCCTGGGCCCGAACGCCGGCTGAGGACGCGGGCGGGTCGGGAACCCGCGAGATCCGGTGGACGTTTCCAGGACAACCCCACCGGCATCCCACCGGATCTCGTACGACCCACCAGGACGGCCCGATGAGCGAGTTGGTTCCCGGGGGCAATCTGCCCCTCCCGGGCGGCAGCGTGACCGTCCGGGTGCCCGGCCCGTTCGACGTGTCCGCGCTCATCACCGACGACAGCGGCAAGGTCCGCGGCGATGCGGACTTCGTGTTCTACAACCAGCCGTCCGCGCCCGGCGCCCGGCTCCACGGCGACACGCTGACCGTCGACCCGCCACGCCTGCGCCCCGGGGCCACGCGGGTCACCGTGGTCGTCAGCCCCGCCGACCCGGGCACCCCCCTGGGCCGTCTGCCGGCCCCCGTGCTCCACGTCGGCGGCCCGGGCGGACGCACGATCGCCCGGTTCGCCCCGCCGCGCCCACGGCAGGAGACGTTGCTGCTGCTCGCGGAGATCTACCGGCGTGGCGACGGATGGAAGCTGCGGGCCCTTGGGCAAGGGTACGCGGACGGGCTGGCGGGGCTGGCGCGCGACTTCGGGGTGGACGTCATCGAGGACGCGACGCCGAGCCCGGTCGCCGCGGCACCCCCACCGATCACTCCGGCCGGACCGACGGCTCGGTCCGCGATGCACACCCTGTCCGCCGTCACCGTCCCGCACACCCCCGCCCCCGATCGCGACGGCTTCCTCGGCCTGGTCAACTCCGCGCGCGCCAGTGGCGGTTCACCGCCCGTCACCCTCGACGCGCGCCTGGCGTCCGCCGCGCAGGCCCACGCCTCCGCCATGGCAGCGGCAGGGCAGCTCGGTGTCGAGGGCCGCGACGGCGTCTCCGTGTACCAGCGCATCACCGGCGCCGGGTACGCGTATCTGACCGTCGGCGAGCACCTGGTCTCCGGCCCCCGCACCCCCGCCGAGTTCGTCGCGTACTGCCTGCGCACCGAACAACCGCGCCGCACCCTGCACGACCCGGCCTTCACCCACGCCGCGCTGGCACACGTCACGGGCGGCCGCTCGGGCGACACGTACTGGACGGCGCTGTGGACCAGGCCGCTGGCCCCCGGCGACCTGTCCCGCACGGCGGCCGAGGTCGTCGACCTCACCAACCGGGAGCGGGCGCGGGCCGGGCTGAGTCCCCTCGCCGTCGATGCCGCGCTCGGCACCGCGGCGCAGGCCTACAGCGCCGACATGGCGGCCCGGGCCTTCTACTCCCACACCTCGCCCGAGGGAACCCAGCCCTGGGACCGGGCCGCCGCCGCGGGCTCCCGCATGCGCTCGATCGGCGAGAACATCGCGTGCGGCCAGCGCTCCCCCGGCGAGGTCGTGGAGGGCTGGATGAACAGCCCGGGCCATCGCGCCAACATCCTCAAGCGCGACTTCACCCAGATAGGGATCGGTTTCGCGGGCGGCGGGCCCGCCGGCACGTACTGGACTCAACTCTTCGGCGCCTGACGGCCCGGGGAATCCGACCTGCCGCGATCTAGGCGGAACGGGAGCGTCCGGGACAGGATGCCCGCATGAAGGGTGACCTCTTTTCCAACGAGCACATGGTCCAGCCCGCCACGGCGCCGGGCATGACGATCGAGAACGCCAAATGCATCAAGTACGCGGTGAATGGCGAGATGCACGCCCGTCAGGGCGCGATGGTCGCCTACCGCGGCAACCTCCAGTTCGAGCGCAAGGGCCAGGGCGTGGGCGGCATGCTCAAGCGGGCGATGACCGGTGAAGGGCTGCCGCTGATGGCGGTGCGCGGGCAGGGCGAGGCCTGGTTCGCGCACGAGGCGCAGAACTGCTTCGTCGTCGACGTGGACCCCGGCGACGAGTTCACGGTCAACGGCCGCAACGTCCTGTGTTTCGACGCCTCGTTGTCGTACCGGATAGCGACGGTGAAGGGCGCCGGCATCGCCGGCGGCGGTCTGTTCAACAGCGTCTTCTCGGGGCAGGGCAGGCTGGGCCTGGTGTGTGAGGGCAATCCACTGGTCATCCCGGTCTCGCCGCAGTACCCGGTGTTCGTCGACACGGACGCCGTCGTCGGCTGGACCGCGGGCCTGGACACCTCGCTGCACCGCTCACAGTCCCTCGGCTCGATGCTGCGCGGCGGTTCCGGGGAGGCCGTGCAACTGATGCTGCAGGGCCAGGGCCATGTCGTCGTTCGGCCCAGCGAGGCGACACCGCAGAAGTCCCAGCAGCACTGATACCGCCACCGTGAGGTGATCTGCGCCTCACGAGCAACCCCGTCCGCCTTGCCGACGTCTTGATCGACAACAAGTGAAGCCCTGGCCGCCCTTTCCGGCCAGGGCAGGTTTTCAACGCTCTATACACGCCATGTATACCTATCACGTATACGCACTGCGTATACACAGAGAGTAGAGATGGCGTGTGTATCGATCGAGAGGCATCGATGTACGGCAAGGCATTCGCCCCGGAGTACCAGGGAGCCCTGACCAAGCTGTCCGTGAACTCCTCGCTGACCGACGTACTGGCCGCCGGCACCGAGCAGTTGAGAGCGGCCGAGCAGGCCGGGCAGCACGGCGAGGCGGCACGTTCGGGGCTCGCGGTCGCCGAGGCGCACCGCCGGCTGGGGCAGATCAGGGACGCGGACCAGGCATGGAAGGCGAGCTACCGCGCCGCCCGGGAGGCCGACGACACCGCGGCGATGGCCTGGGCGCTGTGGAGCGGCGGCACGCTGGCCCGCCAGCGCGGGTCGTTCGCCCTGGCCCGGCGGCTGCTGCAGCTCGCGGCGGACTTCGGCGACCGCGGCGGCGACATCGTCGTACGCGGCTACTCCCTGGCCGGTCTCGCCGAGACCGGCCGCATCCAGGGCGACTACGACGCCGTCCACAAGCTGCACGAGCAGCTGCTGGCCGAGGCCCGGCGGCGCGGCGAGGCGCGGCACACCGTGTGGGCCCTGGAGGGCATCGCCCAGATCCACCGCAACACCGGCTCGTACGACACCGCGTACGACCTGTTCGAGGAGGCGGCCGGGATCGCCGCGGGCGCCGAGGACCGGCGGGGTCATGCCTGGGCGCTGCGGGGGCTCGCCGACGTCGTCTCCGTGCGCGACGGCGACACGGAACGGGCACTGGCCCTGCTGTCCGAGGCGGAGACCATGTGCCGGGCGATGAAGCTGTCCAGCGCGCTGGCCTACAACCACAAGATGCGCGGCAACGTCCTCTACCGCGCCGGGCGTTACGCCGCGGCCCGGGACCTGTACGAGCAGGCGCTCGCCGAGTTCCGCGCCATGAGCGAGCCGCGCGGGGAGGCGCTGTCCCGGCTGGGGCTGGCCAAGTCGCGTGCGCAGCTGGGGCGCGACCGTGCCGAGACGGCCACCGAACTGGCCGAGCTGGCCGGGGTACTGGAGCGGATCGGGCTGCGGCACGCCCGGGAGATGGTGGCCCGGGCGCAGGCGGAGTTCGGCGTCGGCGAGGATGCCATGGCGGGCGCCGGGACGGGGGTCGTACGGTGACGGCTTCCCCTTCTGCTCTTCGAGCTCCGTCCGGTATCGCGGAGCACCCTTCGTCGGTTCAGGCTGCACCGGACGCCCACCAAGTCCTCGACCGCTGCGGCGCATTGGTGCGGCCCGCGCTGCGGGAGGCCGTGGGGCGGACGCATCCGTGGGTGGGTGAGATGGCCGCGTACTCCTTCGGCTGGTGCGAGGTGGGCGGGGCGCCCGCCGCCGCCTCCGGCGGGAAGGGCGTACGGCAGGCGCTGGCCGTGCTCGGTGCCGAGGCGGCCGGCGCGCCCGGGCGGCTCGCGGTGCCCGGGGCGGTCGCGGTGGAGCTGGTGCACGCCTTCTCCCTGCTGCACGACGACATCATGGACGGCGACACGTCCCGGCGCCGCCGCCCCACCGTGTGGAAGGCGTACGGCACGGGACCCGCCGTCCTCGCGGGTGACGCGCTGTTCGCGCTCGCCGTCGAGACGCTCGCTGCCGCACCGGCCGGACCGCGGGCCGTACGGCTGCTGTCCGTGGCGTTGCAGGATCTGGTGCGCGGGCAGGCGGACGACCTGCTGTTCGCCACCCGTCCGTGGACGGGGCCGGAGCGCGTGCGGCCGGACGAGTACCGGACGATGGCCGAGCACAAGACGGGGGCCCTGCTGGGCTGCGCGGCCGCGCTGGGCGCCCTGCTCGGCGGCGCGCCGCCGGCAACGGTTGCCGCCCTCGACCGGGCGGGCCGGCATCTGGGCATCGCCTTCCAGGTGGTCGACGATCTGCTGGGCATCTGGGGCGACCCGGCCGTCACGGGCAAGCCGGTGTACGGCGATCTGCGGGAGCGCAAGAAGACGTTCCCCGTGCTGGCGGCCCTCGACTCGCCCGCCGGAGGGCGTCTCGCAGCGCTCCTGGACTCGGCCGCGGACCCCGCCGAGGTGGCCTCGCTGATCGAGGAGGCGGACGGCCGCTCGGCCGCGCTCGCCGAGGCCCGGCGCCATGTGACCGCCGTGGAGGCAGCTCTGGCCGACGTACCCCTGAAGGCCGGGCCCGCCGGGGAGCTGCGGTCGCTGCTCGGCTTCCTGATGCGGCGCGACCTGTGACGGACCGGCTCGCAGCAAGGCCGTGACCGCCGGTTCACCGTCCGGCCCGCGTCGCGCCCGCGTAGACGGGGGCCTGCGACCGCCGCGGAGACCGCTCCGGCCGACGTACCCCTGAAGGCCAGGCCCGCCGGGGAGCTGCGGTCGCTGCTCGGCTTCCTGATGCGGCGCGACCTGTGACGGACCGGCTCGCAGGAAGGCCGTGACCGCCGGTTCACCGTCCGGCCCGCGTCGCGCCCGCGTAGACGCGTGCCATGCGCAGGGGCGGTGATCGTCGAGTCACGGTGCCGCTCCCGGCGAGCCCGAGTTGACCGGCGTCGCCTCTCGCGTCAGGGTGCCAACGGCGTGGACCCCGCCCCCACGCCGGAAGGGTGACTGCCTTGATCGGGATCTCCGACGTCGAAGCCGCGGCCGACCTCATCGCCGGCCACGTCGTCCACACACCGACCGTGCCCAGCCCCGGACTGTCGGCCCTGCTGGGCGTCCCGGTGACGGCCAAGCTCGAACTGCTGCAGCGCACCGGCTCGTTCAAGGCCCGCGGGGCGACGGCGAAACTGCTGTCGCTGACCGAGGCCCAGCGTGCGGCCGGGGTGGTGGCGGTCAGCGGTGGCAACCACGGGATCGCCCTTGCGATGACGGCCGCCGTCCTCGATGTGAAGGCCACCGTGGTGATGCCGCGTTCGGCGCCGGCCCGCGCCGTGGAGATCGCCCGGGGCGCCGGGGCGTCGGTCCGGCTGACGGACGACATGGGCGGAGCGTTCTCCCTTGTCACGCGGCTGCGGGACGAAGGGCTGACGCTCGTCCATCCCTTCGACGACCCGTTGGTGATCGCCGGCCAGGGCACCGTCGGGCTGGAGCTCGCCGACGACGCCGGGGAGCTCACGGACGTGATCGTCAGCGTCGGGGGCGGCGGACTCATCTCCGGCGTCGCGGTCGCGCTGCGGGCCCGCCGTCCGGACGTGCGGATCTGGGGCGTGGAGACCGAGGGCGCCGAGGCGATGTCCGAGGCGCTGGCGGCGGGCGGGCCGGTACCGGTGGCCCTGTCGTCGATCGTGTCCACGCTGTGTGCGCCGGCCGCGTCCCGGCTGACGTACGACCATGTGTCCGCCCTGGTCGACGAGGTGCTCGTGGTGCCGGACCGGGAGGCGGTGCGGGGTGTGCTCGACCTCGCCGAGCACGCCAAGGTGTGGACCGAGCCGGCCGCCGGCTGTCTGCTGCCCGCGGCCCGGCGCGTCCTGGAGCGGGTCGGCGACGGCGCGCGGCTCGGGCTGGTGGTGTGTGGGGGCAACGCGACGACGGGGGAAGTGCTGCGGTGGGCGGCGGATTTCGGTGTTCACTGAAACGCCGGCTCGAATTCCTTACTTTTTCGTCAGGTTACTCACGCGTAAGAAGCAAAGGAAAGGAGTGGCCCTTTAGTTGAGGTTTTCGTTGAACGCTTCCTGTCCCGTCTCTCGTACTTCCTGTGAGAAATGAGAATCAGGGGTTCAGCGAGGGATGGCCATGGTCAAGGCGCGCGTCTCCACTTCCGAGTTGGTCGCCGGGAGGTACCGGCTCGTCGATGTCGTGCATCACGAGACGAACCGCGTCAGTTACTACGGCGAGGACATCGAGACCGAACACCCGTTCCTTCTGATGCAGATCGGGCTCCCCGACGACTCCAATCCGGATGACAGGCGCCGCGCCACCTCGCGCCTCCTGCGCACGTCCGAGCGGATCGGGCTGCTGCGCCCGGGCGCGGTCGCCACGGTCGTGGACGCCATCGAGGACGGCGGGAACCTGTGGATCGTCACCGAGTGGATCGACGGTACGCCCCTCGGCGAACTCCTCACCCAGCAGGGCACGTTCAACTATGTGCGGGCCGCGCGCATCGGCCTGGAACTGCTCGACGTACTGGAGGCGGCGCACGTCGCCGGCATCACGCACGGCGAACTGAGCCCCGGCCAGGTGTTCGTGCGCGGCGACGGCACCGTGGTGGTCACCGGCTTCGGACTGGCCGGCGCCACGCTTGTGCCCCGGGTCGCCGCACCGTCGTACGCCTCACCGGAGCAGGCCCGCGACGAGCACATCGGACCGGCGTCCGACCTGTGGGCGCTCGGCGCGATCCTCTACGCCATGGTCGAGGGGCGCCCGCCGTATCGCGAACGGGACCGGCCCGAGGCCACCTTGAAAGGCGTGGACCGGCTTCCGCTGCGCGCCCCGGTGCGTGCCGGGCCGCTCACCCAGGCCGTGCAGGGACTGCTGCGCAAGGACTCCCGGGAGCGGCTGAGCAGACCCGTGGTCCGCGACGCGCTCGTGCGCGCCCTCAACGAGGATCCCGAGACGCCCCTGCCGGCCGAGCCGCGCCCCCGGCTGCGCGGTCTGTACGCCGTCGGACCGGGCTGGGGCAGGCGCGCCATGATCGCCGGCACCGCGCTCGCCGTCGTCACGGTCGCCGCGGCCGTCCTGGTGGTGACCAGCGACCGGTCGGACGACTCGGACCCCTCGGCGGCCGGTACGGCACCCAGCCCGTCGGCCTCCGCCGAGAAGCCCACGGCTCCGGCTCCGACCGCTTCCCCCACGAAGGAACCCACGGCCTCCCCCACGAAGAGCGCGCCGGAGACCGCATCGCCCACCGCGTCCCCCTCGGACACGGGGCTGCCCTCAGGCTTCCGGACGTACACCTCACCGGAGGGCTTCTCCCTCGCCCTTCCCCAGGATTGGAAACCCCTGAGCACCACGCGCGCCTCGGACCTGGCGTACCGGGTCGTGTTCAGCGCGCAGGGCGATCCGCGCACCCTCGCTGTCACCTACAGCGAACGCGTCGGCCCGGACCCCGTCGCCGTGTGGCGCGACGACGTCGAGCCCGGACTGAAGCAGGCCGACGCCGACTACGAACGCATCGGCGACATCGAGGCCACCACGTACCAGGGGTACAAGGCCGCCGACATCCAGTGGCTCGCCGACGTGGACGGCACCCGGGTGCGCACGTTCGGCCGCGGCTTCCTCATCGGCGACCAGCTGGGCTACTCGCTGCGCTGGACGACCCCGGCGGACGACTGGAACGACGCCGACAACCAGGAGGCCCTGGACACCGTCCTGAGCACCTTCCGGGTGCCCGAAGCCTGATCAGGCCGGCACGCGGGGTGCGGACATCGCCCGCAGCGGCAGGCGGTGCAGCGGTTCCGTCCGCCAACGCGTCGTGAAGGTCCGGTCCTTGAGCGAACACGTCACCTCCAGGTGATGCGGGGTCTCCAGGAACGCGATGTCCACGGCGAGGGTGTCCGCGTCGGTCCAGCCGCCGCTGACGGCGGTGGGCACCGCCCCCTCGGTGACGGTCCAGCCGGCCTCCCCGAGTCGCAGCCCAAGCGGATGGCCGTCCTCGGTGAGGGTCAGAGCCCAGCCGTCGCCGTCCGGCGTTAGGTCGACCGCGGTCAGCCTGGACAGGTTCCCGTCGACGTCGCCGTACGGGGTGAACGCGGCGGCGGACCAGGCCTCCGCCGGCTGGGGTGGCGCGGGCTCGCCGGCGGCGGGCGGCAGCGCCAGACCCGCCAGCCGCTCGGCCAGGGCAACGTCCGCCGCCTCGCCGCCCGTCAGGGGCGCGGGGCGGAACGCGGGCAGGAGATGCTCCCAGACCAGGTCCAGGAGACCCTGCATGTTCCAGGTGTCCGCGGTCGTCGCGATCACGGCGTCCTGCTCGGGCAGCACCAGGCAGAACTGACCGAACGCGCCGTCGCCGCGATAGCCGTGCCGGGACATCCAGAACTTGAAGCCGTACCCGTGCTGCCAGTCGTCCCCGGGCATGACACCGGAGTTCGAGATCTGCGGGCGGGTCGCCTCGGCCACCCACCACTCGGGCAGCAGCCGCTTGCCGTCCCACATCCCGCCCCGCAGATACAGCCGGCCGAGCCGGGCGATCGCGTCAGTCGTGGCGTGCAGTCCGCTGAACCCGAGCTCCCGGCCGTCGCGGTAGCGCAACCACGCGACCTCGCCGATGCCGAGCGGGTCCAGCAGGCGCGGCCGGAGATACTCGGTCAGCGACTGACCGCTCGCACGCTGGACGATGGCGGCGAGCGTGAAGGTGGCGGGCTGGTTGTAGGCGAAGACCGTGCCCGGGTCGCGGGTCGGCGCTGCCAGCAGGAACCCGCGGACGAGGTCCTCACGGTCCTGTGCGCGCGCCTCGTCGAGTGCGTCGGTCTCGTGCCCGCTGGCCATGGACGCCACATGTCGCACGAGCATCGCGCGGCTGCGCGGATCGGTGATGTCGGCGTCGAACTCGGGGAAGTACGAGATCACCGGGTCGTCGAGGCGGATGAGCCCCTCGCCGGCGGCGATCCCGGCCGCGGTCGAGGTGAAGCTCTTGCTGATCGAGTAGAGCAGATGCGGGCGTTCGGGGGTGTACGGCGCCCACCAGCCGGAGGCGACGAGCCGGTCGTGGCGCAGGATCATCAGGCTGTGCGGCTCGATGTCGGGGGCGGCGTCGAGGGCGTCGAGGAAGGCGAGGACACCGGAGGCGTCGACGCCCTGGGCGGCGGGCGTGCTCGAAGGCAACGGGCGAACACTCATACGAGCATCCTCTCCGATACCGAGGCCATGGCAGAGGCATTCACGCCCGGAGTCCGCGCCCCGTCCCGACCGTCCCGTCGATCCCGTTTTCACCACCCCTGTCCGGGGACTCGGGCCGCATGGTGCAGATCGGATACACGATGATGACCGAGCAGGCCTCCCCTCGTGACCTGGTGGACCACCTGGTCCGCGCCGAGGAAGCCGGCTTCGACTTCTCTGTGACCTCGGACCACTACTTTCCGTGGCTGCGTTCACAGGGTCACTCCCCGTACGCGTGGAGTCTCCTGGGCGCGGCCGCCCAGGCCACGTCGCGGATTCCCCTGATGACCTACGTGACGTGTCCGACGTTCCGGTACCACCCGGCGGTGGTCGCGCAGAAGGCGGCCACGATGCAACTGCTGTCCGAGGGCCGGTTCCGGCTGGGCCTCGGTTCCGGCGAGAACCTCAACGAGCATGTCGTGGGCGGTGGTTGGCCGTCCGTGGACGTGCGGCACGAGATGTTCGAGGAGGCCGTGGAGATCATCCGCGCGCTCTTCCAAGGCGGCCATGTGAACCGTCGCGGCACGCACTTCGACGTGGAGTCGGCCCGCCTGTGGGACCTGCCGGACCAGCCACCGCCCATCGGTATCGCCGTCTCCGGTGAGCAGTCCTGCGAACTCGCGGGCCGGCTCGGCGACCTGGTGATCGCCACGGAACCCAAGGCGGACCTGCTGGCGGCGTTCGACCGGCACGGCGGCGCGGGGAAGCCGCGCGTGGGACAGCTGCCCGTGTGCTACGACCCCGACCGGGACACCGCGATCAAGCGCGCCCACTCCCAGTTCCGCTGGTTCGGCGGCGGCTGGAAGGTCAACGCGGAGCTGCCGCACCCGGACTCCTTCGAGGCGGCGACCCGGTTCGTCACGCCGGACGACGTCGCCGACGCGATCCCGTGCGGCGACGACGTGGATTCCTTCGTCGAGGCCGTCCGTCCGTTCGCCGCGGCCGGCTTCACCGAGGTCGCCCTGGTCCAGATCGGCGGCGAGGAACAACGGCCCTACATCGACTGGGCGGAGACAACGCTGCTCCCCGCGCTGCGGGACGCGCTCGGCTGACGCGCGCGAGCACACGCGCACCGCACCCGGCGGCACCGGGGACCGCGAGAGCGTCGTCCGCGGGTGCCATAGGCTGCCGGTCGGCACCTGAGCCTTCCCGGCGGTGCCTTCCGAGCAGCCCCAACAGGAGAGTCATCCGTGACACTGGCGTTCGTCCCGCCCGAGACGTCCCCCGCGTCCCAGCCCCCGCTGTCCGATCTCGTCGCGCGGGACGCGCGTGAGTTCGGCGTCTACGCGCGGACCGGCGGATGGGCCTTCGGCCTCATGGTGGCGCGCAGCGTACGGCCCGGCGGGCAGAGCGCGGGCGAGACGCCGAAGGTCTCCGCGAAGGAGTTCGCCGAACTCGCCGGGTGCTCCCCCGACCGCGTCATGCGCTACTACAAGGCCTGGGACCGCGCCGCCGACGACGGTCTCGTCCCGCACTTCGAGACGCTGACGCCGGGCGACGAGGTGGAGCTGCCCGACGCCGAGGTGTGGCTCAGCTACTACGTCTCCCGCAACAGCGCCACCTCGGAGCGGGGCACCGCCATCACCGAGGCCGCCGAGGCCGAGGGCATCCGCCCGACGAAGGCGCTGGAGGTCGCCGAGAACCCCACCGCGCTGCGGGCGGCGATCCTCGCCGACCCCTCGACGGCCCGCGCGGCCCGCCAGGCGCTCCTCGACCGGGTCCGCGAGGACCCCGATCTGCAGGCCGAGTTGGCACGGGACGTCGTCCGCACCGACGACCTCAAGAAGGCCGTCGCCACCGAGAGCCGGGCGGCCGACCGGATCGGCTACGTCCGCCAGATCGCCGAGTCCGGCCAGTTCAAGACCCCGGCCGGGCAGACCGTGGACGCGCCCGTCGACCTGCGCCAGGAGGCCGAGCGGCACCTGTCGCTCATCGACGAGCTGGAGGACGAGCAGGACACCGGCGAGTGGGCCACCGAGGCCTACGACACCATGAAGTCCCTCGTCGCCGAGACCGTGGAGGCCGACCCCGAGCTGCGGGTGCAGGAGCGGCGGACGAAGTTCTACAGCAGCCTGCAGCGGGCGACGAAGGTCTTCGAGGAGCTGACCTTCGACGATGTGCAGGAGTTCGTCGAGGACGACATGGTCCAGCAGCTGGAGGAGCTCCAGCAGGCCGTCGCCTCGTGCATCACCGCACTGCGCGGGGCCCGGTCGGGCCCCGCGCAGGAGCAGTAGCCGCTCACATCTGCGTGCTGCCGCCGCTTCACTCCGTGTGGCGGCGGCGCGCCCACAGGGGCAGCACGAACCAGCACAGCAGATACCAGAGGACCACGCCCGTGACCAGCCAGGGGACGTAGTCGTCGTGGGTGGCGACCCGCAGGATGAGCAGGAGCGAGGACGCCGTCGTGGCGAGGAGCAGGAGCAGGCCGACGAAGGTCAGCCGGGAGGCCCACTGCACGGCCTGCGGCTTGATGCGGCTACCCGACACCAGACGGTGCAGGGACACCGGACCGATCAGGGCTCCGGTGGCGGTGGCACCCAGCACGACCGTCACGATGTAGATCGTCTGGTCCGTGTCGCTCAGCGTGTCGTACTTCGACGTGAAGACCACGGTGAGCAGGAAGCCGAACAGGATCTGGACGCCCATCTGGGCCACCCGGACCTCTTGGAGGAGCTCGCCCCACATCCGGTCGGCACGCTCCTCCTCGCTCTCGTCCCGTCCCGTCCGTCTTTCATGCTCAGTCATGCGCTACGAGTAACCGCAGCGTCGAGCGCTCAAACGGCGTGGTTCCGGGAGCAGTCGGGTGGTCACCGCCGCAGGCGCACCGGGTCTACCAGCGGCCCGCCACCTGGTCCTGGATCCGCCGGTCGTAGAGGTCCCGGATGGCGGTGAGCGTGTCCCGGGACAGCTCCGGCAGTGCGGCCGCAGCAGCGTTGGCGCGGGCCTGGTCGGGCGTCCGGGCGCCCGGGATCACGGTGGTCACCCCCGGCTGCTGGATGATCCAGCGCAGCGCCAGCTGGGCCGGCGTATAGCCCTGCGGGGCCAGCTCGGCGAACTCGGCGGCGGCCTCGACGCCGGTGGCGTAGTCGACGCCCGAGAAGGTCTCGCCCTGGTCGAAGGACTCGCCGTGCCGGTTGTAGGTGCGGTGGTCGTTCGCGGCGAAGACGGTGTCCTTGGTGTACTTGCCCGACAGCAGGCCGGAGGCCAGCGGCACCCGGGCGATGATGCCGACGCCGGCCTCGTGCGCGGCGGGCAGCACCTCGCGCAGGGGCTTCATGCGGAACGGGTTGAGGATGATCTGCACGCTCGTGACACCCGGGCGGGCGATCGCGGTCAGCGCCTCCTCACAGGTCTCCACGCTGACGCCGTACCGGGCGATGCGCTCCTCCGCCACCAGGGTGTCGAGGGCGTCGAACACCTCGTCCGTCGAGTAGACGGAGGTCGGCGGGCAGTGCAGCTGGACCAGGTCGAGGCGGTCGACGCCGAGGTTGCGCCGCGAACGGTCGTTCCAGGCACGGAAGTTGTCGAGGACGTAGTTCTCGGGGATCTGGTCGACGCGGCGGCCCATCTTGGTCGCCACGAAGATGTCCAGCTCGGGCCTGGCGCGCAGGAACGTGGCGATGGTCTGCTCGCTGCGCCCGTCGCCGTACACGTCGGCCGTGTCGAAGAAGGTCACTCCCGACTCGACCGCCGCCTCCAGCACGGCCAGGGCTTCCTTGTCGTCGACGTCTCCCCAGTCGGCGCCCAGCTGCCAGGTACCGAGACCGACGACGGATGCCCGCTGACCCGACCTACCGATTACACGCTCGTCCATGGCGTCAGTGTGTCATTCGTCATCCATGTGCGCGGAACAGGCCCCTCCGCCTCGTTACCTGTGAATCCATCACTCACACGGGTGAATCAAATCGACAGGCGAGCGGTGCCTGTCAAGGCGGTCCCTAGCGTGAGCCCGTGACCGACGACTTCAGCCGCAGGGGCTTCCTGCGCACGGCAGCCGCGCTGACGGCCGTACCGACTCTTCTGCCGGCGGATCCGGCCGCCGCGGCACAGGAGTTGCCCGACTTCCCGGCCGATGTGGCGCTCTACCGCTCGGCGTACCGCAACTGGGTCGGCGAGATCACCGCCGACGGCCTGTGGGCCTGCGCACCGGCCCGCGCCGAGCGGGTGGTCGCCGTCGTCAACTGGGCCTGGCGGCACGGTTGGAGGGTCCGTGCCCGGGGTGCCTCGCACGGGTGGTCGCCCCTGACGATCACGCAGGGCACCCCGTCGGACGCGCCGGTCCTCCTCGTGGACACCGCCTCCCATCTCACCGGCCTGTCCCTGGAGTCGCCGACGGCCGTCCGCGCCGGCACCGGCGTCACCCTGGAGGCCCTGCTCACCTACCTCGAGGAAAATGGCCTCGGCGTCACCGCGGCGCCCGCGCCCGGCAACCTCACCCTGGGCGGCGCCCTGACCGTCGACGCGCACGGCACCGCCGTACCGGCGCACGGCGAACAGCGGTTGCCCGGGCACACGTACGGTTCGCTGAGCAATCTCGTGCTGTCGCTGACGGCCGTCGTCTGGGACGAGGCCAGCAGTGCGTACGTGCTGCGGACGTACGGCCGTGACGAGGCGGACTGCGCCGCCCTGCTCGCGCATCTCGGCCGCTCGCTGGTCACCGAGGTCGTGCTGCGCGTGGGCGTGAACACCAACCTTCGGTGCGTCAGCCGTACGGACATCCCGGCGGGCGAGCTGTTCGCCGCGCCCGGCACCGACGGGCGCACCCTCGCGAGCTTCCTGGACCGGTCCGGGCGGGTCGAGGCGATCTGGTTCGCCTTCACCGAGTTCCCCTGGCTGAAGGTGTGGAGTGTCTCCCCCACCAGGCCGCCGGCCTCGAGGCGCGTGACGAGGCCGTACAACTATCCCTTCTCCGACAGCGTCCCGACCCCCGTCGCGGACCTGGTGGGGCACATCGTGTCGGACGGGGCCTGGTATCTGGCACCGGTGCTCGGCAACGCGCAGTACGACGTGGCCGCGCTCGGACTGGCGGCGACGCTGTCGGCGGACATCTGGGGGCCGTCGAAGAACACGCTGCTGTATCTGCGGCCGACGACGCTGAGGATCGCCACGAACGGCTACGCGGTGCTCACCGGCAGGGCGCAAGTACAGCGCGTCGTGGCCGAGTTCACGGCCTTCTACCGGGAGCGTCTCGCGGCGTACGCCGACCGGGGGCAGTTCCCCGTCAACGGGTCGGTGGAGATCCGGGTGACCGGCCTCGACGATCCGGCGGACGCCGGCCTGGACGGGGCGCGGACCCCGCTGCTGTCGGCGCTCCGCCCACGCGACGACCGTCCCGAGTGGGACACCGCCGTCTGGCTGAACATCCTGACCTTGCCCACGACACCGTACGCGGAGGCCTTCCTGAGCCAGATCGAGCGGTTTCTGCTGCGCACCTTCGACGGCGAGTACGCCATGACCCGCGTCGAGTGGTCGAAGGGCTGGGCCTTTACGAAGGAGGCCGCCTGGAGCGACGGGGAGGTGCTGGGCACGGTCGTGCCCGGCACGTTCGGGGAGGGCGTGTGGGGCGAGGCTTCCGGGGTCCTGGACCGCCTCGACCCCCACGGCGTGTTCGGCAACGCCTTCCTCGACCGGCTGTTCCGGTGAGGCCCTAGGTGCGGGATGCCAGAGCCCTGGCGTGCACGGTGCGTGCGACCTTCGGTCCGAGCCAGCGCTTGAGACGGCGCATGGCCTCCAGTTGCCCGGCCGCCCTGTCGATCTTGTAGTACAGCTGCGGCGGCAGATGCGGCAGCAGGGGTGAGTGGCGCTGGCCGAGCAGGGCGAACATCTGGTCCGGGGGCAGCTGGAGGTAGCGGTCCAGGTCCTCGTACCACTGGGCGCTGTAGCGGGCCGCGCTCTGGATGGACAACAGGGCCTGCTTGCGCTCCCGTTCGTAGTGGGCGAGCGCCTGCGCGAGGACCGGGTGCTCGTGCAGGGCGTCGGCGAGGGCGATGGCGTCCTCCAGGGCGAGGGTGGTGCCGGCTCCGATGGAGTAGTGCGTGGTGTGGGCGGCGTCGCCGAGCAGGACGAGGTTGTCGTGGTGCCAGGTGTGGTTGAAGAAGGTGCGGAAGGGCCGCCACCGGTCGCTGCCGTCGGCGCCGGAGCGGCCGATGAGGGGGTGGCCGTCGAGGACGCCGGCGAAGAGCCTCTCCAGCAGGGCCAGTCCGTCGGCCTCGCTGGCGGTGTCGAAGCCCAGGCCGGTCCAGGTCTCGGGGGCGCATTCGACGACGCAGGTGCTGGCGTCGGGACCGAAGCCCTGGCCGTAGCCGTACCCGTAGCACCAGATCCAGCCGTGGGCGGTCTCGACGAAGGCGAAGGTGAACGCGTCGAAGACCTTGCTGGTGCCGAGCCAGAGGTAGCGGTTGCGGCCGGCTCTGGCCTGGGTACCGAAGTGCTCGGCGTACTGGGTGCGCAGGGAGCTGTGGACGCCGTCGCCCGCGACGACCAGGTCGGCGGCGGGAAGGTTCTCCGGCGTGATCTCGTGCTCGTAGTCCAGCCGTACACCCAGCGCCCGGGCGCGTTCGGCGAGGATCGCCAGCAGCCGGTGGCGGCCGATGCCGTGCCCCGAGTCGCTGGGCCGACGGGTCGTCACGCCCCGGACATGGGCGACGCCTTCGTCCCAGCGGACCGAGCTCTCCTCGATGGCGCGCGCGGACACGGGGTCGTGCTCGTACAGCTTGACGAGCAGTCCGCGCCAGTACGTGACGCCCCAGCCGTAGGTGGAGCCCTCCGGATTGCGCTCGTGGACGGTGATGTCGTGCGACGGGTCCCGCAGCTTCAGCAGGATCGAGAGGTAGAGGCCGGCGGGCCCGCCACCGGCACAGGCGATCTTCACACATACCCCTTGAAAATACGCAAATCGGCCATATCTACTCGGCAGAGTAGCAGGACGAACACCCCATCCCGCGGCATTGCGGATCGCGCCACTTTCCGTGCGTGAGGTGGACCACGCGCGCCGGCTCCGCCGACGAAGGACCATCCGGAATGCGATCTCCCGGGGGAGGAATTTCCCGTTCCGGGGCTTCACGCCCGCCATCGCGGCAAGATCACCTTCATTCAACCTTGCACGACATGTAGTTACTTGTCCGGATCGGGGCCAACCACTGCCGAGCGATTTCTTCCGCTCTCGTCCGGCCCGATAGGCATGCGGAGTCGCCAACCGAACGAACTCAGGAGGTCCGCATGCCGGAACTCAGCCGTCGCCGTGCGCTCACCGCCGCGGCCGCCCTCGCCACCGTGGCCGGTGTCCAGACGGTCACCGCCCACACCGTCACGACCGCGTCCGCCACCCCCACCGCGTCCACCGGGTCCCCTGGACCCACCGCCGGACACGACCACCACGCCCCGGCCCCGTCGCCCTTCGACGAGGTCTACAAGGGCCGCCGGATACAGGGCGGGCCGGCTGCGGGCGGCGGTCACGAGCACCATGGCGCCGGATACGCCGTGCTGGTCGACGGGGTGGAACTGCATGTGATGCGCAATGCCGACGGCAGTTGGATCAGCGTCGTCAGCCACTACGACCCCGTGCCCACGCCGCGCGCCGCGGCCCGCGCCGCCGTGGACGAACTGCAGGGCGCCGCACTCCTCCCCTTCCCCACCGGCTGACCCACCGGCTGACCCGCCGCCCGACCGACCCGCCCCACCCGCACTTTGGAGCACCAGCGACCATGACCGTCCGCAAGAACCAGGCCCTGCTCACCGCCGACGAGAAGCGGCGATTCGTCTCCGCGCTCCTGGAGTTGAAGCGCAGCGGCCGCTACGACGAGTTCGTCACGACCCACAACGCCTTCATCGTCGGCGACACCGACAACGGCGAGCGCACCGGACACCGTTCGCCGTCCTTCCTGCCCTGGCACCGCAGATTCCTGCTCGAGTTCGAGCGCGCGCTGCAGGAGGTGGACGCCTCGGTCGCGCTGCCGTACTGGGACTGGAGCACCGACCGCTCGATACGGTCCTCGCTGTGGGCGCCCGACTTCCTCGGCGGCACGGGGCGCAGCCGCGACGGACAGGTGATGGACGGGCCGTTCGCGGCATCGACCGGCAACTGGCAGATCAACGTACGCGTCGACGGGCGTACGTTTCTGCGACGGGCGCTCGGCGCCGGCGTCCGGGAGCTGCCGACCCGGGCCGAGGTGGAGTCGGTGCTCGCCATGCCGACGTACGACATGGCGCCCTGGAACAGCGGGTCGGACGGCTTCCGCAACCACCTGGAGGGCTGGCGCGGCGTCAATCTGCACAACCGGGTGCATGTGTGGGTCGGCGGACAGATGGCGACCGGCGCCTCGCCCAACGACCCGGTGTTCTGGCTGCACCACGCCTACATCGACAAGCTGTGGGCGGACTGGCAGCGCCGGCACCCCGGCTCCGGCTATCTGCCGACGGCCGGGACGCCGAACGTGATCGACCTCAACGACACGATGAAGCCGTGGAACGACGTGCGCCCGGCCGACCTGCTGGATCACACCGCGCACTACACCTTCGACGCGGCCTGAGCCCCGTAGGGCTCATGGTCATGCCTCGGCGGTCCGGCACTCCGGGTGGCCCCAGCCCTGGGCGTTCTTGGCGATGGACTCGCCCGCCGCATAGCCGCGGCCGCAGAGGCAGCGGCCGGGGAACTTGGCCTTGATGGTGCGCGAGGAGCTGCCGTTCTTCCGCGGCGCCGCAGCCTTGCGGCGCGGGGCCGACTTGGCCTTCGGGGTGTCCGGGGAGGGCGGCGGCACCGGTGAGCCGAGCCCGCTGCCCGCGGCCTCCTGCACGGTCGCGGCCTGGCTTGCGGCGCGGTCGGCGAAGTCGTTCAGCGGGTCGCCGTCGACCTGGTGGGCGGGAACGTAGCGGAACTCGACCGTGCGGCCGTCGAGCAGTTCGTCGATGCGTACGACCAGATCCTGGTTGGCGACCGGCTTGCCGGCGGCCGTCTTCCAGCCGTTGCGCTTCCAGCCCGGCAGCCAGGTGGTGACGGCCTTCATGGCGTACTGCGAGTCCATGCGGACCTCCAGCGGTACGCCGGGGTCGGTCGCGGTGAGCAGCTGTTCCAGGGCGGTGAGTTCCGCGACGTTGTTGGTGGCCCTGCCGAGCGGTCCCGCCTCCCAGCGGGCCGGGGTCTCCGTCTCGTCCGCGACCACCCAGGCCCAGCCCGCCGGTCCGGGGTTTCCCTTCGAAGCCCCGTCGCACGCGGCCACTACACGTTCACGCATGTGCCCGATCATGCCATGGGCGGGCCGGGTGCCAGGTCGCGGAGTCGGTCAGGAGACGTCGCTGAGCTTGGGCATGTCGCCCTCGGTCGTGCCGGTGTCGATCACCGAGAAGTTCGCGCCCTGCGGGTCGCTCAGCGCCGCGAACCGGCCGAACGGGCTGGTCATCGGGCCGAAGCGCAGCACACCGCCGAGCTTGGTGGCCTTGGCGACGGCGTCGTCGCAGTCGGGGACGTTGAAGTAGACGTTGATCCACGGCGGGATGTCGGGTGGGAAGTCGTCCGTCATCTTCATCCGGCCCAGGGCCATGTCCTCGCCAAGGGTGTAGAGCCGGAAGTCCATCTCGCCGTCCTCCATCTGCTGCTGCCCGTAGCCGAAGACGGCGGGGAAGAAGGCGTCGGACTTCTCCGGCTCGCGGGTGAAGATCTCCGACCAGCAGAAGGCGCCGTGCTGGTCCATCTCCGTCTCGAAGCCCTTGTGGGTGCCGGGCTGCCAGATACCGAAGACGACACCGCCGGGGTCCCGGGCCAGGCACATGCTGCCGAACTCGCCGACCGCCATCGGCTCCATCAGGATCTCGCCGCCGTTCTCGCGGATCTTGGCGGCGCTCGCGCCCGCGTCGGAGGAGGCGAAGTAGAGGCACCACTGCGACTGGCCCTCCTGGCCGGGCATCGGCGGCACCACCGCGGCGGCCGCCTTGCCGTTCGCGTAGGCCTGGGTGTAGTTGCCGAACTCCGTCGACTCCTCGCCGAACGTCCAGCCCAGGACGTCGCCGTAGAAGCTCTTCGCTCCCTCGACGTCACTGAACATCGCGTCGGCCCAGATCGGGGTTCCTTCAGGTTTCACGGCCATGGTTGCGGCCCTCTCCCGGATCGCTGAGTTGTCCGGATTCTTACGCTAGTCACCCGGTCCTCCTGCCGCGCGCCGAATGGCCGCTTCCGCTCCAGACTGGGGTGGACGGCAGCCGGTCGGCGAACGGGACACGGTATGACGGACGGGACGATGCGCGCGTGGTCCGTGGTCGAGCCGGGCCCGGTCGAGTCGGGGTCCCTGCGGCCGGTCGAGAAGCCGGTGCCGGTGCCGGGGGACGACGAGCTGCTCGTGCGCGTGCGGGCATGCGGGGTGTGCCGTACGGATCTGCATGTCGCCGAGGGTGATCTGGAGGTGCACCGGCCGGGTGTGACGCCGGGGCACGAGGTCGTCGGGGTGGTCGCGGGCTTCGGGGCGGCCGTGAGCGGTTTCGGTATCGGGGAGCGGGTGGGGGTGGCCTGGCTGCGGCGGACCGACGGTTCGTGCGGCTACTGCGCGCGGGGCGCCGAGAACCTGTGCCCGGCCTCGGCGTACACCGGCTGGGACGCGGACGGGGGATACGCCGAGTACACGACCGTGCCGGCCGCGTTCGCGTACCGGCTGCCCGCCGGCCTGGACGACGTGGGGTGCGCGCCGCTGCTGTGCGCCGGGATCATCGGGTATCGCGCCCTGCGACGGGCCGCGCTGCCTCCGGGCGGGCGGCTCGGGCTGTACGGCTTCGGGGGCAGCGCCCATCTGTGCGCGCAGGTGGCGATGGCCGAGGGCGCCACCGTGCACGTCCTCACGCGCGGGGCGGCCGCGCGGCAGCTGGCGCTCGATCTGGGCGCCGCATCGGCGGGCGACGCGCAGGAGATGCCGCCGGAGCCGTTGGACAGCGCGATCCTGTTCGCGCCGGTCGGCGAGCTGGTCCCGGTCGCGCTGCGCGCCCTCGACCGGGGCGGCACGCTGGCCGTCGCGGGCATCCACCTCTCCGACGTCCCGGCGCTGCACTACGAGACCGAGCTGTTCTACGAGAAGCAGCTGCGCAGCGTCACCTCCAACACGCGCGCGGACGGCCGTGCGTTCCTGGCGCTCGCCGCCGAGCACTCCGTGCGCGCCACGACGCACACGTATCCGCTCTCCCGTGCGGACGAGGCGCTGCGTGATCTCAAGGCCGGGCGCTTCGACGGGGCGGCCGTACTGGTGAACGACGTCTCCTGAGCCTCGTGCGGCCCGCGCGCCGGGCGGGACACGAAGCGAGAGCTCGCGGGTCGCGCGCCCCTCGCGCCCGCACGTCGCGGCGAACGCGACCGGCGTGCAGGCACCGGCGCGTGTGCCCTCTGCTTCCAGGGAGAGTTTGCACCACCCAGGTGATCAAACCGCCCCCTTCACGCCGTACCGACCCCACCACCTGCGCTGTTTGGCTTGTCCCTGCGACGCGTGCGGCTCACCAGTGCCACTGGGCAGCCCTCATCACGCGTCGGCGGTTGCCGTCGTCACCGACCACTTCGCTCACGCCCGATCACCCTCTAGGGAGATACGTGTCCGTACCCGACAGCGCCACCGGACCCGCCACCGACGACTCGGCCCCCTCCGCCGACGGACAACTCACCAGTCTCAGCACCCATGCGGCGCGCCAGCTCACCACGACCACCAAGTCCGAACCGCAGATGCAGGCCATCTCCTCGCGATGGCTGCTGAAGATGCTGCCGTGGGTGGACGTCAAGGGCGGTACCTACCGGGTCAACCGGCGCCTCCAGCTGCGCGTGGGCCGTGGCCGGGTGCAGTTCGAGCAGAACGGCGCCGACGACATCAAGGTCATCCCGCAGACGCTCACCGAACTGCCCACCCTGCGCGGCTACTCCGACATCGATGTCCTCAAGGAGATCGCGAGCCGTTTCCGGGTGCGCGAGGTCCGGGCCGGCCAGGTGCTCGTCGCGGCCGGGCAGTCGGTCACCGAGGCCTACCTCGTCGTGCACGGCCGCTTCACCCGCTTCACCGAGGGCAAGTACGGCGAGGAGGAGATCCTCGGGGTCGTCACCGACGGCGACCAGCTCGGCGACGAGGCCATCGGCCAGTCCGAGCCGCTGTGGCGGAGCTCGGTGCGCGCGGAGACGGCGGGCGTACTGCTGGCACTCCCCTGGTCCGTGGTCGCGGAGATCGTCGACCGGGTGCCGTCCCTCGCGGCGCACCTGGAGGCGTACGGCGAACGCCAGCAGCTGCCCATGAACCGCAAGGGCGAGGCCCACGTTCCGGTGCAGGCCGGCCACATCGGCGAGCCGACGATCGACGGTGGCTTCGTCGACTACGAACTCGCCCCGCGTGAGTACGAGTTGTCCCTCACCCAGACCGTGCTGCGCGTGCACACCCGGGTGGCCGACCTCTTCAACGACCCGATGAACCAGACCGAGCAGCAACTGCGCCTCACCATCGAGGAGATCCGCGAACGGCAGGAATGGGAACTGGTCAACAACCGGGAGTTCGGGCTGCTGGCCAACGCCGACCACGGGCAGCGCGTCAGCACCTTCACGGGGCCGCCGACCCCCGACGACATGGACGAACTGCTGTCGATGCGCCGCAAGACCAAGCTGTTCATCGCCCACCCGAAGGCGATCTCGGCCTTCTTCCGGCAGTGCAACCGGCGTGGTCTGGTGCCGGGCACGGCGAACGTCGACGGGCACGAGGTCCCCGCCTGGCGCGGTGTGCCGATCTTCCCGTGCAACAAGATCCCGATCAGCCCGCAGCACACCAGCAGCATCATCGCGCTGCGCACCGGGGAGGGCGACCAGGGCGCCATCGGCCTCTATCAGACGGGCATCCCGGAGGAGTACCAGCCGGGCCTGAACGTGCGGTTCATGGGCATCGACGCCAACTCGATCATGCGCTACCTCGTCACCGCCTACTACTCGATGGCGATCCTCGTCCCCGACGCGGTCGGGATCCTGGAGAACGCCCAGATCGGCCGGACGGCCGAGTGACCGCGTGGAGCACCCGATGAGCACGCCCTCCCCCACCTCCGACTTCGCACTGCCGGGGCCGCCGAACATCGCGAGCTCGTTCCGCACCCAGCGGCGCACCGGGGCGATCCCCGGGCTCCGGTACCGGCAGGTGGCGCCCGCCGACCCTGTGAAGGCCGCGGAGGTCGACCGCAGGCTGGAGGAGTGGGCCCGGCATCTCGATCTGTTCCCCGAGGCATGGAAGGGCGACTTCTCGGGGTTCCAGTTCGGGCGGGCCGTGGTGCTCCAGCATCCGGAGGCACTCGATCTGGAACGTCTGACGGCCGCGGGCGAGTTGCTGCTCGCCGAGAACGTCGTCGACTCCTGCTACTGCGAGGAGGACGAGGGCCGGGGCGGCGCGCGCCGGGGACTCGGGGGCCGGCTGATCATGGCCCAGTCGGCGCTCGACCCGTACCACGGCATTCCCGAGCTGGAGGAGGAGTGGCGGCACGGCGTGCGGGCCGACGGTCCGCTGCGCTCGTACCACTTCGCCCTGAAGGACTACGCGGCCTTCGCCACCCCGAGCCAGACCGACCGCTTCGTCCACGACATCGCCCGGCTGCACCTGGGCTATCTCGCCGAGGCGGCCTGGGCGGAGACCCGGTACGTCCCGCAGGTCTGGGAGTACCTGGTGATGCGGCAGTTCAACAACTTCCGCCCCTGTCTGTCGATCGTGGACGCCGTCGACGGCTACGAACTGCCCGAGGTGGTGTACGCCCGCCCCGAGATCCAGCGGATCACGGCGCTGGCCTGCAACGCCACCACGATCGTCAACGACCTGTACTCCTTCACCAAGGAGCTGGCGAGCGACCCCACCCATCTGAACCTGCCGCAGGTCATCGCCGCGAACGAGCACTGCGGTCTGAAGGCCGCCTACCTCAAGGCCGTCGAGATCCACAACCGGATCATGGAGGCCTTCGACGAGGAGTCGGCCCTGCTGTCCGCCACTTCACCGCTGGTCGAGCGGTACGCCCGGGGCCTGTCCGACTGGGTGGCCGGCAACCACGAGTGGCACTCCACCAACACCCACCGCTACCACCTGCCCAACTACTGGTAAAGCGCCATCGAATGACAGAGCGTCACAAGCACCAGCACGAGGAGTCACCGTTGACCATCGCCCCCGACGCCGGCACCAAGGCAGCATCGGTGCCAACCCAGTCCACGTACCAGACCCGCGTCGCGGACTACTGGAACGCCGAGGAGAACCCGGTCAACCTCGAACTCGGAAAGCTCGACGATCTCTACCACCATCACTACGGCATCGGAGCCGCCGACCGCTCCGTGCTCGACGAACCGGACCCGGACCTGCGGCGGGAGCGCATCACCACCGAACTGCACCGGCTGGAGCACGCCCAGGCGGAATTCCTCGCAGACCGGCTCGGCTCCCTCTCCCCCACCGACCGCGTCTTCGACGCCGGCTGCGGGCGCGGCGGCGGCAGCGTCACGGCGCATCTGCGGTACGGCTGCCACGCCGACGGCGTCACCATCTCGCAGAAGCAGGCCGAGTTCGCGAACGCGCAGGCTCGCAAGCGGGGCATCGACGGCCGGGTGCGCTACCACCATCGCAACATGCTGGACACCGGGCTGCAGACCGGGGCCTACGCGGCCTCCTGGAACAACGAGTCGACCATGTACGTCGAGCTCGACCTGCTGTTCGCCGAGCACGCCCGGCTGCTGCGCCGCGGCGGCCGCTACGTGACCATCACCGGCTGCTACAACGACACCTACGGGCGCGCCTCCCGCGAGGTGTCACTGATCAACGCCCACTACATCTGCGACATCCACCCACGCTCGGAGTACTTCCGCGCCATGGCCCGCAACCGGCTCGTCCCGGTCCATGTGGAGGACCTCACCGAGGCCACCATCCCCTACTGGGAGCTGCGCCGTGAGGCCGAGCACCTGGTGACGGGCATCGAGGACACGTTCCTGAGCGCGTACCGCAACGGCAGTTTCCAGTACCTGCTGATCGCGGCGGACCGCGTCTGACCGACCGTCGGGCTCGCGTCGGCCATGGGTGGGTCATGGCCGACGCGCGTCTTCCGCCTTGCGTCGGGCTGTGCTTGCCTGGGGAACCGTTTTCGGTGCCCGGGGCGGGAGTTGCCGTATGCGCAGGCCGTGGATCGTGGGGCTACTGCTGGCCGTCGTGCTGCTCGGCGCGTGCGGCGATCCGGCGTCCGAGCCGGAGGCAGCGGCTCCGCCGGACGTACCGCAGGCGTCGGTGACCACGCAGCAGCGGGCGCCGGCTTCGCCGAGCGCGAGCACCGGCACCGGCACCGGCACCGGCAAGAAGGCCCCCGCGAAGGGGCCCACCGTGCTGTACCTGGGCGACTCGCTGGCCATGGAGGCCCAGGACGTGCTCGGGCAGGAGCTGCGGCGCGAGCTGAGGGCGACGTACACGAGCGCCCCGTATTCGGGGACGACCCTGTGCGACTACCTGGAGGGCACCGGCGAGCGGTCCCTCGTGCCGGTCGCGGACAAGGCGGCCGCCCTGGTGCGCAGGTTGCGGCCGGACTTCGTGGTGCTGCAGTTCTGGGGGAACGCGTGGGGCTACACACCGTGCATGGACGGGATCACCCATGACGCCTCTCCCGAGAAGTACTTCAAGCGGTACGAGGCCGACCTGAAGCGGCTCACCGACCAGATCGCCGCGGCCGGTGAGACACGGATCGTCTGGGTGCTGCAGGGCCCGGACCCGATCACTCCCGACCGGGTCCGGCGCGTCAACGCCCTGTACGAGGTGCGGGCCGGCGCCTCGGGCGGCCTGCTCGCCGACGCGGGCAAGGCGCTGAGCGCGGCGGGGGCCCGTTACTCCTGGGTCCAGTACCTGCCGTGCACGGCATACGAGCGCGAGCACGGCGAGTACTGCACCCAGCCGGACCGCGACCGGACCGCCCTGCACCGCGACGACGACTATCTGCACTTCTGTCTGGCGCCCACGACCTCCAAGCCGAAGCCGTGCCCGGCCCGCTCGCCCGGGATCCTGCGGATCGCCCGGGAGATCACCCGGGTGATCGGCACGCACGCAACCGGTTGATTGCGGGGCCCGTTCCCTACCCGACGTAGGCCTTCTCCAGAGCGGCGATGTCGAACTTGCTCATCTCCATGAAGGCCTTGGTCACGCGGGCCGCCTTCGCCGGGTCCGGGTCGGTGACCATGGCGTCGAGACTGTCCGGTACGACCTGCCAGGACAGCCCGAACCGGTCCTTGAGCCAGCCGCAGGGGCCGGGCTCGCCGCCGCCCTCGGTGAGCTTGGCCCAGTAGTAGTCGATCTCCTCCTGGTTCTCGCAGAAGATCATGAACGAGGTCGCCTCGGTGAACTTGAACTGGGGGCCGCCGTTGAGCGCGAGGAACCTGTGGCCGTTGGCCGTGAACTCGACGGTCATGACGGAGCCGGCCGGCTGGAACGAGCCCTCGGGGTAGCGCGCGATCTTGCCGATGGCGGAGTTCTTGAACACGGAGACGTAGAAGTTGGCGGCCTCCTCGGCCTGGCCGTCGTACCAGAGACACGTCGTGAATCCGTCGGTTGCCATGGGTACCTCCTGGGCGTGCGGAACGCTGTCACCTGTACCGACCGATCCTCGCCCCGGAACTCATCGGTCGCGCGGCCGGCTAATCCACGTGGCCGTTACACCGTTCGGAACTAGCATCGCCGTCATGACGCCTGAGTCCGCCGCCAACGGCATCCACCCGTTCCGCATCGACATTCCGCAGAGTGACCTGGACGACCTGCACGACCGCCTCGACCGCGCCCGGTGGCCCGACGAGCTGCCCGGGGTCGGATGGGCCTACGGGGTGCCGTCGGAGTACCTGCGCGAGCTGGTGCGCCACTGGCGGCACGAATACGACTGGCGGGCGGCGGAGGCGCGGCTGAACGCGTGGCCGCAGTTCACGACCGAGATCGACGGCGCGCATGTGCACTTCGCGCACATCCGCTCGCCCGAACCCGACGCCACCCCGCTGATCGTCACGCACGGCTGGCCGGGTTCGTTCGTGGAATTCACCGACATCGTCGGTCCGTTGACGGACCCGGCCGCGCACGGCGGCGATCCCGCCGACGCCTTCCACGTGGTCCTGCCGAGCATTCCCGGGTTCGGGTTCTCCGGCCCCACCCGGGAGCCCGGCTGGGAGGCCCGCCGGATCGCCGACGCATGGGTCGAGCTGATGACACGCCTCGGCTACGAGCGGTTCGGCGCCCAGGGCGGCGACTGGGGTGCGGCCATCTCCCGCGAACTGGGCCGCGTCCACCCCGACCGGGCCATCGGCATCCACCTCAATCTCCTGCCCGGCGCGCAGGCGGCCACCGAACCGACTGCCGAGAAGCTGGCGGCGCTGCGCCCCGAGGAACGGGAGCGGACGCTCACCTCGTGGCGCCGGTGGGCCAAGTGGTTCCGGGACGGGACGGGCTACTTCCACATGCAGTCCACCCGGCCGCAGACCCTGTCGTACGCGCTCACGGACTCGCCGGTCGGCCAACTCGCCTGGATCGTCGAGAAGTTCCAGGAGTGGACCGACTCGGAGCAGTTGCCGGAGGAGGCCGTCGACCGGGACCTGATGCTCACCAACGTGATGCTGTACTGGCTGACGGGCACGGCGGGTTCGTCCGCGCGGGTGTACTACGAGCGCGCCCATGCCAAGGGTGACCGGGTGGCCGCACAGCACGAACCCTCGACCGCCCCGACCGCGGTGGCGTGCTTCCCCGGCGACCCGCAGATCCCCCTGCGGCACAAGGCGGAGCGGACGGAGAACATCGTGCGCTGGACGGAGTTCGACCGGGGCGGGCACTTCGCGGCGATGGAGGAACCGGATCTGCTCGTCGGGGACGTACGGGCGTTCTTCCGGCAGATGCGCGAGAAGGGCTGACGCCCGCTCTGCCGGTAGCGAATCTGCCGCGGGCAGAGAATCCGCATTCCGGCATCGTTCGAGGTCAAGAGTGGAGTCGAAGGCATCCCCGCCACCACGAGGAGAACCGATGACTCCACTCACGACGCTCGCGCCGCGGGCCGAGGAGGGCGACACCGCGCCCACCCGCTTCGACGACCAGTTGGCCGCCCAGCTCCTGGGCCAGCGCATCGTCCTGCTGGGCACCCAGGTCGACGAGGTCTCCGCGAACCGGGTCTGCGCGCAACTGCTGATCCTGTCCGCGGAGGACCCGCGCACCGACATCAGCCTGTACATCAACAGCCCGGGCGGCTCGGTGCACGCCGGCCTGGCCATCTACGACACGATGCGGCTGATCCCGAACGACGTCGCGACGCTCGCGATGGGCTTCGCGGCCAGCATGGGCCAGTTCCTGCTGAGCGTGGGCAGCGCGGGCAAGCGGTTCGCGCTGCCGAACGCGCGGATCATGATGCACCAGCCGTCGGCGGGCATCGGCGGCACCACCGCGGACATCGAGATCCAGGCGGAGAACCTGGAGTTCACCAAGAGGACCATCGAGCGGATCACCGCCGAGCACACCGGCCAGACCCCGGAGAGCATCTCCCGGGACGGTGACCGCGACCGCTGGTTCACGGCCGAGGAGGCCAGGGAGTACGGCATGGTGGACCAGGTCGTGGAGTACCTCGCGGATGTCCGCCCGGCCGCCTCAAAGCGACGGATGGGGCTGTGACATGGGGAACTACACGATTCCGTACGTCGTCGAGCGGACCGCGCACGGCGAGCGGTCCTCCGACGTGTTCAGCCGGCTGCTGTCGGAGCGGATCATCTTCCTGGGCACGGAGATCGACGACGGCGTGGCCAACGTCGTCATCGCGCAACTCCTGCATCTGGAGTCTTCGGCTCCGGAGAGCGAGATCGCGATCTACCTCAACTCCCCCGGCGGCTCGTTCACTTCGCTCATGGCGATCTACGACACGATGACGTTCGTGCAGGCACCGATCTCGACGTTCTGCGTGGGGCAGGCGGCGTCCACGGCGGCCGTGCTGCTGGCCGGCGGGGACCCGGGGCGGCGGTTCGTGCTGGAGCACGCGCGGGTGCTGCTCGGTCAGCCCGCCTCCGGCGGCAGCCGTGGGGTGGTGTCCGATCTGGCCCTCCAGGCCAAGGAGATGGTCCGGATCCGCTCGCAGGTCGAGGAGGTGCTGGCCCGGCACACCCACCACGACATCACGACGCTGCGCGCGGACATGGACCGCGACAAGGTGTTCACCGCCGAGGAGGCCGTGGCATACGGCCTGGCCGACGAGGTGCTGAGCCGGCGCCTGGTGGGGGTCTGAGGCGCCGGCGCGACCTCACGCCGCGAGGCACATCCCGTCGTGGCGTGAACCGGCCCTGGTCCGGCTGCCGGTGGGGGCCCGGTGGCCGGTGAGCCGGACGAGCTCGCCCTGCGCCTGCGACAGCAGGTCGGCGAGGCCGAGTCCCAGGGCGTGGGCGGCGGCCGCGAGGACCTCCGAGGAGGCCTCCTTGCGGCCGCGCTCCACCTCCGAGAGATACGGCATGGAGATCCGGGCCGCGTCGGCCACGTCCTTCAAGGTGCGCTCCTGGGCGAGGCGCTCACGGCGCAGGACGTCGCCGACGAGGTCGCGCCAGAGGGGTTCCCTGGGTGCCGGGGCGGGCGGTGTGGCGGCGGGCGCGGATGCCGGGGTGGCAGGGCGTTCGGACGCGGGGCGGGTCGTTCCCGGGCGGGCGGCGGGCGGGCGCAGGGGAATGACGCGGGCTTCGTTCGGCGCTTGTTTGCTCACCTTCCCAGCCTATGAGGGTGCGGCGGCAGGGGAAGGGGCCGGCGTTCCGCCCTGGGGGAAACCGGCGCTACGCACCGGCACGGAACTCCCGGCCCGGCGTCACTCGTCGGCCAGCCGCAGTACCGCTCGAACCCGCTTGCCGACCGGCACCCGTTCCACGGCGACCTCGGCGGCAAGCGCGTGGACGATCTCCAGTCCGTGCCGGCCGACCCGCTGCGGATCCCTGGGGTAGCGGCGGGGCAGCGCGGCACTGCTGTCGTACACGCAGACCGTCACCGCGTCGTCGGTGCCCTCCAGATCCAGGATGTACGGGCCGTTGCTGTGCCGGTCGGCGTTGGTGACCAGCTCGCTGACCACCAACAGCACCTTGTCCTCGGCCGGCTGCCCGATCGTGGCGCACCACTCGGTCCTGAGTCGCCCGAGGAACAGCGCCGCGAAGGACCGCGCCTCGGCGATGCATCCCTGTTCGCCGCTGTAGTGCGCCGCCCGCCGAAGCGGTTCCACGGGCACGTCGAAACCAGTCGGAATCACTGCCCCGTCCACGTGCTCGATCATGCGTTTCTCTCTCGGAAGCCGGCCCCGGCCGGACGCTGCTGCACCAGTCCTGTTACCCAGCGCGGCGCCGCGCAGTCCCCGTGCAGGTCGCGCCGTACGTCACAGCGGCGGCGACTGCGATGTGTCCTCCATGGGCGCCGACCGGGACGTCGTGGTCGTGTCCTCGTCCGGCGGCGGGACGGAGGTCTCCGACGGCTCGGGCTCGGTGGTCGGAGGTTCGGAGGTCGAGGTTTCCGGAGTGGACGATTCCGGGGTTGATGTCGGCGGGCTGGACGGGGAACTCGGCGACGCCGGCGTCGAGACGCTCACCGACGGGGAGGGCTTCACCGGCCGGTCGGTCTTCCTGTCCTTGTCACCGTCATCGCCGCGCTCGCGGGCGACCCACTCGTCGCGCTCGTCGTCGAAGATGACGAACACGTCGACGATCGTCGTCGAGGGCACGACCACGACGACGTTCGAGGAACGGTACGACGGCCAGGAGTCTCCCGTCCGCTTGAGTGTGCCCTGCTGGGCGACCGGCGGGGTCAGCGGGTTGCCGCAGGCGCAGCGCACCCGGGGCACCCCGCGGTCGTCGACCATGACCGCCGTGCCGCTCTGGAGGACGGCCTGGTAGCCGTCGGCGGCGCCGTCGCGGTAGCCGTGGTTGGTGACACGGGTGTCCATGCGCAACTGGACCGGCGTGAGCGAGCGCAGATGGGCGGGGACGTCGGAGGGGTCGACACGGGCGACCGACGCGAACGCCCTGTTCTTCTCCGGAGCCGCCTGAAGGTACTCGATCTGCTTCTCGACGTCGCATGCGGCGGCGTTGCGGCTGCCGCCGTACAGGCCGGGCGCGCCGCCGTCGACCCCGCGTACCGCGTTCGACGGTGCCGACTCGGTGGCCGCGGTCGGGGTGGCGGGCGGGGCGGAGCTGTCCGTGGCGGTGGACTCGGTGAACGGGTCGGGTCCCGTCTTGCCGGCGGCCTGGAGGAAGACCTCCCCGTCGGCGGTCGTGCCGTTGCCGCCGCCGCCCCCGTCACCGCGGGAGAGGACGACGGCGAGAATCACTGCGGCCACGACCACGACGGCGATCGCCGCGACGCGGGGCACGGACCGCCACCAGGGGCGGCGCGGTCCGGGGCCGGGCGCTCCGGTGCCGCCGGCGGACGGGGGCTGCGAGGGCGGGCCGGAGGGTGGCTGGGAGGGGCCGGACAGGGGGCCCGAGGGCGGTCCTGTGGGGCGGCCGGACGACGGAGGTTCGACGCTCACGAAGCCTTCTTCCCAGCGTGCTGGATGGCGCTTTCGCCGCGCACCCTTGTCTCTGGTGTCTGTCTCTTTGTCTCTGGTGTCTGTCTCTTTGTCTCTGGTGTCTGTCTCTTTTGTCGCTTCCCTGCGTTGCACCCATTCTGTGCTCCGGTGCCGCGCCGCCCGCAAGCCGACGCGGACGGACCTCCCGGCGGGCGGGGCGGTGAGGCGCTGCTTAGCGTGGGCAGGGTGAGCGCGCTGACCCCCTCCCGTCCGGCCGTGGCCGCCCATGGCTGGGTGCATGCCCTCCTCGCGGTACTGGCCGGGCTGGTGGCGATGGGGGTGGTCGCCTCGCTCGGGCTGTGGGCGGCCGGGGCCGCGGACCTCCCGGACAACGCCTTCCCCCGTGTCGTCGCGGCGACCGTCGTCACGGCGGTCGGCGGCACGATCGAGCTCTCGGGGAACGCCGGGGGACTGGCCGAGTCCGACGCCGGTCTGACCGTGATCCCGCTGTCCGTCACGCTCACCGGTGCGCTCGTCCTGGCCGCCGGTTTCCTGCGTCCGCTGCGGCACCGGGCGGTCGCCGGCGCCGGGGAGCTGGCCGGCTGGGCCGCCAGGATCGCCGTACTGTGGCTCGTCGCGCTCCTGGCGCTGTCCCTCGCCGCCAGCCAGACGTTCACCCTCTCCCTGCGGGACCTCGGGGAGGACGCGCTCGGCGACCTCGGCGACCTGTTCGGCATCTCGCCCGAGGTCGGCTTCACCACTCACGTCCCGGCGACCTTGTTCTTCGGCCTGCTGTGGCTGGCGGGCGTGCTGGTGCTGGCCCTGCTGGTCTCGCGCGGGGCTCCGCTTCCGGGCCGGCTGCTGCGCTTCCAGGAGTCGGTACGGCCGGCCGCCTACGCCATGGTGGCGCTGCTGCTCGCCTTTGTGGTGCTGGGTGTCGTCATCGGCCTGGTCGTGGCGGCGACGCGCGGGCACGCGGCCGAGACGTTCGCGGTGATGCTGCTCGGACTGCCGAACGTGGTGTGGCTCGCCCTGACGATCGGGCTCGGCGCGACCTGGAACGGGCGGGTGGACGGGCCGTTCGGGCTGCCCATGCCGCATGTCCTCGACGAGGTGCTGCGCGGCCGGGAGGCGGCCGAGCTCAATCTGGGCACGCTCGCCGAGCACGACGGCAGGGTGTGGTGGCTGGTCGTGGTCGACGCGGTCCTGCTGCTGACGGCCGCCTTCGTGATGGCGAGACGTTCACCGGCCCGGATGCGCGCCTGGCAGCACGCCGTGCACATGGCGGTCGCGCTGGCGCTGACGGTACTGATGATCTGCCTCGTCGGCCGGACGTCCGCCCACTACGGCCTGTCGGTGCTGGGCATCGGTGACCTCGGCGGGGATCTGGGCGGCGAGCTGTTCCTGCGGCCCGAGGTGTGGGGCGCCATCGGCCTGGCACTGCTGTGGGGGCTGGTCAGCGGATTCCTCGGCGGGCTGCTGGCGAAGCGGGTGCGGCACCGGGGCGAGGTGCCGACGCGCGCGCAAGGGTGAGCTGCCGCACCGGCCCCGGTCACCGCCGGAAGACCGGCCCGGCCCAGCGGGGCGGCGGTTTCGGCTCGCCCTTCGCGGACTCCTTCGCCCGCTCCACGACCCTCAGGTCCACCTCCGTCGGCGCGTGCCCCTGTGCCGCACCGCCCGCGACCGCGGCGCGCAGGTCGGCGACGAACGCGAGGCAGGAGCCCTGCCGGTCGTCGGGGCTCTTGGCCAGCGCCCTGGCGAACACGGCGTCCACGGCCGCGGCGAGGTCCGGGCGTGCCTCGGTCAGGGGCGGTGGCTCGTCGTACTGGTGGGCCCACAGCAGGGCCATGTCACTGTCGCGGCGCAGCGGCGGGTGGCCCGCCAGGCACTCGTACACCACGCAGGCGAACCCGTAGACGTCGCAGCGTGCGTCGACCGGCTTGCCCGAGATCTGCTCAGGGGCGACGTAGTCGAGGGTGCCGACGAACTGTCCGACGGTCGTGAAGCCGGTCAGGGACAGCGACTTCTTCGTCAGACCGAAGTCGGTGAGGTACACGTGCTCGGGGTGATCGCTGTCGGTGCCGCGCGCGACGAGGATGTTGCCGGGCTTCACGTCCCGGTGGACCAGGCCGTGATCGTGCGCCGCGTCGAGGGCGGAGGCGACCTGGGCGGCGATGCGCAGGGCCGTCGGGGGCTGCAAGGGGCCCTGGCGGTCGAGGAGATGGCGCAGGTCGCTGCCGGAGACGTAGCGCATGGCGATGTACAGGACGCCGTCCGTCTCGCCCGCCTCGAAGACGGGCACGATGTGCGGATGGTCGATCGCGGCGGCGGCCCGGGACTCGTGGGTGAAGCGGTTCCGGAAGGTGTCGTTGCGGGAGAGTTCGGGGGCGAGGAGCTTCAGGGCGACGGTGCGGTCCAGGCGGAGGTCGCGGGCGCGGTAGACGACGGCCATGCCGCCGCGGCCGATCTCGCGCTCGATGCGGTAGCCCGCGATCTCCCGGCCGATCAGCTCCGAGGGACGGCCGGAGAAGAGGCTCGTGTCACGGACCATCGGGTGTCACGACCTGGGTCGGGGCGTGGCCGGGGTCGGTGGCGGCGCGGGGGCCGTCGTCCGTGGCGTACGTGCTCAGCCGGGTGCCGTCCGCGTACGCCCACCGGCCGTGCTCGGCGTCGTAGAGCCACATCGACTCACCGTCGACGACGACCCCGATGCGCAGCCCCGACGTGCGGACACGGAAGGACTCGCCGTCCAGGCCGCCGGCCGCGAGGTCCTCGACCGCCGACCGGTAGCCGGCCAGCACCCGCTCGACGCGGGTGAGCAGTGGGCGCGGGTCGGCGGCACTCGTGAGCGCGCCGTCGTCGGCGGTGGGCGGGTCCTGCGGTACGGCGACCAGGTGGCGGCCGTCGACCCAGGCCGACCAGCCGTTGGCGCACAGGATGTGCCCCCAGTCGCCCTGCCGCTCGACGAGCTGGACCGGCAGGAACGCGTCGAGGGGCACGGTGGGCCGGGCGGGGTCGGGTGTTTCCCAGGCGGGCATGCCGTGCTGGGGGACGACGTGGGTGGGCCGGAAGCCGGGGGACGCCATGGGCTCTCGCCTACTTCCGCATGACGACGGGTTCGCGGCGGCGCAGCAGCCGGGAGACGACGTAGCCGAAGACCGCGGAGAGCGCGACGAGCATGGACACGTTGAGCAGCCACACGCCGGCCGAGTGCTCGAACAGCGGATCGCCGGTCAGGTCGCCGGGGACGAGCCGGGACAGCTCCAGGGTGCCGGCCATCGCGCCGAACGCCCATCGGGAGGGCACGACCCAGGACAGCTGCTCCAGGCCGGGCACTCCGTCGAGTTTGAGCAGCGCTCCGCAGAACACCACCTGGACGATGGCGAGCAGCACCAGCAGCGGCATCGTCACCTCCTCCTTGCGCACCAGCGCGGAGACGACCAGGCCGAGCATCATCGCGGTGAACGCCAGCAGGGCGACGGCGACGGTGATCTCGACGAGCGGCGGCATCAGCACACCCTCGCCGCCGGGGGCGTTGAGGTCGACGCCGAGCAGGGCCACCAGGGTCAGTACGACCGCCTGGAGCACGGTGATCGTCCCCAGGACCACCACCTTGGACATCAGGTACGCCGATCTGGACAGACCGACCGCGCGCTCGCGCCGGTAGATGACACGCTCCTTGACGAGCTCGCGCACGGCGTTCGCCGCGCCCGTCAGGACGCCGCCGACGCACAGGATGAGCAGCGCGTTCATCGCCGTCTCCTGGGTCAGCCTGCTGCCGGCCAGGGCGCGGGCCATCGCGCCCATCACGAACGGCAGGGCGATCATGATCGCGAGGAAGGTGCGGTCGGCGGCGAGCGCGGTGGCGTAGCGGCGGATCAGTGTGCCGAGCTGGGCGCCGCGGCTGCGCGGCCGCGGCGGCCGGGCGATCACGACCGGGCCGGTGCGGAGCTGGCGGGGCTGCCCGGTGGCGTCGGAGATGTACTGCCGGTGGTAGAGCGAGCCGCGGTAGTCGCCCGCCCAGTCCCGCTCCTGGTCGCGTTCGAACGCCTCGAAGGCCTCCGGCCAGTGCTCGAACCCGAAGAAGAGCAGGGCCTCCTCGGGCGGGCCGTAGTAGGCGATGCGTCCGCCGGGGGCGAGCACGAGGAGCCGGTCGCAGATGTCGAGGCTGAGCACGCTGTGGGTGACGACGATGACGGTGCGGCCGTCGTCGGCCAGGCCGCGCAGCATGTTCATCACCGAGCGGTCCATGCCGGGGTCGAGCCCGGAGGTCGGCTCGTCGAGGAACAGCAGCGACGGCTTGGTCAGCAGTTCCAGGGCGACGCTCACGCGCTTGCGCTGCCCGCCGGAGAGGCTGTGCACGGGCTGCCCGGCGCGCTGCTCCAGGCCCAGTTCGTGGATGACCTCGTCGACCCGGGCCCGGCGCTCGGCCTTCGCGGTGTCCTGGGGGAAGCGCAGCTCGGCGGCGTAGGACAGGGCGCTGCGGACGGTGAGTTGTGCGTGCAGGATGTCGTCCTGCGGGACCAGGCCGATGCGCTGGCGCAGCTCGGCGTAGTCGTGGTAGAGGTCGCGGCCGTCGTAGAGCACGGTGCCGTGGTCGGCGGGGCGCTGGCCGGTGAGGGCGTTGAGAAGCGTGGACTTCCCGGCGCCGCTCGGGCCGACGACGGCGAGCAGGCACTTCTCCCCCACCGGGAAGGAGACATGGTCGAGGAGGGTCTTGCGGCCGTGATCGACGGCGACCGCGAGGTCCTGCACCTCCAGGGAGATCTCGCCGGTGTCGACGTACTCCTGCAGCTGGTCCCCGACCAGGCAGAACGCGGAGTGGCCGATGCCGACGATGTCGCCGGGGCCGATCGGGGCGGTGGTGACCGGACTGCCGTTGAGGTAGGTGCGGTTGTGGCTGCCCAGGTCGGCGATCTCGTAGGTCCCGTCGGGCAGGGCGTGCAGTTCGGCGTGGTGGCGGGAGACGACCAGGTCGTCGATGACCAGGTCGTTGTCGGCGGCGCGGCCGATGCGGACGGCGCGGGTGGGCAGGGGCCGGACGGAGGTGGGCCGGCGGAAGGTACCGGTGAGGCCGGGCATGGAGATCGCCGAGGGGCGCTCCGGGGCGGCGGGCGGGCCCGGGCGGTCCAGCAGCACCGCGCGGGGGCCGTCGGACGGGTTGCCGAAGCGGATGACGGTGCCGGGTCCCACGTCCCATTCGCGGATGCGGTGGCCTTCGGTGTAGGTGCCGTTGGTGCTGTTCTCGTCCGCGAGGGTCCAGTGGTCGGCGCCGGGCCGCAGTACCGCGTGGTGCCAGGAGACACGGGCGTCGTCGATGACGATGTCGCTGAGCGGGTCGCGTCCGACGCGGTAGTCACGGCCGGGGGTCATCACGGTGGAGCCCGACTCGGTCTCCAGGACCAGTACGGGCGCAGTCGGTGCGACCGGCCGCTCCGCCATGCCAGGATTCTATCGATCTGCCCATGTATGTGCTGCCCGCGCTCACGGCGTCCGTCCGCGCTCGGGACGCGTTCCTTCGGCAGCCGGGGGTTCAGCCGACGGGGACGACCAGCGCCGGGACGGTCCGCTGCATCCGCAGGGCGTCGATCGACTCGGCGAGCAGTTCGTACTCGGTGGTCTCGTCACTCACGGCGATCCGCACCAGCCGCCCGGCCGCCAACTCGTCGGCCACCAGCTCCTGTTGATCGTCGTCGCCGCACCATGCGCGCAGCACGGCCGGCACGTCGGGCACATTGTCCGCGACCGGGACGAGCGCACTCGCGGGCAAGTGCGCGGCATCCGGTCGCGGGTCTAATCGCTCGGCCATCCAGGAGGCCCGGTCACGTAACCACCACAGCGCGAGGGCCAGGGTGGGTGCCCGGTAGGTTCCCAGGGGTACACCGATGCGCCGACCGCCGCAGACGCCGTATGCGGTGACATGGCAAAGGAACTCGTCGTGCACGTGACCTCCCCCGTGTTGCCGTGTTCGCCTGTCGGCGGACCTCGCTTTCCCTGCGGCTCGTGAGCGGTGCGTAAGGGAGCCGTCGCCCCATGTGAGGCACCCTCGTAGTTGAGTATGTTCACTACTGAAACACTGTCACCATGACTTTCCGGCCAGTCTCCTGGCATATTCACAGCCGGTGTTGGCCGAAACGCGGCGGGCACACGTCAACCACGTGCGTGACCGGGCATTACCTCGGGAGTAATCGAGCTTTCCGCCGTCGGCGGGCATCGTTGCGGTACCGGGTCACCGC
Organism: Streptomyces sp. NPDC111606; assembly: GCF_055656945.1. NCBI lineage: Bacteria > Bacillati > Actinomycetota > Actinomycetes > Kitasatosporales > Streptomycetaceae > Streptomyces > Streptomyces sp. NPDC111606. The sequence continues at coordinate 78,616 of NZ_JBVKBY010000009.1, forward strand.
GAGCGGGATCCGGGTTCCCACCAGTGCCGACCTCGTTGGAGGCTGATCGCCCATGTCCGCGTCCGTGCCCGTGACCACCGACCGCTACGAGATCGCCGTCGCCCGCTACTTCGACGCCTGGAACACCCGCGAGCCCGATGCGCTGGCCCGGGCGGTCGCCATCGCGTGGTCCCCGCAGGGCGGCTACACCGACCCGCTCGCGGACGTCCGGGGCCTTGAGGGGATCGTGGCCGTCGTCGCGGCGGCGCACGCACAGTTCCCCGGCTTCGTCTTCCGCCGGACCGGCTCCGTCGACGGCCACCACGACACGGCGCGCTTCTCCTGGGAGCTGGTGAGCGAGGTCGACGGGGCGGCGCCGGTCGCCGGGTCCGACGTGATCACGCTGGACGCCGAGGGACAGATCCAGTCCGTCCTCGGATTTCTGGACCGGGTTCCGGCCGGGGCATGAGATCCGCGATGAGTTTCCCGGCTCGCGGTGGTCTCTTCAGTACGTGACCACCGCGAGCGGAGGAACCATCATGACCACCACCGCCAAGCTGGACGAGGAGTTCACGGCCGTCCTGCGCAAGAGTCCGAGCGAGGGCGGCTGGACCTATCTCGTCTGGCCGAGGAGCGTCGAGTTCTTCGGCACCCGCGGGCTCGTCAAGGTCCGCGGCACGATCGACGGGCAGCCCTTCCGCAGTTCGTTCATGGCCATGGGCGACGGCACGCACAAGCTGCCCGTGAAGGCCGACATCCGCAAGGCCATCGGCAAGGCGGAGGGCGACACCGTGACCGTGCGTCTGGAGGAGCGGATCAGCCCCTAGCGGCCTCCCGATAGCGCCGGGGCGCGACGCCCACCGCCCGCTTGAAGGCGTTGCTGAAGGCGCTCTCGGAGGTGTATCCGACGGAACGGGCGAGCGCCGCGACCGGGACCGTGTCCTGCCTGAGGGCGCGGGCGGCCAGGCTCATGCGCCAGTTCAGCAGATACGTCAGGGGCGGCACCCCGGCCGCCTCCTTGAACCGTACGGCGAAGGTGGTCCGGGACATCGCGGCCGCCCGGGCGAGATCCGCCAGCTGCCAGGGATGGCCCGGATCGCCGTGCATCAGGCGCAGGGCCGGGGCGAGACGTTCGTCGGCCAGGGCGCGCAGCCAGCCCGGCGGCAGCCCCTCCGGCTCGACGAGGCAGACCCGCAGCACCTGCACGAACATCAGCTGGGCCAGTTGGTCGGAGGCGAACTCGACCCCGGCCCGGCGCGTCCTCATCTCCTCGGCCAGCTGCCCGATCAGCCAGCGCAGCGCCGAAGCCTCGGCCACGTCGGACCGTACGTGGATCAGCTCCGGGAGCGCCCGGCGCAGCAGTTCGCCGCTGTCCCGGCTCAGGTCGATGTGCCCGGAGACGCAGGAGACGTCCTCGTCCGGGCCCTCACCGAGCCGGGCGGAAGAGGTGACGGGGTCCACCGTGACGTCGGCGGAGTCAAGTGGTTCCACCCCGAGCGCGCTGCACAGGACGTACGGCCGGCGCCCGTCGGAGACCACCACGTCCCCCTCGGACAGCTTCAGCGGCTCGCCACCGCCCTCGCGGACCAGCAGACAGCTGCCCCCGCACCACGGCGATCACCTTCAGGCTGTCGCGCCCGCGCAGCCGGATCGCCCAGGTCCCGCCGGCGGTGAAGCCACCGGAGAACACGCTGCGGGCATCGGCGACGGCGAGGGCCTCGGACAGCGGGTCTGCGGTCATGCTCGAACTCTCACGCAAGTAATACGGATTCTCAAGCATTCATCGTACGGAGACGCGAACCTACGGTGGCCTGGTCGGCTCACGTTGAGGAGATACGCACCATGACCACCGCACAGCACCCCCTGCCCTCCGGCTTCGGCGCCGCGTCCACGGCCGAGGAGGTGATCAAGGGGGTCGACCTGACCGGCAGGGTCGCAATCGTCACCGGCGGCTACTCCGGCATCGGGCTGGAGACGGCCCGGGTGCTGCGCTCCGCCGGCGCCGAGGTCGTCGTACCGGCGCGGGACCTGGAGCGGGCACGGGCCGCGCTGCAGGACGTGCCCGGCGCCGAGGCCGAGTACCTGGACCTGCTGGACCCGGCGTCGATCGACGCCTTCGCGGAGAAGTTCCTGGCCTCCGGGCGTCCGCTGCACATCCTGGTCAACAGCGCCGGGATCATGGCGACCCCGCCGACCCGGGACGCACGCGGGTACGAGGCGCAGTTCGCCACCAACCACCTGGGCCACTTCCAGCTGGTCGCCCGCCTGTGGCCCGCCCTGGTCGCGGCCGACGGGGCGCGGGTCGTGGCCGTGTCCTCGCGGGGCATCCGCTCGGCAACGTCGACTTCGACGACCTGCACTTCGAGCACCGCCCCTACGAGCCGTTCGCCGCCTACGGCCAGTCCAAGACGGCGAAGCCTACCAGTCCAAGACGGCGAACGCGCTCTTCGAAGTGGAACTCGACCGGCGCGGGCGGGCCCAGGAGGTGCGGGCCTTCGCCGTGCACCCGGGCACGATCATCGAGACCGGCCTCGCCAAGCACGTCTCCGCGGACGTGGTCCGGGCGGCCGGTGTCCTCGACGAGCACGGGCGGCCCGTACGGGACCCGTCCCGCCAGCTGAAGACGGTCGAGCAGGGAGCCGCCACCAGCGTCTGGTGCGCCACCAGCCCGCAGCTGACCGCAGTGGGCGGGGTCTACTGCGAGAACTGCGACGTCAGCCCCCTGGTGGCCGAGGCCGACGAGGCCGAGTGGCGCGCCGGAGCGGAGACGCCGGGCGTGCTGTCGTACGCCGTGGACCCAGAGGCGGCGGCCCGCCTCTGGGAGGTCAGCGAACGCCTTACGGCTTGAGGATCGCCTCGATGCGGGCCAGCTCGTCGGCGTCGAAGTCCAGGTTTCGGGTGGCCGCGACGCTGTCCTCGATCTGCTGCGCGCTGCTCGCACCGACGAGCGCCGAGGTCACCCGGCCGCCGCGCAGCACCCAGGCCAGGGCCAGCTGCGCCAGGGTCTGGCTGCGGGACTTGGCGATCTCGTCGAGGGCCCGGAGCTTGCCCAGCAGCTCGTCGGTGATCGAGTCGGCGTTCAGGAACGGGCTGCCGCTCGCGGCCCGCGAGTCCTTCGGAATGCCGTCGAGGTAGCGGGAGGTCAGCTGGCCCTGCGCCAGCGGGGAGAAGACGATCGAGCCGACCTGGAGCTCGTCGAGGGCGTCGAGGAGTCCCTCCTCCTCGGGGCGGCGGTTCAGCATCGAGTAGGCCGGCTGGTGGATGAGCAGCGGCGTGCCCAGCTCGCCCAGGATGCGGGCGGCCTCGCGGGTCTGCTCCGCCGAGTAGTTGGAGACGCCGACGTACAGCGCCTTGCCCTGCTGCACCGCCGAGTGCAGGGCGCCCATCGTCTCCTCCAGGGGAGTGTCCGGGTCGGGGCGGTGCGAGTAGAAGATGTCGACGTAGTCCAGGCCCATCCGCTTCAGGCTCTGGTCGAGCGAGGACAGCATGTACTTGCGCGAGCCCCACTCGCCGTACGGGCCGGGCCACATCAGATAGCCGGCCTTGGTGGAGATGATCAGCTCGTCCCGGTACGGCGCGAAGTCCGCCTTCAGCGCCTCACCGAACGCAGACTCGGCGGCGCCGGGCGGCGGGCCGTAGTTGTTGGCCAGGTCGAAGTGGGTGACGCCGAGGTCGAAGGCGCGGCGCAGGATGGCCCGCTGGTGCTCGACCGAGCGGTCCGCCGGGCCGAAGTTGTGCCACAGGCCGAGGGACAGCGCGGGAAGCTTGAGTCCGCTGCGGCCGGTGCGCCGGTAGGGCATCTCCGCGTAGCGGTCGGTGTGTGCGGTGTACAACGCGACTCCAGAGGGGTTGGCACAGGGAGGACGGCTCCGAGGAACCGGTGTTCCAGTCGCCGTCCACTCTGTCGTGACCTGCTGGCAGTGGTCCAACAGGTAAATCAGATGGGATTCAGCGGCTACGCTGCTCAATCATGGAACTGCGCCATCTCCAGCACTTCGTGGCGGTCGCCGAGGACCAGCACTTCACCCGGGCGGCCGAGCGCCTCCTGGTGTCCCAATCGGGCCTGTCGGCCTCGATCCGGGCCCTGGAACGGGAGTTGCAGACCCCGCTGTTCGTGCGGACGACCCGCCGGGTCACGCTCACCCCTGCCGGCCGGGCACTGCTGTGCGAGGCGGAACGGATCCTGGCGCAGGTGCGGGCCGCCCATGAGGCGGTGGCGGCGGTGCAGGGCGTGCTGCGCGGGATGCTGGCGCTCGGGTCCGAGCAGTGCATCGCCGGGGTGCATGTGGCGGGACTGCTGGCCGCCTTCCGCCGGGCACATCCGGACGTGGAGATCTGTCTGCGTCAGGCGGGCTCGGGCGCGCTCGCGGAGGAGGTCGCGGCCGGACGCCTCGATCTGGCCTTCGCCGTACGGACCGCGCAGGAGGACACCGACCAGCTGCGGGTCGTGCCGCTGACCGGCGAGCCGATGACCGTCCTGTGCCATCCGAGCCACCGGCTCGCCACCGCCGGCGCCGCCGTCACTCCGGAGGAGCTGGGCGGCGAGGTCTTCGTCGACTTCCACCCGGACTGGGGGCCGCGCCGCACCACCGACGCCGTCTTCGCCGCCGCGGGCGTACGCCGGACCGTCGCCCTGGAGGTCAACGATGTGCACAGCCTCCTGGACCTGGTGGACGAGGACCTCGGCATCGCCGTCGTACCGCGCCACTTCCGGGACAAGCGGCGCTCACTGACGGCCCTGCCGGTGAAGGGCACCGGCGAGACCGTCTACGAGACGGTCGCCCTGCTGCCGCCCGCGCAGGCCACCAGCCCGGCGGCCCGGGCTCTCATGGCGCTGCTGGAAACGGAGGGCGCATGACGGACGGGTACGCGATGGTGGAGCCATGCATGCGAAGGACATCCTCATCGACGGGTACAACCGCATCCAGGAAGAAGTCCACGCCGCCGTCGAGGGCCTCGACCCCGACGACCTGCACGCCCGCCCCTCCCCCGACGCCAACTCCGTCGCCTGGCTGATCTGGCATCTCACCCGGGTCCAGGACGACCACATCGCCGACGCCTTCGGCCTCGACCAGGTGTGGCTGACGCAGGACTTCCAGAAGACCTTCGGGCTCGACCTGCCGCGCCACGACACCGGCTACGGCCACACCTCGGCGAAGGTCGCCAAGGTACGGGTCGACTCGGGTGACCTGCTGACCGGCTACTACGACGCCGTGCACGCCCAGAGTCTGGGGGCGCTGCGGGAGGTGGCCGCCAAGGATCTGGAGCGCATCGTGGACGAGCGCTGGGATCCACCGGTCAGCCTGGGCACACGGCTGGTCAGCGTCCTGTCCGACGATCTCCAGCACGTGGGACAGGCCGCCTACGTCCGCGGGCTGGTCGTGGGCTCCTAGCCCGCGGACCGGTCCGGACCGATGCTCAGAGCGCGGACGCGTAACCGGGCAGGACGACGTCCTCGATGAGGGCCTTGCGCTCGTCGAACGGGATGAACGCGCTCTTCAGGGCGTTCACCGTGACCGTGCGCAGATCCTCGACCGTCCACCCGGTCTGCTCGACCAGCAGGGACATCTCGCGCGTCATCGTCGTACCGGACACCAGACGGTTGTCGGTGTTGAGGGTGACACGGAAGCCGAGGTCCTTCAGCGCGGTGATCGGGTGCTCGGCTATGGACGTGGCGGCGCCGGTCTGGAGGTTGGAGGTCGGGCACATCTCCAGCGCGATACGGCGGTCGCGCACCCAGCCGGCGAGGCGGCCGAGCTTGCCGTCCACGATGTCGTCGGTGATCCGCACGCCGTGCCCGATGCGCTGGGCGCCGCACACCTGGAGGGCCTGGTGGATGCTGGACAGGCCGTCGGCCTCACCGGCGTGGATGGTGAAGGGCACGCTCTCGCGGCGCAGGTGCTCGAAGGCGTCGACGTGGTCGGCGGCGGGGAAGCCGGCCTCGGCACCGGCGATGTCGAAGCCGACGACACCGGCGTCCCGGAAGGCGACGGCCAGGTCGGCCGCCTCGCGCACCCGGTCGAACATCCGCATCCCGCACAGGAGAGTGCCGACGCGCACCGGAGTGCCGGCGGCCGCGGCCTTGGCCATGCCCGCCGCGAGGCCCTCCTGCACGGTCTCGACGACCTCTGCGAGGGCCAGCCCGCCGTTGGTGTTCAGCTCGGGGGCGTAGCGCACCTCGCCGTAGACGACGCCGTCCGCGGCCAGGTCGAGGACGTACTCCTCGGCGGTGCGCAGCAGCCCCTCGCGGCTCTGCATCACGGCGAGGGTGTGCTCGAAGGTGGCGATGTAGCGGACCAGGTCGCCGGAGTTCGCGGCCTCGAAGTACCAGGCGGCGAGCTCGTCCGGGTCGGTGGTGGGCAGGGTGTGGCCGACCGCCTCCGCGAGCTCCACCACGGTGGCGGGGCGCAGGCCGCCGTCGAGGTGGTCGTGCAGTACGGCCTTGGGGAGGCGACGGATCACGTCGGCGTCTACGCGCGTAGCAGTCATGGCGGAGTCTTTCCTTGAGCGGGGCGGTTCGAAGCGGCGGGCGGCGGGTCGGCCCGGGAGGTGGATCAGCCGGCGGGCTGGAGCAGGTCCCAGCGGTTGCCGTACAGGTCCTGGAAGACGGCGACCGAGCCGTAGGACTCGTGCCGGGGCTCCTCCAGGAAGGTCACGCCCGCGGCGAGCATGCGGGCGTGGTCGCGGGCGAAGTCGTCGGTGTGCAGGAAGAACCCGACGCGCCCGCCGGTCTGGTCGCCGACCCGGGCCCGCTGCTCGCCACCCTTGGCGCGGGCCAGCAGCAGGGCGGTGCCCTCCTCGCCCGCCGCCACGACGACCCAGCGGGAGCCGTCCGGGCGCGGGGCGTCCTCGACCAGTCGGAAGCCGAGGGCTTCGGTGTAGAAGCGGATCGCCTCGTCGTAGTCGTCGACGACGAGGGTGACCAGGGCGATGTGTCTCATCGGGACCTTCCTGGAGGTGCGATTGACGGGAGAGGTTATACGTAAAACGTCCAGGGCGCCAGTCCCGACCGGGACCGCAGTCCTAGGCCCGGCGCCCGAGGTGCGGCAGGCGGTCGGCGACTAGCGTTCCGGGAATGACGATCATGGATGGGGCGCGCAGCCCCGAGCGCCGCAAGCAGGACGTCCTGGACCGGCTGGGACGGGAGACGGACATCTGGGTGGCCTCGGCGGACAGCGACGGGGGGGCCGTGTCTGGTCGCGCTGTGGTTCGTCTGGGACGGTGAGGCGCTGTGGATGGCCACCCGCCCCGGCAACCCCACAGGGCGCAACCTCCGCATCGGCCGTCGGACCCGGCTGGCCTTCGGGGACACCCGGGACGTCGTTCTCATCGACGGCGACGTGGAGGTCCACGACGCCGACGAGGTGCCGGCCGCGGCTGCCGAGGCGTTTCACGCGAAGACAGGCTGGGATCCACGCAACGACTCCGCGACGTACGCCTACTACCGGGTGCGGCCGCGTGCGGTGCAGGCGTGGCACGAGGAGCGTGAACTGCCGCAACGGCATCTCATGCGAAACGGAACGTGGCTTGTCTGAACAAGTTTCACGCGTACGTCCCCACGCCATCCATTTCCCGCACAGGTGTTACCTGGTAGTAACTCCTGATGATTTGATGTGCGGCGCCACACAACCCCCTTCAACCACAGGGAGATCCAGTGACGCTCTCCGCACACCGCCGCGCACAGGGCTCGATCGTGCTCGCGCTCTCGCTCGCCGGTGCCGGTCTTGCCTGCTCGGCGCCCACCGCGTCGGCCGCCGAGCAGGCGCCGCCGCTCAAGGTGCTGTCGTACAACGTCTTCCTCTTCAGCAAGAGCCTGTACCCGAACTGGGGCCAGGACCACCGGGCCGCCGAGATCGCCAAGGCGCCGTTCGTGCAGGGCAACGACGTGGTCGTGTTCCAGGAGATGTTCGACAACTCCTCCTCGGACGCGCTGAAGAGCTCCCTCGCCGACCGCTACCCGCACCAGACGCCGGTGGTCGGGCGCAGCAAGAGCGGCTGGGACGCGACCGGTGGCTCCTACTCGGCCACCACGCCCGAGGACGGCGGGGTCGCGATCCTGAGCAAGTGGCCGGTGCTGCGCAAGGAGCAGTACGTGTTCAAGGACGCGTGCGGGGCGGACTGGTGGTCCAACAAGGGCTTCGCGTACGTGGTGCTGAACGTGAACGGCACCAAGGTGCACGTCGTGGGCACACACGCGCAGTCGACCGACCCGGGCTGCGACGCCGGTGAGGCCGCCGCGATGCGCAGCCGGCAGTTCAAGGCGATCGACGCGTTCCTGGACGCGAAGAACATCCCCGCGAGCGAGCAGGTCCTGGTCGCCGGTGACATGAACGTCGACTCGCACACGTCCGAGTACGGCTCGATGCTCGCCGACGGCGGGCTGGTCGGGGCGGACGCGCGGACCGGGCACGCGTACTCCTTCGACACTGCCGACAACTCCATAGCCCGCGACCGCTACCCCGACGACCCGCGCGAGGACCTGGACTACGTCCTGCACCGCGCGGGTCACGCCCGTCCCACCGTCTGGAAGAACGACGTCGTCAAGGAGCAGAGCGCGCCCTGGACGGTGTCGAGCTGGGGCACCGACTACACGTACACGAACCTCTCCGACCACTATCCGGTGACCGGGTTCGCCGGCTGAGCCATGCCGCGGTGGCTGCGGCTCAACCGGTCTGCTGTCGCGCCGTGTTGAGCCGGGCCAGCTCGTCGCCGGTGAGGCGGACAGCTCCCGCGGCCACGTTCTCGGCGAGGTGGTCGGGGTTGCCGGTGCCGGGGATGGCGAGCACGTGCGGGCCCTGGTGCAGGGTCCAGGCGATGCGCACCTGGGCGGGGCTCACGCCGTGCGCCTGCGCGACGGCGAGCACCTCGTCGTCGTGGGCGCCGGTCGCGCCCCGCTCCCCGGTGTCGCCCGCGACGGCGTAGAACGGCACGAAGGCGATGCCCTGCTCGCCGCACAGGCGCAGGAGTTCGTCGGCCTCGGGGTCGGGCCGGTCGAGCGCGTACCTGTTCTGCACACTGACCACGGGGGCGATGGCCTGCGCCTCGGCGAGGTGCCGTGGCTCCACGGCGGAGATGCCGAGGTGCCTGATCAGGCCCGCCTCACGCAGTTCGGCCAGGGCACCGAAGTGCTCGGCGATGGAGTCCTGCCGCATGCGGCGCAGGTAGACGACGTCCAGGTGGTCGCGGCCGAGCTGGCGCAGGTTCTCCTCGACGTGGCCGCGCAGCTGGTCGGGGCGGGCCGAGGTGCCCCATTCCCCGGTGTAGTCGCGGAACGGGCCGACCTTCGTCGCGATGACCAGGTCGTCGGCGTACGGTGCCAGCGCGGTGTTGATGAGTTCGTTGGCCGCGCGCAGGGCGGAGAAGTAGAAGGCGGCCGTGTCGATGTGGTCGACGCCCAGCTCAACCGCCTTGCGCAGCACGGCGATCGAGCGTCCCCGATCGCTGGGCGTTCCGTTGTGGAAGGCGGCGCTGCCCGTCAGCCGCATCGCGCCGAAGCCGACGCGGCTCACGGACAGGTCGCCGAGTTTCCAGGTGCCCGCGGCGCGCGCGGTGATCATCTCTGAGGTCATCGGCGGAGTCTCGCACACGCCTCGGGCACAGGGAGGGCGTCAGCAGTAGAGGTTGCCGCCCGGCGAGACGCCGAGGATCTGCGTGAACCGGTTGTAGGCGTCGACGCGGCTCTGGACCTGCGCCGGGTTCTTGCCGTCGCACTCCAGGGAGCCGTTGATGGAGCGGATGGTCTGGCCGAAGCCGGCCTGGTTCACCATGGCGTTGTGGGGGGTCATGGTGCCGGGGCCGGACTGGGTGTTCCAGTACCAAAGGCCGGTCTTCCAGGCGACGGCCGACTCGTTCTGCACCCGCCAGGGGTTGTTCAGCAGATCGATGCCGAGCGCGTCACCCGCGGCCTTGTAATTGAAGTTCCACGACAGCTGGATCGGACCGCGCCCGTAGTATGCGTCCTGGCCCGCGGGACAGCCGTACGGCTGGCTCCGGTCGCAGTAGTGGGGATAGTTGGCGGTGTTCTGCTCGACGATGTGGACCAGGCCGCCGGTCTCGTGGTTGACGTTCGCGAGAAAGGCGGCCGCCTCCTGCTTCTTCACCGTGTCGCTGCCGGTGTTGGCGAAGCCCGGGTAGGCGCTGAGGGCGGCGGTCAGGCCGCTGTACGTGTAGAACGAATTCCGGTTCGGGAACATCTGGTTGAACTGCGACTCGCTCACGACGAACCCGGCGGCGGACGCGCTCGGGGCCGGCTGAAGCAGCAGAGCGGCGCTGCCCAGGGCGAGCGAGGACAGCAGTGCGGCTATGCGGCGCCTCGACACAGGATCAACTCCTTTGCGGAGCACGGCCGCACCCGGACAAGGGCAGGACGAAACAGAGCCTTGAGCGCACGCGCCGACCGGGTCGGCCACGGCGTGGGGGCGGCCGTGGTGGGGGGTTTGGAGACACACTCAACCGCGTTGGTATGTACCAGTCAAGGGTGTAGACCAAATAAGGTGTAGACCAATCAACCCGGCCCGGGGGCCAAGGGAGTCGAGACCGATGTGACGCGCCGGTCCGGCGTACGAGCCGCTCCCGGCCGCATGACGCAGGTCAGCTCGGCGTACCGGCAGCGGCGCCGGATCACCGCACCGCCCGGCCCGCGTACGCGCGGACGTCGGCGTCGGGGTCGTTCACCGCGGTGGCCAGTGCCGCACGGGCGTCGTCGTGTGCGGCATGCCGCAGCAGGCTGAGTACGGCGGCCTTGCGCACGTCGGCGTCGGTGTCGCGCAGCAGTTGGGCGAGGGCGGGGACACCGTCTTGCGGTGCCGTCCCGCCGAGGGCCTTCGCGGCGCCCGCGCGGACCTGCCACGCCGGGTCGGTGAGCGCCGCCGTCACGGTGTCGAGGAGTCCGTGCGGGACGCCCAGGACGCCCAGCGCTTCCAGGGCCGCGGCACGGACCAGGACGTCGGGGTCGCGGATCAGGGCGTGCAGGGCGGACGGCGTACCTTGCTGCGCCCGCGCGATGGGCGTGGCCAGGGCGGCGAACCCGCGCGCCACGGCGACCCGTACCTCACGTGCGGCGTCGCCGGCCGCCTCCGACAGGGCATCGACCGCGTCCACCGAGACCAGGGCGCGTACGGCGGCCAGGCGTACCTCGGTGTCCGGGTCGGCCAGGTGCGGGGCGAACAGTGCCGCGTCGCCCAGGCGCAGGGCGCGCAGCACGTCCAGGGCCGCGGTGCGGGCCGTCGGATCAGCTGCCGTCAGTGCGGAGACCAACGGTGCCCGCAACTCCGGTTCCGCCGTGAGGACTTCTGCCAGCTCGCGCAGCGACGACGCGGCCGCGGCGCGCACCTGTCCGTCGCTGTCGGTCAGGGCTGAGCCCAGCGCGGGGCCCGTTCCGGGTGGGGCCGTCTCGGTCAGCGCCTTCACGGCCGCGAGGCGTACGGCGGCATCCGGGTCCTTCAAGTAGGGCTCCAGTGCGGGGAGATCGGGTTCCTCCTCCGAGAGCGCGACCAGTTCGAGGATCCGTTCGCGGTTGGACTCCGAGGCCCCGTGCGGCTCGCCGTCGGACGGTGCGACGTCGCCCGGTTCCCCGGTGGTCACTGCCGGCGGTACCTCCCGGCGTCCCGCCGTGGCCGTCGGAAGCGGGTCCACCGCGCCCAGGTGGCGGGAGGGGCCGCCGGTGGGGGTGAACTCGTCGACGGGCACGAGATAGGGGGCGACGGGACGCGCTGTGAACTCCATGGCTCCCGAAGAACCCTTGCACAGGTCGAGGTGGTGCAGCCACTCCGTGTCGTCCCGCTGAGGGTGGTCGAGGCGCTCGTGGTAGAGGCCCCAGCGGGACTCGGTACGGGCGAGGGACGACCGGGCCGCCATCTCCGCGCAGTCGCGGATGAACGAGACCTCCGCGCAGCGCATCAGCTCGTGCGGTGTCCTGGCCCCCATTTCGGCGATCTCGTCCCGCATCCGCTCGAAGTGCTCCAGCGCCAGGGAGAGCCGGGCACCGCTCTTGGGCGGAGCGACGTAGTCGTTGACGAAGCGACGCAGCTTGTACTCGACCTGGGGCTGAGCAGGACCGTCGGGGTTGCGCAGCGGCCGGTAGATCAAATCGTGGGCCTCGGCGAGCTGGTCCTGCGGCAGTTCACCCTGCCACGCCTTGTACTGGGCCGCGTCCTCGCCCGCCAGGTCGCCGAAGACGAACGCCCCGATCATGTAGTTGTGCGGGACGCAGGCCAGGTCGCCCGCCGCGTACAGGCCGGGGACGGTGGTGCGGGCGTGGTCGTCCACCCGTACGCCCGAGGCGGAGTGCCCGCCGCACAGGCCGATCTCGGAGATGTGCATCTCCACGTCATGGGTGCGGTAGTCGTGGCCGCGCCCGGAGTGGAAGGTGCCGCGGGTGGGACGCTCGGTGGAGTGCAGGATGAACTCCAGGGCCGAGATCGACTCCTCGGGCAGATGGCTGAGCTTGAGGTAGACCGGGCCGCGGTCGGAGGCGACCTCGGCGGCGAACTCGGCCATCATCTGCCCGGACCAGTAGTCGGAGTCGACGAACCGCTGCCCGTGCCGGTTGACCTGGTAGCCACCGAACGGGTTGGCGACATAGGCGCAGGCCGGGCCGTTGTAGTCCTTGATGAGCGGGTTGATCTGGAAGCACTCGATACCCGTGAGCTCCGCGCCCGCGTGGTACGCCATCGCGTAGCCGTCCCCCGCGTTGGTGGGGTTCTCGTACGTGCCGTACAGATAGCCGCTCGCGGGCAGCCCCAGCCGGCCGCAGGCCCCGGTCGCGAGGATCACGGCGCCCGCCCGCACGACCACGAAGGCACCCGTGCGGGTGTTGAAGGCGGCGGCGCCGACCGCCTTGCCGTCCGCGGTCAGGACCCGCACCGGCATCAGCCGGTTCTCGATACGGACCTTCTCGCGCACCTCCCGCCTGCGCAGCTGCCGGTAGAGCACCTTCTTGACGTCCTTGCCCTCGGGCATGGGCAGCACGTACGAGCCCGAACGGTGCACCTGGCGCACCGCGTACTCGCCATGCTCGTCCTTCTCGAACTTCACCCCGTACGACTCCAGACGCTGCACCATCTCGAAGCCCCGGGTGGCCGTCTGACGGACCGTCGACTGGTCGACGATGCCGTCGTTGGCGCGGGTGATCTCGGCGACGTAGTCGTCGGGTTCGGCTCGGCCGGGGATGACGGCGTTGTTGACGCCGTCCATGCCCATGGCCAGCGCTCCGGAGTGCCGGACGTGGGCCTTCTCCAGCAGCAGCACGGACGCACCGCGCCCGGCGGCGGTGAGCGCGGCCATGGTGCCGGCGGTGCCGCCGCCGATCACCAGAACGTCGCAGCTCAGCTCCTCCGCCGAGCCGAGGGCGGGGATCTCCGTCAGGTTCGCGGTCGCGGTGGTCATGGCAGGGGTGCCTTTCAGAACGTACGGGGGCAGCCGAGGGTCGCGCGGGAGGGGGTGGGCGCTTGGGACGTGGGACGGGCCTACCCGAAGGCGGGGGGCGCGGGCGCTTCGGACGGGCGGGGGCCGAGGGTTGCTCGGGGGGTGCAGAGGCCGAGGGTCGCTCGGGAGGTGCGGGGCGAAGGTTGTCCGGGACGTACAGGGGCGAGGGTTGCCCCGAGGGCGCACGGCCGAGGATCACTCGGAACCGGCAGGAGCGAGGACTGCCCGGGAAGCGCAGGGGTTGAGGGCTGCTCGGAACCTGCCTGAGCCGAGAGGGCTCGGGAGTGCGGGAGCCGAGGAAGCTCGGACGTTCCGTGGCGGCCGGGGCCCGTTCAGGACGAGCGAGAGCCGAGGGACTCGAGGATGTCGTGGCGCAGTCCCACCGTCGCGGGATCGTCGCGGGCGCCGCGGTCGCGGGGGCGCGGTACCGTCCGGACATCGGTGAGGCCGCCCGCGCCGAGCAGGGCGACACGGTCGCCGAGGAACAGTGCCTCGTCCACGTCGTGGGTGACGAAGACGACGGTGGCTCCGGTCCCGCGCAACACCTCCACCAGCAACTGCTGCATGCCCGCCCGGGTCTGGGCGTCCAGGGCACCGAAGGGCTCGTCCATGAGCACGGCCCGCGGCTGCCCGGCAAGCGCGCGGGCCAGTTGCACCCGCTGGCGCTGCCCTCCGGAGAGCCGGTGCGGCAACTGCCGCTTCCGGTCTGGCAGGCCGACCCGCTCCAGCCACTCCTCCGCCCTGGTCCTGCGCTCGGCGCGGCCCAGCCCTCTGATGGCCAGCGGCAGTTCGACGTTGGCGCGGGCCGTGCGCCACGGCAGCAGCGCCTCCTCCTGGAAGACGAGCGCCCGGTCCGCGCCGGGGCCCGTGACGGGCCGCCCGTCCTGGGCGACCTGTCCGGCCAGCACGGGCAACAGCCCGGCCAGTGTCCGCAGCAAGGTCGACTTCCCGCACCCGGACGGGCCGACGACCGTCAGGATCTCGCCGGAGGCGGCTTCGAGATCGACCCCGTGCAGAACGACTGCACCGGATCGTCCCAGGTCCGTCCCGGTGAGGCTGAGCCGTGCCCCGGAGGCGGGCTGTTCGGCCCGAGAGGTGGTCGCGGGCGTATGGACGACGGGGGCGGTGGCGGCGGTGTCCGATTTCGTGCTCATGACGTGGCACTCCCTTCGCGTCGCGGCAGCCAGTGCGTCAGTCGGCGTCCCAGGAGCTCCACCACGGTGGAGGTCAGCCAGCCGAGCACGCCGATACTGACGATGCCGGTGAACACGCCCGGGTAGTCGAGGACGGTGTAGTCCTGCCAGGTGCGGTAGCCGATCCCGTACTCGCCGGAGATCATCTCCGCGGAGATGACGCAGATCCACGAGACGCCGATCCCGACCGACAGCCCGCCGAAGATCCCCGGCAGCGCGCCGGGCAGCACCACGGAGGCGAGCACCCGCCACCGTCCGCCGCCCATGGTGAGCACCGCCTCCTCCCACACCGGAGCCAGCGCGCGCACCGCGTGCCGGGTGGCGACCAGGACCGGGAAGAAGGCGGCGGTGCAGGTGATGAAGACGATGCCCTGCTCGTTGCTGGGGAAGAGCAGGATCGCCACGGGCACCAGCGCGATCGCCGGGACGGGCCGCAGCACCTCCAGGACCGGTCCGATCAGGTCGGCGGCCCAGCGGGAGCGGCCGACCGCCACGCCCGCCGCGACGCCGAGCACCGCCGCGAGCAGGAACCCGGTGACGATCCTGCGCAGGCTGTCGCTCACGTCCTGCCAGTACGCGCCGTCGGCGAGGCGCTCGCCGAACTCCCGGGCCACGTCGGTGACGGACGGGAACTGGTCGAAACGCAGCCACAGTTGGACGTCCAGCGTGGTGAGCAGCTGCCACACCGCGAGCGCCGCAAGCAGTGACAGCACGCGCACGACCGGTCGGAAGCGGGCCGTGCGCCGAGCGGGGGCCGGCCGCGTGGACTCCTTGCTCGCTTTCCTCGGGTTCGTCGGAGGGGCGGTCACCGCGGTCATGACGCCTGCTCCAGTGCGGTGGCGTAGGAGACGGTACGGGCGCCGGGGTGGGCCTGGGTGTACGCGCGGGCGGCGGAGGGCGTGACGAACGGCTGCAGCTCCTTGCCGTCCTGGACCCAGACCGCCTTGTCGGCGTACCAGCGGGTGCCGTTGGCGGCGTCCGGTACGTACGCGGCGCGCACGTCGCCCTTGTGCCCGGCGACGAACTTCAGCAGTGCGGCGGGCGAGTCGAAGGGCCGGGTGCTGTCCTCGCCCTTGAGCCACACCTCACTGCGCGAGGGCTCGGAGGTGACGGCGAGCCGCTCGGCGTACTCCTTGCCGTACACGCGCTTGATCGGGCCGTCGTCCACGAAGGCGTCCACGTCCACGTCGCCCACGAGTTTCGCCGAGCGCAGCACCGACACGTCCTTCTTCAGCGCGGAGACGAGCTGCGGCTTGACGGTCGGGTCGAAGGTGGCGATGCCGCCGCTGCCGTTGTAGAGGTAGACGACCTCCGGGGGCAGGTCGGTGGCCTCGGCGACCTTCTCGGCGGCCTGGACGGGGTGTTCGTTCAGGTAGCGCGTCGCCTCGATCTGCGCGGCGAGGAAGGCGTCGAGCACCTTCGGCCGCTGCTCGGCGAAGTCCTCACGGACCGTCACCCCGTGGAAGGTGGGCAGGTTCAGCTCCGCACCGTCGTACAGTGCCTTCGCCTTGCCCTGGAAAGCGAGCAGCCCGGGCCACGCCACGAACTGCGACAGGGCGTCGGCGCTGCCCGCCTGAAGTGCCGAAGCGCCCACGGACGGCTGCTGGTTGAGCTTGCGGATGTCCTTCTCCGGGTCGAGTCCGGCGCGCTGCAGCGCCCGTACGAGGGTCCCGTCGGCCGCCGAACCGATGCTGGTGGACACGGTCTTGCCCCGCAGGTCCTTGAGCGAGGCGAGCTTCGCGTCCGGCGCCGTGACCACGGTGTTGAGGGCGCCGCGCAGGTTGTAGCCGGTGACCGAGACGAGCCGGGTGGGGCGGTTCAGCTGTTTGCCGCGGGCGGCGTTGATCAGCAGCGGGAAGTCACCCATGGACCCGATGTCGATCTTCCCGGCGGTCATCTGCGCCGTGATGGGCGCGCCCGTGGCGTAGTCCTGCCACTGGACCTTGTAGGAGACACCGTCCCGTTTGCCCTGGGCGGCGAGTTCGCGTTCGAAGTAGCCGAGGGAGCGCAGCAGGGTGCCGGCGGTGACGGTGTTGATGGTCTTGGACTGGTAGCCGACGGTGACGGTGACGTGCTTGTCGTCGCCGGCCGCCGCATTGCCGCCGCAGCCCGTGACGAGGGTGCTGACGAGGGCTGCCGCGAGCAGGGCTGCGGGAGTCGTGCGCTTCATGGGGAGAGAACCTTTCACCGCAGCAGATAGGGCATGTTGACCGTGACGGCCCCGGTGGGGCAGCGGGCGGCGCAAGGGCCGCAGTACCAGCATTCGTCGACGTGCATGTACGCCTTGCCGCTGTCGGGGTTGATCGCCAGGGAGTCCAGCGGACACATGTCGACACAGAGCGTGCAGCCGTCGATGCACTTCGACTCGTCGACGGTCACGGGCACGTCGGCCCGCTGGGGCACCAAGGGCATGGCTGTCTCCAGTGAGGTACTGCGAAGGGTGAGTTACACCTGATGTCCGACTCCTGGCATCAGGTTCTGTGTGGATCGCGGGTGTTCACAGGGAGCGGCGCAGCAGCCCGCTCATCGCGATCCGGTCCCCGCGGAACCGGATGAACTCCAGGTCCACGGGCCTGCCGTCGCACAGGTGGGTGAGGCGCTCCAGCATCAGCACGGCGGTGCCGCGCGGTGCCTGCAGAACGGTGGCGGAGTGCGCGTCGGCGTTGACGGCCTCCAGGGTGATCTCCGCGTGCCCGAGCGGTTGCCCGGTGATCTGCTCCAGCAACCGGAAGACGTCGGTGTTCTCCAGGTCGGCGCCGATCAGTTCACTGCCGATGTCCAGCGGCAGATAGGTGAGGTCGAGGGAGAGCGGCAGACCGTTCAGCTTGCGGAGCCGCTCGATGTAGAGGACGTCGGTGCCGGTGGGCAGCCGCAGTCGCTCGGCCACGGGTGCGGGCGCGGCGACCGGGCCCATGGTGCGTACCTCGTTGCTGACCTGGCCGTGTTCGCGCAGGGTCTCCGCGAGTCCCATCAGCCGGTCGAGGCCGTGCGGGTACTTCTCGGCGACGACGACGGTGCCCACGCCGGGCAGCCGCTCGACGAGCTGCTCGGCGCGCAGCAGGTCCAGTGCGTGCCGGACGGTGTTCCGTGACATCTGGTAGTCGGCGGCGAGCACGTCCTCGTGCGGCAGCACGCCCCGGGGAAATCCCCCGGTCAGCACCAGGTGCCGCAGCAGGTCCGCGAGTTGCCGCGCCCGGTCGGCACGCAGCCGCCGACGGCGGGCTGCGGCGAGCGGCGCGGTGTGCTCGCGGGTTCGTTCTGCTGGCATGCGGTGACCATACCGACGGTTGCCGCTCAGTGGTGTTACCGCATCATTGCGCCACCTGAGTACCTCTCACCAGGGCGCTGACCTGCAACTTTCTGGGACTGCGGCCCGGTTTCGCCACTACGCGCCCGCTCGGCCGTCAGCCGCGGACGAGTTCACGGCGGCGGCGTTCGAGGTACGCCCGCTCCGCCGGGTTCTCCGCCACCGCGAGGGCGGACTCGTACTCTCGCACGGCCTCCGTATGGCGGCCCAGGCGGCGCAGGAGGTCCGCGTGGACGGCGTGGAAGACGTGGTAGCCGTCGAGATCCAGCGCGTCCACGAGGTCGAGGGCCGGAGCCGGGCCTTCGACCTCGGCCACGGCGACGGCTCGGTTCAGAGCCACGACAGGGCTGGGAGCGATGGCCATGAGGTGGTCGTAGAGCTGTCGGACCTGACCCCAGTCCGTGGCCTGCGGGGTCGGCGCGTCGCTGTGCACCGCCTGGATCGCGGCCTGGATCTGGTACGGCCCCGGCCGGCCCAGGCGCAGGCACCGGCGGACGAGCGACTGTCCCTCGGCGATCAGTTCACGGTCCCAGCGGCCGCGGTCCTGTTCCGGGAGCGGTACGAGTTCGCCACGGTCGTCCTGCCGGGCGGCCCGGCGGGACTCGACGAGGAGCATCAGCGCGAGCAGCCCGGTCACCTCGGGCTCGTCCGGCATGAGTTCGGCCAGCAGACGACCGAGGCGTACGGCTTCCGCGCACAGGCCGACCTCGCCCTCGTACCCCTGATTGAAGATCAGGTAGACGACGGCCAGCACCCCCGCGAGCCGGTCCGGCAGGTCGGCGTCGCGGGGCACGCGGTAGGGGATGCCGGCGTTGCGGATCTTCGCCTTGGCCCGCACCAGCCGCTGGGCCATCGTCGGCTCCGGCACCAGGAAGGCGCGCGCGATCTGTGCGGTGGTGAGCCCGCCCAGCAGGCGCAGGGTCAGGGCGACCCGCGCCTGGTCGGCGAGGGCGGGATGGCAGCAGGTGAAGATGAGCCGGAGCCGGTCGTCGCGCACGGGGCCCTCCTCGGGAGGTGCGTCGGAGGTGTGCAACAGGGCGGCCTGGGCGTGGCGTTCGGTCCTGGTGGCCTCGCGGCGCAGCCGGTCGACGGCGCGGTTGCGGGCGGTGGTGATGATCCAGCCGGCGGGGCTCGGCGGCACGCCGGTCTCCGGCCAGCGCCGCAGGGCCGTGGCGAAGGCGTCCTGGACCGCTTCCTCGGCGAGGTCGATGTCGCCGAGGAAGCGGATGAGTACGGCGACCGCGCGGCCGTACTCCGCACGGAAGACGCCTTCGACGTCCGTGGCCGTCATCAGTACTCGGCCTCGCCCATGAACGGCCGCACCTCGATCGGCAGTGTGGTCGCCAGCGCCAGCCTGCGGCCCCATTCCAGCGCCGCGTCCAGATCGGGCGCCTTGATGAGGCTGATGCCGCCGAGCATCTCCTTGCCCTCGGCGTACGGTCCGTCGGTGACCAGGACGTCGCCGTCGCGGGGCCGCAGCACGGTGGAGGACTCCGGGCCGTGCAGTCCCCCGGCGAACACCCAGGCGCCGGCCTCGCGCAACTCGCGGTTGAGGGTGTCGAGGTTCTTCTCGATCTCGCCGAGGACGTCCGGAGCGGGCGGTTCTCCGACGGGCTGCATCACATTGAGCAGGTAGTACTTCATGACGGTCTCCTCGGACGTGGTGGTCTGCCGGTCTCCCGGTCTCTCACCTCCTACACGAACGGCACCCGGCCGGATCGACACCCCGCACACCGGCACCGGTGAGAAGTTTCCGGAGAGCCACTCCGCTTACATCGTCATGAAACCGTCGAGCCCTACACATAAAGAAAAAATAAGCGCAGAATGGCAGAGGCGGCGCTTACCGCACACCGCACCAGACGCGGTCAGGCCTGCGAGTCAAAGGAGACGAGTCATGGCCAACGTCTCGCCCACCAGAGGTGACATCACAGCTCACCCTGATGTATCCGAAATGCGGGACCGCTACGCCCGCATGCTCGGCGGTCGCGATGTGGCGCTCGTGGACGGACCGGTGTTCCTGCTCGGTCTGTACTGCGCGGCATCTCCCTGGATACTGCACTACACGACGAGCCAGCCGGCACTCGTGACCCACAACCTGATCATGGGTATCGCGATCGGCCTGCTGGCCCTCGGATTCACTCGGGCACCGGAGCGCATGTACGGCCTCAGCTGGGCCTTCTGCGCGATGGGCGTCTGGATGATCATCGCGCCGTGGGTCGTCGGGGAGAGCCCGGACGCGGGCGTCATCGTGAACAACATCATCATCGGCGCGCTGGCCGTGATCCTGGGGCTGGTGTGCGCCGGTACGGCGGCGAAGAGCACTCCGAGGCCGTAGCGGCAGACCAGGAGCAGGACACGTTGGCCGGTCCGCGCCCGCGGGCCGGCCTTCGCGTGTCCGCCTCCGGGCTACCCCGGTCATCGGGTCGGCATCAACCACGGTTCCTGGGGCAGGACATGGCCGGTCTCCAGGAGCGACTTGAGGTTGGACAGCACCGCCGGCCAGCCGGACGCCACGTCGGCACGCGCACTCTCGTCCGGCAGGTCCTCGTGGGTCACGGTGAGGCGGACGATCTCGGCGTGCTGCTGGATGTCGAAGGTGACCCGGGAGTACTTGTCGTCCTGCCCCTCCTCGTCGGGCGCCGCCCAGGTGGTGACGAGGCGGCTCGGACGCTCGCTCTCCACGACGGCGCCCACCACGTCGGCGATGCCCGAACCGTCCGTACGGACGTGCTCCCAGCGGGAACCGGCCCGCCAGTCCGAGACGTTGCTGTGGCCCCAGTAGGCGGCGGTCAGGTCGGCGTCGGTGAGAGCGTCCCAGACCTTCTCGGCGGTGCTCTCGATGTAGGTGACGTACACATAGGTGGGTCGGTCGGTCATGGCTTCCTCGGCTCGTCGTTTCACGGCCCCGAGCACGCGCAGGCGCGGGCTCTCGAACTTGTCGATCCACCGCTCCTGGATCTCGTGGAGCGGGACCGGATTGAGGTAGTGCAGTTTTTCCCGCCCCCGCCGCACCGTGCTGACCAGGTTGGCGGCCTCCAGGACGGCCAGATGCTGGGTCACGGACTGGCGCGCCATGTCGATACGCGCGCACAGCTCACCGAGCGTCTGCCCGTTGTCCTCGTGCAGCCGGTCCAGGAGCCGTCGGCGGGTTCCGTCGCTGAGCGCCTTGAAGACCTGGTCCATCTCGGGGTCATTCTCTGATCGCACACTCAACGTTATGCAGGTAATCACCTGCATGTCAATCGGGGCAGGTGCGCGTGAGCCGTCTTGCCCGCTTCGACCTATAGATGCCGAATGCCTGTTACAGAACATATGGGAGCCCTTGATGAGGAATCCGTAGCTTCGAACGCATCGCACGAACGAACCCCACCGAAGGACGATCCACTGATGCGTGCTCCCCGCACCCTGCGCACCGCCCTCATCGCCACCGGCGTCACCGCCGCGCTGGGCGTCTCGGCCGCCGGCGCCTTCGCCGTGGACGCGGCCTCCACCCCGACCGACAGGCCCGTGGCGCACCAGACCAAGACCAAGCGCGTCCACGTGAAAACAGTGAAGCTCGCGGACAAGGTCAGCCGGGCCAAGGTCTACAAGACCGGCAAGAACCGCTACGAGGCGGAGCTCTGGGCCGAGGGCGCCCAGTACGGCAGCCTGTACA
This sequence comes from Streptomyces sp. NPDC111606, assembly GCF_055656945.1. Taxonomy (NCBI): domain Bacteria; kingdom Bacillati; phylum Actinomycetota; class Actinomycetes; order Kitasatosporales; family Streptomycetaceae; genus Streptomyces; species Streptomyces sp. NPDC111606. The sequence goes on from NZ_JBVKBY010000009.1 coordinate 100,175, forward strand.
CCCAGGGCAGGCCCGCCTACGCCCAGAACAACGGGCTGCACGTCACCCTCTACCCGAACGGCAAGGTCACCTCCTGGGTCCAGCAGGCCAAGCCGAAGCCCAAGTCCGTGACCAAGCGCGTCCTGGTCGCCGCGCCGACGCTGGCGGACGGGAAGACGAAGGCCAAGCTCTACAAGCTGACCGACAACCACTACGAGGCCGACCTCCACGCGGGCGCCGCCCACCTCGACACCCTCGTCGCCAACGGCCACGCCGCGCACGGCGAGAACAACGGCCTGCACGTGTCCCTGCAGCCGGACGGCGAGTTGAGGTCCTGGCTGGACGGGCACTGACCTGGACCGAAGCCAAAAACGCCTCGCCAAGACACCCCCCACCCGGGCACCCTGCCTGCATGAACCAGGCGGAAGTACTGCTCATCGGGGGAAGAGCCGGGGTCGGAAAGACGACCGTCGGCTGGGAGGTGTCGGCTCGGCTGCGGGATGCGCTAGTGGCGCATGCGGTGATCGACGGTGACTTCATGGGGGCCGTCCATCCGGCGCCGGCGGGCGACGCGCACCGGGCCGGCGTCACGGAGCGGAACCTGGCTGCCGTGTGGGGGAACTACGCCGACCTCGGATACCGGCGTCTCGTCTACACGAACACGGTGAGCGTGCTCGACGAGGCCGCGCCCATGTTCCGGCGGGCCATGGGTGACGGCGTACGGCTCGTACGGGTCCTGCTCACCGCCACCGACGAGACTGCCGAACAGCGGCTGGCCGGGCGGGAGCTGGGCTCCGAGCTGGAGCACGAGATGAGGAGCAGCGCGCGCAAGGCGCGGCTTCTCGAGGAGCGGGCGCCGGCGGGTGTGGTGCGCGTGGTGACGGACGGCCGCTCGGTGATCGACATCGCCTCGGAGGTGGTGGCCGTCACCGGCTGGGCCGGCATCGGAGTTGGCGGGGCGCCGGCCACTGGTTGAACCGGAACGGACTGTCCATGCCCGGAGGGGGAACTCAACCTGTGCGGGGACAGGAGGAAGAGGGGCGAAATGGAGATCTCGGGCATCATCAGTGCCATCGTGATCGGCATCATCATCGGTGTGCTCGGTCGGCTCGTGATTCCGGGCCGTCAGCGCATCGGAGTTCTGTGGACGATCCTCGTCGGCATCGTGGCCGCACTGCTCGGTTCGGCGATCGCGGCCGGCCTCGACGTGGGCGACACCGACGGCGTCGACTGGGTCGAGTGGCTCATCCAGATCGGCCTCGCCGCGCTCGGCGTCGCCGCACTGGACCGGACGAAGGCGCGCCGCTGACGCCGTACCCCCAGGACAAGGGGCAGCTTGACGTTCAGGCGATTCCCGCGACGGCCCGCACGGGCGGCGAGGCCGTCGCGGCGAGCCGCGCCGCTACGGCGTGAACAGGTACGGCGTCGTGGTGGTCAGCGGCTCGAAGCCCAGCCGTTCCAGGATGGGACGGCTCGTAGGCATGGCGTCGACCTGGAGGTACCGATAGCCGCGGTCCGCGGCGGCGCGGGCGCGGTGGGCGACGAGTGCGCGGTAGAGGCCTCGGCCCCGCCGGCCCTCGACGGTCCCGCCTCCCCACAGCCCGGCGAACCGCGTCCCCGGCACGAGTTCCATCCGTGCGGCGCTCACCGGAGTGTCACCGGCCAGCGCGACGACGGCGACCACCGTGTCCGGGGCGGCCGTCAGCCGGTCGAGCAGTTGGTGCCGGAGCGCGGAGCCGTCGGTGCCGAAGGCTTTCTCGTGCACCTCGGTCACCAGGTCGACGCCCGCCCGGTCGGTCACGGGCAGGACCCGGATGCCTTCCGGGAGTTCGGCGTCCAGGGCCAGGTCGGCGACCTCGCCGATCATCAACGTCTCCTCGGGCTGGGGCGCGAAGCCGGCGTCCCTGAGCCGTTGTCCGAGGTCCGTCGGGAGATCATGGCCGTAGAGCTTCCACTCGAACTCGCGCCCGAGCCCGGAGAAGTGGGCGATCTGTCCGTCGATCGCCCCGTCGACGCTCGCCTCGTCCAGGTCGGACCACAGGATGCCGTTCCAGCCGTGCGCCGACGCCACCTGGCGCACGACTCCGCCCACCCGCTCGACCAGGGCGTCGGGGCCGTCCGGCCGCGCGCCTTCGCGCATGTCCCGGTCGAAGAGGGCGAGCACCGCGGCATGATCCATGGGGTGACCTCACCACCGGGCCGCTGCCGGGGCAACACCTTTTATGACGTGCCCGTACCTCCTCGCCGTCCGGCCGTACGTGGGCGAAGCTGGGGTGCGCACGGAAAACCGCACCGCTGGGAGGGCCCGTACACCATGGCCGCGAAGGACACCGAACTGCCATATCTGCGCCGCTGCGTCGCGCTCGCGGCCGAGGCCCTCGAGGCCGGGGACGAGCCGTTCGGCTCGGTGCTGGTGGGGGCGGACGGCATGGTGCTCGCGGAGGACCACAACCGAGTGGCCTCGGGCGATCGCACCCGGCACCCCGAGTTCGAGCTGGCACGCTGGTCCGCGGCCCATATGACGCCGGAGGAACGGGCGGCCGCGACGGTGTACACCTCGGGCGAGCACTGCCCGATGTGCGCGGCCGCGCACGCCTGGGTCGGCCTGGGACGCATCGTGTACGTCGCCTCGTCGGAGCAACTGACCGGCTGGCTGGCCGAGTTGGGCGTACCCGCCGCACCGGTACGGCCGTTGCCGATCCGGGAGGTCGCGCCGGGCGTGACCGTCGAGGGCCCGGTCCCCGAGCTCACGGAGGACGTCCGCGCGCTGCACGTCCGGTTCCACCGGCCTCGGGGCTGAGCGCAGCCGCTAGCCGAGCTCCAGCGTGGTGACGCCGAAGACGCGCTCCTGGGCGTAGGGCCGCACCGGCCCGGTGTACATCCGGGCGGTTTCGAAGGACGGCGTGAAACCTGCCTCCTCGGCGAGAGCGACGCCCGCCGGGTTGGTCTCGGGCACGTCGACGGCGACCTCGCGGCCGGCCGCCTCGGCGGTCAGGGCGGCGAACAGGGCCCGCGCGTCCTCGGGGGTGTCGGCGAAGAGCGGGCCGATGCGCGGGCAGTCGTGGCCGGGGCGGATCACGCCGTAGCCGGTGACGCGGCCGCCGGTGCGGCGGACGACGGCGTGATGTCCGGGGCCGGTGAGCCAGTGCGCGAGGAAGCGGGGGCGGTCGGCGGGGGTGCAGGCGCTGTCGTACGCGGTGATCTCCGCGAGGTCCTCCGGCCGTACGGCGCGGACGTCCGCCGGAGCCTGGGCGGCGGGCGCGGCTCCGCTGAAGCGGAAGGTGCGGTGGGCGAGCTCGAAGCCGGAGCGACGGTAGTTGTCCTGCTGGTCGACGACGCCGTCGAGGCCCACCGTGCGGTTCTCCGCGTGCGCCAGCGCGGTCTTCCAGGTGGTGAGGCCGAAGCCCTGGCCGCGGACGTCGGGGCGGACCAGGTACCAGCCCAGGAAGCTGTAGTCGGCTCCGTAATTGACGACGGAGATCGCCGAGACGGGCTCGCCGTCGATCCGGCCGATGAAGAAGCCCTCGGAGTCCTGCGCGAAGAATGCCTCGCTGTCGGCGAGCCCCGGGTTCCAGCCCTCGTGGACGGCCCATCCGCGGACGACCGGCCAGTCGTCGAGGCCGGCCTGCGTGATCACGAGGTCCTGGGGGGCCGGGGACGCCATGGGTGTGCTCCGTTCCGTGCGGGTTCGCGGGATGCGGGCGTGGTGATCGCCCGCGCCCACAGCATCCTCGCGGATCTTCGGGGAGCACGTCACGGCATGATCCAGCCGTTGCCCCGCGCAGGTGGCCTTCCGGACGGATGTGCGCATGAGGGAAGGCCCCACCGCCCGCGGGGTGGGGCCTTCCCTGCCGCGCGTGAGGCGCGGGTCAGCTCGCCGCCTGCGGGCGGAAGCGCCGGTACAGGACGGCTCCGCCCACCACGAGGAGCGTGCCGCCCGCCGCTGCCGCGGCGAGGGCCTGGTCCGAGCCCGTGTGCGCGAGGGTGCCCTCGGGCTCCCCCTGCGGGACGGGCGCGGGCGGCGCCGGCCGGGGCTGGTGCGCCCGGGGCGGGGCCGGCTTCGGCGCCGGCTTCGTGGTGTCGGAAGGGCGGTCGCCGGGACCGTTCACCGACTCGTTGTCGATGGCCGCGTTCCCGACCCCGACCACGTTCACGCTGTTGCCGCTGACGTTCACCGGGAGGTGAACCGGGAGCTCCACGACGTTGCCGGACGCGATGCCCGGCGAATCCTTTCCGCGGCCCTGGGCCGAAGCCCCGCTGTGCGACTTCGCGCCCTTCTTGCCACCGTCCTCGTTGACGCAGGTGTTGCCGACGGCCGGATTGAGCAGCCCCACCACGTTCACGGTGTTCCCGCACACGTTCACCGGCACATGCACCGGCAGCTGAACGGTGTTGCCGGAGAGAAGCCCCGGCGATTCGGCCGCGGCACCATCCGCCGCGGAGTCGGCATACGCCGGGAACGTCACAGCCATCGCGCCCGAGGCGGCGACGGCGATCACACCGTATCGGGTAACCCGTCTCATAGGTTCCCTGCCTTCCAGACATGGTCGCGGGCACTCGCCCGCATCGGATAAAACGCAGGCGAACCATCCGAGTTATGGCTAATCGGCCATTCACCCCATCGAGCGTCAGGGTTGTCGAACTAGCGGTAAAAACTTCCACCGGCAACGAAAGGGGCACAGGGTACGCCCGCACGAGCGGTCCCGCACGTCCGGAGGCGTGCATTCCGGGGCCCGCCTATCGTGAGCCAGGACGCCGTTTACCGGTCCGCGACGGGCGTCCCTGGAGGCATCGATGCTTGCCCACCTGTCAACGCGGCCCATGCTGCGCCGCTGCGCGGTGACCGGCGCGGTCGGCCTGGCCCTGCTCGGCACGGGGCTGCCTGCGGCCACGGACAGCTCCGAGCCCGACCTCACGCGGTTCTACCGGCAGAAGGTCACCTGGGCGAAGTGTCCGGGCGAGGGGCCGAAGGACATGCAGTGCGGCAAGGTCACCGTCCCTCTCGACTATGCCCGCCCCGAGGAAGGGACGCTCGACCTGGCGCTCGCCCGCTACCGGGCCACGGGCGACAAACAGGGCTCGGTGCTGGTGAACTTCGGCGGGCCGGGCGGTGCCGGCGTCCCCCAGTTCGCCACCGGCGGCAAGGAGTTCATGGAGCTGACGGACGGCTACGACATCGTGACGTTCGATCCGCGCGGCGTCGGCAGGTCCTCGCCGGTCAGCTGCGGGGACGGCGAGGAGAACATCGACATGGCCGAGGACGGCACGGAGCTCGGCCGTGATCCGCAGTCCGTCCTCGCCGACTTGAAGAAGGCGGCCGACGCGTGCGCCCGGCACTCCGGCCCCGTCCTCCCCTATATAGGCACGATCAACGCCTCGCGCGACATGGACGTGATGCGCGCGGCCCTCGGCGACAAGAAACTCAACTATCTGGGCTTCTCCTACGGCACACGGCTCGGCTCGGTGTACGCCACCCAATTCCCCGACAAGGTCGGCCGGTTTGTGCTCGACGGCGTGGACACGCTGACCGCGTCGCTGATGGAGCAGGGCGTCGCGAGCGCCAAGGGGCAGCAGCAGGCCCTGGAAGAGTTCATCAACTGGTGTGTGCAGGACATCGCCTGTCCGTTCGGGCAGGACGCACGCGAGGCCCGCAAGCAGGTCGTACGACTCGTCGACTCGCTGGACGAGAATCCGGTTCCGTCGGCGTTCGGCGAGCCGTTCACCGGTCAGGACCTGGTCGGCGCCATCGGACAGGGGCTCTACAGCGAGGAGATGTGGCCCTCCCTGGAGCGTGCCCTGGCCTCGCTGGTCGAGGACGGCGACACCCACGCCATCGAGGCCTTCGCGGCCGGCGGTGCCGCTCCCTGGCGGCGCGCGGAGACCGACGACCCCGAGGAGACCGATGGCCCCCAGGAGTCCGAGGAGCCCGACGGCGGCCTGGTCGACGAGGAGGACGTCCCCCTCGACAACCTCCCCGCGGCCCTGATGGCGATCAACTGCGCGGACGACCCCGACCGCCCCACCGGCAAGCAGATCGTCGACGGTCTCGACGGCCTGCGCGCCGAGTACGAGCAGGCGTCGCCGGTCTTCGGTCCCTACCGGCTCACCGGGGTGCTGATGTGCTACGGCCGCCCCAAGGGCACGGACTTCATACGCGACGACGTGAAGGACGTGCGCACACCGAAGATGCTCCTCGTGGGCACCCGCGGCGACCCGGCAACGCCTTACCGCTGGACCGAGGAGACGGCGAAGCGACTCGGCCCGTCGGCCGTGGTCCTCGACAACAAGGGCAGCGGCCACACCGGATACGCCTCTTCCAAGTGCGTGCACCGCAAGGTCGACACCTTCCTGCTGTACGGCACGCTGCCGGCCGACGGCAGCTCCTGCGGGCCCGAGGAGCGCCGGGAGTAGATCCGGGACGAGGGTGATGGATTGCCCCTAATGCCCGATCGGTGAATCGGCCCTATCGTGCTGTTATGGAGCACGCACTCAGTCCCACGACCCTCTCCGAGCTGCGGCGCCCGCGCCCCTATCCGGCCGTGTCCGTGCTGACGCCCACGCATCCCCGGGAGCCCTACCGGGCCCAGGATCAGGTCCGGCTGCGCAATGTCGTGGCCGAGGCCAAGAAACAGCTGGAAGCCGATCCTTCGGTCACCCGCGAGCGCCGGGTCGATGTCGAACGGCAGCTCGACCAGGCCCTCTCCGAGATCGATCTGACGCACGCCGAGGACGGCCTGGTGATCTTCGCCGCTCCGGGCGAGCACCAGGTGTGGTCGGTCGCCCGCACCGTGCCCGAGCGCGTGGTGCTCTCGGACACCTTCCTGACCCGCAATCTCGTCTCCGCGCAGGCCGCCGAGCGACCGTTCTGGGTGCTGTCGGTCTCCGTGGACCGGGTCACCCTGTGGCACGGCGCCCTGGACCGCGTCACCGAGGCCCGTGTCGGCGGTTTCCCGCTGACCCGGGACATCCAGAACTTCGACGCGGAGCGTCAGGAACAGATCGGCGACGTGCCGAGCAAGTTCCGCGACGAGGACACGCGCCACTTCCTGAAGGAGGCCGACTCCGCACTGGGCGCGGTGCTGCAGCACAACCCTGGGCAGCTGTACGTCACCGGCGAGCCGGCCGCGCTGTCCCTGCTGGACGAGATCGGCGGCATCACCAAGTCCGCCGTGCACGTCCCCCACGGCGGGCTCGCGCACGGCACCCGCGAGGCGGTGTGGCAGGCGGTCCGGCCGGTCATCGCCGCCGAGAACCGCAGGGGGACCGACGCCGTGGCCCGGGAACTCGAAACCGCCCTCGGCCGCAAGGCGTTCGCCGCCGGCGTCGACGAGGTGTGGCGCAGCGCGCGCGAGGGCCGGGTGCGGCTGCTGGCCGTCGAGGAGAACTACCGCGTGACGGTGCGCGGCGAGGACGGCGGCCATCTGATCCCGGCGGAGAGCGGCGACCTCGACGCCCGCGAGGACATCGTGGACGAGATCGTCGAGCAGTGCCTGGAGACCGGTGCCGAGGTCCGCTTCGTGCCGGACGGCACGCTGATCGACGCCCAGGGCATCGCGGGCGTGCTGCGGTACTGACGCCGGAGCGTCGAGGAGGCACAGCGGCGGCCCGTTCGCCTCCTCGCACGCCGTCGCAGTGCGCTCACGTCATACGCTGCCGAACAGCGCGCTCAGGCCACGCTCCACGACCGCCCCGAGGTCCTCGTCGCCGGACGCGACCACCGCGTACGTCCGGAGCAGGAAGCGGTGCAGGGCGGCGGTGTCGAACTGGAGCAGGGCCATGCCGTAGGGCGAGTGCAGCTCCACGACCGTACGCTCCTCGCCGCACGGCCAGATGTGCACGTCCCCGTCCCCGGCCGGCCCGCGCAGCCCCGCCTCCAGCAGGCTGCGCGCAAAGGTCCAGGTGGCACCGTGGCCGTCGAGGGAGACGTCGCCCGGGAAGTCGATGTACACCGCCAGCGGGTCCGTGGAGGCGTAGCGCAGTGTGGCGGGCACGGACAGTTCGCGCTCGTCGCCGGTGATCAGACGGGCGTGGGCGGGCTGCTCGAGGGCGATGTCCATGGGCGGTCTCCCCTGTGGGTCGGCGGTCGGGCTCGGTTTTTGCCGCTGTCCTCTTACGACCCCGCAAGTGCCCTTCGCATTACGCCCAAGTGGACATCATTTTTGTGACCTGCATCACTACCGATGAGTGCAACCCCGCGAGGGGCACCCGTCGCCGCCCCACCCCTAGAACATGCGGCCGTCGAACACTCGAATGGCAGCCGTACAATCACCTGCACGGACCGCCAAGTGGCGTACGTCGCCTACGACTTGACCCACCCGGCGTCGTACAGCATCCGTATCGGATGAGCCCTCCGTGAAGACTCTGGCATATGCCGGACGCACCACCGAATCGGGTGTTGCCAAATCCCTTACGGGGCGTCGCGGGCTGTGCGACAGTCGTAACGGTCCTTCCGTCAGCCTTGGTCGTACCGTCCCCGCATCGGAGTGCGTCATGCCGTCCCACCTCTCTGCGGACCGCCCCGCCGCTCAGCCGCCCGGACGCGGCTCGGTCGACGCGCTGATAACGCAGACGCGACGGCTCAAGGGCGACGTCGACGCCGTACGGCGGGACACGCACAGCGACGATTCGGACCCGCAGGAGCGGTGGCAGCGGGCCCTGTGCGATCTCGCGCTGCACCACCTCAACGACCTCGACGAGCACCTGGCCCAGTTGCGGGACGGCCCGGCTCCCGCCTCCCCGGCGCCCGAGACCGCGCCCGTCGGCCGGGCCGTGCCGCCCGCTCCCCGGCGCGGCTCACTGCTCAGCCGGGTCGGCAGCGCGGAGTGGAACCTGCTGACGGACGAGGCCAGTTGGTCCGGCGAGCTCTACGAGATCCTGGGGCGCGACCCCGGCGCTCCGCCCCTCACCCTTGACGAGTTGCCGTCCCTGGTGCTCGACACGGACCGGTCGAGGCTGACGGCGATGGTGACCGACTGCCTCATCGACGCGAAGCCCATCGACGGGGAGTTCCGGATCGTACGACCGGACGGCGAGGCCCGGACCGTGCACATGATGGGCGAGCCCGTGCTCGACACTGACGGCAGCACCGCCTCGATGTGGGCCGTGCTGCGGGACGTCAGCGAACTGCGCCGCTGCCGGCGCGCGGTGAGCGAGACCCGTGACTCGCTCCAGCGCGAGCAGCACCACGCACAGACCGAGCACCGGCTCGCGGTCGAGCTGCAGGAGGCCGTGCTGCCGCCGTGGCGTGGCTCCCTGCGGCTCCCGCACCAGGGCCCCCGGACACTGGACCTCGCAGCCCGGCACCTGCCGTCGTCGACGAGCACGCTGATCGGCGGCGACTGGTACGACGCGCTCGAACTGGCAGACGGCGAAACGCTGTTGAGCGTCGGCGACCTCACCGGGCACGGCGTAGCCGTGGCCTCCGGCATGGCGACCCTGCTGGGCGCCGTACGCGGCATGGCGATGGCCGGCACCCAGCCGGGCCAACTGATGTCCTGGCTCAACCAGTTACTCGACGCCACCGTCCAGCCGGCCCTCGGCAGCGCAGTCTGCTGCCGCTACCGGCCCGAGACCCGCACCCTGGTCTGGGCACAGGCCGGACACCCCGCCCCGCTACTGTTCCGCGACGGGACGGGGCGCATACTGAACGCGCCGGACGGCGTCCTGCTCGGCGCCACCTCGGGTGCCGTCTACGCGCAGGCCGAAGAGACCCTCGAGGTGGGCGACGTGCTCCTGCTGCACACCGACGGACTGATGCCGGGGCACAGCGCAGCGGACTCCGTGCACAGCCTCCTCGGCCTGGGCCCCCGCATCGGCGAGGCAGGCACCGCACAGGACTGCGTACGGCTGGTCATCGAGGAGTTCGGTGAGAGCGAGCGCGAGGACAACGCCTGCGTGCTCGTGGCCAGGGTGACGTCCTAGAACTTCAGCGGCCCAGGACGTTCCGGAACTTCCGGGAAGGGCTCAGCGCACAGTCCCCTTACGCCCGTGCGCTGTTGCCGCCGCCGGACTTCTTCATCCTGGGCAGCGCCAACTGGATCTCCTCCCGCAGTTCGTGGATCTTCGGGTAGCTGGAGTACTCGGCGGTGAGTCGGTACATCTGGCGCAGCCGGTCCCAGGTGCGGCCGGACGAGTTGGAGCCCATCGACATCAGGGCCAGTCGTGCGTAACGGTCGGCCTGTTCGGGGTCGTCCGCGATGAAGCAGGCGGACGCCATGGACAGATGGTCGAAGATCTTCGACCGCTCGCGCCCGTCCACGCGCAGGGCCAGGGCCTTCTCCGCGAAGTGCTGGGCGTGCGCGGCCGCGCCGGGCTCGAACTCGGCCAGCGTGCGGTAGGCCAGGGCCTGCATGCCGTACAGATCCTCGTCCTTGAAGGTCTGCATCCAGCTCGGGGGCGGCACGTCGCTCTTGTCGGAGACGAAGAGGTCCTCCGCGCGTCCCAGGGTGCGGCGCATGGCCTGGCCCCGGCCCATCGACGCCTGCGCCCAGGCCTCGATGGTGTGGAACATGGCCCGGGTGCGCGGCAGTACCTCTTCACCGGAACCGGACTGGGCGAGTTTCATGAGGTCGAGCGCGTCGTCGGGCCGGCCGAGGTGCACCATCTGGCGAGCCGCTCGGGAGAGCGCCTCTCCGGCGCGGGGCCGGTCGCCGCCCTCACGGGCCGCATGGGCGGCGATGACGAAGTACTTCTGGGCCGTTGGCTCCAGGCCGACGTCGTGCGACATCCAGCCCGCGAGGACGGCGAGGTTGGCGGCGACACCCCAAAGGCGCCGCTGCAGATGTTCGGGGTGGTGGTAGGCGAGCATGCCGCCCACCTCGTTGAGTTGGCCTACGACTGCCTTGCGCTGCAGCCCGCCGCCGCGGGCCGCGTCCCAGGCCCGGAACACCTCGACCGAGCGCTCCAGTTCCTCGATCTCCTGCGACCCGATGGGGGCGGCCTCGTAGCGGTCGAACCCGGCGGGGTCGGCGTGCAGGGGGTCGTCGAACTGGGGACAGTCGGCCTTGAGGGCCGGGTCGGTGTGCAGCCAGTCGTGCATGGCGCTGCTGAGTGCGGATCCCGCGGCGAGCGCGGCACCCGCGCCCACCAAGCCGCGTCGGTTGAGCATGAGGTCCATTCCCGTGAATTCGGTGAGGACCGCGGCGGTCCGTTCGGGCGCCCACGGCACACCGTCGGGATGCTCAACGCTCCCGCCGTCCTGCCGTTTCCCCGCACGCCCGTGCCGGACCAGACCGAGGTCCTCGATGGTCACGACACGGCCGAGACGCTCGGTGAACAGGGCTGCCAGCACCCGCGGCACCGGATCGCGCGGGATCTCTCCCATGTCGATCCACCGCCGCACCCGCGAGGTGTCGGTCGACAGCTGGGGGTGGCCCATGGCCGCCGCCTGCCGGTTGACCAGCCTCGCGAGTTCACCCTTGGACCAGCCGGCCAGGCCGAACAGGTCCGATAGGCGGGTGTTGGGTTCTCCGCTCACGTCAAGCCCCCAGGTTCTCGGCTGAGTTGACAGTAGCCCGGTGAAAGATGCCGGGCGACTATTCGCCAGGGTTCGCCAGGGTGCGCCAGATGGTGTGCCACTGCGCATCGGGTGTCAGGTAGGAACGCGCCACCCCGACCCGGTCGCCCTTTGGAATATGGCTGGTGCATTCCCCAGGGTGCACCCGGGCGGCCGGATCGGGCAGCGCATTGTCGTCGCAGGCACACGAAGGGATCTGTTTCTCCCATGTACGCAGCATCATCCTCCGTGTCCGCCCCGCCCCGGTCGCTACGTTCCCGCCCGGCGGGCAGCGGCCCCTACCTCGCCCCCGCGCGGCCGGCGCCCGCCCCTGTGCTCGGTGCGGGCCGGCCGCCGCGCGCCGCGGGGCTCGGCACCCAACCGCTCAGCGGGAGACTCGACTTGTCCGGCCCCCAGGGCGCCCAGCTGCGCACCGCGATCGCGTCGGTGCACCGGATCTGCCCGGAGTTCGCTCCGGTGCAGGTGCTACGCCGCAGCGGGCGGTCCGTCCTCCTGGTCGGCACGACCGGGCGCAGCACGGCCGTCGCCAAGTGTTTACTCGACCACTCCCCGGAGTGGTCGGAGCGGATCCGCCACGAAATAGCGGCATACCGCTCGTTCGTCCGGCACCGCCCTCCGGTGCGCGTGCCGAGACTGATCGCAGCGGATCCGGACAACTGCACCCTCGTCATCGAGCGGATGCCGGGCCGGGTGGCGGCGCTGCAGCGGCACCCGTTGGAGACGCCGCCGCGTGCGGACATCCGGGCGGCACTCGGCGCGATCTGCCGGCTCAACGCGTGGCGGCCGCCGGCGGGCACGTTCGACGCGCCGCTGGACTACGCGGCCAAGATCTCCCGGTTCCAAGAGCTGGGACTGCTCACCGACCGGGACATGGGGGATCTGCAGAAGCTGCTGCACGGCATCGCGGCGACCGCGGGCCGACAGGGCATGGGCCAGTTCTGCCACGGCGACGCACTGCTCTCGAACATCCTGCTCTCACCGGCCGGTCCAGTGCTGGTGGACTGGGAGCACGCGGGCTGGTACCTGCCGGGCTACGACCTGGCGGTGCTGTGGTCGGTACTCGGGGACGCGCCGGTGGCCCGGCGGCAGATCAGCCAGATCGCCCAGTCGGCGGGTCCGGCGTCACGGGACGCGTTCCTGGTGAACCTGATGCTCGTGCTGACCCGTGAGATCCGTACCTATGAGACGGCCGTGCAGCGTTCGATGCACGACGCTCCGACCCCGGCGGCACCGGGAGTGGCCCACCCGGGTGCTGCGCCGTCCGGCGAGGAACAGCGGCTGCTGCTGCGGCGGCTGCACGACGACTGCCAGCTGGCCCGGCGGGCCGTGCGCGCGGCGGTCGGCACTCGCTGACGGGGACGGTGGTCCGCGGTGCGCCCTGGAGACAGCGGCGCACCGCGGGCTTTCGTGTGAACGGCGTCATTGGGATACGCCACTGACGCCCCGCAGGCCAGGAGACCGCCACCACGAAACTCCCGGGAATCCCGGCTGACAAGGGAATTCGCCTGTTCATTGGCATGATTGACGGATCGTCGGACAGCCGGTACCACAGACGCACGCCCGGCCCCCGCACGGCTCATCGCGCCCGACCGTCCCTGGAGGCTCCCTTGCGAGGATCCGTCACCGCCTTGGCAGCTGCGACACTGTTGTTCCCGTTGCTCGGCGCGGCGCCGTCCGATGCCGGGAGCTCGGAGACCGGCCTGCAGTCGGCGTTCGCGTCCGCCGCCGCCGAGTACCACGTGCCGCAGAGCGTCCTGCTGGGCGTCTCCTACCTGCAGTCCCGCTGGGACGCGCACGCGGGCGCGCCGAGTGTGACCGGTGGTTACGGCCCGATGCACCTCACCGACGTCCGCACCGCCCTCGCCGAGGCGCCGCCGCATCACAGTGAGGGCTCGGAGGACGCGCGCGGCGACAGCGCCCGCCCGCCCCTGCTCCCCAAGGCGAAGCTGCCGGAGCCGGCCACGATCCCGGCCCGCCTCAGGACGCTGCCGAAGGCTGCCGAACTGACCGGACTGAGCGCGGAGCAGTTGCGTACGGACCCGGCGGCGAACGTGGCCGGCGGTGCCGCCCTGCTCGCCGCCGCGCAGAAGGAGCTGGGCGAACCGCTGAGTTCCGACCCGGCCGAGTGGTACGGCGCGGTGGCCCGCTTCACCGGCGCCGACGACACGGCGGCTGCGGCGGCGTACGCGAACGACGTCTTCGACGTGCTGCGCACCGGACAGGAGCGCCACACGGACGCGGGGCAACTGGTGTCCCTGGCCGCCCATCCGGGCCTCTCCCCCGACACCGGGCAGTTGCGGCGGGCGGGGCTGCGCAAGCCCGCCGCCGCCAAGACGGAGTGCCCGCCCACGGTGTCCTGCGAGTGGATCCCGGCGCCGTACGAGGAGTTCGGGGACAGCGACTACGGCAACCACGACCTGGGAGACCGGCCGGCGTCCCAGAAGATCGAGAACATCGTCATCCATGACACGGAGGGCGCCTGGGAAGGCGTCCTGAAGATGGTGCAGGACCCCACGTACGTGTCGTGGCAGTACTCGCTGCGCTCCACCGACGGCCACATCGCCCAGCATGTGAAGGCAAAGGACGTCGCCTGGCACGCGGGCAACTGGTACATCAACTCCAAGTCGATCGGCCTGGAGCACGAGGGTTTCCTGGCGAAGCCGGACGCCTGGTACACGGAGGCGATGTACCGGTCCTCCGCCCGCCTGGTGACGTACCTCGCCAAGAAGCACGGCATCCCGCTGGACCGGCAGCACATCCTCGGCCACGACACCGTGCCGGGTCCGACCTCGTCGACGATCAGTGGCATGCACACCGACCCGGGCCCGTACTGGGACTGGCGGCACTACTTCGAGCTGCTGGGCCGCCCCTTGGTGCCCACCGCGGGCCCGAAGGGCGGCCTGGTGACGATCCGCCCCGACTACGCGACCAACAGGCCCCGGTACACAGGCTGTGTCTCCGCGGGCAAGCCGTGCGCGGACCACGGTTCGAGTGCGGTGCGGCTGTATTCCGGGCCGGGCGAGTCGTATCCCCTGATCAAGGACATCGGTCTGGGCTCGGCCCCGACCACCGGCGTCAACGACCTGTCGTCGCGGGTCTCGACCGGCCAGCAGTACGCGGTCGCCGGACGGGACGGCGACTGGACGGCGATCTGGTACCTGGGCCAGAAGGCCTGGTTCAAGAACCCGGCCACGAACCCGACCGCGGTGCACGCGGCCGGCCGCGTGGTGACGCCCAAGAACGGCGCGCAGAGCGTCCCGGTGTACGGACGCGCCTACCCCGAGGCCTCCGCCTATCCGTCGGGCGTACCGGCACAGGCGGTGTCGCCGCTGCCGTACACCCTGCCCGCAGGTCAGAGGTACGTGGTCGGTGCCAAGGTGCCGGGCGAGTACTACTACGCGGTGTCCTTCGACACGGCCTCGCACCGGGTCGTGACCGGGAAGGACATGTACTACGAGATCCAGTTCGGGCACCGCGTCGCGTACGTGCGGGCGGCTGACGTACGGGAGCTGGCCTCGGGGTCGTAGCCGGGACGATTCAGCCCTGCTGGAAGAGCTCCGCGGGCAGCGGCTTCAGGAGGGCGTACAGGTCGTCCGTGATGGGGCGGTCCCAGGCGGCGATGGTGACCAGGACGCTGTCGCTGCGGTCGAACTGGACGCAGGAGATCCGGCTCTCGGAGAGCTTCAGGCGGCGCACGATCAGGAGGTTGTCGCCCTGCATCACCGGCACGTCCTCGCTGCCGACGACGGTGACCTCCTCGTCGTTCTCCAGGGCCAGCAGCAGCTGTGCGACCTCGAACGGGATCTCGTCCTCGTCGACCTCGCGGGCCGGGGAGCCCTCCGGCAGATTGCCAATGATCATCGCGGGGCCGCGGCCGCCGAAGAGGTCGTAGCGCAGAAAGACGCCCTGGCAGCTGCCGTCGGGGGCGGGCAGCAGCCCGGCGCCCAGATTGCCGGGCCAGTCGCCCGGGTCCATGGCCAGAACGTCGAAGTCGGGCCCGGCGGGCGTGGCGCTGCGGCGGCGGAGGAACGACATGTCGCCATGGTACGTGGCCGGGCCTGTTGCGTGACGTGCGGGCATGGGTTCGACGCGTGCCGCATGGCCGGTGGACAGGGGTTCCCGAGTTGCCTAACGACGAGGGCGTGGTGCCGCCCGGAGCGGGGGACATGACGGGCCTCGGATCCCCTTGCGCTCGGCGGGCCCCTCACTCCTCCGGCGGCGGGGGCGGTACGACCGCGACCGGGCTCGCGGTGTGCAGGAGGACGGCGTGGGTCACCGAGCCGATCATGCGGGCGGGGGCCAGGAGGCGGCGTCGATGGCGGCCCACGACGACCAGGTCCGCGTCCCTGGACGCCGAGACGAGGTGGCCGGCCGCGTCGCCCGGGGCGATGTAGAGCTGGGCGTGGACCCCCGGGTGGCGCTCGCGGTGCTGGGCGAGGGAGTCCTCGGCGAGGGTACGGGTCTCGGCCTCGACGGCGTCCTGGTCCTCGGACGGGGGCACGATCTGGGCGGTGGCTGCCGTCCAGACGTGCAGCGGCCAGTTGTAGGCGGCGATGACCTGGAGCCGGGCGCCGCGCAGAGCGGCCTCGGTGAAGGCGAAGGCGAGGGTGGTCTCGTCAGGGCTGTCCGCCTGGAGGCCGACGACGACCCGCGGGCCGGGCTCGATCGGCGTGTCGTCGTGGACCTCACGTCCCGGCTTGGGCACCACGACGACCGGACATCCGGCATCGCGTGCGGCGGCCATGCCGTTGGAGCCGAGCAGCAGGCTGGCGAAGCCGCCGCGACCCCGGCTGCCGAGCACCAACAGCTCGGCGGTGGAGCCCAGTTCGGCAAGCATCGCGGCGGGAGCGCCCCCGAGGGCGAGGTACTCCGTCGCCGGCCACTCGGCTCTCCCCTCCAGATACCGGCGTACCCGTTCGAGAACCGGATCATCCTCCGGATCCGGCCGCCCGGTGGGCAGCGCGACGGGCTGGGCCCACGCGGCGTACTGCTGCACATGGACCACCCGCAGCGGCGCCTCGCGCACCAGGGCGGCCTCGAAGGCCCAGTCCAGTGCGACCAGGCTGTCGTCCGAGCCGTCGACCGCCGCGATGACCGGCAGGGTGCTCATGGGTTCCTCACCTCCGGAAATACGACCCGTCCCGCTTCCGGGGCCAGCCTGGCTCAGGCCTCGGCCCGAGGGGCGTTCTCAAGGTCGCGTGTCCGGAAAAACGGGCGGAACACCCCCGGATCGGCCTGAAGGCGGCCGACGCGCGGGGCGACCGCCCGTCGGCTCGCCTGCGTCCACGGTGTCAGGTCAGGTCGAACTCGCCCTCCCTCGCGCCCGACACGAAGGCACCCCACTCGGCGGGTGTGAAGATCAGGGAAGGGCTCTCCGGGCGGCCGCTGTTGCGCATCGCGATGAACCCCTCGACAAAGGCGATCTGGACATCCCCCAGGCCACGGCTGCTCGAGTGCCAGTCGGCGTCTGCGAGGTCCAGCTCCGGCTTGTCCCAGCCCGTGATCGGCTGCTGCTGGATGGTGCTCTCGGCCACGTCCGTGCTCCTCCCGACTCGTCGTCCGCGGGCCAGCCTAGCGATCGGTTCCGGGTGCCGACAGGCCACGTGAGGGGGACCTTTCAGGAGGTCGGGGGTTCCGCTCCCACGAGCCACATCGAGAAGAACTGGGACCCGCCGCCGTAGGCGTGCCCGAGGACCCTTCTGGCCCGCTCCACCTGGTGTTCTCCGGCCTGCCCGCGCACCTGGAGGGCCGCCTCCGCGAACCGGATCATGCCGGACGCCCCGATGGGGTTGGTGGAGAGGACGCCGCCCGACATGTTGACGGGCAGGTCGCCGTCCAGCTCGGTCACGCCGGACTCGGTGAGCTTCCAGCCCTCGCCCTCGGCGGCGAAGCCGAGGTTCTCCAGCCACATGGGCTCGTACCAGGAGAACGGCACATAGATCTCGGCGGCGTCGATGTCCCGGCGCGGGTCGGCGATCCCCGCCTGCCGGTAGACGTCGGCCGCGCAGTCCTTGCCGGCCTGCGGCGACACGGCGTCCTTGCCGGCGAAGAGGGTGGGCTCGCTGCGCATCGCGCCGCCGAGCATCCAGGCGGGCGGGCGGGGGGCGCGGGCGGCTCCGGCGCGGTCGGTGAGGATCATCGCGCAGGCGCCGTCGGAGGAGGGGCAGGTCTCCGAGTAGCGGATCGGGTCCCACAGCATGGGCGAGGCCTGGACCTTCTCCAGGGTGATGTCGTGCTCGTGCAGGTGGGCGTAGGGGTTCTTCAGTGCGTTGCGCCGGTCCTTGTACGCCACCAGCGAGCCGACCGTGTCGGGCGCGCCGCTGCGCCGCATGTACGCGCGCACGTGCGGGGCGAAGAAGCCGCCCGCCCCGGCCAGCAGGGGCTGCTGGAAGGGGATCGGCAGGGACAGTCCCCACATGGCGTTCGACTCGGACTGCTTCTCGAAGGCCAGCGTCAGCACGGTGGCGTGCACGCGGGCCGCGACCAGGTTGGCGGCGACCAGCGCCGTGGATCCGCCGACCGAGCCGGCCGTGTGCACCCGCAGCATGGGCTTGCCCACCGCGCCGAGCGCGTCGGCGAGATACAGCTCCGGCATCATGACGCCCTCGAAGAAGTCGGGCGCCTTGCCGATGACGACGGCGTCGATGTCGGCCCAGGTCAACTCGGCGTCGTCGAGGGCGCTTCGGGCCGCCTCCCGGACGAGCCCGGCGATCGACACGTCCCGGCGCGCCGCGACGTGCTTGGTCTGGCCGATGCCTACGACGGCCACGGGCTCCTTGCTCATCGCGGATCCCCTTCGAGTACGGCGACCAGGTTCTGTTGCAGACAGGGTCCGGAGGTGGCGTGCGCGAGTGCCCGGTCGGACTCGCCCCGGTGGACACGGGCGGCGGCCTCTCCGATGCGGATGAGTCCGGCGGCCATCACGGGGTTGGCGCCGAGCGCCCCGCCGGACGGGTTGACGCGCACGCCGTCGTCGAGCTTCAGCGCCTTGCGCAGGACGATCTCCTGGGAGGTGAAGGGCGCGTGCAACTCGGCGGTGTCGACGGGCCGTTCGAACACGCCCGCCCGCTCGGCGGCGAGGCGGGTCGACGGCGAGTCGGTCAGGTCACGGACGCCCAGGCTGTGTGCCTCGATGCGGTGGTCGATGCCGCGGATCCAGGCGGGCCTGTCGCACAGTTCGCGGGCCCGCTCCCCCGCCGCGAGGATCACCGCGGCGGCACCGTCACCGATGGGCGGGCAGTCCCCGGTGCGGAGCGGTCGTACGACGTACTCCCCCTGTGGCACCGAACCCCGCAGCTGCGCATGGGAGTTGGCGGTCGCGTCGGTGCGGCTGCGGGCGGCGACGGCGGCGAGCGCGGTTTCGTCCGTGTCGCCGGCGTCGATGAGGGCCTGGGCCTGGAGGGCGGCGAGCGCGACGGAGTCGGGCCAGAGGGGGGCGACGTAGTAGGGGTCGAGCTGGCGGGTGAGGACGTCGCGGAGGGGACCCGGCGAGGACTTGCCGTAGGAGTAGACGAGCGCGGTGTCGGCGTCCCCGGTCAACAGCTTGGTCCACGCCTCGTACAGCGCCCAGGCGCCGTCCATCTCGACGTGCGACTCGGAGATCGGCGGCCAGGCGCCGACGCCGTCGAGGGCGAGGGTGAAGGAGAAGGCACGACCGGCGAGGTAGTCGCTGGAGCCGGAGCAGGTGAAGCCGATGTCGGCGGTCTTCAGGCCGGTCTGTGCGAGCACCTCGTGCAGGACGGGCATGAGCATCTCCACCTCGGAGAGCTCCTCACTGGTGCGCCGGTGGTCGGTCTGTGCGAAGGCGACGACGGCGATCTCGCGGTTCACAGCAGCTCCCTGTAGGTGTCGTAGTCCGCGTCGGGCTCGCCCGTGGGACGGTAGTGGTCGGGGAAGCGGGAGCCCTGTGTCCACACCGGTTCGACCCGCAGGCCCATCCGCACCTGGTCGTACGGGATGCCGCCGATACGGGCGTGCAGGGCGAGGCCGGCGCCGTCGAGGGCGATGTGGGCGTAGACGTACGGCACTTCGATGTCGAGGTTCTTCGCCTTGATGTTGACGATGCAGAACGTGGTGACTGTGCCGCTGGGGCCCACTTCGACCTGTTCCGATGTGGCCACGCCACAGGTGGGGCACGCACCCCTCGGCGGGACGTACACCTTGCGGCAGGACGGGCAGCGTTCGCCGACGTTGCGTCGTTCGGCCAGGGCGTTGATGTAGGCGGTCTGGGCGCGGCCCGGTGAGTACGTGTAGTCGAGCCGGGCGGCGGCGACGATCCCGGTGATCATGTCCTCGAACCGGCCGGTGTGATCCACTGGTTGGGCCGAGTTGCCGTCGTCCGGGCCGCTGCCTTCGGGGGCTTCGTCGTACGGCTCGAAGCCGGCGATGTCCGTGATGGCGCCGGTGCGCTCCCCGGCCCAGCGGACGCGGACCCGCATGCCGGTGTGCACGGCGTCGGGGCCGGGGGCGTCGAGGGCGTGCAGGAGGGCGGTGTCGGCACCGTCGAGGCGGACCAGCACCCAGGCGAAGGGCGTGTCGAGGGGCTGGTCGCGGCGGGGCGCGTGGTTCCAGGCCCAGGTGGTGACCGTGCCGGTGGGGGCGACCTCGACCAGGTCGCGGATCTCCTCGGCGGTGACGGGGTCGTACTCGACCGGTGGGACGAGCGTGCGGCCGTCGCTGGTCCGCACCCCCAGCACGACGCGTTCGCGCAGGCCGGTGAGGAAGGCGCTCTGGACGGGGCCGAGGGAGCGGGTAAAGGGGAACTCGACGACGAGCGGTGCTTTGAGGACTTCGGGCATCGAGAGCGTGCCTCCTTCGGATCATGGTCGGTGGGTTGCACCCCCAGAGGGCGCGGGGCTGTGACATGTGCGGCTCCGCCGCGTGGGCGCGCCCGGCCGCACACAGCCCGCAGTGTCCGAACCGCACCTCCGGGGGAGCGCCAGCGCGTGCCAGGCGTCGCGGGGCAGGCGGGACTTTGCGGACACGGCCTAGGCGCGCTTGTAGACGGGTGGCCGCTTCTCCGCGAAGGCGCGGGCGCCCTCTTTGGCGTCGGCCGTGTCGAAGACCGGCCAGCCGCGCTTGAGTTCGGCGGCCAGACCGTCGGCCTCGGTCATCTCGGCCGTCTCGTAGACCGACGCCTTGACGGCTTCGACGGCCAGCGGGCCGCAGGCGTTGATCTGTTCGGCGATCTCCAGGGCCTTGGCGAGCGCCGTGCCGTCGGGTACGACGTGCCCGATCAGGCCGATGCCGGCGGCTTCGCGGGCACTGTACGGGCGGCCGGTGAGCAGCATCTCCAGGGCGTGGGTGCGCGGGATCTGGCGTTGCAGACGGACCGTGGAGCCGCCGATCGGGAACAGACCGCGCTTCACCTCGAACAGCCCGAAGGTGGCCGACTCGCCCGCGACCCGGATGTCCGTGCCCTGCAGCATCTCCGTGCCACCGGCTACGCAGTAGCCCTCGACCGCCGCGATCACCGGCTTGCGCGGCCGGTGGTGGCGGAGCATCGCCTTCCAGTGCAGGTCGGGATCGGCCTTGAGCCGGTCGCGGTACTGCTCGCCCGCCATGCCGTTCCCGGCCAGGGCCTTGAGATCCATGCCGGCGCAGAAGGTGCCGCCGGCTCCCGTGAACACGATCGAGCGGATCGAGTCGTCCGCGTCGGCCTCGGCCCAGCCGTCGTGGAGGCCGACCAGCATCGGCAACGAGAGCGCGTTCTTCGCCTCGGGCCTGTTGAGCGTGAGCACCAGTGTGGCGCCCTCGCGCCGCACGGCAAGGTGTTCCGTCCCACTCATGACCAGTCTCCCCTCTTACAGAACGAGAACAGGTTGCAGTAGGCGCGGAGGCACTTCAAGGGTTTTCTGACAGTCAGTCAGATTCTTTTGCGCGGAGGCTTCACAGTTGTGCCGCCCTTTGCTCTGATGACCGGCGAACCGTTGAAGAGCCAGGCCGTGGCCGAGGTCAGGAGGAGCGGTGGAGTACAACATTGCCGACCTGTTCGAGTCGGTCGTCGACGCGGTTCCCGACCGCGAGGCGCTCGTGTACATCGACCACCCGGGCACGGGCGTGGAGCGCCGTCTGACGTACGCGCAGCTGGACGCGGCCGCCAACCGGATCGCGCACCATCTGACCGACAGCGGGATCCGCCCCGGCGAGCACCTCGGGCTCCACCTCTACAACGGCATCGAGTACCTGCAGACGGTGCTGGGCTGCCTGAAGGCGCGGATCGTTCCGGTCAACGTCAACTACCGCTATGTGGAAGAGGAGTTGGTGTACCTCTACCGGGACGCCGATCTGGTGGCCCTGGTCTTCGAGGCGGAGTTCACGGACCGGGTGGCGGCGGCCCTGCCGCGCGTGGACGGACTACGGCATCTGGTGCGGGTGGGCAGCGTGACCCCGGGCGCCGCCAAGGCACCGGTCGTGCCCGCGGTTGCCTTCACGGACGCCGAGGCCGCCGGGTCGCCCGAGCGGGGATTCCCGGCGCGGTCGGGGGACGACCAGTTCATCATCTACACCGGCGGCACCACCGGGATGCCCAAGGGCGTGATGTGGCGGCAGGAGGATCTGTTCTTCTCGGGCCTGGGCGGGGGCGCGCCGACCGGTGAGCCGGTGAAGAAGCCGGAGGAACTCGCCGAGCGCGTGGCGTCGGGCGGCGACGGGATCACCTTCTTCCCGACCGCCCCCCTGATGCACGGGACGTCCACGCTGACCGCCTTCATCGGCTTCAACTTCGGCCAACGCATCGTGATCCACCGCAAGTTCGCCTCGGAGCAGGTCCTGCGGACGATCGAGAAGGAGAAGGTCACCAGCGTGTCGCTGGTCGGCGACGCGATGCTGCGGCCGCTGGTCGACGCGCTGAACGGGCCGATGAAGGGCACGGACTGCTCGTCGATGTTCAGCGTGTCGTCGTCCGGGGCGATCATGTCGGACACGGTGCGCCGGCAGTTCCAGGAGCTGGTCCCGAACGTGATGCTGCTGAACAACTTCGGCTCCTCGGAGTCCGGCTTCAACGGTACGGCGACCGAGGACTCCGGCCCCGAGCGCGGCTTCCGCATCCGCGTCAACTCCCGTACGCAGGTGGTCGATCCGGCCACCCACGAGCCGGTCGCCGTCGGCGAGGTGGGTCGGGTCGCGCAGTGCGGTCACGTGCCGCTCGGCTACTACAACGACCCGGGGAAGACCGCCGAGACCTTCTTCGAGAAGGACGGCGAGCGGTGGGTGCTGCTCGGCGACATGGCCACGGTCGACGCGGAGGGCGTCGTCACGGTGCTGGGCCGCGGCTCGCAGTGCATCAACACCGGGGGCGAGAAGGTGTACCCGGAGGAGGTCGAGCAGGCTCTCAAGTCCCACCCCGACGTGTACGACGCCCTGGTGGCCGGGGTGGCGGACTCGAAGTGGGGGCATCACGTGGCGGCCGTGGTGCAGTTGCGGGCGGGGGCGGTACGGCCGTCGCTGGCGGACATCCAGACGCACTGCCGCTCCCATCTCGCGGGGTACAAGATCCCCCGCCAGCTGGTGATCACGGACTCGATACGGCGCTCCCCCAGCGGCAAGGCGGACTACCGGTGGGCGCGCGAGGTGGCGGCGGCAGCGGACGGATGAATTCCGGGCAGGTCTGATTGAACCTAAGGTGACGTGCGGACGTACTCGTGGTGGCAGGCTCGGTCATCGGGCGCTGTTTGCCATGCCATCGCAAGACCGCACGGGAGGACCTCCGGGTGTCGCAGGAGGCAACAGAGCAGGTAACACGAGAGTCGGAGGACTCGGCCACGGCTGAAGCGGGCGAGGCCGCCGAGGCGGTCGACGCGGCTGAGGGGAACGCGGCGGACGAGGACGCCGACCCGGCGGGGGCGAAGGCGGCGGTCGAGGACGCCGACCCGGCCGAGGCGAAGACGGCGGTCGAAGACTCCGACCCGGCCGAGGCGAGCAGCCCTGCGGAGTCGCCCGGCTCCCCGTCCCCCGGCTGGTTCGGCTGGCGCCGCCGCTACCCCCGTACGGCACGCGGAGTCACCGTGGGGACGACCGTGCTGGCCGGGGCGCTGCTGCTGTTCGCGCTCCTTGTGCCGAACCGCGTCGAACGGCTCGATCCGGAGTCGTTCTTCCGGCTCCCGGCCGAGGGGATCCTGCTCGCGGGTCTGCTGCTGGCGCTGCCGCCGCGGTCACGGCGGCTGATGGCAGTGGTCTCCGGTGCGCTGCTCGGACTGCTCACCGTCCTGAAGTTCGTCGACATGGGCTTTTACCAGGTACTGGCCCGCCCCTTCGACCTGGTCCTGGACTGGATCCTGCTCGACGACGCGGCGGAGTTCGTCCGGGAGTCCTTCGGCCGGACCGGGCAGGTGCTGGCGGTCGTCGGGGTGATCGTGCTGTTCGTCGCCGTGCTGGTCCTCATGACGCTCGCCATGGTGCGGGTGACGAACCTCATGGTCGGCCACCGTGCCGTCGCCGCCCGCACGACGCTGATCCTCGGTACCGCGTGGATCACCTGCATGACGCTGGGCATCCAGGTCACCGGCGTGCCGCTCGCCACCAAGGGCAACGCCGAGTTCCTCAACAACCGTGTCGAGCAGGTGCGCGCGGGCCTCAGGGACGGGCGGGTCTTCCAGAAGCAGGCGGCCGTCGACGCCTTCGCGAAGACACCGCCGGACCAGCTGCTGACCGGGCTGCGCGGCAAGGACGTCCTGTTCACGTTCATCGAGAGCTACGGCCGTGTGGCGATCGACGACCCGGCGATGGCGCCACAGCTCGACGCGACGCTCAAGGAGGGGACGAACAGGCTCAAGGCGGCCGGGTTCCAGTCGCGCAGCGCCTGGCTGAAGTCTCCGGTGACAGGGGCCGGCAGCTGGCTCGCCCACTCCACCTTCCTCTCCGGCCTGTGGATCAAGAACCAGCAGCGGTACCGGAGTCTGACGACCAGCGACCGCGCGACGCTGAACAGCTACTTCCGCAAGACCGGCGCGTGGCGCACGGTCGGCGTCGTGCCCGGCGTGCGGCGGGCCTGGCCGGAGGGCAAGTACTTCGCCCTCGACCACATCTACGACTCGGAGCACCTGGGCTACCAGGGCCCGTACTTCAGCTGGACCCCCGTGCCCGACCAGTTCAGCCTGGAGGCCTTCCAGCGTCTGGAGCACGGCAAGAAGGACCGCGAGCCGATCATGGCGGAGATCATCCTGGCCTCCAGCCACAACCCCTGGTCCCCCATCGCCCGCATGGTCGACTGGGATGACCTCGGCGACGGCTCGGTCTTCCACCAGATCAAGAAGGAGGGCACGGACCCCAAGGAGGTCTGGAAGGACCCCGAGCGCGTCCGCACCGAGTACCGCCGCGCCATCGAGTACTCGATCAACAGCCTCACCGAATGGGTCGAGCGCTACGGCACCGACAACACGGTCCTCGTCTTCCTCGGCGACCACCAGCCCGTACCGACCGTCACCGCCGGCAGCACCAGCAAGGACGTCCCCGTCACGGTCGTCGCCCGCGACCCGAAGGTCCTCGAAAAGATCGCCGACTGGCACTGGACGGACGGCCTCAAGCCCGCGCAGAACGCTCCGACATGGGGCATGGACAAGTTCCGGGATCGCTTCATGACGGCGTACGGGCCGCAGGCGAAGTGAGGATCCCTCCGTCCCTCGGAGAAGGCGCACGGGCCGGCCGCGAAGGCCCGCTGCTGCGGGCCCGCGTCGCCGTCGAGCCCTCGACGACGTCGAAAAGGGCGCGGTCCGAACTCATCCCGTTCGCAGGCGCGGCGCATCCTCCCTCTCCAGGAATGCGACGACACACCGTACGAACCATTCCGCGTCGTCCAGCCACGGGTAGTGCCCGGCGCCGGGTTGCACGACACACTCGGCGTTCGGGAAGACGTCGGCGGTGCGGCGGGCGACTTCCGGAGTCGGGGCTCCGTCCAGTCCACCGGCGAGGACGAGGACCGGGACGGTGAGCCGGGCGAGCCGGGAGAGGGTCGTGGGCGGGTCGTAGGCGCCGTCGGAGTGGTAGATGTCGGCGGCCTCGTCGTTGAACTCGTGGTCGCCGCGCGCGTCGTGCTCCTTGGCGACGTCGTCCCAACGACCGTAGAAGAAGGGCGCGAACGCACGGTCGAATTCCCCAGTCCCTGCCAGCCACGCCTCGAATGCCGGAAATGCCTCCGCGAACCACGGCTCACCCTGCCTCGACCGGGCGGCGACCAGACGGTCCTCGGCCGCGGCCGGCATCCCCAGCGCCCAAGGCGTCGCGGTCACCAAGGCCAGCCGCGCCACCCGCTCCGGATACCGGGCGGCGTACAACATGGCCAGGCTCCCGCCCGCCGAGTGCCCGAGCACGTGCATGTGGTCCAGCCCCATGTGGGCGCGCAACATCTCGACGTCGTCCACCAGCTGGTCGCAGCGGTACGTGGCCGGATCCACCGGCATCGCGGAGTCCCCGGTGCCGCGCAGGTCGAGGAGGACGAGCTGCCGGTGCGCGGCCAGTCCACCCAGGTCACCCAGATAGGCGGAGGCCCGCATCGGCCCACCGGGCAGAACGACGAGCGGTTCGCCTTCTCCTCGCAAGTGGTAGGCGATCTCGGTTCCATCGGCGGCAGTAAAGGTCGGCATGACGTCGATCTTGGCTGCCGGTCTCAGCCATCGCAACGGAGTTGCCTCACAGGACAATGGGGCGATGGGCCAAGGCCGCGTCGACGATCTCCCCGGCGGGTGCTTCCTCCAGGCCGGCGGGCGGGTGGAAGACCGGAGCCGAGGCGGACGGGTGCGCGGCGTCGGTGTCGCAGAGGAGTCGGTAGTGGTCCTCGTCAGGCCCGCACTCGCGGATCCTTCGGACGACCTCGACGAGTTCGTCGCGCGTGATGTCGGACACCCGCGGATGCGCCGGACGTGCCGCTTCCCGCGCGAACTCCTCAACGGTCCGCGACCCGCTGTGCGCGAGGAACCGGTACGCATCGGAGGCATGACCGGTGTCCTCGTTGAACGCGGTGACAGCCGCGTCCGCCGCCGCCCGTTCGCCACTGCACAGCAGACTCTCGATCCGTGCGACCGCACTGGCGCCTTCCCGCAGGCGCGCCTCCGGCACCGGGCGGGGAGCAGCTCTGCACGCAAGTCCATGAACGCCATTCCGGTGCCCTGCCTCGCAGAAAGTGCGGCCCGCCCCCTTGCCTGATCAATCAGCTCCTGGATTACTGATCCCGAACACCCAGACCGAATGATCGGTCGTCCGGATTGACGCGGTTGGCGAGGGAGAAGTCCCCATGGCGGATGCGACGGAGCTGCTGGACTCGGGGGAACGGCTCGCGCCGGAAGCATTGCGCGCGTTGCAGCTGGAGCGGTTGCGGACGTCCTTGCGCCATGCGTACGACAACGTGCCGTTCTACCGTGCCTCCTTCGACAAGGCGGGCGTACGGCCCGACAACTGCCGTTCGCTCGCCGACCTGGCGCACTTCCCGTTCACGACCAAGGCCGACCTGCGCGAGAACTACCCGTACGGGATGTTCGCCGTGCCGCAGGACCGTATCCGCCGCATCCACGCGTCCAGCGGCACGACCGGCCGGCCCACGGTTGTCGGCTACACGGACGGCGACCTGTCCCTGTGGGCCGACATGGTGGCCCGGTCCATCCGGGCGGCGGGCGGGCGGCCCGGGGACACGGTGCATGTGGCGTACGGCTACGGGCTGTTCACCGGCGGACTCGGCGCACACTATGGGGCCGAACGGCTCGGCTGTACGGTCATCCCCGCGTCCGGCGGCATGACGGCCCGCCAGGTCCAGCTGATCCAGGACCTCAAGCCCGGGATCATCATGGTGACGCCGTCGTACATGCTCACCCTCCTCGACGAGTTCGAGCGGCAGGGCGTCGATCCGCGCGGGACCTCCCTGCGGGTGGGCATCTTCGGGGCCGAACCCTGGACCGAGCAGATGCGTCACGAGATCGAGGAGCGGTTCGCGATCGACGCCGTCGACATATACGGGCTGTCGGAGGTCATCGGGCCCGGGGTCGCGCAGGAGTGCGTCGAGACCAAGGACGGGCTGCATGTGTGGGAGGACCACTTCTTCCCCGAGATCGTCGACCCGATCACGGGCGAGGTGCTGCCCGACGGCGAGGAGGGCGAGCTGGTGTTCACCTCCCTCACCAAGGAGGCCATGCCCGTCATCCGGTACCGCACCCGGGACTTGACGCGGCTGCTGCCGGGGACCGCCCGGGTGTTCCGGCGGATGGAGAAGATCACCGGGCGCAGCGACGACATGGTCATCCTGCGCGGCGTCAATCTCTTCCCCACCCAGATCGAGGAGATCGTGCTCCGCACCCCGGGTGTGGCACCCCACTTCCAGCTGCGTCTCACCCGTGAAGGCCGGCTCGACGCCCTGACCGTCCGGGCGGAAGCCCGCCCCGACGCCTCCCCCGAGACCCGGGACGCGGCGGAGCAGGCCATCGCGGCGGCCGTGAAGGACGGTATCGGCGTGTCGGTCGCCGTGGAGATCGTCGAACCGGAGTCACTGGAACGCTCCGTGGGCAAGATCCGGCGCATCCAGGACCTGCGCCCGCGCTAGGTCGTGTCCGCAAAGTCCCGTCGCCCGCCCGGAGGGCGGGCCCCGCGGCGTCCGGTGCGTGCTCTCGGCGTGCCGGGCGGAGCCCCTTGTACTGGATGTACTCGGGGCTTCGCCCGGTGCGGCGGTGGGCCCCTCCCGCTCGAGCGAAGCCGAGAGTGGGGGAGCGTGCCAGGCGTCGCGGGGCAGGCGAGACTTTGCGGACACGGCCCAGGCGGGCGGCGGGGGCGTGATCAATCGTGAGCGAACCGGTCCCGCAGCTCCCGCTTGAGGATCTTCCCGCTCGCGTTGCGCGGCAGCCCGTCCACGAACACCACCCGCTTCGGCGCCTTGAAGTGGGCGAGCTTCTCGCGCGCGTGGTCGATCAGCTCGGTGTCGCTCACCTCGCCGCGCGGGACGACGACGGCCGTGACGGCCTCGATCCAGCGCTCGTCGGGCAGGCCGATCACGGCGACCTCGGCGACGCCCTCGTGGGTGTACAGGGCATCCTCGACCTCACGTGAAGCGACCAGTACGCCACCGGAGTTGATGACGTCCTTCACCCGGTCGACGATCGTGAAGTAGCCGTGCGCGTCGCGCACCGCGAGGTCCCCGGAGCGGAACCAGCCGTCCCGGAAGGCGTCCGCGGTCTCCTCGGGCTTGTCCCAGTAGCCCTCGCACAGCTGCGGTGAGCGGTAGACGATCTCGCCGGCCGTACCGTCGGGCACGGTCTCGCCGTCCTCGTCGACCACCCGGGCGTCGACGAAGAGCACGGTCCGGCCGCAGGAGTCCATCCGGCCCTTGTGTTCGTCGGGGGCCAGCACCGTGGCCAGGGGGCCGATCTCGCTCTGGCCGAAGCAGTTGTAGAAGGCCAGCTTCGGCCACCGCTCACGCAGCCGCTCCAGGACCGGCACCGGCATGATCGAGGCGCCGTAGTACGCCTTGCGCAGTCCCTCGAGGTCGCGGGTCGCGAAGTCGGGGCGGCCGGCGAGGCCGATCCAGACCGTGGGTGGGGCGAACAGGCTGTCCGCGCGGCCCGCCTCGATGAGGTCGAAGAGCTGGTCGCCGTCGGGCGACTCCAGAATGATGTTGGTGGCACCGACCGCGAGATACGGCATGAGGAACACGTGCATCTGCGCCGAGTGGTACAGCGGCAGCGAGTGGACGGGACGGTCGCCGGGGCTCAGATCGAGGGCGGTGATCGCGCTCAGGTACTCGTGGACCAGGGCGCGGTGGGTCATCATCGCGCCCTTCGGGAGGGCCGTCGTACCGGAGGTGTAGAGCAGCTGGACCAGGTCCTCGCTGCGCGGCTCCGGGCCGTCGTGGACGGCTGCCGTGGCCTGCCGTGCCAGCAGGGAGTCGTCGGCGTCGCGCAGCGGCATCGTGGGGACGCCGTCGGGCAGGCGGCCAGCCAGGCCGGGGTCGGCGAGGACCAGGGAGCTGCCGGACTGGCGGACGATGTAGGCGAGGTCGTCGCCGGTGAGGTTCTGGTTGACGGGGACGTGCACTAGGCCCGCGCGGGCGCACGCCAGGAAGGCGATCAGATACGCGCTCGAGTTGTGGCCGTAGGCGGCCACCCGGTCGCCGGGGGTGAGGCCCTGGTCGAGCAGGACGCTCGCCGCGCGGGAGACGGCCTCGTCGAG
This sequence comes from Streptomyces sp. NPDC111606, assembly GCF_055656945.1. Classification (NCBI taxonomy): domain Bacteria; kingdom Bacillati; phylum Actinomycetota; class Actinomycetes; order Kitasatosporales; family Streptomycetaceae; genus Streptomyces; species Streptomyces sp. NPDC111606. The sequence continues at coordinate 129,810 of NZ_JBVKBY010000009.1, forward strand.
TTCCTCGTACGTCCACGCGCGCTCGCGGTCCTCGACCGCGACGCGTGCCGGGGTGCGTCGGGCGCTGCGGCGCAGCACTCCGTCAACCGTGCTGCCGTGTCCTGGCGTCATGACACATGATCCTCGGTGCGTCGAAGGGACGGGTCAAGAACCAGGCCCGACACTGACCGGGGACACATACCCGTTGGTACGCTCAACGGCTCCTTCCCTCAATGACGTTGGGAGGCACCATGCGCACCCGCCCCAGACGGTTCGTCGTCGCGGCCGTCGCCCTGCTCGCCACCGTGGCCGGGCTGCCCGCGGCCGCGGCCGACCGGCAGGATCGGCACAACCGGCACGAAGAGCCGTCCAACGGCAGTATGTCCGCCGTCGTCCGCTATACCGAGTACGGCATTCCGCACATTGTCGCCAAGGACTACAGGTCCATGGGCTTCGGCACCGGTTGGGCGCAGGCCGCCGACCAGGTGTGCACGCTCGCCGACGGGTTCGTGACCGTGCGCGGCGAGCGTTCGCGTTTCTTCGGCCCGGACGCGGCGACCGACCTGTCACTGTCCTCGGCCACCAAGAACCTCTCCAGCGACCTGTACTTCCGTGGCGTACGCCAGACCCGAACCGTGGAGAAGCTGCTCGCCGCACCCGCACCGCGCGGCCCGAGCCGGCAGGTCAAGGACCTCATGCGTGGCTTCGCCGCCGGGTACAACACCTGGCTGGAGCAGAACCGGATCACCGACCCCGCATGCAAGGGCGCCGCCTGGGTGCGGCCGATCACCCCGCTGGACGTGGCCGCCCGCTCCTACGCCTTCGCGGTGCTCGGCGGTCAGGGCGGCGCCGTGGACGACATCACCTCCGCACAGCCGCCCACCGGTTCGGCCGCCCGCGGCAAGGGCATCGGGACGAGCCCGGATGCCACGGCCCTGATCCGGGCCGTGCGCGAGCGGACCGCCGACGCGGACATGGGGTCGAACGCGGTCGCCTTCCGCGGTGACACCACCGCCAACAGGCGCGGTCTGCTGCTGGGCAACCCGCACTACCCGTGGCACGGCGGACGCCGCTTCTGGCAGGCGCAGCAGACGATTCCCGGCGAGCTCGACGTCGCCGGCGGGTCACTGCTCGGGTCGCCGACGATCTCCATCGGCTACAACTCCCATGTGGCGTGGAGCCACACCGTCGCGACGGGTGTCCCGTTCAATCTGCACAGGCTGACGCTGGATCCGGCCGACCCCACGGTCTACCTCGTGAACGGCAGACCCGAGCGGATGAAGAAGCGGACCGTGACCGTCGCGGTCCAGGGCGGTGCCCCGGTCAGCCGCACCCAGTGGTGGACACGGTACGGCCCGGTCGTCGCGTCCACCGACGGTGACCTCCCGCTGCCGTGGACGGCGACGACGGCGTACGCGCTCAACGACCCGAACGCGGCCAACATGCGGTTCGCCGACACCTCGCTCGGCTTCAGCAAGGCGCGCGGCACGGCCGGCGTTCTCGCGACCCTCGCCCGGCACCAGGGGCTCCCGTGGGTGAACACCATCGCCGCGGACCGCTCGGGGCACTCCCTCTACACCCAGTCGCAGGTACTGCCCCGCATCACCGACGACCTCGCGGCGCGGTGCTCCACGGACCTCGGCAGGGCCACCTACCCGGCCGCGGGACTCGCGGTCCTCGACGGCTCCCGCGGCGACTGCGCGCTCGGCAGCGACGCCGACGCCGTTCAGCCCGGGATCTTCGGGCCCGCGCGCATGCCGACGCTGAAGGACGCGCCGTACGCGGAGAACTCCAACGACAGCGCCTGGCTGGCCAACGCCGACCGGCCGCTCACCGGCTACGAGCGGGTCTTCGGCACCATCGGCACGCAGCGCTCCCTGCGCACCCGCGGCGCGATCGAGGACGTGGCGGCGATGGCGGAGCGGGGCGGTCTGACCGTCCGGGATCTGGAGCGCCAACAGTTCAGGAACCACGTGCCGGCAGCCGCCCTGGCCGCGACCGACACGGCGAAGGCGTGCGCCGCACTGCCGGGCGGCACCGCAACGGGCAGCGACGGCAAGGCGGTTGATGTCACGCAAGCCTGCCCGGTGCTCGCGGCGTGGGACCGCACCATGGACACCGGCAGCCGGGGTGCCCTGCTCTTCGACCGGTTCTGGCGGAAGCTGACGGCGAAGGTGCCGGCCGCCCAGCGGTGGAAGGTGCCGTTCTCGGCGGCGGACCCGGTGCGCACTCCGCACACGCTCAACACCGGAGCTCCCGGTTTCGCCACGGCCCTCGCGGACACGGTCGCCGAACTGCGGGCGGCGGGCATCGCCCTCGACTCCCGCCTCGGGGAGCACCAGTTCGTCGTGCGCAACGGTCAGCGCATCCCCGTTCCGGGCGGCACCGAGGGACTCGGGGTGTGGAACAAGATCGAGCCGGTGTGGAACACGGCTCAGGGCGGCTACACCGAGGTGACGACCGGCTCCAGCCACATCCAGGCGGTGGGCTGGGACGACGGCCGCTGCCCGGTGGCCCGTACGCTGCTGACGTACGCGCAGTCGTCGAACCCGAACTCGGCCCACTTCCGGGACCAGACGCGGTTGTTCTCGGGTGAGAGGTGGGTGACGGCGCGGTTCTGTGAGAAGGACATCCTGTCGTCGCCCGTCCTGAAGGTTATCCGCGTGCGCGAACGCTGAGCGAATGTGGTCCCGTCCCCCATGGGGCGGGACCACACCTGCGTGACGGATGCACCTGGCCGTCGAAGTACGATCACAAACGACCATTTGGCCGAGTGCTTCTTTTGCCTCTCTGTGCTCCTGTGCGCCCCTTTGGAGAAAGGTTTCGGGAAACCGAACACCGCTCGGACTGGGCAGGACTTGTCTCAAGGATCAAGTCCGTGGCGCGTTCCGCGATTTCGCGTGCCGCGTCAGGCAGGAGGTATTCATGAGCCGTGTTGTTCCCGCACAGGAGCGAGTATGGCGGACAGGTACTGCACCAGGCATATTCCCCATCCTCGGTCACGGTATCGCGTTGTTCCGCCGACCGCTGGCGTTTCTGAATTCTTTGCCCTCGTACGGGGATCTGGTCGAGATACGGCTGGGCCCCCAGCGTGCCTGGATGGTGTGCCACCCGGAGCTGGTCCACGAGATGCTCAAGGACCCGCACACCTTCGACAAGGGGGGCCCGCTCTACGACAGGCTCGGGAAGCTGATGGGCGACGGCCTCGTCACCTGCCGACAGCCGACGCATCGGGAGAAGCGCAAGCTGTTACAGCCCGCCTTCCGCCCTTCCCACGTCGCCGAGTACACGGACCTGGTGACCGAGGAGGCTGAGGCGCTGTACCGCGCATGGCCGGTCGGTCAGGACGTTCCTGTCACCGAGGCGATGATGGCGCTCACGACACGGGTGACCAGCCGTGTTCTCCTCTCCGATTCCCTGGACGACCGGACGACTGCCGAGGTGCGGGACTGTCTCACCGCGGTCGTCCGCGGCCTGTTCGTCCGCACGGTCGTACCGATCGATGCCCTGTTCCGCCTTCCCACCCCCGCCAACCGGCGCTATCGGCGCGCGCTCTCGCGCCTGCACGAGATCATCGACACGGCGATCGCGGAGCGCCGCCGGGGCTCCGACCGCGACGACGTGCTGGGCACGCTGCTGAAGGCCGCGAACGGCGACGGACCGACCGCGGCGATCACCGATCAGGAGGTCCACGATCACCTGATCACGCTGCTGCTGACCGGCGTCGAGACCCAGGCGCTCGCCCTGTCCGGCGCCTTCAGTCTGCTGGCCCGCAATCCGGAGGCGGAACGACGTCTGCACGCCGAGCTCGACTCCCTCCTCGCCGAAGGCCGGCGGCCCGGTCCCGAGGACCTGCCGCACCTCGTCTACACCCGGTGCGTCGTCTCCGAAACGCTGCGCCACTCGTCGCCCGGTTGGCTGTTCACGCGCGTCGCCACCAAGGAGACGGAACTCGCCGGATGCCGCCTGCCCAAGGGAGCCGCCGTCCTTTACAGCCCCCACCTCCTGCACCACGATCCCTCGTCGTTCCCGGAACCCGAGCGTTTCGATCCCGACCGCTGGCTGCCCGGGCAGCCCACCGCCGAACAACGTCGCGCGATGATGCCGTTCTCCGCGGGCAACCGTAAGTGCCTCGGTGACGAGTTCGCGATGGTGGAGGCCACCCTCGCGCTCGCGACCATCGCCGGCCGCCGACGCCTGCGTCATCTGCCTGATCATGCCGACCGGAAACCGCGCCCCGGGATCACGATGGGACCGCGCTCGCTGGTCATGATCTGCGAACCCCGTTCCCGTACGCCCTCCCCCGACTCGCGCACGCGCCGAGCGACGGCCGACCGGCGCACGTCGGATACCCGAACGGCAGGTGACCACGGTGTCGACGACGCATGAGGAAATCACTCTGGGCGTACCGGACGGAATGCCGGACTTCAATCTCCGGGACCTGATCGACACCAACCTCCATATGCCTTTTCCGTTCCGGCGGAATCCACATGAAACCGAGGCCGCGACCGGGGTCGACGCATGGCTGAGGGTATGGGGGCTGACGGACGAACCGGATGTGGCGGCGATGATCGCGCGCACTCGGCCCGCCGAACTCGCGAGCTACACCAGCCCCACCGTGGATTTGGGCGTCCTTCAGATTGTGGCCCACCAGATCGCCTATCAGTTCGTCTTCGACGACCTTGCCGAGGACCTCGGCCGAAGCTCTCCGGGCAGGCTGCTGCCCATGCTGTGCGAGAGTGTCGCGATCCTGCGGGAGGGGCGACCGCCCCGCACTCGCCTCGGAGCTGCGCTGGCCGATCTCCATCGCCAGGTCCGGGAGCAGTGCACCCCCGCGCAGGCTTCCCGATGGGCCTGGCAGAGCTGTGAATACGTGCACGGCCTGTTGTACGAAGCCGTGGCCCAGGCCCACCCCCTGGTGCTGCGCACCGGCGACTGCACCTCCATACGGTCGCTGACCGCGGGCGTCGAGCCGTTCTACCCGCTGTACGAGGGCGCCCGAGCGAGCGAACTGACCGACGCCGACGTGCATCATCCCGTCGTGCGGCGACTGAGCCGGCTGTCGGCCGACGCGGCGGTATGGACGGCCGATCTGTTCTCCGCGGTGAAAGAACAGCACGCGGGCGAAATGATCAACCTTGCCCTGGCCCACCAGCGCGAACGACGGTGCTCCCTGCAGGCCGCCGTGCTCCTGGCCATCGAGGACATCAACAGCGCGATCGAGCAGTTCCAAAGGCTGCGTGCCGGGATCGAACCGGCGTTGAGCCCCACGGGCATCGCCTATGTGGAGGGCATGATCGGCTGGATCCGCGGGTGCTACGACTGGGCCCGCACCGTGCCTCGCTACGCGGATGTGACTTCGGTGCCGGCCGTGCCGTAGCCCCTCCTGATGTGCTCCCGCTTCCGCTTCACCCGGGAGACGTCCATCCGTGTCCACTACCCAGCGGGCGGGCGTTCTCCCACCTACAGTGAACGATTCACCCTATGGTGCTCAATTCGTCCTGCCGCACCTCGCCGAGGCGTACGCTCGGCTCCTCCGAGCCGAACGACAGAAGGCGGTACGGCACATGGCGATGGAGCCGCGGCACTCGATCACGGAACAACGGACGTTGATCGAGCGCCGACGGGAACTTCAGGCCCTCGACGCCGCGTTCAAGCAACTGCGACGCACCACGGACGGTGTGCCGCAAGCCAGGCGCAGGGGGCTGCTCGCCTTCAGCGGACCGGCCGGACTGGGCAAGACAGCACTCATGACGCAAGCGCGTGAGCGCGCCATGACATCGGGATTCACCGTGCTGTCGGGCAGAGGCGGGGAGAAGGAACAAGGGTCGGCGTTCCGCGTGGTGCGCCAGCTCGTCCAGCCCTCGCTGGCGAGGATGGACGGAGCGGAACTCCGCGCCTTCCTGGGAAGCTGGTACGACGTCATGGCCGCCGTGCTCGGCCTCGAGGCGAGGGGCCCCGCCCCCGCACCGGATCCGACCGGGGTCCGCGAAGGCCTCGACTGGGTCATGACCTGCCTCACCATCAGGAAGGCACCCGTTGTCCTGCTCCTGGACGACCTGCACTGGGCGGACGCCGAGTCCCTGAGCTGGCTCGATTCCTTCGCGTCACGCGTCGATGACCTCCCCCTGCTGATCGTGGTCGCCTACCGGCCCGAGGAACTGCCGTCCGACGCGGGCGAACTCCGTACGCTCGTCGGACATCACGGAGAGCGCCCCCACGACCTCGCATGCCTCACCGCCGACGGCGTGGCACAGATCATCAGGAACCAAGTCGGTGACAGAGCCGAAGACGTGTTCTGCAAGGAATGCTGGTCGGCCACCGGAGGGAGCCCCTTCGAGACGGTGGAGCTCGCCATCGGCCTCGCCGAGCGGAAACTGAGCGGCAGCGAGGGTGACCTGCCCGCGATGCGTGAACTGGCCGCCGCGATCAAGGGTCCGGGGCTGATCGAGCGTCTGGAAGGCCTCGACACCGCGACCGTCCGCTTCGCGCACTCCGCTGCCGTGCTGGGATCGCCCTTCTCACCCCAGCTCGCCGCGACCATCGCGGTACTCGGCGACGAGACCGCCGCCGAGGCGACCCAGAAGCTCCGCGCGGCACGGATCCTCAGCGACGGCCACGGCCCTGAGGGTGAGCTCGAGTTCGTCCACCCGCTGATCACCACGACGATCTACCGGTCCATCCGCTCCGGCTTCCGGGCCGGTCTGCACAACGCGGCCGCGGACGCGGTCCTGAACGCGGGATACGGCCCCACCGCCGCCGCCCGGCACCTGCTGGAGGTGCCCAGTGAGGGCAGCCCCGAGACGGTCGAATGCCTGCGCGAGGCCGCTCGCGAGTACCTCGGCGCCGGGGCGACCGAGGCCGCCCGGCGCATGCTCACCCGTGCGCTGAAGGAGCCACCGCTCCCCGAGGACCGCGCCGCGGTCCTGCACGAACTCGCGTGCGCCACCTTCCTGATCGAGCCCACGGCCACGGTGCGGCATCTCCAGCAGGCGCTGGCGGAGCCGGATGTCGACCCCGACCTGCGCGCCTCCATCGTCTATCGGCTGACGACAGCACTCGCCCATACCGATCGGATGGCCGAGGCCGCGACCGTGGCCGCAGAGGAGGCCCGGCAGGCCACGAATCCGCGCGTCAAACTGCGTATGCAGGCCGATCAGTTCGTCTGGAGCACGATGCGCGCCGACGATCCCGACTCACCCGCCCGCTCCCGGACCCTGGCGCGGCTGGCCGAGCAGCTGCCCGGCCGCAGCCTGGAGGAGCGCTACATCCTGGGACTGCGGGCCTGGGATGCCGTCCTGCGCGGCGAACCGCGCCGGACCGCCCTCGCCTATGCGGAGAAGTCCCTGCGCGGCGGCATGAGCTGGACCGATGAGAACCGGGGCTTCGAGGTACCCCTCTCGGTCGCCCTGGTGTTCATGTACAGCGACCAGCCGCGACGGGCCGAGGAGTTGTTCGAGCAGGGGATCGCGGAGTGCGTGGGCAAGGGCTGGCACGGCTCCCACCTGGCCTTCGGCCAGTCCATCGCCGGCTATGTCCGCTACCACCGCGGTTGTCTGGCCGAAGCCGAGGACCTGGTCCGGGAAGGTCTGCGCATCGCCGACAAGGTGGACGGCATCGTGGCCGCCCAGTGGTACGGCGTCAGCGTCCTGATCCAGACGTTGCTGGCCCGTGGACGGATCACCGAGGCTCGCGCGCTCGCCGACGACAACCACTTCGGTGAGATGGCTCCGAACGCCGTCATCTATCCCGACCCGCGCACCGTGTACGCGGAACTGCTGCTGGCGGAGGGACGGCACGCGGAGGCGGCGGCGCTGCTGTCCGCGGTGGGGGACTGGCTGGACGGACGGGCCTGGCGCAATCCGGCCTGGTGCCCGTGGCAGCTGCACCTCGCGACCGCGCTCGCCCCCACCGCTCCGGACGAGGCGATCCATCACGCCCAGGACGCCGTCAAGCGTGCCCGGGACTTCGGTGCCGCCTCCACCATCGGGCAGGCCCTCCACACCCTCGCCGAGGTGACCGGCGGGCCTGCCTCACTCGACCTGTACGCGGAGGCGATCGACCAACTGGAGCAGTCCCCCGCCTCGTACGAACTCGCTCGCGCCCAAGTCGGCCACGGCGCCGCGCTGTCCCGCAACGGGCGGCTCCAGGAGGCCGCCGACCGGCTCTACCAGGGTCTGGAAGGCGCCGTCCACTGCGGAGCCGAGGCGCTCGCCGCCCGCGCCCGGGAGGAACTCTCGACGGCCGGTCTGCGCCCGCTGCCCCTGCGCTACGTGCAGGCGGACACACTGACCGCGCAGGAGCACCGTACGGCCCAACTGGCCGTCGAGGGACGCCCGGTGACTGTGATCGCCAAGGAACTGCACCTGACCGAACAGGGCGTGCGGCAGTTGCTTTCCAGCATCTACCGCAAGTTCGGCACCGACGCGGCAGGCCTCGCCAAGGCCTTGGAGGCACCGTCTCGTATGCGTCATTGACGTCACACGGGGCGCGTGCGCCCCTCCCAGTACGGTTCCCGCAACCGCCGCTTGTACAGCTTCCCGTTGGGATCCCTTGGCATCTCGGCGATGAAGTCCACGCTCTTGGGCCGCTTGTACCCGGCGAGCTGCCCGGCACAGTGGTCGAGGATCGCGGCGGCGAGGGCAGGGCCGGGCTCGTGGCCGGGGGCCGGTTCGACGACGGCCTTGACCTCCTCACCCCAGTCGTCGTGCGGGATGCCGAAGGCGGCGGCGTCGGCCACGGCCGGGTGGGCGAGCAGGGCGGACTCGATCTCGGCCGGGTAGATGTTGACCCCGCCGGAGATGATCATGTCGATCTTGCGGTCGCGGAGGAAGAGATAGCCGTCCTCGTCCAGACAGCCGAGGTCGCCCACGGTGAAGAAGTCGCCGATGCGGTTCTTCTTCGTCTTGGCTTCGTCCTTGTGATAGCTGAAGCCGCCGGTGTTCATCTTCAGGTAGACGGTGCCGAGTTCGCCGGGAGCGAGCCGGTTGCCGTCGTCGTCGAAGATCGCGAGCTCGCTGATCGGCCAGGCCTTGCCGACCGTGCCGGGCTTCTTCAGCCAGTCCTCGGCGGTCGCGAAGGCCCCACCGCCCTCGCTGGCGGCGTAGTACTCCTCCACGCAGTGGCCCCACCACTCGATCATGGCCCGTTTCACATGGTCGGGACACGGGGCGGCGCCGTGGATGGCGTGCCGCATGGAGGAGACGTCGTAGCGGCCCCGTACGTCCTGCGGAAGCGCGAGGAGACGGTGGAACTGGGTCGGGACCATATGGGTGTGCGTGCACTTGTGGTTGTCGATCTGGCGGAGCATGTCCTCGGGCGTCCACTTGTCCATCAGGACCAGTCCGTGGCCGATGTGCAGGGACGCGCCCGCGAACTGCAGGACCGCGGTGTGGTAGAGCGGCGAGCAGACGAGGTGCACGTTGGCGTCGAACGGCTTGATGCCGAAGATGCCGAGGAAGCCGCCCAGGTAGGACTCCTCGGGCGGTTTGCCGGGCAGGGGGCGGCGGATGCCTCGGGGGCGGCCCGTCGTACCCGAGGTGTAGTTCATGACCCAGCCGAGCTCGCGTTCCGCGGGCGCCGACTCCGGTTGTCCGTCGACGAGTTCGGCGTACGGCCTGAAGCCCTCCACCTCGCCGACGGCGTACCGGTGGGTGGCCGGGAGGCCGGCCTCGTCGGCGGCCTGGCGCGCGGGGTCGGCGTAGCGCTCGTGGGCGATGAGCACCTTGGCGCCGGAGTCGGCGACGATCCAGGCGATCTCGGGGCCGACGAGATGGTGATTGACGGGGACCAGGTAGAGGCCGGCCTGGGTGGCGGCCAGGTATGCCGTGAAGAACTCGACGCTGTTGGGGAGGACGACCGCGAAGGCGTCGCCGCGTCCGAGGCCGGCCGCACGCAGGCCGTGGACGAGACGGTTGGCGGCCGCGTGCAGGCGCCCGGCGGTCCACTGCTCGCCGTCGGGGGCGACGAGGACCGGGCGGTCGGGGTCGGCGGCGGCCTGGGCCCAGAATCCGACCGGCGGGGTGCTCACGGTGGGGGTGGCGGGGGTGCTCGTCACTGGCCGCTCCTTCCGGCGATGCGGTTGATGCGGTGCACGGCCTGCTCGAAGCCGCGGGTGAGGTCGTCGACGACGGCCTGGACACTGCGTTCGCTGTTCATCCGGCCCACGATCTGCCCGACGGGTGTGCCGAGCAGCGGCTCGACCTCGTACTTCTGGATCCGGGAGACGGCCTCGGCCACCAGGAGTCCCTGCAGGGGCATGGGAAGGGTGCCGGGCCCGTCCGGGTCGTCCCAGGCGTCGGTCCACTCGGTGCGCAGCTGGCGTGCGGGCTTGCCCGTCAGGGCGCGGGAGCGGACGGTGTCGCCCGAGCCGGCGGCGAGCAGTTTGCGGGTCAGGCCGGGCGAGTGCAGATCGGCCTCTGTGGTGGTCAGCCACATGGAGCCCAGCCACACACCCTGGGCGCCGAGGGTGAGTGCCGCCGCCACCTGTTGGCCGCTGCCGATGCCCCCGGCAGCCAGCACGGGCAGGGGGTCGACCGCCTCCACCACCTCCGGGGTGAGCACCATGGAGGCGATCTCACCGGTGTGGCCGCCCGCCTCGTAGCCCTGGGCGACGACGATGTCGATCCCCGCCTCCGCGTGCTTGCGGGCGTGCCGGGCACTGCCCGCGAGCGCGGCGACGAGCACGCCCCGGTCATGGGCGCGTTCCACGACATCCGTGGGCGGTGAACCGAGGGCGTTGGCGAGCAGCTTGATCGGATAGTCGAAGGCGACGTCGAGCTGGGTGCGGGCGACCTGCTCCATCCACCCGGTGATCCGCCAGCCGGACGCCTCGCCCTCGGCCAGTTCGGGCACCCCGTACTTGGCCAGGGTGTCCATGACGAACTGCCGGTGCCCTTCCGGGATCATCGCCTCGACGTCGGCTTCCGTGACGCCCTCGACCTTCTTCGCGGGCATGACGACGTCCAGGCCGTAGGGCCTGCCGTCGACATGTGCCTCGATCCAGTCGAGGTCGCGTTTGAGGTCGTCGGGGGCGGTGTAGCGGACCGCGCCGAGCACACCGAAGCCGCCGGCCCTGCTGATGGCCGCGGCGACGGCGGGGAACGGCGTGAAGCCGAAAATGGCGTGCTCGACTCCCAGTTTCTTGCTCAGCTCCGTCTGCATGGGCGCAGGATGCCGCAGACCTCCGGACGACGGAAGGCCTTTTCTGATACACCGTCAGATCTCTTGAGCGACCGTCCCGTTGACACCACTCCCACCTGACACGAAAGTTTCATCACGCAAGGTGATCCCGGAAAGATACTTTCAGCCGGAGTGGCGGGAGGAACCTCGATGACCGACGGCAGAACCGGACTGACCAGGCGTCAACTGGGCAGAACCGCGATGGCCTTGGGCGGCGCCCTGGCCATCGCCCCCTTGCCCGCGGGACCCGCGGCGGCAGCACAGGCACGCACCGCAAACCCCACCCTGCGCCACGGATCCCCCGAACGCGCGGGCCTCCTCCCCACCCATCTCCGCCAACTCGTCACCGACGCCGAGAGGTTCCTGGGCCCCTCCCCCAAGCACCCCTGGTACGCCGGCGCCGTCCTCCTCGCCGGCCGCGGCGGCACGGTGGCCCTGCACCAGCCCATCGGGATGGCCGTGCGCTACGAGGCGTACGACGAAACGAGCGACACCGGCGTGGAGTTTCCGTCGGACCAGCAGATCCGGATGGCCGAGGAAACCGTCTTCGACCTGGCCTCGGTGTCCAAGCTGTTCACGTCGATCCTTGCGGTGCAGCAGATCGAACGGGGTGAGCTCGGGCTGGAGGCGACGGTCGCCTCCTACCTCCCGGACTTCGGCCGCGCGGGCAAGCAGGACATCACGGTCCGGCAGCTCCTGACCCACACCTCGGGGTTCCGCGCCTGGATCCCGCTGTACAACGCGCCGACGTACGAGGAGAAGCTCCACCTCATCTGGAACGAGGCGCCGCTGAACCCTCCGGGCACCAAGTACCTCTACTCCGACCTGAATCTGATCTCCCTCCAGCTCGTCCTGGAGAAGATCACCGGCCGCGGCCTCGACGCCCTCCTCCACGACGAGATCACCGGCCCGCTCGGCATGCGCCGCACCCGCTACAACCCGCCCGCAGCCTGGAAGCCGGGGATCGCGGCCACCGAGGACGCCCGGCTGCCGTGGTCCGGCCTGGACCGTGGACTCGTCTGGGGTGAGGTGCACGACGAGAACGCCTTCAGCCTGGGTGGGGTCGCGGGCCACGCCGGCGTCTTCTCGAACGCGTGGGACCTGGCGGTCCTCGGCCGGACACTGCTCAACGGGGGCGCCTACGGCAGGTGCCGCATCCTGGAGCCGGAGTCCGTGGAGCTGATGTTCACCGACTTCAACACCGCCTTCCCCGGCGACGAGCACGGCCTCGGTTTCGAGCTCTACCAGCACTGGTACATGGGCGCCATGGCCACCCCGCGCACAGCGGGGCACACCGGTTTCACCGGCACCTCCCTCGTCCTCGACCCGACGACCGACTCCTTCCTCGTCGTCCTCGGCAACTCGGTCCACCCGGTGCGCAGTTGGCGCTCCGGTTCCGCGCCCCGGGTCGCCGCGGCCGACAACATGGCCCGTGCCGCAGCGGTCCGCCCGCGCCACGGTCGTACGGCATGGTTCTCGGGAATGGCGACCGCCACGAGCGCGACCCTCGCGCTCCCCACCCTCGACACGTCCTCCGGCGAGGCAGAGCTGCACTGCGCCCTGTGGTGGGACACCGAGCCGCAGGCGGACGTCCTCGTCCTGGAGTCCACGACCGACGGCGGCACGACCTGGACTCCGCTCCCCTTCGCGACGAAACGCCAGGGCGAGCGGCCACAGGCCCACCCGACCGGCGCCGTCACCGGCTGGTCGGGCCGCGTCTGGCACCGCCTCACGGCTCAACTCCCCGCGCACCGCCAGTTGGTGCTCCGCTGGCGATACACCACCGACAAGCTGTACGTGGGCCGCGGTGCGTACGTCGATGGTCTGCACGTCGAGACGGCGCACGGCGTCCTCTTCGACGAGGCCCGGCCGGCGGACGCGGCGCGGATCACGGCGAGCGGGTGGACCGCTTCCGCGAACTGACCGCCCAGCCGGCGCCGACGACTCAGCCGGGCACGTCCAGGCGTTGCGTGCCGAGGACGGACAGCAGTCGTAGCGCCTCCTCGGACGGCGTGCCCGGCGTGGCGGTGTAGATGACGACCCGCTGGTCGCGGTCGGCGATGTCCAGGACGTCGCAGTTGACGGTGACGGGGCCGACGACGGGGTGGTCGAAGGTCTTGCGGAGCGTGGGTGCGGCGGTCACGTCGTGGGCCGCCCACAGCCGGGCGAACTCCTCGCTGCCGTCCAGAAGTTCGCTGATCAGCGCGGTGAGTTCCGGGTCGTCCGGGTAGCGGGCGGCGGCGGCGCGCAGTTGCTGGGTCGAGTTCCGGGCGAACTCCGCCACGTCCGAGACGCCGTAGAGCGCCCGCCCGTCCCGGTGCGGTCCGAGGAAGGCGCGCCGGACGAGGTTGCGGTCGCTGCGGGGCAGGGCGGAGAAGTCCTCCATCAGGGCGGCCGCGAGGTCGTTCCAGGCGAGGATCTCGAACGTCGCCGAGATGACGGTCGCCGCGGCGTGCGGCAGCCGGTGTATCAGGTCGACGATGCTCTGCCGGACCTCGCGCGCCGGCCCCGGCGGCGGTCCGGGCGGGGCCCCGGCGAGATGGTGGAGGTGGGCTCGCTCCGCGTCCGTCAGGCGCAGGGCTCGGGCCAGCTGGGCCAGTACCTCGCGGGACGGGTGCAGGGCGCGGGCCTGCTCGAGGCGGGTGTAGTACTCGGTCGAGATGAACGCCAGCTGCGCCACCTCCTCGCGGCGCAGCCCCGGAGTGCGGCGGCGCGGCCCGGCCGGAAGCCCCACCTCGCCGGGGGCGATGCGCTCGCGCCTGCTGCGCAGGAAGTCCGCCATCTGTCGTCGGTCCACGTCTCCAGTGTGCGCGGGCGAACGGCCGCCGAGCCAGGTACCACCGGTGCCTGGATGAGCGGCGCGGCCGGTCACAGGCTCGATCGCATGGACAACAACGCACCCATCGGCATGGACAACACACCGATCACACCGACAGGCCTGCTCGACGGCAAGGTCGCGTTCGTCACCGGCGCCGGCCGCGGCATCGGCGCAGCCGCCGCTCGGCTGTTCGCCCGGGAAGGGGCCCGCGTGCTGCTCGCGGCGCGCACCGAGACGCAGCTCAAGGCGGTCACCGAGGACATCCGGGCGGCCGGGGGCACCGCCGACCACGTGCGGTGCGACCTGGCCGACGGGGACAGCGTCCGGGCCGCCGTCGACCGGGCCGTGGAGCTGTACGGCCGCCTGGACGTCGCCTTCAACAACGGTGCGACGATCCAGCCGCCCGGTCCGCTGGACCAGCTGACGGAGGCCGAGTTCGACCGGGTCGGCGCGGTCAACCTCCGGGGACCGTGGCTGGCCATGAAGGCCGAGATCGCCGCCATCCGAGCCACCGCCGGGCGCGGGGCGATCGTCAACAACTCCAGCGTGGGCAGCCTGGCGGCCAACCCCGAGCTGCCCGTGTACGGCGCGATGAAGCGGGCCGTCAACAGCCTCACCGCGTCGGCGGCCGTCACGTACGGCCGGGAGGGCATCCGTGTCAACGCCGTCGCACCCGGCCTCACCCGCACCGAGATGGTCGACGAGTGGGAGCGGAACTCCCCCGGCATCATCGACCGGCTCACCGCACAGAACCCGTTGGGCCGGGCCGCCGACCCCGAGGAGGTCGCCCAGGCTGCCGCATGGCTGCTGAGCGACCGCGCGTCCTACGTCACCGGCGTGATCCTTCAGGTGGACGGCGGCGTCCGGGCCTGAGCCGGGAGGGCGTCAGTCGCCGACCGCCTCCAGCACCGCCATCGCCGCGTTGTGCCCCGGCACCCCGCTCACCCCTCCCCCGCGCACCGCGCCCGCCCCGCACAGCAGCACGTTCGGGTGGCGGGTCTCCACGCCCCAGCGGCCGGTGTCCTCCTGGGCGTACGGCCAGGCCAGGTCGCGGTGGAAGATGTTGCCGCCGGGCAGGCGCAGGTCACGCTCGAGGTCCAGCGGGGTCTTCGCCTCGATGCAGGGCCGTCCGTCGGCGTCCGTCGCCAGACAGTCGGCGAGCGGCTCGGCGAGGTGGGCGTCCAGCTGGGCGAGCGTCGACTTCAGCAGTTCGTCGCGTACGGCGTCGTTGTCGCGCTCGAAGAGCCGGGCCGGGGTGTGCAGACCGAACAGGGTGAGGGTCTGGTAGCCCCGCTCGACCAGGGCGGGGCCGAGGATCGTCGGGTCGGTCAGCGAGTGGCAGTAGATCTCGGACGGCGGGGCGGCGGGGAGTTCCCCGGCGGCGGCCTGGGCGTGGGCGGTGGCCAGCTGGTCGTAGCCCTCGGCGATGTGGAAGGTGCCGGCGAACGCCTCACGCGGGTCGACGGAGCTGTCGCGCAGCCGGGGCAGGCGCTTGAGCAGCATGTTCACCTTGAGCTGGGCGCCCTCGGCGGGGGCCGGGGTGGTGCCGCCGGTGAGGGCGGCGAGTTCCTGCGGGGAGGCGTTCACCAGGACGTGCCGGGCGGCGACGACGCCCTCACCGTCGGCCGTGCGATAGCTGATCTCCGCCGTACGTCCGTCCGTGTCGATCCGTACCGCCTCGTGCCCGGTGACGAGGACCGCGCCGGCGTCGCGTGCGGCCGTGGCCAGGGCGTCGGTGAGGGCGCCCATGCCGCCGACGGGGACGTCCCAGTCGCCGGTGCCGCCGCCGATCACGTGGTACAGGAAGCAACGGTTCTGCTTGAGCGAGGCGTCATGGGCGTCGGCGAAGGTGCCGATCAGGGCGTCCGTCAGGACCACGCCCCGGATCAGGTCGTCCGTGAAGCGGTCCTCGATCGCGACGCCGATCGGCTCCTCGAAGAGGGTCCGCCAGGCTTCCTCGTCGTCCACCCGGCGGCGCAGTTCCTCGCGGCTCGGCAGGGGCTCGGTGAGTGTCGGGAAGACCCGCTGGGCGACCTCGCCGGTCATGGCGTAGAAGCGCTGCCAGGCCGCGTACTCGCGCTCACCCCCGGTCAGCCGGGCGAACGCCTCCCGGGTGCGCCGCTCGCCGCCGCCCACGAGCAGTCCGGTCGGCCGTCCGTCCCGGTCGACGGGCGTGTACGAGGAGACATTGCGCGTACGGACGCGGAAGTCCAGGCCGAGGTCCCGGACGACCTTCTTGGGCAGCAGGCTGACCAGGTACGAGTAGCGGGAGAGCCGAGCGTCGACGCCGGCGAACGGGCGTGTGGAGACCGCGGCGCCCCCGGTGCGGTCCAGTCGCTCCAGCACCAGCACGGACCGTCCGGCCCGGGCCAGGTAGGCGGCGGCGACCAGACCGTTGTGGCCTCCGCCGACGATAACGGCGTCGTACGTACGGTGTCCCGGGTGTCCCTCGTGTGCTGGCATGGTTCTTCGTAACACGTGATGATCTAGGTCGGCCATAGGTGGGACGCACCGGAGTCACGCCTCGCCACCGGGCTTCACCGGCCTCCGGACGCCCGCTGCTGCCGCAGCACCGCCACCCTCCGGTACAGTTCGACCGCCTCCGCGCCCCGCCCGAGCTGCTCCAGGCAGTGGGCCTCGTCGTTCCGGCTGGCGAGGGTGTCGGGGTGGTCGGCGCCGAGGACCTGTTCGCGGGCGGTGGCCACCCTGCGGTACTCGGTGAGCGCATCCGGCCAGCGGCCCAGCCAGCCCAGGCTCACCGCGACCTCGCGTCGGCTGACCACGGTGTCGGTGTGGTCGGGTCCCAGCACGCGCTCACGGATCGCGCACACGTCACGGGACTCGGCGAGGGCCTCCTCCCAGCGCCCGAGGCGCCCGAGGTTCACGCCCAGGCCGTGGCGGGCGCGCAGGGTCTCGGGGTGGGCGGGGCCGTGGACTCGGGTGCGGTCGTCGATCAGGTCGAGGTAGAGCTGGAGCGCCTCCGCGCTCCGGCCGAGGCGGCCGAGGCTGATGCCGACCTCGTAGCGGGCGGCGAGCGTGTCGGGGTGGTCCGGGCCGAGGGCTTGGGCGCGGGCGTCGGCGACGTCGCGGTAGGTCTGCAGGGCCTCGGTCCAGCGGCCCAACTGGCCGAGCGCGTAGGCGACTTCGTAGCGCGTGACCAGGGTGTCGGGGTGGTGCGGGCCGAGGACGCGGGCGCGCGCGACGGCGACCTCGCCGGCCATGCGGTACGAGTCCTCCAGGCGGCCGAGCCTGCTCAGGTTGAAGGCGAGGTTGTGGCGGCAGCGCAGCGTGTCGGGGTGGTCGGCGCCGATCGCGCGTTCCCGTGCCGTCAGTACGGACGTGTAGACCTGGTGCGCGTCGAAGTGGCGGCCCAACTGGCCGAGCACGTATGCCATTTCCTGCCGGGCGGCGAGCGTCTCGGGGTGGTCGGGGCCGAGCGAGAGGCTGCGGGCGCGGGCGACGTGCTTGTACTCCCGCAGGGCGTCGGCGGCGCGGCCGGTGCGGCTGAGGGTGAAGGCGACCTCGTAGCGGCTGGCGAGGGTGTCCGGGTGGTCGGGACCGAGGAGGTGCTCACGCTCGGCGGCGACGGCCCGGTGCACCTCGCCCGCCTCGGTCCAGCGGCCCAGTCGGCCCAGGCTGAGACCGGCGTTGTGCCGTCCGGCCAGCGCCGCGAGCGCCGCCGCGGAAGGGGCGGGCGCTTCGTCGGGTTCGGCGGGCCCCTCGGGCCGGCCGGTCGTGGGCCGGGGGATCCACTCGCCGGTGAGCCCGGCCCCCGCGTCCGGCGGTGTGGTGCGCAGGCCGGCGCCGGTGGCCTTGTGGCCGGTGGTCATGCCGCGGGTCCAGGACGGCAGGCGGGGCTCGCGGGTCACGGGCGCCGGGGGCCTGAGCTCCGGCTGCGGGGTCACCACGGTCGGCACATACGCCGGTGTCGTACGGCCCAGGCCGATCCGGCGGCCCAACTCGCGTCCGTCGTGCGGGCGTTCCTCGGGGCGCTTCGCCAGCAGGTCGAGGATGACCTGCTCGAAGTACTCGGGCAGCTCGGCGCGGTGGCTGCGCGGCGGCCGGGGCGCGGTGTCGCGGTGGCCGACGAGGATCGCCCAGGGGTCGTCCAGGTCGAACGGCGGTACCCCGGTGGCGATCTCGTACAGCACGCACCCCAGCGAGTACAGGTCGCTGCGCTGGTCCACCTCCTCCCCGCCGATCTGCTCCGGCGACATGTAGTGCGGGGTGCCCATCGCGATGCCGGTGCCGGTCAGCCGGGAGGTGAAGCCGATGTCATGGGCGAGGCGCGCTATGCCGAAGTCGCAGATCTTCACCGTGCCGTCGGCGAGCCGCATGATGTTCGCGGGCTTCAGGTCGCGGTGCACGATGCCCTGCTGGTGGGTGTAGGCGAGGGCGGCGGCGACCTGGTCGGCGATCTCGACGACGTCCGCGACGGGCAGCGGATGGTGCTTGTTGTCCTCCAGGAGCTGGCTGAGATTGCGCCCCTGGAGCAACTCCATGACCAGGAACAGAACCCCGTCGGACTCGCCGAAGTCATGGACCACGGTCACCCCGCGGTGCTGGAGAGCCGCGGCCACCCGCGCCTCGCGGCGAAACCGCTCCCGCAGGACACGCATGAAGGAGTGGTCGTGATGCGGTCCCAGCGGCTTGAGGCACTTCACGGCGACATGCCGGCCCAGCGACTCGTCGCGCGCACGCCAGACCTCGCCCATACCGCCGCGCCCGATCGGATCGAGCAGTCGGTACCGGCCCTGGATCAGCCTGCTGTCCCCCATCGCCCGCGATCGCCCCCCGTCACGGTCAGCCTTGCCCTCCCCCGGCTCGTCCAGTATGGCGAGCTATCGTCCGAGTTTGTACGGTGCCGGGCGCGAGCCGGGGCCGAGTCGTGCCATGGCCCGCACGATGTGTTTGGGCGGGAGTTGCCAGCGCAGACGTGCGGGAACAGCGCGCAGCAGGGTGCCCGTGGCACGCAACTGACGGGTGACGGTGGCGGGTTTCGGCGCCGGTCTGCCGTACAGCTCGTGGGCGTACGGCGGCAGAGCGGCGTACGCCAGCTGCGCCACGCGCCGCCACAGCACCTCGCGCGCCGGGACGAGAAGGGCATGCGTCGGCGGGCGGAGCAGGAAGTCGTCCACCGCGCGTGCCTCGGATCCGCACGCGAGCTCGGGCCGCACCTTCTCGAAGTATGCCGCCATCTCGGCCTGGTTCGCCGGTACGGCGTCGGGGTCCAGGCCCACCAGACGGGCGCTGACCCGGTGTTCGTCGATGTAGCGGTCGGCCTGCACGTCGGTGAGGCGGAACCCGGAGCGCCGCGCGACCTGCAGATACGAGTCGATCTCCGCGCAGTGCACCCACAGCAGCAGATCGGGTTCGTCGACGCCGTACCGCTCCCCCGTGTCCGGGTCGGTGGCGCTCAGCATGCTGTGGATCTTCCGCACACGTGCGCCCGCCTTCTCGGCGGCCTCGGTGGTGCCGTACGAGATCGTCCCGACGAAGTTGGCGGTGCGCAGGAGGCGGCCCCAGGCGTCGTGCCGGAAGTCGCTGTTCTGCATGACGCCGCGTACGGCACGCGGATGGAGGGCCTGGAAGTAGAGCGCGCGGATTCCGGCGACCCACATCATGGGGTCGCCGTGCATCTGCCAGGTCACGGAACTCGGGGTGAACAGCCCGGAATCGCCCATGCCCGCAGGCTAACGCCGCACCCTCGGCATCCCCAGCCCGATCCACGAGATGATCTCCCGCTGGATCTCGTTGTTGCCGCCGCCGAAGGTGAAGATGACGGCCGAGCGGTAGCCGCGCTCCAGCTCGCCGTGCAGTACGGCCCCCGCCGAACCCTCCTTCAGCGCGCCTGGTGCGGCGACGATTTCCATCAGCCAGGCGTACGCGTCCCGGCGCGCCTCGGAGCCGTAGACCTTCACCGCGGAGGCGTCCTGTGGGGTGAGCGTGCCCTCCTGCACGGCGCTCACCATCTTCCAGTTCAGGAGCTTGAGGGCGTCGAGCTTGGCGTGGGTCTGGGCGAGCCGGCGGCGCACCCAGGGGAGGTCGACCACCCGGCGGCCGTCGGCGAGCTTGGTCTCCATGGCCCAGCGCTGGACGTCGTGCAGGGCACGAATGGCCATGGTGCCGTGGGCGGCGAGGGTGACGCGCTCGTGGTTGAGCTGGTTGGTGATCAGGCGCCAGCCCTGGTTCTCGGCGCCGACGCGGCGGGAGACCGGGACGCGGATGTTCTCGTAGTAGCTGGCGGTGGTGTCGTGCGAGGCGAGGGTGTTGATGAGGGTGCAGGAGTAGCCCGGGTCGGTGGTCGGGACGAGGAGCATGGTGATGCCCTTGTGGGGCGGGGCGTCCGGGTCGGTGCGGACGGCCAGCCAGACCCAGTCGGCGGTGTCGCCGTTGGTCGTCCAGATCTTCTGGCCGGTGACGACGTACGCGTCGCCGTCGCGCACGGCGCGTGTCCGCAGGGCGGCCAGGTCGGTGCCCGCGTCGGGCTCGCTGTAGCCGATCGCGAAGTCGATCTCGCCGGAGAGGATCTTCGGCAGGAAGTACGCCTTCTGTTCGTCCGTGCCGTACTGCATGATCGTCGGGCCGACGGTGTTGAGCGCCATCAGCGGCAGCGGTACGCCCGCCTGGGCCGCCTCGTCGAAGAAGATGAACTGTTCCATCGCGGTCAGGCCGCGGCCGCCGTACTCCTTGGGCCAGCCCACGCCGAGCCAGCCGTCCGTGCCGAGCCGGCGGATCGTCCTGCGGTAGTAGCGCTTCTGGGCGGCCGGGTCGGTGAAGCGGGTCTGTGCGAGGTCGGGCACCAACTTGGCGAAGTACTCGCGCAGTTCGGTGCGCAGCCGCTGCTGCTCGGGCGTGTATTCGAGATGCACGGCGCCTCCAGGCTCCCCAAGGCCGGTCCTGTCGGCGCACACGGTAGAACGTGTTCCAGAAATTGGGAATGGCGAGGAGCGGTGGGATGCGGGGCGACCCGCTGAGGCGAGGCGGTGCAGCCCCGTCAGTCGAGCGTGCTCATGAAGTCCGTGCAGGCCCGTGCGCAGGCACGGCATGCCTTCGCGGCGTCCTCGGCGCCCGGGTGCCGGTCGAAAACATGCGCACATTCCAGGCACACGGACCGGGTCCACTCCAGCTGGACCCGGAGCGCGGCCTCGGCGCCCTCGTCCATGCCGCCCTGCTCGGACAGCACACGGCAGGTCGTGTCGCACACCTCGGCACACAGGATGCCCTTGCGTCGCACAAGTTCCTGGTCCTCGGCCGCGTCCGGATCGACGAGGCTCGCACGCAGGGCGCAGGTCCGAGCGCACTCGGTGCAGGCCTGCGCACAGGCGAAGCGGTCCTCGAGGAACTGGACGAGTTCTTGCTGGGATGCTGGCGATGTCACAAGGGGCGGGTAGCCGGAGCCGAGGGCACCAAACCCGACTCTCACGCCTTGTGGCCGGGCGTTCCAGCCGGTCGTGGCAAACGGGTTCTTCACGGATGCTCTACGTGTTCATCGAGGTGCCAGGGGTACCCGCGGGCCCATGGACACGACTTGGATGGACATCGCCGCAGCTCGGGGCGCACTCGCTGGCGGGTTGCTCGTCGCCGGGGTGGTCGTCGTGGCGCTGCTCATCGGCGCCTTTGTCCTGGGCGCCCGGATCAGGCGCCGGGAACCGCGTCCGCCCCGTCCCGAGGAACAGCCCAGGCTGCCCGCCGAGGGCCCGGTCCACGAGGTCCGGGAGCACCGCGAACCCGCCGAGGTGCCGAAGAGCGACCAGCGGGTCACCCCGCACGACCTTCCCGCCCACGGCAACATCCCCTCCCGCACCAGCCCGTCGCAGGAACGCCCGCGCTGGAGCGAGGGCGGCAGCGGCGGTACGTGACGCCTCCGCTCTTCGGAGGCCGCCGCACGGATCGCACCTGTCCCCAGCCTGGTGGCGTACGCCCCCTCACCCGGGTAGCCGCCTCTCGGCGGAGCCGGTGGACGTGCAGTGACCGTCGCCGGTCAGTACGGTGCTGTTCTGGCGTTCGAAGCTGGGAGGCGGCATGGCCGGCAACAAGGCGGAGAAGCTGCCGCGCAAGGCGTACGAGAAGGAACTGCTGCGTCTGC
Source organism: Streptomyces sp. NPDC111606 (assembly GCF_055656945.1). Lineage (NCBI taxonomy): Bacteria > Bacillati > Actinomycetota > Actinomycetes > Kitasatosporales > Streptomycetaceae > Streptomyces > Streptomyces sp. NPDC111606. The sequence continues at coordinate 151,877 of NZ_JBVKBY010000009.1, forward strand.
AGCTGGAGTTGGCGAAACTGCAGGAGTGGGTGCGGGCCGAGGGTGCCCGGCTGGTCGTCGTCTTCGAGGGGCGGGACGCGGCGGGCAAGGGCGGCACGATCAAGCGGGTCACGGAGCACCTCAACCCCCGGGTCGCGCGGATCACGGCGCTGCCCAAGCCGACCGAGCGCGAGCGGACCCAGTGGTACTTCCAGCGGTACATCGGGCATCTGCCCGCCGCCGGGGAGATCGTGCTGTTCGACCGCAGCTGGTACAACCGCGCCGGTGTCGAGCACGTCATGGGCTTCTGCACCAAGGCGGAGTACCAGCGCTTCCTGCGCCAGTGCCCCCTCTTCGAGCGGATGCTCGTGGAGGACGGGATCCAGCTGCGCAAGTACTGGTTCTCGGTGAGCGACGAGGAACAGCAGGAACGCTTCCGGCGTCGGCTGGAGGATCCCGTACGGCGCTGGAAGCTGTCCCCGATGGACCTGGAGTCGGTTACCCGCTGGGAGGCGTACTCCCGGGCCAAGGACGAGATGATGGTGCACACCGACATCGCCGAGGCGCCCTGGTACGTCGTCGAGAGCGACGACAAGCGCCGGGCCCGGCTGAACATGATCGCCCACCTGCTCGGCTCCGTGCCGTACCAGGACGCGCTCCCGCCCGTCCTGGAGCTGCCCGAGCGTCCGGCCTCGACCGGCTACCAGCGACCGCCACGCCATCTGCAGCACTACGTCCCGGACCACGCGGCGAGCCTGTGAGCCTCACTGCGCACCGGAACGGACGACGGCGACCGGGCACTGCGCGTGATGGAGCAGCGCCTGACTGACCGAGCCGAGCAGCAGTCCGGCGAACCCGCCCCGGCCGCGCGCCCCCACCACCACGAGCCCGGCGTCGGCGCTGGCCTCGATGAGGGTGTGGCGGATCCGGCCGCGCACCAGCCTGCGGCGCACGGCGACGTCGGGATACAGCTCACGCAGCCCGCCGAGCGCCTCGGCGAGCACACGCTCCTCCTCGTCGCGCAGCCGGCCCTCGTCGTACGTCACGAAGGGCGGGTCGGCGGGGCTTTCGTAGGCGCGCTCGGAACGGGTGCTCCAGGCGTGCAGCGCCACCAGGTCCGTGCCGCGCGCGGCCGCCACCGCGAAGGCGAACTCGACGGCTCCCCGGGCCGCGGGCGAACCGTCCACGGCGAGGAGTACCGGCCCGTCCGGATCCGGTCTGCCGCGCACCACCAGCACCGGGCAGGCGGCATGGGCGGCCATGTGACCGGCGGTGGAGCCGAGCAGCAGGGCGCCGAACCGGCTCTGGCCCCGGCTTCCCACCACCGCGAGGGACGCGGTGCGCGACTCGATCTCCAGCACCGTCACCGGTTCCCCGACGGCGATGTCACGCGTGATCTCGACGTCCGGCGCAAGCTCGTGGGCGCGCTGCTCGGCCTTGGCGAGCGTGCCGTCGATCAGCTCACGCATCCCGGCGCCGCTCGGCTCCCAGGGCCGCCCGCCGTGCGGGATGTGTGCGGCCGGCCAGCCGAAGGCGTGCACCAGCCGCAGGCCCACGCCGTGCAGCCCGGCCTCGCGCGCCGCGATCTCCACGGCCGCCATGCTCGACGGCGAGCCGTCCACCCCTACGACAACCGGGCCGTGCATCGCGCTCCCCTTTCCGCGCAGGATCCGCCTTCCCCGCAGGATCCGCGAGGGTTTGTCCTCCCAGCCTCTCCCCGCGGGCCGCATCCCGCACCGGGCGGTACGTCGCGCAGGTCGGAGCCGAGGATGAGCCGCGTCAGTCGTGCAGCACCAGTCGCCCTGTTCCCCCCGGTTGCAGCGACACACCGCGACCGGGCAGCCGTACGTCGATCGGTGAGGCGTCGGAGGACGGGACCTCGATCTCCAGCAGCCCTCGTTCCAGGCGCAGCCGTACGCCCCAGTGGCCCTGGTAGCGCAGGGGGAACCCGTAGGAGGACAGCTCGGGCAGCGGCACGGGGTCGAGCCACAGTGCACCGCCCCGGGTCTCCAGGCCGGTCAGGCCGCGCTGGACGAGGTCGAGGGTGCCGGCCATGGCGCCGAGGTGGATGCCCTCGCCGGTGGTGCCGCCCTGCACGTCGGCGATGTCGCCCTGGAGGGCCTCCTGGACGAACTTCCACGCCTCCGAGCGCCGGCACCGGGCCAGGACCCAGCCGTGGACCAGGCCGCTGAGGGTGGAGCCGTGACTGGTGCGGTGCATGTAGTAGTCGACGGTGCGCTGCCACATGTGCTCGTCGAGCCGGACTCCCAGCCGGTGGAACAGGCTGCCCAGTTCGGAGGGGGCGAAGAGGTAGCCGAGCATCAGGACGTCGGCCTGCTTGGAGGCCTTGTAGCGGTTGACCGTGTCGCCCTCCGCCTCCAGGATCCGGTCCAGCCGCCGGATGTCGCCGTACTGCTCGCGGTAGCCGTGCCAGTCGAGCTCGTCGAGGTCGCCGTAGCCCGCGAACTGGCTGATCACGTCGTCGTGGAAGGGGACGTGGAGCGTGTGCGAGACGTCGTCCCACCGTTCGAGCTCACCCCCGCCCAGGCCGGTGCGTTCGGCGAGTTCGCGCCGGCGGGGCTCGGGCAGGCTCTCCAGCAGTTCCAGGGTGCGGGTGAGCACCCAGGCCGCTGTGACGTTGGTGTACGCGTTGTCGTCCAGGCCGGGTGCGCCGGCGTCCGGGTACGCCTCGTGGTACTCGTCGGGGCCGACGACGCCCTTGATGCTGTGGCGGCCCAGACTGTCGTCGTAGACGGCCTTGTCCGCCCAGAAGCGGGCGATCTGCAGCAGCATCTCGGCGCCCTTGGTGTGCAGGAACTCCATGTCGCCACTGGCCTCGCAGTACTGCCACACGTTGTACGCGATCGCCGAGCCGACGTGGTGCTGGAGCCGGGAGTGGTCGGGCAGCCAGCGTCCCGAGCGCGGATTGAGATGGAGCTGCTGGGTCTCCTCACGGCCGTCGCTGCCGCTCTGCCAGGGGTACATCGCGCCCTTGTGGCCCGCCGCCCTGGCGCTGGTGCAGGCCTGTTCGAGGCGTCGGTGGCGGTGGCGGAGCAGGGCGCGGGAGACCTCCGGGAAGTGCATGTTGAGGTAGGGCAGCACGAACAGCTCGTCCCAGAAGACATGGCCGCGGTAGGCCTCGCCGTGCAGTCCGCGGGCCGGGACTCCCACGTCGAGACCGGCGGTGTGCGGGGAGAGCGTCTGCAGGACGTGGAAGAGGTGCAGCCGCAGGATGCGGCCCGACTCGCCGGGGACGTCGAGTGCGGCGCGGCGCCAGAGCTGGGCCCAGGCCGTGAGGTGCGACCCGATCAGCGCGTCGAAGCCGGGGGCGCGGCCCACCCGGTCGACGGCGGCGTGCAGCGGGTCGCTGATCGCCGGGTCGCGGGAGGTGTGCAGGGCGACGGTCTTGTCGACGGTGACCGTGCGGCCCGGTTCCAGGTCGATGGTCAACCGCTGGATGGCGTACGGCCGTTCGTGGCTGATCGTGACCGGAACGTCGGCGTCGGTGGTCAGCCGGGAGGCGATGCCGATCCGGATGTCGGAGGTGCGGGTGCGGCAGCGCAGCCAGACCGTGTCGGGGGCGGCGGTGCCGGTGTGGATGTGGGTCAGATGGCGGCCGTCCAGGTCCCGGTAGCGGGCCACGCCGGAGTTGGTGACGCCGCCGTCCAGGGCCGCCTCCACTTCGAGCGGGCCGGAGAATCCCTCGGCCGTGAACTCGGTGCGCAGCCCCGCCAGATGGGGGTCGGCCATGTGCACCACCCGCTGCTGACGCACCGTCAGCACTCCGTCGTCGCCCAGGCCGTACCGCGTCCGGCGCTCCAGCAGCCCCACGGACAGGTGCAGCATCAGCCGGTGGTCGAGCACGTCCGACGTGTCGGGGACGATCCATTCTCCACCGGGCAGGCGGAAGCGCAGCGGCAGCCAGTTCGGGACGTTGACCATGTCCTCGTTCTCGACCTTGCGGCCCGCGACCTTGGACGTGAGCCGGTTGTAGATGCCGGCCACATACGTGCCCGGATAGTGGACGTCGTCGGCAGCGCACTCGGGCAGCGCGCCACGGCTTGCGAAGTAGCCGTTGCCGAGGGTGCACAGCGACTCGCGCAGTCGTTCGTCGCCGGGCTTGTAGCCCGCGTACTCCCAGCTCCAGCCCGTTCCGTCGATCTCCGAGCCCAGATCCGTTCCGTCGGCCTTCGAGATCAGCTCTGCTTCTTCGGCCACCGAGCTCAGGTCAGCTCCCTCGGCCTCCAGGCTCCGGTCCATCACGTCGGCACTCCTCCCGCGCAGAGTTCTCCGAGGTCCCGTACGACGATGTCGGCGCCGTGCCGCAGCAGCCGCGCCCCGGTGTCGGCGCCCGCGGCCCGGTCCACACCGACCACCAGGGCGAATCCGCCGCGCCGGCCCGCCTCCACGCCCGCCAGGGCGTCCTCGACGACCGCGGCCCGACCGGCGGGGGCGCCGAGTCTGCGGACCGCCTCCAGGAACAGATCGGGCTCCGGCTTGCCCGCGAGGCCCAGGCGGGCCGTCTCACCGCCGTCCACCAGGGCGTCGAACAGGTCGAGGATTCCGGCCCGCTCCAGCAGCTCCCCGGCGTGCCGGGACGCGGAGGCGGCCGCCCGGGGCACGCCGGCCGCGCGCAGCGCCTGCACCAGCCGTACGGTCCCCGGGTAGGCGTCGACGCCGTGCTCGTGCAGCCTCTCGGTGAAGAGGCGCTCCTTGTCCTCGGCGACGGCCCGAACCGTCTCGTCCGACGCGTCGACGCCGCGCGCGGCGAGGAAGGCCGCGGCGCCGTCGAGGCGGGACTTGCCGTCCACGTGGCGCAGATAGTCGTCCCCCACGTCGAAGGGGCGACGCTGATCGGGGTCCTCGGGCGGGTGGGCCTGCAGGTAGCCGTCGAAGGCCACCTTCCACGCGGCGGCGTGCACCCGGGCAGAGTCGGTGATCACTCCGTCGGTGTCGAAGACGACGGCACGCACGTCGCGCAGAGCGGGGGCGAGCGCCTCGCGCGCCCTGTCGGGGGTGAGGGGCCTGTGCATCGGTCACCCCCGCCGCGGCAGGTCGTCACCCGGGTCGTGTGGGGGCCAACGCCGGGCGCCTACGGCATCCGGGGGATGTCCGCGTACACCGGCGTCACAGAACGCGAACCGCACGGCGCCCTCACCTCCGTTCGACGGCGCTCCCGCACCCGGCGGGATCCGCTCATGGGTACCCGCCGGGCCCGCGTTGTCACCTCCTGGCACCGCTACCGCCGCCGCCTGCCGCCCAGGTGCGCCGACCGGCCCTGGCGCATCAGCCGCGCGCATGGTGTGCTGGAGGTGACGGGAAGGACCCACACCGGCGCGGGGAAGCGGATGACGGCCGCGCACCGCGCAATCAGGATCCGCGAGAAGTGGATAGGGCCCTTCCCGCCCCAGTGTCCTGCTCCGTCCCCGTGATGTCGCCCGGGGGTTTCTGTGCGTGTGTCAGTCGCCGCGGTAGAGCGCCGTGAGCAGTTCGATCGCCGCCTGAGCTGCGGGAGGCGGGTCGTCGCGCCACCAGGCCAGCCGTACGGCAATGGGTTCGGCGTCCCGCAGCGGCCGGTAGACGACTCCGGGGCGCGGGTACTGGTGGGCGGTGGCCTCGGCGGTCATGCCGACGCAGCGGCCGGTGGAGATCACCGTGAGCCAGTCGTCGACGTCGTGCGTCTCCTCGGTCGCCGGACGTGAGTCGGGCGGCCACAGGTCGGCCGTCGTGGTCCCGGTGCGGCGGTCGACGAGCAGGGTACGGCCGCTGAGGTCGGCCAGCCGGACCGAGCGGCGCCGGGCCAGTGGATCGTCGGTGGCCACGGCGCACAACCGCCGCTCCAGTCCGACGATGGCGCTCTCGAACCGCCGGTCGTCCACCGGCCGGCGGACGACGGACAGATCGCAGGCGCCTTCCACCAGTCCCGCGGTGGGCGAGTTGACGCGGACTAGCTGCAGGTCGGTGCCGGGGTGGGCGGCGGCCCAGCGGCGCTGGAACGCCGGGGTGTGCCGGCCGAGCGCCGCCCAGGCGTAGCCCATCCGCAGCCGGGCGTGCCCGGAGGCGGCCTCCCGGACCAGGTCGTCCACCTCGCCGAGCACCCGCCGCGCGTGCGCCAGGACCCGCAGCCCGGTACCCGTCGGAGTCACCTCCCGGGAGGTCCGCCGCAGCAGCCGTACGCCCAGGGCGCGTTCCAGCGAGGCCAGCGAGCGGGACACGGCCGCCTGGGAGACGCCGAGGGCGATCGCGGCGTCGGTGAACGTGCCCTCGTCGACGATGGCGACGAGACAGCGCAGCTGCCGCAGCTCCAGATCCGTGGCTCCAGCTCCATTCATGACTCAAGCGTATAGATGGCTCCAGGGACGCATTTTGCGCAAAGATCGAGCGGTCGCACGATCGGCGTATGCGCACCCGTCCCGCACCCGCGTCCGCCACTGCACCCGCGCCCGCCACCCCGCCGGCGCTCGTTGCCGCGTCCGCGCCGGCCGCGGCGCCCTCGTCCACGGTCCCTCTCGATGGCCGCAAGCAGACCGGCGGACGTCTCGCCGGTGTGGCCACGATGATCGGCAGCGGACTGTCCACCCAGACGGGCGCCGCGATCGGCTCCCTCGCGTTCCCCGTCCTCGGGCCGGTCGGTGTCGTCGCCGTGCGGCAGTATGTCGCCGCCGTCGTCCTCTTGTGCGTGAGCAGGCCCAGGCTGCGTTCGTTCACGTGGCATCAGTGGTGGCCGGTCGTCGCGCTGGCCCTGGTGTTCGGCACCATGAACCTCTCGCTGTACTCGTCGATCGAGCGCGTCGGCCTGGGGCTGGCGGTGACGCTGGAGTTCCTCGGCCCGCTCACCATCGCTCTGGCCACGTCGCGCCGCCGCGTGGACGTGTGCTGCGCGGTGATCGCCGCGGCCGGTGTCATCACCCTCATGCGCCCACAGCCCTCGACGGACTATGTGGGGCTGGCCCTGGGCCTGCTGGCCGCCGTCTGCTGGGCGTCGTACATCCTGCTCAACCGCACCGTCGGCCGGCGCATCCCCGGAGCCCGGGGCGCGGCGGCCGCGTCCGGCATCTCCGCCGTGATGTTCCTGCCCATCGGCATCGTCATCGCCGTCCAGCACCCGCCCACGGCCGGCGCCCTCGCCTGCGCCATCGCGGCCGGGCTCCTCTCCTCGGCCGTGCCGTACCTGGCGGACCTGTTCACCCTCCGCCACGTCCCGGCCCGGGCCTTCGGTCTGTTCATGAGCGTCAACCCGGTGCTCGCGGCCGTGGTCGGCCTGGTCGGTCTGGGTCAGGACCTGGGCGGGCTCGAGTGGGCGAGCATCGGCGCCATCGTCGCCGCCAACGCGCTCAGCATCATCACGTCACGCGACTGAGACGGGGACGGCCTTGAGGTGATCGGGGTCGTACAGCGTGGGGACGTGGACGCGCGTATCACTGGTGCCCCGCGCGGATCAGATGGCCTCGCGGATGGCCTGTTCGAAGCCCTCGACATGGCTGCGGGCGAGCTGCGCCGCCTTGTCGGGGTCACCGGCGACGATCGCCTCGACCAGCGGTCCGTGCTCCTCGACATGCCCGGCCATGTCGGACAGCCGGTCGACGAACAGACACCAGATGCGGGTCGCCAGGTTGTCGTGGCGGACGAGGGTGTCCTCCAGGTACGGATTGTGCGTGGCGGCGTAGATGGCGCGGTGGACCTGAAGGTCCAGGTGCATGAGCTCGGAGGCGTCGCGCTGCCGGGGCCCCTCGCTCTCCAGCTCCACCCGCAGGGCCGTCAGGACTGCCCGGTCCGCGGCCGTCGCACGGCGTGCGGCCTGGGCAGCGGCCAGGGGTTCCAGTTCCAGGCGCACCTCGGAGATGTGCGCCAGGTCGGTGATGTTGACGTCGGTGGCGAAGGTGCCGCGTCGCGGGTAGGTCGTGATGAGCCGCTCGTACTGGAGCCGCTTGAGCGCCTCGCGCACCGGCGTCCGTCCGACGCCGAGGGACTGCGCGAGCTGGTCCTCGTTGATCGGCGCGCCCGGGCGGATCTCGAGCATGACGAGCCGGTCGCGGATGGCGCGGTAGGCCCGCTCGGCGAGGGACACTTCCTCACCTCTTGGCGCGGTCGCCACGTTCTGCATGAAGCCCCCTTGACCTGTCCGTCGAGCTCTCATACCGTACCGCAGAGATTGATATATCAGTTGCTCATTAGTTGGCTCCCAGGATGGTGCACAGATGGCAGCGAACCCGTCGATCACCACGTCCGCCTCTCCTCTCTCCCTCCCGCTGGGTGAGCTCGACCCGGATGTCGCCGCCGCGGTGGGCGCGGAGCTCCACCGGCAGCAGTCCACCCTGGAGATGATCGCCTCGGAGAACTTCGCCCCGGCCGCCGTCATGGAGGCCCAGGGCTCGGTGCTGACCAACAAGTACGCCGAGGGCTACCCGGGCCGGCGCTACTACGGCGGCTGCGAACACGTCGACGTCGTCGAGCAGTTGGCCATCGCGCGGGTGAAGGAACTGTTCGGCGCGGAGGCCGCGAACGTGCAGCCGCACTCGGGCGCCCAGGCCAACGCGGCCGCGATGTTCGCGCTGCTCGACCCCGGCGACACGATCCTCGGCCTCGACCTGGCGCACGGCGGTCACCTGACCCACGGCATGCGCATCAACTACTCCGGCAAGCTGTACAACGTCGTGCCCTACCACGTGCGCGAGTCCGACCTGCGCGTCGACATGGACGAGGTCGAGCAGCTCGCTCTCGCGCACCGGCCGAAGATGATCGTCGCCGGCTGGTCGGCCTACTCCCGGCGGCTGGACTTCGCCGCGTTCCGGCGGATCGCCGACGCGGTGGGCGCGTACCTGATGGTGGACATGGCGCACTTCGCCGGGCTGGTGGCCGCGGGCCTGCACCCGAGCCCGGTGCCGTACGCCGATGTCGTGACGACCACCACGCACAAGACCCTCGGCGGGCCGCGCGGCGGGGTGATCCTCAGCCGTGCCGACCTGGCGAAGAAGATCAACTCGGCGGTCTTCCCGGGCCAGCAGGGCGGCCCGCTGGAGCATGTCATCGCGGCGAAGGCGGTGGCCTTCAAGGTGGCGGCGGGCGAGGAGTTCAAGGAGCGCCAGCGGCGCACGCTGGACGGCGCCCGCATCCTCGCCGGACGGCTGCTTGCCGATGACGTGGCCGAGGCCGGGATCACCGTGCTGACCGGCGGCACCGAGGTCCATCTGGTCCTCGTCGACCTGCGCAACTCCGCGCTCGACGGGAAGCAGGCGGAGGACCGGCTGCACCGCGTCGGCATCACCGTCAACCGCAACGCGGTGCCGTTCGACCCGCGCCCGCCCATGGTCTCGTCGGGGCTGCGGATCGGGACCCCGGCCCTGGCCACCCGCGGCTTCGGCGAGACGGAGTTCCGCGAGGTCGCCGACATCATCGCGCAGGCCCTGATGGCGGAGCGGCTCGGCGACGAGCGCGCGGACCTGCTGCGGGACCGGGTCGCGAAGCTCGCCGGCGCGTTCCCCCTCTATCCCCACCTGACCGGGAATCCCCACCTGATCGGAGACGCGGCATGACCGCCCAGCCGCTGCCGGAGCACCCGGACTTCCTCTGGCGCAACCCCGAGCCGCGTTCCTCCTACGACGTCGTCATCGTCGGCGCCGGAGGGCACGGCCTGGCCACCGCGTACTACCTCGCCAAGAACCACGGCATCACCAACGTCGCCGTCCTGGAGAAGGGCTGGCTGGCCGGCGGCAACATGGCGCGCAACACCACGATCATCCGCTCGAACTACCTGTGGGACGAGAGCGCGGCGATCTACGAGTACGCGCTCAAGCTGTGGGAGGGCCTCCCGGAGGAGCTGGACTACGACTTCCTGTTCAGCCAGCGCGGCGTCCTCAACCTCGCCCACACCCTCCAGGACGTCCGCGAGGGCGTACGGCGCGTCAACGCCAACCGCCTCAACGGAGTCGACGCCCAGTGGCTCGAACCGGACGAGGTCGCCAAGGTCTGCCCCATCCTCAACGTCTCGCCCCGCACCCGCTATCCGGTCCTCGGCGGCACTTTCCAGCCCCGGGCAGGTATCGCCAAGCACGACCACGTCGCCTGGGCGCTGGCCCGCCGGGCCGACGAGATGGGCGTCGATCTGATCCAGGGCTGCGAGGTCACCGGCTTCCTCAAGGACGGCGACCGGGTCGTGGGCGTCGAGACCAACCGGGGCCGCATCCTCGCCGGCCGGGTGGGTCTGGCGTCCGCCGGGCACAGCAGCGTGCTGGCCGAGCGGGCGGGCGTGCGGCTGCCGGTGCAGTCCCACCCGCTGCAGGCGCTGGTCTCCGAGCTGCACGAGCCGGTGCACCCCACGGTGGTCATGTCGAATCACGTGCACGTCTATGTCTCCCAGGCGCACAAGGGCGAGCTGGTGATGGGCGCGGGCGTCGACTCGTACAACGGCTACGGCCAGCGCGGCTCCTTCCACGTCATCGAGCAGCAGATGGCCGCCGCCGTCGAGCTGTTCCCCGTCTTCGCCCGGGCGCACGTGCTGCGGACCTGGGGCGGCATCGTGGACGTCAGTCCGGACGCCTCCCCGATCATCGGGACCACGCCCGTAGAGAACCTCTACGTCAACTGCGGCTGGGGCACCGGCGGTTTCAAGGCCACCCCGGCCGCCGGCTGGACCTTCGCGCACACCATCGCCACGGGCGAACCGCATCCGCTGAACGCCCCTTTCGCCCTCGAACGGTTCGCGACGGGTGCATTGATCGACGAGCACGGCGCGGCAGCCGTGGCCCACTGAAAGCCTGTTGAGAGAAGGACACCGTGCTGCTGATCAGCTGCCCATGGTGCGGCCCCCGCGACGAGACCGAGTACCACTACGGCGGACAGGCCCATGTCCCCTACCCCGAGACCCCTGCCCAGCTCACCGACGAGCAGTGGGCCGAGTACGTCTTCTACCGCGACAACCCCAAGGGCCCCTTCGCCGAGCGGTGGATGCACAGCACCGGCTGCCGACGCTGGTTCAACGTCCTGCGCGACACCGTCACTTACGAGGTGCTGAGCTCCTACCGGCTCGGCGAGCCCCGCCCCGAACTGCCCCAGGCCGGAGGGAACGACCGATGACCGACCAGCGATTCCGGCGGCGGCAGGGCGGCCGTGTCGACCGTGCCCGCGTGCTGCGGTTCACCGTCGACGGGCGGGAGCTGACCGGTCACCCCGGTGACACCGTCGCCTCCGCGATGCTGGCGAACGGTGTTGTCGAGGTGGCCCCGTCGCTGTACCGCGGCCGCCCGCGCGGCATCGTCGCAGCGGGCGTGGAGGAGCCCAACGCCCTGGTGCAGATCGACGGTTCGTGCTCGGAGGGCATGCTCCCGGCCACGACTGTGGAGCTGTACGACGGGCTGTCCGCCACCACCCTCTCCGGGATGGGCCGGCTCGACCCGACCCCCGACCCCGCCGTGTACGACAAGAAGTACGTCCACACCGACGTCCTGGTCGTCGGCGCCGGACCTGCCGGACTCGCCGCCGCCGCCGCTGCCGCCGGCTCCGGCGCCCGGGTGATCCTCGTCGACGACCAGCCCGAGCCCGGCGGTTCGCTGCTCTCCGGCACGCGGACCGGCCTCGAGTGGGTCGCCGAGGTGCGGGCGGCTCTCGACGCCGCCCCCGACGTCGTGGTCCTGCAACGCACCACGGCCTTCGGGTCGTACGACGACAACTACGTACTGGCCCTCCAGCGGCGCACCGACCACCTCGGAGCCGGCGCCCCCGACCCGTCCGAGGGCGTCTCGCGTCAGCGGCTGTGGCACATCCGGGCCCGCCAGGTCGTCCTGGCGACCGGGGCCCACGAGCGTCCGCTGGTGTTCGCCGGCAACGACCTGCCCGGGGTGATGCTCGCCGGGGCCGTGCGTTCGTATCTCAACCGGTATGCGGTGGTGCCGGGTTCGCGAGCCGTCGTCAGCACGACCAACGACAGCGCGTACGACACCGTCGCCGATCTCCACGCCGCCGGGGTGGACATCGCCGCCGTCGTGGACGCGCGCCCCGAACTCTCCCACAGGGCCGCCGAGGTCGCCGGGGCGACCGGGGTGCCCGTGGTGACGGGCAGTGCGGTGGTCTCCGCTGCCGGCGGCGGACGGCTGACCGGCGTCACCGTGCAGGCCCTCGACGAGGACGGCCGACTCACCGGTGCGGCGGAGTCGTTCGACTGCGATCTGCTCGCGGTCTCGGGCGGGTGGAGCCCTGTGGTGCACCTGCACAGCCAGCGTCAGGGGCGGCTGCGCTGGGACGAGGAGCTGGTCGCGTTCGTCCCCGACGAAACCGTGCGGGACCAGCAGGCCGTGGGTGCGGCGCGTGGGACGTACGACCTCGACGGCTGTCTGGCCGAAGGGGCGCGGGCCGGGGCTCGGGCCGCGACGGACGCCGGGTTCCCGGTCGCCGTACCGTCGCTCGGCGATGCGCGATCCGCGCCCGGCCCGGTGCGCGCGCTGTGGCTGGTCCCCGACCCCGACGGCGAACCCGCCACCTGGGACACCCACTTCGTCGATCTCCAACGCGACGTCACCGTCGCCGATGTCTGGCGGTCCACCGGTGCCGGCATGCGCGGTGTGGAGCACGTCAAGCGCTACACCTCGCTCGGCACGGCGAACGACCAGGGCAAGACCTCCGGTGTCAACGCCATCGGCGTGATCGCCGAGGCCCTCGGCGGTTCCCTGGGCGAGATCGGCACCACGGCCTACCGCGCGCCGTACACGCCGATCGCATTCGCCGCCCTGGCCGGGCGTGAGCGCGGCGAGTTGTTCGACCCGGAGCGCACGACGTCCGTCCACACCTGGCACGTCGCTCAAGGGGCGGTGTTCGAGGACGTGGGACAGTGGAAGCGGCCCCGGTACTACCCCGGCCCCGGCGAGGACATGGACACGGCCGTGGCCCGCGAGTGCCGGGCGGCCCGTGAGGGGGTGGCGTTCATGGACGCCTCCACCCTCGGCAAGATCGAGATCTGGGGCGCGGACGCGGGCGAGTTCCTCAACCGCATGTACACGAACGCCTTCAAGAAGCTGAAGCCCGGCATGGCCCGCTACGGCGTCATGTGCAAGCCCGACGGCATGATCTTCGACGACGGCGTGACCCTGCGCCTCGACGACAACCGCTACTTCATGACCACCACGACCGGCGGTGCCGCCGGGGTCCTGGACTGGCTGGAGGAGTGGCTGCAGACGGAGTGGCCCGAACTCGACGTCCACTGCACCTCGGTGACCGAGCAGTGGGCGACGATCGCCGTCGTGGGCCCGCAGTCGCGCGAGGTCGTCGCTCATCTCGCCCCCGACGTCGACCTGTCGAACGAGGCGTTCCCCTTCATGGTCTTCCGCGAGACCACCCTCGCCTCCGGCATACCGGCCCGCATCTGCCGGATCTCCTTCTCCGGTGAACTCGCCTACGAGATCAACGTCTCCGCCTGGTACGGCCTGGCGGTCTGGGAGGAGGTGTACGCGATCGGCCGGCCCTACGACATCACGCCGTACGGCACCGAGACCATGCACGTCCTGCGCGCCGAGAAGGGCTACATCATCGTCGGCCAGGACACCGACGGCACCGTCACCCCGCAGGACGCGGGCATGTCCTGGGTGGTCTCGAAGCAGAAGGACTTCATCGGAAAGCGGTCCTACTCCCGCGCCGCCACCTGCCGCACCGATCGCAAGCAACTGGTCGGCCTGCTGCCGACCGACCGCACGACCCGGCTGCCCGAGGGCGCCCAACTCGTCGCGCCGGACGTCTCCTTGGAGACGGTGCCCGTGCCGATGCTCGGCCACGTCACCTCCAGCTACCACAGCCCGGCCCTCGGCCGACCGTTCGCCCTCGCCCTCGTCGCCGACGGGCGGGCGAGGATCGGCGAGACCCTGCTCGCCCCCGTGGGTGAGGGCCTGGTGCCCGTCGAGGTGACCGACTTCGTCCTCTACGACCCCGAAGGGACCAAGCGAGATGGCTGAGTCCACGACCGACACAGGCTCCGGCCCGGTGGCACCGCGCACCAGCCCCCTGGCACATCTGGAGGAACGGATGCGCGCCGCGACCGTCACCGGCTCCCGGGGCGTCGCGCTGGCCGAGCGGCCGTTCCTCACGATGGTGAACCTGCGCGTCGATCCCGCCTCCGAGGCAGCCGACCGCATGGCCAAGGTCCTGGGGACACCCCTCCCCCGACAATGCGGCGACACCGCCGCATCCGACGCCCACACGATCGTCTGGCTCGGTCCCGACGAGTGGCTCGTAATCTCCGAAGGCACCTATGTGTCCGCCGACTTGAAGGAGGCCCTCGGAGCGGACCCCGGCTCGGTCGTCGACGTCTCGGCCAACCGCACCACCCTGGAGCTGAGCGGCCCGACCGCCCGACAGGTGCTGGAGAAAGGCTGCGCGCTCGACCTGCACCCTCGGGCCTTCGGCCCCGGCCGGGCGCTGTCGACCACGGTGGGGCCCGTGGCGGTACTGCTGTGGCAGGTCGACGACGAGCCGACGTACCGAATCCTCCCGCGGTCCTCGTTCGCCGACTACCTGGCCCGCTGGCTCATCGACGCGATGAGTGAGTACCGGGGGCCGGAGACTCCCTGACGGGACCCAGGGTCTGGTTTCCGACTACGAGAAGTCAGGCTGACCGGTCTCAGGGACCACTGCCGGGTCGACGGCGCGGTGGAGGGCCTCGCGGCAGGCCACGATGGTGGGGTGCCGGCTGCGACCTCGTCGTACGGCGGTGAAGATGCGGCGCGTCCGCTGCCCACGGATGAGTTGCCGCAGGGGGACGGTCGGCGGTTGCCCGTTCCAGACGAGGTCGGGAAGGAAGGCGGCGGCGTGGTGCTGCTCCACGAGGCGGAGGTGGAGCAGGAGGTCGGTGGTCTCGAAGCGTACGTCGGGTTCGAAGCCGACGTTGCGGCACAGGGTCGTGGCCCAGTGCCGGGCGGCTGTGCCCTCGGGTTCCATCACCCAGGGGTGGTCCGCGAGTGAGCGCAGCGCCGCCATGGGGCCGTCGGCGTCCGGCCTCACGGCCGGTTCGGGCACGGCGAGGTGGAGGGGGTCGTCGAACAGGTCTTCCTGTTCGAGCTCGGCGGGACGCGGGTTGGGGTTGCCGGGGTATTCCTCGGCGAGGACCAGGTCGAAGTCACGCGACTGCAGGGCGGGGAGAGCCTCTTCCGGTTCCATGTGCCTGACGTGGACGCGCAGGTGCGGGTGCCGGTCGCGCAGCAGGCCGAGCGCGGTCGGGACCACGGCCAGGGCAGCCGTCTGGAACGAGGCGATGCGCACGGTGCCGGTCAGCGCCGTCAGGGAGGCCGCGACGTCGGCCTCCGCGCGCTCCAGCCGTTCGAGCACCGCCTCGGTGTGGGCGACGAGGATCTCGGCCTGCTCGGTCAGCCGTACCCGCCTCCCCACCGGTTCCAGTAGCGGGACCCCGACTTCGGCTTCCAGCTGGGAGAGCTGCTGGGAGATGGAGGACGGGGCGTAGGAGAGGGCTGCGGCGACGGCTGCCAGGGTGCCTCGGTGTTTCAGCTCGCGCAGCAGGCGCAGTCGGTGCAGATCGAACATCGCCGGACCGCTTCCTCGGTCACGGAGCAGCAACCCCAATGGTCGGCTCCACCGATGAGTATAGGTCGGAAACATCTGCTGGACCGATCATCACTGGGTGCTGGACGCTGACCGTGTGACCGAGAACCTCTCCTGCCTGCCCTGGTCCGCGCGGCCCGGCGCCCGCGCCTGGCGGTGCGCACCCGCACCCGCCGAGGTGCGGGACTTCCACTCCGCACTGCCCGACTACGCGGCGACCCCGCTGACCGAACTACCTGCACTGGCACAGGATTTGGGGGTCGGCCGGGTCTTCGTCAAGGACGAGTCCCACCGCTTGGGCCTGCCCGCGTTCAAGGCGCTGGGCGCGTCCTGGGCGATCCACCGCGCCCTCGCCGAGCGGGCCGCGAACGGCCACGGGTCGGGTCCGGCCACTCTGGTGACCGCGACGGACGGCAACCACGGGCGCGCGGTCGCCCGTATGGCACGCCTCCTCGGACAGCACGCCCACGTCTTCGTCCCGCAGGGCGTACATCCGCGGGCCGTGACTGCCATCGTGGAGGAACAGGCCAAGGTCACCGAAGTTCCGGGGCCGTACGACGAAGCCGTTCGACAGGCGGCTCGGGCCGCTGCGGCGCCGGACGCCATCCTCGTCCAGGACACCGCCTGGCCGGGCTATGAGCAGGTCCCGGCCTGGATCGTCGAGGGCTATTCCACCCTCTGCGCAGAGATCGACGAGCAGTTGACGGCCGCCGGGGTCACCGAAGGGCCCGACCTCGTCTCCGTACCCGTGGGCGTGGGGTCGCTGGCCCAGGCAGTGGTCACCCACTACCGCAGTCGTCTCTCCGAGCGGGCACCGGCGCTGTTGTCGGTGGAACCGGAGAGCGCGGCCTGCGTCCTGGAGAGCCTCGCTCTCGGCGCGCTCGTCAGTGTCACCACCGGGAAGACCAGCATGGCCGGGTTGAACTGCGGCACCCCGTCCAGCATTGCCTGGCCCTATCTGTACGGCGGTCTTGACGCCGCTGTCGCCATCCCCGACGCCGACAGCGCCCGCGCGGCCGTCGACCTCGCCGGCCTCGGTGTCTCCTCGGGTCCCTGTGGGGCCGCCGCCCTAGCCGGTCTGCGTACGGCGCTCAACGGCGTCGGCGGCGACGACCGCCGCAGGGCGCTCGGGCTCGGCCCGTCCTCGGTGGTCGTGCTGCTGAGCAGCGAGGGCACGGCCGCCAACCCGCTCTGATCACTGAACACTCCACACCTGAAAGGCTTTTGAGTTGAAAACCCGCACCTTCGTCAGGAGCCGGGCGGCGGCATGCTGACCCACTTCGCAGCCGCGCTCGGAGTGCTCGGCCTGCTGACCGTCCTGCCGGGCCCGGACATGGCGGTGGTAACGCGAAGCGCGATAGCGATCGGACCCCGGGACGCTCTGCGCACCGTCGCCGGGATCACCACGGGACTGCTGATCTGGGGCGCACTGACCGTGGCCGGGCTCGCGGCCGTGCTGGCCGCCTCGCCCGCGGCCTACCTGGCCATCAAGTTCCTCGGCGCCGGCTACCTGATGTTCCTGGGCGTGCAGGCACTGTGGCAGAGCCGCCGGGCCGCCCATGCCTCGTCCGATGCCGGTACGCGCCTTGCCGGCCGAGGCCTGTGGCGGACCGGCCTGGTCAGCAATGTCCTCAACCCGAAGATCATCGTCTTCTACACAGGACTGCTCCCCACCCTGGCCCCGCCGCACCTGCCCGCCGCCTGGTCCATGACGCTCCTCGTCCTCCTCCACGCCGTCCTCAGCGTCGCGTGGCTGGGCAGCTACGTGTTCCTGCTGTCCAAGGCCGGGCGCGTCCTCGAACCTTCGCGGACCCGCCGTGCGCTCGGGCGAGCCACCGGCGTCGCTCTGATCGGTCTGGGCCTCGCGCTCGCGACGGCCTCCGGCTGATACACAGACGCCACCCGGCTCGGGCCTGCGCATGCGCCGGTTTCGGGCACCAGGTCGGGAGCTGCCACAAGTTCCTCGCAATGAGGCGAACCATTCGAACCGGCTTCCGCTTGTAGCACAAGGCGGCTCCCGGAAAGTCCGGGAGCCGCCGGCGGCACGGTCGCTTCGACTACATGCGAGGAACTGTCCCGGAGGGACGGCGCGTTGTCGGAGGGAACGGGTGGGGGCCATGACGGCCGGTCGGGCACGTGCGACATCATGTGTCCGCGCCGGGTCGGTGATCGCCGGGCCGCCACGCGGGACGCCACCCGCGGGGTGGCGGGCTCGCTGTGGAGCGCTGTATACGGGGATGCGGAACTGCTGCGCGAGGGCGACATCGGCGATCGCCCCGCTCGCCGCACGAGGAGAGGGAGAGCCGTCCGGATGCACAACCAGGAGGCCGTACAGGTGCCACCGGACCAGGAGCGGAGGATCGCGGGCCGCTACCTGCTGCTGTCGCGCCTCGGCGAGGGCGGCATGGGAACGGTGTGGCGGGCGCGCGACGAGACGCTGCATCGCGACGTCGCCGTCAAGGAAGTGCGTGCCCCCGCCGGGCTGTCCGCCGTGCACATCGAGAGGATGTACACGCGGCTGGAGCGCGAGGCCTGGGCCGCCGCCCGCATCCCCAACCGCAATGTGGTGACCGTCTACGACGTGGCCACCGACGACGGCCGCCCCTGGATCGTCATGGAACTCGTGCGGGGACGCTCACTCGGAGACCTGCTGCGCGCCGAGGGACCGCTGACCCCGAAGCGGGCGGCGCAGATCGGCGCCGAGGTCCTGTCAGCTCTGCGCGCCGCGCACGGCGAGGGGGTGCTGCACCGCGATGTGAAGCCCGCGAACGTGCTGCTCGGCGACGACGGCAGTGTCGTACTCACCGACTTCGGCATAGCCATGGTCGAGGGCGACTCCTCGCTGACGATGACCGGCGAGGTCGTGGGCTCCCCCGAGTACCTGCCGCCCGAGCGGGCCCTCGGCCGCACTCCCGGTCCCGAGTCCGACCTGTGGTCGCTCGGCGTTCTGCTCTACGCGGCCGTGGAGGGCCTCTCCCCGTTCCGTCAGGACACCCCGCTCAGCACCTTGCGCGCGATCGTCGACGAGGAACCCCCGACACCACGCCGGTGCGGCCCGCTCACCCCGATCATCGAGGGACTTCTGCGCAAGGAGCCCACCGAGCGGATGACCGCCGAACAGGCCGAGCGGGAGCTGCGGGCGATCGCGGCGGGCGGTACGGCCGCGACGGCCGCCGTGGAAGCGCCCACGAGCGCCACCCTCGACTCCCCAACGGCCGGCGCCTCGGAGGTCCCGACGGCCGAAGGAACCCTCACCGTCGGTGACGCGCCCACGGTCGGTGACACACCGACCACCGGTGACGGTACGTCGGCGTCGGCTGCGGCGACGCACGCCGTGACCGAGCCATCACCGGCCCATGCCTCTCACTCCCCTCAGCCACCACAGCACGCTCAACCCGCTCAACCCGCCGCCACCGCACCGCCCGGCGTCTTCGGCCCGCCCATCCCCTTCGAGCCGCAGCCTGCCGGAGTCCCGCGCCGCAGCCGACGCACGGCGGCCCTGATCGCCGGCGCGGTGGCGTGCGCCCTCCTCGTCGCCGGGCTGAGCTACGTGCTGGTCAATCGGGGCGAGGACGAGGGTGGGAACGACAAGGACACCGCCACGTCGCAGCAGGTCCGTGCGACGGTGACGGGCGTGAACACGACCTATGTCGGGGAGTGTTCGCCGCCCGCCGACCAGGCCCCCACCTTCACGGCGACGTTCGCCGTGGACGAGGTACCGGCCAGAATCACCTACCGGTGGGTGTCCAAGGACGGTTCGGTGGTCGATCGCGAGTGGCGCTCCCTCAACTTCGCGAGCGACGGGGACCGTACGGGCCAGGACGTCGTTCGCCTGACGGCGTACTCCAGGGCCGGCACCTTCACCAGCGAGATCGGCGTGGAGGTCAAGGGCCCTCCGGGGACGACCTCGAACACGGTGCCCTTCTCGGTGACGTGCGAGTAGATCGGTCCAAGATCGGTTGAACCGCGGCGGGGCATACTTACGTGTATGTCCCGGGGGAGTTCACCCTCACACGGAGTGCGAGGAGTACGCAGGTGCCGTCGATCATCGTGGGACAAACAGGTCCCTTCACTGGTCAGAGTGTGGTTCTGGACGGTGCACCGCTGACCCTCGGCCGTAAGGGCGACAACGGCATCGTGCTGGTGAGCGCCAATGCCTCGCGCCTGCACGCCGAGATCGTCACGGAGGACGCCGGCTTCGTCCTGTACGACCGTGACAGCCGCAATGGCACGTACGTCAACGACGAACGCGTCACGCGACACGTGCTGCGACCCAACGACCGCATACGAATAGGCGACGAAACCTTCCTCTACGAGGCGCAGGAAGCGATGGAGACGGTCATGGACCTCTCCCTCCTCAACTCCCCGCGCATCGACCCGAGCGCCGACTCCGGAACCCTGCGCGTCACGGTCACCGGCGGTGGACCGGTCGGCCTCGCCTTCGCCCTGGCGCTGGAGGAGCAACTCCGGGGACGTACGCAGATCACCGTGTACGACGCCCGTTGGCGCAAGGAGGGCTCCACCGTCGTCTGGAAGGACGAGCGGCACGGCAACGTGCGGCGCCAGCAGGTCGTGACCGTGCAGAGCCGGCAGTATCTGGCGCTGTCCGAGGAGGTTCGCTCGGCGCTGTTCGACGACACGGCCGGCTACTCGGAGATGTGGCCCGTCGGACCGGACTCGGTGGACGGCCGTCCGCCGCGCAACATCCGTATCGCCTACGTCGAGGACCAGTTGCTGGAGCTGGCCAACAAGCGCGAGGCGATCAGGCTGGTGCCCAAGCGTTTCGACGTGGAGGAGCAGCAGAACCGGATCGCCCAGGACCACGTGCTCGTCATCGCCGAGGGCGGGCGTTCCCGAACCCGCGAACACTATGCCGACCGCTTCGGAGCGGCGGACGCCTCGATCTACTCCCTCGACGGCGAGCACCTGCGGGACATCGTGCTGGGGCTGCGGGTGAAGTCGACGCTGCCGGACCCGATGAGCGTTCTGCTCACCGTGTCGCAGAACCGTTTCCTGCTCAACTCGCTGCGTGGCGAGGGCTTCCTGAACATGCGGCTCACCCGCGAGGAGGCCGAGGACGTGATCGGCATCGATCCGGTCCGCAAGGTCTTCGAGGAGTGCATCGCCGCCCGCCCCTGCGTGATGACCCGCGGCGAGCACAACGAGTTCGTCTGTCCCACGCACGGAACCCTGTTCCTGCCGGCCCTGCTTCAAGGTTCGCCGCTGTGGAAGCGGATCCTGGAGGGGCTGAAGATGTTCGGGGTGCCCGAGGACGACCTGTCGGCGGTCACCTCGTTCCGTCTGGACATGGTGCAGCGCCCGCGCTTCACGGCCCAGCTCAGCCGGCCCACCGCGAAGAGCCCGGGAACCTTCGGTTTCCTGCTGGGCGACGCGGCGAACGCCATCCACTTCTGGCCGGGCCGCGGCCTCAACAGCGGCCTGGCGTCGGCCACTTCGCTCGCCCGCTCCCTCAGCCGGGTCTGGCAGGGCCGACCGCTTCGGGACGCCGACTTCATCCGGCACGAGGCGGCGATGTCGATGCTTCAGTACCGGCACAAGTCCCGGGCCTGGAACGCGATGGTGGCCACCGACGACGAGGGCATCACCCGTGCCATCAAGGACATCGTCGCCCGCAGCATGCAGCCGGACGACGGCTCCGCGGCGCACCGCTCCGACCTCGATCTCCTGCTCGACCGCATGCTCGCCATCCGTGAGCGGCTGGCGTCCCGCCTGCCGGGCATGCCGACCGACGAGGTGCTGCGCGCCCACCTCGCCGAGCTCGCTCCGGAAACCCTGCGCACGCTTCAGGAGAGCGGGGCGTGGGACACCCTGATCGTCAGCGGTGAGGAGGCCGACATCGACATCTTCTACCAGTCGGAAGTCCCCGTCTTCGTGCCCCGCCCTCCCGACCCGCGCACCGACCTCGCGCCGCAGGTGCCGCAGGAGGCCAGGTTCCTCAACCCGCACAACGCGGGCCCGGCGGTCGCACCGTCGTGAGCCGGTGCCCGTGACGGGTGCCGCCTCGGGGTCCGGCGGCCGGTCAGCGGCCGCCGCTCCTCCCCTTTCAGCTGGTCAGCGCACCTGTTCGCCGTGCGCGACCGGCCGATGGAGGACCTGCCGGCGCACCAGGTCAGGACCGCGGTTCGAAGGCGTCCTCCTGCCCGGGGGCGCCCCCCGGGGACCTGCGCACGTGACCTTCGCTGCCGCAAGGGCGATACTGCCGACATCAGGGCTTCGGCGACGACACGCCGTATCGCCGGAACCTCCCGAACCCGCCCACGACCGTCACGGACCGCCAAGATCGAAGCCTTGCCCCAGCTGCCCTGACCTGGACAAGCACAGGTCAGGAGGCCGGCGCCAGTCTCACCAGGAGGTACCCATGAAGATGCTGATCAACGTCGCGGAGACCGTGGTCGCGGACGCACTGCGCGGAATGGCTGCCGCTCATCCCGAGCTGGTCGTCGATGTGGACAATCGGGTGATCGTTCGGCGAGACGCGCCCGTGGAGGGGAAGGTCGCCCTCATTTCCGGCGGCGGGTCGGGGCACGAGCCGCTGCACGGTGGATTCGTCGGTCAGGGGATGCTGTCGGCTGCCTGTCCGGGTGAGGTGTTCACGTCGCCGGTGCCCGACCAGATGGCGCGGGCCGCGGCCGCCGTGGACAGCGGGGCCGGTGTGCTGTTCATCGTGAAGAACTACACGGGCGACGTCCTCAACTTCGACATGGCCGCCGAGCTGGCCGAGGACGAGGGCATCCAGGTCGCGAAGGTGCTCGTCAACGACGACGTGGCGGTCACCGACAGCCTCTACACGGCCGGGCGGCGCGGCACGGGCGCGACCCTGTTCGTGGAGAAGATCGCCGGTGCCGCCGCCGACGAGGGGCAGCCGCTGGAGCGGGTCGAGGCGATCGGGCGGCAGGTGAACGAGAACTCGCGCAGCTTCGGCGTCGCCCTCAGCGCCTGCACCACCCCCGCCAAGGGCAGCCCCACATTCGATCTGCCGCCCGGCGAGCTGGAGTTGGGCATCGGCATCCACGGTGAGCCCGGCCGGGAACGGCGCGCGATGATGACCTCGGGCGAGATCGCCGACTTCTCGGTGGGCGCGATCCTCGACGACATGACCCCGCGCAATCCGGTGCTCGTCCTGGTCAACGGCATGGGCGCGACACCGCTGTTGGAGCTGTACGGCTTCAACGCCGAGGTCCAGCGGGTGCTCGCCCAGCGCGGAGTGACCGTCGCCCACACGCTCGTCGGCAACTACGTCACCTCCCTCGACATGGCCGGCGCCTCGGTCACACTTTGCCAGGTCGACGAGGAGCTGCTGCGGCTGTGGAACGCGCCGGTGAAGACGCCCGGGCTGCGGTGGGGTATGTGATCCGGAGCCGGACGACCGCAACGCACCTGCCATGCAAGGAGATCCAGTGCTCGACGCCGATTTCTTCCGCCGTTGGATGACGGCGACCGCCGCCTCCGTCGACCGTGAGGCGGAACGGCTCACCGCCCTCGACTCACCCATCGGGGACGCCGACCACGGCAGCAACCTGCACCGCGGGTTCACCGCCGTCGCGACGACGCTGGAGAAGGAGGACCCGCAGACGCCCGGTGCGATCCTGATGCTCGCCGGGCGGCAGCTGATCTCTACGGTCGGCGGGGCGTCCGGACCGCTGTACGGGACCCTGCTGCGCCGGACCGGCAAGGCCCTCGGGGATGACGGTGAGGTGAGCGAGGACCAGTTCGGCCAGGCGCTGCGGGCCGGGGTGGACGCGGTCATGACGCTCGGGGGTGCGGCGCCGGGCGACAAGACCATGATCGATGCGCTGGTGCCGGCCGTGGACGCCCTCGGTGACGGTTTCGCGTCGGCGCGGGCCGCCGCCGAGGAGGGTGCCCTGGCGACGACGCCGTTGCAGGCCCGCAAGGGGCGGGCGAGCTATCTCGGCGAGCGCAGCATCGGCCACCAGGATCCCGGCGCCACGTCATCGGCGCTGCTGATCGCGGCACTGGCGGAGGCGAACGGTGAGTGAGGCGAAGAAGGACCAGGGACTCGTGGGCGTCGTACTGGTCTCGCACAGCGCGCAGGTGGCGGCGTCGGTCGCCGAGCTGGCCCAGGGGCTCGCGGGCGGCTCGACGACCGTGCCGGTGGCCCCGGCGGGCGGCACCGAGGGCGGCGAGCTCGGCACCAGCTCCGAACTGATCGCCGCCGCTGCGGCCTCCGTCGACCGCGGCGCCGGGGTCGCGGTCCTCACCGACCTCGGCAGCGCGGTGCTCACCGTCAAGGCTCTCCTCGCGGAGGGCGACGAACTCCCCGACAACACACGCCTGGTGGACGCCCCGTTCGTCGAGGGCGCGGTGGCCGCGGTCGTCACCGCAGCGGCGGGCGCCGACCTCGCGGCGGTGGAGGCGGCGGCTGCGGAGGCGTACACGTACCGCAAGGTGTAGGACGCCCTACGGCAGCCGTGGCGGCCAGGGCCCCTCGGCGTAGTTCCGGCTACCGGGATGCGCACCACGGGCCCTGCCCGCCGGTACCGCTCCGCGGGCGGTGGCCGGGGCCTTGACGGCCGGACGCACGGCGTCTCGGTCCCATGACGCCGCCCCAGCGCCCCTCAACCGCCTGCCACCGCTCCTCGCGCCGGCCCCCGACCGACGCACGGGACCTCGCCCCCATGACGCCGGCCCCCGCCCCGGCGCCCCTCAGCCGCCCACCCGCACTCCACACAGCCTCAACCACACGGCACGCGCACGGCAGCCGCCCGAGCGGTGACCAGGCACCCCCTGGGGCCCAGACGGCCGACGCACGCCACTACGACCCCATGACACCGGCCCACCGCCCGCGCATCCCTCAGTCGCCCACCCCCAATCCACGAGCCACACCCCACACAGCCTCAACCACGCGGCACGCGCACGCGGTGACCGGACGGCCCCGGAACCCGGACGGCCGACGCACGGGATCCCGACCCCATGACACCGGCCCACCGCCCCGGCGTTCCTCCATCGCCGACCACCACCCCAGGGCCGCGCCCCCGCGAGCCCCTCCCCCAGCCCTCATGTGCCCGGCGACCGGACCCCGAGGCGCTCGCTGCCACTCCCTGCCAGCCACATCCCCGCAACACCCTGAGGTGATGGCCTCCGCTCCCGTGCGCCGGGGAGGCGCCTCGCGCCCGGCGCCGTCTCGCCGATGCCCCGGCGCACCTGGCGAGCGGGGCCCGACACCGCACCTCCGCAGCACCCCCGCCCCCCTGCGCCGCCACGGCCCGCCTGCCATCGTGAACACGGCGTCGGAGGCCGGCCTGCGGGGCAGCGCGGCCGGTGCCGCGTACACGGCGTCGAAGCACGGCGTGGTGGGGCTGACGAAGTCCCTCGCGGTGATGTACCGCAAGCAGGGAATCCGGGCGGACCCGGACGGGGATAGTCGTGGACGCGGCGCAGGACGCGCACGGTCCTGCCGCCCTCGGCCCCCACTTCGTCAACCTCGGCAGGCCGGCCGAGCCCGAGGAGCAGGCCGCCGCCATCGTCTTCGTCGCCTCGGACGCGGCGAGCAACATCAACGGCGTGATCCTGCCCGTCGACGACGGCTGGTCGGCGGTCTGACTGCCCCTCATCCGCCGACGACGACACGACGGACATGACGACCGCCCCGAACGTCCGTCAGGGGCCGGGGGCCTGAGTCCGCGACAGGACCCGGCCGCCCGGCCACCCGCGTCCGGCGCGGGATCAGCGACGACAGCGGGCCCGCGCAGGCGGCATGAACTCCCCAGCTCTCAGGGTGAGTTCGGCCGTGAGGAGCTTCAGCATACGTAACCCGCCGGACGGACCATCAACGACCACCACCTACCCCCCTCTTGATGTGATCGCGTCAGCCGCGTCATATTGGTCCGGACCATTGCCGCGAGGCCGCCCCCGGGAGGCAGAGTCGTGCGACGCGTTCTGACACTCGTTTCCGCCCTCTGCGCCGCGCTCGCGCTGCTCTCGTCCTGCACGTGGGGCGGCGCGGACGGGGACGGGGCCCGGCCGCCCGGGGCACCGACGGGTGTCACGGCCGCCGCGGGCAGCGCGACCAGCGTGCACGTCATGTGGACCGCGGTCTCCACGGAAGGCGGCGTCCGCGTCTACGAGGTGTATCGGGGCCCCACAAAGGTCAAGGAAGTGCCGGGCTCCGCGCACATGGTGGATGTCACCATGCTCAAGCCGGCCACCACCTATGCGTTCACCGTCCGGGCCCGTGACACGGGCGGGCGTCTCGGGCCGCCCAGCAAGGAGGTCCGGGCGACGACTCCCCGGGCCGTGGCCGCCGATCGTGCGGCCCCGACGCGGCCGGGGAAGATCACCGGCCGGGCGGTCGGCAGCCGGGCGGTTCAGCTGTCGTGGTCGACGGCCACGGACAACCGGGACGTGGTGTCGTACGACATCCATCAGGGCGGCACGAAGATCCACAGTGTGGGCGGCAACCAGACGGCGACCGTGGTCACCGGGCTCAGGCCGGGCACCCGCTACTCCTTCACCGTCCGGGCCCGCGACGCGGCCGACAACCTGTCACCGGCCACGGCGTCCGTCCGGATCACCACGCCCGGCACCGACGACGGACGAGGCACCGCACCGACCTCCTTCCGGGCGACGACGCACCGCGCGGACGGGGCGTACCACCTCGACCTGAGCTGGGTACCGCCGCGCACGGACGGCGTCGTCGCGGAGTACCAGATCCAGCTCGACGGCAAGGCGGCCACCTCGCTGGTGTACGGCGGAAACCCGCCGCGCGACAAGGCCACGTACAGCTTCTACCTGGGCCCCGACTCCGGGGTCAGCCACCGGGTGCGGATCCGGGGGAGGCTGCCGGACGGCACCTGGGGCGGCTTCTCGGCGGAGCGGACGGTGACGACCGGCGCGCGGGGGTGACAGCAGGTCCGGCCTCCCCCGGATGCAGCAAGGAGTCACCTGACCGGGTCCGGCCCGCATGCGGGCCGGACCCGGGGCGCGTTGGCTGCCCCTGAGGCAGCACGGGCGTTCCCGACCCTCGGCGGCGCAAGGGATGTACCGCCAACCGTGCCGCCGGAGGGCATTCCATGCGCAATTCATCGCTCTTCCTCCGCTCGGGCCTGACCGTGGCAGCCGCCTCACTCCCCTTCGTCGTGGCCGCCGGTCCGGCCGCCGCGCAATCGGGGATCTCCGTGAGCACCACCGGGTCCACGGTCTCCGTCACGACCAGTGCGTGCACCAATGTCAACGGCAGCTGGGGCACCGCCTCGCTGCTCACCAGCAGCCAGGCCAACTTCTCGCAGGGGCGGCAGGTCTCCCTGTCCGGCACGGACCGGCTCCAGTCGGCGGCGTGGTCGAGCGTGAACCCGGGCACCTACACCGTCATCGTCGTGTGCTCCAACGGCTCGACGGCGGGCACCCAGTCGGTCATCGTCTCGACCAGCCCGACCCGCACACCCACCCCCAGGACCTCGCCCTCGCGCGGCGTGATGGGCGGCGTGGGCGGTTCCTCGACGGACTTCGGCACCCTCACACTGGTGGGCGGCGGCGTCCTGGTGGGCGCGGGTGGCCTGGCCGCGGCCTGGTATCTGCGCCGCAAGGCCAAGCCGTACCGGCTCTGAGGGCCGGGCCCCCGGCACAGCTGCCGGGCCGGCTCACGCAGGCTCCCGCCCCGGCAGCTCGGCGAACTCCTCAAGCGCGTGCGTGAGCCACTGCGTCCAGAAGGTCTCCAGATCGATGCCGGCGCGCAGCACCAGGTGCCGCAACCGGTCCTGGGAGCTGTCCTTGCCGGGCGGGAAGTCGCGCTGCTCGATCTGCTCGTACTCGGCCAACTGCCGCTGATGCAGATCGAGATGGCGCCGCAGATCGGCCTCGATGCCCTCGGTCCCCACCACCGCCGCGGCACGCATCCGCAGCAGCAGGGTGTCGCGGTGGGGCCTCGGGTCCTGGGACGCGGCCGTCCAGCGGGCCAGTTCGGCGCGGCCCGCGGGCAGGACGTCGTAGGACTTCTTCTGCCCGCGGGCCGGCTGCTCGCTCGGCAGGGTGCGGATGAACCCCTCGCTCTCCAGTTTTCCCAGCTCGCGATAGATCTGCTGATGCGTCGCCGACCAGAAGTACCCGATCGACTTGTCGAAGCGACGGGTCAGCTCCAGCCCCGAGGACGGCTTTTCGAGCAGGGCGATGAGGATCGCGTGCGGGAGTGACATGGGGCTCATCCTAAGGACGCGAGGAGGTCGTCCTACGCATGCGACCACTCGCTCCTACAGGCTCGCCGCCAGCTCCGTGCCCTGCTTGATGGCCCGCTTGGCGTCCAGTTCGGCGGCCACGTCGGCGCCGCCGATCAGGTGTGCGCTGCGGCCCGCGGCGATGAGCGCCTCGTACAGTTCGCGACGCGGCTCCTGCCCGGTGCACAGCACGATCGTGTCGACCTCGAGGACCGTGCTCTCCTCGCCGACGGTGACATGCAGTCCGGCGTCGTCGATACGGTCGTAGCGCACGCCCGGGACCATGGTGACGCCCCGGTGCTTGAGCTCGGCGCGGTGGATCCAGCCGGTGGTCTTGCCGAGGCCGGCGCCGACCTTGGTGGTCTTGCGCTGGAGCAGGTGGACGGTGCGCGGCGGGGCGGGCCGCTCGGGGGCGGCGAGGCCGCCGGGGCCCGTGTAGTCCATGTCCACGCCCCACTGGCGGAAGTACGTCGCCGGGTCCTCGCTCGCCTTGTCGCCGCCGTCGGTGAGGAACTCGGCGACGTCGAAGCCGATGCCGCCCGCGCCGAGGACGGCGACGCGCTCGCCGACGTAGGCCTGGTCGCGCAGGACGTCGAGGTAGCCCACGACGCTCGGGTGGTCGACGCCGGGGATGTCCGGGGTGCGCGGGCTGACGCCGGTGGCGACCACGACCTCGTCGTAGCCGGCGAGATCGTCGGCCGCGACGCGGGTGTTCAGCCGTACGTCCACGCCCTGCCAGTCGAGCTGGTGCCGGAAGTAGCGCAGGGTCTCGTCGAACTCCTGCTTGCCGGGGACCTTGCGGGCGACGTTCAGCTGCCCGCCGATCTCGCTCGCGGCGTCGAACAGCGCGACCTCGTGGCCGCGTTCGGCCGCGCTCACGGCACAGGCGAGGCCGGCGGGTCCGGCGCCCACGACGGCGACCCGCTTGCGCAGTCGGGTCGGGGACAGCGTCAGCTCGGTCTCGTGGCAGGCGCGCGGGTTGACCAGGCAGGACGTGATCTTGCCGCTGAAGGTGTGGTCGAGGCAGGCCTGGTTGCAGCCGATGCAGGTGTTGATGGCCTCGGGTTTCCCGGCAGCGGCCTTGGCGACGAAGTCGGGGTCGGCGAGCATCGGGCGGGCCATGGACACCATGTCCGCGCAGCCGTCGGCCAGCAACTCCTCGGCCAGTTCGGGGGTGTTGATGCGGTTGGTGGTGACGAGCGGGACCGACACCTCGCCCATCAGCCGCTTGGTCACCCAGGTGTACGCGCCGCGGGGCACCGAGGTGGCGATGGTCGGGATGCGCGCCTCGTGCCAGCCGATGCCGGTGTTGATGATCGTCGCCCCGGCGGCCTCTACGGCCTTCGCGAGCGTGATCACCTCGTCGAGGGTCGAACCGCCCGGCACGAGGTCCAGCATGGACAGCCGGTAGACGATGATGAAGTCCTCGCCGACGGCCTCGCGCACCCGCCGGACGATCTCGACCGGGAAGCGCATCCGGTTCTCGTACGCGCCGCCCCAGCGGTCGGTACGGCGGTTGGTCTGCCTGGCGATGAACTCGTTGATGAGGTAGCCCTCGGAGCCCATGATCTCCACGCCGTCGTAGCCGGCATGCCGGGCGAGGCGGGCGGCGCGGGCGTAGTCGTCGATGGTCCGCTCGACCTCGGCGTCGACGAGCTCGCGGGGCTGGAAGGGGCTGATCGGCGCCTGGATCGGGCTCGGGGCGACGAGGTCCTGGTGGTAGGCGTACCGGCCGAAGTGCAGGATCTGCATCGCGATCCGGCCGCCCGCGCCGTGCACGGCGTCGGTGATGACCCGGTGCTGCTCCGCCTCCGCCTCGGTGGTGAGCTTGGCACCGCCCTCGTAGGGCCGCCCCGCGTCGTTGGGCGCGATGCCACCGGTGACGATGAGCCCCACTCCCCCGCGCGCCCGCTCGGCGTAGAACGCGGCCATGCGCTCGAAGCCGCGCTCGGCCTCCTCCAGGCCCACGTGCATGGAGCCCATGAGGACGCGGTTGGGCAGCGTGGTGAAGCCCAGGTCGAGCGGGCTCAGCAGGTGCGGGTAACGGCTCATGGGGACCCTCCGTGGGCGGTGTCGTGCCTGACGTAGTTGTAGAGGACCGCACCGGGTTTATGCAACTAGTTGCACAACCGAGGAGGGGTGACACCGGCCACTGCCGCCGCCCCCGACACCGATCGCGCTCGGGCACAGTGGCGCCATGACCCCACACGGAGGCCCCATGACCGCACACGCCGACGTGATCGACCTCGCCCAGCGCCTGATCCGCCGCCCCAGCCGCGCCGGCATCGACGACTACGGGCCCGTCCTCGGCGTCCTGGAGAACTGGCTCGCCGCGCGGGAGCTGCCGTATCGCCGCCTCCACGGCGACACGGGCAGCGCCGTCGGTCTGCTGATTGAGGTCGCGGGTGGCCGGCCCGGCCCCTGGTGGGCACTGGACGCCTGCGTCGACACCGCCCCCTTTGGCGACGAGGCCGCCTGGTCGTTCGCGCCCGACTCCGGCGAGGTCGTCGACGGCTGGCTGCGCGGCAGGGGCGCCGCGGACTCCAAGCTCGCCGCGGCGATGTTCTGCGGCATCGCGGCCGAACTGCGCGGGCGGGCCGATGCCCTGCACGGCGGGCTCGCGGTGCTCCTCGACGTCGACGAGCACACGGGCGGCTTCGGTGGCGCCCGCGCCTACCTCGCCGACCCGGAGGCGGCCCGCCCTGCCGGGGTGATGATCGGCTACCCGGGGCTCGACGAGGTCGTGGTCGGCGGGCGGGGCCTGTGGCGGGCCACGATCGCGGTGCACGCGGCCTCGGGCCACTCGGGGTCACGCCGCTCGGCACCCGGCGCCATCTCCCGCGCGGCGCATCTCGTAAGGCTCCTGGAGGAAGCCGATCTCCCAGGCTCCGACGGCGAGTTCCCCCTGCCGCCCAAGCTGACCGTGACCTCCTGCCACGGCGGCCAGGGCTTCTCGGTCGTGCCCGACCTGTGCGAGCTGGGCGTCGACATCCGCACCACTCCGGCCTTCGACGCCCGCGCCGCCGAGCAGCTGGTCCGCGAGGCGGTGGCCGAGCTGGACGCGAAGGTGTCGGCCCCGCGGGCGACCACGATCACGCCGGTGGCGTCCTGGCCGGCGTATCGACTGGGCACGGGCCGGCAGCCCGCGGCGGCGCTGCTGGATGCCGCCGCCGGGGAGGGTCTGGTCGTGCGGCCGAAGACCGCCGGCCCGTCGAACATCGGCAATCTGCTCGCGGGCGAGGGCATCCCGGCCACGGCCGGCTTCGGCGTCCGGTACGAGGGGCTGCACGGCGTGGACGAGCAGGCCTGCCTGGAGGACCTGCCCGCCGTCCACGCCGTCTACCGGCGTGCCGTGCTCAGCCTGCTGGGCCCCTCATGAGGGGCCCGGGACGGGCGCGTCACGACGCGCCGGACCGGCTCTCCAGCACCACGTGCAGCTCCCGCTCCTGGTCGCCCGAGGCCGAGGTCAGGTCGTGCACCGTGAACAGCGAGTCCAGGGTCGTACGGAGCCGTTCGATGGCCCAGTAGCCGCCCTGCGCATCGGCCTCGACGGACGCCGAGAGCCGGGCGGGCGCCGGGCACTCCTGGGCGTCGGTGACCTCGAACGTGCCGAGCCACACCATGGGGCGCGTCTCATGGAGCTGCTGCGGCACGTCCTCGGGGGTCCGGTCGGACTCGAAGCACGCGTTCAGCGTGTCGAACACGATCCGGGCGTCTTCCTTGCTGCATCCGCTGATCTCGACGGAGACGGGTTCCTCGTGCATTCGTTCACGGACCATCGTGATCGCTCCTCTCGTGGCCGCACCGCGGTGCCACGGGTTGCCCGCGGAACCGGACCCCAATCCCAAGAAAAGCACCCAGTCCGGCCGGGCACTACCGGCGGAACCGCACCATCCGCGCCCAGGACCCGCCCAGGCCGCTCGTGGACCGGCAGCTCATCGTGTGAACCGGTACGTCTTGCTGTCCGTCAGCACGCAGAAGCCCGGCGAGATGACGATCACGCGCAGGGTGCCGGTACGGCGGTCGTAGTCGATGCCCTCCGTCTCGAACTCGCCCGAGCAGGAGCTGCGCAGCGGGAGCTGACGCAGGGCCGTGACGTGTCCGGTCACGTCGGACGAGCCGGGCTCGGCGGAGAGGTCGATCCGGAGCAACGGCTTGGTCATGCCGAAGAGGGTGCCCGCGGGGTCGTCGGAGGCGCACAGCAAGGTCGTGGCGCCGAGGAAGTCGCAGCCCTGGATGTCGCGTACGGCGTGGTCCAGCCGGATGCTGGACGTCCAGGGGAGGTTCGCCGACGGCGACGTGCTCGGGTTGACGCCCGGGGTCGGGTGGACCAGCAGGCGGGTCATGGTGCCCCACTCTCCCGAGACCATCCACTGGCCGCCGGGCGTGATGGCGACGAAGGAGTTGTTCAGCGCCTCGCCGGAGCCCAGCGCGTGGACGTACTCGGACCAGGTCCCGTTCGGTGCCTGCACCCGGAACATCTTCGCGCTGCCGGAGTCC
This sequence comes from Streptomyces sp. NPDC111606, assembly GCF_055656945.1. Taxonomy (NCBI): domain Bacteria; kingdom Bacillati; phylum Actinomycetota; class Actinomycetes; order Kitasatosporales; family Streptomycetaceae; genus Streptomyces; species Streptomyces sp. NPDC111606. Next base: position 184,078 of record NZ_JBVKBY010000009.1, read on the forward strand.
GCCTGGTACGGCTCGATGTAGTAGCCGTTGTAGGAGGCGTCGGGGTCGCCCACGTGGTTCCAGCCACGGCTGCTGACCGAGACAGGGATGGTGCCGATGCCCGTGTAACGGTTCGGGCTGTTCGCCGGGACCTCCACGGAGGCCAGCCCCTGGCTCTCGGTCAGCGGGTCGGCGCGGTCGGAGCCCACCTCCGTCCAGGTGTCGGCGGCCTGCGCGGGCGTCGCGGTGGACAGCACGGCGGCGGACGCGAGGGCGACGAGGCAGGTCAGAGCTGATTGACAACGTTGCCGGGCACGCAGGGCCATGGGACCGACTCCTTGGGGGTGGGTGCGGGTCGCGGACAGTCTGGCGGGACCATATGGTCATGTACAGACCAAGCGAGCGAACATGTGCTGTCTGATCGGCCACAGTCGCGTGCCCCGGTGATGACTTCGGCGGACGCCCGCCGCCGTGTTGAGGGATGGTGGAGGAGAACGACCAAGGGGGGCCCGGAGACGGTTGAACGCGGTAGAACAAGGGGAGTCGGCACGGGGGAATGGCGTGCCGCGAGGAGGATGGGCGAAGGCGGTGCGGATGTCAGCAGCCGAACGTCCCGTGGCCGGGGGCGACGAGCCGGTGCGCGGGCCGGTAGGGCCGAGCGGATTGCTCGATGTGCTCGGCGTGGCCTCGGTCGTGCTGGACATCGAGGGCCGCATCGTGCTGTGGAGCCCCCAGGCCGAGGAGTTGTTCGGCTATCCGGCGCAGGAGGCGCTGGGCGAGTACGCCGCCCGGATCATGGTCCACGAGCAGTACGTGGACCTGGTCGTCAAGTTGTTCGCCGACGTCATGGAGACCGGTGAGGGCTGGGCCGGGGCGTTCCCGATCCGGCGCAAGGACGGCAGCACGCGGCTGGTGGAGTTCCGCAACATGCGGCTGCTCGACGACCAGGGGGACGTCTACGCACTGGGGCTGTGCGCCGACCAGACGACGGTCCGCCAGGTGGAGCGGGACGTCGCACTGTCGACCCGGACGATCGCTCAGGCCCCGATCGGGCTGGCCGTCATGGACACCGAGCTGCGCTACGTCTCGGTCAACCCGGCGCTGGCGCAGCTCAACGGCATCCCGGCCGACGAGCACCTCGGCCGCACACCACGTGAGCTGCTGCCCGATCCCGACGCCGCCGAGGCCATCGAAGCGGCTCTGCGCGAGGTGCTGCGGACCGGCGATGCGCTCATCAACCAGCGCATCATGGGCCGGACCCTGGCCGACCCGGACGTGGAGCACTTCTGGTCCATCTCGCTGTACCGGCTGGAGGACTCCGCCGGAACGGTGCTCGGTGTGGCCGGCATGGCAGTGGACATCACCGAGCAGCACCAGGCGGCCGTCGAGGCCGAGACGGCACGGCGGCGTCTGGCCCTGATCGCCGACGCCTCCGCGCGCATCGGCACCACGCTGGAGCTGGACCGCACGGCCCACGAGCTGGCCGAGGTCGCCGTGCCGGAGCTCGCCGACGTGGCGGCCGTGGATCTGCTGGAAGCCGTCGTGGAGGGCAGACGCAGCAGCCTCGGGCCCGCGGAATCGGCGGTGATCCGCGCCCTGGCCGTCAAGGCGGAGCACGACACGGTGGCCCTCGACGCCGCCGACCAGCCCGGCCAGGTCGCCCGCTACGGTCCCGACCGACTGGTCACCCAGTGTGTGCGCACCGCCGGCCCGATCATGGTGGCGCATGTCGAGGAGAAGGACCTGCCGCGCATCGCCCGCTCCCCCGAGGCCGCCGTCCAGCTGGGCCGCGCGGGCGTGCACTCCTATCTGGCGGTGCCGCTGATCGCGCGCGGCGAGGTGCTGGGCGCCCTCGACCTCAAGCGCACCCGCAATCCGCTGCCGTTCAGCGAGGACGACCTGCTGCTCGCCCGGGAGTTGGCGTCCCGCGCGGCCGTGCAGATCGACAACGCCCGCTGGTACCAGAACGCCCGCGACACCGCCCTCACCCTGCAGCGCAGCCTGCTGCCCAGCCATCCTCCGGTGACCGGCGGCCTGGAGGTCGCCTCCCGCTACCAGCCCGCGGGCGCCAGCGCCGAGGTCGGCGGCGACTGGTTCGACGTCATTCCGCTGGAGGGCGGCAAGACCGCGCTCGTCGTCGGCGACGTGATGGGCAGCGGCATCGACGCCGCGACGACCATGGGCCGACTGCGCACCGCCACGCACACGCTCGCTTCCCTCGACCTCGAACCGGCCCGGCTCCTGGAGCACCTCGACAAGATCACCGAGGGCCTCGACCACTCCATCGCCACGTGCGTCTACGTCGTCCACGACCCGCAGCAGCGCCAGTGCCGGATCGCCAACGCGGGACACCTGCCGCCGGCCCGCCTCCGCCCCGGCCACAGCCCGCAGTTCCTCGAACTGCCCACCGGGGTACCGCTGGGTGTCGGCGGAGTCCCGTTCTCCACGACGACCGTCGACCTCGAACCCGGCGACCGCCTGGTCCTCTACACCGACGGCCTCGTCGAGACCCGCCAACACCCGCTCGACGAACGCCTGGCCGCCCTCCTGGAACTCCTCGACGGCCCCGACCGTCCGCTGGAGGAGGTCTGCGACCTCCTGGTGCGCACCCTCCACCAGCCCGAGAACTCCGACGACGTGGCGCTGCTCATCGCCCGTGTTCTGCCGCCGGGTTGATCGACGGGGTGCCCCCGAGGGGCGCCTGGTGGTCGGCCTGGTTGAGGCCGACCACGACGTTCGCGTACCGCTCCGCCGAGACGATCAGACGCGACGCCAGTCCACTGCGGGTGAAGGCCTCCAGGGCTGCCGGTGCCTGGCGTTCACTCGTCTCGATCAGCAGGCAGCCACCGGGCGCCAGCCATCGGGGTGCCTCGGCGGCGACCCGGCGCAGTACGTCGAGTCCGTCCGGACCGCCGTCGAGGGCGACGTGCGGCTCGTGGTCGCGGGCCTCCGCGGGCAGGAGTCCGACTTCGCCGGTGGGCACGTACGGCACGTTCGCCGCGAGTATCCCGACCCGGCCGCGCAGGGTGCCGGGCAGCGCCTCGAACAGGTCGCCGGTGTGCACCCGACCGCCGAAGGGGCCCACGTTGCGGCGGGCGCAGCACACCGCCACCGGGTCGATGTCGGCGGCGTGCAGCTCGACCGGGCCGAGGGCCGCGGCCAGCGCCGCGCCGACCGCGCCCGAGCCGCAGCACAGGTCCACGACGAGGGACGCGTCCCGGGCGTGGGCGAGGGCCTGCTCGACCAGGAATTCGGTACGGCGACGGGGGACGAAGACGCCGGGTTCCACGGCGATGCGCAGCCCGCGGAACTCGGCCCAGCCCAGGACGAGTTCGAGGGGCACGCCGGTGACCCGCCGGTCCACCATGGCGGCCAGCTCGTCCGGGGTGCCGGCTGCGGTCAGGATCAGCCGGGCCTCGTCCTCGGCGAAGACACAGCCGGCGGCGCGCAGTGCGGTCACGACGGCGTCGCCCGAGAGGGGCAAAGGAGCAGCAGGCAGGGCGGACGTGGGCGACGGAGAGGACGAAGCGGACGGGGAGGAGAGAGGAGGCATGGAAGCCGAGAGCCTTTCGGAAGCCGAAGGATGCTCTCGCGGTCGCCTAGCGGCGGTGATCCGCGCCGATTCGAGGTGTGAGCACCCGACCTGACACAGCGGTAATGGGTCTCACCTCCTGGACTCCGTGCGGCGGGGACTGTCCCGGCCGGAGGGCAACCCTACCCCAACGATCACCAACGCTCCCGTGCATCGGCGAAGGCGGGCCACCGCAGCGCGTACGGTTGAATGAGCAAGAACTGATCACGCTCGACCCGCGGGCCGCCGCCGACAGCGGCCTGGAGGCACCACCCGTATGAACGTCACCCGAGGTTTCACCGGCCGCCCCCGCGTCCGGAACGCCGCGCTGCCGCCCGGCCAGTACGACGCGGGCGACGACTGGCCCGTCCTGTCCGCCGAGGTCACCCCCGAGCTGACGCCCGCCGAGTGGACCTTCCGCATCGACGGTCTGGTCGAGGAGCCACGGAGCTGGAGCTGGGATCAGGCACACGAGCTGCCGGCGTCCGGGTACGAGGGCGACATCCACTGCGTGACGAGCTGGTCGAAGTTCGGCGTGCGGTTCGGGGGCGTCTCGCTGGACGCCTTCCTTGCTGTGGTCCGGCCCCATGTGTCCGCCACACATGCCGTCGCCTATTCACACACCGGGTACTCCACCAACCTCCCGCTCGCCGACCTGACCGGCGGACGGGCCTGGATCGCCTGGGAGTACGACGGGAAGCCACTCGCCCCGGAGCACGGTGGCCCGGCACGGCTGCTGGTGCCGCACCTGTACTTCTGGAAGAGCGCCAAGTGGATCGCGGGCCTGAGGATCCTGGACCACGACGAGCCCGGCTTCTGGGAGCAGAACGGCTACCACGCCCGCGGCAACCCGTGGGAAGAGCAGCGGTACGCGGGTGACTGAGGCGATGGACGTGACTGAAGCAACCGTGGCAGCCGGGGCAACCCTGGCGTTCGCTCCCCCGACCCGTTTCGCCGTGCCCGGACGGATCGCCGTCGGCGACCGGGCCGCCGCGATGTGGCAGACCGCCACGATCACCGAGGTCCGCCGCGAGACCCCGCACGCCGCCACGTTCCGTCTCGCGGTGCCTGCCTGGGTGGGCCATCTGCCCGGCCAGCACCTGTTGCTGCGTCTGACGGCGCAGGACGGTTATGTGGCCCAGCGCCACTACTCGATCGCGTCCGCGCCGGACGACTCGGGCCACATCGAGCTCACCGTGGACCATGTCGAGGACGGTGAGGTCTCCAGCTGGTTCCACACCGTGGCCGAGCCCGGTGACACGGTCGAGGTGCGCGGCCCGGTCAGCGGCTTCTTCGCCTGGCCCGGCGACCGGCCCGCGCTGCTGATCGGCGCCGGCTCCGGTGTCGTACCGCTGATGTCGATGGTGCGGCACCACCGGGCGCGGGGCCTGGACGTGCCGCTGCGCCTGCTGGTCTCGGCGCGCAGCCCCGAGGAGCTGATCTACGCGCGGGAGTACGGCGCGGAGACGACGCCCGTGTTCACGCGAAGTGCGCCGGAGGGTGTGCCCGTGGGACGCATGGCGGCCGCCCATGTGGCGCCACTCCTGGCCGAGCGGCCTCCCGGTGGGTGGGAGGCCTATGTGTGCGGCTCCAACGGATTCGCCGAGCACGCCTCGCGGCTGCTCGTGGCGGCAGGTCAGCCCGTGGACCGCATCCGGATCGAACGCTTCGGCTGAACGGCGCCCCGCACGGGACGCATTTCGTCCGGGATCGTCAGGAACCATGTCCGGCGTACGGGGTACCTGGACGCCATGCGATATCGGGTGCGCGGCTGGCGCCGACGGCACAGTCCACTGCGGCGCCGGTCGGATGTCGTCGAGGCGTGGACGGTGCTCACGGTGGCCCTCTTGCTGCTCGTGGTCGCGCCGCTGGTCGGGGTGGTCGCCGCATGGTGGGCCCATGACGGCGCCCGGGGCGTGGCCCGGGAGCAGCGGGCCGATCGCCGGCACGTCAGGGCCGAGGTCCTCGGCAAGTCCTCCGACGCGCTTCCCATGGCACAGGGCGGTCGGCAGCCGTCAGCCAGAACGACGGTGCGCTGGACCGAGCCGGAAGGCGGTCCGCGTACGGCCACGGCGCGCGTCCCGGCGGGCACGCGGGCCGGCGACACGGTCGACGTGTGGCTGGACTCCCGGGGCCGGAGCACGGCCCCGCCTGCCGGCGGCATGGCCGTCTGGCAGCACACCGTCACCATCGGCGTCTGTGCCGCGTGCGGCGCGGTCGCGGTGATCATGCTCGGCCACGCCGTCGTACGCCACAGCGCGATGCGGCGGCGGCTGGCCGAGTGGGAGCAGGAGTGGGCCCGGACGGAGCCGGTCTGGTCGGACCGGCGGGCGTGAGCGGCGGCGCCTGTCTGGCGCGGCACCTACCGCGGGCCATCTACCGTCTGCCACCTGCCGTCTGCCGTCTGCCGTCTGCCGCAGGCGACGCACCATTTGCCGCCCGCCGCCTACCGCGAGCCACTCACCGTTTGCCACGTGCCCCTACCGCGGGCCGTCTCCCGCCCTGCCACCCGCCGTCTAGGCACGACGCTGCATCCGCCGTGCGATCCGCTCGTGCCCGCGCAACGCGTCCGCCAGCCCGGTCAACCGGGGCTCGCCCCGGTCCACCAGGATCCGGCCGCCGACCACCGTGGTCCAGGCCCGAGCCGGCCCGCAGCGCAGCCAGGCCTCCACGGGGTCGCTCAGTGCGCCGGCGAGGGCGACCTCGTGCAGGTCCCAGACGACGAGGTCGGCGCAGGCCCCGGGCCGCAGGTGGCCCAGCTCGTCGTCCCGGCCGAGGCAGCGCGCCGAGCCGCGGGTCGCGATGTCGAGGGCGTCGCGTGCGGCCATCGCGCCGGGTCCGCCGCGGTAGCGGCCCAGCAGCAGTGCCGCCCGGGTCTCCATCCAGAGGGAGGCGTGGTCCGTGGAGGCGGAGCCGTCGCAGCCGATGCCGACGGGCAGGCCGAGCTCGCGCATCTCCTTCACGCGCGCGGTGCCGCCGCCGATGAGCATGTTGGAGCTCGGGCAGTGCGCCACGCCGACGCCCGCGGCGGCGAGCCGGCGCAGCTCGTCGCCGGTCGGGTAGATGCAGTGCGCGACCCAGCTGCGGTCGCTCATCCACCCCGTCTGCTCGAAGTACTCCACGGGACGGCAACCGTAGGTCTCGAGGCAGTACGTGTCCTCGTCGTGGTCCTCGGCGAGGTGCGTGTGCAGCCGTACGTCGTGGCGCCCGGCGAGTTCGGCGGTCGCCGTCATCAGCGACTTGGTCACCGAGAACGGTGAGCAGGGCGCGAGCGCGACCCGCACCAGCGCGCCCGGTTCGGGGTCGTGGTACGTCGTGATCAGGCGCTCGCTGTCGGCCAGCACCTCGTCCTCGGTCTGGGTGACGCTCCTCGGCGGCAGGCCTCCGTCGTCGACGGAGCGGGTCATCGAGCCGCGCGTGGCGTGGAAGCGGAAGCCGATGTCGCGGGCGGCACGGATCTCGGCGTCGACCAGGCGCGGGCGGGGATGGACGTAGAGGTGGTCGGCGGACGTGGTGCAGCCGCCCATCAGCAGTTCGGCCATGCCGACGTACGCCGACACGTACGCGGCCTCCTCGTCGAGGTCCGCCCAGAGGGGGTAGAGGGTGGTCAGCCAGTCGAACAGGGAGCCGTTCACCGCGGGCGCGTAGGACCGGGTGAGGTTCTGGTAGATGTGATGGTGGGTGTTGACCAGGCCCGGGGTGACGAGGCGTCCGGCCGCCGAGACGGTGCTGCGGGCCTCGGGCTCGCTCCCGGCGGAACCGACGCCGGTGACCCGACCACCGGTGACGGCCAGCCAGCCGCCCGGGATCTCCCGGTCCCCGTCCACGATGAGCAGTTCGGCGTCCTTGACCAGCAGTTCCGTGGCGTTGACCGGGGGTTCGACGGCAGACGTCATGGCGCCATCGTAGGCACACGGCACGGCAAAGTTCTGGCGAGTCGTCCGATCATCCACGTACGGTGTGATCATCCGCAGTCACTCTTGGCAAAGGCGGTCCTTCATGGCCCTGTTCGACCTTCCGCTCGACGAACTGCGCGAGTACCGCAGCAAGTCCGTCGAACCCGAGGACTTCGACTCGTTCTGGTCCAAGACCCTTGGGGAAGCGCGCGAACACGATCTGGACGCCCGCTTCGAGCCGGTCGACACGGGGTTGGTCACGGTGCAGGTGTACGACGTGACGTTCGCCGGGTTCGGCGGTCACCCGGTGAAGGGCTGGCTGCGACTGCCCGCCGGGACCACCGAGCAGGTGCCGCTGGTGGTGGAGTTCCTCGGGTACGGCGGCGGGCGGGGCCTGCCGCACGAGAACCTGCTGTGGGCCTCCTCGGGCCGGGCGCACTTCATGATGGACACGCGTGGCCAGGGCAGCGCGTGGGGCGCCGGTGGTGGCACGCCGGACCCGGTGGGCGCGGCGCCCGCGTACCCCGGGTTCATGACGCGGGGCGTCGACGCGCCCGAGAACTACTACTACCGCCGGGTGTTCACGGACGCGGTCCGTGCCGTCGAGGCGGCACGTTCCCACCCGCTGACCGACGCCTCGCGCACGGTCGCGCTGGGCGCGAGCCAGGGCGGCGGCATCACGATCGCGGTCGGCGGCCTGGTCCCGGACCTGACGGCGATCGCGCCGGACGTGCCGTTCCTGTGCGACTACCCGCGCGCGGCCACCCTGACGGACCGCCACCCGTACCGCGAGATCGCCCTCTACCTCAAGACGCACCGGGGCCGCACCGAGGACGTCCTGCGCACCCTGTCGTACTTCGACGGCGTCCACTTCGCGGCCCGCGGCCGGGCCCCCGCCCTGTTCTCGGCGGCCCTGGAGGACCAGACCTGCCCGCCGTCCACCGTCTTCGCGGCCTTCAACGCCTGGGCCTACGACGAGAAGGCCATCGAGGTCTACGACTTCAACGACCACGAGGGCGGCGGCCCGTTCCACGAGGCGGCCAAGCTCGACTGGCTGCGCTCGCACGCCTGAGAGGTCCGGCATGGAGACGCGTGAGGCCGCGGAGCGGTTCGTCCGGGTCTGGCAGCGGGCTTGGACGGAACACGACGTGGACGCCCTGCTGGGGCTGTATGCCGAGGGCTGCGTCCACCGCTCGATGCCGTTCCGCGAGCCACACCGCGGGCGGGCGGCGCTGGCCGAGTATCTGCGCTGGTCGTTCGCCGGTGAGCGGGTGACCGACGTGCGTTTCTCCGCGCCGGTGGTCGGCGAGGACGGGGTGGCCGTGGCCGAGTTCCGGGTCCTCGCCGAGGAGGACGGCGCGCCGGCCACGCTGGCCGGCTGTGTCCTCGTGCGGTTCGACGCCGCCGGGCTCGCCGTCGAGACCCGCGACTACTGGCACACCGTCGAGGGTCACCGCGAGCCGGAAGGCGCACTGTTCCTCGGATGAGGTCGGTGCGTTCGGCGTGTTCGACGCCTTCCGTCCAGTCCGACCAGTCGGTACGTTCAGGGAGCCCGGTCGCACGGTCGCGGTCCGGGTATCCGGCGGACGTCTGCGGACGACTAGGGGTGGGCCATGGCGGAGCACGAGGCACTGCTGCACGGGCACTGCGATCCGAGGTTCGCGGCGGTGCGGACGGCATTCGAGGCGAACTTCCGCGAGCGCGGGGAGCTGGGCGCCGCGGTCACGGTCAGGGTCGGGGGCGAGACCGTCGTGGATCTGTGGGGCGGGTGGGCCGACGCGGCTCACAGTCGCCCGTGGGAGCGCGACACGCTGGTCAACGTGTGGTCGACGACCAAGGGACCTACGGCACTGTGCGCGCACATCCTCGCCGACCGGGGGCTGCTCGACCTGGACGCGCCGGTGGCCACGTACTGGCCGGAGTTCGCCGCCGCGGGCAAGGAGCAGATCCTCGTACGGCATCTGCTGTCGCACCGCGCCGGACTGGCCGGGCTGCGGGATCCGCACTCGCTTCAACAGCTCTGCGACTGGGAGTTGACGACCCAGCGGCTCGCGGCGACGGAGCCGTGGTGGGCGCCGGGGACCCAGTCCGGATATCACGCGCTCACGTACGGGTTCCTGGTCGGGGAGGTCGTGCGGCGGGTCTCGGGGCTGCTGCCCGGAGCCTTCCTGGAGCGGGAGGTGACCGGGCCGCTCGGCATCGACTTCGTGATCGGGTTGCCGGAGAAGGAGGGCGGACGGGCGGCCGAGCTGGTGCATGCGCCGGTCGCGTCGAACAGTGAACAGGCTGCGATCTTCAGCCAGTTGGCGCCCGCCGCCATCGCCGCGCTGGCCAACCCCGCCGTGGGGGCGGCTCAGGCCAACTCGGCCGAGTGGCGGGCTGCGGAGGTCCCCGCCGCGAACGGGCACGGCACGGCTCGGGCGATCGCCGCGCTGTACGGCATCTTCGCCGGGCGCGGGTCGTACGACGGCCATCGCGTCCTGTCTCCCGAGGCGGCCGAGCGGGTGCGTGAGGGGCAGGGCGCCTGCCGCGATCTGGTGCTCGGGGCCGGGTTCGAGAGCGAGACGGAGGTCGCGCTCGGCCTGTGGCTGAGCGGGGCCAACGGGTCGTACGGGCCCAACCCGCGGGCTTTCGGACACGACGGCTTCGGCGGCTCCTGCGGTCTGGCCGACCCGGAGGCCGGGGTGTCGCTGGGCTATGTGATGAACCGGATGGGGCCTCATATCGCCGACGACCCGCGGAAGATGGCGCTGATCGACGCCCTGTACGGCACCCTGTGACGGCCTGTACGCGCGGACCGTTTCGGCCGAAGTGACAGACCACCCTTCCGCCGTGGTTTAGACCAATGCTTAGATCTGGTGGCGCAACGAACCCGCACGGCTACAACACGTCACCAACAGGAGGCGCGGCATGGCCCGCACCACCCCGCACGACCGCCCCCTCACCGAAACGCAGCCGCTGTACTGGAGAATCGCCACCCAGTTGCTCGACGAACTGAGCGACGGAACCATCCCGCCCGGTGAACGGCTCCCGTCGGAACGGCAGTTGGCGCTGCACTACGGGGTCAGCCGGGAGACCGTACGGCAGGCGCTGGAGGTGCTGCGCCACCGGGGCCTGGTCGCCACCGACCGGCGGGGCAGCCATGCCACCCTGTCCGGTCCGCCGGTCGAGACCCCGTCGACCCTCACCTTCCCGGTCGGCGCCCGGACGGCCGGGCCGGGCGCCGTGGACCGCGCGACGGTCGCCTGGGAGACTCCCCCGCCGGAGCATGCCGCGGCCCTGGGGCTGGCCACGCACCGGCCGACCCTGGTGCACCGGTACGAGTCCGCGGGCGCCGACGGTGGTGGCCGGCGTACGGCAGTGACGTCGTTCTCGGCTGTGGCCCTCGCCGAGGTGGCGGAGCTCGCCCGCTGCCGCGACCGCGCCGACGGCGACCGCGCCGACAGCACCGGCTCCGCCCAACTGCACCGCACCTACGACTGGATGCGCAAGGCGGGCCTCACCCTCCACCACCGGGACACCATCACCCGGCTCCCGGGCGCGTCCTCGGTGCGGGTCACCCGGCGCGTGCACGACCAGTACGCCCGCCCCCTGGAGATCACGGACCTCGTGATGGACGCCCAACAGGACGCTCTGGTCTACGAGTTCACGCTGCCCGCGGCGGTCTGACCAGCCTGGTCCGGGCGCCGCGCCACCACCATCCGCACCCGGGGACTCCCGTCCCGCCGCCGTCCGAACTCGGGCAGAACCTGCGACTCCACCTCGAAGCCGGCGCGGGCCAGTTCGTCGCGTACCTCCGCGAGCCGGAAGGCCCGGTAGTACATGACGAACTGCGGCCGCCACACGGCGTTGCGCACCCGCATCACCGTGTCGAAGCCCAGCAGCATCCAGTAGCCGAGGGACGCGGGGCGGGGCGGGGCCACGACCGGGAAGGCGAAGCACCCGCCGGGCCGCAGCACGGAGTGGACCTGGTCGAACAGTCCCGGCAGCTCACGGGGAAGGAAGTGCCCGAACGCCCCGAAGCTCACCACGAGGTCGAAGGCCGGGGCGAACGGCAGGGCGCGGGCGTCGGCACGCACCCAGCCGACGCGCCGCTCCCCGACCCGCACCCGCCGCCGGGCGACGTCGAGCATGCCGGCGCTGAAGTCGACACCGGTGACGCTGCGCCGGCACACCTCGGCCAGCACGTCGACACCCGCGCCCGTACCGCAGCACAGGTCGAGGCCGTCGTCGTACGAGCCCGTTCGGCCGAGCGCCGACGCGACCGCACGGAGCACGGAGTCCGGCGTGCGGAACGGCGTGTGGTCGAACTTCGGGGCGAGCAGGTCGTATCCGCGCTCGACGGACGACAGGGCCTGGACGGCGAGTTCACGCAGGGAGGGCCCTTCGGGGCTGAACATCCGCGTCACCCCGTGGCCACTCGGTGCCGCAGGACGGTGAGCACGCGCTCGCACCAGCGCAGAATCTCCTGCTCGAAGGAGATTCCGGCCAGCAGCGTCAGATACGGCCCGATGCGGTCGGACTCGCGCAGGTACTCGTCCTCGGTGCGCCCGTCGAGGAGGCGGTCGCGGACGCGTTCGTAGCGGTCCAGCTTGCCGCTCGACCACGTCATGCGCTCCTCGATCAGGGCGCGGGTGGCCTCGGGGTCCTCCATGGCCTGGAGTTTGATCAGGAGTTCGTCGCGGATGGCGGTGGGCCGCCGGGGCGGCTCGGCGGCGAAGGTCCGCAGGTCCTCGCGTCCGGCGTCGGTGAGCGTGAACATCCGCTTGTTCGGCCGTCGTTCCTGCTGCACGAACCGGGCCTCGACGAGGCCGTCCTGCGCGAGCCGCTCCAGCTCCCGGTAGAGCTGCTGCGGCGTCGCGGGCCAGAAGTTGGCGAACGAGACGTCGAAGACCTTCGACAGCTCGTAACCCGAGGCCTCGCCCTCCAGGAGGGCGGCGAGGACGGCGTACTTGAGGGACATGTGGACACGTTAACAGCAGGTGATTATTCTCATCGGCACCTACTCAACTATTTGACTATGAGGTGATCCGATGCGCGCGTTCCGCGAGGCGGTGGAAGCAGGCGACACCGAAGCCGTCGAGGCCCTGTTGGCGGAGGATGTCGTCTTCACCAGCCCGGCCGTGTTCAAGCCGTACGCCGGCAAGGCGATCACGGCGGCGATTCTGCGCGCTGTCGTGCGGGTCTTCGAGGACTTCCGCTATGTGCGCGAGATCAACGACCCAGGCGGCCGCGATCACGCGCTGGTCTTCACCGCGCGCGTGGGCGACCGGGAGATCACCGGCTGCGACTTCCTCCACGTCAACGAGGACGGGCTGATCGACGACTTCATGGTCATGGTCCGTCCGCTGTCGGGCCTGCAGGCGCTGGCCGAGGCGATGGGCGCGCAGTTCGACCGGATCGCGAAGGAGGCGGCGGCGCAGTCGGCGTGACAGCCGCCTCCGGCCGCTCGGGACGCCGGCGCCGGGGCGCCCGCGCACCAGCACCGGCACGCAGGCCGGCCCTGCCGCCGCAAGCACGGCGCAGGCCGTGAACGCGGCCCGGTGGCCGGCCGTCAGTGCCGCGAGCGGCTCCGGGCGGACTCCAGCGGCGTGAAGGCGTGGTCGGCGCCACCGAGGGCGCTCTCACCCCACCGACGAGCGGTCCTCACCCGGATCGACACTCCGCGAGCCGCCTTTCGAGGAACCTCCGTTCCGCGTCGTTCTCGACCAGCTCCAGCGCGCTGAGGTATGCCTGCGCCGCCTCGTCCGTGCGGCCGCTGCGGCGCAGCAGATCGGCGCGGGAGGCCGGCAGCAGGTGGTACCCGGCCAGGTCGCCCTGCTCCTCCAGCTCCGCGACCAGGGCGAGGCCGGCGTCCGTGCCCTCGGCCATGCCGACGGCCACCGCACGGTTCAGGCGGACCACGGCGGAGGGCACCCGGCGCGCCAACTCGCCGTACAGGGCGGCGATGTCGGCCCAGTCGGTGTCCTCGGCGGTGGGCGCGGTGGTGTGGCAGGCGGCGATGGCGGCCTGGATCTGGTACGGCCCGGGGCGGCCGCGCCGCAGCGCGGTCTCGAGCAGCGCGGCGCCCTCGTCGGCCTCGGCGCGGTCCCAGGCCGTACGGTCCTGGTCCTCCAGGGTCACCAGGTCGCCCGCGGCGTCCACGCGGGTGTGCCGGCGGGCGTCGTGCAGCAGCAGGAGCGCGAGCAGGCCGAGCACCTCGGGCTCGTCGGGCATCAGACGGGCCAGGACGCGAGCCAGGCGGATCGCCTCGGCGCAGAGGTTCGTACGGACGAGATCGGCACCGGCGGTGGCCGCGTAGCCCTCGTTGAACAGCAGGTAGATCACACCGAGCACGCCCGTCGTGCGCTCGGGCAAGAGGTGCGCGGGCGGGATGCGGTACGGGATTCCTGCGTTGCGGATCTTCCGCTTCGCGCGCACCAGGCGCTGCGCCATGGTCGCCTCGGGGACGAGGAAGGCGCGCGCGATCTCCGGTGTGGTCAGCCCCGCGAGCGTGCGCAGGGTCAGCGCGACCCGGGCCTCGATGGGCAGCGCGGGGTGGCAGCAGGTGAAGATCAGCCGCAGCCGGTCGTCCTGCACGCCGCTGCCGTCACCGCTGTCGTTCTCGGGTCCGTACGGCGGTTCGTCGCGGGCCAGCACCGCCACCTCCCGGAGTTTCGCCGCCCCCACCGCCTCCCGGCGCAGTACGTCCAGGGCGCGGTTGCGGGCGGTCGTGGTCAGCCAGGCGCCGGGGCGGCGCGGCACTCCGTCGCGCCGCCACCGGTCGAGGGCCTGGGCGAAGGCGTCCTGGGCGCACTCCTCTGCGAGGTCCCAGTCGCCGGTCACTCGGATCAGGGTGGCGACGACCTGGCCCCATTCCTCGCGGAAGGCGGCGGCGACGGCTTCCTCGACGCCGTTCGTGGCGCTCACTCCCAGACCGGCCGCACTTCGATCGAGCCGCCGCCGAGGGCCGCTGGATGCCGGGACGCCAGCGAGATGGCTTCGTCCAGGTCGGCGACCTCGATGATGTCGATGCCGGCGACGTACTCCTTGGACTCCACGAAGGGCCCGTCGCTGAGCAGCACTTCGTCGCCCTGGACGCGGACGGTCGTGGCGTCGGTGTGCGGCCGCAGGCGGGCCCCGCCCTTGACGACGTCACGGCTGCGGACCTCGTCGATGTACGAGGTGAAACGGGGGTCCTCGGCGATCTCCTCGGGGCTGAGTTCCTCACCGCCGACCGGTGTGCAGATGAACAGGACGTACTTCATGACCGCTCCTCGGGGTCGAGAGAGACGTGCTCGTGCGCGATCAGCCGGCGCAGACCGACGTCGCGGTAGCCGGTGGTGACGCGCATCAGGTCGTCGAGTGGCGCACCGTCCGTACGGGTGGCGCGCAGGCGGACGAGGGCGTGGCCGAAGGCGATGCTCTCGTCGACGTGGACGCGGAAGTCCAGCACCTCGCGGGTGACGGGACCGGCGAGGCCGGTGAACCGCGCCTCCAGCGACTTGCGCAGGGCGTCGGTCCCCTGAAGTTCCCGGCCGTCGACGAACGCCGTCACGTCCGGGGCGTAGCAGGCCGCCATGCGCTCGACGTCCCGCTCACGCGCGGCCGCGGTCAGTTCGGCGTCGAGCGCGCGGATCTGCGTCTCGGCATCCTCGTCCTCCCAGAAGGGGCGCACCTCCATGGCCCCGACGGCGGCCACGGGATGCCGCGCGGCCGCCTCGATCGCCTCCTCCAGGCTGTCGCAGTCCAGGATGTCGAACCCGGCGACGTACTCCTTCGTCTCCGCGAACGGCCCGTCGCTGCGCAGTACCTCCCCGCCGCGCACCCGCACGGTGACCGCCCGGTCGGGAAGCGCCAGCCGGTGGCCGTGCAGGCGTACGCGGCGGTCGCCGAGGTCTTCGACCCAGGGCTCGACGGGGGTCATGCCCGAGGCGTCGGCGGTGTCGTCACCGCAGACGAGCAGCATGTACTTCATGGATCCTCCCGGTCCTCATGAGCTTCCTACACCCCACCGACGAACGGGACCGGACCGAATCGACACCCGGGCGGCCCACGCCCGGGATTTCTGCCCCCGCGCACGCTCCGTTCGCGATTGGATGTCCTCATGACCTCCGACGAGCACGCGCGGATGATGTCGGCCAATCAGGCGAACTGGGACGCCCGCACCCCCGTCCACCTCGCGAGCCGCTTCTACGGCCTCGACCAGGGTCTCGATCCCGCGCGCTGGTTCGCCTCCTTCGAGTGGGACGACCTCGGTGAGCTGACCGGCCGCGATGTGCTCCATCTGCAGTGCCATCTCGGCACCGAGACGATCGCCTTCGCACAGCGCGGGGCGCGGGCCGTCGGCCTGGACTTCTCCGCGGCGTCCGTGGCTGCCGCGGGCGGCATCGCGCATAAGGCCGGGCTGGACGTCACGTATGTGCAGGCCAATGTGTACGACGCCGTGGAGGCCCTGGGGCAACGCCGGTTCGACGTGGTGTACACGGGCAAGGGCGCACTGTGCTACCTGCCCGACCTCGATCGCTGGGCCGGTGTCGTGGCCCAACTCCTGCGTCCGGGCGGGCGGTTGTACATCGTCGAGTTCCACCCGCTACTCAACTCCCTGGGCCCCAAGCCCGGTCCGGGCGAGGGGCCCGAGCTGCTGCTGCGCAATGACTACCTGGGCGGCGACGGTGCCGTGCACCGGGACGCGGCACGCACCTACACCGACGGGCCTGCCGTCGAAGGCGCCACGGACAGTTACGAGTGGATGCACGGAATAGGAGAGGTCGTAGACGCGTTGAGCGGAGCAGGACTGACCATCAGGCGGCTGCGCGAGAGTGACGAGCTGCCCTGGCAGCGCTGGCCGCAGATGGAGCGCACCCCCTCCGGCTGGTGGCGTCTCCCCGAGCCACGCATCCCTCTGCTGTACGGATTGCTCGCCACACGCTGAGCCTTCGTGCTACGGTCGCGTCAGCACCTGTGTACGCCCGGTTGTGGCGCCGGTGCCAGTTCTCTCTCAGTTCGCCGGTAGGCGTACCGGCTTCTCATCACCATCTCGTGACCAGCGGTTCCGCCATGTCCGAGGTGTTGCTTCCCGCCGCCCGAAGGCGCTCTGTCCGCCTTCCCGATGTCCGCGGCACACCCCTTCCCTCTGCATGTCCCATGCCTTCCGTCCGTGAAAGGACACACCACCATGACCACCACACTCGAACACCCACCGGTCCAGCAGCAGGCCACGGCCGTCACCGGTGTCCTCGACATCGACGCGAGCGGCAAGGGGCACCTGCGCGCCGCCAACCTGCTGCCCTCGCCCTCCGACCTTCAGGTCTCCCCCGCGCTCATCCGCCGCCACGGCCTGCGCAAGGGCGACCTCGTCGACGGCGTACGCGGCGACCGGCGCACCCTCACCGAAGTCGCCCACGTCAATGGCCGCACCCCCGCCAAGAACCGCCCCGGCTTCGGCGACCTGACGCCGCTGCACCCGCGTGACCGGATCCGCCTCGAACACCCGGCGTCCGGCCTGACCGGGCGGGTCAACGACCTGATCGCCCCGGTCGGCAAGGGCCAGCGGGGCCTGATCGTCGCCCCGCCCAAGACCGGCAAGACCGTGCTGCTCCAGCAGATCGCGGCCGCCGTCGCGGGTAACCACCCGGAATGCCGGCTGATGGTGGTGCTCCTCGACGAACGCCCCGAGGAGGTCACCGACATGCGGCGCTCGGTGCGGGGCGAGGTGTACGCCTCGACCTTCGACCGGGCGCCCAAGCAGCACATCGCACTGGCCGAGCTCGTCATCGAACGCGCCAAGCGGCTCGTCGAGGCGGGCGAGGACGTCGTCATCCTGCTCGACTCCCTGACCCGGCTGTGCCGGGCGCACAACAACGCGGCCGGATCCGGCGGCCGCACCCTGAGCGGCGGCGTCGACGCGACCGCGCTGCAGGGTCCGAAGCGGTTCTTCGGCGCCGCGCGCCTCGCCGAGGAGGGCGGTTCGCTCACCATCCTCGCCACGGCCCTCGTGGAGACCGGCTCCCGGGCCGACGACTACTACTTCGAGGAGCTCAAGAGCACCGGCAACATGGAGCTGCGCCTGAGCCGGGACCTCGCCTCCCGCCGCGTCTTCCCCGCCGTCGACATCAACCCCTCCGGCACCCGCCGCGAGGAACTGCTTCTGCCCCCGGCCGAGTTGACCGCCGTGCGCGGACTGCGCCGGGCCCTGCAGACCCGGGACGGCCAGTCCAACCTGGAAACCCTCCTGGAGCGCATGCGCGAGACGCCCGACAACGCCACGTTCCTTCGGCGGATCCAGCCGACACTTCCCGGCGAATGACAGATCCGCGCCGGAATCGCCCGTCCGGGTGCCGACGCGCGCCCCGACCGGCCCGGGCAGCGCGGTGTGAGGCGCGACCGTTCCTACGTTGACGGTATGAAGATCGGATTTACTTCCCGGGCCCTGGTGTCCACCTGCGCACTGTGCGCGACCGGCCTGCTGGCGCTCGCGCCCGCCACCGCCGTCGCCCGCCCCGGGCGCGACCCCGACACCCCAGGCAGGCACCAGGCGGCAACGCCACCTCCCACCCAGCTGTACGGATCCGGCACACAGGTGCGGCCGCACGCCGGGGCACCCCGTGTTCCGAGTCTGTCCGCGCGGTCGTGGCTGGTGGCCGACGCCGACACCGGCGAGGTGCTCGCCGCGTACGACGCACACCGGAAGCTGCCACCCGCCAGCACGCTCAAGTCGCTGTTCGCACTCACCGTGCTGCCGACCCTGCCCGGCGTCATCCGGCACACCGTGCGCGAGGAGGAGCTCGCCGGGATCGGGCCCGGCAGCAGCCTGGTCGGGGTCGCCGAGGGGCGTACGTACCAGGTCGCCGACCTGTGGCGCGGGGTGTTCCTCAGCTCCGGCAACGACGCCGTGCGGGTGCTGGCCTCCCTCAACGGCGGCTGGCGCTTCACTGCCGAGCGCATGGAGG
Source organism: Streptomyces sp. NPDC111606 (assembly GCF_055656945.1). Lineage (NCBI taxonomy): Bacteria > Bacillati > Actinomycetota > Actinomycetes > Kitasatosporales > Streptomycetaceae > Streptomyces > Streptomyces sp. NPDC111606. Next base: position 202,455 of record NZ_JBVKBY010000009.1, read on the forward strand.
CCAAGGCCCGCTCCCTGGGCGCCCTAGACACGCACGTGGTGTCGCCGGACGGCTACGACACGCCGGGCCAGGTGTCGTCGGCGTACGACCTGGCGGTGTTCGGCCGGGCCGGGCTGCGCAACGCCGAGTTCGCGCGGTACTGCGGCACCGCGCAGTCGCGGTTCCCGGGCCGAGGCGGCTGGGCGTACGGGATCCAGAACACCAACCGCCTGTTGACCGGCGCGGACGGCGTGGACCGCTACCCGGGCGTGATCGGCATCAAGAACGGCTACACCAGCCAGGCGGGCAACACGCTCATCGCCGCCGCCCGCCGGGGCGAGCGCACCCTGGTCGTCACCGTGATGAACCCCCGGGCCGGCGGGTTCACCGTCTACGAGGAGGCCGGCGAACTGCTCGACTGGGGGTTCGGGGCGGTCGGCCGGGTCGAACCGGTGGGCTCGCTGGACGCGTTGCGGGTCAGGCCGAGGCCGGGGCCCGCGGCGGTGCCCGTGGTCGCCGCGGTGGCACCGGAGGACGAGCCGGGCTGGGCCGAGGCCTTCGCGATCGCGGGCGCCGCCGGCATGGGCGCCGGTGCCGTGTCGCTGGTGACCCGGGGCAGGGTCGAGCGGTCGACGCAGAGTTGACCGACGGGCAGCCACAGCAGCAGGCCGAGCGTGATCCAGGCGTAGGTGTTGCTGCCGAGGAAGCCGTCGACGCCGGACGCGTCGTCGAACCACAGCCACACCACGCTGGTGCACAGCACGGCGTACAGGGCGCCCGCGATCCGCAGGTGCCCGGCGCGCACGAGGACGGCGAAGGACGGCAGCAGCCACACCAGGTGGTGGACCCAGGTGATCGGGCTGACCAGACAGGCGGTCAGCCCGGTCAGGGCGAACGCCGCCGTCCAGTCCCCCGCCACGACCGCGCGGTGGGTGCGCACCACCCAGACGCCCAGGACCACCAGCACCACGACTGCCCAGACCTCGCGGCTCGGCACGTCCAGCCGGGCCAGGATGCCCTGCAGCGACTGGTTGGAGACGTAGTCGAGGCGGCCCACGCGGGTGGTGTCCCACATCGCGTGCGTCCAGTAGAAGCGGGAGGCGTCGGGGGCCACCCAGGCCGCCAGCGCCGTGGCCGCGGCGGCGACGGCCGTGGCCACCGCGGCGGCTCGCCAGCGCCGGGCCACCAGCAGCAGGCCGATGAACGCGGCCGGCGTCAGTTTGATCGCGGCCGCGAGCCCGATGCCCACGCCCGCCCAGCGCTCCCGGCCCGTCGCGAGCAACCAGCAGTCGAGGAGCACCAGGGCCAGCAGCAGGATGTTCACCTGGCCGAAGCTGAAGGTGTCCCTCAGCGGTTCGAACAGGGCCAGCCCGCACGCGACGAGGGCACAGCCGTACCAGCCGTGGCGCCGCCAGGACCGTCCCGCCAGCACCCGCAGCGAGAAGGCCAGTGCCGCCAGGTTGAGCAGCAGCGCCACCGCGATCGAAACGTGCAGACCGACCAGCGCCATGGGCAGCATGACGACGGCGGCGAACGGCGGGTAGGTGAAGCCGTACGTCGTGCCGGGCACCCGGTAGTCGTAGAGACGGCCGCCGTGGTGGATCCAGCTGTCCACGGTGCCGTAGTAGACGCGCAGGTCGAACCAGTCACGCAGCAGTGGCACGGTGGCGGTGAAGACGGTCACCGCGGCGGCGAGCACGAGGACCAGCAAGAGCCGGCCCCGGTCGGTACGCGGAAGCCTCATGCGGTGCGCTCCAGAGCCGGGGCCTGCGCAGCGAGATGCGCCTGCCACAGAACGACCACGGCGAGCGCACCCCCGGAGACCGCCAGCACCAGCTGGCCGGCGTCCGCGGCGCCGCCGCTGGGCAGGACGGCGAGCGCGAGCACTCCCGTCAGGGCCGCCACCCGGTGCCGTACCGAAGTGCTGGGCGCGGCGGCGGCGATGAGGAACAGGCCCCACAGGGCGTACCAGGGGCGGATCGCCGGTCCGAAGGCGGCGACGGCCGCCAGGCTCAGACCGAGCGCGTACACGGGGCGCGGTCGCCAGCGCCACCATATGAGGAGCACGAGGACCCCCGTGAGCACGATGCCGAAGGTGTGCCAGACCGGGACGGCCAGCGGCGCGAGGTCGCTGCCGGCCTGCTCCAGGAGCGAGGCGGTGGCACGGCCGAGAAGGCTGGTGAGCGCCCAGTTCTGCGAGGAGACCGGGGTGTCCAGGGCGCCTATCCAGCCGTATCCGGTGCCCGCCACGGCCGTCGCCGCGACCGTGGTGCCGGCGGCCGCGGCCGCGGTGGTGAACACGGCCTTCACCGGGTGGTGCCCGGCCCGCATCTGGAGCAGTACGACCGCGGCGAGGCCCAGTGCCGCGGGCGCCTTGACGAGGGCGGCGAGCGTGACGAGTACGGCGCCCAGGACCGGCCACCGGCCGAGCGCGGCGACCAGCCCCGCACCGAGCAGGCCGAGCATGATGGCGTCGTTGTGGGCGCCCGCCACCAGGTGCAGCAGCACGAGCGGGTTGAGGGCCCCCAGCCACAGCGCCGCGGACGGGTCGGCTCCGCTGTGCCGGGCCAGGCGCGGCAGCGCGGCCGCCATCAGCGCCACCCCGAGGAGGGCTATCAGGCGCATGCCGAGGAGCCCGGCGGGAAGTTCACCGCGGGTCACGGTGGACAGGGCGGAGGCGACGCCGAGGAACACCGGGCCGTACGGGGCGCCGGTGTGCCGCCACAGCGGGGCGACCTCGTCCGCGAGCGGGCCGCCGAGATGGGAGGGGCCGTACGCGTACACGTCGATGTGCGCGTCGACCATGGCCCCTTGGGCCAGGTAGCTGTACACGTCCCGGCTGAACAGCGGCGGCGCGATCAGCAGCGGGGTGGCCCACACCGCCAGCACCAGCAGCAGGGCGCGTGGCGTCGGCGGATCGGCGCTGCGCACAAGGCGCCCGAGCATCAGCCACGCCGCTATCAGCAGGACGACGCCGAAGTACACGCCGACCAGGCCCAGCGCCGCGTGCGCCGAGCTCGGGGCCAGGATGTCCCGGACCGGCAGCGCGCCGGCCGACTCACCGCCCAGGGCGAGGAAGGCGGTGCCGGCCAGACCGAGGATCTGGCAGCGGCGGAGATCGATGGGGAAAGCCATGGCCAACACTCGGTCAGGGTGTCAACGCGGGGTGGCTTTAAGTTGACGCGGTTCCCTCCGGGGGGAGGCCGGGGTGTGACCGGCCGGTGATCGATTGTGGCCGTTGGTTCAGGGCTGCGACGCGTCTGCCGGATGAGGTGGTTCGCAGGCTGCCGGCCGGTGGGGGCTGGTCGCACAGTTCCCCGCGCCCCTTAGGGACGCGCCCGCACCCGGCGCCGAGTAGTCAGGTCAGAAGACCGAAAGGCCTGTCAGTGTCGTGAATCTGTCCAGGGCCGCCACTCCTGCCACTGAATTGCCCCGCTCGTCCAGCCCCGGACTCCACACGCACAACGTGCACCGGCCCGGTACCACCGCGATGACGCCGCCGCCCACGCCGCTCTTGCCGGGCAGGCCCACCCGGTACGCGAATTCGCCCGCCGCGTCGTACGTCCCGCAGGTCAGCATGACCGCGTTGACCTGTTTGGCCTGGCTGCGGGTGAGCAGCCGGGTGCCGTCGGCGCGGACGCCGTGGCGGGCCAGGAAGGTGGTGGCGAGGGCCAGATCGGCGCAGGACGCCTTGATCGAGCACTGGCGGAAGTACTGGTCGAGCAGGACCGGCACGGGGTTGTCGATGTTGCCGTACGACGCCATGAAGTGGCCGAGCGCGGCGTTGCGGTCGCCGTGCGTGGACTCGGAGGCGGCGACGTCCTGGTCGAAGTCCAGGGCGGGGTTGCCGCTCTCGGCACGCAGGAAGGCCAGGAGTTCGCCCGCCGCGGCTCCGGTACGGGTCTGGAGCCGGTCGGTGACAACGAGGGCGCCGGCGTTGATGAACGGGTTGCGTGGGATGCCGTTCTCGTACTCCAGCTGGATCAGGGAGTTGAAGGGGTTGCCGGAGGGCTCGCGGCCCACGTGCTCCCAGAGTTCGTCGCCCTCGCGGGCCAGGTCCAGCGCGAGGGTGAAGACCTTGGTGATGGACTGCGTGGAGAACGGCTCGCGCCAGTCCCCCACGCCGTACACCGTGCCGTCGAGTTCCGCGACGGCCATGCCGAAGCTGCGCGGGTCGCAGGCCGCGAGCGCCGGAATGTAGTCGGCCGGCCGGCCGCGGCCGGGGGTCCGCTCGATCTCCTCCGCGATGCGCTGAAGGATCGGCTGGAAGGTCAGTGACGACGTCGACGCTGCCATGATCACCATTGTGCCTTCCTGCCGGTCCGGGTGCGCTTCAGCGGTTCACGGCCGGTTCAGGCCAGGGCCTGGCCGCTGCCCGCGACGATCTCGGGGCGCAGCAGGTCGGCGAGGGTCTCGGCGGGCAACAGGCCCTTCTCCAGGACGAGTTCGGCGACGCCGCGGCCGCTGACCAGGGCCTCCTTGGCGATGTCGGTGGCCGCCGTGTAGCCGATGTGCGGGTTCAGGGCGGTGACCAGGCCGATGGAGTTCTCCACGGTCCGGCGCAGCGCCTCGGTGTTGGCGGTGATGCCGTCCACGCAGCGCTCGGCGAGCGTCAGGCAGGCGGCCCGCAGATGGGTGATCGACTCCGACAGGGAGTGCAGGATGATCGGCTCGAAGGCGTTGAGCTGGAGCTGTCCGGCCTCGGCGGCCATGGTGATGGCGACGTCGTTGCCGATCACCTCGAACGCGACCTGGTTGACGACCTCGGGGATCACCGGGTTGACCTTGCCGGGCATGATCGACGAACCGGCCTGCACGGGAGGCAGGTTGATCTCGCCCAGACCCGCGCGCGGACCGGACGACAGCAGCCGCAGGTCGTTGCAGCTCTTGCTGAGCTTGACGGCGATGCGCTTGAGCACGCCGGACATCTGGACGAACGCGCCGCAGTCCTGGGTCGCCTCGACCAGGTTGGCGGCGGTGACCAGCTGGAGCCCGGTGATCTCGGCGAGGTGACGCCTGGCCGACTCGGCGTAGCCGGCGGGGGCGTTCAGTCCGGTACCGATGGCCGTCGCGCCCAGGTTGATCTCATGGATCAGCTCGACGGCCTCGGCAAGTCGGGACCGGTCCTCGTCGAGCATGACGGCGTACGCGGAGAACTCCTGCCCGAGCGTCATCGGCACCGCGTCCTGCAACTGCGTACGGCCCATCTTGAGCACGTCGCGGAATTCGACGGCCTTGCGGGCGAACGCGTCCTGAAGTACCGCCATCGCCTTGAGCAGCCCGCGCACCGCGAACACCGTCGCGATCTTGACGGCGGTCGGGTAGACGTCGTTGGTCGACTGGCCGAGGTTGACGTCCTCGTTGGGGTGCAGGTGCTGGTACTGCCCCTTCTCGAACCCCAGCAGCTCCAACGCCCGGTTGGCGACGACCTCGTTGGCGTTCATGTTGGTCGACGTGCCGGCGCCGCCCTGGATGACGTCCACGACGAACTGGTCGTGCAGCTTGCCGGACCGGATCTCCCGACAGGCGGCAACGATGGCAGCAGCCTTCTTCGCCTCCAGCAGCCCGAGCTCCTCGTTGGCGAGCGCGGCGGCCTCCTTGACGGCGGCGAGGGCGTCGATGAGGTGCGGGTAGGCCGAGATCGGCGTCCCGGTGATGGGGAAGTTCTCGGTGGCGCGCAGGGTGTGGACACCCCAGTAGGCGTCGGCGGGGATGTCACGGTCGCCGAGCAGGTCGTGTTCGCTACGGATGGCAGCGGTCATGAGGGAACGGTTCCTCTTTCAATGCAGGTGAGGGTGAGCGCCCCTTCAGGGGCGCGGGGAACTGCGCGACCAGCCACAATCGGCCCGCAGCCGCAGAACAGCACTTCCGGCACATCCTTAGGCGCAGGCCGAAACAACAACCGGCTCCAGCGCACGAACGGGCCGCACACACCCGACCGCCTGACCGCCCCCGAGAAGCGCCTCGCCCTGGAACTCGGCGAGCAGCTCCGGGTCCACCCCGGCCCATGCAAGAGCGGCGGCGGCAACCGGTATCCGCGCCCGATTCGCCCCATCGGCGATCTTCACGGCAACAGCCCGCCCGTCCGCCAGCGCAGCGACCTGCACGCCCTCGAACCCGTCCTTGGCGAGCAGACCCGGCACGGCCCGCATCAGCGCGGCCACGTCTCGCCCGGTGCCGGAGGCCATCTCCGCATGCTCGCGCATCGCGTCGGCGACCCGAGCCTCGGGCGTGCCCGGCACCGCGGTGGTGATGCGGGCGGCGGCACGGGCAAGGCCGTGCAGCGAGACGGAGAACAACGGCGCCCCGCACCCGTCGACGGTGGTGCGAGCGATCCGCTGCCCCGTGAGGTCCTCGACGATCTCGGCGATCGCCTGCTGCAGCGGGTGCCCGGGGTCGAGGTAGTCGTCCAGGGACCAGCCGTTGAGCGCGCAGGTGTACAGCATCGCCGCGTGCTTGCCGGAGCAGTTCTGCGCGAGCCGGGAAGGCAGGCGTCCCTCCCGCACCCAGGCGTCCCGGACGACCGGGTCGAACGGCATGTCCGGGACGTTGCGCAGGTGGTCCTCGGTGAGCGCGGCGAGTTCGAGGATGCGCCGGGTTCCGGCGAGGTGGCGTTCCTCGCCGGAGTGGCTCGCCGCGGTGAGCGAGAGGAGCTCGCCGTCGAGCGGCAGCCCGGCCCGGGCCATGGCCACGGCCTGGACGGGCTTGAGTGCGGAGCGCGGGTAGAAGGCGGCCTCGATGTCACCGAGTTGGAAGTCCACCTTGCCGTCGGCGCCGAGGACGACGACGGAGCCGTAGTGGGTGCCTTCGATCATTCCGCCGCGTATGAGGTGGGCGACGGGGGCGTGGAGAGGTTCGCGGACAAGGGGTGCGTCCGCCATGGAGCTGCTGTACATCACTGCCTGGCTGTCCTGGGTCGATGAGGGGGCGTCGACCGACACGGGTTCACGCGTCGGCCTTGGTGGCGGTGCGGGCGACACGGCCGCGGATGGTGTACCAGCCCGCGACCAGCGCTCCGACGATCAGCGGCAGGCACAGCACGGTGGTGCGGCCGGCGCCTCCGTCGGCGTACATGAGGACCAGGACGGAGGCGAGGAACGCCAGCGTCACGAGTTCGGTCCAGGGGGAGCCCGGCAGTCGGTAGCCGGGCCGGTCGAGCTCGCCCTTCTGGGTCTTCTGCCAGAAGAGCAGGTGACAGATCATGATCATGCCCCAGGTGGCGAGGATGCCGATCGCGGCGAAGTTCAGCACGATCTCGAACGCATCGGCCGGGACGACGAAGTTGAGTCCGACGCCGAGGACACAGATACCGCTGGTCAGCAGGATGCCGCCGTACGGGACCTGGCTGCGGCTCATCACCGAGGTGAACTTCGGGGCGGAGCCGGACATGGCCATGGAGCGCAGGATGCGGCCGGTGGAGTACAGGCCGGAGTTGAGCGAGGACATGGCCGCGGTCATCACGACCAGGTTCATGACGCCGCCGGCCGCCGGGATGCCGATGTTGGACAGCACGGTGACGAACGGGCTCTCGCCCGCCTTGTACGACGACCAGGGCAGCAGCATCGAGAGCAGGAGGACGGAGCCGACGTAGAAGAGGCCCACGCGCCACATGATCGAGTTGATCGCCTTCGGCATGATCTTCTCGGGGTTCTCGGTCTCACCGGCGGCGACGCCGACCAGCTCGACGGAGGCGTAGGCGAAGACGACGCCCTGGACGATCAGCAGCATGGGCAGCAGGCCGCTGGGGAAGAGGCCGCCGTTGTCGGTGATCAGGGACGGGCCGGGGGTGTGGCCGTCCACGGGCTGCTGGGTGACCAGCAGGAAGATGCCGATGCACATGAAGACGACGAGCGCGCCCACCTTGATGATCGCGAACCAGAACTCCAGCTCGCCGAAGATCTTCACAGATATCAGGTTCACGGTGAGGACAACCGCGAGGGCGATCAGCGCGATCACCCACTGCGGGATGTCGGAGAACATGCCCCAGTAGTGGGTGTACGTCGCCACCGCGGTGATGTCGGCGATGCCGGTGGTCGCCCAGTTCAGGAAGTACATCCAGCCCGCGGTGTACGCGCCCTTCTCACCCATGAACTCCCGGGCGTACGACACGAAGGCGCCGGAGGACGGCCGGTACAGGACGAGTTCGCCGAGGGCGCGCACGACGAGGAAGGCGAATACGCCGCAGACCGCGTAGGCGATGAACAGGGACGGCCCGGCGTCGGCGAGCCGGCCGCCGGCGCCGAGGAACAGGCCGGTGCCGATGGCTCCGCCGATGGCGATCATGTTGACGTGCCGCGACTTCAGCGACTTGCTGTAGCCGGCGTCTCCGGCGTCGACATGGCCGGAACGTTTCTGCACGCCCTCGTGCAGGGACTGCTCACTCACGCCTCGGGTCCGCCTTCCGTGGTGCTGTCCGTGCGCGGGGGGCGCACGATGTCGGTGAGGGTCGTCTCGACGCGGTCGAGGTGATGCGCCATGGCGTCGGTCGCGTCGAGTTCGGAACCGTCGATCAGCGCCTCGACGATCGCCCGGTGCTCGCGGTTGGACTGCTCGCGCCGGCCGCCCAGCTCGTTGAGGAAGGCCGACTGACGCGCCAGTGCGTCGCGGATCTCCTCGATGACCCGGCGGAAGACCGGGTTCTGGGCGGCCTCGGCCACGGCCAGGTGGAAGAGGGTGTCCATCGCGACCCACGCGGTGGTGTCCGTCTCCCGTTCCATACGGTCGAGCAGGTGAGCCAGGTGGTCGAGGTTCTCCGGGGTACGGCGCAGGGCCGCGTATCCGGCGACCGGGATCTCGACGTGCCGGCGCACCTCCAGCAGGTCACTGGCCGCGTAGTCGCCGAAGGTCGGGTCCTCGACCGCGCTGGCGACGACGAAGGTGCCCTTGCCGGTCTTGGAGACGGTCAGGCCCATGGTCTGCAGGGCCCTGAGGGCCTCGCGCAGCACGGGTCGGCTGATCTCCAGGCTGCGGCAGAGTTCCGCCTCGGAGGGGAGTTTGTCCCCGATGGCGTAGTCGCCGCGCTCGATGGCACTGCGCAGGTGCGCCAGGACCGCTTCCATGGCGCTGACCCGCCTCGGCGGCTGTCCGGCTGTCCGGCTGTCTGACAGGTTCACGGAAGTGATACTCCGGGTGAGGTGGGGGTGGTGTCAAGGGGAGCCGGTGGGTGAGGTTCACCGGGTGTGAACCAGCAAAGCCGACCGCGCTCCGCCCGGCCGGCCGACCGGCGGGCGCCTGTGTCAGCTGTTGATCACGCCCGCACCCAGGAGCCCGAAGAGCAGCAGCCCGACCACGATCCGGTAGATCACGAAGGCGTTGAAGGAGTGCTTGGCGACGAACTTCAGCAGCCAGGCGATGGAGGTGTAGGCGACGACGAAGGAGACGGTGGTGCCGACGGCCAGGGGCAGCGCGCCCGTGCCCGTCGTGCCGAGGGCGTCCTTCAGCTCGTAGATGCCGGCGCCGGTGAGGGCCGGGATCCCGAGGAAGAAGGACAGCCGGGTGGCGGCGACGCGGTCCAGGTCGAGCATCAGCGCGGTGGACATCGTGGCGCCGGAGCGCGAGAAGCCCGGGAAGAGCAGGGCGAGGATCTGGGAGCTGCCGACGAGCATCGCGTCCTTGAAGGAGGTGTCGTCCTCCCCTCGCTTGTGCCGGCCCATCCGGTCCGCGGCCCACATCACGCCGCTGCCGACGATCAGCGAGCCGGCGACCACCCACAGGGAGGCGAGCGGCCCCTTGATGAGCGGCTTGGCGGCCAGGCCCACGACGATGATCGGGATCGTCGCGCAGATCACCCACCAGGCGAACTGGTAGTCGTGGTGGTACCGCTCCTCCTTGTCCCGCAGCCCGCGCAGCCATGCGGAGACGATCCGCACGATGTCCTTGAAGAAGTACACGAGCACTGCGGCGATCGCGCCGACCTGGATGACGGCCGAGAACCCGATGACCGCGTCGTCGTCGACGGGGATGCCCATGAGCCCCTCGGCGATCTTCAGATGCCCGGTCGAGGACACGGGCAGGAACTCGGTCACCCCCTCGACGGCTCCGAGGACGACGGCCTGACCGACGCTGATGGCGCTCATGGGATCCAGTTCCGGGGTCGGCGGGACAGCAGTGGCGCGCACTGTCCTACCAGGTGCGGGTGTGGTTCCTGCGGCAACGGTGGCGGTGTCGTCGTCTAGGACCACACCGCCTGGGCGATCGTCACTCCCGCGAACGCCGCGCCGAGGCCCGCGATCACACTCCCCACGACGTTGAGGACGGCGTAGAGCCCGGCTCCCGTCTCCGTCAGCCGCAGGGTCTCGTACGAGAAGGTCGAGTACGTGGTCAGGGCCCCGCACAGCCCGGTGCCGAGCAGCAGCTGGAGGTGGGAACTCGCGGCGCCCTGGGCTGCCGCGCCGGTGAGCAGGCCGAGGACCAGGCAGCCGCTGACATTGACGAGGAAGGTGCCCCAGGGGAACACCGAGTCGTGCCGGGACTGCACCGCCCGGTCGGTGAGATAGCGCAGCGGTGCGCCGACGACGGCACCCGCGATCACCAGGAGCCAGTTCACGGCGGCGTCTCACCTTCCGTGTTCCTGCCTGTCGTATCCGGTTCGGACGGAGGGTTTCCGCGGCCGGTGTACCGGATGACCTCGCAGGCGTCGAGGGTGACGAGCCCTTCGGTGACGAGTTCGTCGAGCTGCGGCAGGAAGGCCCGTACGCGCTCCTCGGTGTCGACGATCACGACCGTGACCGGCAGGTCCTCGCTCAGGGACAGCAGCCGGGAGGTGTGGATCAGCGAGGAGGCGCCGAAGCCCTCGATGCCGCGGAAGACGCTGGCGCCCGCGAGGCCGGCCGCGTGGGCGCGGTGCACGATCTCCGAGTAGAGGGGCTTGTGGTGCCAGGTGTCGTGCTCGCCGACGAACACGGTGAGGCGCAGGGCACTGCCGGTCAGCCTGGTCATGGCTGCCTCCGTTTCAGGACGCGGCGGGTCGCCGCCGTCGCGAGCCAGACCGCCGTGAGTGCCGCGATCAGGGTGGCGGCGAGATAGGCCATTCCGGTGCGGGGGTGGCCGCTGTCGACGAGCTGCTGGATGTCGACGGCGTACGTGGAGAAGGTGGTGAAGCCTCCGAGCACTCCGGTGCCGACGAAGGGGCGGACGAGGCGGTGGGCGGGCCGGACCTCGGTGATGATCACCATGAGCACGCCGATCATGGCGCAGCCGACGACGTTGATCCAGAAGGTCGCCCAGGGGAAGCCCCCGGGCTGGGCGGGCCACCACAGGGAGACCGCGTACCGGGCCGTGGCGCCGATGGCTCCGCCGAGTGCGACCACCGCGACGATCGGCGCCTGTGTCCGCCACGCGGGCTGCCGCGGGGCGCGCAGGCTCTCGGTGTCCGGGGCTGTCATGGTCGTACGTCTCCTACTCGCCGGGGCCCGGGCAGACGGGCGCGGTCGCAAGTAGGGACCGTTGGCGGCATGCGCGCCGCGGTTCGGGTACGGCGGGCCCCACCGCCGCGCCGCGACGATGATCACGGCTGCTGAACAGCCTAACCCCGGACGCGAAGGCGGGTCACTTCTGCTCGGGCAGCTCGCAGAGCGCCACGCCCCGCTCCCACAGGCTCCCGAGGACCAGGTGGCCGCCGGTCTCGCAGACGCTGGTGACCATGCGGAAGCCGGAGCGGCGGCGGGCCAGGTGGTGGACGACCCGTCCGGTGTCGTCGAGGGCGAGCACGCCGATCGTGCCCGTGGGACGGAACGGGGCGCGCACGGCGACGCGGGCGGCGGCGCGGCGTACGGTGGGGGCGGCGCGGTGCAGGAGGTCCAGCGGGGGCACGCGCGGGCCGGCCAGCGCCACCCAGATCGGGCCGTCGGGTGTGCCGCGCCAGAGGTTGTCCGGCATGCCCGGCAGGTTCTCGGCGAAGGGCTCGCTGTGTCCGGCACGGGGCCCGGTGAGCCAGTAGCGGGTGAGGCGGCACTCGCTGGTCTCGGCGACGACCAGGAAGGAACCGTCGGCGCTCGGGGCGAGGCCGTTGGCGAACTGGAGCCCGTCCAGAAGGACTTCGGGGGTGTCGCTGCCGGGGGCGAGGCGCAGCAGGCGGCCCGTGGCGGTGTGTTCGACGAGGTCGCCGATCCAGTGCTCCAGGGGGTGCCGGCGGCTGCTGACGGTGAAATAGACGCTGCCGTCGGGCAGGGCGACGACATTGCTGCAGAACCGCAGCCGCTCCCCCGCCGCCGAGTCGGCGAGGATGCGTACGGTGCCGTCGGTGAGGTCGACGCGGAGCAGTCCGCGTTCGGCGTCGCACACCAACAGGGCGTCGTCCGGCAGGAGTTCGAGGCCCAGTGGTCGGCCGCCGGTCTCGGCGAGCACCTCGACACGGACCTCGGCACGGGACTCTGCGTCCGCCAAGCCGTCGAGGCGCAGGATACGGCCGTCCTCGAGGCCGGTCAGGACACGGCCGCGGGCGTCGGCGATGACGTCCTCCGGGCCTCGGCCGCCGATCGCGACGTAGCGGTGCGGGACGAGCGCCCCCGGACGTTCCATGTGCGTCATCCCTTCGTCGCCCTGGTGTGCCAAGGCGCTCGACTCCCGGCTCCGCGTTGTCGGTTCGCCGCCTACCAGCCCTTCTCAAACAGGCGCGCGACCTCGGCGATCCGCATGTCGTCGCGACGGTAGTACACGCGCCGCCGGATCCGCTTGGTGCGCAGCATGCCGAAGCCCGTGAGCAGGCCGAGGTGGGCCTCGGCGACCTTGCGCGGCACTCCGAGCTTCGCGGCCACGGCGTCCGCGGTGACGCCGTCCTCGACGGGATCGCCATGTCGCCGCTTCGGGAAGTGCGCGACCGGATCCTTGAGCCATTCCAGGATGTCGTGGCGCGTTGCGCTGACGGGAGTCCTCAGCATCTCGTCCCCCCTCCGTGGGCCGCGTCCTAGCGCGTATGCCCCACTGTCCCGCAGTCGAAGCCGCCGTGTCCGGGACTCTCGGACGCTTGTCCGGTACCGAACGGCCGTACGACATAGGGGTGTTCGACGGAGGACCGGCCTTCTGCGTCCCGGACGCGGTGGGGCCCGGCCGCAGGGGCGCGGCCGGGCCCGTTGGTCACGGATTCAACGGAGTCGGCGAACTCACCGGTGGCCGAACCACGCCATCGAGGAGAGGGCCGTGTCGTCGTAGCCGAACAGGGCCTGGTTCTCCCAGCCGTTGCCGGAGGAGGCGTCGGTCGGGTCCCAGCCGTTGCCGGTGACGGCGGTCCAGGTCGCCTCCCAGTAGAAGACGCCGAGGCCACGGCCGTTCGGGACTGCCTCGACGATGCTGGTCACGTCGTTCATCCAGCGGCGCTGCCCGGCCGTGTTCGCCGGGTAGCCGGAGACCAGTTCGCCGGTGGTGTTGATGATCTCCTCGTGCGAGTCCTTGCTGTCCAGCCGGAACGGGTAGGCCGTCTCGGCGACGAAGACCGGCTTGCCGTAGCGGGCGGCCGCGTCGTCCAGGGTCGTCTGGAAGTCGTGGAGCGAGCCGTGCCAGTAGCCGTAGTAGGACAGGCCGATGGCGTCGAACTTCACGCCGTTCGCGACCGCGCTGTCGAACCACCAGCGGGTGCCGGACAGGTCGCCGCCCTTGGCGAGGTGCAGCGCGACGGTGGTGGCCGGGTTGACGGCCTTGACCGCGTCATAGCCGGAGTTGAGCAGGCCGGCGAGCTGCGACCAGTTGTCCGTGGACCCCTCGGTCCACAGCATGCCGCCGTTGATCTCGTTGCCCACCTGGACCATGTCGGCGGTGGTGCCCTGGGCCTTCAACGCGTTCAACACGTCGTACGTGTGGTTGTACACGTCGGTCTTGAGCTGACTGTACGAGTGCCCGGCCCAGGCGGCCGGCTTGCCCTGGGCACCCGGGTCTGCCCAGGTGTCCGAGTAGTGGAAGTCGACCAGCAGTTTCATGCCGGCCGCCTTGACGCGCTTGGCCATGGCCAGCACGCGCGTCTTGTTGTTGTAGCCGTCGGCCGGGTTGACCCAGACCTTCAGCCGCGCGTAGTTCATGCCGGCGTTCTTCAGGATGGTGATCGCGTCTGCGGTCGTGCCCGAACCGGTTCTGTAGACGCCGCCCTTGGCCTCGCTCTTGGCAAGGGAGGAGATGTCGGCGCCGTGGATCGACGTGCCGCTCGTACCGGACGCGAAGGTCAGGTCGTCGACGTTGATCCAGTTGCCCGCGTTCGCGTCACTGTTGATGCTGATGGTGCACTGGTTTCCGGTCACAGTGACCGGCACGACGATACGGATCCAGCCGCTCGCCGAGACCGGAAGGTCGGTGCGCTGCTCGGCGCCACCGCAGTTCCTCAGCGCCATGTACGCCGAGTTCTGGCCACCACCCGAGCGGACCCAGGCGGTGAGCCGGTAGTTCCCGTTGGTCAGCCCGGACAGGTACTGGTACGTCTCCACCTTGTACGCGGCGGACGCCCAGTGGGTGAGTCGGTAACTCCCACCGTGGCCACCGGCCTCGGTGAAGGAGGCCGCGCTCTGGCCGGCCGCCGAGTACGTGGACCATCCGGCCGGCGTGGCGGTGCCGGTGCCGTCGGACTCGAAACCGCCGTTGGTGAGCGTGCTCGCCGCCGAGGCGGTCTGCGCGGGCAGGGCGGTGAGGGCGAGTCCGGCGGCGAGCGGCAGCAGCAGGGCTCGGAGGGTGCGTCTGGGATGGAACATCGTCGTCCGTCGTCCCTTCGACGTATGGGGATGGGGATCCCTCACCGCCGCGGTGAGGAAACTGCGGTGAGGAGCCCCTCCACCCGCGGCTCGTGGCACGCGCGGGCGGAGGGGAGTCGGCTCAGCCGTCGAGTCGTACGACCCGTACGGCTCCGGCGGGGACCTCGAGGCGGCCCGCGGCGCGTTCGCCGGTCAGCAGCTCGGCGCCGGGCGCCTCCAGCGGCACCTTGGCGTCCGACGCGGTGTGGTTGATCGCGAACAGGTAGCTTCCCGACTCGCCGGTACGGCGCACGACCTCGACATCACGGGGCAGGTCGACACGCGGGGCGACCTGCGCGTCCTCGATCGCCCAGCCCAGCAGCGCGTCGAGACCGTCGGTGCCCAGGCGCGTGGAGACGTACCAGGCCGTGCCCTCGCCGAGGCGGTGCCGGGTGACGGCGGGGTGTCCCGCGGTCAGGCCGTCGGCGTACGTCCAGACGGTCTCGGCGCCGCGCGGGACGACGAACTCGCTCCACACGTCGCCGCTCAGCTCGGAGCCGTCCGGGCCGGTGATGCGCACCAGCCGGTCCTGGAGCAGCGGTGAGAACTCCTCGACGGTCAGGCCGAGGACGTCCCGCAGCGGCCCCGGGTAGGCGCCCTCGTGCACGGCGTCGTGCTCGTCGACGATGCCGGAGAAGTACGACACGACGAGGGTGCCGCCGTTCTCGACGTACTCCGTGAGGTTGTTCCCGGCCGCCTCGGTCATCAGGTACGAGGCCGGTACGACGACAAGGGGATAGCTCGACAAATCGGCTTCGGGGTGGGCGAAGTCGACCGTGAGGTGGCGGTCGTAGAGCGCCTCGTAGAAGGCGTCGGCGCGCTCGCGGGCGTCGTGCTCCTCGCTGGGGCGCCAGTCGAGGCTCTGCGCCCACCAGGAGTGCCAGTCCCACAGCATCGCCACGTCGGCCTGCGTGCGGGTGCCGCGCACGGCGCCCAACGAGTCCAGGGCGGCGCCGAGTTCGACGACCTCACGCCACACGCGTGTGTCGGTGCCGCCGTGCGGGAGCATCGCCGAGTGGAACTTCTCGGCGCCGCGCCGGGACTGCCGCCACTGGAAGAACATGGCACCCTCGGAGCCGCGCGCCACGTGGGCGAGGGAGTTGCGGGCCATCTGGCCGGGGGCCTTGGCGGGGTTGCGGGGCTGCCAGTTGACGCCCGAGGTGGAGTGCTCCAGCAGGATCCAGGGGGCTCCCCCGGCGACCGAGCGGGTGAGGTCGGCGGCCATGGCGAGGTTGACGTGGGTGCGGCGGCCGTCGGTGATCAGGTAGTGGTCGTTGGTGACGATGTCGACCTCGCGGCCCCAGGCCCAGTAGTCGACGGAGTCGCACTGGCTGAGGGCTGTCATGAAGTTGGTCGTGACCGGGACGCCCGGCGCGAGGCGGTGCAGGATGTCCCGTTCCATGCGGAAGTTCTCGCGCATGGTGGCGTCGGCGAACCGCTTGTAGTCCAGCGCCTGTGCCGGGTTGACGGCCGTCGGCGTGAGGCGCGGCGGATTGATCTCGTCCAGGTGCGAGTACCGCTGCCCCCAGAAGGCGGTCCCCCAGGCCTCGTTGACCGCCTCGACCGTGCCGTACGTCGACTCCAGCCAACGCCGGAAGTGTGCCGCGCAGGAGTCGCAGTGACAGGCCGAGACGGGGACGCCGTACTCGTTGTGCACGTGCCACATCGCCAGCGCCGGGTGATCGCCGTAGCGGTCGGCGAGCCGGGTGGTGATGCCCGCGGCTGCCGCGCGGTAGTCGGCGTTGCTGTGACAGATGGCGGCGCGCGAGCCGAACTCGTGGCGCACGCCCTGCGCCGTCACGGGCAGGGCCTCGGGGTGGGCGCGGTAGAACCACACCGGCGGGCAGACGGTGGGTGTGCCCAGGTCGACGCGGATGCCGTTCTCGTGCAGCAGGTCGAACAGGCGGTCCAGCCAGCCGAAGTCGTACGCCCCCGGTGACGGCTCCAGCAGGGCCCAGGAGAAGATCCCGACGCTCACCATCGTGACGCCGGCCTCCCGCATCAGCCGGACGTCCTCCTGCCAGACGCTCTCCGGCCACTGCTCGGGGTTGTAGTCCCCACCGAAGGCGAGCCTCGTGAGGCCCCTGGGGGTGGTCTCCGGCATGGAATGTCTCCCGATTTATCGATCAGTTGGGAACGTGCACACACATCATGGGCGATGCGAGCCCAACATAACCGCACAGCAACAACCATTGACAAGTGTCCGGGATGTTTCTCTACTGTGAACGCTCACAGAAGCATGGCAGGTCTTCGCAACAGGCGGAGACCCCAGGTCAGGGGAGAGATCCATGCCCATCACGAAGCGCCGGCGGCTCTTCGTCAGAAGCGCAGCCACGTCCGTCGCCGTCGCCCTCGGCGCCACCGCCCTCGCCGCGTGCGGCTCGTCCGGGAGCGACAGCGAGGCCGAGTCCGGTCCCGTCTCGCTGACGTACTGGACCTGGACGCCCGGCATGGACAAGGTCGTCGACCTGTGGAACAAGGGCCAGGGCAAGAAGGACCGGATCACGGTCACGGTGAAGAAGCAGGCGTCCGGCGACACGCTGGTCACCAAGATCCTCACCGCTCACAAGGCGGGCAAGGCGCCCGACCTGGTCCAGGCCGAGTACCAGGCGCTGCCGACGCTGGTCAGCAATGACGCGGTCGCGGACATAGCGAGCGAGGTCGGCGACGCGAAGGGCAAGTTCGCCGAGGGTGTCTGGCAGCAGACGACGCTGGGCACGGACGCGGTCTACGCGGTCCCGCAGGACATCGGGCCGATGATGTTCTACTACCGCGAGGACCTCTTCAAGCAGTACGGCCTGAAGGTCCCGGCCACCTGGGACGAGTTCGCCGAGACCGCCCGCGCGCTCAAGAAGAAGGCCCCGGACAAGGACCTGACCACCTTCTCCGCCAATGACTCCGGCCTCTTCGCGGGGCTGGCCCAGCAGGCCGGCGCCAAGTGGTGGACGACGTCCGGCGACAAGTGGAAGGTCGGCATCGACGACGCCGCCTCGCAGAAGGTCGCCGAGTTCTGGGGCGACCTCGTCAAGGAGGGCGCCGTCGACAACCAGCCGATGTACACGCCGGCCTGGAACAAGGCGCTCAACACCGGCAAGCAGATCGCCTGGGTCAGCGCCGTGTGGGCGCCGGGCACCCTGACCACGGCCGCGCCCGACACCAAGGGCAAGTGGGCCATGGCCCCGCTCCCCCAGTGGTCCGACTCGGACAACGTCACCGGCAGCTGGGGCGGTTCCTCCACCGCCGTCACCACCGACTCCGAGCACAAGGCGGCCGCCGCGAAGTTCGCCGCCTGGCTGAACTCCGACGGCGACGCGCTCAACGCGCTCGCCAAGGAGAGCGGCATCTACCCGGCCTCCACCTCGGCCCAGCTCAGCGGCGCGTTCACCACGCCGCCGGACTACTTCTCCAACCAGCCCGACTTCTACACGAAGGCCGCCGAGATCGCCGAGAGCACGGCGCCGTCCGCGTGGGGCCCGAACGTGAACGTCGCGTACACGACGTTCAAGGACGCCTTCGGCTCCGCCGCGAAGAACATGTCCGGCTTCGGCGCCGCGCTGAAGGCCATGCAGGACGACACGGTCGCCGACCTCGAGAAGCAGGGCTTCGAGGTCTCCGAGTGACCAGCACAAGCCGGAGGGCGTACGGGGTGAAGGGGGCCCCGTACGCCTTCCTCATCCCCGCAACGGCCCTCTTCCTGCTCTTCTTCGCCCTGCCCATCGGGTACGCGATCTGGCTCAGCTTCCGCAAGGTGCAGGTCTCCGGACTCGGGCTCGGTTCCGGCGCCCGCAAGGAGGTCTGGGCCGGCCTGGAGAACTACACGGACGCGCTCACCGACAGCGAGTTGCTGAACGGCGCGCTGCGCGTGCTCGGCTACGGCTGCATCGTGGTGCCGGTGATGCTGGGCCTCGCCCTGCTGTTCGCGCTGATGCTGGACTCCGAGAAGGTGCGCCTCGCGCCGTTCACACGGCTCGCGATCTTCCTGCCTTACGCCATCCCGGGCGTGGTGGCCGCGCTGCTGTGGGGCTTTCTGTACCTGCCGGACGTCAGCCCGTTCTACTTCGTGCTCGACAGGCTGGGCATGCCGCAGCCGGACCTGCTGGAAGGCGGTCCGCTCTACCTCGCCCTGTCGAACATCGCGGTCTGGGGCGGCACCGGCTTCAACATGATCGTCATCTACACGTCGCTGCAGGCCATCCCGGCCGAGGTGTACGAGGCGGCCAAGCTGGACGGTGCCACGCCGCTGCAGATCGCGCTGCGGATCAAGATCCCGATGGTGGCACCCTCGCTGGTGCTGACCTTCTTCTTCTCGATCATCGCCACGCTCCAGGTGTTCAGCGAGCCGACCACCCTCAAGCCGCTCACCAACTCCGTGTCCACGACGTGGAGTCCGCTGATGAAGGTGTACCAGGACGCCTTCGGCAAGGGCGACATCCATGCGGCGGCCGCCCAGGCCACGATCATCGCCCTGGCCACGCTGCTGCTGTCCTTCGGCTTCCTGCGCGCCGCGAACCGCCGTAACAAGCAGGAGGCAGCACGATGAGTTCTCTTGCTGTGCGCAAGACCGGGCGGGCCGCCGGCACCGCCCCCGGCACCGTCCGGAACCGCCCGCCGCTGCGCCGCCGGACCGCACTGATCCCGACGATCACGCTGCTGCTCGGCGCGGTGTACTGCCTGCTGCCGGTCGCCTGGGTGGTGATCGCGGCGACGAAGTCCGGCAGCGAGCTGTTCTCCACGTTCACGTTCCTGCCGGGCACGGGCTTCGCCGACAACTTCGCGGACCTGAGCGCCTACCGCGACGGCGTGTACTGGCAGTGGATGGGCAACTCCGCCCTGTACGCCGGCCTCGGCGCCCTGCTGTCGACGGTCGTCTCGGCGTTCAGCGGCTACGCGCTCGCCATCTACCGCTTCCCGGGCCGCGAGACGCTCTTCAACGTGCTGCTGGCGGGCGTGCTGATGCCGCCGGTCATCCTCGCCATCCCGCAGTACCTGCTGCTGGCGCAGGCCGACCTCACGGACTCGTACCTGTCCGTGATGCTGCCGCAGATCCTCTCGCCGTACGGCGTCTACCTCGCGCGGATCTACGCGGCCGCCGCCGTCCCCGCCGACGTGGTCGAGGCCGGGCGGATGGACGGCGCGAGCGAGTGGCGGATCTTCACGCGGGTCGCGCTGCCGATGATGGTGCCGGGCATGGTGACGGTGTTCCTGTTCCAGTTCGTGGCGATCTGGAACAACTTCCTGCTGCCGTACATCATGCTCAGCGACGACGAGAAGTTCCCGATCACGCTCGGTCTGTACACACTCCTCGAGCAGGGCGCCAACACCCCGGCGCTGTACACGTTGGTGATCACCGGCGCGTTCCTCGCGGTTTTCCCGCTGGTCGCGCTCTTCCTGGTCGTCCAGCGGTTCTGGAGCCTGGATCTGCTCTCCGGGGCCGTAAAGTCATGACCATGAGCAACACGGGGGGCCGACGCAAGCCGCCGACGATCCACGACGTGGCGCGCGAGGCCGGAGTCTCACGGGGCACGGTCTCGCGCGTGCTCAACGGCGGGCACTACGTCAGCCCGACCGCGCAGGAGGCGGTCAACGCGGCGATCCGCAAGACGGGTTACGTCGTCAACCGGCATGCCCGCTCTCTGATCACGGGGCGTTCGGACTCGATCGGCTTCCTGCTGACCGAGCCGCAGGAGAGGTTCTTCGAGGACCCCAACTTCAACGTCCTGCTGAGCGGTTGCACGCAGGCACTGGCCGCGCACGACATCCCTTTGCTGCTGATGCTGGCCGGCACGAAGGACGAGCGGCGGCGCATCACGCGGTACATCACGGCGGGGCACGTGGACGGGGTGCTGCTGGTGTCCAGCCACTCCGGTGACCGGGTCGCCGAGGAACTGCGCGAGGCGGGTGTGCCGCTCGTCCAGTGCGGCAAGCCCATGGGCCCCGGCTCCAAGGTGAGTTACGTGGCGGCGGACGACCGGGACGGCGCCCGTGACATGGTGCGCCATCTGCTGTCCGTCGGGCGCCGCCGGATCGGCGTGGTGAGCGGTCCCCTGGACACGCCGGGCGGTGTCGATCGGCTCGCCGGCTACAAGGAGGTACTCACCGAGGCGGGCGTCGAGAGCGACGAGCGGCTCATCGTCTCCGGCGACTACAGCCGTGCCAGCGGCGAGGCGGGTACCGAGCGGCTGCTGGCGCAGGCCCCTGACATGGACGCCTTGTTCGTGGCGTCCGACCTGATGGCACAGGGCGCCCTGGCCGCACTGCACCGGGCCGGCCGCCGGGTGCCCGAGGACGTCGCCGTCGGCGGCTTCGACGACTCCGCAGCGGCGACGGAGGCCACTCCCGCCCTCACGACGATCCGCCAGCCCTACGACCGCATCAGCGCCGAGATGGTGAGGCTGCTGCTCGCGCAGATCGGCGGCGAGGACCCGGCTGCGGTGATCCTGCCGACTGAGCTGGTGAAGCGGGAGTCGACGTAGTGGCGTGAGCGGGCCGCGGGGCGCCGGGCGCGCTGCATGGCGACGCGGCCGTCGGCGCCCTCCGTCCGCGACCGGTCAGTGACCGGTCAGGAATGAAGAAGCAGCTCCGGACTCCCCCGTCCTAGCGTGAAACCACCGACGAAAACCATCGGGCACACTTCACGTCAGGAGGACGTCATGACCGCCGGAGTCAACACGATCATCTACCCCGTCAAGGACCTGGACCGGGCGAAGGCCCTGTTCAAGGCCCTGCTGGGCACGGAACCGTATGCGGACGAGCCGTACTACGTCGGCTTCAAGGACGCCGGACAGGACGTCGGCCTCGACCCCAACGGACACGCGAAGGGCATGACCGGCCCGGTGCCCTACTGGCACGTCGACGACATCGGGACGGCCTTCGCCGCTCTGCTGGAGGCGGGCGCCGAGGCGCTGCAGGACGTCCACGACGTCGGTGGCGGCCGGCTGATCGCCTCCGTGAAGGACGGGGACGGCAACCTCGTCGGGCTGCTTCAGGACGCGACCGGCTGAGACGCCCCCGAAGCAGGCCCGGCCGATTCCCTTGCGCGCGCACTAGTTGCACAGGCAACAAATGGCCGGATCGGTGCTACCGTGCCAGGTATGGCAGTGAAGACGGCCGACGCCGGGCTCGAGGAACGCTGGCGGGACATCCTCTCCGTGCACGCGCGCACGATGTGCGAGATCGACCGCGTGCTGCACCCGCACGGCTTGGGCGCGAGCGACTTCGAGGTGCTCGACATCCTCGCGTCGGCGGCCCCCAAGGAGGGCGAGCAGTGCCGGGTGCAGAATCTGGTCGGCCGGGTTCATCTCAGCCAGAGCGCACTGTCCCGGCTCATAGGGCGGCTGGAGAAGGACGGCCTGGTGGAGCGATCCGTCTGCGCCGAGGACCGGCGCGGCGTGTACGTCACCCTCACCCGCAAGGGGCGTGAGCTGCACGCCGAGGTACTGCCGCTGCAGCGGGACGCGCTGGCGCGGATGCTGACCGGCTGAGGGCTGGGCGTCGGACGTCGATTGACAGGCCTCCGGCGCCGGGCCGTCAGATCACGAACTCGGTCCCGTCCGGAAGCACTTCCACGCCCGCCTCGGACACCTGCGCACGAGCCGCCGAGGCGGGGTCGAGCAGGGGATTCGTGTCGGTCAGGTGGGTGTAGATCCGGCGGGCGTGCGGGTGCCGGGCCAGGGCGGCGAGGCTGCCGGCCGGTCCCGAGACGGACAGCCGGCGTCCGGCCTGCGGCGTCTCGTCCGGCGCGAAGTGCGTGCCGTCCATGACGACGCAGTCCGCCGTCTCGATCAGGTCGTCCAGCATCGGGCTCCAGGTGCGCAGACGGGGCGCGTACACGAGGACGCCGCCGGTCGCCAGGTTCTCGATGCGGTACGCCGTCACCCAGCGGTCGTCCGACGACCGGGCCGGTACGTACGCCGGCGGTTCACCCCCGACGGGGTGGGCCGTGACGACCAGCCCGCCGGCCAGCACGAAGCCGCCTTCCGTCAGGCTGTCCGCCCACTCCCACGGGTCGTGACGGTCGAGCGCCGCCCGCGCCGGGGCCAGGGCGGCGAGAACGGGTGGGGCGGCGTATGTCTTCAGTCCGGGCACATCACGCAGCACGGCCAGGCCCGCCACGTGGTTCGCCTCGGCGTCGGTCAGCAGCACTCCCCGCACGGGACTGTGCCGGGGGCTGGGCCACAGGGCGGAGGCCGCGGTGAGCTGGGCGCGGATGTCGGGCGAGGTGTTCAGCAGCCACCAGTCGCGGGAGTTGCCGGTGACGGCCGCGCATTCCGGGCTGCGGGCGGGCAGCTTGCCGTCGCGGGCGGCGGCGCATCGCGCGCAGGCACAGTTCCAGCGTGGAAACCCGCCTCCGGCGGCGGTACCGAGCAGGACGAACCTCAAGACGACCCCCCACCCTTCGCGCGTCGGCTCTTCCGGTGGGATCTTCCCTCTCCGTACGGCCGAAGCACCCCGGGGCGGGGAGCAGTTCCGGCCGACCTTCACCCGCGGTCCGGGGCGGTTCCGGGTGCCGTCAGTGGCGGCTGGGGTGGCACGGCGCGAAGGGGACGAGTGGCTGACGTGCCACTCGTCCCCTTCAGGTCTTCACTCGCCGTCGGCGCTGCATGGCCGCTCGTGGTCGGCGCTAGGGCCGCGCCAGCAGGGTGCGTACGCCCTCCGACGTCAGCGTCAGCGGGTGTGAGGAGCCGGCGTCTATGGTCAGGGCCAGGTCCTCGGACGGCCACTGCGAGGCGAGTGCGCCCAGCGGTACCAGGCGGTAGCGGGAGACGAAGGGCAGCAGCTCGGCCATCGCGGGCTCGGAGGTGAAGACGGGGACGACGGGCTCGCCGTCCGACCGCTCGATGACCGGCAGCGCCACGGCGCCGGGGTCGATGGCGTCCTGCTCATCGGCGTCGTCGGGGACGGGGACGAGGACGTCGCTGCTCGCGAGCGTGTCCATCGCCGTCGCGTCCTCGCTGTTCCCGGCCAGCGCGTCCAGCGCACGCCGGGCCGGTGTGGCGGTGTTGTCGTTCGCTGGTGTCTCCATGACAGATCCCCTGGTAGCGGCGGTAGTGCGGGCCGCCCGGGACGTGATCGACCCTGGTGCGGTCCTGCTCGCGTACCCGATCCGGACCGGAGCATTCCTATCGCCGTCCAGGGGATGGGAATGCTGGTCAGAAGGTCAGAAGGTCCTTTCTCAGGGGAACACCCGGCGGAGGAGTCAGGGGATCAACGGAATGTGGCCGGACGGCTGCCCCAGGCGGTCGCAGCCGACGCGGCGTGCGAGGGGCTCGGCCATGCTGGGGCCCACGTGGGTCCAGTACGTGGCCGCGTCCCGGAAGTAGCGCTGCATCCGCTCGCCGTCGCGCGCGTGCCGGGAACCGGCGGTGCGGAAGAGGCTGCCCTGGAGGACGTCCCAGGTCATGCGGCCCGCGTTCAGGAACATGAGGGCGAGGCGGTTGTCCTCGACGGTGGTGAACGGCGGGCCGCCGTTGGCATTGCGGTGGCAGGTCTCCATCCATTCCTCGGCGGTGCGCTGCAGCGCCGCCTCGGCCGTGTGGATGACGCCCAGGGCCTCGCCGAGGTGCCGCTGGTAGTCGTGGAGTTCGGCCCGGGTGCGGCCGGGTTCGAGGATGAGGGGGCGGTCGGCGACGACCCGGGCGTACTCGTCGGCGGCGGCGTACGCGGTGCCGATCATGATCGCGGCCAGTTCGCCGTGGAAGAAGCTCGGCGCCCGCCCCGCGTACATGGGGTTGCCGTGCAGGGCGGAGCCGGCGCTTCCGCCCTCGACGGGCAGATCGAGCAGGCTCGCCTCGCGGGTGAGGTACGCGGGGATGCGGGCCTGCTCCATGAAGATGCTGTTGGAGCCGCTGCCGCGCAGGCCCAGGACGCCGTGCCAGTCGTCGAGCACCGTCCACACCGAGCGCGGGGCGACGAACAGCACCGGAGGTCCGGGCGGGGCGCCGTCGCGGTCGGGGGCGCGCAGGGTCTGGCCGACGTAGTGGGTGGAGTACGGGGCGCCCGAGGAGTACGGCCAGGTGCCGTTCAGCACGACATGGCCGTCGCCGTCGGGGCGGGCGACGCCGATGGGCGCGACGGTGGAGGCGGCGCGGAAGTCGCCGTCGGCGCCGAAGATCTCGTCCTGCGCCCTCTCCTCGAAGACCGCGGCGACCTGGAGGACGTGGGCCGCCGTGAGCGACAGGGCCCAGCCGGTGGAGGGGCAGCCGCGTGCGATCTCGGTGACCACGCGGTAGAAGGTGGGCAGGCCGAACTCGTAGCCGCCGTAGCGGCGCGGCTGAAGCATCCGGTAGAAGCCGGCCCGCAGGAAGTCGTCGTGCGTGTCCTTGGGGTAGTGCGTCAGCCGTTCGGTCTCCGGCTGGCGTTCCAGCAGCACGGGCCGCAGGTTCACGGCCCGTTCGACGATGTCACGTTCGGTCAGTCCGGGCTCGGGAGCGGCGATCACGATGCCTCCTGACGTGTGGGGCCGTCCGTTCGTGTCGTGATGCGTGACGCGATACCAAGTGATTGAACACGGCAACTGTGCACGGGGTACCGACCGGATATCGCCAAGCTGCCGAGCCCCTGGGGCGGAACCGGCTCAGCACTGCCTTTCGGCCGCCGGCCGCAGCCGACGGCCTTCCGGGGTGAAGGTGAAGGTCTCGCGGAACGGGCCGTCACCGAAGCGGACGGCGAACAGGAGCGGTTCCTCGTGCGCGGGCGGCCACGATGGTTCGTCTCCGTCCGCGCTGCCGTTCCAGAGGTGGAAATGGATGATCGGCCGGTCGGTGTCTCCGGTGAGATAGCCGAGTGTCTTGCCGTAGAGCGGGTTGTTTCCACCGAACAGCACCGAGGGTTCCCCGAACTCGGCGATCACCTCCGACCACACCCGGTCCTTGCCGGCCCACTGACGGGCTCGGCCGGCCAGGGCCTCGTACTCCTGCTCATCGAGGACCCGGTCCGGCTTCAGCCAGTCGCGTCGATGCGCGAACTCGGCGTGGACCGAGGTTGTTCCGCTGTCGTAGTGGCGACCGGGAATCAGCTCGCGAAACACCCCTCGAACCCCGAGCGCGTCCCAGCACCCACGCTCCGCCAGACGCGCCCTCTCCTCGTCCCACGCCTTGGGTTGCCCTTCCACGAACAGCAGATGATCCACCAACATCCACAGCGCCGTCTCGCCCCCGAACATCCCGGGCCGCCGAAGCGCGAGGTTCAGCTGCTCGACGAGGTAGGCATGGATCTCCTCGGCGGAGGCCAAGGCTCTGGATTCGGTCATGACTGCAAGCCTCCCCCATCCGGAGCCCGGGACAGCCGACGACAGGGCAGAGCCCACTCCTGGACGACGCCCCCACCTCCGCCGTCCGCCGCCACCCGGTACACGTGTGCACCCGGCGCACGCGTCACCGCCTCCGTCACGCTGCCGTCCGTGAAGAGAGTCCCTGTCCCGTCGTCCAGAGCCCACCCGGCGGGCAGCGCTCCGCCGCCCACCGCCGACCGGTAGGAGGACCGGCGTCCCGGTTCGCTGTCGTAGTGCGGGCAGACCGAACCCGGCAGCAGCCCCAAACCGTCCGGCAGGGAGGTCAGCGGGCCGAAGGAGTCGGTGTGGGAGGCCTCGCCCCAGCAGTTGGCGCCCGCGCTGATGCCGCACAGCAGGGTGCCGTGGTCGTAGGCCTCGCGCAGAAGCCGGTCCACTCCGTGTACACGCCATACGGCGAGCAGGTTCGCGGTGTTTCCGCCGCCGACGTAGACCACGTCCTGCGCGAGCAGGTACGCGCGAAGAGCCTCGTCGTCGAGCGTCCGTTGGAACAGTGGCAGGACGGAGGGAGCGCAGGAGGAGCGCGTCCGGAACGCGGTCAGGAACCTCTCCGCGTATCCCGGTGCGTCCCCGCTCGCGGTGGGCAGAAAGCAGACCCTCGGCCGGGGCGTGCGCGCGTGTCCGAGGAGCCAGTCGTCGAGCAGGCCGTCGTCCTCGGTGGAGAAGCCGCCGCCGAGGAGGGCCAGGCGGCGGGGCGGAACGTCGGGCACCGGTGGACCTCCTCGGGACCGGGAAGTGTTCGGGAACGATGCCGTGGTCCGGGCGGCGAGCGCAATCGAGATTGGCCCTGCCCGCGCAGGGGGCAACCGTGAGTAGGCCGTCCGCACGCGCGCGGCAGACCGGCGTCCGCGGCGGGCGAACAGTCGTAGCCTGAAGAGGTAAGGACAGGCTCCCGCCCTTGTGGGCGCGGGAGGCGGCGTATGCGGTACGACGATCGCAGGGCGGCCGGGCAGCTGCTGGCCGAGACGCTGGAGGAGTGGCGCGGCCAGGACGTGCTGGTGCTGGGGCTGCCGCGCGGCGGGATGCCCGTGGCGGCCGAAGTGGCCCGGCACCTCGGCGCCCCGCTGGATGTGCTGGTGGTGCGCAAGCTGGGTGTGCCCCGGCAGCCGGAGTGGGGGTTCGGCGCGATCGGCGAGCACGGTGTCCGCGTCCTCAACCAGGACGTGATCAGCGAGGCCGGGCTGGACCTTGCCGAGCAGAACGCCGTGGAGCGAGCGGAGCGGGCCGAGCTGGACCGGCGGGTGAGCGAGTACCGGCAGGGCCGGGCCGCGCTGCCGGTCGCGGGGCGGGTCGCCGTCGTGGTGGACGACGGGCTCGCCACCGGCGCCACGGCCGAGGCGGCCTGTCGGGTCGTACGGGGCCAGGGCGCTGCCCGGGTCGTGCTCGCCGTGCCCGTCGGGCCCACTCACAGCGTCGCCCGACTGCGGCGG
This sequence comes from Streptomyces sp. NPDC111606, assembly GCF_055656945.1. Classification (NCBI taxonomy): domain Bacteria; kingdom Bacillati; phylum Actinomycetota; class Actinomycetes; order Kitasatosporales; family Streptomycetaceae; genus Streptomyces; species Streptomyces sp. NPDC111606. The sequence continues at coordinate 229,859 of NZ_JBVKBY010000009.1, forward strand.
GTCGCCGACGAGGTGGTGTGTCCGCAGCCGCTGCGGGCCCTCGGCTCGGTGGGCGCCTGGTACCGGAACTTCGCCCAGACCTCGGACGCCGAGGTCACCTACCTGCTCGCCGAGGCCGCCCGCTCCACGCCCCGCTCCCCCGCCGGGCGGTCCCCCGAGGGGGCACCCTCGTCACAGCTGAACCGGGAGGTGCTGATCCCGGCCGCGGGGGCCCGGCTGGGCGCCCACCTGGTCGTGCCGGACGAGGCCCCGGCGGCCGTGGCGTTCGCGCACGGCAGCGGCAGCGGCCGGGACAGCCCGCGCAACCGCTACGTCGCCTCGGCCCTCAACCGCGCCGGCCTGGCCACGCTGCTGCTCGACCTGCTCAGCGACGACGAGGCCCACGACCGGCACAACGTCTTCGACATCTTCCTGCTCGCCCGCCGCCTGCACGCCGCATCCCTGTGGCTGCGCAGTGAAACCGGCCTGCCCGTCGCCTACTTCGGGGCCAGTACAGGGGCCGCCGCGGCGCTGGAGGCCGCCGCGCTGTCCGGCTCCGGCATCCGCTCCGTCGTCTCCCGCGGCGGCCGCCCCGACCTGGCGACCCCGGCGGCGCTGACCCGCCTGCGGGCGCCGACCCTGCTCATCGTCGGCAGCCGCGACACCCAGGTGCTCAGCCTCAACCGCCTGGCCGCCGACCGAATGCACTGCGAGCACCGGATCGCCGTCGTCCCGGGCGCCACCCACCTCTTCGAGGAACACGGCACCCTCACCACCGTCGCCGAACTGGCCCGTGACTGGTTCACCGCACACCTCGACCGGCCCACCGCGGGGGCGTCGCCGCGCCGGTCGCGGTAGCGACAGAGGTCCCCGCGCGGCTTGATCTGGTCGGTCCGGAGGCCCCGGTTCCACCCACGTCCGGGGTGATGGAGATTATGTGCAGGACATATGCCTGGACTCAGGATCCTGCACGGAGAGGCACTCCACGTGAGCGAACCGAACGGCCCCGTCTGCCCGGAGTGCGACACACCCCGGGCATCGGACGGAACTCCGGCCTGCTCCTGCACCCGCCTCGCCTCCGACGCCCACCGCGACGCGCGCACGGCTGAGGCGGCGGCAGCGGAGGACTTCGCTCCGCTGCGGATCCGGCCGTTCGTGGAGCTCGGTGACTGTGCCGGGACGGCGGACCGGGCGTCGGCGGGTGAAGTGCCGCCACATTCAGGGGACTTGGAGATATCAAGGGACTCGGCGACACAAGGGGACGCCGGGGACGCGCACGACGGCCCCACGTCCCCTGTCCCCGCTCCCGCCGCCCCGGACCCAGCACCCGTGGAGACCCCCGCCCCCGACGCGGAAGCCCCGCAAGGCCCCCCACGCAAGCGGCGCCCCCTTCTCATCGCCGGAGCGGGCGCCACCATGGTCGCCCTGGTGACCGGTGCCGTCCTGGGCGGGCTCCACCTCTACGACAGCCCCTCCCGGGCGGGAGCCGCATCCGACGACGTACGGCCGCCCGTCCCGGACAGCTCCACCGAGGACGGCACATCCCCCGAGGGCCAGTCCGCCGCCACGGCCACCGCATCGCCGGCTTCGAGCCCGACGTCCTCGCCCGGTACGCCCCCGGCCGGCAGCCCGGCAACCCCGACCGACTCCTCCACCACCCCGACCGCGCCCCCCTCCGGCGTCGGCGCCGGAGTCGGCACCGCCGCCCCCGAACCCACCGCTCCGGAAGGTCGGCCTCCGGTCCTCCGCCTCGGCGACCAGGGGCCGGAAGTCACCGAACTCCAGCAGCGCCTGCGCCAGCTCGGCCTCTACTCCGGGGACACCGACGGCGACTACGACCGCGGGGTGGAAGGCTCGGTCCGCACCTACCAGCTCACACGTGTCATCCTCAGCGACGAGTCCGGCGTCTACGGCAAGGCGACCCGTGCCGCACTGGAATCGGAGACCTCGGAGCCGTGACCACCCGGGGTGGCGGGGCGTCGCCGGTGACTCAGGCCGTCTCCTGCAGCACGGCGACGGTCGTCACCCGGATCAACGGCCGGTACAGGTCCAGAACGTGCAACGCCTTGGCGTGCGAGTCGTCGTCCGCGCCCGCGCAGGCGTCGGCGACGACCAGCACCTCGACGCCCGCGTCGGCGGCGGCCAGGGCGGTCGACAGGACGCAGCAGTCGGTGCTGACGCCGACCAGGACGAGGCGGCCCTCCGAGGTGGCGCGTCGCGCGAGTTCAGGGGTCCATTTGCCGAAGGTGGCGGCGTCGAGGACGTGCCGTGCCCGAGGCGCGAACTCGTGTGTGAGCTGCCAGAGTTGAGCATCAGGTGGTTGCAGGGCGAAGGGCCACTGTTCGTAGTACGCCCGCCAGCCACCCGTCGGACTCTCGGGTGCCACGAATCGGGTGAACGTGACCCGGTCCCCGAAGGCCGGCAGAAGCCGCCGTACGCCCGCTGCCGCTTCGGCGAATCGCGGGGTGGCCCAGGGGCTGTCGGGGTCGGCGAAGACGCGCTGCATGTCGATCACGGTGAGCAGCCCCGTGGTCATGCGGTCTTCGCCCCCTCGTCCGCCGTGGGGCTCGGTGCCTGCGCCTCCTGGGCACGGACGCGTCCGCGACGCAGCAGCAGGGTGCCGAGGAAGCCGAGGGCGAGGGCCGCGAGGACGCCGAGGTTGGCGTAGGCCCAGGAGCCGCTTCGGCCGCCGAGGCCCAGTGGGGTCAGCAGATAGCCCTGCCAGTCCAGCCACTTCGCCGTCGAGTTGGTGACCAGGCCCCATCCGAGGGCGGTGGCGGTGAGGGTCAGGAGGAGCGGGGTGAGCGGTACGTCGCCGTAGCGGCCGCTCGGGCGGTAGAGGTCGGGTTCGTCGTAGTCGCGGCGGCGCAGGGCCAGGTCGGCGAGCATGATGCCGCACCAGGCGGCGATGGGGACGCCGAGCGTGGTGAGGAAGCCCATGAACGGGCCGAGGAAGTCGTCGGCGACGAACACGATGTAGATCGAGCCCACGATCATCAGGACGCCGTCGACGAGCGCGGCCATGTAGCGCGGCACGCGCAGGCCCGCCGACAGCAGGGCCAGGCCGGACGAGTAGATGTCGAGGACCGCGCCGCCGACCAGGCCGAGGACCGCGACGACCGCGAACGGGACCAGGAACCAGGTCGGCAGGATCGTCGTCAGCGCGCCGATCGGGTCCGCGGCGACGGCCTCGCCGAGCGCGCTGGACGAGCCGGCCAGGAGGAGACCGAAGACCAGCAGGAGCAGCGGCGCCAGCGAGCCGCCGAAGGCGGTCCAGCCGATCACGCCCCGGCTCGACGCGCTGCGTGGCAGATAGCGGGAGTAGTCGGCGGCCGCGTTGACCCAGCCGAGGCCGAAGCCGGTCATCATGAAGACGAGTGCGCCGATGAACTGCTGGGCGGAGCCCGTGGGTAGGGCGCTGACGACGGACCAGTGGATGTCGTCGGCGACGAGGACGACGTAGACGACGGTGAGCACGCCGGTGACCGCGGTGATCACGGTCTGCAGCCGCATGATCAGGTCGAAGCCCATGACCCCCACGACCACGGTCAACGCGGCGACCAGGACGAGGGCGACCACCTTGGTCTCGGTGCCACCGCCCCAGCCGAGCCGTCCGAAGACGGTGGCGGTGGCCATGGTGGCGAGGGCGCAGAGCACGGTCTCCCAGCCGACGGTCAGGACCCAGGAGATCACCGACGGCAGACGGTTGCCGCGCACCCCGTACGCGGCGCGACCGAGGACCATCGTCGGCGCGGATCCGCGTTTCCCGGCCACGGCGACGAACCCGCACAGCAGGAACGAGAAGACGATGCCGACGACTCCGGCGACCAGCGCCTGCCAGAAGGAGATTCCGAAGCCGAGCGCGAAGGCGCCGTAACTCAGGCCCAGAATGGACACGTTGGCCCCGAACCAGGGCCAGAACAGGGTGCGTGGCGTGCCTTTGCGCTCGGCGTCGGCGATCACGTCGAGGCCGTTGGTCTCCAGCTGGAGTGCTCGCCTCGCGGGCCGGCCGTCGAGTGGGTCCGGGGATGTGATCATTCCGGCATCGTCGCACCGCTTTTCCCGCCGCGGAACACCGTCTGCCGGTGTCCGTCGCGCTGGTTGCCATGCGACAGTCACTCATCCGAGTGGCTCTTGGTGTACCCCGTACGTTCCGAGGGTGATGTTCATGTGACAACAGCACCCACTGCAACAGGAGTACGAATGCGTATTCGCACCGCACTTGCTGCCACGGCCCTCGGAACCCTGGTCGTCCTCGGCGGCGCTGCCGCCGCCCACGCCGATGTCGACGACCAGAGCAGCTTCGGCGTCGGCAGCCAGGAGAACCAGGGCTGGCAGGAGCCCACGTTCAACGACCAGGGCGGCGCCGCCTTCGGCAGTGAAGGCAGCCAGGCCCAGGACCAGGGGGCGGGCTTCGGTGACGCCGAGGGCGCCGAGGGCTCGTTCCTGCAGTAGACAGCCGTAGCCGACGAGGACGTCTCGTATGCGTGTCGCGCACGAGGCGTCCTCGGCCATTGCCGCCCCTCGGGCCCGCCGCAGCGCCTGGGTGCGCGGGCGGGGCGGCGAGCTGATTCAGCCCAGCTTCTTGAGCAGTTCGACGGCGAGCGGGGCGGCGGAGGACGGGTTCTGGCCGGTGACGAGGTTGCGGTCGACGACCACATGCGGAGCCCACGGCTCGCCCACCTGCACCTGCACGCCGGCCGCGGTGAGCCGGTCCTGCAGCAGCCACTTGGCCTTGCCGGCGAAGCCGGCCTGGGTCTCCTCGGCATTGGTGAACGCGGCCACCCGGTATCCGGCGAAGGTGTTGGTGCCGTCGGCCCTGGTGGCGGCGAGCAGTGCGGCCGGGGCGTGGCAGACGACACCCAGCGGCTTGCCGCTCTCCAGCGCGAGGGTCAGCAGCCTGCCGGACTCGGCGTTGACGGACAGGTCCTCCATCGGGCCGTGGCCGCCGGGGTAGAACACGGCGGCGTAGTCGTCGAGGTTGACGTCCTCCAGCCGGACCGGCTGCCGCAGCTCCGCCATCGCGGCGAGTACGGCGGCGACCCGGTCGGCGTTCTCCTGACCGTCGTTGAACTCGGGCGCGAGGCTGCCCTTGTCGACCGGCGGGACGACCCCACCGGGCGTGGCCACGACGACCTCGTGGCCAGCGGCAGTGAACGCCTCGTACGGGGCGACGGCCTCCTCGGCCCAGAAGCCGGTGGGGTGCTTGGTGCCGTCGGCCAGCGTCCAGTGGTCGGCGCCGGTCAGCACGAAAAGGATCTTCGACATGGGGGCTCTTTCGAGAGACGGTGAGTCGATGTCCCGACGGTACGCACCCGGCGCCATTGGAATCCAATAGGCTCACACATATGAGACATAGGAATTCCGATGAGATGGAGGACAGCGCCCAGCTCAGCGGTGCGGCGCCGGTGGACCTCAACCTGTTGCGCACGTTCCTGGCCGTGTACCGCACCGGCTCCTTCACCGCCGCCGCCCGTGTGCTGGGCCTGTCGCAGCCGACGGTCACCACACAGATCCGTACGCTGGAGCGGCAGCTGGACAGGGAGCTGTTCCAGCGTCTCGCACGCGGCGTCGCCCCCGCTCCCCACGCGGACGAGCTCGCCTCCCGGATCGTCGAGCCGCTGGACGCCCTCGCCACCGTCACCGGGCCGGGCGGCTCGGCCGACGTCCAGCCGGCGGAGCCGGTGCATCTCGCCGGTCCGGCCGAGCTGCTGACCCACCGCGTCATGCCGGCGCTCGCGCCGCTGGTCGACAAGGGCGTACGGCTGCGCGTCACCCCGGGCCTGACCGAGCCGCTCCTGGAGGAGCTGCGAGCCGGTCGCCACGACCTGGTTCTGTCGACGTACCGGCCGCGCGGTCGCGCCCTGGCCTCGGTGCCGCTGATGGACGAGGAGTTCGTGCTGGTCACGGCTCCCTCCTGGGCGGAGCGCATCGGGGGACCGACGCGGATCGCGACAGCCGGGCCCGCCGCGCTGCACGGCGTGCCGCTCGTCGCCTACGCCGAGGACGTACCGATCGTGCGGCGCTACTGGCGTCATGTGTTCGGCAAGCGTCTGGTGTGTCACCCGGCGGTCACGATGCCCGACCTGAACGGGGTCAGGGCCGCGGTGACGGGCGGTGCCGGGTTCAGCGTGCTCCCCCGTTACCTGTGCGCCGCCGAGCTGGCGTCGGGCGCGCTGGTCCTGCTGCACGACCCGGACGATCCGCCGATCAACACCGGCTTCCTCGTCCAGCGCCCGGGCTCGTCCGGCAGTGCTCATGTCGCGCTGGTCCGCGACCACCTGCTGGGCAGCGCGCGGGACTGGTAACTGCGCGAAGTTCAAACGGCGTTGGCCCGCAGCGCATGGGTGCGCAGCGCCAGCAGGGCCTCGAACCGGAAGCGCGGGTCCGCGAGCCGGTCGCCGAACAGCTCCTCCAGCTGGCGCAGCCGTTTGCGGGCCGTCTGCGGATGGATGCCCAGCGCCTGGGCCACCTCCGGAGCCGTACGACCCCAGGACATCAGCAGCGCGTCCAGGGTCTCGGCCAACCGCGTGGCTCTTCCCTGGGGCAGGTCGGTGAAGACGCCCAGCACCCGCCGGCCGAGCAACTGACCGATGGGGGCGCTGCGGAGCAGGTGCAGCTCCGCCAACTCGTCGTCGACGTGCAGGAAGACACCGTCGGCCGGTTCACCGCCCGGCACCGTCGGCTGCTCCGCACGGCGGTCGAGGGCGAGGCGGGCGCACTGCAGGGACAGCCACGCCTCGTGCACGGGAACCGCCGGGCCCACGACGGTGACACGCCCCCGCGCGGCGGCCCGCACCCGTTCGATCAGCCCGCCCGACTCCGGTTCGGGCACGATCAGGACGATGTCGCTCCCCCGGTTCACGGAGAGCAGTTCACCGTCGGCGCCGGGCACGGAGAAGCGCCCCGCCGACCGCACCACCACACAGGCGACGGCACCCGGCAACGCCCAGCGGGCACGCTCGGCCAGCGGTCCCAGCGGTGCGCGCTCCTGGCCTCTCGGCGGCTCGAGCAGCCGCTCCACCAGGGTCCGGCGGGCGCGCTTCACCTCGCCCTCCGAGCGCGACTGGGCCGCGAGGAACCCCTTCACCGACTCGTTGGACAGGGCGTTGATGTGGACCAGCACGGCTTCGTGCAGCGTCAGGACGGTCTCGGGCGGCAGCGATGCCTCCTGCACGATCTCGGCGTACCGCCGGCTTCCCACGCGCGCACCGACGCGGAAGGCGGCCTGGAGCCCGTCCGTCGTGCGGCCGTTGAGGAACTCGACACGGCCCAGGTGCCGGAAGTGCAGGATGTGATGGTCCTGCGGGCTGTCGGGGCGCTCGATCAGCTCCGCGAACTGCCGTACGGCCCGCCGGATCGACTCGGTGAGGTCGCGGCCGACGGCGGAGTCGAGCGAGCGGCGATAGGCGGGCACCTCGTCACGGATCGCGCGGGTCATGTCGGTGACGATGCTCTCGGTCCGGGAACGGATCAGCGCGGCCAGCACCTGGGGCAGTTCGTGCCAGGGCTGACGCGAGAACGTCTCGGCCTGTGACGTCATCGAGGTGGCTCCGTCCCGGGCGGCGGACTTGTCGTGGGTGGCCGGCGGCGGGCACGGGGACTGCTCCCGGTGAGGGGCAGCCCGGGAAAGGTGTCACGCCCATGACATCTTTCTCCTCCCGTCCGCGGCTCTCCTGGTCGACTCCCCGCGGGCGACGCGAGTGTGGATCCGACGTTACGCGCCAGTAGCTTCCATGTCTCGCCCTTGTGACAAGGCTTCACACGCTCCTGACCAAACCCCTTGTGACCAGGCCTCACGGATGCGCTGCCGCTCCCCACGACCAAGCGGAGGAGACCTCCTCATGCGTACCCGCAGACTCCGGCGCACCCGACGCCGACGCCTTCTGACCGCGTCCCTGGCCGGGCTCACCGCGGCCGTCTGTATCGGCGTGACCGGTGTCGACCGGTCCCAGGCGGCGCCCGACACGAGCGACGCCGTGCCGGTGGCCGCGACCGATCCGGTCGGCCCGCCCCAGGACGACTTCGCGTCGGCGTTCAGCTATTCCCTCGCCCACCCGACGGCCGTGCCCTTCGGCGCCAACGACTTCGCCTGCCGCCCCGGAGCCGCGCATCCGCGACCCGTCGTCCTCGTGCACGGCACCATGGAGAACCGCTACGACAACTGGGCGGCGCTGTCTCCGCGGCTCAAGGAGGCCGGGTACTGCGTCTTCGCCCTCAACCATGGCGGCACTTCCGGCGCCCTGCTCGGCACCGGCGACATGGCTGTCTCGGCCCGGCAGTTGGCGGACTTCGTCGACCGGGTGCTGGCCGCCACCGGCGCCGCGAAGGTGGACCTGGTCGGGCACTCGCAGGGCGGCATGATGCCGCGCCACTACATCAAGAACCTCGGCGGCGCGGCCGAGGTCGACAAGCTCGTCGCCCTCACCCCGTCCAACCACGGCACCACGTTCTCGGGCCTGGGCCTGCTCGCCCTGGCGGTACCCGGCGGCGACGCACTCCTCGGAGTGAACTGCAAGGCGTGCAGCCAGCAGCTCATCGGCTCGGACTTCCTCCGGGACCTCAACGCGGGCGGCGAGACCGACCCGGGCATCACCTACACGGTGATCACCACCCGGTACGACGAGGTCGTCACCCCCTACACCTCGGCCTATCTCGACGCCGCCCCGAACGTCACCAACGTCAAGCTCCAGGACCTGTGCCCCGCCGACCTCACCGAACACGTCGGCATCAGCTACAACGCCCTGGCCACCCGCCTCGTCCTCAACGCCCTCGACCCGGCCCACGCCCAGCGTCCCACCTGCTGATGTCGGCGGTCCCGTGGCCCGCGCGGATCACCCCGCGCGGGCCACGGGCCGGGGCTCAGAGGCCGCGTGCTGATATCGCGGACCGGCCTCGGCCGACGGCCGCGCCGGCCGCACAGGCCCCCGCCGCGCACTCCGTCAGCCACTGGTCGAAGTCGGCGTCGTAGCGGGTGCCGATGTCGGTGGCGTAGACGGCGTATCCGCCCGCGTAGTCACCGACGCGGAAGCGGGCGAGCATGCGGTGGACATCGTCCGGGTGGCGCTCGAACATGTAGCGGACGGCGAGGTAGCCCCACTGGTAGGTGCGGGTCACGTCGCTGTTGGTGTACGTGTTCTGGAACAGCGTGCTCAGCCGGTACGTGTGCTTGCCCGCCTCGGCGATCGCCCGGTCGTAGTCGATGCCGCGGTAGCCGTACGAGACGTACTCGGCCACGCCCTCGATCCACCAGACGTCCGGCACCGAGATCTGCTGGGCGAAGTCACCCTTCATGTTGTGGCGGGCGTCGAGGTAGTGCGTGTACTCGTGGTTGAGGTTCCAGATGCGGGCGGCGTGACCGGTGTCCTGCTCCTTCTGGTACATGACCGCGAACGGCCGGTTGGCCGGGTCCTCCGGGTCTCCGATCAGGGTCATGCCGCCGTTGTCCGTGCTGATTCCGAAGATCGCTCCTGCGTAGGTGCGGTAGTCGGCGGGGCCGGCGAAGACGACGAGGTCGATGGTCGACAGGTACTGACCGGGGATGGGGCCGTCGTCCTTGACCAGGTCGTGCACGTACGCGTCCTGGCCGAGCACACTGTCGCACGCCGCGTCGAGGTCGGCCGGGGTGAGCGCCTGCGCCCGGATGGTGTGGGTCGCGTCGCAGGGGTGGGTGATCGGCAGGGCGGCCCTGGTCAGTTGGCCGGTCAGGTCGCAGACGGCGTAGTAGGAGCAGTTGGCCCCGTCGTAGTACTCGGCCTGCGTCGCCACCGCGACCCACAGCCCGGCCGTCGGGCCGGTGATCCGTGACGCGCTCAGCAGCTGCCTGGTCAGCGGCCGCACCATGGCTCGCAGCGACGGGTGTTCGACGTACCGGGCCAGGTTCATCCCTGCGTTGGACGCCAGATACGCCCGGTCGGTGGGCAGCAGGTCGAGGTGGTCGAGCGCGAACCTGTGGAGGGTCCGGACGATGGACGGGTCGGCGGCCACGGCGTTGACGTAGTCCGCGTTCCAATTGCCGCGCCACAGCGGGGTGTAGACCGCGTTGACGGCGGCGAGCATGCTGGGGATGGCGTCGTAGGAGCTGTCGTATCCGATCAGCACGCGCCGGTAGACCTGCAGATAGCGGGGCTGCTGGTCGGCGCTGTCGGTGAGGATGAGGACCTCGCTCAGCACGTCGCCGTTGGCCGCCGTGACGTCCCTCGACGGTGTGCGGGCGAAGAAGGTGTCCAGACCGCGGACGGTGTTCCGGGCCAGGCGTGCGCCGTAGGGGCCGACGTCGGTGGGGTTGTTGAACTGCACGTAGTAGCCGGCGCGCAGGAAGAGCACGAGCTGCCAGATGCGGGTGGAGTTGTCGCCGCGATAGCTCTGCGCCGTGCGCGTGAACGCCTCGGCGACGGTGACCATCTGGGACTCACGGAAGACGGCGCGGGCGTCCGTGCCGGTGACCGAGAAGAGGCTGTTGACGCAGTCCGTGGTCGAGGCCTTGACGAAGGCCACCAGCGCGGATCCCGTTCTGCTTCCGAAGTCGGCGGGACTGCACGGGGCCGCCTTCGGAGCGACCTGCGCGCCGGGGCTGTCGGGCTCGGGCGTCGGTGTCAGGGGCGGCAGGTGGGCGGGGGTGCGCTGCCGGTCGCGCGCGACGGGGTGGGTGGTGGGGTCGGTGGTCGATGCGGTCGGGGGCGGGGGTGGCGTCGGCTTCACCGACCGGGTAGCGAGCGGGACGGCGTCGGCCTGGGGAGCGGTGGTCGCGAGAGCCGGCGTCGTCAGTAAGCCGCAGACGGTGACACAGGCGGCGAGCGCCGGGGCCATGCGTCTGGGCAGCACGAAGCGGTAGCGCATCTGGGGGTCCTCCACGGATGGATGCGCCTCGGTGTGGGGTGCTGAGGCGTGTGAGGCACTGTCTCAACGCCGCCTCCGCTCAACAATGCCGTGTGACATAGCACATGGCACCGAGCAGACATAACACCACTGCCCGGCCATACGGCGCCGCCTACCCCTCGGCGGCGCTCCAGGTCCGCGCGGCCCATGCCTTCAAGTGGGGTGACTGGCCCACGAGTTGACGATGAGTGGCGATTGCGGACTGGAACAGTGCCTCGACCGTGTCATCGGCGACGGTCGCCCGCCGCCAGGCCAGCACATACCGGCACCACAACGGCGTACCGGCCAGCGGCTTGACGACCACGTTCGGCTCCGGCCGCATCGTCGGCTGCACGACGGCCACCCCCAGGCCGTCGGCGATCATCCCCTGCAACTGCTGCTGGTCGCCGAGGAATTCATGGGTGACGGCGGGCGTGAAGCCGGCCGCCGCGCAGGCCGAGTAGAAGACACCGGGCCAGCCCGCCCCGTCGTCCGGCGTCAGGAACCACGCCTCCTCGGCGAGATCGGCGAGGGCGACCTGCGTGCGCTGGGCGAGGGGGTGCCGGGACGGCAGGGCCACGAAGGTCGGCTCGGTGACGATGCCGCGGTGGGCCACCGCGTCCGAGTGCTCCAGCTCCCTGCCCGGATAGTCCGCGGCGATGGCCGCGTCCACCACGCCTTCCTCCAGCAGCTCGACGATCCGCGAGGAGGCGTACACGCTGCTCACCGCGAGCGTGACGTCCGGCAGCCGGGTGCGCACGCCCGACACCATGCCGGCCAGCATCGGCGAGTTGGTGGCGGCCACCCGCAGGGTCCGGCCCGCCGCCGCGGCACCGGAGGCCGGACGGCGTCCGATCGCGTCGGCACGGGTGAGGACGTCGCGGGCCTGCGCGACCACCTCGAAGCCGTACGCGGTCAACCGCACACCGGTCGGCCCGCGCTCGAACACGGACTCACCGAAGTACCGCTCGATGCGCCGGAGTTGGGTGCTCATCGCGGGCTGCGAGTAGCCCAGCTCCGCCGCGGCCCGGCCTACGCTCCCCGCGTCCGCGATGGCGCACAGCACGCGCAGATGCCGTAGCTCCAACTCCACCCTTCACTCCTTCTCCGCATACAGGCGAAAAACCCGCAAAACCGGGTCACTCTCCCACCTCACCGACCCCCCTTTGAACGATCGTCGCACCCTGCGGTTAGCATATGAGCGCCACCTAGCTCGAAAGATAGGCCCGTGACTGTCAACGACGACTCGTTCACCAACTGGAAGACCCGCGAGGAGATCGCGGAGTCGATGATCCCGCTCATCGGGAAGCTGCACCGGGAGCGGGACGTCACCGTCCTCCTCCACAGCCGCTCCCTGGTGAACAAGTCGGTGGTCAGCATCCTGAAGACCCACCGGTTCGCCCGGCAGATCGCCGGTGAGGAGCTCTCGGTCACCGAGACGCTGCCGTTCGTGCAGGCCCTCACCGCGCTCGACCTCGGCCCGTCGCAGATCGACATCGGCATGCTGGCCGCGACGTACAAGGCCGACGACCGCGGTCTGACCGTCGAGGCGTTCACCGCCGAGGCCGTCGCCGGTGCCACCGGAGCCAACAAGATCGAGCGCCGTGAGGGCCGCGACGTCGTCCTGTACGGCTTCGGCCGCATCGGCCGGCTCGTCGCCCGCCTGCTGATCGAGAAGTCCGGCTCGGGCAACGGCCTGCGCCTGCGTGCCATCGTCGTGCGCGGTGGCGGCGAGCAGGACATCGTCAAGCGCGCCTCCCTGCTGCGCCGGGACTCCATCCACGGCCAGTTCCAGGGCACGATCACCGTGGACGAGGCGAGCAGCACGATCTTCGCCAACGGCAACGCGATCAAGGTGATCTACGCGAACGACCCGTCCGAGGTCGACTACACGGCGTACGGCATCAAGAACGCCATCCTCATCGACAACACGGGCAAGTGGCGCGACCGCGAGGGCCTGTCCGAGCACCTGCGCCCCGGCATCGACAAGGTCGTCCTGACCGCGCCGGGCAAGGGCGATGTCCCCAACATCGTGCACGGCGTCAACCACGACACCCTCAAGCCGGACGAGCAGATCCTGTCCTGCGCCTCCTGCACCACCAACGCCATAGTCCCGCCGCTGAAGGCGATGGAGGACGAGTACGGCGTGCTGCGCGGTCACGTGGAGACCGTCCACTCGTTCACCAACGACCAGAACCTGCTGGACAACTACCACAAGTCCGAGCGCCGTGGCCGCTCCGCGCCGCTGAACATGGTCATCACCGAGACCGGCGCCGCCTCCGCCGTCGCCAAGGCGCTGCCCGACCTCAAGGCGCGGATCACCGGCAGCTCGATCCGTGTCCCGGTGCCGGACGTGTCGATCGCGATCCTGAACCTCCAGCTCAAGCGGGAGACGACGCGCGAGGAGGTCCTCGACCACCTGCGTGACGTGTCGCTGACCTCTCCGCTCCGCCGCCAGATCGACTTCATCACGGCCCCCGACGCGGTCTCCAGCGACTTCATCGGCTCGCGGCACGCCTCGATCATCGACGCCGGCGCGCTGAAGGTGGAGGGCGACAACGCCATCCTCTACCTCTGGTACGACAACGAGTTCGGCTACTCCTGCCAGGTCATCCGCGTCGTCCAGCACGTCTCCGGGGTGGAGTACCCGACCTACCCGGCCCCGGCGGTCTGATCCCGCCCACGTCGACCCGCCTGTCGCCCTGCGCTGAGCCGCGGCGGGCGGGTCGGCGTTCGCGGAGCCCTCAGTGGCCGCGGAAGGCCTCCTCCAGCCACCACGACCCTCGATCGGCGACGACCTTGGCATCGACGAGCAACGGCGCGGTCCGCGGCCCGGCGACCCAGTCCACGACTGCCTTCAGGTCGGCCCTGGTCCGAACGGTCACCGCCTCGAAGCCGTAGCCCCGCCCCACGGCGGCGATGTCCGTCGGCGGGAAGCGCACCGTGTCCAGCGGATGCCCGTGCGGACCGAAGTGGTGCACCTCGGCACCGTAGGCCTCGTCGTCGTACACGACGACCACCATCGGCAGCCCGAGCCGGCGCACGGTGTCCAGGTCCGCGGCACTCATCAGCGCGCCCCCGTCCCCGAGCGCCGCCACGGGCAGCCGGTCCGGCTGTGCCAGCGCCGCCCCGATCGCGGTCGCCAGCCCCAGGCCGATCGACTGGAAGGCCTGCGTGAAGCAGAAGCCCTTCTCGTCCGGCACCGACCAGTACGCGCTCGGGTAGCCCATGAAGTTGCCGGAGTCCACGCCGACGACCCGCTCCGCTGGCAGGATGCCGTCGAGCGCGATGCTCAACGTCCTCGGATCGATCCGCTCCCGCGTGCTCCTGTCCTCGTACGGCACGTCACGCAGCCGCCCGGCCGCGGCGATGGCCGCACGGACTTCTGTGGTCCGATACCCCTGCCGCTGCCCGTCGCCCACCGCGAACACCTGACGCGCGGTGAGCCCGACGTCTCCGGTGACACCGAGATGCACCGGCCGGTGCACCCCGAGCGCCGTGGATTCGTCATCGACCTGTACGACGGTGGCGTCGGCGCCGATGAGGTTGCCGTGCCGCATCGTCCACATGTTGAGGGCGCAGCCCCAGCCGACGATCAGGTCCGCGCGCTGGAGCAGTTCGGCGACCAAGGGTGCGGCGAAGCCGCCGGAGATGCCCAGGGACCAGGGGTTTCCGTGAAAGAGCCCGTGCGTGACGGCCGAGGTCGCCAGGAGCGCGCCGTGCCGTTCGGCGACCGCCTCCAGGGCCTCGCTACAGCCCGGCCCGCGTGCCCCCCGGCCGGCCACGAAGACGGGCCGCCGGGCCTGCCCGAGCAGCCGGGACAAGGCGGCCACCTCGTCGGCCTCCGGTTCGACCGCGGCCCGCTGCGGCGGGGGTGCCGCCTGAGCGAGGGCACCGTCGGGCACCTCCAGCGCCTGCACCGGCAGCGGAAGGTTGAGCAGGACGGTACGCCGCTCCCCCACCGCCAGCCGTACCGCCGCGCACGCCTGCTCGACCGCTTCCTCCGCCGACGTGACCCGAACCGTGATCGCGCCCACCGCGCGGGCCAACGCCTCTTGGTCGACATAGAAGTTGGACCGGGGCTCGGTCACCTCGGCGGCCAGGACGACGAGCGGCGTACGGCTCTTCGCCGCCTCCGCGATTCCCGTCATCGCGTTGGTCAGGCCGGGCCCCTGATGGACACTCACCACGGCGACCGTGCCGCTGGTCCGGGCGTACGCGTCGGCCATCGTCGCCGCGCCGCCCTCGTGGCGTGCGGCGACGAACCGCGCACCTGCCGCGACCATCGCGTTCGTCACATGGAAGTTGCCCGATCCGACCACCCCGAAGACCTGGCCGACCCCGGCCGCGCACAGCGCCCGGCCGACCGCTTCCGCGACGTTCATGCGCGCTCCACCAGGGCCAGCACCCGTGCCGGAGCCCCGGAGCCGGCGACGATGGGCAGCGGTCCTGCGATGACGAGGGCACCGGTCGGAGGCAGCGCGGCGAGGTTCTGCAACTGCGTCAGACCGTACTTGCCGCTGCCCATGAGGTAGGAGTGGCACGGAAAGGCGGGCTCGAACGAGTGCGCGCCCCCGGCATCCGTGCCCACCGTCTCTACTCCGAGGCCGATCACCGGCGACTCCTCGGCCACCCAACGGGCGCACTCCACCGACAGACCGGGGGTGTGCGGGCCGTTCTCGTCGGCGTTGAGGAACGCTTCCTGGGAGTGCGACCGGGCATCCCAGCCGGTGCGCAGCAGCAGCCAACCGCCGTCGGGCAACGGGCCGTTCTCGGCTTCCCAGGCCTTCACGTGGTCGACCTCGACCAGGAAGTCGGGGTTCTTGGCCACCTCGGCGGTGAAGTCCAGGACCACCGCCGGTGCGATCAGCTTGCCGGCCGGAACCGAGGCCACGTCGGCAAGGTCCTTGCCGGTGACCCAGTGGTTGGGGGCGTCGAAGTGGGTGCCGGTGTGCTCGCCGCTGCGGAAGTTGTTCCAGTACCAGGCGGGGCCCCGGTCGTCGTACCGGCTGATCTCCTCCAGCTCGAAGACGGCGGTCTGCCCGAACTGGGGCGGTAGTTGGATCACCGGTGTCGTCGACGACAGGGGCGAGGTGAGGTCGACGACTTCGATCGATCCACCCCGCAACCCGGACACCAGCGCGGCAAGGACGGACGGCTCGGGCATGGGCGCCTCCTCGGTCGGTGCTCTCCATGACAGCATCGCAGCCGTACTTCCCGCCCCTTGACGCGTCAATGACAACAGTGGCTTGATGGTTCATGGGAGCGCTCCCACTTCGCACGGCACCCTCAGCACCGCCGCCGACGGCACGGCGGCGAGGGCCACACCTGACACTCCCCCACCCCCAACTCCCCTCTCTTGGAGCCGCCATGAGATTCCGCCTCCCCGCCGTCCCACGGCCGGTCGCCGTGGCCGCAGCCCTGCTGGGACTTCTTCTCCCGCTGCTTGCCGTCGTCACGCCGGCTCATGCCGCGCCGCCGGGCTTCCGGGTCGCGAACGGCCGGCTGCTGGAGGCGAACGGGAACGACTTCGTCATGCGGGGCGTCAACCATGCCCACACCTGGTATCCGGACCGCATCAGCTCCCTCGCCCACATCAAGGCCAAGGGCGCGAACACGGTGCGGGTGGTCCTCTCCAGCGGCGACCGCTGGACCCGCAACGACACCGCAGACGTGGCGAACGTCGTCGCCCAGTGCAAGCAGAACCGGCTCATCTGCGTCCTGGAGGTCCACGACACCACGGGCTACGGCGAACAGAGCGGCGCCGTCACGCTCTCCCGGGCCGCCGACTACTGGATCGGCGTGCAGGGCGCGTTACTCGGCCAGGAGGACTACGTCGTCGTCAACATCGGCAACGAGCCGTACGGCAACACGAATTACACGGCGTGGACGGCCGACACCAAGGCGGCCATCCAGAAACTGCGCACCGCCGGTTTCCGGCACACCCTCATGGTCGACGCACCCAATTGGGGCCAGGACTGGGCGTTCACGATGCGCGACAACGCCGCCTCGGTCTTCGCCGCCGACCCGGACGCCAACACGGTCTTCTCCATCCACATGTACGGCGTCTTCGACACGGCCGCCGAGATCAGCGACTATCTGAACCGCTTCGTCACGGCCGAACTCCCCATCGTGGTGGGCGAGTTCGGCCATGACCACTCGGACGGCAACCCCGACGAGGACACCATCCTCGCGGTCACCCAGCAGCTCGGCCTCGGCTATCTGGGCTGGTCCTGGAGCGGCAACGGCGGCGGGGTCGAGTACCTGGACATGGTCAGAGGCTTCGACCCGAACCAGCTGACTTCGTGGGGGCAACGCCTCTTCAACGGCGCGAACGGCATCGCCGCCACGGCCGAGGAAGCCACCGTCTACTCCTCTTCGGGGGGCGACACCACTCCCCCGACCGTCCCCGGGACGCCGACCGCCTCCCCCGTGACGTCCTCGTCCGTCGCCCTGAACTGGACCGCCTCCACCGACGCGAACGGCGTGACGGGCTACGACGTCGTCCGCATCGGCGGCGGGACCGAGACCGCCGCCACCGCGACGACCGGCACCTCCGCCACGGTCACCGGCCTCGCCCCGGCGACCGCCTACGCCTTCGCCGTCTACGCGCGCGACGCGGCGGGCAACCGCTCGCAGCGCTCGGGCACGGTGGCGGTCACGACGTCGTCCGCCGGCTCGTCGGCGACATGCGCTGTCGCCTACCGGGTGGCGAACGAGTGGCCCGGCGGCTTCCAGGCCGAGATCGTCATCCGCAACACCGGCAGCTCGGCCGTCAACGGCTGGACGCTGCGCTGGACCTTCCCGGACAGCCAACACGTCAGCAATCTGTGGGGCGGCACCGCGACCCAGAGCGGCACCGACGTGAGCGTCACATCCGTGTCGTACACGGCGTCGATCGCCCCGGCCGGTTCGGTCACCCTCGGCTTCACGGCCACGAAGGGCAGCGCCAACCCGAGCCCGGCCGCCTTCACGCTGAACGACTCCGCCTGCTCGCCGGCCTGACCGCCACGCGCTCGCAATCCTTGGCGTCCTGGCAGGTCAGGGCGCCAAGGATGCCCCACGTGCACAGCACAGGACCGTGACAGGGACCACACAGCCCTCGTGTACGGCACACGGACCGTGCGGATAAGGTGAGCCTGGCCTAATCGATGGCCACCTGTGCACCATGAGGGAGCCCTGTCATGCTTCACCGGCGCCGCGGCACAGCCGCCGTCGCTCTTGCCGTCGCCGCCGCACTGTCCCTCGCGGCCTGTGGCGGCTCCAACGACGGCTCGGACAGCGCGGGTTCCGCGGCCGGGTCCGGCAACAAGAAGGACGTGGCCAAGGGCGGCAAGGACTTCGCGTCCGCCGCAGAGAAGACCGCCGCGATGGGCACCGACGCCAAGCCGGGCCAGTGGCCGCGCACCATCGAGCACGCCATGGGCGAGACGGTCATCGACTCCCCGCCCAAACGTGTGGTGGTCCTGGACGTCGGCGAGCTCGACAACGTCGTCTCGCTCGGCATCAAGCCGGTCGGCCTCGCCCCCACCGAGGGCTCCCCCGAACTGCCTTCCTACCTGAAGAAGGACGCCGGCACCCCCAAGAACGTCGGCACGATCAACAACCTCAACCTGGAGGCGATCGCCGGCCTCAAGCCGGACCTGATCCTCGGCAGCCAGCTGCGCGCCGCGGACAAG
This sequence comes from Streptomyces sp. NPDC111606, assembly GCF_055656945.1. Lineage (NCBI taxonomy): Bacteria > Bacillati > Actinomycetota > Actinomycetes > Kitasatosporales > Streptomycetaceae > Streptomyces > Streptomyces sp. NPDC111606. The sequence continues at coordinate 248,374 of NZ_JBVKBY010000009.1, forward strand.
TACGACGAGCTGTCGAAGATCGCGCCCACCGTCTTCTCCATCCGCCCCGGCTTCACATGGAAGGAGAACTACCTTCTGAACGCCGCGGCCCTGGACAAGACCGCCGACGCCAAGGCGAAGCTCGCCGCCTACGACAAGAAGGTCGACGCGCTCGACGCCGAGCTGGGCGCCGACAAGCCGATCGTGTCGATGGTGCGTTACCTGCCCGACGGTGTGATCCGGCTGTACGCCAACGCCTCGTTCATCGGCACCATCCTCAAGGACGCCGGCATCCCGCGCCCGAAGAACCAGGACATCGAGGACCTGGCCGCCGAGGTCAGCGCCGAGAACATCGACCAGGCCGACGCGGACTACATCTTCACCGGCGTGTACGGCGACGCGAAGGCCACCGACAAGTCCCGCGCGCAGGACAACCCGCTGTGGAAGAACCTGAAGGCGGTCAAGGCCGGGCACGCGTACGACGTCCCCGACGAGACCTGGTACCTGGGTCTGGGCGTCACCGCGGCCGACGAGGTCCTCACGGACCTGGAGAAGTACCTCACCAAGTAAGGCCCTCGTACAGGGGATCCGGCTGCCACACGGCAAGAGCAAACAGCAAGAGGAACCGCATGTCCCGTGCCACCCGGCGTCGTATCGCCTGGACGGTCGCGGGCATGCTCCTGCTGCTGGTCGCGGCCCTGCTGAGCCTCGCGCTCGGCAGCCGGCAGATCCCGCCGGCCCAGGTGTTCGACGCCCTCCTGCACGGCGGCACCAGCGACAACGCACAGGTCGTGCGGGCGCTGCGGGTTCCCCGCACGGTCATCGGCGTGCTGGTCGGGCTCGCCCTCGCGGTGGCCGGGGTCGTCATGCAGGGCATCACCCGCAACCCGATCGCCGAGCCCGGCGTTCTCGGCGTCAGCCAGGGGGCCTCGCTGGGTGTCGTCTGCGCGATCGCGTTCCTCGGGGTGCACTCGCCGGCCGGTTACGTGTGGTTCGCGTTCGCCGGTGCGGGACTGGCCGCGGTGGCCGCGTATGCGGTGGCGGGCAGCGGACGCGGCGGTGCCTCGCCGGTCAAACTGGCGCTGGCCGGGGCCGCGATGAACGCCTTCATCGCCTCCGTGGTGTCCGCCATCGTCACCACCGACGCCCGCGCCCTCGACGAGTTCCGCTTCTGGGACGTCGGCTCGATCGGCGGCCGGGACGGTGACGTCGTCGCGCAGACCTGGCCGTTCGTCCTCGTCGGGCTGCTGCTGGTCGCCGTCGTGGCGCGGGGGCTGGACGCCCTGGCTCTCGGCGACGACGTGGCCAGAGGGCTCGGCCACCGGGTCGCGCTCCTGCGGGCCGTCGGCGCGCTCGCCGCGACCGTGCTGACCGGGGTCGCCGTCGCGGTCGCCGGTCCGATCGCGTTCGTCGGGCTCGCCGTCCCGCACATCGCGCGGGCGCTGGTGGGCGCCGACCACCGGTGGGTGCTGATCCTGTCCGCGCTGCTGGGCCCCACGGTGATCCTCGTGTCGGACGTGCTCGGCCGTGTCCTCTTCGCGCCCTCGGAGGTGCCGGTGGCCGTGATGACCGCGTTGCTCGGCGTGCCGTTCCTGGTCGCGCTGGTACGCAGGAAGGCAACGGTGCCGGCGTGACTCAGCCCCTCGATCGCACCGCCGCCGCGTCTCGTCGCCTCCGTCCCTCCGGCTACACCGTTGTCCGCGTGCGGGACAACAGCTTCCTGCTGCACCGCCGGGCGTGTGCGGTCGCGGTGCTGCTGGCGGCCGTGCTCGCGGTGACGGTCGTCGTGTCCCTGTGCGTCGGCGAGTCGTACGTCTCGCCGACGGAGGTCGTGCGGGTGCTGCTCGGGCAGCCGAGCCCCGACGAACTCGTCGTCGGCACGCTGCGCCTGCCCCGCCTGGTGACGGGTCTGCTGGTCGGCGCGGCGTTCGGCGTCTCCGGCGCACTGGTCCAGACCGTCGCCCGCAACTCGCTCGCCAGTCCGGACGTCATCGGCGTCACGCACGGCGCGGGCGCGGCGACGGTGACCGCGATGACCTTCGGGCTCACGTCGTACACCGTCCTGCCGTACGTCTCGGTCCTGGGCGGGCTCTCGGCCGCCGCGCTCGTCTATGCCTTCGCCTGGCGGGGTGGTCTGCACGCGACGCGCTTCGTGCTCGTCGGAATCGGCGTGTCCATCGCGCTCGGCTCGCTGACCAGGCTGTTTCTCACCAAGGGCGACTATCTGGTCGCCCAGCAGGCCAAGGTGTGGCTGACCGGCTCGCTCAACGGCCGGGGCTATGACCAGGCCGCGCCGCTCGCCTGGATCCTGCTGGCCCTGGTCCCGGCGCTGCTGTGGGCGGCGCACGCGCAGCGCATGGTGTCCCTGGACGACAGCACGGCGACCGCGCTGGGCGTGCGGCTCGGTCCGGTCCGGCTGGGTCTGACCGCGCTCGGCGTGGTGCTGGCCTCCGTGGCGACCGGCGCCGCCGGCCCGGTCGACTTCGTGGCGCTGCTCGCCCCGCAGATCGCCCACCGGCTGACCCGCACCGCCCAGATCCCGCTGCTCTCCTCCGCCCTGGCCGGCGCCACGATCGTGCTCGTCGCGGACGTACTGGCCCGCCGGATGTTCTCCCCGGTAGAGCTGCCGGTGGGCGTCCTCACGGCGGCCGTCGGAGCGCCGTATCTGATGTGGCTGATCGCCCGCACTCGCACTCGTCGCTGAAAAGGGAACCCGAGCGGGGGAAAAGGCGTTCTCATCTGGTAACGGGGTGGGTCGGCCCGATGCCGACGACAGGAACGAGGGTGACACGATGAGCGAAAAGGCCCGGAAGCTGTTCGAGGCACTCGACCTCGACGAGAACGGGACCCTGACCCGCGAAGAGGTGATCATCGCCCTGCGCAGCAAGGGCCCGTCCCTGGCCGCTTCTGGAGATCTGCCGACCTGGGCACTGGGAGACGAGTACGCCTCGTCCGCTCTGTTCGACGCAGCCGACCAGAACGGGGACTCCGTGCTGACCCTGGAGGAGTTCGCAGCGGTGGTGGACCGCCGCTTCGGCTGGCACTGAGACGGGATACGAGCCGTAGCGCTGCAGTTCTCCCCTCCTCGAGGCGCCAGGCCGTCTTTGCCTCCTGCCCCTTGAGGCTGAGGTCGACCGGCGCCTGGCAGAAACGGCCCACGGAGGCGGCGGCGCTCACCGCCCGGTAGCCGCCGCAGCCCCTTCGCCGTCCCCGGACGAACGCGCCGTTCGGCGATCACGACCGACCCGCACGGCACCCATAGGCGCTAATGTTGTGCACTTTATTGACGGCGGTAAGTATAGAGCCTACCTTCGCGGTGTCCTTCCCCCGTCAAGGGAGACCGCGATGCCCCCGTCCCCCGTCGCATCACCGTCACCACCCCCGTCCCCGAACCCGAACCCCGAAAGCGCCCGGCAGCTGCGCAGGGTCGCCCTTTCCGGGCTGCTCGGTACCGCCGTGGAGTTCTACGACTTCCTCGTCTACGGCACGGTCGCCGCCCTGGTCTTCGGCGAGCTGTTCTTCCCGGGCGCCGACCCGGCTGTCGGCACCATCGCCGCGTTCGGCACGTTCGCCGCCGGCTATGTCGCCCGTCCGCTCGGCGGCATCGTCTTCGGGCACTTCGGTGACCGGCTCGGCCGCAAGTCCATGCTGCTGCTCACGATGGGCCTGATGGGCGGCGCCAGCTTCCTCATCGGCCTGCTGCCCACCTACGGCACGATCGGCGTCTGGGCGCCGGTCCTGCTGATCGCCCTGCGTGTCGTCCAGGGCATCGCCATCGGCGGTGAGTGGGGCGGCGCCACGCTCATGGTCGTCGAGCACGCCGGGGAGCGCCGCCGCGGCCTGTGGTCGAGCTTCACGCAGATGGGAGCCCCGCTCGGCTCCCTGCTCTCCTCGCTCGTCGTCACCTTCGTGGTCGCCATGCCCAGGGACCAGTTCACGGCCTGGGGCTGGCGCGTGCCGTTCCTGCTGAGCGTGGTGCTGCTCGGCGTCGGCCTCTTCGTCCGGCTGAAGGTGGTCGAGAGCCCGCTCTTCGCCGAGGTGAAGAAGGAGCGCACCGAGGCGCGGCTGCCGATCGTCGACGTACTGCGGCGTCCCCGGCCGCTGCTGCTCGCCTGCTGTGTCGGCATCGGCGCCTTCACCGCCCAGTCCCTGCTGACCAGTTATCTGATCGCGTACGCCACCGGCATCGGATACGCCCGCCCGCAGGTGCTCACCGCGCTCACGGTGTCAGCCTGCGTCGCCCTGGTCGTCCTGCCCTGCGCCTCAGCGCTGTCCGACCGCGTCGGCCGCCGCCCGGTCGTCCTCGCCGGAGCCCTCACCTCGGCCGCGCTCGCCTTCCCCGTCCTCGCCCTGGTCGACTCGAAGTCGCCCGGGCTGCTGATCCTCGCCGTCGTCCTCGGCCACGGCATCGCCCAGTCCGTGATGTACGGCCCGCTGGGCGCCCTGCTCACGGAGATGTTCGGCACCCGGGTCCGCTACACCGGAGCCTCCCTCGGCTACCAGGGCGCCACCCTGATCGGCGCCGGCTTCTCCCCGATGCTCGCCGGAAGTCTGGTGGCCGCCGGCGGCAACGGCACCCCCGTCGCCCTGCTGATCTGCGGGGGCTCGCTCATCACGGCGCTGACCGTCTGGTTCGTGCGCGAGACCAACCGCACGTCCCTGTCCGGCTCGGCGCCCGAACGTCCCAACTCCCGCCGGACGGAGGGGATCTCCGCGTGATGAGCACCACCGCGCCCCCGCCACCGCACGTACGCCGGCCCCGCCGCCGTAGCCGCATCGCCGGTGCGGCCGCCCTCCTGCTCGCCGTCGGCGCGCTGCCCGCCACGACCGCCGTCGCCGCCTCCGACACGACCCACGTCGACGGCCGACTCCCCTCGGGCGCCACGTACATGATGGACATGCCCGCCCACTGGAACGGCACCGTCCTGCTGTTCAGCCACGGCTACGCGACCGGCCCCGCCAACCCCGCCCAGGACGCCCCGGACGACGCCACCAAGGCTCTGCTCCTCAGGAACGGATACGCCCTCGCCGGCTCCTCCTACGCCACCACCGGCTGGGCTGTGACGGACGCGGTTCCCGATCAGCTCGCCACCCTCACCGCCTTCACCGACCGCTTCGGGACGGCCTCCCGCACCATCGCCTGGGGGCGGTCGTACGGCGGGCTCGTCACCACCGCCATCGCCGAGCGGCATCCGGAGCGGATCGACGGTTCGATCTCGCTGTGCGGCCTGGTCCACGGCGGAGTGGCCAACTGGAACAACACCCTCGATCCCGTCTTCGCGATCAAAACGCTCCTCGCGCCCGGCACCGACGTCCCACTGGTGAACATCGCCGAACAGGCTGCCGCCGACGACGCGGCCGACACCCTGACCTCCGTGGTCGACTCGGCACAGACGACGGCCGTAGGGCGGGCCAGGATCGCCCTCGCCGCCGCCCTGCACAACATCCCCGTCTGGAACCAGCCCACGCAGCCCCGGCCGGCCGCGACCGACTGGGCAGCCCAGCAGGCCAACCAGTACGAGGCGGTCAAGGGCCTGCTGCAGATCGCCGCCTTCAACCGGCGGCAGGAGGCGGAGGCGCGGGCAGGCGGCAACATGTCGTGGAACACCGGCGTCGACTACGCGAAGCTGCTCGGCCGGTCCTCCGTCCGCAAGGAGGTCACCGAGCTGTACCGGAAGGCCGGCCTGTCCCTGCGCGCCGATCTCGCCACCCTCAACCGCGCCCCGCGCATCGGCGCCGACCCGAACGCCGTGGCGTGGATGAGCGGCACCAGCTCCTTCACCGGCAAGCTTGCCAAGCCGCAGCTGTCGGTCCACACCATCGGCGACGCCCTCGTCCCCGTCCAGACGGAGAACGCTCTGAAGCGGGCCGTCACCGCCGCCGGGTCGGCGTCCCGGCTGCGGCAGGCGTACACCGACAACGCCGGCCACTGCACCTTCAGCCCCGCCGAACAGCTCGCCGCCCTGCACACCCTGGAGGACCGCCTCACGGCCGGCAGCTGGGTCGGCACCGACCCGAAGTCCCTCAACTCCCGTGCCACGGCGGCCGATCCGACCACGCCGACGCGCTACGTGCCGTACCGACCGGCCCCGTACCCGCGCCCCTACGACCTTGCCCACCCCGCCGACGGGCGGTGATGCCGTACGACCGCCCGCCGCGCTGTCGGTGGGCGGTCGTACGCTGTGCACCGTGGAGGACGACGACATCCTGGACACCCCGGTCACCTCGGAGGGCCCGCAGCCGCGCCCGCAGTCGCTCATGCTCGCCTTCTTCGGCAATCACGTTCTGGAGGAAGGCGACCTGTGCGTCTACTCGGGCAGCATCATCGAGGTGCTCGGCCGCGTCGGGGTCGGTGAACAGGCCGTTCGCTCCACGCTCACCCGCATGGTCAACCGCGGTCTGCTGCGGCGCCGGCGCGAGGGCCGCAAGATGTTCTTCGGTCTGACCCCGCAGGCGACGCGCGTCCTCGAGGACGGCCGTACCCGCATCTGGCGGCAGGGCGCGGTCAACGACGACTGGGACGGCTCCTGGACCCTGCTCGGCTTCTCCCTCCCCGACTCCTGGAAGCGCAGGCGCCACGACCTGCGCTCCCGGCTGGCCTGGTCCGGATTCGGCGCGCTGTACAGCGGGCTGTGGATCGCCCCCGGGAAGGTCGACGTCGCCGCCGTGGTCTCGGAGCTCGAGCTGGCCGACCACGTCAAGATCTTCCACGCCCTGGCGGACGACAGCACCGACATCGCGCAGATGATCCACGGCACCTGGGACCTGGAGAGCATCGCCGCTCGTTACGTCACCTTCGACAAGCGGTGGACGGCTCACCTCGACGCCGGGCCGGGGGACGACCCGATCGGAACCCGGCTGCGGCTTGTCAGCGAATGGCTCTGGACCATCCGCACGGACCCGAGGCTGCCCGCCCGGCACCTTCCCCCCGAGTGGCCGGCCCGCGCCGCCCAGGAGACCTTCCGGCGCGTCGCCGAGCACACCGAGCGGCCCGCTCGGCGGATGGCCGGCGAGCTGCTGGAGACCACTCCGTTCGGCTAGGCGGGCGACGCCGGGCAGCCGCGCGACCCGGCCGGGAATGCGATCCGGATGGCGGACGGGAACCGGCGGCGACTCGCGAAACGCCGCCGTGGTCCTTCGCGGCCCTCCCCCGACCGGCGAACATGCCATGCCATGGACATCTTGCTCGTCGCCAGCGCGTTCAACAGCCTGTCCCAGCGTGTGTACGCCGAACTGTCCGAGCGGGGACACCGGGTTGAGGTCGTACTCGCCTCGCACGGACCCGAAGCGGTCCGGGCCGCCGTACGCGAAACGCGTCCGGAGCTGATCATCGCGCCGATGCTGAAGACGGCGCTGCCGGAGGACGTGTGGCAGGAGCACACCTGTCTGATCGTGCACCCGGGCCCACCCGGCGACCGCGGCCCGTCCTCCCTCGACTGGTCGATCGCCGAGGCAGCGCCGCGCTGGGGCGTGACGGTGCTTCAGGCCGAGGCGGCGATGGACGCGGGCGACATCTGGGCGGACGGCTCCTTCCCGGTGCCGCCGGTCGGCAAGAGCGACCTGTACCGCAACGAGGTCTCCGACGCCGCCTCGGCCGCCGTCCTGCTGGCGGTGAAACGGTTCGCCGACGGATCGTTCAAGCCGAAGGCTCAGAGCGATCCCGCGATTGCCGTGGTGTGGCGCGACTTCCTCCGCCAGGAGCGGCGACGAATCGACTGGGAGAACGACAGCACCGCGACGGTGCTGCGCAAGCTCCGTGGGGCCGACTCGCAGCCGGGTGTCCTGGACGAGCTGTGCGGCCGGGAGGTGTTCCTGCACGGCGGGCACGGCGAGGACCGGCTGCGCGGGCGCCCCGGCGCATTGCTCGCGACGCGGTCCGGCGCGGTCTGCCGGGCCACCCGGGACGGCGCGGTGTGGATCCCGGAGCTGCGCCCCCGCAAGAACTCCGGCGACCCGGCGCCGTTCCGCCGCCCCGCGGCCTCGGTGCTCGCCGGATTCCCGGCCCCGCCCGGCACCGGTCAGGGAACGCCACGCCATGACGGCGGCCCGCACTGGCTGCCGGAGGAAGCCGCCCCGCTCGAACTGCCCCCGGAGCGCACCACCTGGACCGACATCCGCTACCGGCAGCACGGCGACGTCGGCTTCCTGTCCTTCTCCTTCCCGGGCGGGGCGATGAGCACCGACCAGTGCCGCAGGCTGCTCGCCGCCTACCGGCGCGCGCTCACCCGCCCCACCTCGGTGCTGGTGCTCGGCGGAGCCCGCGACTTCTTCTCCAACGGCATCCATCTGAACGTCATCGAGGCATCGGCCGACCCTGCGGGCGAGTCGTGGGCCAACCTCAACGCCATGAACGACCTGGTCGAGGCGGTGCTGCGGACGACGGACCGACTGGTGGTTGCCGCCGTCGGCGGCAACGCGGCCGCAGGCGGCGTGATGCTCGCCCTGGCCGCCGATCAGGTCTGGTGCCGCACAGGCAGCGTCCTCAACCCGCACTACCGGCGCATGGGCCTCTACGGGTCCGAGTACTGGACGTACACGCTGCCGCGCCGCGCCGGAGCCGAGACGGCCGCGCGGCTCACGACCGAGGCGCTGCCGGTGAGCGCGGCGGCGGCCGCACGGATCGGGCTGGTGGACCGTCTGGTGCCGGTCCCGGCACGGGACTTCACCGGGGAGGTCGAGCACTTGGCCGCCGCCCTCGCCGAGGCCCCGGACCTCACGGCACGGACCGCCGCGAAGGCCGCGGCACGGCGGGCGGACGAGGCGCGGCGACCGCTCGGCGAGTACCGGCGGGACGAACTCGCCCGCATGCGCGCCATCTTCTTCGACTCGCGTGCCCCGTACCACGCCCTGCGCTCGGCCTTCGTCCGCAAGCAGCCGAGCGGCTCCGCCAACCCGCTGACCACCGGGGGCGCGCGATGAGCACCCGTCTGCTGGTGGCCAGCGTCGGCAACATCTTCCTCGCGGACGACGCCTTCGGCCCCGAGGTGATCCGCGCCCTGGACGGGCGCCCGCTGCCGCCCGAGGTACGGGTACGGGACTTCGGCATCCGCGGCATGGACCTGGCGTACGAGCTGCTCGACGGCTACGACACGGCTGTGCTGGTCGACGCGTCCGTACGGGGACACGAGCCGGGCACCCTGTCGCTGATCGAACCGCAGCTTCCCGACGGCAGCGCAGGCGGGCCCGTTCCCGAGGCGCACGGCATGGACCCGGCGAAGGTCCTGGCGCTGGCCACCCACCTGGGCGACGAACCGCTCCCACGCGTCCTCGTCCTCGCCTGCGAGCCCGAGCTGCGGCCGCGCGGCGACGAGGACATCGCGCCGGGCATCAGCGCGACCGTGCGCGATGCCGTCGGACGGGCCGTCGCCGCTCTGCACACGATGGTGCCGGTGCTGCTCGCCGACCCGGCGGCCACGCCCCCGTTGAGCCGCCCGGAGGAATCCACGGACCCGTGCGCGGCCGGTCTCCCGCGCCTGGTGGCCGAGGGCGCGGAGGATCGATAGCGGTCCGAACCCCCGATCCCCCGCTGGGAGCAGCGCGCATGTGCGATTCCGTGGACGAGGTCACTCAGGCCGTCCTGGCGAAGAACGACGATCTGGCCGCGAGCCTGCGCGAGGAACTGGCCCGGCGTGGTGTGAGCGTGGCCAACCTGCTGTCCAGCCCGGGCAGCGGCAAGACGGAACTGCTCGGGCGGGTACTGGCCAGGGCCGTGGAGCGGGGCATCCCCGTGGCCGCGCTCACCGCCGACCTGGCGACCGACAACGACGCCCACCGGCTCGCCCGTTCGGGAGCGCCGGTGAAGCAGCTGCTGACCGACGGGCTGTGCCATCTGGAGGCCCGGCAGCTGCGCGGGCATGTGGAGAGCTGGCTGCCGGAGGGCACCTCGCTGCTGTTCGTGGAGAACGTCGGCAACCTCGTCTGCCCGGCCTCCTACGACCTCGGCGAGAACCTGCGGATCGTGCTCATGGCGGTGACAGAGGGCGAGGACAAGCCGCTGAAGTACCCCACGGCCTTCGGCTCCGCCCATCTGGTGGTGCTCACCAAGACCGACCTGGCCGGGCCCGCCGGCTTCGACCAGGCCGCCTTCGCCGCCAACATCCAGCGGGTCAATCCCGGCGTGGAGCTCATGTTCTCCTGCGCCCGGACCGGTGACGGAGTCGACACCCTCCTGGATCGGGTGCTCGCGGTGCGGGACGGGGCCGCGGTCCACCGGCCTCCGCTGGCGCCCCGACCCCACACCCACAGCCACAGCCACAGCCACACGCATGAGGACGCCGCTTCCGGCCTCACGGCCGGCCGCGTCTCGTGACGGCGCCCGCCGCACAGGCGGTACGCCGCCGCGTCACCGTGCGCGGCACGGTGCAGGGCGTGGGTTTCCGCCCGTACGTACACCGCCTGGCCTCCGATCTCGCGCTGGCGGGGTTCGTGAGCAACACGGCCGGCGGTGTCCTGATCGAGGTGGAGGGCCCGCCGGACGGTGTCGTCGACTTCTGCGAGAGGCTGGCCGTCCAGCCCCCGCCGCTGGCCTCCGTCACCGCCGTCGGGTTCGAGGACCTGCCCGTCACCGGTGCCGACGACGCCTTCACCATCCGCTCCACCGACCGCTCCCCCGGCCGCACGCTCCTGCCGCCGGACACGGCGACCTGCGCCGACTGCCTGCGGGAGCTGGCCGACCCGGCCGACCGCCGCCACCGGCACCCGTTCGTCACCTGCACGCACTGCGGGCCGCGCTTCACCATCGCCACGGGCATGCCGTACGACCGGGCGGTCACGACCATGGCCGGCTTCCCGATGTGTCCCGACTGCGCCCGGGAGTACGGCGATCCCGCCGACCGCCGCTTCCACGCCCAGCCCGTGGCCTGCCCCGACTGCGGCCCTCGGCTGCGCCTGGTGCCCGCTGCCGGGAGCGGTGTCAGGCCCGCGCGGGACGCCGATGCCCTGGAGACGGCACGGACGCTGCTCTCCGCCGGGGGGATCGTCGCCGTGAAGGGCCTCGGCGGCTATCACCTGGCGTGCGACGCCACGGACGCACGGGCGGTCGACACGCTGCGCACCCGCAAGGCACGCGGCGGCAAGCCGTTCGCGGTGATGTGCGCGGACCTCGACGTCGTGCGGCGGATCGCCGTGCCGTCCGCGCCCGAGACGGCCGCCCTCACCAGCCCCCGGCGCCCCATCGTCCTGCTGCGCCGGCGCTCGGAGCACGACACCCTCGCCCCCGGCGTCTGCCCCGGCAGCCCGCACGTCGGCGTGATGCTGCCCTACACCCCCGTACACGCCCTGCTGTTCGGCCTGCCCGGCGATCCGCCGGGACCGCGGGTGCTGGTCATGACGAGCGGCAACCGCTCGGGGGAGCCGATCGTCACGGACGACGACGAGGCCCTGACCCGGCTGGCCGGTCTCGCCGACGCCTGGCTGGCCCACGACCGGCCCATCGCGTCGCCGTGCGACGACTCCCTGCTGCGGGTACGCCCCGACGGCACGGAGCAGGTGCTGCGCCGGTCCCGGGGCTACGCACCCCGTCCGCTGCGTCTGCCGGTCGCGGTGCGGCCCGCGCTCGCCGTGGGCGGCGATCTGAAGAACGCGCTGTGCCTCGGTGAGGGCGAGCACGCCTGGTTCGGCCCGCACATCGGCGACATGGGCGAGCTGGCCACCCTGGAGGCGGCCCGGCGGGCGGAGTCGCAGCTGCGGTCCCTGACCGGCGTCAGCCCGGAGCTGGTCGCCGCCGACCGGCACCCGGGATACCACTCGTCGCGCTGGGCCCGGCAGCGGGCCGCCCAACTGCCCGTACATGCACCGGTGTTCGTCCAGCATCACCACGCGCACATCGCCTCGGCGATGGCCGAGCACGGCCTCGACGGCACCGCCCCCGTGATCGGCGTCGCCTTCGACGGCACGGGCTACGGCGACGACGGCGCCGTCTGGGGCGGCGAGATCCTGCTCGCCGACTACAACGGCTTCCGGCGGTTCGGCCACCTCACCCCCGCCCCGCTCCCCGGTGGTGACGCGGGCGTGGCCAACCCGTGCCGCCTGGCGCTGGCGCGGCTGTGGGCGGCAGGCCTGCGATGGGACGCGGACCTGCCCAGCGTGGCCACCTGCGCTCCCGACGAACTGGCCATGCTGAAGCGCCAGTTGACGCGTGGTGTGGCCTGTGTGGCGACCTCCAGCATGGGCCGGCTCTTCGACGCGGTGTCGTCCCTCGTCGGCGTCTGTCATCGCGCGCGGTACGAGGCGCAGGCCGCCATGGAGCTGGAGTCCGCCGCCGCTGCGGGCTGGGACGCCGACACCTCGGCCTACGCCTTCGGACTCGCCGGCGGCGCCTACGACCCGGCGCCCGTGCTCGGCGCGCTGCTCACCGATCTGCGCCGCGGCACCCCGGCTCCCGTACTCGCCGCGCGCTTCCACCGCGGCGTGGCGCGGGCCGTCCGGGCGGTCTGCCGGCGGGCACGCGAGGACACCGGGCTGACCACCGTCGCCCTCAGCGGCGGGGTGTTCGCCAACGCGCTGCTGGAGGAGGAGTGCACGCGGCTGCTGACCGGGGACGGCCTCACGGTGCTCCGGCACGGCGAAGTCCCGCCGAACGACGGCGGGTTGGCCCTCGGCCAGCTGGTGGTCGCGGCGCACGAACGACAGAAGGAGTGACCCATGTGCTTGGCAGTGCCCGGCAAGGTCGTGTCCATCGACGACAGCGCGGATCCGCTCACCGGGCTGATCGACTTCGGTGGGGTGCAGAAAGAGGCGTGTCTGGAGTACGTGAGCGACGTGCGGGTGGGTGAGTACGTCATCGTGCACGTCGGCTTCGCGCTCCAGCGCCTGGACGAGGAGTCGGCGCTGGCCTCCCTGAAGCTCTTCGAGGAACTGGGGCTGCTGGAGGAGGAGTTCGGGGACGCCTGGGAGCAGGCGGCCAAGGAGGCGGGCGGCACCGCGGTGACGGAGCGCCAGGACAGCGGGAGCGAGGCCCGGTGAAGTACATCGACGAGTTCAACGACCCCGATCTCGCGCGGCGGCTGCTGGACGAGATCCGCGCCACCGCCACCCGGCCCTGGGCCCTGATGGAGGTGTGCGGCGGGCAGACCCACTCGATCATCCGGCACGGCATCGACCAACTGCTGCCCGAGAAGGTGGAGTTGATCCACGGCCCCGGCTGCCCCGTCTGTGTCACGCCGCTGGTGGTCATCGACAAGGCGCTGGAGATCGCCTCGCGGCCCGACGTGATCTTCTGCTCCTTCGGCGACATGCTCCGGGTGCCGGGCACCGACCGCGACCTGTTCCGGGTCAAGGGCGAGGGCGGCGACGTACGCGTGGTCTACTCACCGCTCGACGCCCTGGAGCTGGCCCGCCGCAACCCGGACCGGGAGGTGGTGTTCTTCGCCATCGGCTTCGAGACCACCGCCCCCGCCAACGCGATGGCCGTGCACCAGGCGCGTCGTCTGGGCCTGACCAACTTCAGTCTGCTGGTTTCGCATGTGCGGGTGCCCCCGGCGATCGAGGCGATCATGACGGCGCCCGAGTGCCGGGTGCAGGGGTTCCTGGCCGCCGGGCATGTGTGCAGCGTGATGGGGACGGCCGAGTACCCGGGGCTCGCCGAGCGGTTCGGCGTTCCGATGGTGGTGACCGGCTTCGAACCGCTGGACATCCTGGAGGGCATCCGCCTGGCGGTGCGCCAGCTGGAGCGCGGTGAGCACCGGGTGGAGAACGCGTACCCGCGTGCCGTGCGCGAGGAGGGCAATCCGGCCGCCGTGCGCATGATCGAGGAGGTGTTCGAGGTGACCGACCGGAACTGGCGTGGCATCGGGCGCATCCCGCTGAGCGGCTGGCGGCTGACGGACGCCTTCCGGGCCTACGACGCGGAGCAGCGCTTCGACGTCAGCGGCATCCGTACCGAGGAGCCCGCCGAGTGTCGCAGCGGCGAGGTCCTCCAGGGTCTGATCAAGCCGACCGAGTGCGCCGCGTTCGGCACCACCTGCACTCCGCGCACGCCGCTCGGCGCCACCATGGTCTCCAGCGAGGGTGCCTGCGCGGCCTACTACCTGTACCGCCGCATGAACGCCCCGACTCCGCAGGCCGACCGGGCCGCGCGGGAGGAGATGAACCCCGTTGCCTGAACAACTCGCCGAGACGGTCGACCCGGCCAACTGGTCCTGCCCCGCCCCGCTGCGCGACCAGGGGGTCGTGGTGATGGGGCACGGCGGCGGCGGTGCGCTGTCGGCGGAGCTGATGGAGCAGGTCTTCACCCCCGCCTACGGCAACGCCACCCTGGCCGGGCTCGCGGACTCCGCCGTCCTCGAACTGGGCGGTGCCCGGCTGGCGTTCTCCACCGACTCCTACGTGGTCAGGCCGCTGTTCTTCCCCGGCGGCAGCCTCGGCGACCTCGCGGTCAACGGCACCGTCAACGACCTGGCGATGAGCGGTGCCAGGCCCGCGTATCTGTCCGCCGCCTTCGTGCTGGAGGAGGGCGTGCAGCTCACCGTGGTCGAGCGGATCGCGCGGGCCATGGGCGCGGCGGCCGAGGCCGCCGGGGTCACCATCGCCACGGGTGACACCAAGGTGGTGGAGTCCGGGCACGGCGACGGCGTGTACGTCACCACCGCCGGCGTGGGGCTCGTGCCCGACGGGGTGGACATCCGGCCCCAGCGTGCACGACCCGGTGACGCCGTCATCGTCAGCGGGCCGATCGGCCTGCACGGGGTGGCGATCATGAGCGTGCGGGAGGGGCTGGAGTTCGGGGTGGAGGTGGCCAGCGACACCGCGCCGCTCGCCGGTCTGGTCGCGGCCATGCTGGCGGTCACCCAGGACATCCATGTGCTGCGCGACCCCACCAGGGGCGGCCTCGCCGCGTCCCTGAACGAGATCGCGCGCGCTTCCGGGACCGGTGTCCGGCTGCGGGAGCGAGCCATTCCGGTGCCGGACGCGGTGGCGAACGCCTGTGGCTTCCTGGGGCTCGACCCGCTCTACGTCGCCAACGAGGGCCGGCTGGTCGCCTTCGTGCCCCCGTCGGAGGCGGAGGACGTACTCGCTGCGATGCGCGCCCACCCGCAGGGCGCCGGCGCCACTCTGATCGGCGAGTGCGTCGCCGACCACCCCGGGATGGTCGTGGTCGCGACGGGGCTCGGCGGGACCCGGGTGGTGGATCTGCCGCTGGGTGAGCAGTTGCCGCGGATCTGCTGATCGGGTCCGGACGTGCGTGGGCCCCGCCGAGCGTGTTCGGCGGGGCCCACGCGCGCTATGCCGAGGCCGGTGGCGGCTCGATCCCGGCGATCTCCAGTTCCCGGCCGCTGCGCAGGTCCGTGGAGGGCACGTCGCAGCGCGGGCACCAGAAGAACGGGGGCATGCCCACCGGGAACTCCTCGGCGCACGGGCCGCACCAGGCCTGCGCGGGGATCTGCTCGACCACGAGCCGCGCCTCGGCGAGGGGGGTCCCGTCGCGGGCCACCTCGAAGGCGAAATCCAGGGCGTCGGGGACGACGCCCGCCAGCTCGCCGACCCTGACGGTCACCGCCGAGACGGACTCGGTTCCGTCCGCCCGTGCCAGCTCACCGGCCCGCTCGATGATCGCGGTCGCGATCGACAGTTCGTGCACGACCGGCTCACGGGTAGCGGCGTCCGGCGCGGAACCCGCCGGACATCCGCCAGATCCGCGCCTCGCGCCGGAGGCTGGGCAACTCCTTGAGCAGCACGGCGAGGACCAGGCTGCCCACCAGGGCCGCCTCGGCCATCAGCACCCGCTGTCCGCTCATCCCGGCTCGTCTGCCCTTGGCAGTCGACCACTGTGCTCGTTGGACCTTCATTGCGGCGACTCCCTGCTGTCTCTCATCCCGGTGAGATGTTCGGCATCGTCTCCACGAGCACGTCATGCCGTTTCCAATGGATCCCGGTGGAACGGCGCGCGTCGGCGGTGCCGTCCTCGTGGTGGCCCTTCTGGTCCTTGTACCGCCCCCGGTTGCCCTGGTGCATGCCGGACACGTGCGCCGGCGTGTCGGGCCTCGCCTGGGCCCGGCCCACTCTGATGCTGCCCATGGGGTGATCTCCTTCCTCGCCTCCGACCTGCGGAGTACGTGCTCAGGACCGCTCGGTGAGGTCCTCGAAGAACCGCTCGACGGCCGGCCAGACCTGCCCGCCGCCGGACAGGCCGCGCCATTCCCGGCGTACGACGGCGACCATCCGGTAGCAGTCGTCGATCGGCACGATCCAGTGGTGGTCGAGGCCGTGGACGGTGTTCACCAGCAGTGCCTCCACCTCGGGTTCCACGGTGGCGAGCTGCGGACACGTCTCGGCGAGCCCGAGCCAGGCCGACCCTTCCACCTCCCACCGCATGGCACCGGCCGGGCTGGGGCCCTGCGCGGTGAGGGTGCCGTCCGCCCGGGGCACGAAGAAGACCAGGCCGACGGGTACGCCCAGCGCCGCCGTGTCGACCTTGGGCAGCCTGATCCGACGCCGGGGCACCAGCCGGTAGTGGCCGTCGCCCGCCCCGGCCCCGGCGAACAGCACCGAGCAGGGGCCGCAGACGCACCGCACCTCGTCCTGCCCGGTGTCGTACAGGTGCGCGTGCTCGTCCGGCACCGGCGCGGCGCACAGGTCACACGCCTCCACCCCGGCCGCCGCCGTGCGGTCGGCCGAGGAACGGATGAGGCGGGCCAGGGCCCCGTCGGTGGTCACCGTGCGCCCCGGTGCGTCAGCGTGGCGAGCGGGACGAACGCGGGCGGGGGTGCGGGCGCAGCCGCGGTGAGCGGCTCCACGGCCGTCAGCTCGGGTGCCACGGCAAGCACCGCCTCGCGGACCGCGTCGGTGACGTCCAGCGCCCCGGCACCGCAACCCGAGCCGCATCCGCCGCCCGCCTTCATGCGCACCCGGGCCACCTGTCCCTCCACGCCGGCCCACTCCACGTCGCCGCCACGTTCCTGTACGGCGGGACGCAGCCGTTCGACCGCGCGGGCCGCCCGGCGCTCGGCGGGCTCGGGATGGACGTCGTGCAGGACCAGCAGGTGGCCCAGCAACTCGTCGTCGGCCAGGCGCTCGGCCAGCTGACCGTCCGCGTGGTCCATGACGCGGGCCAGCGCCTCGCCGTAGACCTCGGTCAGCAGTCCCACCGCCTCGGTCGCGGACCGGGTGGTGGGGCCGGGCGCGGACTCCAGGCCCGCCAGCAGCTCGTCGAGCCGGGCGAGCCGGGCCTCCACGTCCGGGTCCGCCAGCCGGGCGGCACCGGCCTCAGCCATGGTTCGCCCCGTACGTCGGCGAGTGCAGGGTGGTGAGCGTCTTGCCCTTGCCGACGTACATGTGCACACCGCAGGGCAGACAGGGGTCGAAGCTGCGGACCGTGCGCATGATGTCGACGCCCTTGAAGTCGTCCGGCCCGTTCTCCTCGAAGATGGGCTGGCCCTGGACGGCGTCCTCGTACGGACCCGGGGTGCCGTAGATGTCGCGGGGGCTGGCGTTCCACGGGGTGGGCGGGTACGGGTGGTAGTTGGCGATCTTCTTGTCCTTGATCACCAGGTGGTGCGAGAGGACACCGCGGACCGCCTCGTGGAAGCCGCAGCCGATGGCCTCGTCGGGCACCTCGTAGTTCTCGAAGACCTTGGTCTCGCCCGCGCGGACCAGTCCCATGGCCTCTTCGAGGAACTGCAGGGCCATGGCGGCCGCGTAGGCGACGAAGTAGGGCCGGGCGCGGTCGCGTTCGATGGTGTTGCTCCACTGCGGGATGCGCCACTCCAGGGTGGTCTCCGGCAGCGACTCGCCCTTGGGCAGCGAGATGCGCACACTGTGGCCGGTGGCCTTGATGTACGGGGTGTCCACCAGGCCGCTCAGCGCGGTCGACCACAGCCGGGCCAGCGGGCCGCCGCCGGTGTCGAGGGCGAGGTGCTGGTCGGTCCGCTTGTCGTACCAGCGCGGGCTCATCACCCAGCTGTACTTGTCGTCGAAGTTGCGCTTCTGCGGCACCGGGACGGTGGTCTGGTTCCACGGGTGACGCATGTCGACGGGGTTGCCGAGCGGGTCGTGGGTGACGAAGGGCTGCTCGTTGACCCAGTCCTCGTAGTAGGAGCTGCCGAGCATGATGCGCAGGCCGAGGTTGATGTCGACGAGGTTGTTGGTGACGAGTTCGCCGTCGACGATGATGCCTGGGGTGACGTACATCGCCTTGCCCCAGGTGTTCATCGTCTCGTACCGGTAGTCGACGACCTTGGGGTCCTGGAAGGCGCCCCAGCAGCCCAGCAGGACGCGGCGGCGGCCGACCTCCTCGTAGCCGGGCAGTGCTTCGTAGAAGAAGTCGAAGACGTCGTCGTTCATGGCGACGGCCTTCTTCACGAAGTCGATGACCCGCATGAGGCGCGCGAGGTAGTCGGTGAAGACGGTCGGCTGGGGCATCGTGCCGACGCCGCCCGGGTACAGCGTGGACGGGTGGACGTGCCGCCCCTCCATCAGGCAGAACATCTCACGGGTGACCCGGCTGACCTTCAGGGCCTCCTTGTAGACCTCGCCCTCGAAGGGGTTGAAGGCCTTCATGATGTCGGCGATCGTCCGGTAGCCGTGGATCTCCCCGCGGGGCGCCTCGGTGCGTTCCGCGCGGGCCAGCAGGCCGGGGTTGGTGGCCTTGACCATCGCCTCGCAGAAGTCCACGAAGACCAGGTTGTCCTGGAAGATCGTGTGGTCGAACATGTACTCGGCCGCTTCGCCGAGGTTGACGATGTGCTCGGCCAGCGGGGGCGGCTTGACGCCGTAGGCCATCTGCTGGGCGTAGTCGGAGCAGGTGGTGTGGTTGTCGCCGCAGATGCCGCAGATGCGGGACGTGATGAAGCCGGCGTCGCGCGGGTCCTTGCCCTTCATGAACACGGAGTAGCCGCGGAAGAGCGACGAGGTGCTGTGGCATTCCACGACTTCCCGGTTGGCGAAGTCGATCTTCGTGTAGATGCCCAGGTTCCCGATGATCCGGGTGATCGGATCCCAGGACATGTCCACGAGCTGTGGCGGCTTGCGCTCCGTGGGCCGGGCCTCGGTGGTGGTCATCTGCGGTGCTGCCCCTCGCTGTCGGTGATGTGCGGGTGGGTCGTGAGGTGGGGGTCGTGCGGTTCGCGGACCTGCGCGCGGAGCGCCATCAGGGGCGCCAGTGCGGGTCGTAGCCGCTGGTCAGCTTGCGCTTGTTGTGGCGCCACCTGGGCTCGTGGTTGACCAGTTCGTTCGTCATGCCGCGCAGCCTGCGGATGACGGCCCCGTACGGCTTGATGGCCAGGGACGACAGCGTGCCGCCCGGGGGTTCGTCCATGAACGGCATGAACGCGTCGGGGAAGCCGGGCATCGTGCAGCCGATGCAGATGCCGCCGACGTTCGGGCAGCCGCCGATGCCTGCCATCCAGCCGCGCTTGGGCACATTGCAGTTGACGACCGGACCCCAACAACCTGTCTTGACCAGGCACTTGGGCGAGTTGTAGTCCTTGGCGAAGCTGGCCTGCTCGTAGTACGAGCCGCGGTCGCAGCCCTCGTGGACCGTCCTGCCGAACAGCCACTGCGGGCGGAGCATGTGGTCCAGCGGGGGCGGGGGCGCGGAGCCGGCCGCGTGGTAGAGGACCCAGACCAGGGTCTCCATGAAGTTCTCGGGCTGGATCGGGCAGCCGGGCACGTTGACGACCGGCAGGCCGCCCTGGGAGGTGTAGTCCCAGCCCAGGTAGTCGGCGAGGCCCATGCAGCCGGTCGGGTTGCCGGACATGGCGTGGATGCCGCCGAAGGTGGCGCAGGTGCCGGCGGCCACCACCGCCCAGGCCTTGGGGGCCAGTTGGTCGATCCACCAGTTCAGGGTCTGCGGCTCACCGGTCTCCGGGTCGTTGCCGAAGGACGTCCAGTAGCCGTCGCCCTCGATGATGTTCTGGTTGGGGATCGAGCCCTCGATAACGAGGATGAACGGTGACAAATCGCCCCGCGCGGCGGCCCGGTAGGGAGCGAGGAAGTCCTCGCCGCCCAGGCTGGGCGAGAGCACCTTGTTGACCAGGTTCACCTTCGGCAGGCCCGGGATCAGACCCAGGACGAGGTCCTCGATGGAGGGCTGGTCGGCGGCCGTGAGGGAGACGGTGTCGCCGTCACAGCTCATGCCCTCGGAGATCCACAGGATGGTGATCTCGTCGAAGCCCTCGCGGTCCTCACCGCTACTGGGTTCTTTGCTGACCTCGGCGGTACTGCTGTGCGTTGCCATGTCATCGGCCTCCGCTGCGGGGGGTTTCGGATGGAGCGGGCTCCAGTGGCTCGAGTTCGTCCGGCCGGAAGTACAAAAAGCGGCCGTACCAGGTGTGCAGTTCTGCCGCGGGATCGTCGTCGACGGTGACGGCGAGGTGCACGCTGCCGTCCACGTCGTGGAAGACGGCGGCGACCTCGGCGGTCCGCCCGGCCAGGAACATGTCCTGGGCGTCGGCGCCGCGACCCCGTGGGCGGAGCCTTACTCGGCTGCCCGCTCCGAGGGGTACGCCGTCCACGAGCACGGTGTCCGTGGACGGGGAGAGACCGTCGTCGGCGCCCTCCTGCCACCAGGCCGGGCGTTCGGCGGGCAGGGTCGCCAGGGGCGACGGGGTGACCCGGGTGGGCGCCGTGGCTGACGGAGTCAGGGAGCGGACGGCGCCGTGCAGCCGCTCGAAGACTTCCTGAGGCATGGTGTCGACCCGGTCGAGGATCGCGGCGGCCCGCGGGTCGGTGGCGCGTGCCTCCTGCTTCTCCTCGTCGGTCAGCAGCATCGTGCGCAGGGTGAGGATCTCGTCGATCTCCGCCGCGTCGTGCAGGTCGCCGGGGCTCTCCGGGGCGACCTGAGGGTGGTCGGGCAGGATGATCGGGGCGGACAGCAGGGCGCGTCCGACCTCGTCGGGCTCACCGCCGAGCACGGGGAACGTGAACTCGTTGCGGCACGCGCTCGCATGGGCCCGCAGGTCCGTGGGCGGATCGGTCGGCGAGACGAACTCGACGCCGGCACCGCCGATGAGGGTGTGCGTGGCGATGAGTGCCCGGCGCAGCGCCTCGTCGCGCGGGGTTCCCGGATCCGGGGCGGGTCCGGTGTTCGTGGTGCGGACCCGGAGCCGGCAGAGGTACGGCGCGAGGCGCTCGGCGACGACGGTGAGGCTCGCCCGCACCTGCTCGCGGCGCCGCACCACCCGGCCCGAGTGGCCCGGCAGTGGTTCGACGTCCTCCCCGGCCGGCGCTGCCACCGCAACGGTGTGTTCACCCCGAAGGAGCTCGTCCAGCGGGATCACGGCATCGAACTCACGCGGTACGGCCTCGTCGAAGGTCAGATGGGTCGTGCCGTCGTCGGTGCGCAGCGACTCGACGGGGCGGTGTCCGCCGTCCCGTTCCGCTTCCTCGACCTGCTTGCGCTGCATCTGCAGACAGCGCAGCCGGACATGTACGGCCGCGCCGGGCTGCCGGAGCCTCAGCAGGCACTCGGTCTGCTGGTACCAGGAGTCCGCGGAGCCGGAGATGCCGGGGGCGACGGGACCGTCCGACTCCACCCAGTCCCGGGGGAACAGCACCCCGAACTGCCATCGGACGCGGTTCTTGGCCGAGGAGCGCCGGTAGGGATAGAGGAGGTAGCCCTCGTAGAGGACGGCGTCGGCGACCGCGCTCACCTGCTCGAAGACGCCTCCGGACCGGCCCGGCGGCAGGTCCGCGTCCTCCCCGGGGTCAGCGCACGCAGTGCCGCCCTCGGCCCGTCCCTCCGCCGCCATCGCGCCTCCTCGTCGCAGTGTTCACGCGCATCCCTTCCACCACGCTCACACCACTCACCCACCCTCGCCTCCTCCGGCGCAGCGACGCTGAGCCATTCGGGTTGGGGGCGTCAGTCCGTCGGCACGGTCGGCGGCAGGCCCAGCGCGGTGGAGGCATGGCGCCAGATGGAGGTGAGCGCCGTGTCGAGGGTGACGGTCGGGTCGCGCAGCATGAGGCGGATGCCGTAGCCGTCGCTGAGGGACAGGACGAGGGTGCTGAGGTCGTCCACGTCGGTCGGCGTGAACTCGCCGGAGGCGATCCCGCGTCGTACCGCGTCGCCCACCCAGGCGTGCAGCTGGGCGTACAGGTCGACGGCGAAGACCCGCGTGGTCTCGTCGCGCAGCGCCCGGACCCACAGTTCCTGCCAGAGCCGCCAGTCCTGGGTCAGCTGGGGGTCGGTGGGCAGCAGGTTGCGCACGATACGGGAAAGGATGACCGCCGCCGGGGCCGTCTCCGCGTCACGTTCGACGTCGACGGCCGTGTTGGCGAAGGAGTGGGTCATCGCCTCGGTGAACAGCTTCTCGCGCGTGTCGAAGTGGTAGTGCAGCAGCGCCGTCGACACACCGGCCCGCTCGGCGACCATGCGCATCCGGATCTTCTCGAACCCGATGTCGGCGATGACCTCGCACGCCGCGGTCAGGATGCGCTCGCGTGTGTCTGCCGTGCGCACCTTCGTGGACACCGTCGGGCTCCCCTCGTTCCGTGGACGTAGGCCATGACCATCTTCCCTCACGGCCGCCCCGACGGTGCCGCGGCCTCGGGACGGCCCTGTGCGTCGTACGCGTGGAAGCCCCGCCCGGACTTCCGCCCCAGCAGTCCGGCCTCCACCATCCTGGACAGCAGTGGGGGTGGGGAGTACTGGGGCTCGCGGAACTCGGCGTACAGCGACTCCGCGATGGCGCGTGTGGTGTCCAGGCCGATCAGGTCGGTCAGGGCGAGCGGGCCGAGGGGGTGCGCGCAGCCGAGGACCATGCCGCGGTCGACGTCCTCGACGGTCGCGCTGCCCGACTCCACCATGCGGACGGCGGCCAGGAGATAGGGCACGAGCAGCGCGTTGACGACGAATCCGGCCTTGTCCCGGGTCCTGACCACCTCCTTGTCGAGGGTGCCCGTCACGAAATCCTCGGCCCGTGCCGCCGTGCTGGGCGAGGTGAGCAGCGACGGCACGAGTTCGACGAGTCGCAGGACCGGTACGGGGTTGAAGAAGTGCACGCCGACGACCCGGTCGGGGCGGGTCGTCGCGGCGGCGAGTCTGATGACCGGGATGGAGGAGGTGTTGGTCGCCAGGATCGTGTCGTCGCCGGTGATCACCGAGTCGAGGCGGGTGAAGACGTCGACCTTGAGGGCCTCGTCCTCGGCGACCGCTTCGATGACCAGGTCGCGGTCGTGCAATGCCTCGATTTCATGGACGACGGTGACCAGGGACTCGGCGGTCTCCCGTCGTTCGTCGCTCAGCCTGCCGTGTGCGGTGGCACGGTCGAGCGAGCGGGTGATGCGGAGGCGGCCGGCCCGGGCCGCCTCCGCGTCGCGCTCGACGACCGTGACCGGCACGTCGGCCCGTGCACAGACCTCGGCGATGCCGGCGCCCATCAGCCCGCAGCCGACGACTCCCACGCGCTTGATGTCGGTCATCCGTATCCCTCTCTCTGGTCTGCGACGGTGCGGGTCAGGCGCTGGGCAGGTCCAGAACTCCCAAGCCGCGCTTGATGAGTTCGTTGGCGATGATCAGCCGCTGGATCTCGGAGGTGCCCTCCCAGATGCGGTCCACGCGCAGCTCGCGGTAGAGCCGTTCGACGGCGTACGAGCGGTCGTAGCCACGCCCGCCGTGGATCTGGAGGCACCGGTCGATCACCCGTCCCGAGGCCTCGCTCGCCGAGAGCTTGGCGATGGCCGCCTTGGCGTGCAGGGTCTTGCGGTCCTCGGCCGAGGCCTGGTCGATCTCCCAGGCGACCTGGTGGGTGTAGGCGCGGTTGACGGCGATGTCCACGGCGCAGTCGGCGAGCATGCCCTGGATCAGCTGGTACGAGGAGATCGGCGCCCCGAACTGCTCCCGCTCCACGGCCCAGTCCCGGGACAGCTCCAGCGCCCGCTCGGCCGCGCCGATGGTGCGGGCGGCGATCATCAGGCGCTCCTCGGTGAACCACGAGCGCGTGATGTCGTATCCCTCGCCGATGCCGCCGAGCACGGCGTCCTCGCCGACCTGGACGTCGGTGAAGGTGAACTCGGGGTGCTCGTAGACGAAGGTGTGCATCCAGCGCGGGACGCGCGTCATCTCGATGCCGGGGGTGTCCTTGTCGACCAGGAAGAGGGTCGGTGCGCGCTCCGGGCCGGCCGCCGCGAGCACGATCATGAAGTCGGCGTGGTCGCCGACGGTCACGAACCACTTCTCGCCGTTGAGCACCCAGCCCTGGTCGTTCTTCGTCGCCGTGGTGGCCAGGTTCTGCGGGTCGGAGCCGGCGCCGGGCTCGGTGACGGCGTAGCAGTCGCGCCGCTCGCCGTTGATCACGGGGACGAGGAAGCGCTCGCGCTGCTCGGGGGTGCAGAACCGCAGCGCGTTCGCGGGCCGCCACACCATGTCCCACAGGGCGCCGGTGAGCCGCCCCAACTCCTCCTGCACGGTGACCTGTTCGGCGATGGTGAGTCCGGCGCCGCCCCACTCGGCCGGCATGTTGACGGCCTGGAGACCGGCGTCCAGCACGGCGTCACGGACCTTGATGTGGGCGTCGGCGGGCAGGCCGTTGTCCTCCTCGCACTGGATCTCGTAGCCGGCGATGAAGTCGGTGAGGGCGCGTGCGTCGGCCTTGAGCTGAACCTGGCGCGGGGTGAGACGGAAGTCCATGGAAGTCCTCGCTGTGCGGTGATGTGACGGGTGGGCGGTTTCAGGGCGTGGGCAGAGCAAGGGCGCGCGTGCCGCGCTTGATCAGCTCGTTGGCGATGATCAGCCGCTGGATCTCGGAGGTGCCCTCCCAGATCCGGTCGACGCGCAGCTCGCGGTACATGCGCTCGACGGGGTAGGTGCGGTCGTAGCCACGGCCGCCGAAGATCTGCAGACAGCGGTCGGCGACCCGGCCGGCGGCCTCGCTGGCGGCGAGCTTGGCGGTGGAGGCCTTGGCGTGCAGCGTCTTGCGGTCGGTGCCCGGCTGGTCGGCCTCCCAGGCGACCTGGTGGGCGTAGGCGCGGTTGACGGCGATGTCCACGGCGCAGTCCGCGAGCATCCCCTGGATCAGCTGGTACGAGGAGATCGGCGCCCCGAACTGCTCGCGCTCCACGGCCCAGTCACGGGCGAGTTGGAGGGCTCGCTCGGCGGCGCCGACCGTACGGGCCGCGATCATCAGACGCTCGTCGGTGAACCATTCCTTCGTGAGCTCGTAGCCGTTGCCGACGCCGCCGAGCACGTCCTCGTCAGCCACGAAGACGTCGGTGAAGGTGAACTCGGGGTGCCCGTTGACGGCGGAGTGCATGAAGTGCGGGACCCGGGTCATCTCGACGCCGGGCGCGGCCCGGTCCACGAAGAACAGCGTCGGCTGCCGCTCGGGCCCGGCGTCCGCCTGCACCAGCAGGAAGTCGGCGATGTCGCCGCAGGTGACGAACCACTTCTCGCCGTTGAGCACCCATCCGCCGTCGGTGCGGTCGGCCGTGGAGGTGCCGGAGGACGGGTCGGATCCCGCGCCCGGCTCGGTCACCGCGAACGCGTCGAACTTCTCCGCCCGGATCACGGGCAGCAGGTACTTCTCGCGCTGCCGCTCGTCGCCGTAGGCCAGCACGTTGGCGGGCCGCCAGGGAATGTCCCAGAGGCAGTTGGTGACCTTGCCGAACTCCTCCTCGACGATGACCTGGTCGAGCAGGCTGAGTCCGGCGCCGCCCCATTCGGCGGGCATGTTGATGGCGTAGACACCGGCGTCCATGGCGGCCCGGGTCAGTTCGGTGACGAGCTGCTGCGGCAGGGGGCCGCCGGCCTGCTCGGACTGGTCCTCGTAACGCATCAGCAGGCGGGCGTACTCGGCGGCGCGGCGCTTGAGGTCGGCCTGCTCGGGGGTGTAGCGCATGTCCATGGGGGCCTCTTCGGTCAGGTCGGGGGACGGCGTGCGGGGTGGGGCGGGTCAGGCGAGTACGGCGCGGGAGTCGAGGGCGAGGGCACCGTCGGGGCGTACGAGAAGGGGGTTGACCTCGATCTCGGCGATCTCCGGGTGGGCGGCGGCGAACGCGGTGATCGCCTCCACGGCCTTCGCGGCCGCCTCGACGTCGACGGGCGGTTTGCCCCGCACCCCGTCGAGCAGGGCGGCGGTGCGCAGTCCGCGCAGCAGACTCACGGCCCGTTCGGCGGACACGGGGGCGAGCGTGAAGGCGACGTCGTGCAGGGCCTCCGCCAGCACTCCGCCCAGGCCGACCATGGCGACCGGGCCGAAGCGCGGGTCGCGGTTGACGCCGACGATCAGCTCGATGCCGTCGGTCAGGTCGGCCATGGCCTCCACGGAGTAGGAGGAGGCGCCGAGCCGGGCGTGCATCTCGCGGAAGGCGGCGAGCAGTTCGTCGGGTCCGGCCAGGCCGAGCACCACTCCACCCGCGTCCGACTTGTGGAGCAGATGGAGGGCCTTGAGGACGTACGGGCCGCTGAACTCCTCGGCTGCGGCGCGCAGTTCGGTCTCGTCGTGGATCTCGCGGGCTGCGGGGAAAGCGAGTCCGGCCTCTTCGAGGGCTCGGCGCGTCTCCATGTAGCCGCTCTCGCCCAGCGGGGGTGCCGGCCGGGGAAGGGGGGTGACACCGGTGCGCTGTTCCACGGGTGCCGTCGCGGCGAGGGCGCGGGCCGCATCCTCGGTTGCGGCGAAGACCGGGATGCCCGCGGCGGCGAGGGTGCGGCAGCTCGGGGACTCGGGATACATGGACTGGACGACGAGCGGCTTCGCGGTGGCGCGGTGTCGGGCGGCGATGAGGCGGGCGGCCTCCTCCTCCCCGTCCGCAAGTGCCTTGCCGCCTCCGCCGAGCCCGCCTTCGGCCGCCGCGTAGCCGCCGAAGTAGCCGGTCATCAGCACGGCGTCGACCTCCTCGGCCGCCAGCAGCGCGGCGACCGTCTCCGCGTAGGAGCCGGGGTCCTGCTCACCCATCCCGGCGAGGTCCACGGGGTTGGCCACGGCCGACTGCTCCCAGAGGGCCTCCCTCAGTTCCTGCCTTGTCGGCTCGTGGAGTTCGGGCACGCTCAGGCCGGCCGCCTCGACGGCGTCGGCGGCGACGACGCCGTGTCCGCCGCCGTCCGTGAGCACGGCGACCCTGCGTCCCGACGCCCGTCGCGGGCCGCTCAACGCGGCCACGGCCACCGTGAGTTCGCGGGGCGTGGCGACGAGTTCCACACCGGCGTCCCGGCAGGCCGCGGTCACGACGTCGGCCGAAGTGGTCAGCGCGCCGGTGTGGGACTGCGCGCTGCGCGCTGAGGCGTCGCCGCGTCCGGCGGTGAGCAGCACCACGGGCTTGCCCGCGTCGGCGGCAGCCTCGGCGAAGGCGCGTCCGTCGCCGAAGTCCTCGGCGTAGACCGCGATGGCCCGGGTGCCCTCGTGCCGGGCACAGTCGGCGAGGAGGTCGACGAGGGTGACGTCGGCCTGGTTGCCGAGCGAGACGAACCGCGAGAAGCCGAGGCCGTGCGGGCGGAAGCGGAGCTGGAGTTCGAGGGCGAGGTTGCCGCTCTGGCTCAGGAGTGCGACGCCGCCGGGTGTGAAGGTGTCGGAGGCCAGGAAGAGGTCGGTGGTGTTGTCGGCGATCCCCAGGCAGTTGGGCCCGACCATCACGGCACCGGCGGCGCGTACGCGTTCGGCGACGGCCTGCTGCCGTACCCGCCCCGCGTCGCCGGTCTCGGCGAAACCGGCGGTGATCGCGACGATCGCCCGGGCCCCGCACCGCAGGGCCTCGTCGACGGCGTCCTCGAAACCGGCGGCGGGCACGGAGACCACCGCCAGGTCGACGGGCTCGCCGATCGCGCTCAGGCTGGGGGCGACGGTGCGGCCGAGCACCGTGCCGCCGCGGCGGTTGACCATGTGCACGGGGCGACGACCGTTGGCGCGGATGGCCTGGGCGGCTATGGCGTGGCCGTACTTGGCAGGGTCGTCGCTGGCTCCCACGACGGCGACGGATACGGGGTCGAAGAGGGCCGACAGGTCACGTCCCATGTCACTTCACCAGCCGCAGCGCAGCGTTGGGGCAGGCGGCGACAGCGGCCTCGGCGGCTTCCTCGTCACCCTGCGGCACGTCGGTCGCGCGCATCTGCGCATAGCCCCACTCGTCGAGGTCGATCAGCTCGGGTGCGGGTTCCTGGCAGAGGCCGTAGCCCTGGCAGCGGGTGGAGTCCAGCAGGAGTTTCATGGTGCGGTCCTTTCGGTGCGGCGGGGTCGGGGGCTTACGGGGCCTGGATGCGGCTCAGGGCACCGGCACCGTGAACCGGCGCCCGTCCTCGGCTGCCGCGCCCTCGCAGGCAGGGCAGCCGGAGCGGCGGTGGGCGTCGATCCGGTCGGGGAAGTGGACGAGGAGGCTGCCGACGATGCGGGCGGCGGCGTCCAGCAGCCCGCAGGCCCCGCGGCCGGGCAGCTGCTGCGACCAGCGGCGCAGCTTGTCGACGGAGTCGTAGCCCGCCTCGCCGCGGGCCGCGGCCGTGAGGGTGGTGGCCAGCGCCCCGGTGCCGGACACGCACACCCCGCACTGCCGGGCGCTCTGCGCGGCCAGATAGGCGGCGGCCTCGGCGGCCACGCCGACCGGGCAGTCCTCGGGGTGCAGGAAGTGCAGCGCTCCGCAGCCGAGGGCTCCGCCGGCCTCCTTGAGTCGGTCGTGGTCGAGGGGCAGGTCCGTCCAGCCCTCGCCGTACAGTCCGCCGAACATGCCGCCCAGCAGGACCGCGGCGGCCGTACCGTGTCCGCTCAGGTCGGCGAGGACCTTCAGATGCGTCCCGGCGGGGACCTCGGCCAGCGCGGCACCGGCAGCGCCGGCGCCCGAGAGGGTCACCAGGTGGGTCCCGGCGACGGAGTTTGCCTCGTCCGGGCGCGAGTACATCGCCGCGACGCGGGCCAGCGTCTCCACGTTGGCGACCAGCGTGGGCGCGCCGCCGACACCGCTCTCGAACGGGCGCGGGGGCTTCGCCGTGGGCAGCGCCGGGCCGCCGTCGAGCGCTCGTACGACCGCGCTCTCCTCCCCCGCGACGTAGGTGTGCCGCGTCCGTACGACGTCGATGCGCATCTCGGGCGCGGACTCGGCGAGCGCCTCTCGCACGGCCTGCTCGGCGAGGTCGTCCGAGAGGTAGACGAAGCCGCGCTCGGCACCGGTCATGGCCGCGGCCAGCCGCAGACCGTCGAGGACCGCATGCGGGCGGTGCCGCAGCAGCCAGCGGTCCTTGACGGATCCGGGCTCGCCCTCCTCCCCGTTGGCGACGACCACGCGCGGGCCGGGTGGTGCGTCACGGACGGCACGGATCTTGACGGCGGCGGGGAACCCGGCCCCGCCACGGCCGCGCAGGCCCGTCGCGGCGATCCGGTCGAGGAGGCGGTCGGGCGCGACGAGCGGCGCGTAACCGCCCACGGCGAGGTAGCCGTGGATGTCCTCGCTGCCCCCGAGCGGGGCGAGCAGGCCGTGGTGTCCTTCGGGGAGGAGGGAGTACACGCGGGTCATACGGTGCTCCTGGGCTGGTGGTGTCCGGTGCGGGCGGGGGCGCGGCGGGCTCGCAGGAGTCCCAGCGCCCGTTCCAGATCCCGCCGCTGCGTCGCGGTGCGGGCGTAACCGGCCCCGGGCAGGCCGATCAGCATGCGGTGGTGATCGAGGACGACCTCGCCCGCCACCAGCGCCGCCCGTGGATCGGCGGTGCCGGAGCCGGTGGCGGCCTCGACGACCAGGTCGGTGACTTCGCCGAGGTAGCGCAGCCAGCCGCGGTGTGTGCCGCGCAGTACGAGTCGCTCGACGCGGTGTCGTTCGGCGGTGACCAGGGCCGGCGGCGGGCTGCCGTCCGTCGGGGCGCGCAGGGCGGCCACGGCGGTGGGCAGTTCCTGTTCGGGCTCCGGCGTGAGGCCGAGCCATACAAGACTGCGGCGAGCGCTCATGCGTGCCTCCGGGTGCGCACCGTTCCCGGGTGGTCCGGAGACGGGGGTGGCGCGGCGATGACGTGAGTCGGGATGACGTGAGTGCGGATGCTCCGGTGCCGTGACGCGAGGGGGCGGGAGCTGTGCGGGGTGTCCGGATCCGGATGCCCGCTGTGGCGCGGACGGTGGTCCGCGGGCTTGCGGAGCGCCTGGGTATCGGTCTGCGGGTCCCGGGTCATCCGCCTGCCAGGAGACTAACTAACTAATTAGTCAGCCCACAAGTCTTGACTTGCCCCCGCGATGGTCCCACTCTGACTAACCAATCAGTCAGCCGGATCGCGGCTGGTCCGGCGCCCCGCTTCGAGCACACCTGGCGCCCCACCGGCCGTCCGTACCGGCCCTCGCCCTCACCGCCCATCGCCGCCGAAGCGGCGCGGAGGAGGACCCCAATGCATCCCTCGACCACACGGGCAGACGCTGTCTCCGCTCCCCCGCCGGAGTCGCCCCAGCCGGCCCGGTCGCCCCTTGAACACCCCGGGGAAGCACTACCCGCCCGCTACTACACGGATCCGGCCATCGCCGAGGCAGAGACCGACCATATCTTCGCCAAGTCCTGGCAGCTGGTCTGCCACGAGTCCGACCTCCCGGGCCCCGGCGCCCGGCTCACCGCCACCGCCGCCGGCCGTGAGGTGCTGGTCGTGCGCACCGAGGACGGCGGCCTCGCCGCCCACCTCAATGTCTGCCGGCACCGCGGCACCCGCCTGGTCACCGAACCCGAGCCGTCGGGCAAGGCGATCCGCTGCCCGTACCATGGCTGGACCTACAAGCTGGACGGACGGCTGGTCGGGGCCCCCGAGGCCCGCCGGATCCCCTGCCTGGACAAGCCCAGGCTCGGACTGCACCCGGTCAACGTCGAGTCCTTCCTCGGCTTCGTCTTCGTCAACCTGGACATGGAGGCAACCCCGCTCGCCGAGAGCTGCGCGGGGCTGGCCGAGGCCGTCGGCCACTACGCCGGGCCCGGCCTGGTCCCGGTCGGCAAGCACCGGATCCACGACGTGGCGGACGGCGAGGAGCAGAACGCCAACTGGAAGGTGATCGTCGACAACTACCTGGAGGGCTACCACGTCCCCGTGGCCCACCCCTCCCTCATGCGACTGCTCGACTACCAGGCGTACACGGTGGACGTGCAGGAGAACTACGTACTCTTCGAGTCACCGCTGCGCGACAAGCCGTCCTCGAACTGGACCGAGCGGCTCTACCAGCGGCTGGCGACCCCGATGCCGGGGCTGACCGAGGCCGACCGGAGGGTGTGGCGGTACGCCGTGATATATCCCAACACGCTCATCGACTTCTACCCTGACCACGTGCTCGCGTGGACCGCCCTGCCCACCGCCCAGGACCGGGCGGCGATTCCCGGCGGCTTCTACACCCGGCACGGGGAGAGCTTCCGTACCCGGCTGGCCCGGCGGATCAACATCCACATCGGCTGGGTCACCAACGACGAGGACGCCGAGCTGGTGGAGCGCGTGCAGGCAGGTATGCGCACCCCCGGCTTCGAGCCGGGTCCGCTGTCACAGCGCGAGGCCGCTGTCGGCTGGTTCGCCCGCCGCGTCCGGGAGGACCTGGAGGGGGGCGCCGCGTGACGCCCTTCGGCGCGGCGCGTTCGCCGCATCCGCACGAGGCCGCCGTGAGCCTCCGTGCAGGCTTACCGCGCGCAGTCTGACGCGCGTACGCACCTCCCCAGACCGGTCTTCACTGCGGAATCAGGGCCTGAAGTGAGCCGACCAGCCGGTCCCGCCCTGGAGTTGTGCCGTTCCTCGACGGAGAGGACGTTCATGTCCCCCGAGGCAATACCGCCGTCCCGACGCGCCGTGCTGCGGGCAGGCGCCTTCGGCCTGCTGGGCGCCGCGGCCGGCGGCTGCGGGTTCATGCCCGCGAAAACGCCCGATGCCCAACAGCTGGCGCCCGTGAAAGCGCGCGTCGACGGCGATCTCGTCTACTTCAACTGGGCCGACTTCGTCGACCCGTCCGTGTTCAAGGGCTTTGAGAAGGAGTACGGCGTCAAGGTCATCCAGTCGAACTTCGACTCGATGGAAGGCATGGTCGCCAAGCTCAACGCCGGCAACCGCTACGACATCATCTTCCCCACGGCCAAATGGGCCCAGCGTCTGGTCCGCGGAGGCCGGCTGCGCCGTATCGACCACTCCGGGCTCGCCCACTCCCAGGCCATATTCGGAACGTACGACTACTTCGCTGACCCGTGGTACGACCCCGGTTCCGCACACACCGTCCCCTTCACCGCGTACAAGACCGGCATCGGCTGGCGGCGCGACAAGATCGGAGAGCTCACCGGCTCCTGGCGGGACCTCTGGAACGACCGGGCCAAGGGCAAAGTCTTCCTGCTGGACGACCGCGACGAGGTCCTCGGCATGGGCGCCCTCGCCCTCGGTCTCGACGTCAGCACCGGCGACACCGGCGACCTCGACCGCATCACCTCCCTGCTGGGCACCCTGCGGCCACGGCTGCGCGGCTTCTCCAGCGACAGCTACAACAACCTCCTCAACGGCAACGCGCTGATCCAGCAGGCGTGGAGCGGCGACATGGCCGCCATGCTCAACCAGGCCAAGGACCCCTCGGTGTTCGGGTTCCAGGCCCCCAAGGAGGGCACTCCGATCAACTCCGACTGCTACGCCATTCCCTGGAACGCTCCCCACCCCGGCACCGCGATGCTGTTCATCGACTACATGCTGCGGCCGGAGAACGTGAAGAAGAACATCGAGTACATCGGCTACCCGATGCCGGTCGCGGGCACCGAGAAAACCTACGCCGACCTGGTCGGGCCCTTCCCCGAGTGCCTGGTCACCCAGGACGACCTGAAGGCCGACGTGTTCTTCCGCAACGGCGGCACCGCGGCCGAGGCCGCCCGCGACGCCGCCTGGACCCATGTGAAGGCGGGCTGATCCATGGCACTGCCCCGCCCCTCCTCACGCGCCCGCCGCGGCCCCAACGCGAACGGCACCCGTATCTGGACCTGGCTCATGCTGCCCGGCACCCTGTGGATGACCGGCTTCCTGATCGCCTCGCTGGTCCTCGTCGGCGTCCTGGCGGTCGGCACCACCGACGAACTGGGCAACCCCCGCTTCGGCTTCAGCCTCGCCGGTATACGTGCGCTCGCGGACCCCGCCTACACCGAGGTCCTGGCCCGCTCCCTCGGCTACGCCCTGCTGACCTGCCTGATCTCGCTGCTGATCGCCTATCCGGTGGCGTACACGATCGCCCTGTACGGCGGGCGGTACAAGCACGCGCTGATCGCCGCGATCGTCGTACCGTTCTTCGCCAACTACCTGGTGCGGATGTACGGCTGGTCGGTGGTCCTCTCCGACGACGGACCCGTGCTGCGCACGCTGCGCGCGGTCGGGATCGCCGACGGCGGAACGAAGATCCTCAACAGCGGCTTCGGCGTGGTCGCGGGACTGGTCTACGGCTTCGTCGTCTTCATGATCATCCCGCTGTACGCAGCCCTGGAACGGCTGGACGTCTCCCTCATCGAGGCCGGCCGCGACCTGTACGGCGGCCCGGTCCGCACCTTCTTCTTCGTCACCCTGCCCGCCACCCGGCAGGGCGCGGCGGCCGGGCTCGTCCTGGTCTTCCTGCCCGCCATGGGCGACTTCGTCAGCGCACAGCTCATGGGAGGCCCGGACCAGATCATGATCGGCAACCTCATCCAGGACAAGTTCTTCCAGGGCCAGAACTGGCCGCTGGGCTCCGCGCTCACCATGCTGCTGATGCTGGTCCTGCTGATCGGGATGCTCGGCTATCTGCGGCGCACCCGCAAGGACGAGGCGGAGGCCCGCGGATGACCATGCTCAAGCTGCCGACCGCCACCGCCCCCTCGGCCTCTCCGAAGGCCCGGACCCGCACCCGGCGCGGCCGCGCCAACCGCAGGCCCCGCGGTCTCATCGCCGTCACCGGGCTGTTCTTCGCGCTGCTCTATCTGCCCATCGCGGTGGTGGCGCTGTTCTCCTTCAACTCCCAGAAGTCACTGACCGTGTTCGACGGGTTCAGCCTGCGCTGGTACCGCGCCTTCGTCCACGACGACGTCCTCATCGCCTCCCTGGGCACCAGTCTGCGTATCTCCCTGGTGGCGATGGCGGGTTCGGTGCTGCTCGGGGGGGCGCTGGCCCTCGGTCTGGTCAGGTCTCGCACCCGGCTCGGCTCGCTGGCCGGCCTGATCATGCTGGTGCCTCTGATCACGCCGGAGATCGTCACCGGCGTGGCGTCGATGCTGCTGTTCAAGGGGCTGGGCATCCCGCTGTCCACCGGCACCGTGATGCTGGCCGAGATCACCTTCTCCATCTCCTACGTCACGGTCATCCTCCGATCCCGGGTCGCCGCACTGAACCCGGAGGTGGAGGAGGCCGCGATGGACCTCGGCGCCACCCGCTGGCAGGCGATCCGGCTGGTGACGCTGCCGGCCCTGCTGCCGGCCGTGCTCGCCGCGGCCGTACTGATCTTCGCGCTGGTCTTCGACGACTTCGTGCTCGCCTACTTCACCACCGGCGTCGACCCGCAGCCGCTGTCGGTGCGGATCTACTCGGCGATCCGCTTCGGGGTGCAGCCCACCATCAACGCGGTCGGCACGCTGATGCTCGCGGGATCCATCGCCCTGATCGCCCTGGCCCTGTTCATCCCGCGCCTCTTCGGCCGCCGCGGCGGCCTCGACATCCTCTCCGGAGAGTGACTCCATGGACGCGACCCCCGCTGTCCGGCTCGACGGCGTCTCCAAGCAGTTCGCCGACTCCTACGCCGTGCACCACCTGGACCTCGACATCGAGGCCGGCCACTTCTTCTCCCTGCTGGGCCCGTCCGGCTGCGGCAAGACCACCACGCTGCGCATGATCGGCGGGTTCAGCGACCCCACCGAGGGATCGGTGCTGCTCGCGGGTGAGGACGTGACGGCGCTGCCGCCGAACAAGCGCAACGTCAACACGGTCTTCCAGAGCTACGCCCTGTTCGACCACCTGAGCATCGCCGACAACGTCGCCTTCGGCCTCAAGCGCAGAGGCGTCGCCAAGGCCGAGATCCGGCAGCGCGTCGGGGAGATGCTGGACCTGGTCCAGCTCGCCGGGTTCGCGGACCGGAGACCCCGTACGCTCTCCGGCGGGCAGCGCCAGCGCGTCGCGCTGGCCCGCGCGCTGGTCAACCGGCCGGCCGTACTCCTCCTCGACGAACCGCTGGCCGCGCTCGACCTGAAGCTGCGCAGGCAGATGCAGGTGGAGCTGAAGCAGATCCAGCGCGAGGTGGGCATCACCTTCGTCTTCGTCACCCACGACCAGGACGAGGCGCTGACCATGTCCGACCGGATCGCCGTGATGAACGCGGGCCGCATCGAGCAGTGCGGCACTCCCGAGGACATCTACGAGCACCCCGCCACCGGCTTCGTCGCCTCCTTCATGGGCACCTCCAACCTGATGACCGGCACCTACCGGGGCGGTGAGGTGGCCCTGGAGAAGGGGCCGGCACTGCCCGTCGGCCCCCGTTCCGAGATCGCGGACGGAACTGCCGTGAGCGTGTCCGTGCGCCCCGAGAAGATCTGGCTGTCGGACTTCGAACCGGGCATGTCGATGCTGAGCGGCGTGATCCGCGAGACCGTCTACAGCGGCCCGACCACGACCTACCTCATCGAACTCGCCCCGGGCGTCACGCTGTCGGTGCTGGAGCAGAACACGGCACGTGCCCGCATGGAGGACCGCTGGAGCGGCGGCGAGACGGTGGAGTTCGGCTGGCGGCCTGAACACTGTCTGGTCCTCGCCTGACTTCCTGTCTCCTCACGAGCTCTGTCGTATGAGCTCTGTCGGCAGAGCTCTGTGGAACGAGCTCTGCCGACGAGCTCTTGTCATGAAAGCGAAGCTGAT
This sequence comes from Streptomyces sp. NPDC111606, assembly GCF_055656945.1. Classification (NCBI taxonomy): domain Bacteria; kingdom Bacillati; phylum Actinomycetota; class Actinomycetes; order Kitasatosporales; family Streptomycetaceae; genus Streptomyces; species Streptomyces sp. NPDC111606. The sequence goes on from NZ_JBVKBY010000009.1 coordinate 284,039, forward strand.
GCATCACGACGTGATCGTGCTCGGCGCCGGTCTGGCGGGCCTGAGTGCCGCCCGGGACCTGGCCGCCGCCGGCACCGACGTGCTGGTCCTGGAGGCCCGGGACCGCGTCGGCGGCCGGGTCGAGCAGACCCGCACACCCGACGGCCGTTTCGTCCAGCTGGGCGGCGAAGTGGTCGGCCATGCCCACACCGCGTACCTGCAACTGGCCAAGGAACTCGGCCTGGAGCTGGTTCCCAGCTATGTCGCCGAACCCGGCCGCATGACCCGTGCCACGCCGGAGGGCAACTCGGCCGGCGATCCCCCGCACTGGTTCGGCCCCGGCGACGCGGCCCTGCACGAGCGGCTCGGCGCGGAGTTCGCCGCGCTCGCCGCCACGGTCGACCCCGACGATCCCTGGTCCCATCCCGACGCGAGCGCCCTGGACCGGCTGTCCGTGGCCGACTGGCTGCGCTCCCGGCACGCCACGCCCGCGGTGGTGCGCCTGTGGGAGATCGGCCAACTCGCCCTGGCCGGAGGCTCGTACGAGCGAATCTCCCTGCTGGCCGCGCTGCGCAAGAGCGCGGCGGTGCCCGGCTCAGGAAAGGGCGACTACGACTACGAGGACTGGGAGGGGCTGCGGCTCGCGGACGGCTCGGCGACGCTCGCCGAGGTGATGGGCCGTGAACTGGGCCCGCGCATCCGGCTGGGCGCCCCCGTCGCCGCCCTGGACATCCGCCCCGACCGTTGCTCGGTGCGCCTTCTCACCGGTGAGGTCCTCACCGCGACAGCGGTGGTGAGCGCGCTGCCGGTCGGACCGCTGCGGGATGTCGCCATCAGCGGCGTCAGCGAGGCCCGGCTCGCCTCGCTGCACCGGCAACGTCACGCGACGGCCGCGAAGTTCGCCGCCGTGTACGACCGCCCCTTCTGGCGGGACGCCGACCTGAACGGTCTGTCCGAGGCCGAGGGGGTGCTGGGCAGCACCTGGCCGCAGAACGAGGGCGTCCTGTCGGCCCTGATCCCGCCCGAGCGCTACGGCGTCCTGCTCGGGACGCCACCCCAGCTGCGCACGCCCGAACTGCTCGCCGAGATGGCCGGCATGTTCGGCGACGAGGCCCTCCGGCCGACCGCCTGCCATCTGCGGCTGTGGGGCACCGACCCGTGGACCCAGGGATACGTCACCCAGTGGCCGCCCGGCGAAGTCATGGCCGTCGGCCCCCTGCACGGCACCCATGAACCGCCGTTCTACGTCTGCGGCTCCGACCAGTGGGTCGCCGGATACATGGAGGGCGCCGTCCGCACCGGCCGCGGCGCCGCCGAGGAGGTACTGCGCCGTGGCTGACACCGACGACCTCGCAACCGTCCTCAACCACATCGGCGGAAAGGAGGTGCCGGCCGCTTCCGGCGCCACCCTCCGGCTGATCGACCCGGCCACCGGACTGCTGCACGGCACGGCGCCGCTCTCCGGTGCCGAGGACGTGGACGCGGCATGCCGGGCGGCCGAGGAGGCCTTTGCCGGCTGGTCGCTGACGACTCCGGCCGAGCGGCAGACCGCACTGCTGCACATCGCCGACGCCCTGGAGAGGGAGGCCGGTGCGGTGGCGGGCGCCGAGGTGGCCGACACCGGCAAGCCGCGCGCTCTGTTCCTGCGCGATGAACTGCCCGCGATCGTGGACGTGTTGCGGTACTTCGCCGGAGCGGCCCGCAACCTGCCCGGCGCAGCCGCCGCGGAGTACACGCCGGGCCGCACCTCCGTGCTGCGGCGCGAGCCGGTCGGCGTCTGCGCCCAGATCACCCCGTGGAACTACCCGCTGATGATGGCCGTGTGGAAGATCGCTCCCGCGCTGGCCGCGGGCAACACGGTCGTCCTGAAACCGTCCGACAGCACGCCGTCGTCGGCCTCGCTCCTCGCCCGGCTGGCCGCCGAGCACCTGCCGCCCGGCGTCCTCAACGTCGTGTGCGGCGACCGCGACACCGGACGCTCCCTCGTCGGCCATCAGCACGTCCGGCTGGTCGCCGTCACCGGAAGCGTCCGCGCGGGGCAGCAGATCGCCGCCGCGGCAGCCGCCGACCTCAAGCGGCTGCACCTGGAACTCGGCGGCAACGCACCGGTGTTGATCCACGCGGATGCCGATCTCGACGACGCGGTCGAGCAGTTGTCGTCGCTGGCCTATTACAACGCGGGCCAGGACTGCACGGCCGCGACCAGGATCCTGGTCGACCGGCGGATCCACGACACCTTCCTGGACCTCTTCGCCGACCGGGCCTCCCGACTGCTGCCCGGCGCGCCGGACGACGAGAGCGCCGACTTCGGGCCGCTCGCGAACGCCGCTCAACTGGCGGGCGTCAGTGGCCTGTTGGAGCGGCTGCCCGACCACGCCGAGGTGGTCACGGGTGGTACGGCGCTGCCCCGCCCCGGCTACTTCCACCGGGCCACGGTGGTCGCCGGGGTGCGGCAGGAGGACGAGATCGTCCGCAGCGAGGTGTTCGGGCCGGTCGTCACCGTCCAGCCCTTCACCGACGAGTCCGAGGCCTTCCGCCTGGCCAACGGTGTCACCCAGGGACTGGCCGCGAGTGTCTGGACCCGCGACCACGACCGGGCGATGCGTGCGAGCCGTGCGCTGCGGACCGGCATCGTCTGGGTCAACACCCACGGCACCACGGTGTCGGAGATGCCGCACGGCGGCGTGGGCCACTCCGGGTACGGCAGCGACCTCTCGATGACCGGCCTGCTCGACTACACGCAGGTCAAGCACGTCATGCTGTGACCGCCGGCTCCGGCCTCACTGCTTGGCGCCGAAGACCTGGGTCCACCACGGGCCGCCGGAAGCCTTGTGGATGCCCACGCCGATGTCCTTGAACGAGCAGTTGAGGATGTTGGCGCGGTGGCCCGGGCTGTTCATCCAGGACTCCATCACCGCCTCGGGCGTCTGCTGGCCCTGGGCGATGTTCTCTCCGTACGTGGACCACCTGTAGCCCGCGGCGGTGACACGCTGCCCGGGGTCGGCGCCGTCCGGGTTGGTGTGGTCGAAGAAGTCGCGGGCGTCCATGTCCTCGGAGTGGCGCAGCGCGGCCTGGTTCAGCTGGGAGTCCTGCGACAGCGGACCGCAGCCGGCGGCCGACCGCTCCTTGTTGACCAGCGCGACCACCTGCGCGACGGCACCCGACGGGGCCGCCTGCGTCTGCGGGGTGCTGGACGCGGTCCGGGTCGGCCGGGTGGAGGGCTGCGGGTCCGGCACGCTCTTCTTCGTGGGGCTGGGCGACTTGGAGGGGCTGGCCTTCTTCGAGGGCGAGGCGGACGGGGACGGCGACTTCGAGGCCGATGGGGACGTCTCGAGGGGGCTCGGTTCCGAAAGATCGGCGGCGGGAGCGCCGGGGTTGCGCGCGGCGGCCGCGTCCTCCTTCCCGTTCCCGGGGTCCGTGTCGAAGTACCACAGGGCGCCGCCCGCCACGCAGGCCGCCACGACGGCGCCGCCGACGGCCCGGCGACGGTTGCGGCGGCGTCGACGCGCCTCGGTACGGGAGGCAGACCGGACGCCCGCTCCCGGGCCCGACCCGCCGTGGCCTCCCGACGCGCTCAGCTGGGACGCCGAGCCGGCCAAGGCCATACCGCCGGCGGCGGAGAGCACGCTCTCCAGCAGCGCGGGTGCCGCGGCGACCAGCGCCAGACCGGCCAACAGTCCCTCGGCGGGCATCAACCCGCTCCACAAACCGGAACAATGCGAGCAACCACGGGCATGCCGGGCTATTCGCTTGCGCCACAGTGCCGAGGGCCGGCCGTCCCAGGAGGCCAGCAGGCCCTGCAGCTCCGCACAGCGTGGCCGCGCGTCGAGGGCCCTCACCACCACGCGGGCCGCCTCCAGCTGGGCCTTCATCCGCTGCACCCGGACCGCCGCGTGCTGCGGCGACAGCTCCAGGGCCTCGGCGACCTCGGCCCTCGTCAGCTCGCCGGCGCACTCCAGCCACCAGAGCGACAGCAGCCCCCGGTCGTCCGGCTCCAGCCAGCGGGTCGCCCGTGCGGTCTCCATGCGCTGACCGGACAGCTGGAGCTGCATCAGGGTCAGGTCCACGAAGTCGGCGCCCGGATCCGCGAGATCCTCGGCCTCCTCGACTCCGCCCGGTGCCACCTGCCGGGCATGCCAGTGCGCCCGCACCTGATTCATCGCGATGGCGACGAGCCAGGAACGGAAGTTCTCGGGAGCACGCAGCCCGCCCAGCGCGTCGAGGGCACGCAGCATCGCGTCCTGCACGACGTCGTCGACGTCGACCGAGCCGTTCAGAGCCCGTCCCACGACGTTGTAGACCAACGGGAGGTAGGCGCTGACCAGGGCGTCCTGAGCCGCCGGCTCGCCGCTGCGGGCAGCGATCACCAGTGCCACCGACTCCGTAGTGCGCTCTGTACTCATCAAAACTTCCCTGTCCTCGACGCCGAACGATGCTGTCCGATACTTGGGAGATCGATCGGTGAGCCCGGGATAACAGTTCTTCGGACGCATGTTCCACGTGAGACTCACGGGACCGTTCGGGCGGCGCAATGGGGAAAGTCACATCGACGTGAAAACCTTCACGACTCCCAGGCGATAGCGCCCTGTTTATGTCTGTTTTGACAATTGAGTACGGCCGTGTACCGGTGAGTTATCAAATACCGTGACCTGCCCTGCCGATTCGGTGCCGCGACGCGCCACGGCACCGAATCGACGTCGGGCGCACACCTCAGGCCAAGGTCAGCACCGCACCCTCGGCACCCAACAGCGCACGCAGGGACGAGATCTGACGCCACGTCAAACCCAGCGCGTGGGCGGCAAAGCGGAGGCTGACGTGCGGGGCGCCTTGTGCCGCGCTCCGGATCGCCTGCCACGCGGCCTGCTCCGTCCAGGGCAGCGCGGCTCGGGCGGGTGCCGGCGGCTCCGCAGCCGCGACGCGCTCTCGTTCGAGCTCATGGATCTGCGTGAGCTTGGCCGAGAGGTCGGCGGCGGCCTCCAGGGTCGGCGGCAGTACGCCGAGCAGGTGGGCGGCGACCGTGTTGTGGGCGAGGGCATCGTCCAGGGTGGTGGAGTGGATGCGGGCGGAGGCGTCCGTGAGCGGGATGAGGTGGTTCACCGTACGGATCGGTCCGCGTACGCCGTCGACGGCCGCCGCGAACAGGGCGGAGGCTTCCGAGGGGTGCCAGGACAGGGCTGTTCGGACCGCGGCCACGTCCTGCGCGAGCGGGGTGAGCGCGTCGCCGTCCAGGCGGTCCAGTACGGCGGCCTGGGGGATCTCCCCGTCGGCTCCCGGCCCGGCGACGTAGACGGTCGCGGGCACCCCGGCGAGCCGGCAGGCGGCCAGGACCAGGGCGTCCACCAAAGGGCTGCACAGGGTGTCCTCGTCGCCGTGCGCGAGGATGTCGCCGCCGACGTCGACGATGCGGACGTGGTCGTGTCCGGCGTCCACGAGGCGTCGGATCTGTTCGGCCAGTGCGGACAGCCCCTGCCATGGGTCGAGCAGGGCCAGACGTGCCGGCAGGTCCGCCGCCAGGGCGGGCAGCGTGGAGCCGGCGGGCGGGATCGGCCGCGTGGTGGGGGCGATCACCGGCACGCCCGCGTGGTGCGCGAGGTCGGCGAAGTGCACAACCCCGAGCGGGCCGGGGGTGGGGTCGACTTCGAGGCGTTCCCAGGCGTACGTGGCGATCGTGGTCCCGTCGAGGGGTGTGCCGGTGAGGACGCGGCCCACGGTCGCCGCGGTGATCGCGGTGCCCACGGGGTCCCCGCCGCCGCCCGCGGCGATGAACAGGTCGCTCACACCGTCTCCCGTGCGGTGCCGATCCCGGTGATGCGCACAGGCGTACCCATGTTCTTGCGTGCCCGCGTGTTGGCCTCGTGCAGGCCCTCGTAGTACTCGCGGTCGAGCTTCTTGACGTGGTCGGAGTAGCACATCCAGGACAGGATGTCGCGGTACTTGAAGCCCTTGGGCGTCAGCTGGACGCGGCGCGGGCCTACCCGGTGGATCAGTCCGTTGGCCTGGGCTGCGTCTAGGATTTGGTCCACTTCGGGGGCAATTGCGTCCAGGCCGAAGCGGTCGAGTTCGGACAGATCGAGATCGAAGGTGTCGAGCACGAGCCGTTTGCGGACGATCTCCTCCGGGGTGAGGGCGAACCCCGTCGTGGGCTGAAGGCGGTGGGCCCTGGCGTTCTCGATGTAGTCGGCGACCTCACTCAGGGACGGCTTGACGCTGCCGGTCATGTAGTCGAGGACGGAGCTGTAGGAGCGGGCGCCGACACCGAGGCCGAGCAGAGGCACGCCGTGGAAGGTGAGGACCTTCTGCACATAGCCGCCGCGGCCGGGCTTCTTGTAGCGGACGGAGCCCTCCTGGACGTACCCGTGGGCGGTGAACACCTCGCGGGCGTAGTCGTAACGCTCGTACAGCTCCGGCTTCCACATGTACTGGTACGCGCCGGTCCGGGAGAACCATGCGTCCGGTCGCACCGTGAGGAAGTAGGTGGAGATGGTCGTCGGCGCCAGCTTCGCCAGCTCGTCCACCGAGTGGCGCCAGGTCTCGGGGGTCTGCCCGGCGAACCCCATGATCAGGTCCGTCGACAGGTCCGGCAGTCCGCGCTCGTGGACGATCTCGACGGCCCGGCGGATGACGTCCTCGCCCGCCTGGCCCCGCCCCGCCTCGCGGATCTCCTGCGGGACCAGCGACTGGATCCCGATGTTGGCACGCGTCAGGCCCATGTCGAGCAGCCGCCCGAAGCCGTCGGGGTCGGCGACGATGGAGTCCGGTGTGGCCTCCAGGGCGACTTCCTCGACGGTGGAACGCCAGTTGGGGTAGATCTCGCCGAGGGTGGTGAAGATCTGCTCGAAGTGCCGGGTGGACAGCAGCGCGGGCGTGCCGCCGCCGATGTAGACGGTCCGCAGCCGGCGCGCCCGGATGACCTCCGCGTGGTCGCGGAGCTGCGTACAGAGCGCGTCGGTGTAGGCGTCGTACAGGTCCTCGTCGGTGGAGATGACCGTGTAGAGGTTGCAGAACCCGCATTTGTAGCGGCAGAACGGGACGTGCAGATACAGGTTGAGTTCGGGGACCGGATGGCTGGCCAGGTCCCTCGCCCACACGTCGTGGATGTCCCAGGCGCCCTCGTCGAGCGGCCGGTAGGTGGAGCGGGGCGGATACGAGTACTGGTAGGGGGGTATGACGCCCTGCTGGATGTACTCGGCGAGCTGGTCGTGCGGGCTGTTCACGATGGATGACTCCTTCGCACCATGCCGTTCGGTTGACCTTGCACCCCGATCCGAACACGCAACATTTTGTTGAAGCTATCGGTGTTGTGCACCAACTCCCGTATGCCGACGGGGCGTCATCCTTGTGGCTTCGGCCAACTCAGGCCTGTCATCAGCAAGTTGTTTTCAGAGAACAGCCCGATGGACGGTGCGCAGCCGTGACCGATCCACTGGGTTCGTGGACAGCAGCGACGAGCCGGGCGTGACCGGCGTGATGGTGATCGAGCCGATGGGCAATGCGGGACGCTTCCTCGCGGAGGCCGCCGCCCGCTTGGGCATACGGCTGTACGCGGCCACCGACGAGCGGGTGCACGCCGGCTACGAACCGTGGCTGACCCGCGGCCTCGCCGGGGTGTGCCTGACCGAACTGGCCGACACCAAGCGCGCGTTGGACGACATGGAGGTGTTCTGCCGGGAGCAGCGCATCGCGGGAGTCGCGGTCTGCTGGGAGTTGCTGACCCCGCTGGCCGCTCTGCTCGCCGCACGCCTCGGGCTGCCGGGCAATGATCCGCTGCGCGCCAAGGCCGCCCGCAACAAGATCGCCATGGCCGAGGCGTTCCGCGCCGCGGGCGTGGCGGCCCCCGCGGAGGCGGTGGTCACCGGCGCCGAGCAGGCCCACGCTGTAGCCGCTTCCGGCAGGCTGGGGTGGCCGCTGGTCGTCAAGCCGGCCGAGCAGGGCGGCTCCTGGGGTGTGAGCGTGGTGGCGGGACCGGACGGCCTCGATGCCGCGGTGGCCGCCGCCGGGCGGTTCACCCGCGCCGAGCCGCACGGTCTGCCGCTGGACTCACGCGTGTTGCTGCAGAGCTACGTGCCCGGCGAGGAGTTCTCCGCCGACACGGTCGTGCACGAGGGAGTGCCCTATCCGCTGCCCGTGGTCCGCAAGGACACCACGGCGGGCACCTACCGCGTGGAGACCGGGCACTCCTGCCCGGCCGGGCTCGACCCGCGCACAGTACGGGCGATCCAGGACACCGCCGCGCGTGCGGCGCTCGCTGTCGGCGTGCGCAACGGCATCGCCCACACCGAGGTGAAGATCCCTCCCGGCGGCGGGCCGGTCGTCATCGAGACCGGCGCCCGGCTGCCCGGCGACAACATCTGCGAGATCGTCGAGGCCGCCACCGGGATCAGTGAAGCGGCCGCCTATCTGCAGGCCGTCACCGGGCGGCTGCCGTACATCGCGCCGACCCGCGACGAGGCGGCCGCGCTGCGCTTTCTGCTGCCCGACCGGGCGGGGGTGGTGGAGGAAGTCCTCATTCCCGACCTGCCCGGCACGCACAGCCACATCGACATTCGTCCCGGACAACGGGTGCCCGAACCGTCCGACAGTTCCGGCCGGGTCGGGCACGTCGTGGCGCGCGCCGCGTCCGTCGACGAGGCCCGCCGCCTTGCCGGCCAAGTGATCGCCGACTCCCTGGTGAAAGTGAGCTGACCCGTGCGCAATCCCGTCCGGAAGATCGCGTTTGTGCGATCCGTGGAGATCCGACGCGCCGACCCGTACATCCAGCGAACCGTCCGCGACCTGGCCCGACAGGGCGTCGAGAGCTGCCTGTTCCACACGCACGGCACGGCGGACGACGGGGACTTCCCCGGCATGCGCCGCCGCCTCGATCCCGCAGTCACACCCGCCGAACTCGCCCGCGAGGTCGCCGAGTGGGGGGCGGACGCCGCCGTATCCATCTCCCTGCCGTGCGAGAACGCGCTGCGGGACGCCACCGTCAGGGAACTCCTCGACGCCCGGGGCATCCCCACGGTCATGACCCCGCTGCCGTCGACCCTCGCCCTGTGCGACAAGTGGGAGACCAAGCAACTCCTCGCCCGCGCGGGCCTGGACACCCCGCGCGGCGTCAAGGTCGACTCCGACCTGCTCGCCGGGCGCGGCGTCGCGATTCCCGCCTACACGGACGCCCTGCGCGCATCGGCCGCCGGTGTCGGTTATCCCCTCCTGTCCAAGCCGTTGTGGGACTCCACCAGCATGGGCATCAGGGCCCTGCCCGACGCCGCCGCTCTGGACGCGTACCTCGCCGATCCGCCCGAGGTGTCCGCGGTGATCGAGGAGTGCGTGGCGGGAGCGCTGTGCTCGGTGGATGTGGTGGGTGAGCCCGGCAAGTACCGGGTGCTGCCCGTGTGCTGGACCGGCACGGCGGGCACCGAGCCCGTGTTCACCTTCGCCGACCTGCGCTGGTGCGGCCCCAGACCGCAGGCCGACGCCGATTTCGAACCCGTCGCGGCCAAGCTGGTCGCCTTGTGCGAGGACCTCGGCGTCCGGGGCTCCGTCAACATCGACATGATCTACACCGGTTCGCGGTACGTGGTCCTGGAGATCAACCCCCGTATCGGCGGCGCCACCACACTGTCCTGCGCGGCCTCCGCGACGAACACCTTCGACGCCCTGGCGGCCATGGCCCGTGGCGACTACAGCCCGGCCCCTGTGCGACGTACGGGATGGGCCATCGAGTTCCTCTCCCCCGAGCGCCTGCCGGAGTCGGCGCGGTCCGAACTGACGGACCGTCTGAATCTGGTGACGGCCCACGAGTTGGTGATCGACGACACCAGTCACGGAGACATCGTCGTCTTCACTCTCTCCGAAGGAGACGAAGAACAGACCGTCAAGCAACTGGAGGAGTTGCATCGGACAGCGCGCTGGCCGCGTCCGGAGATCCTGGGCAAGATCCGAGCCTTGCTCACTCCATGACCGGCACCGTCACGCCCCGTGCGCCCCGTGAGTCCCGGCTGCGTCGCGTGCTCGGCATCCCCGCCACACGCGGACACGGCCGTTTCATCACCGGCAATCTCATCGACTCCCTCGGCAACGGCATGCTCCTGCCGCTGGGCCTGCTGTACTTCACGACCGTGCGCGAGCTGCCCCTCGCCGCGGTCGGGGCGGCTGTCACGGTGGGCCAGTTGGCCGCCCTGCCGGTCGTCTTCGCCGCCGGCCGGTTCATGGACCGGCGCGGGCCCAGACACCTCACCGTCATCGCCAATGTCGTCGGCGCGGCCGGTTTCCTCTCCTTCCTCCTCGCCGAGCGGCCCTGGCAGATCGCCTGCGCCTACCTTCTGGTGCAGTCCGGCATCAACTCCTACTACACGGCGCAGCGCACGCTGATCCTGCACGCCGCACCGGCTGCGGAGACGCGCAGCTGGTTCGCCTTCACCGGCAGCCTGCGCAACATCGGCATCGGAGTCGGGGCACTACTGGCAGCCGGCGCGCTCGCCCTGTTCGGCACGGACGCCCTCACGTGGCTCGTCGTCGCGGCCGCGCCGCTGTATCTGCTGGCGGCGTTCTGCTTCGCCCGTGTTCCAACGAGCCCGCTGCCGCAGAGCGCCCCCGAGGAGCCGCCGAGCGAGGAGGGGACGGCAGGCACCAGGTCCGACACCGCCGACATGCGCCGCTACCTGCTCCTGGTGACCTGCAACATCCCCTTCGTCCTGTCCCAGGCCATGCTGTCGGTGCTCATCGCGGTGTACGCCACCGAGACGCTCGGCCTGCCCGCCTGGTCCGCGAGCATCCTGCTCGTGGTGAACACCGCGATGGTCTCCACCCTCACCAGCCCGCTGACGGCACACGCCGCCCCGGGGCAGCCCCGGCACACCATGGCCCTCGGCCATGTCCTGCTGGTGTGCGCCATGCCGGCGTTCGCCGCGCCCGCGCTGCCCGACGTCGACCTGCCCGCATGGCCGGCCCTGGTCACGGCGATCGTGCTGTTCAGCCTGGCCGAGATCTTCTACTCGCCCGCCGTCAGCGAACTGTCCGTCACGCTCACCCCGGGCGCCGCCCGCGGCAGCAGGCAGAGCCTGTACCAACTCTCCTGGTCCACGGGCAACATCGCCGCCCCCGCCCTGTTCACCGGCCTCCTCGACGCCCATGCCCTGCTGCCCTGGACCGTGCAGGGCGTGGCGTGTCTCGTGGCCCTTGCCGCGATCCCGGCCCTCAAGTCCCCTGCCGCGCAGGGCGGAAGGAAGCAGATGTGAAGACCGAGATCGTCAGCAGCGTCCACGACGTGCCGGCGGCGGACTGGGACCGGCTCGCCGAGCACGCGGGGGTGTACCTGTCACACCGCTGGCTCGCCGGTGAGGAGACCGACCCGACCGCGACTGCCGCGTACGTGCTGATCCGGGACCACGACGGCACCCTCGCCGCGGCAGCCCCTCTGTATCTCGTGCACAGCGAGCCCAACACCTACTACGAGCCCGCGCATCTGCCGCCCGGCGCGCAGAAGCCTCGCGTGATCACGGGCGCCCGACGCGGCTACCACAACACGCCGTTGACCGGCCCGGACCTTCGCGACGACGTCGAGGTCCAGTGCCTGTCCCTGCTCCGCGATGCGGCACGCGAGCACGCCGGGCGACACGGGACCTCGCACTGGTGGCCCTATCTGACCGAGTCCGCCACGCGACGGCTCGCGCCGCTGTACGGCACGCCCCCGCAGCACATGGAGGACGACGCGACGATTCCGCTGCCCGGCGCCGGGTTCGACGACTATCTTGCGGCTCTGCCGTCCAAGCGCCGCGTTTCGATACGTCACGAACGCGCCGCGTTCGAAGCGGCGGGGCTCGATGTACGTCGCGTGGACCTCATGGACTGTTACGAGGACGCCGGGCGGCTCCTGGCTGCGCTGCAGCGATCCCACGGCCACGGTGACGACACGGACGCGATGACGGGCCTGCTGAAACGACAGGCCGACGCCATGGGCGAACGCGCCCGAGTCGTAGCCGCATACGACGGTTCCCGCATGTTCGGCTTCTGCCTCTACTACCACCAGGGCAGCACCACTTGGCTGCGCGCCGTCGGCATCGATCCCGAACGCCCGGCGCCGTTCACGTACTTCGCGCTCACCTACTACGAGCCGATCGAGGACGCGTACCGCCATGGCACGACCGCCTTGCACGCGGGGATGAAGGCGATCGAGGCGAAGCGGTTGCGTGGAGCGCGGGTGAGTGGGCTGTACGCGCTCGATGACACGGGTGCGGAGGGGGGTGCGTGAGGGGGCCCACTGTTTCACCAAGCGCCGAGTCCCGGGCACTGGGCGCTACACGCTGATGGCGTCGAGGACCTCCGACCGCGAAGGGCCCGGTGGCATACGCTGCTCGACCTCCGCCACGGCCCGCGTCACCGCCTCCACCAGGGCCGGAGCGCTCATCTCCTCCCCCGCACCGGGCAGGAGGTGGGCCCCGGCCCGCTCCGCCCGCAGCGCGTCGGAGTCGCGGCCGGCGAGCAGCGTCAGTGCCCTCGCCCGGTCCCAGTCGGGGTGCCGGTAGTGGTGGCCGGCCGCGTGTGCGTCCATCTCGGCCAGGCGGTGACGGGTGTAGGAGGTGCTCTGCCGGTACACCGGCTCCAGACCTTCGCGCGTCGCTCGGCCGAAGGCGTTGACGAGGCCGACCGGGTCACCGGTGCCGTTCTGCCGGAGGACGTCACGCAGCATCACACTGTGCTGGAGGCTCATCGCCAGTCCGCGGCCGATGCTCGGCACGGTGACCGCCCACGCGTCCCCGACGGCCACCAGCCCGGTGACGAGGGGGACTTCGGCGTCGTACAGGGTCCGCTTGCGGTCCGTGAGTCCGGCCATGATCCGGACCCCATCGGTGAGGGATCCGCCCTCCAGCCAGGCGTCCGCGCCGGGGAACAGGCGCACGGCGGCCGACCAGGCGCGTTCGTGGCGCAGCAGCCGACGCAGTTCGTGGTCGTCGCTGCGGCTGATGAGGCCGAGTGAGTAGGTGCCGTGGTCGGCCGGGATGCGGAGAAGGCCGAGGGAACCGTGCTCCTCAATCAGAGGGAACGTACTCGCGGGCAGGGCGCCGTCGGCCGACCGGAAGTAGCGGCAGTGGTAGGTGAATCCGCGCCGCCCCGTTTTCTCGACCGGGCCCGGTACGCCGATGTCACGCAGCCAGGAGGGCAGCGGCGAACGGCGCCCGGTGCAGTCCACGACGAGATCGGCGGTCCGTGGTCCCGCGCTCGTCTCCACGCCGGTGACATGCGGTACGCGCGAGTGGGGCACGGAACGGCCGACGCCGCGTCCGCCACCCGGCCCGCTCCGCAGGCCCCGGCACGCCACGCCCCGCTCGATGCGGACACCGGCGGCCTCGGCCGCGCGCGTGGTGACGTACTCGAGCAGGCACCGCCGGGCGGCCAGCGTGTCGAAGCGCGCGTCGGCGGCCGACAGGCCCCCGCGCAGCCCCGGTTCGGGCGCCAGCGCGTTCATGCGGACGGCCCCCGCCGCCGTCATCTGCCCGACCAGGCCCGGCAGGTGCGCCTCGGCCAGTTGAAGCCAACGGGCGAGCGGGAGGTGAGTGAGGCGCAGCTGTGGGACGCCGGGGCGATGCCACTGCGCCCACGCCACGTCCGGCTCCGACGGCGGGGGATGCGGGTCGCGTTCCAGCACGGTCACCTGATGGCCGTCCGCGGCCAACAGCAGAGCGGTCTGCAGGCCGCCGAGCGCGGCACCCAGTACGACGATGCTCGCCATGAGGGTCATCCTTCCCCGCGGGGCGGGTGACCGTACCGGCACGACGGGGCTGTTCGGGGGCGCTGTGGAAGGTTCAGGGATGCGTCGCTGTCAGCTCCCGTGCCGCGACCACCGGGAACCCGTTCGGCAGGCGGCCGGTCAGGCGCAGGACGGTGTCGGTGGTCCGGTCCTCCGCCCCCCCGGCGATGGCGCGGTCCATGCCCGCGAGCATCGTGGCGAACTCCGGCGGGATCACCGCGGCGAGACGGTCACGCATGTCGTCGTAGGTCAGGCGGTCGTGGGTGACGGGGCGGCCGGTGACCTGGGTGACGATCGCGGCGATGTCGTCGTGACTGAGTGCCTCCGGCCCGGTCAGGATCAGGTCCGTGTCGGGGGCGCGGTCGTCGGTCAGGGCCCGTACGGCGACGGCGGCGATGTCGTCGGCGTCGACGAAGCCGACCCGGCCGCTCCCGGCGGCGGTGCGGATGACGCCGTGCTCGCGGATGCTGTCGGCGTGGGCGTGCGTGCCGGTGAAGTTCTGCATGAACCACGAGGGCCGCAGCACCGCCCACTCGTCGAACAGGTCGGGCAGGGCCCGGTGCACCGCGCCCACTGCCGGGCCGCCCTCGGGGATGGCCGAGGAGCTCAGCAGTACGGCACGCTCCACACCGCCGGCGCGGGCCTTTCGCAGGAAGGGCAGCATGACAGCGGCCGGGTCCGGATCGCCGACCGGAGGCACCAGGTAGACGCTGTCGGCCCCGGTGAGGGCGTCGCCGAAGCCGGCGGGGTCGTACCAGTCGAAGCGGACCGGTGCCGTGCCCGGCAGCGGAGTGGCGCGACGGCTCGCGGCCTTCACGCGGTGGCCGGCGGCGATGAGCTGTGCGGCGGTACGGCTGCCCGTGGTGCCGGTGGCGCCGATGACCAGGGTGGTGCGGGGGACGGTCATCGGGCGCTGCTCCCGGTGAAGTCGGCGCCGGGTGCCTGGACCGCGAGGGGGTTCCAGTAGTCGCGGTAGGAGGTGAAACGCCCGTCCTGAACGGTCACAACGGCGATGTAGGTCATGTCGAAGGGGCCTCCGGTCTCGACCATACGGCCCACCCCGCGCATCTCGACCACGATGGTCCCGGCGTCGGTCGTCTCGTGTATCCGCAGGTCGGGGAAGCCGTGGAGGTCGATGTGGTCCGGGTAGTCGCGCATGTAGGCGGCGACGGCCTCCCGGCCCTCCAACCGCTCGGGCCAGTCCGGGGGCGCGAAGGGGAACTCCATGACACCGTCGTCGGCCCACAGGCCGACCCAGGCGGGAATGTCCTTGTCCAGCAGCAGCCGCAGGCTGTGACGGTACAGATCTGCCGGTGAGGTGGTTGCGTGCATGGGCTTGCCCTCCCGTACGATACGGACCAGCGGTCCGCTTCTTCCGGGAACGATACGGACCGTCGGTCCGCATTGCAAGCGGAGGAGCAACGGAGGAGCCCCATGCCGACCCCCATGGCCGAACGCAAGCCCCGCAAGGACGCGGCCCGCAACCGGGCGGCCGCCTTCACGGCCGCCGACACCCTGTTCGCCGAATGCCGGAGCCCCGACGAGGTCACCATGGCCGACATCGCGGCAGCGGCCGGCGTCGGCAAGGGGACCCTCTTCCGCGCATTCGGCGACCGCACAGGCCTGATCCACGCGCTGGTGACCGCGCGACTCGAGCCCCTGAGGGTCGCCGTGGAAGAGGGCCCTGCGCCGCTGGGCCCGGACACGCCGCCGCTTGAGCGCGTGCCGGCCCTACTCGACGCCGTCCTGTGCTTCAAGCTCGACAACCGGCATCTCGCACTGGCCCTGGAGACATCCGGCTCGGACAGCCCCTACAGCACGGACCACTACGACCGCTGGCACGCTCTGCTCCGCGACCTACTGGAGCGCGTCCCTGGCCTGTCCGGCAGCGACTTCACCGCCCACGCGCTGCTCGCCGCCACCCGGGCCGACCTCGTCGCATACCTGGCCGGTCAGAAGGCGGTGCCGCGCGAGGAACTGCGCGAACAGCTGGCGAAGTTCACTGCCGGAGTGCTCGGCAGCGGCACGTGAAGCGGTCCGGATGTCAGCGAGTCACCGAGTTGGCCCCCGCCTGCGCGAACTTCTCGTCCAGCGCGCCGGACGGAGCGCCCGCGACACCGATTCCGGCGATCGGCGCGTTGCCCGCGGTGACGGGGACGCCGCCCGCGAGGAACAGGGTGCCGGGGATGTCCTTCAGGTTCGGGGCCTGCTCCAGGCGCTCGGCCAGCTGGGAGGTGGGGGCGTTCCAGGAGACCGCGGTGTACGCCTTGCGCTCGGCGGACTCGTAGGACTGCGGACCGGCGCCGTCGCCGCGCAGGGTGACGAGGGTGTTGCCGTTGCGGTCGACGACGGCGACCGTGACGCGCTGGTTCTCCTTCTCGGCGGCGTCGAGCGCGGCCTGCGCCGCCTTGGTGGCGGCGTCGATCGTCAGGTGGGTGGAGGTGGTGGTGGCCCGGGCCGGGGCGCCGGCCGAGGTGGCCGTCGCGGGCGTCGCGGCAGGCGCCGAGGCGTTCGCGGACACGGCACCGAAGCCCGCCAGGGCGACGACGGCGAGCACGGCACCGCCGGTGGCGACGCGAGCGCGGCGGGAGAACTTCTTGTGCACGGGGTTCATGGGTCGGTCCACTCCTTCGGTGGGCGGGCGGCCCGGTTGCCGCCCCGCTTCGTCCGCTCTCCACCCTCGGCCCGAAACAGGGCCCGGACCGTCGACGTTCCGGCTGCCTGGGGGCAGCGCGACGGACGACACCGGGGTCATCCGATCGGTTGACCTGCCGGGCCCGGGCACCGGGTCACAATGGAGGTGTTTGCCCAGTTCAGCGGGCGCGAGCAGGAGAGGAGGCGGACCCCGGATGCCGAACCGGTCGTACGAACCGAGCACCGTGGACACCCGGTGGCTCGGCGTCGTGATGCACGCGGCGTTCTTCCTGCTGCTCGGCGGAGCGCTGGCCCGGTTCGTGCTGCGTCATCCCGGCGAACCGCGGACGCCGTGGATCATCGCGCTGTGCGTCGTGCTCGCCGCCTTGCAGCTGCTGGGGCCGAGGACCGGCGACACGCGCCCCCAACCCACGTGGAGGCACTCGGCGTGGCTGGCGCTGGTCGTCGTGGTGTGGATGGTCCTGGTCGTGCTGGCGCCCAGCTTCGCCTGGTGCGCGGTGCCGCTCTTCTACACCGGCCTGCGC
Source organism: Streptomyces sp. NPDC111606 (assembly GCF_055656945.1). Taxonomy (NCBI): domain Bacteria; kingdom Bacillati; phylum Actinomycetota; class Actinomycetes; order Kitasatosporales; family Streptomycetaceae; genus Streptomyces; species Streptomyces sp. NPDC111606. The sequence goes on from NZ_JBVKBY010000009.1 coordinate 300,929, forward strand.
ACGCTGCCGGCCCGCGCGGCGCTGGTTCTCGTGGCCGTCCTGACGGTGTTCGTCGTCGCCGCGCAGGTGCAGCTCGCGGGCCGCTTCGACCCGAACCTGGTCCTCGCGCCACCCGCCGTCGCAGCCCTCGCGACCGCCGTGTTCCTGCAGATGGAACGGCACACCGCGCGCCAGCGCGTCCTGATCGACGACCTGATCCGCACCCGCCACGAACTCGCCGCCTCCGAACGCCGCGAAGGTACTCTCGCCGAGCGCCAGCGGCTCTCCATGGAGATCCACGACACGCTCGCCCAGGGGCTGTCCAGCCAGCAGATGCTGTTGCAGGCGGCGGACCGGGTGTGGGACACCGAGCCGGACAAGGCCCGCGGCCATGTACGCACCGCCGCGTCCGTCGCCGCGCACAACCTCGCCGAGGCCCGGCGCTTCGTACACGACCTGGCCCCCGCCGACCTCACCGGCAGTGGCCTCGACCAGGCCCTGCGCACCCTGGCCGGGCGGGAATCCGGGACCGACCTCACCGTACGCGTCCACGTCGACGGTGCCGAGCGCCTCCCTCAGCTGCCCGACCGGGTCCAGTCCGCCCTGCTGCGCATCGCCCAGGGCGCCCTGGCCAATGTCCGCGAGCACGCCTCGGCCGACAGCGCCGCCCTCACCCTGACCCTCCTCGACGACGAGGTCGTCCTGGACGTCTCCGACGACGGCCACGGCTTCGACCCGGCGACGCTGCCCGACTTCCCCGCCGACGGACGCGGCCACGGACTGCCCGCCATGCGGGCCCGGCTGCGCGCGCTCGGCGGGACCCTGACCGTCGACTCCGCGCCCGGCGCGGGCACCGTCCTGTCCGCGGCTGTTCCCCTGGAGGCGCCCCGATGACCCCCGCCCGAGCTGCCGTACGCATCCTGGTCTGCGACGACCACGCCGTCGTACGGGCCGGACTGCTCGCGCTGCTCGACAGCGCCCCGGACATCGAGGTCGTCGGGGAGGCCGGCACCGGCGAGGAGGCGCTCGCACTGGCCGCGAAACTCGCGCCGGACGTGGTGCTGATGGATCTGCAACTGGGCGAAGGCATTGACGGCGTGGAAACCACCCGCCGCCTGACCTCGACGCCCGGCGCCTCCTCGCCCCACGTCCTGGTCCTGACCACCTACGACACCGACGCCGACATCACCCGCGCCATCGAGGCGGGCGCCACCGGCTATCTGCTCAAGGCCGAGCGCCCCGACGAACTCTTCGCCGCGATCCACGCCGCCGCCGAGGGCCGCCCCGCCCTGTCCGCGCCGGTCGCGGGCCGCGTCATGGCCAACCTCCGCCGGCCCCGCCCCACCCTCACCGACCGCGAACGTGACATCCTCACCCAGCTCGCCCGCGGCATCGGCAACCGCGACATCGCCCGCGCCCTGTTCATCAGCGAGGCCACCGTCAAGACCCACCTGCGCCGCATCTACGACAAGCTCCGCGTCGACACCCGGGCAGGCGCGGTGGCGGTCGCGAAGGAACAGCGTCTGCTGCCGTGAGCCCGGCCGGCCCGGCCGCGGTGCGCCCGCGGGCCACTCAGGGGTTGACGCTGCTCAGAAAGATGGAGGGGTCCCGGCTCGCTCTGGGTACCGCCGGGACGGCCGGGCCTGACCCTGCTCGTCCAGGGGACTGAGGTTCGGGGCGGGCGCCGCTACCCCCTCCGGTCCGCGTCGGACGACTCGTCGACGCGTTCGGCCACCCAGGCCAAGAAGGTGTGTACGTCGGTGGTGGGCAGCGTGGTCGCGGCGGTGCGGGAGGGGCGCTCGTAGCTGTGCAGTGCGGCCCGCAGGAGCGGACGGAAGCGTTCCTCGGATGCCGCGACCGCCTCAGCCGCCCGGCGTTTGGCCTGCCAGCGGCCCGTACGGCAGAACTGAACGGAGCGGCATCCGTTGAGGACCCGGTTGTCAGCGAGATGCCCTTCGCCGCTGCTGTGCTCACGGACCGAGGCACGGAGTGCGGTGAGCACGTCGGCGCGTGCGGGCTCGGCGATCACCTCCCGCGCCGGCCTGCCGTACAGCACGCGTCCGGCTTGGTGAGCGACGGAACGGTCGATGACGTACCAGAACGCCGGCGACTCCGACGGGTCGACGCTGGCCCGTTCGGGCAGGAGCGGTCCGGTGTTGATGTCCAGCAGGTAGCCGGCCTCGCCGGAGGGCCGGGCCGTGAAGTTCCGGTCGTAGACCACGAGCTCCAGTCCCGCCGCGGGGCAGGGCAGGGCGGGGTGGGCGAGTGCGGCGGCCAGTTCGGGGACGACTGGGCCGGGGGCGGTGCCGTCCACGACCACCGTCACGTCGACGTCGCTGCGTCCGTGCCGGTAGTCACCGAGCGCGACGGAGCCGACGGCGATGACGCTCACCAGGTCAGATCCGCACAGGGCGTGCGTGCGCTGGACGACCTCCTGGAGGTAGGGACGCAGTTCGTCCGGGACGGAGTACGGGTCCACGAGAGTGCGGGTCATACCGTCAGTGTCCGCCGAGGCCGGAAATCGACGAATGCCCGAGAATCTCCGCACCGGGCGACATGTCACGGCACCCGGCACATCCGGAATCACGCCAATATCGGCATCAGGCACCTCGTGGGCGACGCGCACCGCGCCACTCCCCACAGGCGGCCCCTCCCGCCCCGTGCCGTGCGCAAATGCACCCCCAGCAGGGGCTTCACACATCCGTCGCACACTCGTCACATAGGACACACATTCGGCCTGTCGGCGACAGGAACGACCTTCGCGGGGCAGACGCCGTGCGGCCCGGATGCCTAGCCTCCCGGGCCATGCGATCACCACGTATGAGACGCCTGGGTCTCACCGCCGTCCTGGGTCTCCTGCTCGCCGTGTTCGGTCTGGCCCCCAGCGCGAGCGCCGACCCCGCACCGGCCGCCCTGACGTTCACCGCCGACTCCGCCACCACGACACCCGGCGGCACGGTGCAACTCTCGATGACGCTGACCAACAACAAGACGTACGACGTCCTGTTCGTCTACCAGACGATCGAGCCGACCTGGCTCACCACACAGCGCCCCGACCTGAAGTACAGCTTCACGGGCTGCGCCCTCACCACGGCCGCCGGCAGCACGCCCTGCGCCGGCACCGGGCCCAGCAACCTCGGCCAGAACTACGGCGCCACCATCCCGCCCGGGCAGAGCCGCACGGTCACGCTGACCCTCCAGGTCGCCGCCGACTCGGGCTGCAACGGCAACATCGGCTTCTACTCGTACTACTACGCCGAGTTCAGCGACGCGACGAACACCAGCGGCGGCCCGGTCTTCACGCCGGAGACGCGCGTGCTCTGCGCCTGACGCCCGCACCAACCCGCCGACGCCCCGTGCAGGTGCCTTCCTGCGCGGGGCCAGTCGGCATTTCGGCGGGCGGGCCGGGGGAATGACCCAGGTGCGGAGGACGGGGCCCGGCGACGAGGCCGCCCGGTCGGCGCGGCTGTCACAGAACGGAGGCCGGATCATCAGGAACCCCCAGCAGTGCCAGATGGGCGAGGTCGCCGGGCGGGGGCGTGCTCACCGACCAGAGAGGCGCCGGACTCCCGTCGGCGACGGCGGCCGGGGCGTCGGTCAGGTTCATCCGCTCGCGCAGCCGGCCGTAGAAGTCCATCGGGCCGAGCCGGACGGCGCGCAGCCGGCGCGGCGCCGCGTACACACCGATCCAGTCCCCCGGGTCCAGAACGCCCCGCACCTGCCCGTCGATGCTGACGGCGGCCGGTCCCGACCGCTCGAGGACGCGCAGTCCGACGGGCTCGTCGGGGGCCGTGACGATCGACCGGTCGAACGCCATGTGCGGGGCGACCGGCGTGAAGACGAGGGCCTCGGCCCGCGGTGAGACGACGGGTCCGCCGGCGGCGAAGCTGTAGGCGGTCGAGCCGGTCGGGGTGGCCACCAGCAGCGCGTCGGCGGAGTAGGCGGCCAGGAGCCGGCCGGAGACGTACACGCCGACCGACACCTGGCGGTCCCTGGCCAGCTTCTCCAGTACGACGTCGTTGAGGGCGGTCACGTCGAGGGGGATGCCCCACTCGTCGTTGACCTCGCAGTCCGGGCGCACCGGGGGCGGCGGCAGGAGCGGACCGCGGCCGTACCGCACCCACTCCTCCAGACCCGCCGGTACCTTCAGCCGGCAGGAGGCGCGCAGGGCGAGCAGCATCCGCGTGTCCATCCTGAGCCGGTCCTCGCGCACCGCGTCCAGCGCGGAACGCACCCCTGAGGCCGGCACCTCCGTCAGGAAGCCCACCCGGCCGAGATCGACGCCCAGGACCAGGGCGTCGTTCTGCGCGGCCATCCGGGCGCCGCGCAGGAAGGTGCCGTCTCCGCCCAGGGTGACGACGAGGTCGGGATTGCCCGCGGCCTCGACCTCCGCACGGGCACTGCGCCGCCCGCCCTCGCCCCACACGTCGATGTCCGTGCATCCCACGGCGTGCTCCGCACACCACGCACGAACCACCCGAGCAGCCTCCACGGCCTCCGGACGTCCGCCATGCACGACCAGGCCGAGCCGGTTCAACGTCATCTCCGCCTCCAGGGCATCTCGGTCACCGGGTCGTGGCGACGGTCCGGAGCGCGGCCCGAGCCAAGGCCGACGCGGCGGCAGGCCGCCCCATTCGTAGGATCCCCGCATCGCTCCGGCCCCGCACGCGCGGTCGGCGGAGGAGGCGGCGGACGGGATCGGGCACGAGGCCTTCGGTACGGACGGTCAGGGTCAGGCGGCCATGACGGGCTCGGCCAGTGCCGCCGTATCCGTCGCCCACCTGGTCGCCGGGCCCGCCGAGGGGGCGCCCCGCCTCAGGACGAGCACGAGGGCGGGCTTCCGGCTGCAGGTCGGGCAGATTTCGAGCCCGCCCGGTGCCAGCAGGGCACCGGGCGGGCTCGTTTTGCTCATGCGTGGTGCGGTACGTGTCAGTCCACGATCAGCTCAGCATCCGCCGCCGGGGCCCGCCCGACGAGCACACCGCCGAAGTTCCCCTCCACCTCCCCCTTCTCCGCCGCGTCCGGGTACGGGTTCGTGCATGCGGTGCCGGCGCTGGACCCGGACATCAGGCTCGAGCACGGTCCGGGCTTACGGTCGGGCAGGCCCAGGATGTGCCCGAGTTCGTGGGCGGAGATGCGGATCGTGTCGTAGCCCTGGTCGACGGCCTGGCGCCCGATGTAGACGGTTCCGTTGCCCAGGCTGGTGGGCAGGGCGCGCGGCCAGCCGTTGTCCGCGAGGACCCGTATGTTCGCGCGCTGCCCGGCGCCGGCCGGCCGCAGCTCGACGGCGTCGACACTCTCGTTCCAGATCGCCGCGCCCCGGTCGACGGCGCTCCTGAACTCCGCGGAGCCGCCGGCGTCGTAGGTGAGGACACGGGCGGCCAGGGGGGCGCCCGTCTCGTCGAGCGGACCGGCCACGGCCTGGCCGCCCATCAGGGACAGCGACACCACACAGGCAGCGGCCAGGCCGCCGGTCAGCCTACGTACGTGCATGATCGACCTCCTCGTGGGGGAAGGGTAGTCGTGCTCATGACATTCACTCCCCTCACTGCCCGGCGGGAGTGAACGTGAATCCGTCAATCCGAGGTGCTGCGATGAGTCCCGCCGTGGTTGCCGGTCTGTATTTCCAGCAGGCGATCAACCGCACTCGAGGAGAGCACCATGACCGCGACCTACACCTTCGACGTCTTTTCCAGCCTCGACGGATACGGCGCCGCCGGCGGTGACTGGACCGGCTACTGGGGGAAGCAAGGCCCCGAGCTCCTCGACCACCGCCTCGCCCTGTACGGCGAGGAGCAGCGGATGGTCTTCGGGGCCAACACATATCGCTTGTTCGCGCAGATGTTGGCGTCGAGCACCGAGGAGTCCGAGGTGCGTGACCCATGGGTCACGCGGATGAGGAACATGCCGGCGACGGTCGTTTCGACCACCCTGGAAGAACCCCTCGACTGGCCGGACGCGACCGTCGCGAGCGGCGACGCCGTCGACATCGTCGCCCGGCTCAAGGAGGAGTCGGACGTACCGTTGCGCTCGCACGGCAGCCTGTCGATGAACCGGGCGCTGATGGCCGCCGGTCTGGTCGACCGCGTCCAGGTGACGCTCTTCCCGGTGATCACCGGCCGGACCGGGCTGGACCCGATCTTCCACGGTGCAGCCGACTTCGACCTCGAGCTGATCGAGAACCGGACGCTGGACGGCCACATCCAGGAGCTCATCTATCGGCCCACCCCGCATGCCTGAGTCCTGATGCCCGAGTCCCGGCGGGCCAGTTGGTTCAGCCGCGGGTGAAGCTCCTCGTAGGAGTCACGGCGTCCTGCCGCCACCCTCCAGCATTCGCTCGAGACGGTCGAAACGCTCGTGCACCGCGTGGGTCACCTCTGCGTACGTCTGCTCCACCGCTTGCTCGGCCTCGTGCATGCGGCGGTGCCGGCGTTCCTCGTCCCGCCCCACGAACCAGGTGGCCAGGGCCGCGGTGACCATCCCGTAAGCCGTGATCCCGACGACCATCACCACCACCGCGATCAGCCGCCCCCACAACGTCACCGGATAGAAGTCGCCGTACCCGACCGTCGTCGCGGTCTCCACCGACCACCACAACGCCCGCGGATACGTGGTCAGCCGCGCCCCGGGCGCACCCCGCTCGGCGGACACGACCAGGCTCGAACCCACCAGGATCACGACCCCGAGGACGACCGTCGCGGCTGCGGCCGCCCTCACATGCAGCGAACGCCCCTGCCGGCCCGACAGCAGCTCGACCACCCGGGCCATGAAACCGGCAAACATGCCCCGCATCCTGCGCCACCTGCCGACCCGGGCCCGCGAGAACGCGCCGCGCGGGCAGGAACCCCGACCCGAACAGCGGCCCCCGGTCGACACCCCCCTCCCACCCGACGGACCGTCGACGAGCCGAGTGGGCGTCGCCTTCCACGCGACGCCTGTCACACCTTGGGCAGGCTCCCTGTCATATGGGTTAAAGCGGGCAAAAAGCCCACCACCCACCCAAGGAGCGCAGCAATGACTGAGCCGATTCTTGAGCCTGAAGCGCAGGAACTCGCGGACGCGACGGCCAATCCGCCCTACCTGTACGAACTCGGCCCGGAGGGCGCCCGGAAGGTCCTGGACGACCTCCAGGCGGCGCCTGTCGAGAAGCCGGACGTCGAGGAGAAGTGGATCACGGTGCAGACCGGGGTCGGCGACGTGCGGGTACGTATCGTCAAGCCCGTCGGCAGCCAGGGCGCGCTGCCGGTCGTTCTCTACATGCACGGCGGCGGCTGGGTCCTCGGCAATGCCGGCACCCACGATCGTCTGGTGCGCGAGCTGGCCGTCGGCGCGGATGCCGCCGTCGCTTTCGTCGAGTACGACCGTTCGCCGGAGGCCAAGTACCCGGTCGCCATCGAGCAGGGTTACGCGACCGCTCAGTGGATCACCGCAAAGGGCGCCGAGGCGGGCTTGGACGGCTCCCGGCTGGTCGTGGCCGGTGACTCCGTCGGCGGCAACATGACGGCCGCACTGGCTCACATGGCCAAGCGCCGCGGCGACGTGACCTTCCTGCACCAGTCGCTGTACTACCCCGTCACGGACGCGGCCCAGGACACCGACAGCTACCGGGAGTTCGCCGACGGGCCCTTCCTCACGGCCAAGGGCATGGCCTGGTTCTGGGACTGCTACACCACCGATCCCGCCCAGCGGGCGGAGATCACCGCCTCGCCGCTGCGGGCGAGCCTGGAGGAGCTGCGCGGGCTGCCGCCGGCGCTCGTCATGGTCGACGAGAACGACGTGCTGCGGGACGAGGGCGAGGCGTACGCCCGCAAGCTGACCCAGGCCGGCGTCCCCACCACGAGCATCCGCTACAACGGCACCCTGCACGACTTCATGATGCTCAACCCCCTCCGGCCCACGCAGGCCACAACTGCCGCGGTGGAGCAGGCCATTCGCACCCTGCGCACCGCCTTCCGCAGCAACTGACGTAGTGCGCTGCCCAGCCGCAGCAGATTCACCGGGTCGGGACTCGGCCCATATGCCCAGAAATAGCTGACACCTCTGCCTCGAAAGGGCTCCTCATGTACCGCCATTCGCGTCTTCAGCATGCCCGCACGCCGCTCACCCTCATGGCCACCGCAGCGGTCGCCACCGCCCTCTTCGCTACGTCGGCCGGTCCGGCGAGCGCCGCCAGGAGCGGCCCCGTAAAGGCCGCCAAGCCGACCGTCGTGCTCGTGCACGGCGCATTCGCCGACTCCTCCAGCTGGAACGGCGTCATCAAACAGCTGAAGAACGACGGCTACCCGGTGATCGCCGCGGCCAATCCGCTGCGCAGCCTCAGCGGCGACGCCGCCTCCGTCAAGAACCTGCTGGCCGGCATCGACGGGCCGGTGGTGCTTGTCGGGCACTCCTACGGCGGAGCGGTGATCAGCAACGCTGCCTACGGCTCCGACAACGTCAAGGCACTTGTGTACGCCGACGCCTTCCTCCCCGACAAGGGCGAGAGCGCCAACGAGTTGGTGAGCAAGTTCGAGGGCAGCGTCATCGGCGACGTTCTGCGTCCCGTCCCGATCACCAAGCCCGACGGCTCCAAGGACTTCGACTTCTCCATCGACCAGGCCAGGTTCCACCAGGCGTTCGGTGCCGATGTCCCCGCGGATACCGCTGCCCTCATGGCGGCCACCCAGCGTCCCGGGACCGGCACTGCCCTGAACGAGCCGTCCGGTGAGCCCGCCTGGAAGACCATCCCTTCCTGGGCTCTGGTGGGCTCCAATGACCGGATCATCCCGCGGGATGCCCAGGTCTACATGGCCAAGCGCGCCAATGCCCAGATCATGGAAATCGAGTCCTCCCACGCTGTGAGCGTGTCCCACCCGGACGCCGTCACCCACATCATCGAGAAGGCGGCCCGGACGGTCCGCTGACCAGCACACTCAGCAGGGCGGGGCGGCGAAGACGCCGCCCCGCCCGTATGCCGGCCACGACACCGTGCTCCATCCGGCGTTAGAGTGCCGTGGCGCCACGCCCAGTTGCAGGCAAGAGGAAGGCAACGCGTTCCGTGAACCACACCCACGAGTCCACCGGCTCCGTCGGCGAGCGCCGCCTGCAGCACCTTCTCGGCACGGCCGACCAGGCCGCCACCTTCTACGACCGCCAGGTGCAGGCTCGTCTGACACCACAGATGGCGGACTTCATAGGGCGCCAGACCATGGCGTTCCTGTCCACGTCGGACGCCGGCGGAGCCTGCGACGTCACCTTCCGTGCAGGCCCTCCGGGCTTCGTCACCGTGCTTGACGACGGCACTCTCACCTACCCCGAGTACCGTGGCAACGGCGTCCTCGCCAGTGCGGGAAACATCACCGAGAACCCGCATATCGGCCTGCTCTTCGTCGACTTCGCCCATGACCACATCGGCCTGCACGTCAATGGCGGAGCCCGGCTCCACCGGGACGAGGAGCAGCGGCGCGCCTACCCCCACCTTCCCGTGGACACCGCTCCTGGACGCAGGCCCGAATTCTGGGTGCACATCACGGTGGAGGAGGCGTATGTGCACTGCTCCAAGCACATCCCCCATCTCGTGCCGGCGCCCCGTCCACGCCCGGGGGCCCAGCGGCCGAAGGATGCCGACTACTTCGCCCCCGGCGCCGGGCACCAGGCCCCACCGCACGAGGGCGAGCAGACTGCGGGAACTCGCACCGGATCGCTGCCGGGCAGGGGTTGACCGGTGACGGAGCCGGTGCGCGCGTAGGGCGCCCTGCGACCTCTCCGCCCGATCGGTGTCACATCTCCGGGACCGCGACACCAGCCGGCGACTTCTCGGCCTCCGGCTCCTGCGGCGGCTCGGCGAGTTGCTCCCGCAGGTAGTTCCAGATCACCGCGATCAGCGCGGTGACCGGCACGGCGAGAAGACTGCCCACGATGCCGGCCAGGCTGCCACCCAACGTCACCGCCAGCAGAATCACGGCCCCGTGAAGGCCGAGCCCACGACTCTGGATCATGGGCTGGAAGACGTTGCCCTCAAGTTGCTGCACCACGAGGATGATCCCCAGCACGATCAGGGCGTCCGTCGGACCGTTCGACACCAACGCGATCAGACACGCGACGAAACCGGCGAACACCGCGCCCACGATGGGCACGAACGCGGAGACGAAGGTCAGCACCGTCAGCGGAAGCACCAGCGGTACGTCCAGGATCCACAGGCCGAGTCCGATGAAGACGGCGTCGAGCATGCCGACGAGTGCCTGGGACCGCATGAACGAGCCCAAGGTGTCCCAGGCTCGCTCGGCCAGGACCGGAACGTCCTTGGCGAGCCGACCGGGCAACTGGCGGGCGAGCCACGGCAGGAAGCGCGGGCCGTCCTTGAGGAAGAAGAACATCAGGAAGACCGCCAGGATGGCCGTGACCAGGCCGCTGAGCGTGGTGGCCACTCCCGTTGCGACGGTGTTGACCAAGCTGCCGACGCTGCCTTGGACGCGGGCGGCCGCGGTGTCCAGGGCAGTCGTGATCTGGTCGTCGCCGATGTTCAGCGGTGGCCCCGCTGCCCACTCGCGCATCTTCTTGATGCCCTCGACCACACCGTCGCTCAACTCGCCCGACTGGGACGCCACCGGAACCGCGATCAGCGCCACGATGCCGAGGATGGCCAGGAGGAACAGCAGGGTCACCAGCAACGCGGCCAACGCCGAGGGCCACCCACGCCGCCGCAGCGCACGGGTCATCGGCCAGGTCAGCGTGGTGAGGAACAGGGCAATTATCACCGGCCACACGACCGACCACATCCGGGCCAGCCCCCACAGGGCCACCGCAACCGTCGCGAACACCAACAGCAACTCGACCGATACGCGTGCGGACGTGGCAAGCGCGGCGCGGGTTCTCCCGGAACTCAACATGTCAGGCATGCGGCCACACTATTGGCACTCCAGTCACTGGCATCGCCCCTGTCCGGTGGGCTACGTTGTGCGGCGATGACTACCGGGACGGCCTTGCGCCACACACGGATTGGTGACCCGGCGCTCCTCTGAGCGCCGAACGGGCCGGTGCCGGCCCGCTGTTGGACCGGGGATCCGGCGCTGCTGCGCGGGCTCCGCCTCCTGTCGTGTTGATCAGCACTCGACACGTGGACCACGACAGGAGAACTCATGCTCACCAAGCTGTTGCACATTCCGACCGCGGACGGCCGGGCCGACGCTTTCGCCGCCTGCCCCGACCGTGGCGAGCGGCACCCAGGGGTGCTGATGTACGCGGACGGCTTCGGCATCCGGCCCGTGCTGCGGGAGATGGCCTGCGAACTGGCCGGACACGGGTACTACGTGCTTGTTCCCAACTTCTTCTACCGGCACGGGCCGGCGCCGGTGATCGAGCTTCCCGAGTACATCGGTGAAGAGGCCCGGCCTGCGGTCTTCGCCCAGCTGATGCCTCTGATCGAGGCGCACACCACCGACCGTGTCCTCAGCGACGCGGATGCCTTTCTCAGGTTCCTCACCGCCCAGCCCGAGGTGGCCGCCGGACCGGTGGCGGTCACCGGCTACTGCATCGGCGGCCTCCTGGCGATGCGCACCGCCGCCGCCCATCCCGACCAGGTGGCCGCCGTCGCCGGATTCCACGGCCCCGTGGGCGCCGACGGGCCCGACAGCCTGCGCCGTCTCCTCTCGCCGCTCACCGCCCGGGTCCACCTCGGCCACGCCGAGACCGATATGACGCCCGAGGCGCTCGGCGAGCTCAACCGGGCCCTGGACGCAGCGGGTGTCGACCACACCTCGGAGATCTATCCCGGCACCGTCCACGGCTTCACCATGTCCGACACGGACGCCTTCAACCCCGGTGCGCTGCAGCGGCATTGGGACCGCCTGCTGCCCCTCCTCGATCGCACCCTCACCGACCGGGGAGCCACAGCCATGGACTGATGGCAAGGCGCTCAGGGCGTGAGATACGCCTGCACAGCCGGCGCGTACCGGTCGACCAAGGCGTCGACCGTGCTCGCACGCACCTCGGTGCCGCGGGCGATGCCGTACATCACGCCCAGGCCCAGCAGGGTGGCAACGGCCAGTTCGGCGCGCAGGCCCGCGTCGGGGCCGGTGAGGCGGGCGGTGATGCGGTCGGTGACCTGGGTGCGGAAGTTGGCGCGCAGGATGTCGCCCTGCTCACCGTGCAGGGGCGCGAACACGATCCGCAGCAGCGGGTCGGCGCCCTGCTCGGACTGGCTGACCAGCACGTGCCGGACCATGTGCGGGCCGAGTTCGGTAAGAGGTGCGGCCAGCAAGGCGTCGGCGTCGGCCTCGAAGGACATGACCTGGGCGAACAGCGTGTCCTTGTTGCCGAAGTACTTCAGGATCAGCGGCGGGCTCACCCCGGCACGGTCGGCGACAGCCTTGAGCGTGATGTCGGCGTGGGCGTGCCGGGCCAGCAGATGGCGGGCCGCCCGGAGGATGGCCGCCCTGGTCGACTCGGCGTCCCTGCGGGCCGGTGCGGGCGTGACGGGTGGAGTGCTCACGGCACTCATGCTCCCTCCATCGCCTCGTCGCGCGCGCCCCGGGGGCTGTCGCCGGTTCGCTCCGGCCCATCCGTGACCGCCTGTGCGGGGTCGCCGGGGATGCACAGCGCCGCGGCCGCGGCCCCGAGGGCGACCACGCCCGCTGTCGCGAACGCCAGCTGGTAGCCGTGCAGGGTGGGCACCGGCGCGCCACCGACCACGCCGGTGTGGTGCACGAGGACGGCGGCCACGGCCGCGCTGGAGCCGGCCTGGCCGATCGTCCGCATCAGGACGTTGACGCCGTTGGCGGAGGCGGTCTGCTCGGCCGGCACGGCTCGCAGGATGAGCGTGGGCAGCGCCGAGTAGGCGAGGGTGGTTCCGGTGGCGACGATCGTGGCCCCCGTGATGATCATCCACAGGTCGCGGCTGTCGGCGATACGGACCGCGTAACCGGCGGCGATCACTGCGGCCCCGAGCGCGAGCGTGATGCGCGGCCCGCGTGCGGCGGAGATCCGGGCGGAGACGGGCGACAGCAGGAGCATGACGACACCGCTGGGCAGCAGACACATGCCGGTGGCGACGATGGACAGACCCAGTCCGTACCCGGTGGCCTTGGGGGCCTGCACCAGCTGGGCGGTGACCAGGGTGTTGGCGTAGAACGCGAAACCGGCGAGCAGGGCGGCCACATGGGACAGGCCGACCCTGGGCTCGGCCACCAGCCGCAGGTCCACCAGCGGCTCCTTCGTCCGCAGCTGCTGCCTGCACCACAGGGCGAGCACGACGACGGCCCCGGCGAACAGGCCTACGACCCGTGCGCTGCCCCAGCCCCACTGCCCGCCCTGCGACACCCCCAGCAGCAGGCACACCAGCCCGACGGCCAGGCCCAGCGTGCCGGAGACGTCGAACCGGCCCGGCTGCCGCACCGGCGATTCCCGCACCGCCCACCGGACCAGCGTCACGCCCGCCACGCCGAGGGCACTGGTCACCCAGAACATGGTGTGCCAGTTCGCGTACTGCACGATCACGGCTGCCAGCGGCAGGCCCAGCGCGGCGCCGATGCCGACGGTGGCACTCATCAGCGCCACGGCCGATCCCCGACGCTCCGGCGGCAGCTCGTCGCGCAGGATGCTGATGGACAGCGGGACGACCGCGGCGGCTGCTCCGGACAGCGTCCGGGCGGCGATCAGCACGCCGATGTCGGAGGTCAGGGCACACACGACCGAGCCCAGGGTCATCAGCCCCAGAGCCGACATCAGGACCCGCCGCTTGCCGTACATGTCGCCGGCCCGACCCAGTACCGGGGTGAGGACCGCGCCGGACAGCAGGGTGGCAGTGACCATCCACGAGACCGTGCCCGCCGAGGCGCCGGTCAGCCGGGGCAGGTCGGGCAGCAGGGGCACGACCACGGTCTGCATGACGGCCATGAGGATGCCGCCGAACGCGAGCACCGGCACGGCGAGCCGGTCGCGGAGGGTGCTCACGCAGGGCGGCTTGTGTATCGCGGCGGTCCGGTCCATCGGCACTCCAGCGGGCAGCGCCTGGCGAGGCAGCGGGTGAATGGCTATTCACCATAGCTGGTGAATAGCCATTCACCCAAGCCGGCATTCCCGATTCGGAGGGTGCTCAGTCGAGACAGAACTCGTTGCCCTCGACGTCCTGCATCACGATGCACGACTCGTTCTCGTCATCGGCAGGCAGCAGCTGCACGCGTACCGCGCCGAGCGGGATCAGGCGCGCGCACTCGGCCTCGAGCGCGGCGAGGCGCTCCTCACCCACGAGCCCGGTGCCGACCCGCACGTCGAGATGAACCCGATTCTTGACGACCTTGCCTTCGGGAACGCGCTGAAAGAACAGTCGCGGGCCGACACCTGAGGGATCACTGCAGGCGGCCCATGCACCCCGATCCTCCGCAGGCAGGGAGCGGTGGTAATCGTCCCAGGAGGCGAACCCCTCCGGCGGCTTCGGCAGGACGTACCCCAGCACCTCGCACCAAAAGCGAGCGACACGCTCAGGTTCCGCGCAGTCAAAGGTGACTTGGAACTGCTTGATCGACGACATCGGCGCACCCTAGCAGGGGGATTCTCGGCTCAGATCGAGAACCGCTCCTTGCGCAGCAGCGGCCGCACTCGGCCGCTGAAACCGCCCGTGCGGAAGGGGGCTTGGAGCAGGCCGGGCCGCAGGTGCTGGGCCAGTGCCGCGGTGATCATGCCCTGGTCGAGGGCGAGGACGAAGTCGCTGACGCGGCCGGTGGTGACGTCGACCGAGTCACGGAAGCCGTAGCGGTCGTCGTAGGCGCCGAAGGCGCGGTCCAGGCCGCGGAGGTTGGCGACGGCCTCGGTGGGCGCCTGGGGAAGAGCGAGGAAGTTGGCGTGCGGGGTGACGACTCCGAGCGAGTGGTAGCCGTCCTCCTGCATACCGATGGCATCGACGCCGTACTCGCGGTAGCCGCCCTCGGGAATCGAGGCCGGGGAGAAGCCCCAGTAGCCGTATCCCTGCTCGTCCAGGCCGTGTTCGATCTGGCTGCGGACGAAGCGCTCGTGCGTGGTTCCCCAGGAGTTCGGGGACCACTCGGCCTCGGGCACGAAGAGCGGGACCATCAGCGCCTCGAACATCGAGCCGCCCCAGGTGGGGACGAGGTCGCGGCCCCGGTAGGTGTAGTGGCCCTCCCACACCCGTACGCCGTCGATCTCGACGTACTCGCCCTCGGGTTCCTGTTCCTGGCCCGCGCCGGGCAGCAGGGTGCGGAAGAGGTGCCAGTAGTGGTCGGTGGGCAGCGAGCCGTCGGCGATGCCGAGGTAACTGGCCATCCGGGGCTCGGTGTTGAGGGCGCCGTAGTGGTGGGCGGTGGGTTCGCCCTTGCCGGGCTTGTCCGGCCAGTAACCGCCGCGCAGTTGGCCGGGCCCGGCGACGGGATCGGCCGGGTCGTAGGGCGTGTGGTAGTACGACCAGTCCGCGTCGGCGAGGAGCGCGCCGACGCGTGAGCGCAGGGCGGGGTCGGCGTGGGCGGCGATGCGCAGGCCGGTCACCAGCCAGGCGTTGTCGACGGTGGACAGGAACGGGCGTATCGGGTCGCCGGTCTCGGGCCAGGTCGTCAGCAGTGAGCCGTCGTGGGCGTCGTACCAGTTGAACCAGAACCCGTGGGCGCGTTCCAGTCGCTCGACGGCGCTCAGTGCGCGGTCGAGGCGGCGGCGCATGGTCGTCCCGGAGATGACGCCGAGTCCGGCGGCGGCGACGGTGGACCACAGGCCGCAGCCGATGTTCGTGGGCGAGGTCTGTGCCGAGGGCACCGGGGTGCCGCTGCCGCTGACGTCGATCTTGTCGGCGGCCAGGCCGAGTTCGGTCGTCATGGCCTCCATGGAGCGGTATGTCGCGGTGAACCACTCGTGCAGCAGGCGGCGGTCGGTGGTGGAGCGGGATGCGGGGGCGGCGTGGGCGGTGAACGGGGTCGCGCAGGTGACGGCCGTAGCGGTGGTGGCGGTGGCGGCGGTCAGGAAGCTTCGACGGTTCATCGGGACTGGCTCCCTTGCGTGGGCGGACGGGTGTGCGGGTGCGGTGGTGCAGGGGCGTGCCGAGGGTCGTACAGAGGGGGGTGTGGCGGGGGCCGGCCGGTGTCAGGGGCCGGCCGGCCCTCGCCCGTCCTGGTGGTTCAGCCGCCGATGCGGGGCAGGGTGCGCTCGCGGCCGAGGGCGCCGAGCCAGGCGGCGGACGGCTTGGCCGTGCGCGCGAAGGTGTCGGGGTCCACGGCGATGAGGCCGAAGGTGGGCTTGTAGGAGCCCCATTCGTAGTTGTCCAGGGCGCTCCAGGCCAGGTAGCCCTGGATGTTGAGGCCGTCGTCGCGGCAGGCGGCGACCGCGTCGAGGGCGCCGGTGTAGTAGTCGACGCGGCGGCTGTCGTCGGCGGTGGCGATGCCGTTCTCGGTGACGATCAGCGGGGTGTCGTCGCCGATGACGTCGGCGGTGTGGCGCAGGGCGTGGCCGACGGCGGTCGGGTAGTACTCCCACTGCGTGAGGGTGCGTTCGGCGTCCTCGGGGGCGGGGATCGGGCCGTCGGTGCCGATCTTGGTGCGGGTGTAGGACTGCACGCCGATCCAGTCGTCCCCACGGGCGGCCTCGATGAAGACGTCCTCGCGGGGGTGACGGTAGTCGGCGGTGACCTGCTCGGCGCCGGGCAGCGCCTGGTACACCTGGTTGGCGACGGTCCAGCCGACCTTGATGGCGGGGTGCCGGCCGCGCAACGCCTTCACGGCCGCGTGGTGCGCGGCGATGATCGCGTGGGTGGTCTCCTCGTCCGGGGTGGGCAGGCCGGCCGGCGGGAATCCCTGGTCGCCGGCTTTCGCGGCACCGGCCATGACGGCGATCATGTTGGGCTCGTTGATGGTGCACACGTACGGCACACCGTCGGCGATGATCGGCGCGCAGTGCTCGACGTAGCGGACGAAGTGGTCGACGGCGCCGTCCGCGGTCCAGCCGCCGAGGTCCTCGAACCACTGCGGGACCGTGAAGTGGTGCAGGGTCAGCATCGGGCGCAGCCCGCGGGCGAGGGCACCTTCGACCATGCGGCGGTAGTGGGCGATCTCGGCGTGGGAGAAGGTGCCGGGGACGGGTTCGATGCGGGACCACTCGATGCCGAAGCGGTAGTCGGTGAAGCCGAGTTCGGCGAGGAGGTCCATGTCCTCGTCCCAGCGGTGGTAGCTGTCGCAGGCGTCGAGGCTGGGTTGTTCGATGCCGGCCGCCGGATCGTGCTCCTTGCGCCACCAGTCGCTGTTGACGTTGTTCCCCTCGATCTGGTGACCGGCGGTGGATGCACCCCACAGGAAGCCGTCGGGGAAGGGCGTGGTGCGGTACGTCATCGTGTGTCGCTGTCTTTCCGGTAGTGGGGGTGGGGGTGTGCGGGCATGGCGGCCCGGGCCCGGGCCCGCGGCCGTGGGGCGTGGGCTTGGCGCCCCGAGGCCGTCGAGGCGAGGGCCGGGGTCTGACGTGCTGGTGCGCCTACTTGAGGCCTGCTGTGGCGATGCCTTGGGTGAAGTGCCGTTGCAGGACGGCGAAGACGAACAGGACCGGAAGGACCACGAGCAGGGAGCCGGCCATCAGCATGCCGTTGCCACCGGCGACCGTACGGTTGGGATCGTTGGCGAAGGTCGCCAGAGCCACCGGCAGGGTGTACTTGTCGGGGTCGTTGGTGGCGATCAGGGGCCAGATGAAGTTGTTCCAGGAGCCGAGGAACGTGAAGATCGTCAGCGTGGCGAGAGCCGGCTTGACCAGGGGCACCACGATCCGCCAGAAGATGTACCACTCCCCCGCGCCGTCCAGGCGGGCCGCCTCCAGCAGTTCGTCGGGGACCTGGAGCATGAACTGCCGCATCAGGAACACCCCGAAGGCGCCCGCGGCGAACGGCAGGACGAGACCGGCGTACGTGTCGATCAGGCCCATGCCGTTCATCAGCACGTACAGCGGCAGGATCATGAGGTTGCCGGGGACCATGAGCGCCGCCAGGACCACGCCGAAGACCTTGGAGCGTCCGGTGAAGTCGAGCTTGGCCAGCGCGTAGCCGAGCATCGAGCAGAACAGCAGGTTGCTGACGGTCACCAGGACGGCCACGATCAGCGAGTTGAGGAAGTACCTCGGCATGTCGAGCTGGTCGAGGAGAGCGGTGAAGTTCTCCAGGGTCCAGTGGGTGGGGATCCACACGGGTGGGCTCGCCATGAGGTCCTGCCGGCTCTTGAACGCCGACAGCACCATCCACAGGAACGGGGCGGCCATCACCAGCAGGCCCACCGAGGCGACGGTGTAGAGCAGCGGTTTGCGCACGCGTCCGGTGCGGCGCGGGCGGTGTGCCTTGACGGCTGTCTCGGCGGTCATCGGGTGTTGTCCTTCAGCAGGCGGAGCTGGAGCACCGTGATGCCCATGATCACGACGAACAGGACGTACGCCATGGCGCTGGCGTAGCCCATGTGGAAGAAGTTGAAGCCCTCGCGGTACATGTCGAGCGAGACCGTCAGGGTGGAGTCGGACGGGCCGCCCTGGGTCATCACGAACGGTTCCTCGAAGACGTTGAGGTAGCCGATGGAGGTGATGACGGTGGCGTACAGCAGTGTGGGCCGCAGCAGGGGGACGGTGATGCGGCGCAGTTCCTGCCACGCACCCGCGCCGTCCAGGCGGGCGGCCTCGCGGACCTCGGCCGGGATCGCCTGCAGGCCGGCGATGCACAGCACCATCACGGTGCCGAGGTTGCGCCAGACGGCCATGGAGATCAGGGAGGGCATGGCCCAGGTCTCGGAACCGAGGAAGTCCGGCGCCCTGAGGCCGGCTTCGGAGGCGAGGGAGGCGATGAGACCGTCGGAGGGGTCGAGCACGAACCGCCAGACGATGGCCACAGCCACGATGGTCGTGACGACGGGGGCGTAGAAGCCGATCCGGAAGAACGTGCGTGCGCGGTCGATGCCGTTGTTCAGCAGGATCGCCGCGAGGAGCCCCAGGACGATCGTCGCGGGCACGCCGACGACGACGAAGTAGGCGGTGTTGAACAGGGCCTTGAGGAAGGTGTCGTCCTGGAACAGCCGGGTGTAGTTGTCCAGGCCGACGAACTCCGCCTCCAAGGGGCGAGTGACGTTGCGGGCACCGAAGTCGGTGAAGCTCATCAGGAGCGTGGCGACGATCGGGAAGAGCATGAACAGGCCGAACAGCACCAGGAAAGGTGTGGAGAACAGCCATCCGGTCAGGTTGTGTCTGCTCAGGGAGCGGCGCCCGCGGGGCGAAGGTGTGCCGGGCTCGGGGCTTTTGTCGACGGCCGCGTGGGGTGCGGCCGGTGAAGTCGTGAGGGACATGAGGGGGGCACGCTCTCTTACTGCACGAGGCCTTCGATCTCGGACTGGGCCTTGTCCAGGGCTGCCTTCGCGCCGGACTTGCCCTGGGTGACCGACTCGATGGCCGCGTCGACCTTGGAGGTGATCTCGGTCAGCCTGGGCTGGGAGGGAGTGCTCTCGGCGGTGTCCATCTGCTTGCGCCAGATCTGGAGGGTGGGGTCGGTGGCCAGGTCGCCGGACTTCCAGGCGGCCGTGTTGGCGGGCAGGTCCTTGGTGCGCTCGAACCAGTCGGCCTGGCCCTTGGCGTCGGTGAGGTAGGAGACGAACTCCTTGGCCGCGGCCTTGTGGTCACTGTCGGCGGACACGGCGAGGCTGGAGCCGCCGGCCATGGAGATGGAGGACTGGTCGGCGGGAACGGGGGCGATGGCCCACTTGCCCTTGATGTCGGGGTAGTTCTCGTCGAGGAGGCTCGTGATCCACGGGCCGCCGAAGAACATCGGCACGGAGCCGGTGTTGAAGTCCTTGGTCACGTCGTAGCCGGGCTGGACGGACTTGTCGCTGAGGTCCTTGCTGAAGAAGCTGCCGTAGTTCTCCAGCGCCTTGACGGCGGAGGACGAGTTCACGACGGCCTTGCCGTCGTCGTCGATGATGGCGCCGCCGGCCGAGTACAGGAACGGGTAGAAGCTCTGCACGGTGTCCAGGCCGCGGGGCTGTATGGACAGGCCCCACTTGGAGCCTGCCTTCTCCTGGTAGGCCTTCGCCGCGCTCCGGAGCTCGGCCATGGTGGCCGGGGCCTTCTTGATGCCGGCCTTGGCGGCGAGGTCGGTGCGGTAGAACAGCACGCGGGTGTCCACGTACCAGGGGACGCCGTAGGCGGTGCCGTCGTATTCGCCCTGCTGCCAGGCGGCCGGGAAGAAGTCGTCCTCCTTGAACGTCTTGGTGTCGACCGGTTCCAGGACGCCCATGTCGGCGAACTCGCCCAGGTAGGTCCCGCCCATCTGCACCACGTCGGGCAGCTTCCCGGCGGCGGCTGCGGCGACCAGCTTCTGGTGCGCGACGTCCCAGCCGATCGGCGTGACCTTGACGGTGATGTTGGAGTGCGTCCTCTCGTACTCCTTGGCGACGTCGCCGAGCTTCTCGCCTTCCGTGCCCATGGCCCAGACGGTCAGGGTCTGCTCGGCATCGGCTGCCACGCCCGCACCACCCGAGCCGCCACAGGCGGTGAGGGTGAGCGCAGACGCCAGGGTGAGGGCGAGCGACCCGGTTACGGCGGCGCGGTTCATGGAGGGCTCCTCCTTGAGCTCTGATGAAAAATGTATGCGCTGCCTGTAAGCGCATACATCACTCTGTTGCAGCGCTTCGGGGCCTGGCAAGAGGGGCCACGGTCACACTCCGGTAACGAGCGCGACACCCTGCGGACGGTCCGCGGGGCACGGGTGACACGAGGCCTTGCGTGACCGACCGGTGCGACAGCAACGTAAAGCGGATCAATGCATAGTGAAAGGATCTGTGACCGATGCCGCTGTCCGTGCATCCGCCCAGGCGCCCGACGGTGCGGCTCGTGTGGGGTGATTGCGGGTGCCGTGCGCCGCCCGCCGGCCGCCCTTGGCTTTGGGCCCCTGGCACGGCCATACCCCAAATGACCTGCTGGTCATCGGTGCGCCTGCCGCGCCGTCCGGCTTCGACGCCTTCTGGTGCGACCGCCGAGGCGGTGTCCGACGGCCGGTTCGTCGGGGAACGCTATGGCTGTCAGGTGCGGGAGATCTCCTACGGCCCGTTCGGCGAGCGCGCTGCACGGCTTTGCTGGTGCTACCGGTCGACGGGCCCACTGGTCATGGCTTCGCGATCGGGCGTGGCTCGGGATGCCGCGTGGATGACGGAGAGGAGCGGGCGTATCGCCGGCGCCCGCTGCAGCTGCGCGGATGAGCGACGGTGCTGCGGCGCTCGCGCGGGCTCGCGGAACTCGGCCGCGTCGGATCCCGCCGCGCCTGTCCTCGGCGACCGGGTAGTCGCCCTGTTAGGCGCCGCGACGGGCTACCGGGACCGGTGCCGGTGGCCTGCTCGACGCCGCCTCGGCCTGCTCGGGAGAGCTTCGGCGGGGGGATCGGGGCGCGCGACGCCTCCGGACGACCGGTTCGTGGCAGCGACCTGCTCACCGTGCCCCGCTTCCGCAATCACTCGCTGCATCTGAGAGCTCTCCGGCATCGGCATCGGCATCGGCATCGGTGCGCAGCCATGTCCGTGTGCATACGGAAGCCGTGGGGTCCTCGTCAACTTGGAGGCGGCGACGGCGTCACGCGCTCACAGGTCCTTCATGCTGATGCCTCTGCTCTGTCGATTCTCCTCCGTACCGCCACCCGGACAGTTCGCGACCCACGGGGCGCTTGAGCGGGCCGGACACGGCAATGGGAGCGGGCCGCTGCAGACATGACGGCGAGGTGTAACCGCGTTACAGCTGGCTTCTTTCGCCGACGGCTCGGCTTATCCGCCTAGAGCTTGCCTCCTTGGCCGTCTGCCGGCTGGGGCGCTTGGACATGGTCGATGGTGGTGCCGTCGGGGTTCCGCCCGAAGGCAGCCTCGAGAACTGCAGGGAGGTCCGCGTCGGAGACTGCGGTGCGAACTTCCGCCAGGACGTGCCCGAAAGCGTCATCGTCGACAGCGCCCATGTGTTCCTGCCGCAGTTGGTAGATGATCTCGACGAGTTCGGGCCTCAGAAGCATCCAGGCACGAGAGGTGCGGATCTCCTCCTCGACCTGGTCCATGAACCAGCGCATGACCTCGTACGGGACGTCCAGGTGTGGCCCCCGAGCGTTGAAGCACAATGTGGGATCCCTTGCCGGGTCCTCATCAGGGATGATCGCGATCACGAGATTCCGTTGCCCGGCCGTATGGTCCAGTTCCAGGTACCAGGCGTCATCGGGCACGGAGTACATCCTGGTGATCGTATAGTCGCCGTTAGGGTGTGCGATGGCCATGGCCGGGATGCTGTCACGCTGGGCTGGGGCGTGCACCTTTGAAAGCCGCCTCAATTCCCCAAGCAGTCCAGTCGCGTGGCTGGGCCGCGCAACTGCTTGAGCAGGTTGACACCTCCTCAACGGCGCTGCGTTGATTGCGCATGTCTATCAAAGGGGCTCGGTCTGGGCGGGAACGAGGCCGCCGGAGGATCCGGGTCCAGGTGAACGGGGCTTTCCTGCCACGCCATTCCGAGCCACACCACCGCCACGCGGCACCGCCTCCAGACGACGTCACCTTCAGACGGCCCCGAACGTCCCCGACCCCGCATCCGAACACCCGCAGCTCGCCCGGCGGGCCAGGCTCACCGGAAGTACCAGGGACACCGGCTCCGCGCTGCTCTCGCCGCGCAGGCGTCCGATCAGCAGTTCGGCGGCCGCCTCCCCCAGGCGCACCATCGGCTGGCGCACCGTGGTCAGGGAGGGGCGGACGATGCGGCTGAGGGGGATGCCGTCGAATCCGGTGACGACCACCTCGTCCGGCACTCGCACACCACCACGTTCGAGCGCCTGGAGTGCGCCCACGGCCATCTGGTCGTTGGCGAACACGAAGGCCTCGGGCCGCTCGCCGCTCGCCTCGCAGAGCAGATCCGCGGCTCGGGCGCCCTCCGCCTGCGTCATCATCGGCATGCGCAGCGCGGGTTTTTCCCCGGTGTCGACCCCGGCCTCCGCGCACGCCCGGCGAAAGCCCCGGAATCGGGCCTCCACGTCGGGCGACGTGTCGTCGACCCCGACATAGGCGAGGCGGCGCAGTCCGTGATCGTCCAGGAGGTGTCGGGTCAGCTCGTACTGGCCGTCTTCGTTGGCCACTTCGACATGGTCGAGGTGGTCCAGGGACGGATCCGCGCGTGGGCCGGCGAGCATGACGACCGGTTGGCGCCGGGAGATCACCTCCAGCTCCTCGGTCGGCACGGTCCGCGCGAGCACCGCGAAGCCGTCGACCCGGCCGGCCACCTTGGCGACGAGGCTCTCCGGGCCGCCTTCGAGCGATGCGGCGATCAACAGGGCGTAGCCGTGGCGGCGGGCCGCGCGTTCCATGCCCCGGATGATCTGGTCCGAGTAGAGCATCGCCGCGTCGTCGTCCTCGATGTCCGCGGTGTCCGGGTCCGCGTAGTCGGGGAAGCACAGGCCGAGGACGCCGGTGGAACGGCTGGCGAGACCACGCGCGTTGCCGCTGGGTACGTATCCCAGTTCCCGGGCTGCGGCGAGGACTCGCTCACGGGTGGCGACCCGCACGGAGTCGGGGTTGCGGTACACCCTGGACACGGTGGCGATGGACACGCCGGAGCGCTCGGCGACGTCGTACACCGTGGGTGTGGCGCTCACAATGCGGCGCCCTTCATGATCGATCCCCCGTTCCGTGCTGGTCGTGCGATGCGCCGACACGTGAATGAAAGCGCATTCATCCTAGGGTCGGGGTGGGCCGGGAAGCAACCGTGGGCGCCGGTCGGGCCACCGACGCCAGCGACGGGATCCTTCGGGCGGGCGGCAGCTCGGGGTCTGTACGGGCGCGGTTGGCACGCGTGATCGCTTGGGGCGTGCCTGCTCTTGCGGTTCGGCTTCGGGGAGTCAGGTGCCGTGATCACTCCGGCCGAAGCGGGCCCGGATGACACGTATGGGGCTGGTGGAAGCAACTCGCCTTCCGGCCATGCCCGTTCACGCGATTTCCTGCGGCGACACATTCACTCCGTGCCATGCTATGCGCACGCTCTGCGACGACGCCGAGCCGCTTCGGGGGGAAGTAACTTTGGCACGCAACGATCCCGGTCGACCGTCGGTGGACCCGCCGAATCCGCCCAACCCGCTGTCGGGCGGCACTGGTTCCGGGTCCGGGCCCGCGTCCGCCAACCGCCCGACGCCACAGCCCGATTCGGCGGGGCCGGAGCCATCTGCCCCCGTTCCTCCATCGACCGATCCGCCTTCCGCTGGTGCGCCACCCGGTGAACCGGCGTCGGGCAATCCGGCGTCGGGTGATGCGGACGACGAGGAGGACGGCGAGGACGGCCGCCCCCGCACCAGGCGCGCCCGTCTGGTGGGCATCGCGGTCGCGGCAGGTGCCGCGCTCGGGACCGCCGTCATCTCGGGCTTCGGCGCGCACTTGGTCTCGGGCGTCATGGGCCTGTTCGGCGGCGATCCTTCGGCACAGTCCGCGGTGGCATGGGACGCGACGTGGCGCGATCCCATGAACGGGTGCGAGGCCGGGAAGGGCAGAGTTCAGCCGGTACGGCCGAGCAGGCTGGGGCCACCCGGCGACCTCGCCGCCACTGGTGTCATCGCCCGCGGGAACGTCCTGGTGGTGACCGTGCAGAGCCCGTCGGCGGCGGCCGTCGTGCTCACAGGGGCTCGCGTCGAGGTGGTCGCCCGCAGGAGCCCGATCGCCGGGACCTTCGAACCACCGGCCGAGGGATGCGGCTCCTTCAGCTATCGCTCCTTCGTACTGGACCTCGACAAACCGAACCCGCTGCTTGCCCCGGCCCGTGAGACCGACGTGACCGGAGAAGAAGGCGGCGCGGAGCCTGCCGGGCAGGGGCAGGACCACTCCGTCACGTTCCCGTTCAAGGTCTCCGAGGGGGACCCCGAGCAATTCTGGATCCGGGTGGACACGCGTACGTGCGACTGCGACTGGGTCCTCCACCTGGACTGGATCGACGGCGGCGAGCGCCGGGAAACGACGGTCTCCGACCACGGCGAACCGTTCCGCACCACGTCCGTCGCGGACTCCCCGTCGTACAGCTACGACAGCGAGCGCCGCCAATGGCGGCCCGATGCCCGCTGCGAGGACTGCGCGCCGGCGCCCACCGCAGCATCCGGCGCGTCTGCGGCGACGGGGACGACGCCATGAGCCGCCCCGGGCCCGGCCTCCGGGTGATCGCGGTGCCGGCTGTCATGGTTGTGGCGGCTGTGGTGATCGTTGTCCTGGCCGGCCCCTGGTCCGACGACCGTCCCGAGGGGCGCACCTACGACTCGTGGGCGCAGGTGTCGGGCACCCGGCTTCCCGAGGGTTTCGAGACGCGTGCCGCGACGGCGACCCCGTACGGATTCGTCATCGCCGGCATGGCGAGCGAGGAGGATCCCTCGGCGGAACTCGGATTCCGGCTGCTGCCCAAGGCTTTCGTGTCGTCCGACGGCCGCACGTGGCAGGCGGCCGATCTGGGACCGGCGGGCCGCAACGACGACCTCGACGCGATCGGGGCCGTCGCCATGTCCGGCAAGGGCGGCTTTCTCGTGGCCTCGGGTCGGCAGACCACTCAGGTCTGGACGTCGAAGGACGGCCGACGGTGGACGCCCGCCGCGGGGCCGGGCCGCGGCACACCGCCGCCTGCGGGAATCCTGCACGGCGCGGCCGGCACCGATACAGGTGTCGTCGCCCTCATCCAGCCGACGGACAACCCCGACCAGGGCGCGGACACCGACGTGGAGATCTGGGCCTCCGTGGACGGCTGGACCTGGGGGCAAATCGCACAACCCCTTCCGCGTCAGGAGACAGAACTCTTCGAACTCGGTGTCTTCTCCCTCGACGACCAGGTGATGACTGCCGGCTACCGACAGGATCCGCCGCCGCCCGCGGCCTCGCCCGACGACACCCCCGCATCCGTCTACTCGCCCGCCGCGTGGACCTCACGTGACGGCAGCGGCGCCTGGACGTCGATGGCGGATCGGCTCCCCGGTGCGCTGTGGCCGACGGCGGCCCTGACCTACCAGGACTCCCCGCTGATCTGCGGCGCCACGGTCGCGACACCTGAACGCACGCGCGCCATGGACACGTTGGAATCCCCCTACGACGTGCACGGCCCACCCGCATGCTGGACGCGGAGCTCCGACGACTCCTGGAAGAAGACCGGTCGTTTCAGGACGGGACAGCTCCCCGATCCGACCGCCGTACCGCTCACCGAGCAACGCCTGTCGAGCGTGGTGGACGCCGACGGAACGCTGATCGGCGTGGGCGCGGCGAACCTCCCGGACGGGAAGCGGACCGTCGGGGCCATCTGGACCTCACGGGACGGACGGACGTGGTCCGAACTGGCCGCCGCCGACAATGATTTGGCCTCCTCCACCGCGGCGATCGAGCTGCGCCATGTACTGCGGCACGACGACACCGTGATCGTGGTCGGCAGGGAGGAGACGTACAGGGACACCGAGCCGTTCCATGAGGAATACACCAGGATCTGGATCCCCAAGCCCTAGTCTCCGCACCGCCGTTCAGTCGGGCGGCGCGCCTGCCCGGATCGGGCTCTCTTCCTGGGGATGCGGCGGGGCAGTGCGACGGCTTCAGCCGGTCACCCGGTCACGAGTCACGCTGCACTGCCTTCAGGGCGTCCGGTCTTCGCGCGCGCACGGGCGGGCCTGATCCGGTAGGTGGTCTTGGACGGATCGGTGACGGGCTCGCCCAGTTCGATGCGTCCGCCGGAACGCAGCTTGTCGCACACGTCGGTGGGCAGGGCGACGTAGCAGCCGCCTCTGCCGGTGGCGGAGTCGACCGGGCGCCAGTAGCCGTAGCGGGTTCGTCCGCCCTCGTGGACGGTCACGAAGACGGGTGTGCGGGAGTCGGACACGATGCGCAGCACCTCGGAAGCGAGGGCGTCGAGCGGCACCGTGGATCTGGGCGGGTGCAGTGGGAAGGGTGCACTCAGGCGGGCAAGGTCCGTACGGGACGCCCGCCCGAGCCGGTCGGGTTCGCCGCGGCGCGCAGGGTGAACCGTGTCGGCCGCGGAGTCGGTGTCCGCGACGGAGTACGAGGCGCGGGAGGTCGCGAGGGGCATCTGTACGGCCTTTCCAGGGTGGAGGACGGACAGCGCGCGCCTCGTTCCGAACCCAACGTTGATCTTGCTGGACCGCATTGTTGCGCCTGCCACTGACAATGCGTCCCCATGGATGCGCGGCGCTCCTGCGGACCGCTCGACGCACCGAAGGCGCCGACACGACTCGCACCCTTCAGTGAACAACCGTCGGCGCGGCGCCCGGTCGCCGGGGGAAGCACACCGGGCGCTTCAGTGGCGCCGTCCCCGCAGCTTGCCGAGCAGCCGCTGGGCCTGGGCCCGGCGCCGCGGGTCGCGAGAGGCCCGGCGTACCTCCTCCACGGCACGTCGCCCCTGCGGGCTCCTGCTGAACTGCTTGATCTTGTCCAACATGCCTGGCACGGCTGTCCTCCTGAGACGGTCGGCTATAACGCCCTTGCAATAAGGCCTTCGTACGAACGCGGTTACCCCGGCCTCGTGGTCTCACCCCTGCCGTCGAGCGATGAGCTCGCAGAAACGCCGCTGCGCACCTCGTACTGCGGTTCCTCGGGCGACGCGTCCACGGTGCGGCCCGTTCTTCGCCTTCTTCGCCATGGTGTTCTCTCGCTTCCTCGGTGCCGGTCGTGGCGTCACGGATCGCGCCGGAACGCCGCTTGGTCGGCCAAGCCACTGCGCCGAGTGGCCCGGTGCGGAGAACGGGCGCGCCGCGGCGCCGCGCTGGACGACGGTCGCGACGCACTCGTCTGCGCGTGCAAAGGTCGACGCGGATGGGCCGCTGTCCAACAGTTCCCCTTCCGCTTACGCAACCCGGTTCGATGTCTCGACGTCCAACTCCACAACAGACGGCTGCAGATCACCCGGGAGAGCACGTGGCGAAGAAGGACCGGACGACGGACGCGGCGGCGGAGAAGGACCGTGAGAAGTGGATGGCGCGTTTCCAGGTACGGCTGGCCATGCAGCCGGGCGTGGACCGGGCAGTCGTGCTCCAGGCGGTCAAGGAGGTCACGGCGCACTGCGCGGAGACGGGAGAGCACCCGCGAACCGCCTTCGGCGACCCGGACACCTACGCCGTGCAGGCCGCCGCGCGGCTGGTGCCGGCCGACCGAGCGGCGGGCGCGAGGCGGCGCAACGCCGTGGTGGACGCGCTCGGCTCCGTACGTGACGCGGCCGGCAAGCTCGGCGGTCTGTGACCAGTTGAAGCGTGATCGGCTCGGTGACCCGCCCGCACGGCGCTACCCGAGCCAGGCCTTCACCTCGTCGGGGTGTGCCGCGACCCACTTCTTCGCGGCCGCCTGTGGTGTCATCTTGTCGAGCGCGATGTACCTGGCGACGGTGTTCTGGTCGTCGTTGGTCCAGGTGAAGTTCTTCACCAGGTCGTAGGCCGGGCTGCCGGATTTCGCGAATCGGGTGCTGACGATCTTGTCGAGGTCGAACACGGGGTAGTCACAGGCGACCTTCGCGGGATCGGTGTCGCAGCCCGCCGTGTGCTGGGGCAGATCGATGTGGACCAGCGGCACCTCCGAAAACAGCCACTGAGGCTCGTAGAAGTAGCCGATCACCCACTTCTTGTTCTTCTCGGCGTCCCGGAAAGCCTGGATCAGGGCGGTCTCGCTGCCCGCGTACACCACCTTGAAGTCCAGGTTCAGATTCTTCACCAGGGCCTCGTCGTTGGTCTGGTACGACGGGTCGCCGTCGAGGAGTTGGCCCTTGCTGCCCGACTCGGAGGTCTTGAACTTCGCGGCGTATTTGTCGAGGTTCTGCCAGTCGGTGATGTCCGGGTACTTCTTCGCGATCCACGGGGGGATGTACCAGCCGATGATTCCCTTGTTGCCGGTCGGGCCGACGTTGACGGCGGTCTTCTGCTCGGTGATGTACTTCTTCTTCAGGTCGTCGTGGCCCCAGTTCTCCACGATGGCGTCGACCTCGCCCGTCTCGAATCCCTGCCAGCCGATCTCCGCCTTCAGGTCCTTCTGGACCACCTTGCAGCCGAGTTCCTTCTCCGCGACGTGGGCGATGACCGCCGCGTTCGCCTCATAGCCCACCCACGGGCTGACCGCGAGATTGAAGGTGCCGCACTCCCCCGGACCACCTGCCGCCGCGCCGCTGTCCTCGCCGACCTTCGCCCCGCTGCACGCGGTCAGGGTGAGGCCGAGTACGGCCGTCGCCGCGGCGCAGGAGCGCCACCTTCTTGCTCGTTGTGCCATGGTCCTGCTCCTTGTGCGCCGGGCGCCTCGCGCCGTGCGGATGGTGGGGTGAAGAGGGATCAGGTCATGTCCAGGGCACACCGGAACCCCACGTTGCCGGTTGCGGAGTCCGCAGAGAGGCCCTGCCTGGCGGCGACCCGGTAGCGGCGGCAGTAGGAGGCGTGGCAGAGATAGGAGCCGCCCTTGGTGACACGCGGCTGTCCGCCGAGGGAGGGGGAGAACGGGTCCTCGCACCATTCCCAGACGTTGCCGGTGGTGTTGTACAGGCCGAAGCCGTTGGGCTCGAAGGCGTCGACGGGGCAGGTGCCGTACCAGCCGTCGGCGGTGGGGTGCCGGCTGGGGAAGTCGCCCTGCCACACGTTCATCCGGGGCCGCCCACCGGGCTCGAACTCGTCGCCCCAGGGGAACGCCTTCGCATGCAGGCCCCCTCGGGCGGCACGTTCCCACTCCGCCTCGGTGGGCAGCCTTTTGCCGGCCCACGCGCAGTAGCCGCGGGCGTCGTCCCAGTCGACATGGACGACGGGATGATCCGGCCGGGACTCCCAGGCGGAGTGCGGTCCGTCGGGACGGCGCCAGTCGGCGCCCTCGACCTGGCGCCACCAGGGGGCTGCCGCCACTGCCCGGGTGGGCGGGAAGTCGTCCGGGAGCAGCCCGGCGAACACGAACGACCAGCCGATGCGCTCGGCGGAGGTGACGTATCCGGTTTCGGCGGCGAACTGCGCGAACTGTGCGTTGGACACCGTGCAGGCGTCGATCCAGAAGGCGTCGACGTCCACCGTGCGCACCGGGCCTTCGCCGTCGGCCGGGCAGGAGAGTTCGTCCTGGCTGCCCATGAGGAACGGGCCGGCGGGGACGGCCACCATGCCCTCGGGCGTGGCCTGCCGCACGGTGGACGGTCGGTGCTGCGCCCGGTCCGTGGCCCGCCCGCCGGACGGCGTGCAGCAGCTCACTGCGCCCCCATCACGCGCCGGTGCAGTCCTCCGTCGAACTCGGACGGCTCGGCGCTCCCGTCGTCCAGGTCGATGCGCACCGTGTGAATGGTGCCGGTGAACTCGTTGTCGAGGGCGGGATAGTCGTCGGTCACCGGGGTGCTCAGGTCCACTCCGACGTCGAGGGTCTCGTCGAAGGAGAAGTAGTAGGGGATGGTCCGCGCGACCCGTCCGGTCGCGTGCTTCTCGCCGTTCACCAGGAGGACGGCGGTTGCGCCCTTGCCGAGTCCTCCGCCGTCGTAGCCGAACTCGAGCCGGATCTCGTACCGTCCGGCCGCCAGGGGCTCTTCGCCGCGCACGGTGTACAGGTTCATGCCGAAGTAGTTGTAGGCGTAGGCCGGCCTGCCGCCGGTGACGTAGAGACTCCAGCCACCGAATCGGCCGCCCTGCGAGATGATCACGCCTTCGGCGTCCGTGTCCGGCAGATCGACGTCCGCGGTGATGCTGTGCGAACGGTTCTTGACGTTGAGGGTGGTCTCCTCGGTGAACCGTCGCATCCCCGCGCGGTAGGTGATGGACGTCCGCTCGCCCAGCAGATCGACACGGCCCGCCACGGCGGGGTTCTCCCGTTCCGTGACCCGGTCGTCGAGGGGAAAGACCTGGTACTTCGCGGCCTCGATGAGGAACAGGTCCTGCAACCGGCGCAGCTGCTCGGGATGTTCGGCGGCGAGGTCGCGCGCCTGGCTCCAGTCCTGGTCGATGTCGTAGAGCTCCCAGACGTCGTCGGTGAACCGCCGGTCCTTGTCCGGCACCATCTCCCAGGGGGTGCCGTGCCGGGTGACCGCCATCCAGCCGTTGTGGTAGATGCCCCGGTTCCCGCACATTTCGAAATACTGGGTCCGGCGGTGCTCCGTCGCGGCGGGGTCGGTGAGCGTGCGGTGCATGCTCGTGCCCTCGATGGGCTGCTGGGGCACCCCGTCCATGCTGAACGGCGCCGGGATTCCCGCGCAGTCGAGGATCGTCGGCAGGATGTCGATCACATGCGAGAACTGGTGGCGCAGCCCGCCGCGCTCCTGCACTCCTCGCGGCCAGTGCAGGATCATGCCGTCGCGGGTGCCGCCGAAGTGCGAGGCCACCTGTTTGGTCCACTGATAGGGGGTGTTCAGGGCCAGCGCCCACCCCGCCGGCGCGATCGGGTAAGTGAGCGGTCCGCCGATCTCGTCCAGGTGGTCGATCATCTCGTCCGGGTCGTCCACCACGCCGTGCCCGAGCCGGTGCTCGACGACCGTCCCCTCGATGCCTCCCTCGCCCGAGGCGCCGTTGTCCCCGAGGATGTAGAGAAAGAGCGTGTTGTCGAGTTCGCCGAGTTCCTCGAGCGCGTCGACGAACCTGCCGACCTGGACGTCGGCGTGTTCGGTGAAGGCGGCGAACGTCTCCATGAACCTGGCCGACAGCCGGCGCTGGTTGTCACTGAGCTCGTCCCAGTGGGGCACGCCCTCGGCCCAGGGCGCGAGTTCGGCCTCCGGGGGGACGACGCCGAGTTCCCGCTGCCGTTGCAGGGTCAGTTCGCGCTGCCGGTCCCAGCCGTGGTCGAACCGTCCGCGGTACTTCTCCTGCCATGTGCGGCCGACGTGCAGCGGGGCGTGTGCGGCCCCCAGCGCCAGGTAGGTGAAGAACGGCCGGTCCGGAGTCAGTGTGCGCTGCGTGCGCACCCAGTCGATGGCGTGGTCGACGAGGTCCTCCGAGAGGTGATAGCCGTCCTCGGGCCGGCGATCGGGCTCGATGGGGGTGGTGCCCTGGTACAGCAGCGGGTACCAGTGGTTCATTTCGGCGCCCATGAACCCGTAGAAGGTGTCGAACCCCTCCCCCGTCGGCCAGCGGTCGAACGGACCGACCCGGCTGATCTCGCGCGGCGGGGTCTGGTGCCACTTGCCGAAGGCGGCCGTGCTGTAGCCGTTGCCCTGCAGGATCTGGGCCATGGTCGCCGCGCTGCGCGGCCGGAACCCGTTGTATCCCGGGGCCGCGGTCGTCATCTCGGTGGTGCCGCCCATGCCGACCGAGTGGTGGTTGCGTCCGGTCAGCAGGGCCTGGCGGGTGGGCGAGCAGAGGGCCGTCACATGGAAGCGGGTGTAGCGCAGCCCGTTGTCCGCGAGCCGCTCCGCGGCGGGCATCTCGCACGGTCCGCCGAACGCGCTGGAGGTACCGAACCCGAGGTCGTCGACGAGCACGATCACCACGTTCGGGGCGCCCTCGGGCGGAGGGACCGGGCCGATGGGGGTGAAGGCGGTCTCCTGGTCGTGTACGTCCATCGCGGCCGTCAGCGGCCGGCGGACATCCGGCCGCGGAAGTATGTGCCGTCCCGCGTCGAAGTCAGTCATTCAATTCTCCGATTCGATGGCCCGGCGGGGAAATCACACCCTCTTTTCGCAGCCTGAGTAGCGGCGTTGCAGAGCACTATTGGGGACCTCGGAAATGCTCCGACCTGCGATGCAGTCAAGGTGTCAGTCGCCGCTGGGGCCGGTCAACGAGGTCGCTCGAGTTCACGTGAACCGGTTTTGAATGAAGGCGGTAGAGACCTTCTATACCTACTGGATATGCCCGTCCCGGGCGGGTGAGGAGGCCAGGTCCACGAACGCCTGGGCGGCCGGGGACAGTTGACCCGATCGCCAGACCAGTCGGCCGTGACGGAGCAGCCGCGGACGATGGGACAGCATCCGCGCCCCGCGCAGTGCGGCGTCCCGGGCCATGGAAGCGGGCAGTACGGCGGCGCCGACGCCGGAGAGGACCAGCGGCACGATCATCGCGCGGTGCGCGGTCTCCACCGCGATGTGCGGTGCTACGCCCAGGGCGGTGCACACGTCGTCGACCGCCGCCCGGGTCTCGGTGCCCGGAGGTGTCACGATCAGGTCCAGCGCCGCCAGTTGACGGGAGGTGATGGTGTCGCCCGCCGGATGCGGGTGGTCGGCGGGCAGCACCACATGCATCTCCTGCTCCGGCAGGTCGATCCCGCTGAGGTCCGCCGTGGGCACCGAGGCGTCCACCAGACCGAGTTCGCACTGCCCGGCCAGGACCATCTGCGCCACGGCCGGCCCCCGTTCCGGATCGACCACGCGCACGCTGACCTGCGGATGGGCGCGGTGGAAGCGGCCCAGCATGTCGGCCAGGGGGTCGACCGAAAGGGTCGTCTGCGAAACGATGTCGAGCCGGCCGCCGCTGAGCCCGAGTACTTCCCGCACCAGGGAACCCGCCGTGAACAGGTCGCGCAGGACCTGCCGGGCCGGCCGCACCAGCGCCTCACCGGCCGGGGTGAGGCAGACGCCCTGCGCGAGCCGATGAAACAGCTTCCCGCCGCATTCGCGCTCCAGGGTGCGGATCGCATGCGACAGCGAAGGCTGCGCCACGTGGAGCGCGTTGGCCGCGGCTGTGAAACCGCCGTGCTCGACGACCGCGATGAAGTACTCCAGTTGGCGTCGTTCCATCGGATCTCCGTCGATCTCCGCACGTCCAAGGGCCACCGCACGCGCCGGCAGGCGAACGGCAGAGACAGTCTGCATCGGCCGGCCGTCCGGTGCAGGACCGGTTCACCGATCGGACTTTGAACCGACTGATGACAAAGTATGGACGCGCTCGGCGAAAGTCCCCTACGGTATCGGCGCAACCGCACGAGTACCGCCTCTGCGCGCCCCCGCGCAGCGGGTATCTCGACCGGAGTGCAATCCGGCGGCCTCCGGTCCGTTCTGGAGGACCGATGCATCTACGGTTGTTCCGCCGCGCCCGAAGACGGCTCACCCCCCTGCTTCTCGGAACCTTCCTCGTCGGGGGCGTGTGGACGGCGCCCCCGTCCGCCGCCGCCCCTGATGACATCCCACCCCAGGAACCGGGAGTGACCCTGCGGGTGTTCGACACCCAGGTCCCGCTCAGCAAGCTGTGCACGCTCAAGCCGGGGCAGACCCCCAACCACGACAAGCTGATGCCGACCGTGGACTGGTCCACGACCGGTGACTTCGGCGGCTTCGCCGACAACTTCTCGGCCGAGGTGTCCGGCTACCTCGTGGTCCCCGACGACGGGTCCTACACCTTCCGTCTGACCAGCGACGACGGCTCCCGGTTGACCATCGACGACCGGACGGTCATCGACCACGACGGACTGCACGGGGCCGAGCCGAAGGACGGCTCCGTCCAACTCACGGCCGGATCCCACCCGTTCCGCATCGACTACTTCGAACGGGGCGGCGAGCAGCGCCTCGCGCTGGCATGGAAGCCACCGTCCGCGAACGACTTCACCACGGTGCCGAGCGAGGCACTGAGCACCGACGCCGGGGTGGTTCGGGTCACCGCCCCGGGACGCAAGGAGTGCGAGTCGGGAGCGGACAGCCCGGGCGACGGCCTGCCGCTGACCGACGTACGCCCCGACCTCACCCTCACCGACCTGCGCCCGGACGGCTTCGAGCCCCAGGTCACCGGCATGGACTGGCTGCCCGACGGACGCCTGGCCATCACCACCTGGGGCGGCTCACAGACCACGACGGGCGAGGCGTACCTCCTCGACAACGTCACCGGCAACACGAGTCGCGACAAGGTGACCGTGAAGAAGGTGGCGGGCGGGCTGCGCGAGCCCATGGGCATCAAGTACGTCGACGGCTCGCTGTATGTGTCGCAGAAGCACGAGCTGACCCAACTGGTCGACACCGACCGGGACTTCGTCGCCGACGAGTACCGCACCGTCGCCACGTGGCCCTACGGCGGCAACTTCCACGAGTTCGCCTTCGGGCTGCTCTACCGCGACGGCTACTTCTACGTGAACCTCTCCGTCGCCATCAACTACGGCGGCGCGACCACGACTCCGCAGCCGGCACCCGGGCGCGGTACCACGTACAAGATCAGTAAGAAGACAGGGAAGATCCAGCCGATCGCAGGCGGCCTGCGCACGCCCAACGGCATCGGCTGGGGCCCCGGCGGCGACATCTTCACCACCGACAACCAAGGCGGCTGGCTGCCCGCGTCCAAGCTCGTCCACATCAAGCAGGACCGCTTCTTCAACCACTACACCGAGCCCTCGGGCCCCTTCGACGACCGGTCGGTGACCGAACCGGTGCTGTGGCTGCCGCAGAACGAGATCGCCAACTCCCCCAGCACACCGCTGTACTTGACCAAGGGCCGGTTCGCCGGGCAGATGCTCCTCGGTGACGTCACCTACGGCGGGCTCCAGCGTGCCTATCTGGAGAAGGTGAAGGGCCAGTACCAGGGCGCCGTGTTCCGCTACACGCAGGGCCTCGAAGCCGGCGTCAACCGCATCACCATGGGCCCGGACGGCGCGGTCTACGCGGGCGGCCTCGGCGCGGACGGCAACTGGGGCCAGGAAGGAAAGCTGAAGTTCGGCCTCCAGAAGCTGGCGCCCAACGACGGCAACACCTTAGACATCAAGGAGATGCGCGCCGTCCCCGGCGGCTTCGACCTGGAGTACACCCAGCCGCTGTCCCAGGCGACCGCGGAGAAGCTGGCCTCCCGCTACCAGGCCGAGCAATGGCGCTACACCCCCACATCGGACTACGGAGGACCGAAGATCGCCGAGGAGCGGCTGAACGTCCGCTCGGCGACCCTCGCCGACGACGGGCGCACGGTCTCGCTACGCCTTGACGGTCTCGAGCCGGGCCGCGTCGTGCACGTCCGTTCACCACGCCCCTTCGCGTCCACGTCCGGTGAGACGCTGTGGAGCACCGAGGCCTGGTACACGCTCAACACCCTGCCGGGCAAGCAGCCGCCACCCGCGACGCTGTACGAGGCCGAGGAGGCGCGGCTGACCGGAGCGGCCGGAATCAACACCGACCACACCGGCTACTCGGGCAGCGGCTTCGTCGACAGCTACGGCACCGAGGGCAAGGCCGCCACGACGTTCGACGTCACCGTCCCGAAGGCCGGCGACTACGACGTGAACCTTCGCTACTCCAACGGGCCCAACCCCTTCCAGGGCACCAAGTCCCTCTCCCTGTACGCCAACGGGCAGAAGCTGAGACAGACCAAGCTGGCCTCGACGGGCAACTGGGACACCTGGTCGACCCGGACCGAACGGGTCACGCTGCGCGCGGGGAAGAACACCATCGCGTACCGCTTCGACTCCGGCGACACGGGCCATGTCAATCTGGACCTGATCACCGTCCGCCCGCACGGCGCCCGGGTCACCCTCTTCGACGGGTCCGCCGCGTCACAGGGGCAGTGGCAGCACACGGACGGACGAGCGGTGGAATGGCCGCTGACCGACGAGCAATCGATGGAGGTGTGCTGCGGCGACCTCCGCACCAAGGACGCCTACCAGGACTTCAAGCTGCACGTGGAGTTCCGCGTCCCGCTCCTGCCGGACGACGTGACCGGTCAGGACCGCGGCAACAGCGGCGTCTACTTCCAGGACCGGTACGAGCTGCAGATCCTCGACTCCTTCGGTGACACGACGCTCGACACGAACGAAGCCGGAGCGATCTATCTGAAGAAGGCTCCGGACGTCAACGCGGCCACAGCGCCGGAGACCTGGCAGACGTACGACATCACCTTCCGAGCGGCCCGCTTCGACGCCGACGGCACCAAGACGGCCGATGCGCGGGTGACCGTCGTCTGGAACGGCAAGAAGATCCACGACGACATCGCGATCGACGGCCCGACCGGCGGCGGCGCCCCGGAGGGACCGTCGGCCGGGGCCATCCGCCTCCAGGACCACGGCAACAAGGTGCGCTACCGCACCATCTGGGTGGAACCACTGAACTGAAGCAACCAGAACCGCGAGGAACGGGGGCGCGCCTACGGAGCTTGTAGGCGCGCCTCCACCCCAAGGGCTTCGCGGTGCCTGGCTTGCGGGACCTCGAGCGGGGCCTCTTCTTCACGCAGCTGGTCTATACCAAGCGGCACTGTCTCAGTATCCTCATACGTAGCCAGCCAGTAGCACACCGCTCCTCTCTCCCCACACCCCCCACCAGGTTGCGTGCTGGCGCGAGCGGCACCCCGCGACAAGCTCCAGCAGCCGCGCGACCTGCCGATTCACCGCCTCCAGGAGGATCTCGGTGAGAGTTCGCATCCGAAGCACGGCGATCATCGGCACCATCTGTCTCGTCGCTTCCCTAGCCCTGACCGTGGCGTCGGCCGACGAGCCCGAGGCCCCACGGCGGGCAGCGAAGGTCACCCTCAAGAACATGGCCACGGCCCAGAATCCGACGGCCGGCGCCGCCGGTCCCGGCGGGAAGCTCTGGATCGCCGAACGCCCGGGCACCGTAAGGGTCCTGGACAGCAAGGGGCTCAGTCAGCCCGTCCTCGACATCACCGCGGAGACCACCACCGACGGCGAACGCGGGCTGCTGGGCATCGCGTTCGACAAGACGTTCGCGCACTTCTACATCTCGTTCACGAACCTCGAAGGCACCAGCACCGTGGACGAGTTCGCCCTACGGAACGGCAAGATCCAGCCGCAGACCCGGCGTACGGTCATCACCCAGACCCAGCCCTACGCGAACCACAACGGCGGCGACATCAAGATCGGCCCCGACGGCTACCTCTACATCGCGCTCGGCGACGGCGGCTCGGGCGGCGACCCGCACGGCAACGGACAGAATCTCGGCACCCTGCTCGGCAAGCTCCTGCGGATCGACCCGAGGGGCGGCAAGCCGTACGCGATCCCGCCGGACAACCCGTTCGTGAACGACCCGAACGCGAAGGACGAGATCTGGGCGTACGGGCTGCGCAACCCGTGGCGGTTCTCCTTCGACCCGGGCACGGGCGACCTCTTCATCGGTGACGTCGGCCAGAACGACTGGGAGGAGATCGACTGGGCCCCGGCGAGCAGCAAGGGCGGCGAGAACTACGGCTGGTCCCAGATGGAGGGCACCCATCCCTTCCGCGGCGGCACGGAACCTGCGAACCATGTGCCGCCGGTCCATGAGTACGACCGCGCCAACTTCGGCTGCTCGGTCACCGGCGGCTACGTCTACCGGGGCAAGGCGATCCCGGCCCTCAAGGGTCAGTACGTGTACAGCGACTACTGCGACGGCACCGTCCGCTCCCTGCAGTTGAAGAACGGCAAGGTGACAGCCGTGCACGACCTGGGAGTCAACGGCGGCGAGGTCATCTCCTTCGCGCAGGGCGGCAAGGGCGAACTGTACGTACTCGCCATCGGCGGCAGCGTCTCCCGTATCGACCCGGCGTAACGACCACCGGAAACCGCGGCTTGCGGCGTCCGCCGACCAGGCGCGTGCCGCTCAAGCCTGCGCCTCACGCCCGTGCCTCACACCCGTGACCTTCACCGACGCCTCCGTCGACCTGGGGCCGCCCGCTCCACGGTCGACGGTGGCCGAAGGGGAGGCGGGCCCCGAGTTCAGGGCGTCGCGGACGGCGGTCAGGATGTCCTCGGTGTCGGCTCCGAGCGCTCGGGCGGCGGAGGTGAAGTCCCGGGCCAGAGTGCCGAGTTGAGGGGCGTCGTGGACGCGCGGTCCGGACGGGAGCGCCGCCACCCGGGTGCCCGCGCCACGGCGGGTGCGGATCAGCTCCGCGGCCTCCAGCTCGCGATAGGCGCGGGCCACGGTGCCCGGCGCCAGACCGAGGTCGGCAGCGAGTTGGCGCACGGTCGGCAGGCGCTCGCCCTCGGTCAGCCGACCGGTGCGAATGAGTGCGGCCAGCTGGGCGCGGATCTGCTCGTAGGGCGGTACCTGGCTGGTCGTGTCGACGCGGACGGTGCGGTCGCTCATCGCGGAAATTCCCATCGTGCTGCCTCGTCGTCAACCGCCCGCGGCGCCACCACGGTTACCAGGGACCACCCGAACGTGAACAGACTCAGCAGACCCAGGGGACAGATCACCATGACGGTGGCGGCACCGAGCGGGCCTGCGCAGGCCGTTTCCGTGAGCGCGATGAGCAGCATCAGAACGACGAGCAGGACCTGGCTCGACACCAGCAGCCCCCAGGCTCCCGTGATCGCCCACGCCCGGTCGCGGCGCTGCTGGTAGTCGCCCGGCCCGTGGGCGATACGGCGCAGGGCCCAGACGCACGCGGGGGTTCCGACCACGAGGGCCGCGAACATCGGGCCGCTGTAGTAGAGGCCGGGCCAGGGGCCGAGGGATGCGGTCAGCCCCTCACAGGCGACGACCATGACACGCCCCGCTCCGTCTGTCCGGTCGGGGCCGGCGGAAGCGGTGACGGCGCCCATGACCAGCAGACCGACGAGGGAGGCCGCCTGCAGGAGAAGCAGGGGCGCCATACGGGGCGGCACGTGGTTTCTGACCAGACGCGGGGCGAGACTCGCGGTGCGTACCGCTTCCTGGGGACCGAGCGTCAGGGCGTCGCCGAGCAGGACACCGCCCACCGCGCACAAGCCGAACGCCGTGATGGCGAACACCAGGGGGATCGTGATGTCGCCGCTCTCCATCATGACCAAGTGCTGCGCGGCGACGATACCGATGGCCAGGCCGGACCAGCGGGCGTAGTGGTCGGCGTGGTCGAGGAGCCGGGACTGGAGCGGGACGGTGTCGAGCACGTGGAGATCCCCCAGGAACACTTGTACCAAACGGTGGGTACAAGATGCCCTGGTCGGAATCTTGTGTCAAACGCTCGATACAAGCCGACTCCGACGGCCGACCTGGGTCTGCCTCCTGTCGGTGTCAGTCGGCTGCTCTCTCGTTGATCAGGGAGCCTTGTCTCAGCCAGCGCACGAATGCGAAGACCCAGGTCGCGGAGAGGAGGAGCAACAGGATGAGGGCCAGGAGCCAGGGGGCGGGGCGGGACCAGCCGACGAGAAGGGCACCGACGGCTGCCACGACGAGCACGGCTTGCACCGACTGGTAGACGGAGGGGAGGCGGTCGTAGTCCGCCAGGGTGGGCAGAAGCACCACGATGGCGATCAGCATGACGGCCACCGACCCACCCATCAGCCAGCTCACGGCGACCGGTGTCCGGTGATCGGTGGCGTGCTCCACGAGTCCGACCATGCCCGCGCCGGCTGCCGCCACGGCCATGGACGTCGGCAGGTGAGTGAAGATCCATGTCGCCAGGGAGTGGCCGGACTCGCGAGGCAGCCGTCGGGACACCAAGTCGGCGTAGTTCCACCAGAAACCGAAGCCGATGGCGAGGCCGAGCAGGCCCGTCGTCGTGACGAGTGTGCTGCGTTCGGTGTCCGTCAGGCCGTTCACGACACCGATGACGACTTCGCCGAGGACGATGATGATGAACAGCCCGAAGCGTTCGACCATGGGCTCGGTCACGACGTCGTAACTCGGCGCTCTGCGCCAGGAGATGAGAATGACGCACTCCACGCTGCACCACGCGACGACGAACAGCGCCCAAACGACGAGACGGGCGTCGGCCGACAGAGGTACCGAAGCCGCGATCGCGATGATGCCCGCGACCATGACGATCAGATAGCGGCGGGGCGTCCTGCGCAGCTCCGGTTCGTCCTGTCGGTACACGGAGTACCACTGGTAGGACAGCAGGGCCAGCAGCAATGCGTACAGGGCAGCCAGGGTGCGGCCGTCGTCGCCGTCGGCGTGGCCGACGTAGACCGCCATGAGGGACAGCAGCAGCATCTGCACGAAGATCAGGGAGCGGGTGTGACCGTCTTCGCGGCCGTGCAGTTCGTAGAAGAGGGTGCCGTTCAGCCAGGCGATCCAGATCAGCCCGAAGACCACGGCGAATGTTGCCGTTCCCCGCCAGGAGAAGTCCTCGGCCAGCGTGTGGGCCGCCTGCCCGACCAGGACGACGTAGACGAGGTCGTAGAAGAGCTCCAGGAAGCTGACGCTGCGACCGGTGTCGACCTCGCCGTGGCGCCGCGGCGGGCGGAAGAGCCACTGGCGGGTACCGGTGCCCAGGGGCATTGCCTCTGCGTTGCCGGGACGGGGCTCGGGGGCACTGTCGGACATGTGAGGCTCCTGTGGGGCGCGGCCGAACGTGTAGCGCGGTGATGATGACGGCCCGGGCCGACAAGCCCGTACGGTGCCGCCCCGCCATGTGCTCAGGATATGAACTGATATGAATGCATCGCGTGCAGGAACGGCCCGCGTGTATCACGGACGGTGCCTGTCCCCCGCAGCCACGGTCTACCGTCCCTGCGGTCCGAGCAGCGCCCGGAGAGGTTCATGAGACGTCTGGATCCCGCCGATCCGCCGGCCATCGGCGGCTACCCCTTGTTGGCGAGACTCGGCGCCGGCGGCATGGGGCAGGTGTTCCTCTCCCGCACGGCGTCGGGTCGTCCGCTGGCCCTCAAGACCGTACGCACCGAGTTCGGCCTCGACCCCGGGTTCGAGCAGCGGTTCGCCCGCGAGATCGCCAGCAGCGACCAGGTGCGCTCCCCGTGGACCGTGTCGGTCGTGGACTACAGCCCCGCGGGGCACCGGCCGCAATGGCTGGCCACGGAGTACGTGGCAGCGCCGTCGCTGGCGGACTGGGTGGCGTGCGACGGCCCGCTGTCCGAGTCCGCCGTCCGGGCCCTGGCGGCGGAACTGGCCGAGGGGCTGCGGGCCGTGCACCGGGCAGGGCTCGCGCACCGCGACGTGAAGCCGTCCAACGTGCTGCTCGCCCGCCGCCATCCGCTGCTCATCGACTTCGGAATCGCCCGAGCCGCGGACGACACCCGGCACACCCGTACCGGCGGTGTCATCGGGTCCCCCGGCTACATGGCGCCCGAGCAGGTCACCGGGGGAATATCGGCCGAGCCCGGCGACATCTTCTCGCTGGGCGCGGTCCTGGTGTACGCCGCCACCGGGAACGGGCCCTTTCTGCACCCGGGCGAGGATCCGTCCGCCGCCCAACTCCTCTACCGCGTCGCACACGAGGAGCCCGCGCTCGACGGCGTGCCGGAGCCGCTCGCACCCTTGCTGACCGCCTGCCTCGCGAAGTCACCGCAGGACCGTCCCACCGCGGACGAGCTGCTGGAGAGGCTCGAGGCGGGACCCGGCGTCTGGGCCTCGGCACGGCCGCCGCGCCTCGATGCGGACATCGCCGCGCGGGAAACCGAGCTGGCGACGCTGCTGGAACACTCGGCGCCCCTCCCCCCAGAGTCACAACCGGCGCCCGCCCCGGCACCGCAGACCGGGTTCGGGCCACCGACCGCGTACGGCCCGCCGATTGCGCACGGCTCTCCTCCCGCTCTCCCGTCGGGTCCCGCTCCCGGCCCCCTGCCCCTCGCCCCGTCCGGGGCCGGTTCCGCGTCCGGCCGTCGGTCGGCGCGGGCATGGACGGCCGCCGTGGCCGCGGGCACGGTGGTGACGGCGGCCGTCGTCACGGCGCTCGCCTGGCCCGACGGCACTGATGACGACGCGGGCGGGAACGGTCGTACGACCCCGCCGGCCTCCGTCTCACCGTCCCCCACGCTGCCGGGAATGCCCTGCCCGCGTCCTGGGTGGGCACTTGGAAGGGCACAGGCCCAGGCAACCCCGCCGGCGACGGCATCGTCAACGCGCGCACGACCCGGGTGGCCGTGACCGTCACCCTCCACGCCGGGGGCCGGGGCGAGATCGTGGGCAGACAGGTCAGCCACGTGACCGAGGAGGGCACAGGCCGGAACCTCGGGTGCACCGAGACGCTGCGTCTACGGGAGACGCATGGCGCGTCCATGGTCTTCGAGGCGGTCACAAGCGCACCCACGGATCCGTCGGCAGGCGTGCTGTGCGCGCGGGGCAACGTCTACACCCTGGCGAAGACCGGCGCCGACACCTTGACCCTGGGGAACGAGGGCAGTCAGACGACAGGGTCACCGTCCCGGCTGAGCCGCTCCTCCTGACACCTCACCGGTCGGCGTGCACGTCCCCCTGAGCTGTGAGAACGACGGCTTCCTGCTGGGGGAAGACACCGGGCGGGATGCCCGGGATGGATTCCGTCCTGGTCGCTTGGTCGTCACCGGTCGGCCGACCCCCCAGGGTCAGGCGGGTGACGATGCGGTAGCGGTCGCCGCGGTAGATGGAGTGGACGTACTCGACGGCCTGGCCGTTGGTGTCGGTGGTGAGGCGTTCGAAGAGGAGCGCCGGTGACAGGTGCGGCACGTCGAGGATCTTGGCCTCGGCCTGGCTGACGACGGTGGGCTCGATCGTCTGCACGGCTTCGCTGACCCGGACTCCATGGCGGTCGTGAAGGTGCTCGTACAGGTCGCCCGTTTCCAGTTCCTGCGCGGTGAGCGCGGGCACCAGTGCTGCGGGAATGTGCAGGTGCTCGATGGCCATGGGGTCGCCGTCGACGAGGCGTAGCCGTGCCACGTAGACGATGTCGGCGGCGGGTGACAGGTGAAGCTTGCGGCCGACCCGGGCCCCGGCGGCGATGGTGGTGAACTCCAGCAGACGGCTCGTCCAGGCGCCGGCCGCCCTGGGAACGACCATGGCCCGGTGGTCCGAGACCAGCTCCTGTGTGATCTTCTCCGGCGCCACGAACATGCCTCGGCCGTGCTCACGCACAAGCAGTCCCGCGGCGACCAGTTCGTCGACGGCTGCCCGCAGGGTCGGCCTGGAGACGTGCAGGGCGGCGCACAGGGACCGCTCGGAGGGGATGGCGTCGCCGGGGTTGAGCGATTCCATGAGTTCGAGGATGTGGTCCCGGACGCGTTCTCGCTTGAGAACCGTCCCCGACTCGCCAGCGTTCATGCTGCTGCTCCCGCCCCGCCGTTCGTGACTGCACCTGACCAGTCCACGAATTCTTACCACTGATCGAGTACTGGTCAGATGGAGTGTAGCCGTCAATCGCCCCGCCACGACACGACTCAGCGTGAATCGTTCAATCAAAAGGCAGGCCAGCGCGGAGGGTTGACGCTTCGATTGGTCTATGCCAACTTCATCGACCAACAAGAGGTCACCTGACCAGTCACTCAACTGGTCAGGTGGCGTGGTGCTTTCCTCCCAGGGGTGAACTGTGAAGCTCCGCATGCTTGCTGGTGTTTCCGCGCTGGTGCTCGCCGGCGGCCTCAGTGGCTGCGGCGGCGATTCGGACTCGTCCGGTGAATCCGCCGACGGCCGGACGACGATCGATGTCTGGCTCATGCGCGACAGCGTCTCGGCGCAGTTCCAGAAGGAGTTCGTCGCGGGCTTCGAGGCGACTCACCCGGACATCGACGTGAAGGTCCAGATCCAGGAGTGGGACGGCATCGGCGAGAAGGTGACCGCCGCCCTCGCGAGCAATGACGCTCCGGATGTCATCGAGACGGGCAACACCCAGGTCGCCCAGTTCGCACAGAGCGGTGGCCTGCTCGACCTCAGCGACAAGGTCGACGAGCTCGGCGGCGGCAACTGGCTCAAGGGACTGGCCGAACCCGGCGCCTACGAGGGCAAGCAGTACGGCATCCCGTACTACGCGGCCAACCGCGTCGTGATCTACCGAACTGACCTGTTCAAGAAGGCCGGCGTCGACGCCGCTGCCATCAAGACCCGTGACCAGTGGATCGCCGCGACCGAGAAGCTCAACACGGGCGGGACACAAGGCATCTACCTGCCGGGGCAGATGTGGTACGCGCTGGCCGGGTTCATTTGGGACGAGGGCGGTGACCTCGCGACACGGTCCGGCGACACCTGGAAAGGCGCACTCCACACCCCGCAGGCCGTACGCGGCATGAACTTCTACGAGCAGCTGCAGGCTCTCGGCAAGGGCCCCAAGGACGCCGACGAGGCGCAGCCGCCGCAGGCCGAGGTCATGGCCAAGGGGCAGGTGGCGCAGATCATTTCGACGCCCGGCGGAGCCAACG
Organism: Streptomyces sp. NPDC111606; assembly: GCF_055656945.1. NCBI lineage: Bacteria > Bacillati > Actinomycetota > Actinomycetes > Kitasatosporales > Streptomycetaceae > Streptomyces > Streptomyces sp. NPDC111606. The sequence goes on from NZ_JBVKBY010000009.1 coordinate 345,724, forward strand.
TCGTCATCGCGAACAATCCCGGCCTCAAGGGCAGGCTCGGCTTCTTCCCGATCCCCGGCAAGACCGCAGCACGGCCCGGTTCGGTGTTCACCGGCGGCTCCGATCTCGTCATCCCGACGGCATCGGGCAAGCAGGACGCCGCCTTCACGTTCATCAAGGAACTCACCGGTGACGCCTGGCAGCGCAAGCTCGCCGCGGCCATGCGCTACGTACCGAACAAGACGACCCTGGCCGACGCGGTCGCCGCCGACCCGGGTGCCTCCGCGATGGCCGTGGGCGCCGCCGTCGGCCGGGCGACACCCAACACCCCCGGCTGGGCCGCCGTCGAGGCGAAGAACCCCATCAAGGACTACATGACCGCCGTGCTCACCGGCGCCGATGCCCGGGCCGAGGCTGCGAAGGCGTCCGCGTCCATCACTGCGGCCATGGCGACGGGATCCTGAGCCGTCTTCGATGCCGCGCCCGGCGCGCCCGTGCCCTTGGACCCGCTGCACGGCGCGAGCCGCACACCGAGTGAACCCGCCGCACAGTGCGGAGCCGCACACCGAGAGGAGAGGACATCGTGACGGTCGTCCGTGAAGCCGGCACGCCACCCACGTCGCTCCCGAGGCCGGTCAACGGGTCGGCCCGGCCCGGCCGCGGGGGCAGGCGCGGGCCCGTCGGGAGCAGGGTCTGGCCCTATGTGCTGATCGCCCCCGCGATCCTGGGCATGCTGTACCTGCTCGCGTACCCCCTGGTCCGCACGGTGCTGATATCGCTCCAGGACTTCCAGCTGCGTCAACTCATCCAAGGCGACGCCCGGTTCGTGGGCCTGCGCAACTACGAGACCCTGCTGACGGACGCCCACTTCTGGCAGGTCGTGCGCCGCACGTTCCTCTTCATGGCCGTGAACGTCGCCCTGATCATGCTGCTCGCCACCCTGGTCGCCCTGGTGATCGAGCGGTTGGGCCGGGTGGGCCGTACAGCCGTCCTCAGTGCGCTCGTGCTGAGCTGGGCCATGCCGGTGATCGCCGCCACGACGGTCTTCCAGTGGCTGTTCCACTCGGAGTTCGGCATCGTCAACTGGGCCCTGCAACAGCTGGGGTTCACGTCGTTCGACCGCTACCCCTGGTTCGCCCACGGTCCGGCCGCCTTCACGATCCTGGTCGTGCTGATCGTCTGGCAGTCGGTGCCGTTCGCCGCCATCACCCTGTACTCGGCCCTGGTCACCGTGCCGACGGAACTGTACGAGTCGGCGCGCATCGACGGCGCCTCGGCACGGCGCATCTTCCGCGCCATCACGTTCCCCATGATCCGGCCGATCTTCATGCTGGTGTTCTCGCTGGAGGCCATCTGGACCTTCAAGGCCTTCGTACAGATCTGGGTGATGACCAACGGCGGCCCGGGCGACGCCACCACCATCCTGCCCGTCTACGCCGTGCAGACCGCGCTGTCGAGTCAGCGCTACGACCTCGGCTCGGCCGCCTCGATGGTCACCGTGCTGATGCTGGCCGGCGTGCTCGTCTTCTACTTCCGACAGATGTTCCGCCAGGAGGGCGAGGCTCTATGAGCATCCCGCGCGTCACCAGGAGCACGGCGCGCCTGCCGCTGCCGCTGCGCCTTCGGCTGCGGCGCATGCCGCTGCACCTCGCCGCCGGAGTGATCGTCGTGGTCTGTCTCTTCCCCGTGTACTGGATGGTCGCCACCGCGTTCAAGCCCAACCGGGACATCCAGTCCGAAAGCCCCCAACTGCTGCCCCGCACCTGGACATTGGACCACTTCCGAGCCGCTGTCGATGCCGACGGCTTCGCACTGTTCTGGCGCAACAGCATCCTCGTGACACTGGGCGCCGTCCTGCTCTCCCTGCTCGTCGCACTGGGCGCGTCGTTCGCCGTGGCCCGCATGCGCTGGCGTGGCAGACGGCAGTTCATGCTGATGGTGTTCATCGCACAGATGGCGCCGTGGGAGGCGCTGATCATCCCGGTGTACATCATCTCCCGCGACACCGCCATGCTCGACCGGCTGCCCACCCTGACGCTGGTCTACTTCATGATGACGCTGCCCTTCACCATCGTGGTGCTGCGCGGGTTCATCGCCGCCATCCCACCGGAGCTGGAGGAGGCAGCGCAGGTCGACGGCTGCACGCGCCTGAGCGCCTTTCGGCACATCGCCTTCCCCCTGCTCGCCCCCGGGCTGATGGCCACCTCACTGTTCGGTTACATCACCGCCTGGAACGAATTCACCTACGCCAACTTCCTGATCATCAAGCACCAGGACAGCCGCACCCTGCCCGTGTGGCTGTCGTCCTTCCAGAACGTCTTCGGCACGGACTGGGGCGCCACCATGGCTGCCTCCACGCTCTTCGCCCTCCCCGCGCTGGCCGTGTTCCTGCTGCTCCAGCGCCATGTGACGGCCGGCTTCGCCGCCGGCGCCGTCAAGGGCTGACACTCCCCGCCCTGCCCCGTACCCGACCCCCGGAGACAGCTGTGCCCGCACCCCCGACTGGGGCCTTCTCCCTGCTCCCCCGCCCCACCAAGGCCCATGCCAGAGCTGGACACTTCACCTTCGGGCCCCATACCTGCCTGCGCATCAGCAGCGGTGCCGAACCCGCCGCCCAGCTGCTGCGCACCCTGCTCGCCCCTGCCACCGGCCTGCCGCTGCATTCCGCCGAGGACGCCGCCGTGGTCCTGGCCCTCGACCCGGCCCTGACCGGGCTCGGCGGCGAGGGATACGGGCTGACGGTCGGACCTCAGTCCGTACTGCTGCGCGCAGCACGGACCACCGGCCTGCTGCGCGGTGTGCAGACGATCCGCCAGCTCCTGCCCCTGCAAGCCCTGGCGGCAACGCCGCACCGCGGTGTGCGATGGTCACTGCCCTGTGTGGAGATCACGGACGTCCCCCGGCACCGCTGGCGCGGAGCGATGCTCGACGTGGCCCGCCACTTCCAGCCGGTGTCCTACCTGCGCCGGTACGTCGATCTCCTCGCCCTGCACAAGATCAATGTCTTTCATCTGCATCTGACCGACGACCAGGGCTGGCGGATGCCGGTCGCGGCGTATCCCAAGCTCACCGAGATCGGCGCCCATCGTGCCCGGTCCATGACCCGCGCCGGCAGCGATGACCACGGCGGTGTGCCGCACGGCGGGGCCTACACCCGCGCCGAGTTGGCCGACCTGGTGCAGTACGCGGCTGCCCGAGGCATCACCGTGATGCCCGAGATCGAGATGCCCGGCCACGTCCGTGCCGCCCTGGCCGCGTATCCGCACCTGGGCAACCGTCCCGACCGGGTGCTGGACGTGTGGACCAAGTGGGGCGTGTGCGACACCGTCCTCGGAGTCCACGAGGAGGTCTTCGACTTCTGCCGCACCGTGCTGGAAGAGGTCATGGACGTCTTCCCCTCCCCCTACATCCACATCGGCGGGGACGAATGCCCCACCATCGAATGGGAGCAGAGCCCTCAAGCCGGGGGGCGCGCCCGGGACGCGGGGCTGAACGGTCCCGCAGCTCTTCACGAGTGGTTCCTGGGCCGCGTCGGAGCGTTCCTGGCCCGGAACGGTCGACGGCCGGTCGGCTGGGCCGAGACCGGAATCGAGCTGCCCGACCACTTCACCGTAATGGCCTGGCGCGACCCCGCACATGCCCTGACCGCAGCCGGGCGCGGCCACGAGGTGATCAACGCCCACCACCGCGCCACCTACTTCGACTATCCGCAGAGCGGCGGAACCCAGGAGCAGCCGGCGCAGCCAGGAGCCGTCGTGGCGCTGAGGGACGTACACACGCACGATCCCGTCCCCGAGGGGGCCGCACCCGAAGCCGCCGCCCGCGTCCTGGGCACCCAGGCGCAGCTGTGGACCGAGTACGCCGCGACGCCCGGCCGCCTCGAGTACCTCACCTATCCGCGCCTGTGCGCCCTGGCGGACCGCGCCTGGAGCGGCCCGACCCCGTGGGCGGACTTCCGCTCCCGCCTGGACCGGCACGTCCCGCGCCTCGACGCCCTCGATGTCCGCCGCCACCCCTGATCCCCCGAGCACGACGAACCCCACATCCCGTGTTGGAAGGAATCGGCATGAAGTCCCGAACCACTCCGAGCAGGCTGCGTATCGCCGCGGCCGCCTCCGTGGCCATGGCCATGGGCACCACCGGCCTCACCGCCCTGACCGGAACCGCCAGCGCCGCGACCGACGCGGTGACGGTCCAGTACCGGACCGGCGCCACGGGCGTCACGGCTGACCAGGCCGAACCCTGGCTGAAGGTCAGGAACACCGGCTCCGGCACCCTGCCGCTCAGCACCGTCAAGGTGCGCTACTACTTCAAGGCCGACTCGGCCGCCGCCTACCGCTTCGCCTGCTCCTGGGCGGTCAAGGGCTGTGCCAACATCACCGGCACCTTCGGCACCCTGGCCAATCCCACGGCCACCGCCGACCGTTACCTGGACATCGGCTTCACCGCGGGGGCGGGCACCCTCGCGCCCGGCGCCGACACCGGGGACATGCAGCTGCGCTTCCACCGGGCGGACTGGCAGACGCTCAACCAGGGCGACGACTACTCCTTCGGTCCCTCCCGGACGTCGTACGCGGACTGGTCGAAGGTCACCGCTCAGGTATCCGGCAGCACGGTGTGGGGCACGGCCCCCGAGGGCAACGACCCGACGGATCCCCCCACCGACCCGCCCACCGATCCTCCGGCCGGCGGACAGAGCCTGTTCGACGACTTCAACTACGGCAGTTCCAGCGACCCGAGGATCTCGGCGAACGGCTGGAACGTGCGCGCCAACTCCGGCGGGCCGGGGGTGCCCGGTGCCACGTGGTCCCCGGAGAACGTCACCTTCGCCGGCTCCGGCGGCAACTCGGTGATGAACCTGCGAACCTCGACCGCGGGCACGGCCGAGAGCACCAAGCAGACCGAAGTCCTCACCAAGGCCATGAAGTTCAAGAACGGCACCTACGCGGCCCGGGTCAAGTTCTCCGACGCGCCCGTGTCCGGACCGGACGGTGACCGCCTCGTCCAGACGTTCTTCACCATCAACGACCTCAAGGCGCCCATGGCCGACGACTACGCGGAGTACGACTTCGAGTACCTGCCCAACGGCGGCTGGGGCGAGCCCGCCAACATCCTGTACACGACGTCCTGGGAGACCTACAACCCCGAGCCCTGGCAGGCCGTCAACCAGCACACCGAGTCCCGGCAGAGCTGGGCGGGCTGGCACGACCTGGTGCTCACCATCGACAACAGCTCCATCAAGTACTACGTCGACGGACTGCTCTTCGGCACCCATGACGCCGCGTACCTGCCCGAGCGCCCCATGTCCATCAACTTCAACCAGTGGCTGATCGACCTCGCGGGCCAGACCAGCACCACTCCGCGGTCCTACGACGAGCAGGTCGACTACGTCCTGCACGTCAAGGACCAGGTCCTGAGCCCGGCTCAGGTCGCGGCAAAGATCAGCGCCTACCGCACAGCCGGCACCACGTTCGAGGACACCGTCCCCAACGGCTAGGCACTCTCTGTGGGCAGCGGGGCTCAGCCGGTTCGCACCCGGGACTGAGCCCTGCTGCATCCATGCGCTACAGCTGCGGAAGGACCTCGCCGGCGATGAGTTCCAGGTGGTCGAGGTCGGTTAAGTCGATCAGTCGGAGGTGGAAACGGCCGGTGCCGATGGCGGAGAACTCGCCGAGCCGGTCCACCAGTTGGGCCGGGGATCCGATCACCGGGTCCTCCGGTGGCAGCGCGCTCCTGACGTGCAGGGGGGCGGCACGCCGTTGCGCGTCCGCGTCGGTGCGGCCGATCGCGACCACGACACCGGTCGAGAGCACCAGCGGTGCCCGACCGGCCTCCGCCCGGCCGGTCCGCTCGCATGCCTCGGCAACTCGTCGGTACGCCCGGGCAGTCTCTGCCACCGACTTGAAGGGCATGTTGAACTCGTCGGCATACCGAGCGGCCAGCTGCGGCGTCCGCTTGGGCCCGCGGCCCCGACGATGATCGGCGGCGCCGGCACCTGCACGGGCTTCGGCAGAGCGGGCGCGTCGAGCAGTTGGTAGTGGTCACCGTGGTGGCTGAAGTGCTCACCGACCGGTGTTCGCCACAGGCCGGTGAGCACGGCCAGCTGCTCCTCCAGCCGGTCGAAGCGCTCCGTGGCGGGCGGGAACGGGATGCCGTACGAGGTGTGCTCCCGTTCGTACCAACCGGCGCCGAGACCCAGTTCGACCCGCCCCCCGCTCATCCGGTCCACCTGCGCCACCGTCACAGCCAGCGGGCCCGGTAGCCGGAAGGTGGCCGAGGTGACCAGGGTGCCCAGCCGGATCCTGGAGGTCTCCCGGGCGAGCGCGCCCAGCGTGAGCCAGGCGTCGGTGGGGCCGGGCAGCCCGGGATCGGCGCCCATGGCCTGGTAGTGGTCGGCCCGGAAGAACCCCTCGAACCCGTAGGCCTCGACGAGTTGGGCGAAGCGCAGCTGATCCTCGTAATCGGCGCCGCGGTGCGGCTCGGTGAAGACGCAGACCCGGGCGGTCATCACCCCTCCGTTTCGACCGGCGTGGATATGTCCCGTTCCATCAGCAGCTCGTGCAGATCGGCGGTGCACCGGGCCACTTCGTCCAGGTGCGCAGTTCGGCCCAGCGTCCTCGGCCGGGGAATCGCGATGTCGACGGTCCTGCGGATCCGGCCCGGGCGCGGGGTGAGCACGACCACCCGGTCGGCGAGCAGCACGGCCTCGTCCATCGAGTGGGTGACGAAGACGACGGTGGCCGCGTTCTCGATGTGGATGCGCTGCAGCTCCACCGCGAGGTCCGCGCGGGTCAGCGCGTCGAGTGCGGAGAACGGTTCGTCCATGAGCAGTACCCGGGGCTCGCCCATCAGCGACCGGCACAGTGCGACACGCTGCTGCATACCGCCGGAGAGCTCGTGCGGCCGGTGCTTCTCGAAGCCGCTGAGTCCCGCCGTCTCCAGCAGCCGGTGCGCCCGGTCGCGGTGCTCGGACCGGCGCCGGCCGAAGATCTCCACGGGCAGCAGGACGTTGTCGAGGACGGACCGCCAGGGCAGCAGGGCCGGCCGCTGGAACAGCATGGCGACATCCCGCCTGGCTCCGTTGACCGGTTCGCCGCCGATGGTGATCTCGCCCTCGGTGACCGGCAGCAGTCCGGCGATGAGCCGCAGCAGTGTGGACTTGCCGCACCCGGACCGGCCCACCACCGCCACGAACTCGCCCTCGGTGATGTGAAGGCCGATGTCCTGGAGTGCCACTGTCGAACCGGAGCGGTTGGTGAAGCTCCGGGACACACCGGTGAGTCTGATCATCCGGCGGTCTCCCCATCCACTGGCGATCGCCATGCCGGCCGGTTCGTGACGCCCGGTCAGGCTACCCGGAGCGGGCCGCCCAGCGGTACCTGTCGCCCCGTCTCTGTATCCCCACTGCCGCACACCTGGCCCACAACTGCCGGGCCCTCGTAGGCTGTTGACCGTACTGAGTGTCATGCCCTCGGCACAGTCGGCGGTCGGAGAGGACAACACTGTGCGCATGAACAGGTTCGCCCGTACGGTCGCCGCGGTGGCTCTGGCCACGGCGCTGGCACTGGTCTCGGGGTGTGGCGGCTCGGATTCCGACGCAGGTGCCGGTGACGACGACAAGGCACTGAGGAAGGTCACCTATCTGACCTCGTTCGGCAACTTCGGCCGGGACTCGTACGCCTGGGTCGCGAAGGACAAGGGGTACTTCGAGGAGGCCGGCTTCGACGTGGAGATCAAGCCGGGCCAGGGCACGGGCGGCGTCATTCCGGCCGTGGCGAGTGGCCAGGCGCAGTTCGGGCCCATCGACCTCACGGGCGGTCTGCTGCACATGGGCAGCGGCCAGGCGAAGGACTTCGTCGCGGTGGCCGCCATCCAGCAGCACACCATGGCCGCGATCGCCACCACCGAGGGCAACGGCATCGCCGCGCCGAAGGACCTCGAGGGCAAGCGGCTCGCCGACACACCCGGCTCCGTCGTGCGCAACCTCTTCCCGACGTACGCGCGACTGGCCGGAGTGGACGCCGACAAGGTGACCTGGGTCAATGGCGAGGCACAGACGCTGATGGGCACGCTTGCGAGCGGTGCGGTGGACGGCATCGGCCAGTTCGTGGTGGGTGAGCCGACCGTCGAGGCGGTCACCAAGAAGAAGGCCGTCCTGCTGCCGTACAGCGACGTGATACCCGATCTCTACGGGAACGTGCTGATCACCTCTACGAAGATCGCCGAGCAGGATCCGGAGATGGTGAAGCGGTTCAGCAAGGCGCTGCTCAAGGGTTTGGAGTACAGCCTCGCCCATACCAAGGAGGCCTCCGAGATCCTGAAGCGGAACGTGGACGCCACGAACCCGGCAGCCGCGGCCGCCGAGTTGGAGTTGATGGCCGAGTACGTGACGCCGGACGGTTCGGGCACGGCGACCGGGACGCTGGACTCCGCACGGGTCGCGCGGAGTATCGCGATCCTGGAGGATGCGGGCGCGCTGCCCAAGGGAATGACCGCCGATCGGATCATCGACTTCGACCTCGTGCCGAAAGGCTGATCACGCCGCGCCGGGAGAAGGATGGGATGAGCGACCTCTCGAAGCCGCCGCAAGCCTCGGCGGCGGGCCCGGAGCCGGTGCCGCGATTCGGACCGGGACCGCAGCGCAGAACCGGCATCGGCGTCGTGCTGCTGCCGTCGGCCGGGCTGCTGGTCGCACTGGGTGTGTGGTGGCTGCTCACGTCAGCGCTGGAGGTGATCCACCCGGCAGTGCTGCCTCCGCCGGGTGCCGTGCTCTCGGCGTTCACCGCGGCCCCGGGCCGGTTCCTGGAGCACACCGGGGACACCACGGTGGAGACCGTCGTCGGGTTCGTTCTCTCCAGCGCCTGCGGAGTCCTGATCGGACTGTCGCTGGCGGGCTCGCGGGTACTGGAGCGGATGTTCACGCCGCTGCTGGTCGCCGTCAACGCGGTTCCGAAGATCGCGCTCGGGCCACTGCTGGTGGGGGCACTCGGCTGGGGGCAGAAGCCGGTCCTGACCATGGTCTTCCTGCTCTGCTTCTTCCCGATCGTGCTGTCCACCGCGACCGGCCTCACGTCGACCCCCGCGGACCTGGCCGAGTTGGCGCGCTCGCTGGACGCCTCCCGCTGGCAGGCGTTCCGGAAGGTACGGTTGCCCGCCGCACTGCCGCAGATCTTCGTCGGGCTGAAGGTGGCCATGCCGCTCGCCGCGATCGGCGCGGTCATCGGCGAGTTCCAGGCCGGTGAGAGCGGGCTGGGCTTTCTGATCGTGCAGGCAGGCGGGGTCGGCGACACCGCCACCGCCTGGGCGGCGATCATCCTGATCGGGCTGATGAGCATCCTGCTCTACTTCGCTCTGGTGCTGTTGGAGCGGTTCGCGCTGCCCTGGGTGCGGGAAACCACCTCGCGCGACTGATCCGGGGCCGCGTGCGCCGTGGGCGTCGGTGCGGGCGCCGGGGCGCGGTGGGGTGTATCCAGAATGTATGGTTCCGAGACGCCTCAAAGATCATCGTGGGTCACAGGAGCCACGTCATGTGCTGCTGGCGGTGCCGATCATGATGATTGTGATCGTCACGGTGGTCGACATCCTGGCTCCGCCCAGCGTCCACCTCGGGCCGTTCCTGGTGGCCGCGCCCGCCGTCACCGCGTCGTTCGCCGGTCCCCGGACGACCGCATGCGTCGGCGCCCTCGCCGTATCGGCCCAGGCCCTGGTGGCGGTGGTGCGCACCAGCATCGCCGATCTGAACCACTCCTCTCAGCTGATCATTCTGATCCTGATGTCAGCGTTCGCGATCTCTTTCGCGGCCCGGCGCGAGCGTCATGAAAGGGAGCTGAGTCAGCTGCGGTCGGTCGCGAAGGCCGCGCAAGAGGTGGTGCTCAAGCCGCTTCCCCAGCGTGTCGGCTCGTTGCACATCGCGTCGGTCTACCTGGCCGCCGAATCCGAGGCGCAGCTGGGCGGCGATCTGTATGCCGCCGCTCGTACGGCACACGGGACCCGGATCGTCATCGGCGACGTCAGAGGCAACGGCCTGGAAGCCGTCGGAGATGCCGCCCTCCTGCTCGGCGCGTTCCGGGGCGCAGCCCACCGGCAGGCCGATCTACCGGCGCTCATGGCCTTCCTCGAGGGAACCGTCTCCTCGGACCTGGACGACCCCGCTGCTCTGGACAGCGCGACCGAGGATCGCGGCGAAGCGTTCATCACTGCCGCCGCACTGGACATCCCGGACAACGAGCCGGTCCTTCACCTGATCAACTGCGGACACCCCTCGCCCCTGCTGCTGCGTCGCGGCCACGTCAGACCCCTCGAGGTACGCGACCCGGCACCACCCCTGGGCCTCACCGAATTCATGAAAACCGAGCTGTCCGAAGAGGAGTTCGCCTTCGAGTACGGCGACATCGTCCTTCTCTACACGGACGGTGTCATCGAGGCCCGCAACCGCGAGGGCGCCTTCTACCCGCTCGCGGAACGGATGGCCGGCAAAGCCGACAAGGAGCCCGACGCCCTCCTGGCCCACCTGTGCAAGGACCTGATGCGGCACGTCGGCGGACATCTGGGGGACGATGCCGCCATGGTGGCGATCGAGCGGGTGCCGCGGCGCTCCTGAGGACGCGGGTCCGCCGCCGGGCTCGGGCAGGCGGCGCGGACCTGGCGCTGTGACTGGGATCGTTCGCCGCGTCGCTGTCACGTGATCGAGGAAGCTGATGCGGTCGGCGGTTCAGGAGGAGCCAGGTGGCCGGTCCTCGGCACCGGTGAGGCCATGCCGGCGGCGAGTGTCGTGCCGTCGGCCGGGTCGATCAGGAGGAAGGAACCGGTGCTGCGGGAGTCGGCATAGGCGTCCAGGGCCAGTGGTTCGGCGGCTCGCAGCCGGATCCGGCCGATGTCGTTGGCGACCAGTTGTCCGGGCTCCGGCCGCTGGGAAAGGTCGTCCGGCCCAAGCCGCGAAGGGATCTCCTCGACCCGGGCCCGCACCGTTCGCGTGGTGTGCTTGATCAGGACACGCCGGCCGACGGTGAGCGGGGTGTCGGCCACATGGCAGACCGTCGCCTCGACATCCCTGCTGGTGGTCGGCAGGTCCGCGGAGGGAACGATCAGGTCGCCGCGCGCGATGTCGATGTCGTCGGCGAAGAGGAGGGTGACCGACTGCGGGGCCCGCGCCGCGTCGACCGGCCTGCCGAGCAGATCGATCCCGGTGATGGTCGAGGTGTGGCCGGAGGGGAGGACCGTCACCGATTCGCCGACCCGGAAGGCGCCGGCCGCGATCTGGCCCGCATAGCCGCGGTAGTCGGGGTGTTCGGCGCTGCCGGGGCGGATCACGTACTGCACCGGGAAGCGTCCCTCGGCGTCGGCCGGATCGTGCCCGGCCTCGACGGTCTCCAGATGCCTAAGGACGGTGGGGCCGTCGTACCAGGGCATGGCGGCCGAGGACTCCACGACGTTGTCGCCCTCGAGGGCGGAGATCGGGACGGCGGTGACGTGCGGCACGCCCAACGCGCCGGCGTACGCGGTGAATTCGTCGGCGACCGGAGTGAACGCCGACTCCGCGTAGCCGACCAGGTCCATCTTGTTCACGGCCAGCACCACCTGTGGGACGCGCAACAGAGCGGCGATCGCGGCGTGCCTGCGCGTCTGCTCGACCACTCCCTTGCGGGCGTCGACCAGGATGACGACGAGGTCCGCGGTGGAGGTGCCGGTCACCATGTTGCGGGTGTACTGCACATGGCCCGGGGTGTCGGCGAGGATGAACCGGCGGCGCGACGTGGCGAAGTAGCGGTACGCCACATCGATGGTGATGCCCTGTTCCCGCTCGGCCCGCAGCCCGTCGGTCAACAGGGCCAGATCGGGCGTCGCGGTTCGCGATGCCCTCGCCACGTCCTCGAGTTGGTCGGTCAGGACGGACTTGGAGTCGTACAGCAGGCGGCCCACCAGAGTGGACTTGCCGTCGTCGACCGAGCCCGCGGTCGCGAAGCGCAGTGTGTCGGCGTTCATCAGAAGTACCCCTCGCGCTTGCGGTCCTCCATGGCGGCCTCGGACAGCTTGTCGTCGGCGCGGGTCGCGCCCCGCTCGGTGAGCCTGGACCGGGTGATCTCGGCGATGACGTCCTCCACCGTGCGGGCCTCCGATTCGACGGCGCCCGTGCACGACATGTCACCGACGGTTCGGTATCTGACCTGCCGGGTCGTCACCCGCTCGGCCTTCGTGGGGCCGCCCCACGCGCCCGCGGTCAGCCACATCCCGTCCCGCTTGAACACCTCGCGCCGGTGCGCGAAGTAGATCTGCGGCAACTCGATCCGCTCCCGGGCGATGTACTGCCACACGTCCAGTTCGGTCCAGTTGGACAGCGGGAAGACACGGACGTGCTCGCCGGGGGCGTGCCGGCCGTTGTACAGGTTCCACAGCTCCGGACGCTGACGGCGCGGATCCCACTGGGAGAACTCGTCGCGCAGGCTGAACACCCGCTCCTTGGCGCGTGCCTTCTCCTCGTCGCGCCGGGCGCCGCCGAACACCGCGTCGAACCGCTCGGTCCGGATCGTCTCCGTCAGCGGAAGGGTCTGGAGCGGATTGCGGGTGCCGTCGGGGCGTTCACGCAGCATCCCGCTGTCGATGTAGTCCTGGACCGGGACCGCGTGCAGCCGGAGCCCGTGTGCCGCCACCACCCGGTCCCGGAAGTCGAGGACCTCGGGGAAGTTGTGCCCGGTGTCCACATGCAGCAGCGGGAAGGGGACCGGTGCCGGCGTGAAGGCCTTCAACGCGAGGTGCACCACGACCATGGAGTCCTTGCCGCCGGAGAACAGGATCACCGGCCGTTCGAACTCGCCGGCGACCTCGCGCAGGATGTGCACGGCCTCGGACTCCAGCCGGTCCAGGTGGGACAGCGCGAACGAGCGGGCCGCGACCCGGGGCGCGGCCGGGGCCGTCACGCCAGCCCCCGTTCGACGAGCAGCCGGTGGACCGCTGCGGCGGACTCGTGCACGGGCTGAGCATGTGTCCGCACGCGAAGGTCCGGTGTCTCCGGCACCTCGTAGGGGTCGTCGACGCCGGTCAGTCCGCTGATCTCGCCCGCGGCCTGCCTGGCGTACAGCCCCTTCACATCGCGTGCCGCGCACACGTCCAGCGGCGCGGCGACATGGATCTCCAAGTAGGGCGTGCCGTTGGACAGATGGCGTTTGCGGACGGCCTCGCGGCTGTCGGCGAACGGGGCGATGACCGGTACGAGCGCGAGGACTCCGTTGCGGGCGAGTACCTGGGCCATCGTGCCGATGCGTTGGACGTTGGTGTTCCGGTCCTCGCGGCTGAAGCCCAGGTCGGGCGAGAAGACCTGCCTGAGCCGGTCCCCGTCGAGCACCTCCACCCGGCGATCCCGCGAGCGCAACAAATCGGCCAGTTGCCGGGCGAGCGTGCTCTTGCCGGAACTCGGCAGGCCCGTCAGCCATACCGTCGCGCCGGGCCGGCATGTGCAGACCGGCTGTGTCATGCGGTCCCCCTGGTGACTTCTCTCAGCCGTCATGGCCGGCGTCCTTCTGGCTGTTCGTCTGTTCGGCCTGCTGCCCGGCCTTCCGGGTCAGTTCGTCGCGTACGGCCTCGGCATCCGCCGTGATGCTGTGGTCGGACACCACCTGCCGCCCGGCGAGCCACAGTTCGACGTCGACCTCAAGTGGCGTGGCGAGTGTGGCGAGGAGTACGGAGCGTGCCAGCGCCCGGGACAGGTCTCTCGCCGACAGGTCCTGGGACACGGCTTCGAGGGACAGGCCGTGGAACCGGCTGGGCACCTCGCGTGCGACGTTCAGCATGCCGCGGGTGTCGAGGAGGCCGGCGGCCCGCAGCACGCTGCCGTCCGGGAGCAGTGAGGTCAGTTCGGCGCAGAGTGCGGCGAGCAGGATCTCCTGCGAGTTGGGGGCACGGTCGATACCCAGCATCTGCTTCGCCTGATCCACGCCCCAGGGGCCCGACCGCGGGCGGGCGCCGGGTGTGCCGACCGTGGTGACATAGCTGCCCTCGGAGCCGTACTCCCAGGTCACGGTTGCTTCGACGGTGGTGCTGCGGGCAGGGCCCGCCGCCTCGGAATCCGCGCCGGGCGCAGGGGCGTCGAGGGCGGTCGTCCGGCCGTCGGCGCCGACGAGGACGACGGTGTCGAGCGGGGCCGCGTCCAGGAACACCCGGTGGTTGGGGCTGAAGGCGGTCACCAGCCGGTTGATCGAGCGGGCCGTGTCGGGGTCCGTGTCGCAGTCGACGTCGCAGCGCCAGGCGATGTTCTGAAGCGGCCGCCCGGCTACGGGCCGTCCCGTCGCGTCGAGCTCCAGGTCGGCCCGGACCGTGATGGACATCGCGCCGAGAGTGACGCCCCTGGCGGTGTAGCCGTTGACGGAGGTCACCATGACGCAGGCCCCGAGAGCGGCCAGTGCCGACTCGTACGGGGTGGGCCGGGCGCCGTCCGGTTCGTCGGCGGTCACGGTCAGGCGGTGGCCCAGCCGGAAGTCGCGGGCCATCCGTACGGTGCCGTTGCGTGCCGTGAGCGTGCGGGAGGTGACGCTTCCCGGGGTGGCGGCGCCGGCCGGTGTCTCCACCGCGAAGCGTGCGACCGCCTCCGCGGGGATCTCCCGTATCTCGTGCACCATCTCCGACACTCCGGCGATGTTCAGTCCGTTGCGCATACTGCTCAGTCCTTTCCCTCGCGGGTGGCGCGGGTCTCCGGCCGGGTCACAGGCCACCGAGGGCCTGGTCGAGATCGCCGATGAGGTCGTCGGCGTCCTCGATGCCCACCGAGAAGCGCACCAGGCCCGGGGCGATCCCCACCTCGGCCCGCTGGCGCCTGGTCAGGAAGCTGTGCGAGGTGTTGAACGGCAGGCTGACCAGGGACTCCACTCCGCCGAGGCTGGTGGCGACCACGGGCAGGCGCAACCGGTCCAGGAGCTTCAGGGCCGCCTCGTCCCCGCCGTCCAGTTCGAAGGAGACCATGCCGCCGAAGCCGTCGGGCGCCATCTCGTGCAGCCAGGGGTAGGGGTAGTCCGGCCGGGAGGGGTGGTGGACCTTGCGTACCGCGGGATGGCCGGCGAGGAACGCGGCTACGGCGACGGAAGTCTCGCTGTGAGCGCGCATCCTGAGGGCCAGTGTCTTGAGTCCACGCTCCAGCAGGAAGCAGGTCATCGAGTCGAGCGAGCCGCCGAACTTGAGCATCTGGGCCCAGATCCGGTCGACGTACTTGCGTGGCCCGGCGGCGACGCCCGCCGTCACATCGCTGTGCCCGTTGAGGTATTTGGTGGCGCTGTGCAGCACGAGGTGCGCCCCGTGTTCCAGCGCGCGCAGACAGACCGGCGGCAGGAACGTGCCGTCGACGACCAGGAGCAGGTCCTTCTCCCGTGCGAGGCGCCCGAGTTCGACCAGGGGCGCGGCCTTCAGCAGCGGGTTGGTGAGGGTCTCGAAGAACAGCACCTGGGTGTTGTCGCGGACGGCGGCGCGGATGGCTTCCATGTCGACCGGATCGGTGAAGGTGACCTCGCGGCCGAGCTGGTGCATGTCCTCGCGCAGCAGGTTGAAGGTGCCGCCGTAGACATCGCGGGAGGAGACGATGTGGCCACCACGGTTGGTGAGGGCCAGCAGGGTCGTCGTGATGGCCGCCATGCCGGAGGAGAACACCAGGGCGCTCTCGGCGTTCTCCAGTGCGGCGATCTTCTCCTGCACGGCCCACTGGTTGGGGCTGCCGTACCGCCCGTAGATCGGGACGTCCCTGATGTCGCCCTGTTCGAAGGCCTGGTAGGTGTCATCGCTGAAGGTGAACGTGCTGGTCTGGAACACCGGGGTCCCCACGGCACCGGTCACCGGGTCCTGGTAGGTGCCGGCGTGGACGCTGCGGGTGCTGGGGCCGGTTCCGTCCACGACTCGCTGCTGGGGCAGCCTGGGGCCCGGCACCCGCCCGCGGCTGAGGGCGTTCATCCAGGGGCGGTCCTGGCCGGCTCCGGAGGGTGTGCCCTGGGATCGGGTCATCGGTGTTCCTGCCTTTCGACGGAATGGCTGCGTACGTCCCGCAGGGCGAGGGGGGCCAGGCTGATGGCCAGTTGTGCCAGCCCGGCGGCCAGCAGGGTGGTGCGCATGCCGGCCTGGGCGGCCAGCGGTCCGGCGAGCATCAGCCCGATCGGCTGGGCGGCGTAGGAGCCGAACCATTCGTAGGCGCTGACCCGGGACAGCGCGGAGGCGGGGACGCCTGCCTGGAGTGTCGTCTCCCACAGCGGGTTGAACAGCATCAGGCCGGCACCCCCGACGAACGCTGCCGCCGCCGCGGGCACCGTGGTGGAGGCCTGCGAGAGGACGAGGGGCGGGGCGGCGAAGAGGGCCGTCGCCAGGAGCCCGGTGCGCAGCGGGTGGCGGGTGCGCAGCCACAGGGCCCCGGCGCCGCCGAGGACGGCGCCCGCCCCGAAGGCGGTGAGGATGGCGCCCCAGGCGCCGCGTCCACCCAGCTCCCGTTCGCTCAGCACGGGGCCGAGGACGGTGAAGACGGCGTACAGCATGTTGCTCAGCGAGGCCATGGTGATGATGGACCAGACCCAGGTGCGGGAGGCGAACTCCCGCCATCCCTCGCGGAGTTCGCTCAGCATGTGGCCGCCCCGGCCGGTGGGCACGGTCGCGTCGCGGGGCAGTCCCAGTCGTGCCAGGCAGTAGGCGCTGACGGCGAAGGTCGCGGCGTCGGCGGCGATCGCCCAGCCGGTCCCGGCGGTGAGGACGAGGAGCGTGGCCAGCAACGGCCCCGCGATCATGGCGGCCGAGTGGGAGATGCTGCGCAGGGCGTTGGCGGACTGCCGTTGGGGTGCCGGGACGCACTCCTGCACCAGTCCGGTCACGGCCGGCATGAACAGCGCGGTGGCCGTGCCGTGCACGGCCTGCAGGGCCATGAGCTGCCAGACGGCGGCGTCGCCGCTGAACACCAGTGCCGCGGTGACGGCCTGGGAGCAGAACCGGGCCAGATCGCCGGCGAGCATCACCCGCTGGCGGGGCAGCCGGTCGGCGAGCACGCCCCCGACGAGCATGAACAGCGTGAGGGGGACGGTCCGGGCGGCGAGTACCAGTCCGATGGCGGCGGCGGAGCCGGTGAGATCCAGGATGGCGAAGGCGAGTGCGGGCGCGACCAGGAAGTCGCCCAGCGACGAGCTGGACTGGGCGATGAAGAACAGCCGGAAGGAACGCACCCGCAGGACGCCCAGCGCGTTCCGGCGGCCGGGCGGGGCGGGTTTGCTCAACTCCCCTTCGTCCGGCCGGGGTTCGTCGGCCGTGCCGGAGGTGTGTCCTGGGTGTTGAGTACCTGCCATATGCCAATGCGCCGTTTCTCGTCGTGTTCGTACACCGTGACCGTCCGGACCTGCGGGGTGAGGGCGCAGATGTGCGGCGGGCTCAGCCTGGCTCCCGGTGGTGCCGTGCTGGCCAACCGCTGGTGGTCCAGGGCGGTCTGCCACGGGTAGGGGTGCTGGTCGAGCACCCGGTCCGCCGCCTCCTGGTCCGTCGCGACCACGGTCACGGCCACGTCCTCGGGCGCGCAGGCGCCGATCGCGAGCATGCCCCCGTCCTGCAGGGCGTACGCTCCCGAGCAGATCTCGGTGACGCCGGGTTCGGCGAGGGCCCCGTCCGCGGTGGGTGTGCCTCCGACGGCGACACCCGGGCAGGGCAGGCCCGCCGCTCGCATCAGCGCAGCGATCCGCAGGCAGTACGCGGCCGTTGACCGCCCGATGGCCGCCGCGTCCTTCGCGTCCTCGGCGCTGAGCAGTGCCTGGTAGGCGGTGACGCCGTCGAGCCGCAGCGACGGGCGGGCGGCTGCCGCGCGGGCCAGGGCGAGGAGGCGGCCGTCGGGTGTGGCGGTGGCGTCGAGGCCGGTGCCGAGTTGCACCCGGATGCCGACGGTGACGCCGAGTTCGGCCGCCGCGTCGGCCAGCCCTTCGACGGCGGCCTCGCTGTCGACGTGCGCCGACACCCGGCAGTGCCGGGCAAGTTCGGCCGTTTCGCGCCACCTCCAGGGTTCGGGCCAGGGGTGCGCGATCACCACGTCGTCGATGCCGGCGGCCACGTACTGGCGGGCCTGGGCGAGTTGGGTGACCGCTATGCCCACGGCGCCCGCCGCGCGTTGGCGCAGCGCGAGTTCGGCGGTGCGGTGTCCCTTCACATGAGCCCGGACGCGAACGCCGCGGGCGGCCGCGCGGGCGTGCAGCCGGCGCACATTGCGGTCGACGCGGGCGAGGTCGATGAGGACCCGTACGGGGCTGTCCGCGGGTCGGTCGTCGGTCACGGGGTTCCCTCTCCACCTGGGGCCGTGCGGGCGGCCGCGGACATGGAGGGTGCGCCGGGGACGCGGCTCACCCGAGGCCGTCCCAGGCGTCGCGCGGATAGGAGAAGCCGGCCGGGCCGCCGTCGAGCATCGCCGCCTGCCGCTCGGCCTCCTCCTCGTCCGGCGTCCCGAAACCGCTGACGCCGAGCGGGATCTCCGTGTTCCAGTGCACGCCCAGGTCGCGCTCCACGGTCTCGTCGCGGAGCGCGGCGGTGAAGAACACGCCCAGTTCCAGTGCCGTACCCGCCAGGTAGGTCGTCTGGCTCACGTGTCCCAGCTCGGCGTAGATCGCGCGGTACGTCCTGCCCATCGGGTACTTCCAGGCCGAGCGCTCCAGGACCGCCGTGTAGAGGAAGAGCACGGGGGCGCGGGCCACGAAGCTCTGGTCGCCGCACCAGTGCAGGATCTCCTCGTCGCTCAGGGGTTCCTCGCGCAGCGGTTCCAGGCCGTGCACGTCGGGTGCGTAGTGGTAGAGGCCCGGTCGCACGTTCTCGACCGACCGGATCACCGGATAGATCTCGATGGGGTGGCGCGACCCGCCGGAGGGGCTCGCCTTCAGCAGCGAGACGCCGAAGCCGGGCAGGTCCACGCGGTGCTGGACTCCCCCTGCCCAGTGCAGCATGGTGCTCAGCTGCCGCAGGCCGACCGGCTGCCGCGCGGCGAAGCGCCGGGTGGTGCGACGGCGTCGCAGCGCCTGGGTGAGTTCCATGGGCAGCGGGTCCGGAGCCGGGAGCGTCACCGGCTCGGTGCCGTAGCGCTTGAACGGCTCGGGCTGGGGCTCCTGTTCGCCCTTCTCACGCAGCCGGGCGGTGTCCTCGGCCGCCGTGACGAACCGCTCGCTGTCGTGGGTGCGGGTGGCCAGGTGGAAGTAGGTGGCGGCGGTGCCCCAGGTACGCCAGGGTCCGAGCTCGTCCTCACGCCGGTGCTCGGGCGAGCCCTCCTCGATCAGCAGGCCCGACTCCAGGAGCTGCTTGACCACGTGGGTGTCGGACTCCCGGGGCTGTGCCCACACCGTGTAGTGCGGCAGCAGGTCCCATACCGCGGGGCGCAGGGCGAACTGGCGGTGGTTGACCGGATCGTCGCACACCAGCTGTCCGTTCCTGCTGGTGAAGATCAGCAGCCGCGAGAGACGTACCCGCATCGGCTCAGCCCTCCTCGAACGAGAGTGGTCCGCCGCCCGGTGGGGAACACCGGGCGGCGGCGCCGGGTCAGGCGCAGGTGGGGATCAGACAGTGCTGCGGGGCCTCGTACTCGTCCTCCATGAGGGTTTCGAACGCGAGGTCCTGCGTCTCATTGCTCTGCATATGAACTCCTCAGATAAGTACCCGAACCAGGGCACGGACCGAATTGCCCAGTCATCCAAACACGACGTTCGACTGAATTTCAAGAAGAAATTCAAGACCCACATCGAATCCAATTTCCAGGCAGCACGAATTACACTCACGCCTCCATCACATAGCGGCGTGCAGCAGACTCCCCAGGCTCTGAGCTGGATGTTTACGGTTCCAGGCGGCGCGTACGGTCACCTCCGACCGGAACTCTGGAAATACGCCGTATCGGCTTATTGACCCGCGCCGCGGGCTTGGCACGGCGCACCGCGTCGACGAATTCATTCAGGGTCGGGTTGGCGAATATCGCTTCAATCTCCATGTCGACCGAGAGCTGCCGGCCCACCTTGTCGATCATTCGCAGTGCCAGCAGCGAGTGGCCGCCGAGCAGGAAGAAATTGTCCTGCCAGGCCACCCCCTCGTGCTCGAGGAGCTCGCCCCAGATCGACCGGACCGCGGCGACCACCGGATCCCTCAGCAACTCGGCGCTCATCTCGCCCGCGGAACCGACGGGCCGGTAGTCGAGAGATCCGTAGTCGATCTTCCCGTTGCTCAGGCGGGGCAGCTCCGTGCGGCGCACGAAGACCGTGGGGATCATGTGCCGCGGCAGCCGATCGGCGAGCGTCCGTCTGATGTCCTCGTACTCGCCGGCCATGAGCTGCCGTGGTTCCCCCTCCCCCGCCATCACCAGATGGCCGACCAGTGACATGCCCTGCCGGGTGTGGTGCACCTTGGCCACCGCGTCCAGCACGTCCGGGATCTCGCGCAGGGCTTCTTCCACTTCGCCGGGCTCGATACGCAGTCCGCGCATCTTCAACTGCCGGTCGACCCGGCCCATGTACTCGAGATCGCCGTCGGCCGTGAACCGCACGAGATCGCCCGTGCGGTAGAGCCGCGCACCCGGCTCGCCGAAGGGGTCGGGAATGAAGGCCACGGCGGTGCGGCCCGGGTTGCCCAGGTAGCCACGTCCCACGCCCATCCCGCCGACCCAGAGGGCACCCACCATTCCTCTGGGCACCAGCCGCAGTTCGGGGTCCAGCACATGGACCGTCATGTTGGCCAGGGGCTTGCCGATCGGAACCGGCCGGGACTGGTCGGAGTTCTCGGTCACCCGGTGGATGCTGACGTCGTCGGCACACTCGGTGGGCCCATAGGCGTTGTACAGCTCGACCCCGGGACACTGGGCGAGCCACTCCCGCGCGGTGTCCCAGCTCAGCGCCTCGCCACCGGAGATCATCGCCCGCAGGGCGTGCGGTTCGTGCTGGACACCGGCCTCGAGGAGGGCGGCCACCATGACGGGAACGACCTCCATGAGGGTCATCCCGCTCTCCACGACGGCGTCCCGCAGCTTCGACGGGGACATCACCCGCCCGTCGTCGACGATCCTCAGCCGACCGCCCACCATGAGCGGGGCGAGGAACTGCCAGAGCGAGATGTCGAACGTGGCCGGCGCGGTCTGGCCGACACAGTCCTCCGGCCCCACGCCGAAGTGCTCGATCATCTGCCACTGATGGTTGGTCAGCCCGCCCATCGTCACGACCGCGGCCTTGGGCACACCGGTGGAACCCGACGTGTGGATGATGTAGGCGCTGCCGATCATCGGCGTCGGGCAGTGCGGGTTCTGCTCGACATGGCCGGCGCCCACCTCGTCGATGTCGAACATGTGGGGCCGCGCGATGTCGTCCCGCTCGCCGAGCGCCTGGTCGAACAGTTCCCGGCCCGTCCGGTCCGCGATCACCGCCCGCGCGCCGAGCGTGGCCGCCATCTCCGCGACCCTCCGAGGTGCCTCCGTGGGGCTGATCGGCACATAGCACGCGCCCGCCTTGTGGATGGCGAGCAGAGCCACCAGGAAACCGACGGTGCGCCCGGCGCACACCACGACATGGGTCTCGGGACCGACGCCGGCCGCCCGCAGCCGCTGCGCCACGTGGTTGGCGCGGCCGTTGAGTTCCGCGTACGTCAGCCGTTCGCTGCCGTCGTCGACGGCCTCGGCCGCGGGGGTGCGGACCACCTGCCGCTCGAACGTGGCCAGGTAGTGCTCCTCGCGTTCGATACGCGGCCCGGTCCCGGTCTCCAACAGGTCCCGTACGCCGTCGGCATCCACGAGGGACAGCGCGGTCACGTCCGTGCGCGGGTCCATCGCGATCGCGTCCAGCAGCGTCCGGTAGGCGTCCGCGATCCGCTCGGCCTGCTCCCGCGGCAGCAGCGCGGTGTCGTACTGCAGCCCGAACTGCAGCCGGTCCGGCAGCTCCACGACGTTGAGCGCGATGTCCGACTGCGTGGTGGGGTCCGCGACGGCGAAGCCGCGCAGGACGACCCCGCCCAGGTCCAGTTCGGCGGCGGGATCGCCGAGGACCGCACCGGCCACGGCACGGCCCCCGGGCAGTGCCGTCGAGTAGTGGCTGAACATGGCCTGGAAGACGGGCGGCGCGCCCGAGGTACGGTCCGGGTTGAGCTGCTGGGTCAGGACCGGGAAGGGCAGCTCCTGGTGGTCCAGCGCGTCCAGCATCGTGCGGTGTGCCGTCGCGGCGAAGTCCGTGAAGGCGGTGCCCCGGCCGAAGCGGGAGCGGATCGGCAGCACATTGACCAGGTACCCCACGTGCGCGGCGAGTTCCTGGCGCGTCCGTCCGGCCACCGGGACGCCGGTCACCAGGTCGGGCTGGCCGCTCACGCGGTGCAGCAGCACCTGGAAACCGGCCAGCAGGACGTTGTGCAGGGTGTGGCCGTTCTGCCGGGCGACATGTCGCAGCGCCCGCAGCTGTGGTGCGGAACTCTCGAACGTGACCGTGCCGCCCGCGTGACCGCGCTGTCGGCCGGCGGAGGGAAGTTCCAGGACGGGCAGCTCTCCGGAGAGCTGTTCCTTCCAGAACGCGGTGAGTTCGTCGCCCCGCTCGGTCAGCGTCGTGCGCTCCCACACGGCCGGTACCA
This sequence comes from Streptomyces sp. NPDC111606, assembly GCF_055656945.1. Taxonomy (NCBI): domain Bacteria; kingdom Bacillati; phylum Actinomycetota; class Actinomycetes; order Kitasatosporales; family Streptomycetaceae; genus Streptomyces; species Streptomyces sp. NPDC111606. Next base: position 368,257 of record NZ_JBVKBY010000009.1, read on the forward strand.
GGGCGGGCAGTCGCTCCTGCCGGCCGTCGTCCTGCGCGGCGCCGCCCGAGACGTACGCCCGCTCCAGTTCGGCGACGACGAGGGCGAGTGACGTCAGGTCGCACACGAGGTGGTGCAGGGACAGCACGAGCAGCCGGCAGTCCGCGCGACGCAGAACCGCCGCCCGGAGCAACCGGTCCCGCTCCAGGTCGAAGGGCCGGGTCGCCAGCTCCTGGATCCAGTCCCGCACCCGGTCGTCCGACCACGACCGCGCGTCCACCGTCTCCGGCTGTACGTCGGCGACGGGCTCGATACGGGCACGCGGTTCACCGTCGTGCGTGTGGAGGGCCAACCGCAGGGTGGCGTGCCGGGCCACCACCTCGGTCAGTGCGCCGGACAGCCGCTCCATGTCGACGTCACCGGTCAGGCTGAAGGCCCGGGTGACGTTGTAGGCGTAGCTCTCGGGCGAGGTCCGCTGCAGGAACCACAGGGCGCGCTGTGTCTCCGACAGTTCGTACTCCTGCGGCCCGTCGGCAGGGGCGGGCGCCGGTTCGACGGCGGCTTCGGCGTCCGTGCCGCCCGTGGTCTCCGCGTGGTCGAGCACGATCTCCGCCAGTTCCGCGAGGGAACCGGCACGCAGGACGAGGCTCGGCCGGAGCCGCACATCGAGCAGGCTCTCCAGCTCGTGCTGCAGCTGGAGGGATGTCAGCGAATCGAGCCCCAGCGACGTGGGCGAGGCCGTGCCGTCCAGCGGCTCGTCCTCGCCGAGAACCCGCTGGAGGTACCCGCACAGGGCGTCGGTGAGCAGCGTCCGGCGCTCCCGGCCGGTCGCCTCCCGCAGGCTTCGGGCGCTGACCAGGTCAGTCAGTCGCGCCGCCCCGGCCTGCCTGTCCCGGGCCGTCTGCGACCACAGCACGGGCAACTCGCCGGAGAGGAACCGGGCGCGGGTCGCCTGGCGTTGCACCTTCCCGCTGGACGTCTTGGGGACGGCTCCCGGGGGCAGCAGCGCGATGGTCCGGGCGGCCACGCCGTACTGACGGGACAGCACGTCCTTCATCCCCCGGGCAACCGCCGGGTACTGGTCGTCGGTGAGGCCGGGACGCACCTCCTGACAGACGACGATCACCTCCTCCCCGTCGTCGTCGACGCTGAAGACGGCACCGCAGCCCGGCCGCAGCGACGGACTGCTCGCGGCAACGTCGACTTCCAGGTCCTCGGGGTGCAGGTTCCGGCCCCGGTGGATGACCAGGTCCTTCATGCGGCCGGTCACGTGCAACCGGCCGGCGTGGACGAAACCGAGGTCGCCCGTGCGCACGTGGGAGGTCGGTGCGCCACCCGACGGTGCGCCATCCGACGGTGTGGTGCCCGACGGTGTGGCGCCGAAGACGTCGCGGGTGTCGTCGCCGCCGCCCCAGTAGCCGGCCCCGTTGCTCTCGCTGTGCACCCAGATCTCGCCGACCTGGCCGTCGGGCAGGGGCCGCCCGTCGGCCGGATCGACGATCCGCACGGCGGCGTGATCGAGCAGCCGGTACGCGACCAGCTCCCGGACCGCGTCCCCGGTGCCGGGCGCATCGTCCGGGGCGGCGGTGCTGCGTTCCACCGCCCGGCCCTCCTCCAGGGAGGTGACGGAGAAGGTGCGGCTCTCGCACTCGGCGGCCGCGTCGGCGCTCGCCACCAACAGCGTGACCTCGGCGAGGCCGTAGCACGGAGTGTGCGCCAAGGGACGGAAGCCGGTGCCCGCGAAGGCCTCGCTGAACGCCCTCAGGCTGCGCGGCGACACCGGCGCCGCACCGTTGAAGGCCAGGCGCCACGAGCTGAGGTCGAGGCGCGCCTTCTCCTCGTCGGTGACCTTGCGCAGGCACAGGTCGTAGGCGAAGTTCGGCCCGCCACTGATCTGGGCCCGCTCCCGTGAGATCTCCTCCAGCCAGGAGGCGGGGCGTTGCAGGAAGGAGAGCGGATCGAGGATGACGGCGCGCGCGCCGGTGAACAGCGGTTGCAGCAGGCCGCCGATGAGTCCCATGTCGTGGTGGAGAGGCAGCCAGCTGACGCTCGTCGAGCCGGGCGTGACCTGGAAGGTCTTCTGGATGGCGACCTCGTTGTGCATCAGACTGCCGTGCGGGACGACCACACCGCGCGGTGCCTTCGTCGAACCCGAGGTGTACTGCAGGAATGCCGTGTCGTCCGCGGCGATGGACACCGGATGCCAGTCGGCGGCCTCCGCCTCCTCGACCAGGTCCACGTCGATCCAGTCGACCGAGGCGCCGAGCTGCTGCACGACCGGGGCGTCACCCAGGAATTGACGGACCAGGGACGTCGTCAGTACGGCGGCGGGAGCGCAGTCCTTGGCCACGTTCAGCACCCGTTGCGTGGCGGAGTCGTCGACCGGCACGGGCAGCGGTACGGCGACGACGCCGGCGGCGAGACAGCCGAGGAAGGCCGCGGCGAACTCGGGCACGGTCGGCATGACGATCAGTGCCCGCTCGCCGGGACGCAGTCGCCGACGCAGCATGCCCGCAACGGCGCGGGTGCGCAGGTCCACGTCCGCGTACGTCAGATCGGTCCGCGGCGTGCCAAGGGTTGTCGCGGCGAAGGTCAACGCCTGCCGCTCGCCCTGCTGTTCGGCGTGGCCGCGCACCAGGGCAGGAAGATCAGTGAACACGTACAACCCCGCTCCGTCCGTGGGTGAGGAATGCGATCGTCATGACATCAGCCGGGCGGCGAGTACCGGGCCGATCTCGGCTGCCGCGGCCGGGCCGGTCAGGGCCCCGTGGACGGCGTCCACCGGGTGTACCTCGATGCCCCCGGTCACGTACGGCTGCCACTGTGCGGCGTCGGGCGCACCCGGAAGGCGGTCCGCCATGGCGGCGAAGAAGAGCACGTCGCCGTCGAACACCCCTGGAGCGAAGTGCCGTTGCACGTTCACGTTGTCCGCGAAGACCTTGGCCATGGCGCGCAGGCCGGCCTCCCCGAACTCGGCGAGGAGACGGTCGTCGGCCGAGGCATGACCGAGTGACTCGGCGACGGCCGTCAGGAGCGCCGGGTCGTCGTGGTCGAGGGCTTCGGTGTCGTCGGTGAAGGGGAAGCTGTCCAGCAGGGTGAGGGTGGCGACCTGCTGTCCCTCCGTCTGGAGCACGGTGGCGATGTCGTGGGCGACGAGACCGCCGAAGGACCAGCCGAGCAGGTGGTAAGGCCCCTGGGGCTGGACCTTGCGGATCTCCGTGAGGTACTCGGACGCCAGGTCGGCCGTGCTCATCGGCTTGCGGTCCGGCTCTGTCAGCCCCCTGGACTGCAACCCGTAGACGGCCTGGTCCGGCGGCAGGTGCGGCAGCAGTCCGCGATAGCCCCAGCTGACGCCGGCCGCCGGGTGGACGCAGAAGAGCGGTGTCCTCGTCCCTGTTTCACGCAGCGGCAGCAGGACGGGAAAGCCCGCGTGGTCGCCGCCGGCCGACCGTTCCAGCAGTCCGGCGGCCGTCGGCGCCTCGAACAGGTCGCGGATGGTGATCCGCAGGCCCAGTTCCTGCCGGGCCCGCCCGACGAGGCGCGCCGCCAGCAGGGAATGCCCGCCGAGGGCGAAGAAGTCGTCGTCGATGCCGGTCTCGGCGCGTCCCAGGACGTCCGCGTACAGGGCGCACAGGGCGCGCTCCGCCGATGTGCCCGGACGACGGCCGCGCGAGGTGAACGCCGGTGCGGGCAGGGCCTTCCGGTCGATCTTGCGGTTCGGTGTCAGGGGCAGCTGGGGCAGCGGCACCAGGCTCGCCGGCACCATGTAGTCCGGCAGTTCCCGCCGGGCGTGGGTCCACAGCCGGTCCACGTCGATCTCGGCGCCGGGGGCCGCGACCACGTATCCCGCCAGGTGGTGCAGGCCGGGCTGGTCCTCGCGCAGGATCACCGCGGCCTCGGCGACGGTCTCGTGGCGGGTGAGGACCGCCTCGATCTCGCCCGGTTCGATCCGGAAACCGCGGAGTTTGACCTGCTGATCGGCCCGGCCGGCGAAGCGCAGTTCGCCGGACCTGGTCCAGCCGGCCAGATCGCCGGTGTCGTACATCCGTGAGCCGGCCGGTCCGAAGGGGTCGGGCACGAACCGCTCGGCGGTGAGGGCGGGGTGTCCGAGATAGCCCAGGGCCACCCCGTCGCCCGCGATGTGGAGCCGCCCGGTGACGCCCACGGGCACCGGGCGCAGCGCCTCGTCGAGAACGTACATGCGGGTGTTGGCGATCGGCCGGCCGATGGAGGGGATCCCCGCTTCGCCGGTCAGCGTCTTGAGGGACGACCACACCGTCGTCTCGGTGGGGCCGTAACAGTTGACGATACGCCCCGCCGTCTCCGCGAGACGGGTGGCGAGGTCGGCTCCCAGCGCCTCCCCGCCGACCAGCAGCGACAGCCCGCGCAGCGCGTCGGGGTCCGCCGAGAGCATCGCCCGGTAGAGCGAAGGAGTGGCCTGCATCATCGTGGCCGCACCGGTCGCGAGGAGTCCGCACAGGGCAGCCGGGTCCCTGACGGCGTCGGGACCGGCGATGACGACGGTGGCGCCGGTCAGCAGCGGCAGGTACATCTCCACGGCCGCGATGTCGAAGGCCATGGTCGTCACCGCCAACAGGACGTCCCGCTGCCCGATCCGGGTCGTCTCCCCCATGGCGAGCAGCAGGTTCAGCAGCGCTCCGTGCGAGACCATCACGCCCTTGGGGCGGCCGGTCGATCCCGAGGTGAAGATGACGTAGGCGGTGCGGTGCGGATGCCGGGAGGCCGGGCGCTCCTCGTCCGTCAGGTCGGACGCCGGGAGCCGGGCAGCGTCCCGCTCCGCCTCGTCGATGCGCAGGACGGGTACGTCCGCCGGCAGCTGACCGGCGTACTCGGCCGTGGTCAGGACGAGTTCCGGCGCGGCGTCCGTCAGCATGCGGTGGATGCGTTCGGCGGGGTAGGCGGCGTCCAGCGGGATGTAGGCGGCTCCCGCCTTCAGCACGGCCAGCAGGGCGACCGGCAGGCCGGCGTCGCGCGGCAGGAGCAGGGCGATCATCGGGTCGGGGCCGGTCGTCGCCGCCGAAAGCCTGCGCGCGAGCCGGTTGGCCCGGCCGTTCAGCTCTTGGTACGTGAGGGAGCCGTCGTCGCTGCGGACGGCCGTCGCCCCTGGGGTCCGTGCGGCCTGCTCCTCGAAGAGGTCGGTGAGCCACCGGGACGCCGGCCGCTCGGTCGCGGTGTCGTTCCAGCGCACCACCTGGGTGTGGCGCTCCTCGGGGTCGAGCAGTTCGACTGAGCCGATGGGCCGTGCGGGGTCGGTGGCCACCGCGTCCAGGAGCCGGACCAGGCGTGCCGCCAGCGCCTCGATGCTCTCCCGGTCGAAGAGATCGGTCGCGAAGTCGACCACGCCGGTGATACCGCACGGCGCACCGGCCTCGTCCCGGCGCTCGGACACGGAGAACGTCAGGTCGAACTTGGTGGTGCGGGTGCCGACCGGTTCGATGTCGGCGCGCAGACCCGGCAGGACGAACTCGGGCTCCGCGGTGTTGTGCAGCATCAGGCTCACCTGGAAGAGCGGGTGGCGGGCCAGCGACCGGGCCGGCCTGAGCAGTTCCACGAGCTGCTCGAAGGGGACGTCCTGGTGCGCGTAGGCCTCCAGATCCGTCCGCCGTACGCGGGCCAGCAGGTCGGCGAAGCTCGGGTCGGCCGAGGTGTCGGTGCGCAGCACCAGGGTGTTGAGGAAGAAGCCGACCAGATCGTCCAGCGCCTCGTCGGTCCGTCCGGCGACCGGAGTACCGATGGGGATGTCCTCGCCCGCCCCCAGCCGGGTCAGCAACGCCGCCACCGCCGCTTGCAGCACCATGAACAGCGTCACGTTGTTCGAACGGGCCAACTCCAGCAGCTTGTCATGGAGTTGGGCGTCAATGTCCAGGTCCACGAGCATGCCCTGGTAGCCGGTGGACGCGGGCCGGGGCCGGTCGGTCGGCAGGTCCAGCTCATCGGGCAGGTCGGCAAGCTGCCGGGTCCAGTAGGCCAGTTGGCGCACGGCCAGGGTGTCCTCGGACCCGGATCCTTCGGCGGATTCTTCCGCGGTTGCGACCGCCGGCTGCCCCGGCGCTGTGCCTGGCGCGGTCTCCTCGGTGCCCACCAGGTCGCGCTGCCACAGCGTGTAGTCGGCGTACTGCACGGGAAGCGGTGCCCAGTCCGGAGCCTCTCCGCCGAGGCGGGCCGCGTAGGCGGCCGAGAGGTCGCGGGCCAGCGGTACGGCCGACCAGGCGTCCCCGGCGATGTGGTGGAGCACGAGGAACAGGACGTGCTCGTGCTCGCCCATGCGGTAGAGGTGCACGCGCAGCGGCAGGTCCACGGTGAGATCGAAGCCCTCTGCGGCGGCCTCCTCCAGCAGCTCCGGAAGTTGCCCGGCCATCGCCTCCCGCGTGCGCAGCACCGGTGCGCCCGTCCGCGCGTCCAGGATCCGCTGGTACGGCTCACCGTCGGCCTGGGGCAGCACCGTGCGCAGCACCTCGTGCCGGGCCACCAGGTCCGCGAGCGCGGCCCGCAGTGCGCGCAGGTCCAGTTCGCCCGAGAGCCGCAGTGCCGTCGGCATGTTGTAGACCGCGCTGCCGGTGTCCAGCTGGTTGAGCACCCACAGACGCCGTTGCCCGTGGGAGAGCGGAACGCGTTCGGGGCGTGCCGTCCGGACCAGCGGGGCCCTGGCACCCGACGCGGCATCGATCCGTGCGAGCAGGCCGGATGCCGTCGGGGCTTCGAACAGGCTGCCCACCGGCAGTTCGACGCCGAACACCGAACGGACCTTGCTGACGAGACGCGTGGCCAGCAGCGAGTGTCCGCCCAGCACGAAGAAGTCGTCGTCCAGGCCCACTGCGGGCAGGTCGAGCAGGTCCGCGAACAGGTCGCAGAGCATGCGTTCCCGCTCGGTCCTCGGACCACGTGAGTGGGGTGCGCGGGCGAAGTCCGGGGCGGGCAGGGCCTTGTGGTCCAGCTTGTCGTTGACCGTCAAGGGCAGGGCGGCCAGTTCGACGTACGCGGCCGGGTGCATGTGGCGGGGGAGGATCCGTGCGACGTGGTCGCTCAGCGCCTCCTGCGACAGGTCCGCGCCCGGTCGCGGCACGACATAGGCGACCAGTCGCTCACCGCCCGCCCCGGCCGCGGTGTGCGTGGTCACCACGGACTGTGCGACGTCCGGGTGGTCGGTCAACGCGCTCTCGATCTCGCCGAGTTCGATACGGAATCCACGCAGCTTCACCTGACCGTCGGTGCGGCCCAGGAACTCGAGGTGCCCGTCGGCGTTCCAGCGGGCCCGGTCCCCGGTGCGGTACATCCGTGCGCCGGGACCGCCCCAGGGGTCCGGCAGGAACCGGTCCGCGGTCAGGCCCGGCTGGTGGAGGTAGCCGCGTGCCACTCCGGCCCCGGCCAGGCACAGTTCGCCGGGCACGCCGATGGGCGCCGGGTTCAGGTGCTCGTCGAGCACATACGTGCGTACGTTGTCCACGGGAGCGCCGATCACCGGGTGCTCGGACTCCGAGAAGTCGCCGATGGTGGCGAGCACGGTCGCCTCGGTGGGCCCGTACACATTGCAGGCCCGCAGTCCCGGCGTCGTCCGCAGCCGCTGCCACATCCACTCGCTGATCTGCTCTCCGCCGAACGTCAGCACCGAGGGCCGGTACCGCTCGTCGTCGAGCACACCGCCGCCGATCAGCTGCTCGGCGAAGGACGGCGTACAGGTCATGGCGTCGATGCGCCGATCGATCATCAGACGGGCCGTCATCGCGGGATCGCGCCTGGTCTCGTCGTCCAGCAGGTGCATCGTATGGCCGGCCAGCAGCCAGAGCATGCCGTCCCACGATCCGTCGAAGGAGAGCGCGAGCACGTGCGCGAGCCGCAGCGGGCGGCCGAGCGCGGCCGCCGCCGGGTCGATGACGCGGCGGCGCTGGCTGTCCAGCAGGTTCACCAGGTTGCGGTGTTCGACGACCACGCCCTTGGGCCTGCCGCTGGAGCCCGAGGTGTACAGGACGTAGGCGGGGTGCGCCGGGTCGAGCGGAGCGATGCGGTCCGAGTCGGTGGGGTCGGTGCCGGGCCGCTCGGCCAGGTCCCGGAGGGTGTCCCCACTGTCGAGCACGATGGTCTTGATGCCGCAGCCCGCGGGGAGGACCTGCTCGTCGGCGACGGTGGTGAGCACCAGCACCGGGTCGGTGTCGGCCAGCATGAAGCCGATCCGCTCGGCCGGGTAGTCCGGATCCACCGGCATGTAGGCGGCACCGGCCTTGAGCACGGCCAGGATGCTCACCATCTGGTGGTCACTGCGTCGCATGGCGAGCGCGACCTGCCGTTCGGGGCCCGCGCCGCGCGAGATGAGCAGGTGGGCCAGGCGGTTCGCCCTGGCGTTCAGCTCGGTGAAGGACATCTCCAGGTTGCCGAAGCGCAGCGCCGGATCGTCGCGGCGCTCGGTCACCGTGGTCTGGAACGCGTCGCTGACGGTGCGTGCGGAGGTCGGGCGCGCTGTGGCGTTCCATCCCGCCACGACCTGCTCGCGTTCTGTGGGCGCCATGACGGCGAGCTCGCTGAGCGGGGTGTCCGGCCGCGCCACGGCGGACTGCAGGATGTGCCGGTAGTGGTCGAGGAGCCGCGTCATCCGGGGCCGGTCGAAGAGCTCGGTCGAGAACTCCATGCTCAGGTGCAGGCCACCGGACGGCGGCTCCGAGAAACCGAGCCCCACGTCGAAGCGGGACGTGCCCAGTTCGATGGGCAGTTCCTCGACGAGTACGTCGCCGAGCCGGGCTCCGCTGCGGTCCGTATCCGCCTGGTAGAGGGCGAACTGGAAGAGCGGATTGCGGGTCGGGTCCCGCCGCACATCGAGCTTCTCGACCAGCTGGTCGAAGGGCAGGTCCTGGTGCGAATGCGCGCCGAGCACCATGTCGTTGGCCCGTCCCAGCAGGGTCCGGAAGCCGGGGTCGCCGGAGGTGTCGGTGCGCAGGACCACGGTGTTGGCGAAGTAGCCGATCAGCGGTTCGATCTCGGGCCGGCTGCGTCCGGTGAACACCGAACCGAGCGCGATGTCGTGCTGCCCGCTGTAGCGGGACAGCAGTGCGGCGAAGCCCGCCACCATGACCGGGAGCAGCCGCATCCCGCTGCGGTCGGCGAGTTCGGCCAGACCGCGTTGCAGCTCGGCCGGATAGGTCGCGGTGACGTTCTCGCCGAGCCAGGTCCGCTCGGCCGGACGTGGCCGGTCGGTGGGGAACTCCAGCACGGGCAGGTCGGCCAGTGTCGTGCGCCAGTAGTCCAGGTCGGCTGCCGGCCCCTCGCCCGCGAGTCGTTCGCGCTGCCAGAGGGCATAGTCGGCGCACTGCACCGGCAGCGGCGCCAACGCGGGCGCGCGTCCGGCCCGTATCGCCTCGTAGCACTCGGCGAGTTCGCGCATCAGCAACGGAACCGACCACGAGTCGAGCACGATGTGATGCATCGAGAGGACGAAGACGTGGTCGTCGTCGGTGAACCTCGCCAGCAGTCCCCACACCAGCGGGCCGCGGGCGAGGTCGAAGGGGCGGGCGCTGGCGTCGGCGGCCACCCGCAGGGCGCGCGCGTGCCGCTCGCTCTCGGCGACGGGGCCCAGCTCGAGGGTCTCCAGGGCCAACGGTCCCACCGGGTCGATCACTTGGTGCGGGCCGTCGTCGGTGCCGACGTACCGGGTGCGCAGCACCTCGTGCCGGGCCGCCACCATGTCGAGGGCTCCCGCCAGGGCGCGGCGGTCGAGCGGGCCGCGCAGGCGCATCGCCAGCGGCGTGTTGTAGAGCGGCAGCCCCGGCGCCAGCTGGTCGAGGAACCACATGCGGGACTGGGCGAACGACAGCGGCAGGGCACGGTCCCGGCCCGCCGGGCGAATCGTGTCCTCGGCCCTGCGTTGCAGCCGCTCGGTGCGCATGGCCTCGAGCAGGCGTTCCCGCTGTGCGGGACTGAGCCGGGCAAGCCTCTGCCGAAGGTCCTCGCGCATACAGCTCCCTCCCACCGTGGCCGACAGTGCGCCGTTATCAGGGTGCGGATGAGCCAGGGAGACCCGGCAGTCGGGCAAATGACGGACAGCCCGCGCTCTGTCGCAAAGGGCAGGATGGCCCGGACACCTGGGAGGGACCTTGTCTCGGTTCAAGCGCCTGCCGCCCGCCCGGCTCGGCACGCTGCTGCTGATGCTCGGGCTCGTCGTGTTCGCGGCGTTGGCCCTCATCCCGCTGCGAGGTCCGAGCCCGGCCGGTTCCGGGGCGCCGGCGGGACAGTTCTCCGCGGGGCGCGCCGAGCCGTACATCGAGCGGATCGCCGCCGAGCCGCGGCCGATGGGTTCGGTCGCCAACGCCGAGGTCCGGGAGTATCTCGTCGAGCGGTTCCGCGCGCTGGGTCTGCGGGCCGAGGTCGAGGCGACGACCGCCGCCGACAGCTATCCGGACCACGCCTCGGTTGCCGGGCGGGCCGCCAACATACGCGCCACACTCCCCGGTACCGAGGGAGAGGGCCGCGTGCTGATCGTCGCCCACTACGACTCGGTCTTCACCGGGCCCGGCGCGACCGACGACGGGATGGGCGTCGCGACCGTCCTGGAGACGGCCCGCGCGCTGAAGTCCGGTCCGGCGCCCCGCAACACGGTGGAGTTCCTGCTCACCGACGGCGAGGAGCCGGGGTCGATCGGCGCCAAGGCCTTCACGGACTCCCCGTCGGCGGGCAATCCGAAGCACACGGTGATCCTCAACCTCGAGGCGCGCGGCACCACGGGGCCGGTGGTGATGTTCGAGACCGGCAAGGACAACTCGGCATTTCTTTCGGCACTGTCCGACCACACACCGTTCGTCACGTCGATGTCCGACGAGATCTACCGGCTGCTGCCGAACGACACCGACCTGTCGGTGTTCAAGAAGGCCGGCTTCACCGGGATGAACTTCGCGGTGGTCGGCGGCTCCGCCCGCTACGACACCGAACTGGACAACCTGTCCGCCCAACGGCAGGGGACCCTGCAGGACATGGGCTCCACGGTGCTGGCGGCGACCAGGCAGCTGGCCGACCAGGACATCGCCCCGCCGGGGGCCGGCTCCAGCACGTACTTCACGGTGTTCGGGCTGCTGGTGAGTTATCCGCAGTGGCTCGGTCCGGTCCTCGCGGCACTGGCCGCCGTCGCGATCGCGGTGGTCCTCCTGCTGTCCCGTCGGCGCGGACTCCTACGGCTGCGCGGGCTCGCCCTGGTCGCCGGGACGCTGCCGTTGCCGCTGATCGGTTCGGCGGCTGTCGGCTATCTGGGCTGGACGCTGCTGGTAATGATCAGGCCGCACTATGCCGCGTTCACCTTCGGCGATCCGTACCGCCCCGGTCCCGCGGTCGCCGGTCTGGTGGTGCTGACGCTGGCGGTGTGTCTGTGCTGGCTGCTGTGGATGCGCCGGCGCACCGACGCCTTCGCTGTGAGCGCTGCTGCGCTGTGCTGGTTCGCCGTACTGGCGCTGCTCACGGCCGTCGCGATGCCCGGCGCCTCGTATCTGTTCGTCTGGCCCGCCCTGTTCGGCGTGGCGGGACTCGCCGTGGGCCTGCGCCTGCCGGAGAAGTCGCCCTGGCTCGGGCCCGCACTCTGCGCCGCCGCGCTGCCGGCCATCGTGCTCTTCGTGCCGCTCCTCGCGATCCTGTTTCCCACCATCGGGCTCGCGTTCGTGTCGGCGGCGCTCGTGATCGTCGCGCTGCTGCTCCTGCCCCTGCTGCCCGCCCTGTTGCCGCTCCCCCGGCGCCGAGCGGTGCCCGTGACGGTTGCGGTCGTGGCGCTGTTGGGGACGGCCCTGGTGGGCGTCGGCGGAGCCCGGGACGGCGTGGACGGACGCCACCCCGCACAGGTCGCCCTGTTCTACGTCCAGGACGCCGACACCGGAACCGCCTCCTGGTACAGCGGCGCCGACTCCGGCCGGCCCTGGGTGTCCCGCTACACGCAGGGCGCCAAGTCGCCCGCCGAGAAGGACGTTCCCGCGCTGATCGGCCCCGGTGGCTACCGCAAGGGGCCGGCCCGAGGCGGCAGCACGTCCCTGCCGGAGGCCGAGGTGACCGGCAAGCGCAGCCTCGGCGGCGATGTGCGCGAGGTGCGGCTGCGGCTCAGCTCGGACGCGACGGCGACCGCGCTGTCGTTCTACGCCGACACCCGCGGGACGAAGCTGGTCGACGTCACCGTGGAAGGCAGGCGCATGCCGGGCGGGCAGAACCGGCCGTCCTCGACCCCGTGGAAGTGGGGCTGCCACCTGGTGGCGCCGGCGGACGGCTACGACGTGGTGCTGCGGCTGCGCGGTGACGCGCCGCTGCCCCTGCGGCTGCTGGCCTACAGGGCCGACGTGCCGGCCGCGGCGCTCACTTCGCCCCGCCCCGACACGATCGTCTGGACCGCCTCCGGATTCGGCCAGAGCATCGGTATCCGCACCATCGACATATGAGGGAACCGCCCGTGAACGACCGTCAGGACATCCCCCGCGTCATCGCCATGTGGAGCGCCCCGAGGGCCAGGTCGACCGCGTTCTTCCGGTCCATGGTCGAACGCGGCGATCTGGCCGCGCTGCACGAGCCGTTCTGCAACATCGTCGACTTCGGCGAGACCACGGTCGACGGACGGGTCGTGCGCACCGAGGTCGAACTCATCGCGGCGATGCGGGCGCTGTCGGCTCGGCAGCCGGTGTTCCTCAAGGACACCACCGACTACCGCTATCCCGCGGTGCTCGCGGACGACGTCTTCCTGCGCGAGGTCCGGCACACGTTCCTGATCCGGCACCCCGACGAGATCGCCGCGTCGTACTACGCCCTGCGGCCCGATATGTCGGCCAAGGACATCGGGCTGGAGCAGATGCACGAGTTGTACGAGGCGGTGTCCGCCACCGGGCAGCGTCCGGTGGTCCTCGACTCGGAGGACCTGGTGTCCAGGCCGGAGCGGACCATGGCCGCGTTCTGCGCTGCGGTGGGCCTGCCGCAGCGGCCCGAGGCACTGCAGTGGAGTCCCGGCAGGCGTGAGGAGTGGCAGCGCTCCGACCGCTGGCACACCGACGTCAGCAACAGCTCCGGCTTCACGGCCAAGTCGACCGAGTACGCCGTCACGGTCCACAACAACGAGATGCTGGCCGAGTTCAGCGCCCGGCACGAGCCGTTCTACCGGGCGCTGTTCGACCAGCGGCTGATCGTCGCGTGATGAGGGCTCAGTCCCGGTCGGCCGCGAGGTCGCGCAGTGCGGCGCGGTCGACCTTTCCGTTGGCCGTCAGCGGTACTGCGTCCACGGTGACGATCCGGGCGGGAATCATGTAGGAGGGCAGCAGCGGGCGCAGGTGCGCGCGGACCTCCGCGATCGACGGTGCGTCGGCCGCGTCGGACGGCGGCGCCAGGAAGGCGACGAGTGTGCGGTCCGAGCCGTCACCGGTGAGGTCGACCAGGGCGGCACCGACGCGCGGGTGGGTCTCCAGCGCGGCCTCGATCTCGCCCGGCTCGACCCGGTGGCCGTTCACCTTGAGCTGGGTGTCGATCCGGTCGAGGAACTCGATGTTGCCGTCCTCCCTCCGCCGCACGAGGTCGCCCGTGCGGTAGAGCCGGGCCCCGGGCGGGCCATACGGGTCGGGCACGAACTTCTCCGCCGTCAGCGCCGGGCGCCCGTGATAGCCGCGGGCCACCCCGACCCCGCCCATGAGAAGCTCACCGGCGACGCCCACGGGGACCTGCCGGCCGGCTTCGTCCACCACGTGGGCCTGGAGGTTGGCGATGGGGCGGCCGATCGGTGGCCTGCTCTCACGCAGCCCGGGCGGGCACAGATAGTCCGTCGACGTGACGGTGACCTCGGTGGGCCCGTAGGTGTTGTGCACCTGCCGGTGCTCTGCCTGAAAACGGTCGGCCAGCTCGCCCGGGAGCGCCTCGCCCCCGATGTTGGCCATCCGCAGATCGGGGAGTCCGGCGGGGTCGAGGAGACGGGCCACAGCGGGCGGTATGTCCATCACGGTGACCCGTTCGTCGCGGATCAGCGCGGTGAGCGCCCGCGGGTCGAGGAGGGTCAGCCGCGCCCCCTGGACCAGGGTGATCCCGTTGCAGAGCGCGGCGAAGATGTCGAAGACGCTCACGTCGAAGCACGGGTTCGCGAACTGCAGGATGCGGTCCGGCGGTTCGAGCCGATAGGCCCGCCTGCAGTACTCGGTCATGTTGACCACCGAGCGGTGCTGGACGAGCGTGCCCTTGGGAGCTCCGGTCGATCCGGACGTGTACAGCAGGTAGGCCAGGTTGTCGGGGAGGGCCGGGTAGTGCGGGTCGTCGCCGGGCAGTGCGGCCAGCGACGCCGCGATGGCGGGATCGTCCAGGCAGACCGGCAGGACGTCGTCGGGCAGCCTGGCGGCCGGCCCGCTCGTCGTGACCACGATCTCGCATCCGGCGTCCTGGACCATGTACGCGAGACGGCTCGCGGGCTGCTGTACGTCGAGCGGCAGATAGGCGGCGCCCGACTTGAGGATGCCGAGGAGCGTCACCGGAAGGTCGAGGCCGCGGTCGAGCAGGACGCCCACCACCGTCTCGGGGCCGATGCCGAGGCGGTGCAGATGCCGGGCCAGCCGGTTGGCACGCCGGTCCAGTTCGAGGTAGCTGAGTTCCTCGCCCTCGAACCGGCAGGCGGCCGCCTTGGGCCGTAGGGCCACCCATCGCTCGATGGCATGGTGCACACAGAGTCCGGCCGTGTCCGCGTAGTCCTCCGTGGCACCGTACCGGTCGGCTTGGATGACGTGTTCCACCGTCTTCGTCCCCCTGGGTTTTCGACACTGCCGGTGCGTCGACCCTGTCAGAACGTGGCGCTGCCACGTCGTAGGGATTCCTCCTGACTGTGTCCGTCCTTGCGGATCGCACATTCTCGGTACGGATGTCGTTGCCCGAGATGAAGCATGACCCGCGGCCAGGGAGGACCAACGTGGGCGGGACCCGTACACAGAACTTCGAGGCCGCGCTGAGCCCGCAGGACGGCATGCCATGCCTCCGGCTGACGTCGGCGGAGGCCGACACGCTGCGCGCGCTCGCCGAGGCCTTCGTCGAGGAGTTCGGCGCGGCCAAGCCCGCCGACCTCGAGCACCTGCTGGCCGAGATCGCCGTTCACGCACATCGCGCGCCGGAGCGGATGCGCTCCGTGCTGAACGGGTTCCGGCTGACGGGCCGTCCGAACGGCGGGCTGGTGCTGTCCGGCCTGCCGCTGGACGAGCAGGCCGTCGGTGCGACACCGCACGACTACACCGCCGCGCCGGACACCGCCGAGGTGACCACGGCGACGGCTCTCCTGCTGATGATCGGCTCCCTGCTCGGCGACCCCTTCTCCTATCTGTCGCAGCAGCGGGGCAAGCTGGTCCTGGACGTGTTTCCCATCGAGGGGCACGAGGGGGAGCAACTCGGCTCGAGCTCCACGACGTTGCTGGAATGGCACAACGAGGACGCGTTCCATCCCCACCGGGCCGACTGGATCATGCTGCTCTGTCTGCGCAACCCGGACGCGGTGCCGACCATGTTCGCGTCGGCCCACGATCTGGAACTCGACGAGGAGCACCGCAAGGTCCTCTTCGAGGACCGGTTCGTGATCCTGCCCGACGAGTCGCACACGGCCCAGTTCAACGCGGCGACCACCGGGATCGACGACGGTGACGGCCAGGCGGCCGCTTTCGAGCGCATACGACGGATGAACCACGAGCCGGAGCGGATCGCCATTCTGGGCGGCGACCCGGACATGCCCTACGTCCGGATCGACCCGGCGTTCATGCAGCGTGACCTGGGCGACGCCCTCGCCGAGCGGGCGCTGCAAGGCATTCTCGACGCCTTCGAAGCGCGTATGCGGGACGTGGCGTTGGCCTCCGGCGAGCTGCTGATCATCGACAACAAGCGGGCCGTGCACGGGCGCAGGCCCTTCAAGGCCCGCTACGACGGCACGGACCGCTGGCTGCGGCGCATCAACGTCACCGCGGACCTGCGCAGTTCGGCAGGACGCCGCTTCGGCGCCCATGGGCGTGCCCTGGTCTGACCGCCAACTGCCACCTTCGGGAGACGTCATGACGCAGACCGCGCCCGCGCCGGGCGGCCTCCTGAAGCAGCGGGACTTCCGTCTGTTCTGGACCGGCGACCTCGTGTCGCAACTGGGCTCGGAGATGACGCTGTTCGCCCTCCCGCTGGTGATGGTGAGCACACTGGACGCCTCCGGCACCCAGATCGGGCTGCTGGAGGCGTTCTACACGCTGCCGTTCTTCCTGCTGCCGCTGTTCGTCGGCGTGTGGCAGGAGCGCCGGGCCCGCCGGCCCGTGATGATCGCCACGGACCTCGCCCGATTCGTGCTGGTCGTCACCATCCCGGTCGCCGCCGTACTCGACGTACTCTCCCTCGCGCACGTCTATGTGGTCGCCGTGCTCGTCGGGGCTCTCAGCGTGGTGTACGACATCGCCGCCCGGTCGTACCTGCCGCGCCTCGTCGCGCCGGAACACCTCGGCTCGGCCAACAGCAAGCTCACCGCTGATCAGGCCGTGAGCGCGACGATGGGTCCGGGTGGTGGTGGCTGGCTGGCCGGCGCGTTCGGGGCGGCCAGTGTGCTGTTCCTGGACGCGCTGAGCTATCTGGTCTCCGCAGTGGCGATGATCGCGGTCCGCACCCGGGAGAAGCCCGAGCCGCCGCCCGCCGAGCGAGATCTGCGCCGGGAGCTCGCCGAGGGCCTGCGTGCGGTGTTCGGCAATCCGCCGGTGCGTGCCATCGCCCTCCACGCGGCCATCTACAACGCCGGCGGATCGCTGGTCAACGTGGCCTTTCTGGTCTTCTTCGTGCGTCAGCTCGACATGGGCACGTTCGCCTACGGTCTGGTCACCGTGATCGGTGGGATCGGAGCGATCTTCGGGGCCGTCTGCGTGCCCTTCCTCTTCGAGCGCATCGGCTACGGCCCCAGTCTGCTGGTCGCTCTGGCCTTCTCCACCAACGCCTACTTCCTGCTGCCGCTGTACACCGGTTCGGACACAGCGGTCTTCTGGGCGTCCGCGGTCGGCCTCTTCCTCGGGTACGCGGGCTCCGCCGCGGGCAGCGTGATCGCCGTGACGGTGCGCCAGAAGGTCACACCGCCCGAGCTGCACGCGCGGATGAACGCCACGTACCGGCTGATGAACTTCGGCACCATCCCGGTCGGTGCGGCCCTCGCCGGTGTGCTGGTCGACGGCATCGGTGCGCGTACGACGCTGTGGCTGGCGCCCTTCGTCCTGCTGGCGTCGGTGATCCCGGTCGCCAACCGCACCATCTGGCGGCTGCGGCAGCTGTGAGACCGGGCCGGCGGCTCAGACCGTGGCCGCCAGCTCCCGGATGGTGTGTTCCCCCAGCACCTTCTCCACGGGCAGCTCGACGCCGAGTTCCCGTGCGCGCATCACCACCCGTACGGCCCGCAGGGAGTTGCCGCCGGTGGCGTAGAACTCGTCGTCGACGCCGACCGTTTCGACGTCGAGCACCTCGGCCCACAACCGGCTGAGCAGCACCTCGGTCCGCGTGGTCGGCCGGCCGCCGAGCTCCTCACGGGGCAGCGGCTCCCGTTGAGCCGAGTCCTCCGCGTCCGCCGTGACGGCCGGACTGCGGTCGGCCAGCGGGCAGGGCAGCTGCGACACAGCCGCTCCGGGGTTCGCCGACGCACCTCGCAGCACGGTGACGACGGACCGGGCCAGCAGGTCCGCGGTCTCCTGAGCGAACAGGTCCGACTGGAGCACCACTGAGCCGCTGAGTGCGTCGTCGGCTCCGTCGAGATCGACGGTCACCTCGAAATGGGCGCGCTCCTGGAGCAGGGGCACCGGTTCGATCCTCAGTCCGGCGGCCTCCAACGCCTGGGGAAGCCATGTGTTGTTCACGGCCAGCATGGTCTGCGTCAACGGGGTGCGGCCCGGGCGCCGCTGCGGCTTCAGGGTGTCGACCAGCACCTCGAAGGGCACGTCGGGGCGCTGGTAGGCGCCCAGGCAGCGTTCCCGTACCTGCCGGAGCAGGCTGAGGAAGTCGGGATCACCCGACAGGTCGAGGCGTACGGGAAGGGTGTTGACGAAGAAGCCGACGAGCGACTCCAGTTCGGTCTGGGTGCGACCGGCGAAGGGCAGTCCGACGACGACGTCGTGCTGCCCGGTCCAGCGGGCGAGCACCGTGGCGTAGGCCGCGAGCACCACCATGAAGGGGGTGACGTCCCCGTCCGAGGCGACCGCCCGGAGCTGACGGATCATGAGAGCGGGCGGCGCCAGCGGCGCCTGCACCGTCCCGTAGTCCGGCGTCCCGCCCGGGAGCCTGTCCACGGGCAGCCGGAGCGGTTCACACTCGGTCAACTGGTCTTTCCAGTAAGCCAGTTGCTCATCGAGCTCACCCTCGTCCCAGCGCTGCTTCTGCCAGGCCGCGAAGTCCGCGTACTGCACCTGCAACTCGGGCAGCACATCCAGCCGTTCACCCCGGACCGCGGGCGGGTAGAGCGCCGTGAGCTCGCTCAGCAGCACGCCCAGCGACCAGCCGTCGGCCACCGCGTGGTGCACCACCACGGCGAACAGGTGCTCCTCGGGAGCCACCCGCATCAGCCGGCAGCGGATCAGCGGTCCACGCCCCAGATCGAAGGGGGTCTCGGCGAGGCGGCGCGCCTCGGCGAGCGCCGCGTCGTGGCCGCCGTCCACGTCCTCGACCGTGAGCCGCACCGGCTCCGGCGCGCGCACCACCTGCACGACTTCGGCGCCCTCCAGCTCCAGCACGGTCCGCAGTACCTCGTGCCGCTCCACCACTTCGGTCATCGCCGCGGCCAGGGCGTCCGGGTCGAGGCTGCCGCGCAGCCGCAGTCCCACCGCCTCGTTGTACAGCGGGGTGTCCGGCTGGATCTGTTCCAGCAGCCACAGCCGTTGCTGGCCGAACGAGGCGGGCAGCACGAAAAGGTCTTCGGTCATCTTGGCTCCCGCGGAGTGAAGGAATACCTCGGTGGCCGGCTACGGCTACCGGTAGTCGCGCAGCAGCGCGGTCATGCACTGGGTGCCGAACTCCAGCGCCTCGACGGGAATCCGCTCGTCGGCGCGGTGCAGCAGCGTCCGGTACGGGCTGCCCGCCGGCACCTTCATCGGCAGCCAGCCGTAGCAGCGGATGCCCAACTGGGCGAAGAAACCGGCGTCGGTGGAGGCCGGCGACATCATCGGCAGCGGCGCGGCGTCCGCGTCGGCCTTGCGGGTGATGTCGGCAAGCGTCTCGTAGAAGCCGCCGAACTCGGGCTCCGGGATCCTGCTCTGGTCCACGGCGAAGCCTTCCACCAGCAGCTCCAGGGGCGGTTCGGGGCCGATCAGGGCCCGCAGTTCGGAGACGAACTCCTCCCTGGTGTGGTCGCCGGGCAGGATGCGGCCGTCCAGGTCGACGGTGATCTCGCCCGGCACCACGTTGATCTTGTCGCCGGCCCGGACGACGGTGGGGTTGACCGTGTTGCGCAGCAACGAGTCGATCTGCAGGGCCTGGTCCTCCGGCAGCCCGGCCGGGGGCGCGTCACCGTCGTCGTCCCGGAGCGAGCGCAGCCGGCCGGCGAGCGGGTCGGGCAGGTGGCCGGCCAGCTCGGTCAGCATGCGGTGGGCGGCCGGACCGAGGTGGCGCGGCAGCCGCGCGCCGCTCAGGGCGGTCAGCAGGTGTCCGAGCTGCCGCATCGGGGTCTGCGGCGGCGCCAGGCGCGAGGCGTGGCCGCCGGGGCCCCGCAGCGTCACCCTGAACCAGCAGGCGCGCTTCTCCGCGACAACGATCGGATGGAAGCGCTGCCCGCCGAGTTCGATGCCCGCTCCGCCCTCCTCGCCCACCGCGTACCGGATCCCGGAGAACAGTTCGGGGTGCTCGCGGGTCAGCCACCGGGCTCCGGCGATGCTGCCGTGCTCCTCGTCGGCGACCACCGCGAGGACGACGTCTCCGGCCGGCCGCTGGCCCGCCTCGTGCAGACGGGCCAGCGACGACACCATCATCGCCAGGCCGCCCTTCATGTCGACGGAACCGCGGCCCCACACTTCACCGTCGACGAGCCTGGCCTCGAAGGGCGGGTGCTGCCAGTCCTGGCCGGTGACCGGCACGACGTCGGAGTGCCCGTGCAGGAGCAGCGGCGGGGCCGCGCCGCGGCCGGGGAAACGTACGATCAGATTCGCCCGGTCCCGGCTCGGGCCCAGGACTTTGATGTCCAGGTCGTCGCGGTGGGCGAAGCGGTCGATCAGGTACTCGGCGCAGGCGATCTCGTTGCCGGGCGGGTTGGTGGTGTCGATGCGGATCAGGTCCTGGAGCAGCGGCACCGGGTTCGTGAGCGAGTTCATGGGTCACTCCGAGGTCGGTTCGTACGCCGCGGCCAGCAACCGGGCTGCCTCCAGGCGCAGTTGGGTCGGACTGCCGAGCCGCACGCACTCCACGGCGGCGCACCGGTAGAACACCGAGACGTCGTACTCCTCGGTGAGTCCGGCGGCGCCGTGCAGGTGCACGGCCTCCGCCGTGGCCTCGCGGGCCAGGTCGGCGGCGAGGAAGAGGGCCTGCGCGGCGGTCAGCCGTATGTCGGCCCCGCGGTCGGCGTCGTCGGCCACCGCGTGCACCAGACTGCTCACGGCGGTGGCCTCGGCGGCCAGCGCCGCGAGCCGGAAGGCGGGAGCCTGCTGCTTGGCCAGCGGGCGGTCGAAGGCCGAGCGCTGTCGCAGCCTGCCGACCGTGAGTTCCAGCGCGGCGCGTGTCAGGCCGGTGAGATAGGCGGCCTGTTGGAGCCTGCCACGGGCCAGGGCGGCAGAGTAGTGCGGTCCCGCGGTGATCAGACCGTCGGTGACCGCCGCCGCGCCGTCGAGGGTGACCCGGTAGAGGTCCCCGCGCCCGATGTCGTCCTGACGGTGCAGGCGCACGCCGGGTCCGTCGGCCGGGACCAGCGCGTGGCCGTCCTCGCCGATCACCAGCAGGAAGTCGGCCTCGGCGGCGAAGGCGACGAAGCGCCGGGTGCCGCTGACCAGGCCGCGTGCCCGGTCCGGCGCGAGGGGCGCGGGCGTGCCCGGTTCGTCCGTGGTGTGTTCCCGCACGGCGAGGGCGCAGGTTCGTTCCCCCGACGCCATCGAGGTGAGGAGCTTGTCATGACGGCCGTCGGCTGCCAGCAGGTCGGCCGCGATCATGGTGTCCAGGTAGGGGCTCTGATAGAGCGCGGGTCCCATCAGCTCGGCCGCCCGTACCCGGCCCGCCATGGCGTCGGCCGGTCCCCCCAGCCGGGGCGGCAGCGCCGGGCGCAGGCCGTCCAGTTCGGCGAGGGTGGACCACACGCCCCGGCGGACCTCGGTCTCCTCCTCGTCCGGCGGTACGGGCCCGGCGCCCTTGGCTCGGGCGCCGAGGCGACGCAGGACCGGATTGAGTTCCTCGTGGAAGAGTTCGGCGACGTTCACAGCAGACCCAGTCCATTGGTCGCGATGAGATAGAGCATGATCTCGGAGGTGCCCGATGCCAGGCGATGGGCGGGCCCGAGGCGGTAGTTCGCTTCCAGCAGTCCCTGGGCGGGCGCTTCCCCGTCCCAGGCGGAGAGGACACCGCCGGCGCCCTCGAGGTCCATGCCGGCGCGCAGGATGGGCCGGAACTGCTCACTCGCGTACCACTTCGACATCGCCGAGGTGACCGGGTCGGCTCGGTCGGCGGCGAGGTTGTGGACCATCTCCCAGGCCAGGGAGCGGGCGGCCCGCAACTTGGCGTCCAGCTCGACCAGTTGCAGGGCGTAGGCCGGATCGGTGAGCCGGCCCGTCTCGGCGGCCCGCCGGATCACCAGGTCGAGCAGTCGTCGTGCCTTGCCGTGGAAGTCGATGCCCGTGCGCTCGAGTTGGAGCAGTTCGTTCAGCTGCCACCAGCCCTCGTCGACGGTTCCGACGACGTCCGCCGCGGTGAGCCGTACTCCGTCGATCACCACCAGGTTGAAGCGGTCGTTCTGGATGCTCGGCACCGGTTCGATGTGCACGCCGGGTGACCGGACCGGCAGCAGGAACAGGGTGATCCCGTGCATGCCGACCGCGCCGTCGGTGGTGCGGGCAGCGCACAGCGAGAAGTCGGCGAACTGGGTCTTCATGTTGAAGACCTTGGTGCCGTACAGCCGCCAGCCCTCCCCGTCGCGCTCCGCCCGAGTGCGCAGCGCGGACAGGTCGGAGCCTGCCTCGGGTTCCGTGAACAGGACACTGGCTGTCTGCTCACCACGCGCGAGCGCGGGCAGATACCGGCTCTTCTGCTCCTCGGTGCCCGCCTTGAGCAGGAACATGCCGACGATGTCGATGCTCAGGACGTGGACGTCGTCGGGCACCCCGGCAAGCGTCATCTCCTCGGTGACGACCGCCGCCTCCGGGGCGCCGAGGCCGAGGCCGCCGTGGGCGACCGGCCAGTTCGGGGCGAGCCATCCGCGTTCGCCGAGCAGCCGGTACAGGTTGAGACGGGCGGCCTCCTCGTCGGGCCGGTGTCCGGCGACGGCCGCGAGGGTGCGCTGTGCCTCGGGGCCGCGGAAGAACCGTCGCACCTCCTGCCGGAAGGCGTCGTGGCTGAGGGCGACCGCAGGTGCGGAGCTGGTCACTGTGTCTCCTCCAAATGCGCGAGGATCGCCGACAGTTCGTCGTCGGATGCCTCGTCCAGCTCGCTCGTCTCCACGAGTTCGGCGAGCTCGGCGATGGTGGACCGGACGAACAGCTCCCGCAGCTCCACCTCCACACCGAACGCCGTGCGGATCCGGGAGGCCAGCTGGGTCACCTTGAGCGAGTTGCCGCCGACGGCGAAGAAGCTGTCGTGGACGTCGATCTCGAGCGTCCCGTCGAGCAGTTCACGCCAGATCTCGGCGAGCATCAGCTCGGTCCGGGTGCTGGGCGGTACGGCCCGGCGTACGGCGCCCGCACCGGGTTCCGGCAGCCGCTTGCGGTCCAGTTTCCCGCTGCCGGCCCGGGGCAGCTCGGGCAGTTCCACGAAGGTCGCGGGGACCAGGTGGGCGGGCAGCAGTCCGGTCAGATGCCTGCGCAGCTCCTCGGGAGTGACCTCTCGGCCGGCGGTGACGGTCAGGTAGCACACCAGCCGGGCGTCGGCGCCGGAACCCGACACGATCACCACGGCCTCGTCGACGGCGTCATGGCCTTGCACGGCCTGCTCGATCTCACCGGGTTCGACGCGCAGCCCACGGATCTTGATCTGGTTGTCCACCCGGCCCAGGAAGGCGAGGTTGCCGTCGCTCCGCCGGACCACCAGGTCCCCGGTGCGATACAGCCTGGCGCCGGGGGGGCCGAACGGGTCGGGCACAAAGCGCTCAGCGGTGAGCCCGGGCTGGTGGGCGTATCCGCGGGCCACTCCGACGCCGCCGATGAGGAGTTCGCCGGGGATGCCGTCCGGCACCGGGTTGCCGTACCGGTCCACGACGTGGGCCCGGTAGTTCGCCATCGGGGTGCCGATCGGCGGCATGCTGGTGTACGTGCCGTCGGGGCAGAGGTAGTCGATGCAGGCGACGGTGGCCTCGGTCGGGCCGTACCCGTTGTGGAACTCTCGCCCCGGGATGTTCCACCGGTTCACGAGCTCGCCCGGGAACGCCTCGAGTCCCACGAACAGGGCGCGCAGTTCGGGAAAGGTGCTCTCGTCGAGCAGTCCGAGGACGGCCGGCGGCAGATCGGTGACCGTGACCCGCTCCGTGCGCATCAGCTCGGCCAGCCGGTCGGGGTCCAGCAGGGTCGCCTTGGGCGCCTGCACCAGTTGGGCTCCGGAGCACAGGCAGCTGAAGAAGTCGAACAGGCTGACGTCGTAGGCCGGGTTGGCGAACTGAAGCACCCGGTCGCCCACTTGGAGGGCGAACATGTCGATGCTCGCCCGGGTGAAGTTGACGATGCTCCGATGCTCGACCTGGACGCCCTTGGGTTTCCCGGTGGAACCGGACGTGAAGATCACGTAGGCGAGGTTGTCCGGTCGCACGACCAGGCGCGGCCGTTCGGTGGGCTGCTCGTCGAGGGCGGGGTCGTCCACGCAGACGGCTGTGACACCGGTCGGGAGCAGGGCGGCCTTGTCGCGGGTGGTGACCACCGTGGTGCAACGTGCCTCGGTCAGGACACTCTCCCAGCGGGCGGCCGGGTGGTCGGGGTCGAGAGGCAGATAGGCGCCGCCCGCCTTCTGGATGCCGAGGAAGGCCGCGGGCAGCTCGGGGCCCCGGTCCAGCAGGACGGCGACCACGCTCTCCGGGCCCGTGCCGGCCCGGCGCAGGGACCATGCCATCCGGTTGGCGTCCTGCTCCAGTTCCCGGTAGGTGCGACGGCGGCCGGCGAAGGAGGTGGCCACGGCGTCGGGTGACCGGTCCACCACCGACTCGAACAGTTCGTGCAGGCATCCGTCCGGTACGGGCGCGGTGTTGCAGCTCGCCTCGGTCAGCCGCTCGTGCTCCGGCTCGGTGAGCATGGGCAGCCGGCTGAGGGGGAGGTCCGGGTCGGCGGCCACCGCCGACAGGATCCGTTCGTAGTGCCCGAAGAGCCGCTCCACCCGGTCCGCGTCGTAGAGATCGGTGGAGTACTCCGCCCACAGCCGCAGGCCCTCGGGCACTTCGGTGAGCTGGACCGCGAGATCGAAGCGAGCGGTGTCGCCGTCCGCGGGGTACGCGGCGACCTCGACGTCCCCGATCCGGGCCGACTCCACGCCCGCGTGCTGGAGCGTGAAGGACGTCTGGAACAGCGGGTTACGGCTCGGATCGCGCTCGGGGCGCAGCTCGTCGACCAGCCGGCCGAACGGCAGCTCCTGATGGAAGTGGGCGCCCAGGACGGCCTCGTTGGCGCGGGCGAGGAGTTCGCGGAACGTCGGGTCGCCGGCCGTGGAACAGCGCAGCACGACCGTGTTGGCGAAGAAGCCGACCAGCGACTCGATCTCAGGGCGCTCGCGGCCCGAGAACACCGAGCCGAGGACGATGTCGTCCTGACCGGTGTAGCGGTCGCACAGGGCCGTGAACGCGGACAGCACCACGGTGAGCAGCGTGACCCGTTCGGTCCGGGCGAGCTGGTTCAGGACGGTGCCCAGCTCCGGCGGCAACAGCCGGTCCGTGGTGGCACCGGCGCCGGAGGGGACGGGTGGGCGTGGCCGGTCCGTCGGCAGGTCGAGGGTCGGCAGGTCGGCGAGCCGGCCCTTCCAGTACGTCAGGTGTTCGTCGAGGACGGCTCCGGTGACCCGGCCGCGCTGCCAGACGGCGTAGTCCGCGTACTGCACGGCCAGTTCGGGCAGCTGCGCCGGCGTCCCGGTGTGTTCCGCCTCGTAGAGATGGAACAGCTCGCCGACCAGGATGGGCAGGGACCATCCGTCGCTGGCGATGTGGTGCAGGGCCAGGACGAGTACGTACTCACGCGCCGCGGTGCGCACCAGGTGAGGGCGCAGGACCGGGCCCTTCTCGAGGTCGAACGGCTCCTGGACCAGGCCGAGCAGGAAACCCCTGACCTCTTCGTCGCCGGCGCCCTTGAGGTCGGTCACGGGCAACGGCACGGCACCTTGCGGCTCCGCGATGTCCTGGTAGGGCACGCCGTCGCGCAGCGGATAGCGGGTGCGCAGGATCTCGTGCCGGTCGACCAGCGCGTTCAGCGCCCTGCCGAGCGCCTGTTCGTCCAGGTCGGCACGGAGCGACAGGACGATCGGGGCGTTGTAGACGGCCTTTCCGGGATCCAGCTGGTCGAGGAACCACAGCCGTTGCTGGGTGAACGACAGCGGCAGCTCCCGGTCGCGGGCCACCGGGACCACACGCTCGCCGGTGCCCCGCACGCCTGCGCGCTGGCGTGCGCGCAGGGCGAGCAGGCTCTTGCGGGTGTCCGCGAGGCTCTTCCCGCCGTTGTTCGCTGGATTGGACATGTCACAGACTCCCGAGCGTTGCGGTGAACCTGACCGTGGTGCCGGCGCCGTCGAGCGCGGCGCTCACCGGGTCGGGGACGCGGCCGTCGGCAATCACCACCGTGCCCACCCCGGCGTCCAGCGCCGCGCGGGCGGCTTGCAGCTTGGCGGTCATGCCGCCGTGCACCGCCGCCTCGGTCACCGGCTCGTCCGACAGCTCGATCTGCGGTATCAGGGAACTCTCGTCGGCGGGATCGCGCAGCACCCCCGGCGCGGCGGTCAGCAGCACTAGCCGTACGGGACGGGTGCCGGCCAGCGCACCGGCGATCGCCGCGGCCAGCCGGTCCGCGTCCACGTTGACGGCCCCGTCGGCGCCGAGCGCGGGCGGGGAGACGACGGGCAGACAGCCGGCCTCCAGCAGGGTGACCAGCACGGCGGGGTCGACGTCCCGGATGCGGCCGCTGTGGTCGTCACGGACGACGACGGTGCGCCCGTCCAGGACGGCACGGTGGGCGGCGGTGCGCTTGGCGGTCACCAACCCCGCGTCCATCCCGGTCAGTCCGACCGGCCGGGCGCCGTGCCGGGCCAGCGCGGCCACCAGCGCGGGCTTGATCTTGCCCACCAGCGCCATCAGCAGCACCTCGAGGGTGGCGGGGTCCGTGTACCGGCTGGACGAGCCGCTGGGCGTGGTCAGCCGGCGCTGCGGCACGCCGAGCCGGTCGGCGAGCCGGTCGAGTTCGACCGCCCCGCCGTGCACCAGGACCGTGCGGCCGACCGGGAGGCGCGCCAGGTCGCGGCAGATGTCCTCCTGGGCGTGGGAGAGCCCGCCGCCGCACTTGACCACCGTGATCTCGTCAGTCATCGAACCACCTCATGCCGGGTGCAGTCCGGGGAAGTCGAGCCCGAGCGACTCGTCCCAGCCCATCCGGATGTTCAGGCACTGAACGGCGTTACCGGCGCCGCCCTTGACCAGGTTGTCGAGTGCGCCGACCAGGAGCAGTTGACCGTCGGCGGGGTCGAGCGCGAAGCCGACGTCGCAGTAGTTGGAGCCGATCAGGATCTTCGGCTCCGGCAGCCGGTAGTTGCCGCGCTTGTAGGTGACGACACGGACGAACGGCTCCGCCGCGTAGGCAGCCCGATATGCGGCTCGGATGTCCGCCTCGGTGAGGTCCCGGCTCGCGGTGGCCCGGCAGAGCACCTGGACTCCGCGGACGGCGTCCACGCCGGTGGCCGTCATCCGCGCGTCCAGGCCCGTCGCCTGCGCGATCTCGGCCTGGTGGCGATGGTTCAGCGGGGCGAACACCCGCAGCACGCCGCTGCGTTCGGCGTGCAGGTTCATCTCACCGGCCGAGGCGCCCGATCCGCTGGAGCCGACCCTGCCGTCCACCGTGACGCGTGGCTCCAGCAGTCCGGCGACGGCCAGCGGCCGCAGGGCCAGGATGGCGGCGGTGGCCATGCAGCCGGGCACGCTGACGGAGTCGGCGGTGCGCAGCGCCGCACGGTCGGCTTCCGGCAGCCCTCGGGTCGCCGTGCCGAGGAGTTCCGGGGCGGGATGCTCGCCGTAGAACTCCCGGTACCGGTCGTGGTCGGTGAGGCGCAGGTCCGGGCTGAGGTCGTAGACGTGTTTGGCCCGGGCCACCAGCGCGTGGCGATGGTCCGTGTCCGTGCCCATCGAGCCGGTGAGGAACAGCACGTCGCACTCGGGCAGTCGCTCCGGAGCGACGTATGTGAGATCGACGCGGCCCCGCAGGTTCGGGTGACTTCCGTCCACCCTGCGGCCGGCCAGCCGGGCCGAGGTGACCGCGGTGATGTCCACCTCCGGGTGTCCGGAGAGGATACGGAGCAGTTCTCCTCCGATATAGCCGGCGCCGCCGACGACCCCGACGCTGATCACTCGCCCCAGTCCTCCTCGACCTCCGGCGCCACGGCGACGAGCAGCGGGTCGAGGGAAATGACTTCGAGTTCACCCGCGCAATCACCGCATTCGATGATTTCGTTGAGCTCGGGCTTTTCCTTGACTTCCACGTCCGAGACACATTCAGGGCAGGCCACGATCATTTATTTCCTCCACCCATGGGAACGCATTCAACACCTAGAGGCTGTCGAAAGCGGGGGCTCGGGGACAGTAGGGGAAACCCCTGACAGGTAGTCCGCCATGGCTTCCAGTGCGTGTTCGTGAGCGGCGACGAGCCGGGTCGAGCGGCGCCGCAGGCCCGCCACGGCGCCGGCCCGGTCGGAGCGTGCGGTGGCGACCGCGATCCGCAGCGCCGACCAGTGGTGCGCGACCGCGTCGACGAGCCGGGAGAGCTCCAGCAGACGACTGTCGCCGAAGCGCCGTCCGGACAGCTCCAGGAAGGAGGCGTGCAGACCGGTCACCGCGAGGACGGGTCCGGCCACGATGAACACCTCGTCCACCACCTCCGCGGTGTCCGGCAGCCGCTCCCAGGCGCCGGTCAGGAAGTCGTCCAGACCGGCCAGCCCCGACGTCCGCGGATCGTCCGGGGCGGTGAGGCCGCGCAGGTTCCCGGCGATCACCCGGTGGACGAAGGCGGGGTCGAACTCCGGGGGCGAGGACGGGAAGTCCACCTGCAGCCAGCGGTTGCCGATCGGATTGGCGGTGAAGAACATGTCGCGGTCGTGCCGCGCCGGATTCCCGGAGTCGCGGGCGGCGGTGAGGGCATCCAGTGGGATCGTCCCCTGGAAGGCCGGCGGCACCGGGTCGGCCACCAGGACCTCGGCCCGTTCGTCGTCGAAGCCGTGGACCACCAGCAGGTGGTTGGTGTGTACGTCCCGGTACGCGGGCCGGAACGGCAGGTGGTAGTTGTCCGCGGCCACGGCGACGGCGCGGCCCGCGATCAGCTCGGCGCGTACCTCCTGCCAGCCCTGCGCGGGGTCCGCCGGAGTGTGCCAGCGCGAGCGGATCCCGTGGTAGGGCGCCAGACCGCTGAACAGCGAGTCGGCGAACCCGGGCAGGTAGTACTCCTCCCTCCGCAGATCGCCCGGGTAGTGGAACCCCCAGGCGGCACCGAGCACGACCACGGGGTCCATGCCGCGCTGGGCGATCAGCACCCCGGCGGTGGTGTGCAGGCAGTGGCCGAGTTCGTGCCGCCAGTGGCGGACCTTGTCCAGTTCAACCCGCACGGCGCACCTCCGTGTCCGTCACCGCGGTGAGGGCGAACACATGCATGGCGGGGTTGTCCGGCAGGCGCAGTGCGACGAGCTCCCCCGGCACGGTCACCGGGATGCGCTGCTGCCAGATGACGGGCCGATGCCCCTGCTGGGTGTGCCGGGGGTAGCGCAGGCCCTTCGCGCGGAACGCCTCCGGTTCGCCGAACCAGGCCTCGGTTTCGGGCCAGAAGTCCGACATCCGCAGCCACTCGGTGCGTGTCGCACCGTCGGCGTAGTGCAGCTCCACCTCGTCCTCGGTGCGCCGTTCGGCGGCGCCGAGGAGGTAGAACCAGTCGTAGGGGCCCGGCGGCAGGCTGATCAGCTGCCCACGGCAGCGGATGTTGTCGCCTTTGCCGGTCGCTCGCGGCGGGAACTCGAATTCCACTCCGGCGACCGTCACCGAGGATCCCGGAGCGGGAAGGTCCTCGGCAGGGAACGTGTTGCGCCAGATATTGAAGCCGTATTCGTCGCCGGCGCCGGACTTTCCGATACCGAGATTGTCACAGACAGCCGATACATCTATGACGGTGCTTATCATTTGGGGATGCACGTGAACCTCATAAGTTCCGTTCCGGGAAAACTGGCCGAATCGGTGTCCCGGGTCGTCAGGG
Source organism: Streptomyces sp. NPDC111606 (assembly GCF_055656945.1). Classification (NCBI taxonomy): domain Bacteria; kingdom Bacillati; phylum Actinomycetota; class Actinomycetes; order Kitasatosporales; family Streptomycetaceae; genus Streptomyces; species Streptomyces sp. NPDC111606. Next base: position 397,788 of record NZ_JBVKBY010000009.1, read on the forward strand.
CCGCCTATTCCGCGGGCGATCTCGTGCCCGGTCTGCCGACCGCCGACGGGGCGCGGGTCCACACCGGCGAACTCCTGGACGATCTCGCCGCCGGACAACTGCTCTGGGTGGCCGAGCTCTCGGGCCGGGTGGTGGGCACCGTGCGGGCCGTACGCAGCTCCCCCCAGGTCTGGGAGGTGCGGCGGCTGGCCGTCTCCCCTTCCTGTCGGCGTACCGGGGCGGCACGCAGGCTGCTGCGGCAGCTGGAGGCGGAGGCACTGGCGCGCGGGGTGTCCCGGGTGGCACTCGACGCCGTGGTGGAGCGGGGCAACCCGGCGTTCTACGCCCGCGTCGGCTACCGCACCGTGCGGCACTTCCCGGCCGGCGACAAACCCCTGTCCGAGGTACGGATGGAGCGCGATCCGCGTGCGGAGCCGACGCCGGTCGCGCACGACGCCGCTCCGGCCGGCCCCGGCCTGCTGCTCGACTGGCGGACGGCGCCCGGCGGAACGGTCTGCCGTCCCCGGCTGCTGTCCGGCGACGAAGTACCGGCCGCCGGGACCGTCAGTTCGCTCGGAGCCGACTTCTGGCCGTCCGCCGGTGCCGCCCAACTCTCCCTCGTACACGACACCCTGGTACGGGAGGGCGGGTCGACGGGGGACGGCGAGGTGTTCTTCGACCGGCCGGCGTCCCAGGTCGCCGCGTTCCGCACACCGCGGCAGGCGCACCCCGAGCTGCTGGCCTGGTGGCGCAGTCCGCTCGCGCGCCACCAGGCCGCGATCGGGCGATGACCGGGTCACCCCCGCCGCCTGACGATGTCGCCGGCTGCCTCCGCGATCCGCTCCGGGCTCACTCCCGCGTGCTCCAGCAGGCTCCGCTCGCCGGCGACGAAGTCGAGGTAGGCGTCCGGCACTCCGATGCGACGCACGGGGCACGGATGGTCCTCCGCGACGGCCTCGCACACGGCGGCCCCCAGCCCGCCGATCCGCACGTGGTCCTCCACAGTGACCAGTCCCCCGGTCTCCCGGGCCGCGCGCCCCAGCGCCGCCACATCGAGCGGCTTGATCGTGTGCATGTTCAACACCCGGGCACTGCACCCTTGTCGGGCCAGCAGATCAGCGGCTTCCAGGGCCATCACCACGGGGTACGGACCGGTGGCGACCAGGGTGACGTCCTCGCCCTCCCGCAGCAGCCGTGCCTCGCCCACCCTGAACTCGTACGGCTCCGTGTTGACCATGGGGGTGCGGGCCCGGCCGAGCCGGAGGAACAGCGGGCCCGGCAGATCTGCCGTGGCCCGTACTGCGGCCTCGGTCTCGGCCGCGTCGCACGGAACGACGAGGGTCATGTGGGGCAGTGGCCGTATCAGCGCGATGTCCTCAAGGGCGTGATGCGTGGGGCCGTAGTGTCCGGCGGACACCCCGGCATGCGTCACGACGATGCGGACCGGCAGGTTGTTGCCCGCCACGTCGATCTTCACCTGCTCGGCCGCCCTGCTCGCGGCGAAGCTGGAGATGGTGTTGGCGTACGGCAGCAGCCCGGAGTGGGCCAGTCCCGCGGACACCCCCATCAGGTTCGCCTCGGCGATGCCCACGTTGACGTACTGGTCGGGCAGTTCCTGCCCGAAGCCGTCCTCCAGACCTCCCATGTCGGAGTCGACGCAGAAGATCCGCGGATCGAGGCGTGCCATGTCGAGCAGGGTGCGCCGGTAGGCCTCCCGGGTGGGCACGGCATGGTGCTGGGCCCACTCCGACGGAGCCTCCGTGGGGACGTCGGTGATCACTTCGCTCATGACTGCCTGCCTGCCCTCAGACCCGCCTTCGCCCGCTGGTACAGCCTCGGTGTGAGCTGGACGGAGTGACTCTTCTTCTTTCCTTCGAACAGGGCGACACCGCGCCCCTTGACCGTGCGGGCGACTACCACGGTCGGACGGTCCGTCACCGCGGGCAGGGCCCGGAACACCTCGCGCAACGCGGCGTGGTCGTGTCCGTCCACCTCGACGGCGTGCCAGCCGAAGCTGCGCCATCGCTCGGCCAGCGGCTCCAGCGCGACGCAGTCCTCGGTGTCCCCGGTGATCTGCAGGCCGTTGCGGTCCACCACCGCGACCAGATTGTCGAGCCGGTACTGGGCGGCCAGCATCGCCGCCTCCCACACGGAACCTTCCTGCAGTTCACCGTCGCCCAGCAGCACGAAGGCGCGGCTGTCGCGCCCGAGCCGGCGCATCGCCAGCGCGACACCGGCACCGAGCGACAGCCCGTGCCCGAGCGATCCGGTGGGGAACTCCACCCCTGGCAGCCTGCCCAGGGGGTGACCCGCCAGGCGGCTGCCCTGCTTGGTGTACGTCTCCAGCTCCTCGGGCTCGATGACGCCGGTCTCGGCGAGCACGGCGTACAGGGCGGGCGCGGCGTGTCCCTTGCTGAGCACGAACCTGTCCCGGCCGGGCCAGTCGGGCTCGTCCGGCCGCAGCCGCAGCACCTCCGTGTACAGGTGCACGAGTACGTCGGTGCAGGAGAGGCTGCCGCCGATGTGGGCACCGTGCTCTGATGCGCCCATGCGGAGCACGTGCTCCCGCACCCGGTAGGCGCGGTCGGCCAGAGCCTGGTCGGCGACGACGGCGGTCCCCGGCGTTTCGGCGCTCACCGGACCGCTCCGCTCATCACCCGGTGCCACGGCGGCCGGTGGTCCATCGCGGCGGCCGCGGGGGCCAGTTGGTCCAGCCGGTCCCACACCTTCTCGAATGCGCGCACGACGAGATCGAGCACCGGCTCGCAGCGCGGGTTCAGATGCCAGCGCTGCAGGGTGACCGAGTCGTCGATCACGGCCAGGCTGACCTCGTAGGCGGTGATCGGCACCCCCAGGTCACGGAAGGCGGGCTGCCCCGGCAGCGGGACCACCTGATAGGGCTGCACCGGCACTCCCTCGGCACGCAGCGCCCGCTGCACCGTGGCACGGAACGCGCCGGGCGGCAGCTCGGGGTAGCCCGCGGCGACCGGATCGAAGCGCAGCCGCAGGATGTGCCAGGCGTGCGTGCGGTCCTCCGGGCAGGTCGGCACCGTCACTCCGGGCAGCCGGCCAAGCCTGCCGAGAAAGCGCCGCACCACCCGGTCACGAGCGGCCGAGTCGGCGTCCAGGCGGGTCAGTTGGCACCGGGTGAAGGCGGCCTGCACCGCGCTCAGCTTCTCGTTGCCGGCCGGCAGGCGCGAGATGTAGTCGCGGTCCTTGCCGGGCCGCAGGTCCTCGCCGAACTGCCGGTGCAGCACCACCCGTTCGTACAGTGTCTCGTCGTCGGTGGTCACCAGGCCGCCCTCGCCGCAGGTCGGCAGGTTCTTCACCACGTTCAGGCTCACGGCGTTGATGTCGCCGATGGAGCCGGTCCGCCGCCCGCGGTGGACGGCTCCCTGGGACTGGGCCGCGTCCTCGACCAGATGCAGGCCATGGCGCTCGGCCAGCGCGCGCAGCGCGGCCATGTCGCACGGCAGTCCGTGCAGGTGCACGGCGATGATGGCCCTGGTCCGGCCGGTCACCGCCTTCTCCGCCGCGATCGGGTCCATGGTGTACGTGACCGGGTCGATGTCGACGAACACCGGTACGAGTCGACGCTGCAGGACCGGCACCGCGCTGCCGATGAACGTCAGGGCGGGCACCAGGACTTCCGAACCCGGCTCGATGTCCAGGGCCGCCAGGGCGAGTTCGAGGGCCGCGGTGCCGTTGGCGACCGCGGCACAGTGCGCGGTGCCGACGTATCGCGCCCACTCCTCCTGGAGTGCGCTGACCTCACCGCGCCCGGCGTCGTTGGAGGTGAACAGGCCCCGGTCCAGGACGCCGCGCAGCGCCTCGTGTTCCCGGTCCGTCACCACGGGCCAGCCGACCAGTTCCTTGGTCACGTCCTGTTTGCCGACCACGCGGCTGCCGCCGAACATGGCCAGCTTGACTGCATCGGTCATGCCCTCGCCTCCCCCTTCTCGGTGCTGTGCCGCGAGACGACCGCGGCCATCGTGCGGACGGTGAGGGCCGGTTCGACCGGGAGCCGTACGGCCCGAAGTGCCTGCCTGCGGGGTACCGGCAGCCAGACCCGGGCGGGCCCGGCCTGCGGGAGCACGAAGTGCTCGGGGTCGACGCCGCTGTCGTAGTGCAGCCACGCCGTCCCGTCGGTGACGGACGGCGTCGGCGGGCTCATGTCGATGCGCAGCCAGTCGTAGCGTCCCTCGGGCACCTCGACGAGTTGCCCGGCGCAGGGCAACGGCCCCTGGAGAGGGACCGGAACGAGCCGGTTCACCGGCCGCCCCACAGCTTCAGCTGGCCCATGACGTAGTCGACGTAGGCGCCCACCAGGTCGACGTCGAGGACCTCGAGGGCCCCGTGGAACTCCGGCGTGTGGTTGACCTCGTTGACGAAGAGGCGGCCGTCGCGATCCTCGATCACATCCACGCCCAGGACACCCTCGCCGATCGCGTTGGCCGTGTCCTGCAGCACCTTGACCAGGTCGTCGGTGAGGGGACAAACCTCGGCCCGGCCGCCGCGCGCGGTGTTGGTGCGCCAGTGGTCGTGCCGCACCTTGTAGATCGCACCGACGACCTCGCCACCGAACACATAGGCCTTGATGTCCCGGTCGGGCTTGTCGACGTACTGCTGGACGAAGGTGATCTGGTGCTGCGGCCCGGACAGCGCGGCCCGGTGCTCCAGGAGCGCCTCGGCCTGTTCGTGGTCGTGCATCCGCGCGGCCAGCCTCCCCCAGGACCCGGTGAGCGGCTTGACCACCGCCGGGTATCCGAAGTCGTCCAGCTCGTCGAGCACGGCTTCCGGTGTCAGTCCCGCCAGGGCACGGATCGTGGGCAGCCCGCCCTCGCGCAGCGCAAGCGTGGTGAGCAGCTTGTCACCGCACAGACCGATGATCTGCGAGCTGTTGACGACCGGGACTCCGCCGTGCTCCAGGAGCCGGCAGGCGTAGAGATTCCTGGTGTGGGAGATCTCCCTGCTCAGCGCTCCCCCGTACGGCAGGCGCAGCGGCTCCCCGTTGTCCAGCCGCACGAAGAACTTCCGTGCGTCGATCTGGTCGAAGTCGATGTCCCGCTTGCGCAGCTCAGCGAGAAGCAGCCGCTCCTCCAGTCGCACTCTCGAGGTGAGGACGGCCAGCTTCTTGGGTTCTGCAGTCACTGTCTGACGCTCCCTTTCCCGTCTGCGCGGCGTCATGGTGACCCGGAGCAGAGCGCAGCGAATCGACGAGCCGTGGCAACGCATCGGTCAGCACGTCGATGGCAGCCAGGTACTCGGGTATCTCGATGTGTTCGTCGTCGCTGTGACACAGCCGGGAGTTGCCGGGCCCGTAGGCGGCCGTCGGCACCGGCCAGTACTGCGCGACCACGTTCCAGTCCGAGGTGCCGAGCTTGAGCTTGGGCACCGGACGTGCGCCCCTGCTCGACAGTGCCGCGCCCAGGGCCCGCACCACGGGATTCGTGCGGGAGGCACGCACGGCCGGCACCTCCTCGATCACGGTGACCCGGCTGCCGGGCACCGCCCCGAGCCAGGACGTCAGGGCGGGGGCGTCGAAGCCGAGCGGGGTACGGCAGGAGATTTCGAGCTGGGCCCGCTCCAGGTCCGCGGTCATCCCCACGATGGTGGGCAGGGCGCGGTCGAACAGCGGTGCGTCCTGGCGCTCCGGGGCGAGTTCCGTACGCAGGGTCTGCCAGAAGGCGAACGCCGCCTCGGCCGCGGTCGGTTGGTCGGAGCTGGTGTGGGCCGGCGGCTGGGTGAACTCCATCCGGAACCGGAAGACGCCCTTGTAGCCGATCCCGATGGAGTGCACCCCGCTGGGTTCGCCGATGATGAGGGCGTCGGGGGCACTGCGGTGCAGGAGGTGCCGGGCGCCGTGCGAGGTGGCCTCCTCCCCGACCGCGCCGATCACGACCAGGCGTCCCTGGATTCGGTCCGCCAGCCGGGCCGCGGCACAGATCATGGTGGCCAGCGAGCCCTTGGCATCGACCGAGCCCCGGCCGGTGAGCACGTCACCGTCCAGTCGCACCGGCAGCGTGCCCGGGACCGTGTCGATGTGGCCGAGCATCAGGACCTCGGGGCCGCTCGGATCGCCGACCTCACCATGCACGTTGCCGACCGCGTCGACGTGTGTGTCGAAGCCGACCGCCGCCATCCGCTCGGTGAGCAGGCCGGCCAACTCGCATTCCTGGCCCGAGAACGACGGGACTGCCACCATCGAGCTCAGCAGCTCGATCTCGTCCGCGCCGGCCGGCCGTGTCATGCGTCGCTGCCGAGGGGGTTGATGTCGACGAGCAGCATGTCCCGGATTCCCGTCTCGCCCACCGCCACGGTCGGCGAGACCTCATGGGTGACGAGCCGGTCGTCGACGAAGATCGAGTCCATGGGCTCGGTCAGGGTGAGCCGCACCGCCTCCCCGCTGTCCGGGTACACCGTGGACTCGCCGCCCACACAATCCTCGCGGCGGACCAGGTGCATGCCGATGTAGCAGTGTCCGTCCCGGTGCCGTCCCTCGGGTGTCGGCAGGCCCTGTTCCCCGGCGTGGGCCACCATACGGATCAGGTGGATCCCCACTTCCCAGCTCCGTCGCCCCGTGATGCTGCGCGCCAGGTCGGTGTCGAAGCCCACCAGGGCGGTCATCGCCGGGTGCAGCAGGGCCTCTTCCCCGGCGGGTGCGAACTCGCGGTCCGCGCCCTTCCACAGCGGGATCCCGTCCTGCCGGAAGGTCTTGTGCGGCAGGACCTCGAACTCGGCTCCGTCGTCACCGATCTCGACACGCAGTCGGCCGTATCGGCGGTGGCGGTACCGTCCGCCGTCGTGCAGGGTCGTGTCGAGCGGAAGGTCGGACCAGAACCGGGCGAACGCGGTGAGCTCGCTCTCCGGCAGCAGCGGGCGCAACTGGGCGCCCGGCAGTATCACGAAGCCTTCCTGGACCGTTTCCTCCGCGAGCCCCTTCATCCGCTCCTCCATGAAGTCGCTCGCGGCCGTGCCGAAGGCCCCCATACGTCCCTCCGTGGTTCGAAACCTGTTGTGATGCCGAGCCCGTTGCGGGTCGTGACGGCCACCAGAGTCTTCGACCACCCTGGCATCACCGGGGCTGCGGGACCTGTCGGTCATTACCCTGACTGTCACCCGGGGCAGGAGGAGGAGTCGTGGGCGGATACCGCAAAGTCCCTGGGTACGGGCATGACTGCGGCGGATGCCGACACAGGGTGCCTGCATCCGCCACAGGGTCTTTCAGCGGGCGGCAGCCGTCCGTCGAGGCCGCGCGATCACCGAGGAACGGCCGACCATGCTCGCGATCTCGGCACGCGACGAGACGTTGAGCTTGGTGAAGATCCTGCCCAGATGCGTCTCCACGGTCTTGTGACTGACCTCGAGCTGACGGGCGATCTGCCGATTCGTCCGGCCCTGGCTGACCAGCCGTGCGATCTCGAACTCCCGCTGGCTGAGCATGTACTGCTCCGCCGGAGGCTGCGCCGTCGCCACGGTGGCGGCGTGCAACTCTGCGCGCAGTTCCCGCACCCGGGGCGCGAGGTCGAGCGCCGCGTAGCCGGCGACCGCCGCCTCGGCGGCGTCTAGATGCTTCTCGGCCCCGGCGGGGGCGCCGAGGGCCAGCAGAGCCTGGGATGCCAGCAGATGCCCCGTCCCGGCCTCCAGGACCTGCTCGTTCGCCGTTCCCGCGTCGATGGCCTCCAAGGCGTGGGCCAGGACCTCGGCCGGGTCGTCGGCCACCCGGGCCCGCGCCATCGCGACCGGACCTGCCCCGCCCGGAAGGCCCAGCTTCTCGGCCGCCGCCTGGTGACGGTCCACCCAGGCACGCGCTTCGGCCCTGCGGCCCAGGGCGAGTTCCGAGCGGCCCATCAGGTCGTGGGCGCGCGGGTGGTCCCACATCGGGAGTTCGGGCAGCGTCGGGCCGCCCCCGGCGTCCAGGACGGCTGCCAGGCAACCCGCCGGGTCGTCGTTCGCGAGCCGGGCGGCAGCCTGCGCCAGCCGGGCCTGGCGCCATGTGGGGCTGTCCGGGGTCACCGCTTCGCAGGCGGCCCGGCTGTCGGCCAGGGAGTTCAGAACGGCCCCCTCCGCGAGTGCCGTCCGCGCGCGCAGGGTCAGTGCCATCGCGAGCAGGTCTTCGCAGCCGGGGCTCTGTGCCAGCCGGATCGCCTGCTCGGCATGGCTCCGGGCACTCTCGAGGTGCCGTTGCCGCAGGTGGACGGAGCCCAGACCGACGAGCAGCGGGATCGTCGACTGCCACTGGCCGTAGGCCTTGCTGAGGGCGAGGCCACGGCCGAAGCGCCGGGCGGCCTGTGCGCGGCGTTCGAGATGCAGTTCGACGAAGCCGAGGTGCCACACCGCGTCGAGTCCGTGCGCCAACTGGTCGTCGGTCTGCCGCTCGATCAGCTGCGCCGCCTCGTTGGCACTGCGCCGCGAGACCGCGGAAGCACCCTTGGCGAGGGCGGCCGTGGCGTGGATGGCGAGTGCGAGCGACTGCAACATCTGGTCGCCGCTGCCGACGGCTCCGAGCAGAGCGTCTTCGGACCAGTCCCAACCCGTGTCCCAGACGGTGGTGGCCGCCAGGGCCAGCCGCAGCCGCGTGGAGCCGACCGTGCCGTCGCTGCGGTTCACCGCCCGGTGCAGCATGGCGCGTGCCTCGGTGTACCGGCCGGCGTACCGGGCGAGGACGGCGCGGCACTCGATCGCCATGGCCGCGTCGGCGCTGGCGTCCGCCTTGCCCTCGACCAGCGCGTCGCGTCGGCTCAGCGCCTCCCAGCCATCGCTGAGGCGTCCGGTCAGCACGGCGCCGCGGGCCAGCGCGGTGAGCAGTTCACGTCGTCGCTCACGGTGCTCGGATCCATCGCCGGTCAGCCGCAACGCCGTGCGGTACCAGGCAGCGGCGGTGTCCGGGTCACTCAGCTCGATGGCACGGGCCGCGGCGATCAGTGCCGCACCGCGCTCCGGCCCTTCGCCACCGACGCGTTCGACATGCTCGGCGATGCGGACGGCCGGCTGGTTGCGGCTGTGCAGCGCGTCGATGGCGCGAGCGTGCGCACCGAGCCGCCAGCCGTCCGGCGCGGTGCGGTAGACGACGCCGCGGACGACGGAGTGGCGGAAGCCGAATCGGCCGGGCACCGACGCCGCCTGGATCAGGTCCCGTGCCAGTAGTTCGTCGAGGGCGACCAGTACGGTCGGGTGGTCCAGCTCCGCGACCGCGGAGGCCACTTCGAGTTCGAAGCTGTCGCCCACCACCGCCGCCGACTGCGCCACGAGCCGGGCCGTGGCGGAGAGCCGATCAAGGTCCATCAGCATCGGGGCGGCGACCTCGACGGGGATCTGCGCGTCGGTCCTGAGCAAGGACTCGCCACGGCAGTCGGGTCCCTGGCAGAGCGACATCAGGAGCTGCAGATAGCGCGGATTGCCGCCGCTCTCCTGATGCAGCGTCATCTGATGGCGGCCGCACAGGCGTTCCGGGATGAGCTCGCCTACCGCTTCACCGCTGAGTCCGGTGAGCGGGAGTTCCTCGATGTGCCATTGCGACTGCGCGGCGCCGAGCGCGGCGAGCAGCCGGTTGGCGATTCCCCGGGGCCGGTACGCCAGCACGACGAGGAGATCCGTGCGTGGCGGGTGACGGAGCAACTGCTCCAGGGCGATGTTGATCTGGTGCGTCGCATCGTGCACGTCGTCGACGAGCAGCACCAGCCCGCCGGGCCCCGCGAGGTCGTGCAGCGCCGGGAGCGAGCCGAGTCCGTCGAATGGGCCGTGCTGGCGCTCGGCGGCGGTGCTGGGCACCACGGTCACGTCCGGGATCTCCGCCGCGATGTCCAGGAACTCCGTCAGCAGCCGGGTTTTCCCCACGCCTGCTTCTCCCGGAATCTTGATGAGACCGGGCCGACCCTGCCGATTGTGGAGGGCTTTCGCAAGAGTGGTCAACTCTTCCTGCCGCCCGGTGAAACATGTGCCGTTCAATGTGCCGGACAAAACTGATCCCCCGTTACCAATGATTGGTTCGGTTTTCCCTCTTCTGGCCATGAGGTTGTTGAACCGCGCACAAATAGCCGACCACGCGTCTGGGGAAGCATGGGCGGCATCGGCCTCCCTCGGACGGGAGGCGGCGGTCATCCTTGGAATCAAGAAAACACGGGGCTTGAGCCGCGGCCCGCTACGGGACCGCGGCTCCATCCCCAAGGGCCGTTCCCCTGGACGGAAACGGCGACACGAGATGCGAGATGCGCGCCGATTCCTACTCGGCCATCGCGTTGCGCAGACTCAGCGGGCGCATGTCGGTCCACACCTCTTCGACGTGGGCCAGGCACTCCTGCTTCGTGCCCGTGACGCCGACCTCCCGCCAGCCGTCCGGCAGGTCACGGCCCACTGGCCAGATGGAGTACTGCTCCTCGTCGTTGACCACCACGGTGTACATGATCTCGTTGCCTGCCTCTGTCACGACATCTCCCCGTTTGGCAATTGATCGATCCGCGCAAACGCGACAGTTCGGCAGCAGGCAAGTGGTTTCACCTGTGCGCACATCGCGTTCAGGTCAGCACATGGGGGCCACAGTAAGGACATCCCAAAGGATGCGCCATTACTTTCTCGGGAGAAATGCGTCGCTGTTCGGCCACGCATATTCGACGCGAAAGAGGACCGAGCGGAATCACGAACCCGGGGGTACACCACCCAGTCACCTCGCGCAACGTTCCCCAAGAGCTGGTCAGGCCCCGCCGGTGACGCCGTCTTAGATCCTGAGATAGGTGAGCACTCGTTGTCAACATCAAGCGCGGAACAGCGAGTTCAGGCCATTTCCGCGGCATTGGCCTCTGCCGTGCCCAGGGTCACCATAACGAGGACTACGAGGACATTGGGGGCAGCGCGGCCCGTTCGGATTCAGCCAGGAGGATGCAGAACTCGTTGCCCTCCGGGTCGGCGAGTACGACCCATCCCCAGCCGTTGGGCTTGCGGTGGTCGGCGACAAGGGCGGCTCCCAGGGCCAGCAGTCGCTCCACCTCCGCGTCCCGCGAGGTCTCGGGGCGCAGGCACAGATGGAGCCGGTTCTTGCCCGCCTTCGGCTCCGGTACCTCGTTGAAATGCAGGGCCAGACCGCCCGGCAGCATGATCTCCGTCTCGTCGTCGCCCGGTTCGTCCTCGGCATCGAGGGGATGCCCGGTCACCTCGCTCCAGAACCGGGCCAGTTGGTACGCGTTTGCACAGTCCACCGTCATGTTCGTCACTGTTGCAACCATGCGGGTGATCCTCTCCGAGGGATGGGACGGACGCCACCGGACGTGCCGAATCGACGTGATGTCGCGGGCCGGTTGGCGGACTTCGGAAAAAGCGGCGGTCAGGGTGCGAGACCGAGGACCTCGTGCCCCGCACCCCGCAGGGCCGCACATGCCTCGCGCCGGAGTGACCTCGGCACCAGCACCAGGTCCGCATGGTAGGTGGAGGCCACGAAGACCGGCACGGCCGCACCGGCGAGGGGACTCACGACCGCGGCCAGGAGCCCCGGTACGTCCAGGCCGTGACCGGCATCGGCGTCGTACAGGCCGATCCAGCGTTCGACCTCCGGAGTGCTCGGGTCCGCCTCCTTGATCACAGTGAGTCCCTCCGGCGCCCGCACCATCGCATGCCAGGTCCGGTCCGACAGCTCCCCGCGATCGGCGCGGAGTTCCAGCGCGAAGACCGGCTCGAGAATCCTCAGGCGGAGCGTGACGCCGCCACCAGATGTGCCGTCCGACGGTCCGATGCGGTGCTGGGGGCGCGCGGCGAGGTCGAGCTCGACGGTTGACGTCTCAGGCGCCGGCACGAATCCGAGCCGTTCATGGAGCATCGCGTGGCCGGCGCCGACAGCCGCGTCGGCCCGGACCACGCGGCGGCCCTGAGCCCGTGCGGCAGCGAAGAACATCTCGTACAGCACCGTCGCCACGCCCCGCCGGCGTACTCGGGGAGCCACGGCGACCTGGTGGACGTACACCGCGCGCCGGTCGCTCTGCGAGAAGGAACCGATCAGGAACCCCGCGAGTTCACCGCCCGCGTTCTCGGCCGCAAAGCAGGTGGCCAGGAAATCCTCGAAGAGGGGCCTCGGCAACGGCACCTCATACCTTGCGTCGTCCGGCCCGCGCCAGGTATCGAGCGCGGAGAGCACCTGCGTGTAGTCCTCGGCACGGGCAGGGCGGACGGTCAGATCTTGGGGGAGTTCTCTGGTCACCAGCCGAACATGCCGGTACGTGATGCCGCTCCGACAGTCGGGAACTTCCCTGGCGAAACCCACCGGGTGGTGCGTGTGCGGGGCCCGTGCCGCCGGCCCGGCGGGGCGACGGAGGTCTCCTTGCTAGGGTGCGCCGATGTCGTCGATCAAGCAGTTCCAGGTCACCTTTGACTGCGCGGAACCTGAGCGTGTCGCTCGCTTCTGGTGCGAGGTGCTGGGGTACGTCCTGCCGAAGCCGCCGGAGGGGTTCGCCACTTGGAACGATTTCAACCGCTCGCTGCCTCCTGAGGATCAGGGTGCATGGGCCGCCTGCAGTGATCCCTCAGGTGTCGGCCCGCGACTGTTCTTTCAGCGCGTTCCCGAAGGCAAGGTCGTCAAGAATCGGGTCCATCTCGACGTGCGGGTCGGCACCGGGCTCGTGGGCGAAGAACGCCTCGCCGCGCTCGAGGCCGAGTGCGCACGCCTGATCCCGCTCGGCGCGGTACGCGTGCGACTCCTCTATGACGGCAACGACTCGTGCATCGTCATGCAGGACGTCGAGGGCAACGAGTTCTGCATCGACTGAGCGTCCTGCGGGACGGCGAAGTGGGGACCCTTCCTCCTTGTGGGCTGCCTCGGAACCGGCCGGACCGGCCGTCGGTGGGTCAGAACCAGCCGGTGCATTCGATGGCGCCGCCCGGGCCGTTGGTGCCGCAGGCTCGCATGACCAGGCCGGCGTCGTTCCACTGGGTGGTGTACGCGTCGTTGCCCGAGGTGATGGTGGTGAAGCCGAGCATCGAGTCCCAGGTCTCGCCCCCGTCGGCACTGCGGTCGACCCAGATCTCGTCGCCGACCGTGCCGCCGACGATGCGGCCCCAGGCGCACTGGGTGGTGCTGCTGTAGCGCAGCTCCACGGTGCGGCCGAAGACGGTGGTCGACTTGGCCGTCCAGGCGCCCGCGGAGTTGGGCTCCGTACCGTCGCCGCAGGACGTGTTGTTCTCCGCGCCGGCCAGCGTGCCGCCGATCTCCGGGTATTCACCGCAGGACGGCACATCCTCGAGCACGGCCGGACCCTGTACGAAGAGGTTGCTGATCCAGCTGTGGTAGTCCGGCAGGAACGACCAGACGTTGTTCACCATGCCGTCGACCGTGGCCTGCTCGCCCACCCGCTGGCACAGCACCCGCACCTTCACGGAGATGCCGTTGCCGTTGGTGAAGTTGATACCGCTGCCCGTGTTCGAGTTCTGCCGCAGGTTGGGTTGGCCCCAGGTCTTGTGGAACCCGCCGCGGCCGTCCCAGGACCAGACCGCCGGCGCGACGTCGGCGTGCGGGCGGAAAGCACCCTGGAAGCGATCCCAGCGGGCACTGATGTCGTTGACCTGGATGTCCGAGCCCGACTGAGGTGCCTCGACCATCCTGCCGTTGCCGAGGTAGAGCGCGACGTGCGTCGGGCCGAAGCCCTCACGGCCGAAGTACATGATGTCGCCGGGCCGCAGGACGGCCGAGCCTTGCGACTTCAGGAACTTGGTGTGCGCGTACCCCGGCGCCGCGAAGGTCGCCTGTGTCGTGCGCTCGGTGATGAGGTCCCGGCCGGTCGCCTTGTACCAGGCCCAGCGCACCAGGCCGATGCAGTCGAAGCTCCACAGCTCCGGGTCCGCGTACGACGCGGGGTCCGTGCGGTCGACCATGCCCTGACTCGGGCCGGGCACTCCCTGTGCGTGACCGCCACCCCAGGCGTACTGCTGACCGACGTACCGGCACGCGACCTCGACGGCCGCCTGCGCCGCCGCGCTCGCACCGGACTGGAGCGGCGCACATCCCGGGACTGCGGCCGCCGGAGTGGCCGAGACGGCAGGCAGGCCGAGACTCATCACCGTGACGATCGCGGCCACGAGGAGCCGCACCCGACGGCCCCATGACCGTTCTCCCCACCCCGTACTTCCAGACCCTGTTCTTCCGGTTCTTCCGGCTTCCCGGACTCTGCGCACTCGGTTGATCACGGGACTCCCCCTGGGCTCGGTGGTCTCCCGCGAACGTACGGATTGCGTCGACCCGCCGGTCCCTGTCATCTGTCAGGATGCGACCCGCCTGCCTGCTCCCTACGGTTTCCAGCGATCGGACGCACACCCAACAGCCCTACAGGAGAGGCAGAAACCCCTATGCGCAGCATGCTGAGACGCGCCGCCGCCCTGGCCTTCGCGACGGCCACCACGGCCCTGATCGCAACAGGTACCGCTCAGGCCAAGCCGGCCGCCGACTGGGCCGGTTGCCCGTACGGCGCCGTCTGTGTCTACCCGCAGAACCAGAACCCGGCCGTGTCGCCCAGCCACATCTACTGGACCTACGGCGCGCACAACCTGAACAACCAGTACGGCAACCACTGGGTGCTGAACAACCAGTACGACAGCGCGGTTGTCGAGCTGTGCCTCAGCTACAACGCGAACGACTGCACGTCCTCGATCGCGGCGGGCCATGGTGAGTACCGAGACCTGTCGCCCATCAACTCGCTCCACCTGAGGCCGCATTACAACTAGGTCCGCCTTCAAGGACCAGTTGGTCACGTTTGCCGATTCCGTCACTCTCGTCTCCCTCCGTCCGTAAGCTCAGCTTCCTGGGCCCAGGCAGACCGTGGGCGGGGCCGGGGGGCGGGGGGCGGGGGGCGTCGTGACGCACGTTGGCAGGGGTCAGGAGACATCCACCGAGAAGCAGCCGACTCGCTTCTCGTGGAGAGGATTCGTCGGTGCGGGGGTGTTCTCGTACCTCGTCTCCCGTGCCGTCATGGGCGGTTCGTGGTACCCGCCGGTCGTGTTCCTGCTCGCGGTCGTCGTCGTGTTCGCGGTGCGGCACGGCCGACAGGGGCCGATGGTCGGCGTCAAGGAGGTCCGCCGCGAGGCCGTGCACCTGAAGCCGTTGACCGATCGGCTGAAGCGGGCGATGGAACTGGGCGAGGCAGGAGATCTTGCCGC
The DNA here is from genome assembly GCF_055656945.1 of Streptomyces sp. NPDC111606. NCBI lineage: Bacteria > Bacillati > Actinomycetota > Actinomycetes > Kitasatosporales > Streptomycetaceae > Streptomyces > Streptomyces sp. NPDC111606. Next base: position 412,896 of record NZ_JBVKBY010000009.1, read on the forward strand.
CGCCGTCGAACTGATCGACTCCGTCGCCGCGCATCCGGCCACGGAGCGGCTGCCGCTGGTGGCGGCGAACGTGGCCATGCTGCGCAGCGACATCGCGGTGGCGCAGGGCGACCTGCAAACCGCCGAACGGGAGGCTGTCACCGCGGTCCGCCACCACGAGCAGGGCACGAACCGCTCCACCTGGTCCGAGGCGCTGGAGAAACTCGGCAGGATCCAGCTCACGTTGGGGCGGAACGACGACGCCCAGCGCTCCCTGACGCAGGCTTTGGAGGTCGGCGGGGGATTCATGTACCGGCTCAGCCGGGTCCGCGTGGAGCTCTACCTCACCAACATCGCCCTCGACGCCGACGACATCCCCCGCGCCCTCGAACACGCCACGGTCGCACGGAAGTTGGCCGCCAAGTGGCGTTGCAGACCGCAGCAGGCGAGCGCGTGCGACATGCTCGCCATCCTGGCCCTCGCGGAGAACCGCACCGAGGACGCCGCTCGGTTGACGGCCGAGGCCGCACGAGTCCTGGGGCACGACGACTGCGCCCTGCCCCATCGCGTCCGCCACCTGATCGCCACCGCCCTTGTCGCGCACGCACAGGGCAACGACCAGGAGGCGCTCGCCGCTTACCTGGCCATGATGCGCGGCGTCGCCGAACTACGCGCCGGCTGGGGCTGGCGCGACGCGCAAACCTTCTACGTCGACCTCTACAGCGAACACGAGTTCAGTGCATACGCCACCGCCCACACCCTGCACCTGAACGGCGACCAACAGGCCGTGGATGCCTTCGCGTTGCTCCTGGAACTCGGCAACCGGACCGCCCTGCGCCGCATGCTCCGCGGCGAACTGATCCTGCGGACACCTGACGACATCGAGCAGGAAGGCATGGCCGAGATCGTCGGGCTGCTGACCACGCTGGCCGGCGCCGAGGGCACGACCCCACCGGAGGCGGCACGGGCCGCCGAAGTGCAAGCGCCGGCCTCGTCTCCGGGCGCCGGGCAGCAACAGGTGGCGCGGGCGTACGAACGACTGGAGACACTGGTTTCCCTACGGTTTCGGTGGGCGCTGAGCACCGGCGACGAGGGACGGACTGGAGATCCGCGCGCCTACGCGCAGCGCTGGAGCAGCCATGTACTGCAGATTCGGCTCGTCGGCAACGGCCGGACAAACTGCATCGCCGGCCTGTGGACGGACCCGGACGGCACACAGCATCCGTTCCTCCACCCGGTCGAGGGCGCCGCGGGGGTACTGCTCGGCGAGGTCACCGGAGTCCAAGACCTGCGCCCGGGCCCGACGCCTCCGACACAGGCCCAGGTCGTGCCGGACAGCGCAGACGGCGAAACGGAGGGTGTCCGCGCGGAAGCTCCCGACTGGCGGACGACACCACGCTTCCGCCATCTGACCGCCCGCGACAACACCCCCTGGGCGACCCTCGCCCGGCTCCTGCTGCCATCCGGCCTGATGGACCTGCTGCGGAACACCGCCCCCGCAGGCACGGTGCCGAAGGTGCTCGTCGTACCCGACTCACGCCTGTGGCGGGTGCCGTGGGCCGCGCTCAGCGTCGAACCGGACGATCCCGAAGGCTACGTGCTGGACCGTGCGGTCCTGGCCATGCTGCCCAGCCTGTCACTCGCGGAGAGCGCGGCCCCAGGTGGCGACGGGCGAGCAACCGGCGCCGTCGGGAACCGTGCATTCGCCTATCTCGCCGGCGTCAACGCCGAGGGCCTGGACCTCGAACGGAACGCTCTCGACGCTGCGTACGGCACCGAGGTCGTCCATACCCGCACCGCCGCGGAGCTGCTGACTGTGCTCGACCCGGACAGCACCGGTTTCTCGGTAGGCGCTGCCTCCGTACACGGCAACGACAGCCCCGGCCTGGCCCATGCGCTTCGCCTGGACCGGCGCACTCAGCTGTCGGCGGCCCGCATGCTCACCCTGCGTTTCCCGCGGACTCTGCTCATCAACGCCTGCCTGTCCGCCGAACTCGACGAGCGCCGCGGCACCGACCCGCTCGGCATTCCTACGGTCGCCCTGTGCCGCGGCGCCGAGACGGTCATCGGTGGGATCTTTCCGCTGCCGGACGGGAGGGCGAAGAACCCCCGGTACAGCCACCCCACCGCCCGCATCCTGGCCGTCCTCTACCGGCTCCTCGCGGAGGGCGTCCCGCCCTCGACGGCCCTGCGCACCGCCCAGCGGCGGTACCGCGCGGAAGTCGGCCCGGTGCCGCCGCGGCTCTGGGCGGGACTCGTCAGCATCACCACGACGTTCGAAGACCCTCACCGGACCTGAACTTGCGGACGACCGGCACCGCATTGATGAGCGCACCTGCACAGGAAGGACGCACGCCCCATGGCGACCGAGCACCACAAACCAGCGTACGGACCAGGGCCTGACGCGACCGATGGGTCCGGCAGCGAGGACTGGGAGGACGAGTTCGGCCTGGACGACAGGCATTTCGTCGTGGAGGACCTGATCGACGAACCCGACCTCGAGTTGCCGCCCGCCGTGACCAGCGCGCCGCCCGCCCAGCCTCCTGACCCCGGCGCACAGGGGCAGCCTCGTGCCCAGTAGCGTCATCGCCGCGGTGATCCTCCTCGCCGCGATGACGCCGGGCTTCGCGTTCCACCAGGCACTGCGCCGCTACCGCCCGCAGGACACACGGTCGTCGACCATCGAGGTCGTCCAGCTGTTCAGCGTCGGCGCCCTGGCGACCTCCGCCGGACTGCTGCTGACGCTGCTGGCCGGGGAACTGGTCACCTTCCTCGTACCGGTCGACGCCCTGCACAGGGCGCCGGCCGACTTCCGGGACCGCCCTTGGTCGTGGATCGGTGCCGCGCTGGTGACCATGACGCTGAGCATGGTCCTCAGCACCCTGGCCGGGGTGTACACGGGACGGACGTCGCCCAGGCGCACGGGCGCGGGGCTGCAGGACGGCACGGTGGCCGTGTACGCCCTCACCGACCGAGCCGGCCCGGACCGGACACGGAAGCCCTTCGTGGCCGTCGAACTGTCCGACGGGCGCCTGGTCGAAGGCTATGTGCGCTACGTGTCGACCGACCCCGACCCGGCCCGACGCGATCTCGTGCTTCAGCAGCCGATCGCCTGGACCGGGCCGGATGACGTACCCCGCACCCGCTCGAGGGCGGTGTGCGTCTTCGTGCCGGGTGCGCTCGTGCGTGTGGTGCACATCAGCTACCCACCGCAGCCGGCGCCCCAGCCGGCTCCCGGCACCACCGTCGCGCCCTCACCGGCCGCAGGGGCGGCGTCCCCGCCGGGCAGCAGCGCCGCGCCCGCTGCGGGAGGCACGGTGCAGTGACCGGGAGGGCAGTGGCAAGAGGCGGACCTTCACCTCCCGACTCCGTCGCGCCGTCATGTGAACCGCCGCTCTCACCTGTGGGCGGCGATTACGCGTCGGCGTCCGGCGCCGGGGACTCCGGTCCTGTCACATGCGGTCCGCAGGCGCCCGCATCAGCACCGAAGCAGCACCGTCATCCCCGTTCCACGCCGACGGCTCCCCGATCCTGCGCGTCGACGCGCCTCAGCGCGAGGGCCGCGATGTCGTCGTCGAGCCTCCCGCCGCTGTGCCGGAGCAGATCCCGGTGCAGCTGGTCGAGCAGCTCGCGGGGCTGCTCCTGGCTCTGCCGCTCCATCCAGTCCGGCAGCGGAAAGAACTCGCCGGCGCGGTCCCGGGCCTCCGATACGCCATCCGTATAGAGCAGCAACTGGTCACCCGGGGCGAAGGCGACACTGTCGACCCAGTAGCGGTCACCGATGAGCGACGCGAGGTTGAGGGGCGGCGAGACGACTCTGGGCTCCAGAACCTGGACCTTGCCCCGATGCGCGATCAGCGGCGGGGGATGTCCGCAGTTGAGAAGTCGTATGTGGCCGCCGTCGTGCGGGATCTCGGCGAGGAGAGCGGTGGCAAAGTGCTCGGGCTGGTCCTGGGCGGGAAACACCGCGCTGTGGCGCGTGACGGTGGTCTCCAGGCGATGGACGATGCCCTGCAGGTCGTGCTCGTCGTACGCGGCCTCCCTGAAGCAGCTGATCACCGCCGAGGCCACTCCCACTGCGGACAGGCCCTTGCCCCGTACGTCGCCTATGAGCAGCCGGACCCCGTGCGGTGTACCGATTGCTTCATAGAAGTCACCGCCGATCCGGGCCTCTTCCTGGGCCGCCAGATACAGCGACTCGATCTCGATGTCCTCGATGCGGCGCGGCATCGGGCGCAGCAGCACCTTCTGGGCCGCGTCGGCGACGAGCCGGACGTGGAAGAGTATTTCCTCCCGCTGGAGTCGGACATGACTCCCGTACGCGGCCGCCAAGGTGACCGCGACGATCGCGGCCGACGTGTACTCCGTCCCCAGATCGGTGTAGAAGAGGCTGAGGACCATCATGAGCAGTATGCAGAACGCCCCCAACAGCATCGTGGGGAGCACGGGCCACATCGCGGCGGCAAGGGCGGGCGCGGCCGGCAGAAGGCGGCTGATGGCGATCTCCCTGGGGGTGGAGAAGGCCAGGCCGGCGATGAGGACGGTCAGGACCACGGGTGACAGCCGGACAACTTCCCATCGGCCGCTGTAGGCGGGGCGACGGCGCCTCAGCCGTGCAGACATGATCACAAAATGCATCATATCGGCCTAAACGGGCATCGGGCGCGGAGAAACCGTGCGCCACGCGTCGGCAGCAGCGGCGGATGACGCTCCCCGGAGAAGCCGAGGCCATGCGAGACACGACACAGACGCCCGAGGTCGACCGGGCATGAATCGGGCGGGCCCTGGCCGCTCGGGATCACCAGTGTTAAAAAGGTCGCATGGCGAACCGTTTCGCCCATTTTCCACATCTATCGGTCAAACGCGTGGTCGGCAAGAGCACGCGGAGCGTGGCCGGGCAGGTGTTGATCTTCCAGGTGGCACTTGTGGTGCTGCTCGTGGCGTGCGGCGTTTTCGCCCTCATCCTGCAGTCGGAGCGGGACAGCAACGCCGAGGCCAGGCGCCGCTCCACGGCCGTGGCACAGACCTTCGCGCACTCGCCGGGTGTCCTGGCGGCATTGCAGACCCCGGATCCGAGCAAGATTCTCCAGCCGCTCACCGAGGCGGCACGTCGGGCCGCCGGTGTCGACTTCATCGTGATCATGGACACCGAGGGCATCCGGTACACGCACCCCTTGCCGGACCGGATCGGGAAGCGGTTCGTCGGCGAGATCGGACCGTCGCTGGCGGGGAAGGTCTATGTCGAGAGCGTCGACGGCCCGCTCGGTCGCGAAGTGCAATCCACGGTCCCGGTCGAGAACGCCGACAAAAAGGTGGTGGCCCTCGTCTCGGCAGGGATGAAGGTCAAGAACGTCGAAAGTCAGTTGACCCGGCAACTACCGATCATCCTGGGTGCCGGGGCCGGGGCGCTCGCGTTGTCCACCGGCGTGACGGCACTGGTGGGCAGGCGGCTGCGACGGCAGACCCACAGCCTGGGCCCGGACGAGATGACCCTGATGTACGAGCACCACGACACGGTGCTCCACTCCGTCCGGGAAGGGGTCCTGATCGTGGCCGCCGACGGGCGGCTGATGCTGGCGAACGATGAGGCCAGACGACTGCTGGAGCTGCCCCCGGACGTGGAGGGACGGCTCATCTCAGGACTGCCGGGCCTCGATCCCGAGACAAAGGCGCTGCTCGTCTCCGGGCGCGAGGCCACCGACGAGGTGCACCTCGCGGGCGATCGGCTGATCGCGGTCAACCAGCGGCCCACGGATCGCAAGGGAGGCCCCAAGGGAACGGTGGTGACGCTGCGCGACTCCACCGAGCTGCAGGCAGTGACCGGCAGGGCAGAGGTGGCACGGGAGCGCCTCAGGCTGCTGTACGACGCCGGACTCCACATCGGTACCACCCTGGACGTGCTGCGCACCGCCGACGAATTGGCGCGGGTCCCCATTCCTCGCTTCGCGGACTTCGTCACCGTGGACCTCGCCGACACCGTCCTGCACGGCGACGAGCCCGCCCCCACGGGGACGGACATGCGACGCGCGGCCGTGTGCGGCATCCGGGACGACCACCCGCTCTCCGAACAGGGCCGGCTCTTCGACTACCAGCCGTCCACTCCCCAGGCACGCGGCTACGGCAGCGGCCACTCCCAGTTGGTGAGCGATCTGCCGACCGCCACGGGCTGGCGCCTGCAGGACCCGGAGCGCGCCCAGGCGATCATTGACTACGGCATCCATTCCCTCATCACCGCCCCCATCCAGGCCCGTGGCGTCGTACTGGGCATGGCCAGCTTCTGGCGCGGGCAGCAGCATGAGCCCTTCAACGAGGAGGACCTGTCGCTGGCGGAGGAGCTGGTGGCCCGTGCCGCGATCAGCATCGACAACGCCCGCCGGTACACCCGCGAGCACGCCCTGGCCGTCACCCTCCAGCGCAGCCTGCTGCCACAGGCGATGCCCGAGCAGAACGCCCTCGACATCGCCTACCGCTACCTCCCCGCCCAGTCGGGCGTGGGCGGAGACTGGTTCGACGTGATCCCCATGCCGGGGAGCCGGGTGGCACTGGCCGTCGGCGATGTGGTCGGCCACGGCCTGCACGCCGCCGCCACGATGGGCAGGCTGCGGACCGCGGTCCACAACTTCTCCGCACTCGATCTGCCACCCGACGAGCTCCTGAGCCACCTGGACGACCTGGTCGGGAGCATCGACCAGAACGAGACGGCAGACAGTGCAGCGGGCGTCGTGGGTGCCACCTGCCTGTACGGGATCTACGACCCCGTGACGCGCCGCTACGTCATGGCGCGTGCGGGGCATCTGGTGCCCGCGCTGGTCCACCCTGACGGAACCGCCACCTTCCCGGACGTGCCGGCCGGTCCGCCCCTGGGCCTCGGCGGCATGCCGTTCCAGACCGCGGAGCTGTGCCTCGCGGAGGGAACCCAGCTCGTCCTGTACACGGACGGCCTCATCGAGGACCGCAGGCGCGACCTGGACGTGGGCATGGAACTGCTGCGCGCTGCGCTGACGGGCCACCCCGGCCGACCGCCCGAGGAGACCTGCCAGGACGTGCTGGACAGCCTGCTCCCCGGGCGCCCCAAGGACGACGTCGCACTGCTCGTCGCCCGCACGCGGGAACTGCCGCCCGATCGGATCGCCGACTGGGACGTACCACCGGACCCGGCCGCCGTCGCCGGTATGCGCGAGGCGGTTTCCCAGAAGCTCGAGGCGTGGGGCCTGTCGGAGTTCGGCTTCACCATGGAACTCATCCTGAGCGAGCTGATCACCAACGCCATCCGCTACGGCGCCGGACCGATCCACGTGCGGCTGATCCGCGACCGCACGCTGATCTGCGAGGTGGCCGACAGCAGCAGCACCTCACCACATCTGCGCTACGCCGCGACGACCGACGAGGGAGGCCGGGGTCTGTTCCTGGTCTCGCAGATGACCGAGCGCTGGGGCACCCGGTACACCCCACAGGGCAAGGTGATCTGGGCCGAACAGGCACTGCCCGAGGTCATGCAGCAGCCCGCCCCGGGTCCGGCCGACGCGGACACACCCCTGGACGAAGAGGCGGCCGACCCGTGAAGCCGGCCGCCGCGGACGTAGGCGGTGTCGACGACGTATGGTCCGACGCGCCCGACGCAGTCAGCGCCACGCTCCCGACAGGCGCCGGGTGACGACGGCAGTGAGTGTGCGCACGCCCCGTGTCGATCCAGGGTCGATGCCCGTCAGCTCACGGACCCGGCGCAGGCGGTAGTCCAGGGTGCGGGTGTGGACGTTGAGCGCGGTCGCCGTGGCACCGCGGTGCATGTCGTGGCGGTAGTACGCGTCGAGGGTGGTGAGGAGGTCGGGGCCGGTCTCCAGGCGGCGGGCCACCGTGCGAAGCCAGTCGTCGATGAAGGGCACGTCCGCGACGGCGAGTTCGACGAAGACATCTGCCAGGGTGTGCGGCCGCAGCCCGGCGGACGCCCGGCGCGGCGGGGCTGCCCGGCTGATCCGCCGGGCGCGGACGAGAGCTTCGGCCAGTTCCGGCAACGGTGCGGTGGCCGTGCCCACGGCGCATGGACGGCCGAGGGCACGGGCGAAGTCCCGTACGAGATCCGGCAGGTGGTCGGGGGTGAGGTCGGGTAAGAGGTCGGGAACGACGTGCGGCGGTGCGTTTTCCGCCGCCACGACGCCGGAGAACAGGGGAAACAGGGCGATCAGCTCACCGCTCCCGTCGCCGCTCTCCGGTCCCCACATGACCGGCACCCGGTGGCTCTTCACCAACGCCCCGATCTCGCTTTCCAGGAAACGATCGATGGTGGGCAGGTCCGGAATCCGGAACACCGTCACCGCGCAGCGATCCGGGAGTTCCATGTCGACGGCCGCGGCGAGTTCCACCGAAATCGGATCTCCGTTCAACAATGATCGGGCCAGCAGGGCGACCTGCTCGGTATACGGAATTCGGCGACGGAGTACACGCACGAATCCCTGGCGGTAGGCAGCGATGCCGCGTTCGCCCTGCGGGGCGAACCAGGTCATCATGCGCATGAGTTCGTCGACACCGCCGCCGCGCTGGGCATCGGTCGCCTCGTTGATCTCGCGGAGCATGAGGGCGGTGTGCACGCGCAGCACGCGCTGCCGCGCGTCGAGCGACATCCCGGCACCTGCCCGCAGCTCCCCCATCGACGCGATGTAGCCGAGATCGTCTCCGCTCAACTCGCTGTTCTCCGACGAAAGTTCAACAGTACGACGCCGGAACCACATCGAGTGTTCCAGCGTCTCGGCCCGGGCCCGGCGGTCCTTGTCCAGGAACCCGAACTCCGGGATCTCACATATGTATGTCTCGACCTCACGGCGGGCGTTGGTCGACGCCTGCCGGGCCAGCTCGGCAAAGAGGCTCCCCATGAACGCGAGCATGTCATTCAGGACAAGCGGCCCGACAGAGGAGATCCGGACGGCGTTCATCACTTTGCACAAAACGGTGGCAAGTGTATCGACAGGGCCTTTGTCACAGTGCGCAAAGTTCCCGGATCGGGGCGTTTTCGTCAACCCTTCTGCTTGTGGAGGAACTGTGAAACGGCCTTAATGAGAACCGCCTGCACGCCCGTCGGAAGAACACCACCGGAATCACTCCGGCGCAACTCCGGCAGGACTGCGGCAATCAGTGCGGGCAGGAATAGGGGAATTCACAGCCAGGCGCCTCGAATGGCGCCCGCCCAAACGGGAGGGAAACTCCGATGGAAGCAGGCACGAGAAAGAGAATCATGGCGGCGCTCGCGGTCATGGTCACGTCGACGGCACTCATGCTCGGCACACCCGGCACCGGCTCGGCCGCCCCTGCCGCCGCACCCAGCCTGCGCGCTTTCGGGATCAGCGGCGACGGCACCCTGATGGCCACGTTCACGACCGACCGGCCGCAGGTCCTCGACTGGGTCAGGGTCGTCACCGGCCTCAGCGGCGACACAGGCCTGATCGGGATCGACTTCCGGGTGCAGGACGGCCTGATGTACGGCGTCGGCAACAAGGGCGGCATCTACACGATCAAGACCCCGCCGACCACCACGGACGTCGTGGTCACCAAGGTGTCCCAGCTCCAGTACGCGCTGCACGGCGCGAACTTCGGCGTCGACTTCAACCCGGCGGCCGACCGCCTGCGCGTGATCAGTGACAACGGCCAGAACCTGCGGCACAACCTCAACGACCACAGCACCATCCAGGACCTGAACCTCACCACCCCGCCGATCGAGGGCACGACCAAGGGCGTCTCGGCCGCCGCGTACACGAACAACGACCTCAACGGGGCCACCGCGACCACGCTCGTCGACATCAACACGACCACCGACCAGGTCGTCCTGCAGTCCCCGGCGAACAACGGCACGCTCGCGCCGACCGGCAGCCTCGGCATCGACGCCGGGATCAACGCCGGAATGGACATCTACAGCACCCTGTCCGGCGGAAAGACGGTCGACAACGCCGCCTTCGCCTCCCTCACCCCGTACGGCGCCGGCACCCCCTCGCTGTACAGCATCAACGTCTTCACCGGCCAGGCCACCTCCATCGGCCAGTTCCCGCTGAACATCACGGACCTGGCCATCTCTCTCACAGGATCCTGATCCCCGGTCCTCGGACCGTCCTCGCCGCGGTCCGGCCACCGCTGGACCGCGGCGAACCGGGGCCACCGGCGAAGCCTCCAGGGCAGTGCTCCCCTCACTGACATAGGGGCAACACGCACACCCCGCCCCCGAACTATGTAGTCCCACCACATGTGCCCTTGACCTGCGCGTTCCTACGGTGTGCGAACACATACCCGTCCCCACCGCACACGAGGAAGTGGCGCACATGGCCTCCGCAACAACCGCTCCCCCACCACCCGGGAATCTCAAGCGCATCGTCGCCGCCAGCCTCATCGGCACCACCATCGAGTGGTACGACAACTCATTCGATCGGGGCTAGGACCTGCGGTTTTGCATGATTTCGGGCCTGGAAGTCAGCACGGAACCAGCACGGGGTTGCTGGCGTGCTGACTCAATGCCGGTGAACCCGCGTCGCGGCACGCTCACTGGCCCGGTCGCCCCCCCCCCGCCGGACGCGGGCGGTTTCCGACGTACACCGTCGGCCCCTCCACGCACGCCGTTCCGCTGACGATTCTGCCGACCTGGCACGTCGTCACCGGGGGCGGGCGGCTCGGGCAGGTGGTCAGGGACCCGATCGCCCGGGCTCGGGCCCTTCGATCGTCGGACGCCTCGTCGAACCCGTCGATCACGTATTGCCAGTTTCCGCTCATCACGTCATCACGGCATCCGGTGACGACGGTCAGCTGCTGCTTGGGGATCTCACAGCAGCAGCCGAACCTTTCGAACTGGGTTGGCTCGGACGGAAGGCCAAGCTCACGGTGGGCGTCGGGCCGGAGACCTCTACCTGTTGGATCTCACCGAACCGTTCCCCCACCCGACGCACCTCGGCCGGCACGGCCGGGACGTCACAGCCCTCGCCCTCGGCGGCGGACGATTCATCACCGGGGGCGACTCCGATCATGTGCGGGTCTGGGAACGCGCCGGCAGGTCCACCGTGCTGTGCGCCGCAGGCTCGATCCGAGCGCTGGCCACCGCACCTGCTGACGACGGCCATCATTTGTTTCTCGCCTGCGACCTCGGCGGGCTCTCGGCCTGGCGTGTCCCGGCTCTCTGGTTCTAGCTGCTGTGAGCGCGTAGGCAGGACCTGCAGCCGCCCGTTCCCTCCCGCTCGGGTGCGTTCCACGGTGCCACGGGCCCCGGTGCCACGAGGACGTTCCGCACGTCTTCCTTCCGGGTCCAGTCGCCGGGACAGGGCCTGTCGGGGGCGGCAGCGCACACCTTCCGCCCCGACAAGACGCTTACGCGGCCCCCTCTTCGACCACCTCCGTCTTCATGCTCCCCTCGGACGAGGCCTTGGCGGGGGCCCATTGCAGGCGGGTCGTGCACAGGGAGACGATGACGGCTGAGGCTGCTACGACGGCCATGCCCCAGGTCAGGTCGCTGGCTTCGGCGACGAAGCCGATCAGCGCGGGACCGACGAGGAGTCCGGTGGTTCCCGTGGCGGCGACCAGGGACAGGGCGTCCGGGCCTTCGGCTGCGGCGGCGACGTAGAGGCACGGCGTCACGGCGGCCACGCCCAGTCCCACAAATGCGAAGCCGAGGAGAGCGGGCACTACGCCGCCGGCCAGCAGTGCCAGGGCCAGTCCGAGGCCGGCCACGGCGCTGCCGACGCGGACGACGACGGCGTCGCCCCAGCGGCTGCGCCAGCCGTCACCGAAGAGGCGCGCGAGGACCATGACGACCGAGATGACGGCGATGCCCAGTGGAGCGACCTGGGCCGATGCGCCGGCGACGTCCTTCAGGTAGAGCGCGGACCAGTCGTTCATCGAGCCTTCGACCACCTCGACGAACACCATGGTGCAGCCGAGCCAGAGCATCACCCGTGTCGGCCTGGCCATCCTTCGGCGGCGCTTGCCCTCCTCCTGCCCGGCCGTAGGCCCGGCCGGCTCCTCAGCGGGGGCGTCGTCGGGGAGCAGGCGCGGGCGCGCGCAGGCGAGGAGCAGTAGGAGTACGGCTGACGCGGCGGCGAAGTGGGTGACGATGCCGGAGGTCAGCGCGGTCATGCCGGACGACACCAGGGCGGCCAGGAACGAACCGGCGCTGAAGGTGGCGTGCAGCTGCGTCATCGCCGTACGTCCGTGGGCCGCCTCGAGGGCGGCGCCCTGCGCGTTCATCGCCACGTTCAGGCAGCCGACCGCCACGCCGTCCACGCAGAGGATCATTAGCGTCAGGGGGTAGTTGGGGGCTACGGACAGCGCCAGGAGGATCGCCACCAGGGCCAGCCCGGACAGCAGGGCGAGGCGGCGCGCGCCGAGGCGCTTCATCAGGAACGTGACGAGCGGGAAGGAAGCCGCCGCGCCCGCCCCGGTGACCATGAGCAACAGGCCCACTTCCGCGGCGCTCAGGTCGAGGCGCGTCTTGAGGGCGGGGATCCGGGAGATCCAGGTGGCGTACTGGAACCCGAGGAAACAGAACAGCGCCGCGATCGCCAACTGCGTACGTCTGAAGTCGTCTAGGACACGGGGCACGGGAACCGGGCCACCTCCTTCGAAGGGCTGGTACCGCTGCCGGGCACCGGGATGGACATGTACACGGCCTTGTCGCCGTAGCTCTCCGGGAGCCGGACCCGTGGTTGGACCCGGTAGCCGTGCGCGGCCCAGAAGTTGGCCATGCCGTCGACGGCGACAAGCGAGATGTGCTGGAACCGCGGTCGCGCGGCGGCCGTCAGCCGGGCGAGCAGTCCGCCGCCCCAGCCCCTGCCCCGCTGTTCCTGTGCGACGACGATGTCGTGCAGGTGGAGGTTGCGCGAGTCGTGTACCGGCTCGTCGGACCTGGCCAGCGCCGGGTACCGGTACATCGGGTACGGCAGCGAGAGCACGTACCCCGCCACGTGCCCGTCGAGGTCGAGTACGAAGCAGGTGTCCGGCGAGGCGCGCCCTTTCGACTCGAGCGCCGCCCGGCCCTCGGTCAGGGAACTGCCCGCGTAGGCCGCCGCCTCCAGGGCGGCTATGCCCGGCCAGTCACCGTCGCGCACGGGCCGGATGCGCTCGTCGAGGCCCGCCACTCCCCCGCTCACGCCGCCGCCCCCGTACGCCCGATCCCGTCGTGTGTCGTCGTGTGCGGCAGCGGTCCGAAGCCGTTGAAGCCTTGTGTCATGTAGCTGGTGGCGTAGGCGCCGGCGGACAGGACCCAGACCGGGTCTCCGGACGCCAGCTCCTTGGGCACGAGCCGGTGCGCGGTCCCGTAGGCGTCGTCGCTGTCGCATGTCGGACCGGCCACGACGGCGGCGACGAACTCGCCGTCGAGGTGGCCGGGGAAGACGAGCCGGTGGCAGAGTTCGTCCATCTCGTAGAGGCCGTTGAACTTTCCGCAACTCAGGTACAGCCAGTGCACGAGCTCGCCGTCGGGCTGTCGCCGCTCGGTGAGCCGGTAGACGTGCGCACGGATCGCGCCGTGATCGGCGACCAGATGGCGGCCGGGTTCCATGACGAAGTCGAGGGGCGCCGCGTTGAGGCGCCGCAGTTCGTCCATGCCCTCGCGCAGAACGGCGAACATCTTGTCCAGCGGGGGCTCCAGCCCGCGGCCGTGCCGGTCGAGGTAGCCGAGCGCGGGCAGTCCGCCGCCGAGGTTGACGTGGTCGAGCACGATTCCTTGCTCGCGCAACGCCACCATGGTGTCGGCCAGTTGGTCGACGGCCTGGCGCCATGCCTCGTACGTCATCTGCTGCGAGCCGACGTGCACCGAGAGCCCCGCAGGGGTCAGTCCGGCAGCATGGGCCGCGGTCAGCACACGGACGGCGTCGTCCTGCGAGCAGCCGAACTTGCGGCTCAGGCCCCACAGGGCGCCTTCCCCGCTGGTGGCGAGGCGGCAGTACGCGCGGGCGCCGGGGGCGTGCGCGGCGACGGCCGCCACGTCCTGCACGCTGTCCGTGGCGAAGGTCCGCACGCCGAGCCGGTGGGCCTCGGCGATGCTCGCGTCGGACTTCACGGTGTTGCCGTAGTGGATGCGGCCCGCGGGTACGCCGAGCCGCAGCGCCTGCTCGATCTCCGCGGGGCTCGCCGCGTCGAAGCCGGCGCCCCGGTCGGCGAGGCAGGTCAGCACCTCGTCGACCGGGCACGCCTTCATCGCGAACCGGATGATGACGCCGGGCAGTTCGCGCACCAGGTGGTCGTACTGGTTCCCGACCCCGGTGAGATCGAAGACGACGCAGTCCGACGACGCGGCGGCCAGGGCGGAGGCCAGTCGGGCGCCCAGGTCCACACTCACGCGTCCGCACTCCCGAGGCCGGTCTCCCGGGCGGCGCGCACCAGCGCGGGCCAGGCGTCGATCAGCAGCGCGAAGTCCTCCGTGTCCCGCCGTGCCTTGTCCAGCAGCTGATCCCGGCGCGCGTCCATCCGGTCGGCGAACTTGGCGTAGCGGCCGCCCAGTTTGCGGTACGAGGTGCTGACCCGGTCCAGGCGCCAGATGTTCTCCGTCCGGTCCAGAGCTGCGCTGTCGCGCAGGAAGCCGGAGATCACGTCGCCGCGGACGTGCTCCCGCTCGTCCAGCAATGCGGCACCGGCCGCGCCCATCCGCTCGTAGACGTCGTTGAAGTAGAGCATCGACAGCAGGAACTTCACGAACCGCATCTGGTAGGCGCGAAAGCCCGCGTCGGTGCGCCGGAAGGGCGTGTAGAAGTTCTCGATGTGGCGGTTGTGCAGCACGCCGGGAAGCGCGGCGTCGTGCACAAGGTGGATGAGGAAGTAGTCGCTGCCGATGGTGTCGGTCGCCGGTGGCAGCGGCACCCGCTCGTACACGTCGTGGTCGAAGCCGATGTTGCTCATGTCCACCCGCATGGGGTCGACCAGCGTCAGGGTGGAGTGGTCTGCGGTGAAGGGGGTGGTTCCGGCGCCCTTGAAGGACTCCTCGACCAGCTGATCCTTCTGCTCGTCCGACCAGCCGACGGGTGCCCACAGGCTGACGACATCGCGGTAGACGCCCGCGTCGAGCTGCTCGATCTCGGCGATGTCCACGGACGGTTCGCCGATGAAGGAGGCCCCGACCATGGATACCGGACGGTGGCCGTGTTCGGCGGCGAGGACGGTCTCGGTCACGACGGCCGATGCCTCGGCGGCGGGCTTGCCGAGCGAGGACAGCTCGTGGTGGATGGGGAAGATCTGTTCGCCGTCCAGCACTTGGTAGGTGCAGTCCGAGTCCCTACGGTGCACGGACCGGCACCCGAGGGCACTGGCGATCAGGAAGGCGCGGTTGGTGCAGGCGCCGTAGGAGAGTGCGGTCGGCAGCATGAGGCCGAGCAGCAGCTTGGGCACGGCGACGTCGGAGCGCTGGATCGTACGGCGCAGGAAGTCCCGCTGACGTGCCTCGTCGAGGTGGTGGACGATCACGTTCGGGGTGGCAGGCAGGCCGGCCACCACGCGGGCGTGCTCGGCCCGCGTGGTCTCGTCGCAGGAGTCGAGGATGAGCAGGTGCACCTCGGTGCCGAAGGTGCGGGCCGCGTACGCGGCCTCCTCGCCGAGGCCCACGATGGCGTCCGAGCACGCCCTGTTGGTGGGCAGCGCCAGGCAGATCCGGTCGGTGCTGGTTCGTCGGTTCACTTGGCGCTCTCTCGTTCGCTCCACGAGTCGAGTCCCAGGAGTTTGCTGCCGAGGTCGTCGAGCGTGGCGGCGCCGTACCGGAGCGATTCGTGCCGGTCGGCGTCCCCGAGCAGCGTGCCGTTCCAGTCGGGGGTGCTGAGCGTGCGCCACGACTCGACGCGGGAGCGTCGCAGGTCCTCGTGCTCTTCCAGCGCCGGCATCATCGACAGGTACTGCACGGCGCGGACGCCGTGGTCGGAAGTGTTGGGCGCGACTCCGTGGGCCAGGAGTCCGTTGAAGATCAGCAGGTCACCGGCCTGGAGGTCGGGCCGTACGACGGGGAACTCGGCGCGGTCGATCGCGGGCCTGATCGGGTCCCGGCCGGTCGGCTGCGCGATCCGCCACTGTTCGAACTGCCGGAACAACTCGGGTGCGCACTGGAATCCGCCGAGTTCGGGCTGGGTGTCGTTGAGGGCCAGGATGCCCTGCACCCGCTGCGGCAGCACGCCCAGTGTGGTGTCGACGTCCCAGTGCAGCTCGATGTCGAAGCCCTCGTCGGTCGGCGCGATGAGGGAACGCGAACGGCTGCCGCGGTTGGGCGGGTTGAGGTTCAGCCGGTCGAGGGTGACCCACAGCTCGTCGCAGTCCCAGACGTCGGCGAAGGAATCGTAGACCCGCTGCGTCTGCCGGGTGTCCCACATCAGTTGGTGGTGGTACGCCTCGACGAAGCCGTAGACGTGCAGGTCGCGGTCGAGGTCCGAGCGGAACTCGCGTTCCTCGTACCAGGTTTCGGGCCGGTCCGGGTCCAGTCCCCGGAACTCCCAGGCGAACTCGTACAGGCTCTTGGCCTCGCCCGGCGAGACGGCGTTGCGCACCACGACGTATCCGTACGCCTGCCAGAAGGCGAAGTCCTGTTCCGACAGCACGCGTAGCGGCTGCGACTTCTCGATCTCTCTCAGCTGCGTC
This sequence comes from Streptomyces sp. NPDC111606, assembly GCF_055656945.1. Taxonomy (NCBI): domain Bacteria; kingdom Bacillati; phylum Actinomycetota; class Actinomycetes; order Kitasatosporales; family Streptomycetaceae; genus Streptomyces; species Streptomyces sp. NPDC111606. Next base: position 429,450 of record NZ_JBVKBY010000009.1, read on the forward strand.
TGGGCGAGGTAGGTCTCGCCGTCGGCGCTGAAATAGGGGCGCCGGGTCGGGGCGCGGTACAGGTAGGGGTCGGATGTCGGCATGCGATCACTCCAAGGCTCGAGTCCTCAGTGGCCGAGGGGAACTCCAGGCCGCAACTGATCGAACTGAGGTTCCTTCAAAGTGGACTGGACCAATTCATGGTGTCAATCGCAACGCGGCGAAGTTGCCGCGAACTGCCTGCCAGTTGCCTGTTGTTGGCCGCTCCGCAGACCCGGGCCGCGCCGTGCGTGGCGACGCGCCGGCCCCGTGCCCCTGTTTCGCCGCGTTTGCGTTGCGGCCACGGCGTCGCCTGCCGCCACGCCGGACGAAGCTGAAGGCCGTGGGCCCGTAAGGGAGTTGGCCTAGACTTTTCGGTGCGCCGCGACGGCCCGGGAGGCCGCCTTGGCCACTCCCGGGAGATCACGGATCCGCCTCCCCCGCGACACGCCGCCACCCATTTGGACTAGACCAAGGGCAAGTTGAGGGCTATAACGAATCACCTGCGAGAGCACCCGGAAGGCAGGTCATGACCACCGACGTGAGCATCGTTCAGGACGACACCGACATGCCCGGTGGCGTCGCACGGGTGCCGAAGTACTACCGCGTGAAGCAGCAGGTCCTCGCGATCGCGCAGTCGCTGGCGCCGGGTTCACGCATGCCGGCCGAGCGATTACTCGCCGTCCGGCTCAACACCTCGCGCACCACCGTCCGACTGGCGCTGCAGGAGCTCGTCGGTGAGGGCCGGCTGGACCGGATCCAGGGAAAGGGCACGTTCATTGCACGGCCGAAGCTCTATCGCGTCCTCCAACTCACCTCCCACACTGAGGACATGCAGGCCCAGGGTCTCGAACCGGCTTCGCGCATCCTCGACATGCGTCACATCGAGGCCGACGAGGAACTGTCCCGCCTGCTCGACATCGATGTCGGTGAGCGGGTGGTCCGGATCGAGCGGCTGCGGCTGGCCGGTGGCGAGCCCATGGCAATCGAGACGACCCATCTGTCCGCACGGCGCTTCCCCGACCTGCGCGAGTCGCTGGCCAAGTACAGGTCCTTGTACACGGCGCTCGCCGAGGTGTACGGCGTGCGTCTGTCGGAGGCCGAGGAGGGCATCGAGACCTCGCTCGCGACCCCGTACGAGGCCAGGCTGCTCGCGACGGACGTTGGCCTTCCGATGATGCTGCTGTCCCGGCACTCGCACGACACCGAGGGCAGACCGGTGGAGTGGGTCCGCTCCGTGTACCGCGGCTCCCGCTACAAGTTCGTAGTGACCTTGGTGCCCATGGCGGACCGGGTGCCCGACTGAGTCGCCGTCCGGTCCCGACCGTTCCACCTCGTTGTTCGCGCCCCCACGCTCACGGCGACCCTGCACGCTGCCGCCCGCTGATCGCGCGACCGGTTCCCGACACGGCCCGCCCCTGTGCGGCGGCCGTAACCGCGCAGAACGCTGAGCCCTCAGGCCGGCCCCCACGACCGAGCCCCTGCGGACCAGTCCCGCCCCGCCAACCCTGGGAAAGTCGTGACACGACAGGGTGTTCTCACCAGCCGAACCGAAGCAGCCCCGACATCGGCCGAAGCCGACCGACCACCAGCCGCCGGCAATCCTCGAGGGGCACGCCCCAGGATCCCCGGGCGCTCGCCGGCCGCCGTGCCGAAGCCGGCCGGGGTCGCTGACCACCCGGCGGGGGCGAGCAAAACCTGGTTCCACGGCCGTTCGCCGGCCGCCGCCCCGCGAGCGGAGGCCTGCCTCCCGTGAACCAGATATCGTTGTCGACAACACTCGCGGAAGCCCTGGTCACCGCACGTGAGGCGGCTTGCCTGACCCAGGAGGACCTCGCGGAACGGTCCGGGGTGAGTGTGCGGGCCATCCGCAACCTCGAGACCGGCCACACCTCCCGCCCCCGCAAGCAGTCCCTGCTGCTGATTGCCAAGGCCCTCGCGCTGCCCCCGGACGAGGTCGGGCGGCTGATGCGCAGACCCGGCGCCGCGCAGCGGCAGCCACCACCCGGTCTCGTCCCCGCCGAGCTTCCCTCGGCGCCCCGCCATCACCTCGTCGGCCGCACGACGCACGTCGCCTCGCTGCGGCTGCACCTGTCCGCCACGGAGCACGGCGACACCGGGCGGCCCGCCGTGGTCGTCGGGCCGCCCGGCGCGGGGAAGACATCATTGGTCCTTGAGGCGGCGCACTGCGTACGCGACCGGTTCCCGGACGGACAGGTCTTCGTGGACCTCCATCCAGGAGCGTCCTCTACGCCGCTGACGCCGGACGAGATCGTCCCCCGCGTGCTGCGCTCCCTCGGTGCCGGGCCGGCGGCAGGCCATCCGGAGGAAGCAGCTGCCCGGCTGCGGGACGCGCTGAGCAGGAGGCGCGTCCTCGTCGTCTTGGACAACGCCGACAGCGAGGCGCAGGTACGGCCGCTGCTGGTGGACGGTTCGCGCAGCGCCGTACTGGTGGCCGCGCGCCGCGAACTTCCCGCGCTCACCGCCCAGTTCCGTAGGCACATCGGCGTCCTGAGCGATGTGGACGCCCTCCAGGTGCTGGAGGACCTGCTCGGACCCGCGCGCACGGGCGCGGAGCGATCGGCCGCGTCGAGTGTGCTGCGGTTCTGCGGAGGGCTGCCACTGGCCCTGCACATCGCCGGGCTGTGGCTGTCGGCGCGACCGCACCGGTCGCTGCGTGATCTGGCGGACCGGCTGACGAACGAGCAGGACCGGCTCCGCTTCCTGCACATCGGCGATCTGTCGCTGGAGGCCAGCGTCGCGGCCTGCTACAGCTCACTGCCCTCCTCGGTCAGGACCGCGTTACAGCGGCTGAGGACGGTGAACGGTGACTTCGGTGTCGACGACATGGTGACTCATGTGACACCGTCACGAGGACTGGCCGCTGATCTCCTCGACGATCTCATTGACCGTCAGATGGTGCACCCGGTCGAGCCGGCCGCCGGCGGCCGGCTCCTGTACCGACTCCACGACGCAGTGCGCCAGTACGTGGCGTACGGCCCGGTCGGCTCCTGGCACCCGGACCGCGTGACGGGCCAGATCTGGCTCCCCCGGCAGGCTGTGGACAGCGGCGGAAGCGAGACGTGAGCCTCCCAGTCGCCGTCATCCGAGGCCACCCCACACACCTGGCCGTTGGCCATGCGGTACACACATGATCGGCAAGGTGCGGTGGCTTGCCTGTGGTGCCGATGTGACGCGCCCATTCGGATCCGCCGTGTCCGCGAGTCCGTTTCTCCCGCGGGTTCCGCGGCACTCGGGAGCAGCGGGCGCAGGGTCTCGATGACGCTCGCTCGCGCACGAGGCGGACCAGTTCCGCCTCGACCTCCTTCGGGTCGGGGTCGGTGCCCGCCTTCAGGACGACGAAGCCGCGTGGCACCTGCCCCTTGAGGGCGTCCGCGACGGCGCTGGCGCTGTGACACGGCTCCTGTACGGAGCCCGTAAGGGCGAGGGCCTGCCGGGCTTCGCAGGCGTCGCCCTCAGCAAGCGACCGACCGTCACCGAGTTGGAAAACCTGACCGTCAAGCACGGTGTCGAGTTCGCCGTGATCTATGGGCTCGGTCCTGGTGCCAAGGGAACGGGCGGCGAGTACTTCCTCTACTCCGGCGTTCACAACCGCGTAGAGATACCTGTCCGCGGGGACAGCATCCTCGTGTACCACACGCACCCTCGCGGTAGCGTCTCACCGAGTGCCCAGGACAAGGCACTCCTGGGCCTGTTCCAGGCAGCCGGCTCACCGATGAGATCCTCGAAGATCGTCCCTGTCGGGCGCAACGGCCTGGTGACCACTTTCACCAAGGACGGCATCTCAGAATGGAGCCAACTCAAGTGATCGCTGAAGCCGACGAGTACGCCTTTCTTTGGAACGGAACAGAGGAAGGCTGGGTCGTCATTCGCACAGATGCCGGCGAGGCCATTTACAACGCCCAAACGCAGCGTGCCCTGCTCATCGAGGACGACGCCATGGCCGCCCGGGTCATTGAGCTGATGCGCGAACACGGGTGCCAGGTCCTCGACTCCATCCCCTAGCAGATGGTGAGCGGCTGAGCAATCGCTGCTTCCGCCGGCCACTCAGACCCGCTGGAGGTCATCCAGCGGGTCTGAGTGTGCCCCCTGCCCTGGCGTGCATCCACGGTCCAGCACGTCCACCGGTTGTGCGACGGGAGCGGCGTCGTCCTCGACAGCCTCGCTCTCGCGGAGTGCACCGGAGCCCGCTCGACAAAGGCCGTCCTCACCACGCTGTTCCGCTAAGCCGGCCTCCTCCGCATCTGCTTCCACGCCCTCGCCAGGCCCCCGACAACTGTCAGCCGAGGCTGCATAGGATCACGTCCATGACCGGCAGCAGGCTGGACGAACTCATCGCCACCGGTTTGATCGACTGCCTCGATGCCCAGGACAGGGTGCTCCTGGAGCGCCGGGCACAGGTGAAGTCCGCCGACGAAGAACCCTCTCCTCTGGATCCTCGCGGCTGGTGGTTTGCAGTCCCCGCCGAGAAGTACGAGGGGCTTTTCGAGGCGCTCGGCCTGCACGACCGTTTCCCTGTCTCACCCGGTGAGGGCGCCGACTTCTAGGACCTACCGCTTCGCAAGAGCGCGCTCCCCACTTTCATCACACCTGAACTCGACGGATGGCGACTGATCTTCGGCAACCTCGTCGGTCTGCTGGGCCTCGAGTGGGACGAGTGGATGGGCGCGGTCGAACGACTGAGGGCCCACTGTGGGCAGGCACAGATGTTCTGTGAGGACTCGGCGGAAGGCTCCGATGTCTGGGTGGTCGCCCACAAAGGCCGTATCCGCCGGCGATACGCCTCAGGAAGCTGCCCGGAATGGACCGGCGACCCGCTCCCCGAAGAAGAACTCTGCATGGACGAAGCCGACTTCGAAACCCGGGATCGACGGCACGATCCCGAACGAGGCCATGGCGGGCGTGAGTCTCGCCTGCGGACGCCTCTGGATCGATCCGCGCAACGTCGGCGCCACCACGCAAAAGCGCGGCCAGGCTGGCTCGCGCTGCACCAACCCGACATCGGTCATGAAGGCCTGACCTTGCTCGTGCGTCACTGAGCCTTGGGTAGGCGGCCGCCGGGAGTGGAGAAGTCCACTGGAATACTGGAGGCTCGCAAACCTGCTCGAAGGCGGGACCGGTATGAACGAATCAACGGGGATGACGGCGCTGCGGCAGCTGCTGCCTCCGCCTCCCGGCGCGGGCGAGGACATCGACTGGGAGGCGGCCGAGGCGCGGTGGGGGACCGGGTTCCCCCGGGACTACATGGACTTCATGGCCGTGTACGGCGTCGGCGGGATCGGCTCGGAGGAGGAGATCGGCGAGCTCGCAATCCTCGGGCCGTTTCCCACCGGGGCCCACGAGCACTCCCCTGACGACTTCGAGGACGAGACGGGAAACGCCCGTCTGACCTGGGAGGAGGAGGGCACCGACCAGGAGGGTCTCAACCTGGACCCGGACCACATCCTCGCCTGGGGCTACACCTCCCACGCCGACATCCTGTGCTGGCTGACCAGCGATCCGGACCCCGACAAGTGGCCCGTCCTGCTCTTCGCCCGTCATGGCTCGGAGACCTGCGAGGTCGTCCCCTGCGGCATGGTCGAATTTCTGCGCAGACTGCTCGCTGAGGAACTTCCCTCGTACAGCATGGAGTTCACGCCCGGGCCGCGCTTCGAGCACTGGCGCAAGGGGCGATGAGCCGCCTGCGCCGGGCTCATGTGCCCTTGTTCTGAGGGGGAGCCGCCGGTGCTGTCGGCCCAGTAGACCGTACGGTCGCACCAGCGGCGCAGGAGCGTGCGGTCGTGTACGGCCACGAGCCGGCCGCATGGCGCGGCAGTTCAAAAAGTGGTGTCACAAGCCCGGGCGTAGAGGGCCGCACTGACAAGCACCGGTGTCGTCGCCGACCGACCGTCCCTTGGAGGTCAGCATGTACGACCACAAGTCGCCGTGGCCGGCGACACCACCCCGGGCAGGCGGCTTTGGCCAGTGTGCCTTCGAGAGAACGACACACCCCTGGGCGGGCACTTACCTGGCGACGCCCCGGTCCAATGGGTGCGGCTCTTCTGCAGTGAGCTGGTGGTGCCGTGCGCCGTGCCGTTCGTGGGCGGACGGCGGATCGTCGTCTCCCAGGACGCGGTCCTGGAGGCGGCGATGGTGTCGTGGTTGGAGGAGCTCGATCGGCGGGAGGCTGCCGCGCGAGAGGAGATCGCTGAACTGCGCGATCTGGTCGAGGAGTTGACGAGATCGGCGGCTTGGGTTCCCGCACATGGAGGGTGCGGCCGTGTCGAGATGCCGGCTGCGTGTCGGCGGGCAATCCGGAATCCTCACGCACGGCCACACCAGCGATCAGCTGCCTGCGGAGAGGTCCCCGCCAAGGAGCCGCGCCGTGAGTTCCATGCACCGCGTCCGGGCCGCGGAGAAGCCATAGGGCATCCTGGTCACCGCTTCGAAGGCACTCATCTGGGCGTCCTCCTCGCCGCTCGCCTCGGCGTCGTAGATCTCGAAGAGCTTCTCCTCAGCCACGTCCAGTCCGTCGGCTTCAATGGCCTGGAGCAGGGCCTTGTGGTGGGCGCAGTGCTGCGCGGCGAGTTCCTCGACCTGCGGGTCGTAGGGATCAACGGTGTCATCGAGAGCGGCGTCAGCCGCGTCGAGGCGGTCTGCCTCGGCCCGTAGGCCGGGATGGGTCGCCAGGGTGATGAACACGCTGGCCTGAATTGCGGCTCCCAGCGGCCCGAAGATCCGTTCCGTGACCAGCAGGGCGTCCAGGTCGGAGGGGCGCACTGCGCCAGAAGGCAGGTGGCTGAGCCGGTCTGTGACCAACGGGGACAGCAAGCCCAGTGGGCTGCCCACGACCCGCAGCCGCTGGACTGCCGCCCTCTGACGCTTGATGTCGGCCTCCTGGGCAGCCAGGGTCTCCTCCAGCCGGCCCAGAATGTCCTCAACGTCCCGGGCTTCGTCGAAGGCGGCCCGCATGTCGTCCAAGCTGATGCCGGCCTCGGACATCTTGCGGATCCACAGCAGGCGGATCATGTCGTCATAGCCGTAGCGGCGGCGTCCGTCTCCGCCTCGCTCGGGCTCCGGCAGCAGACCGATCTGGTGGTAGTGACGAATGGCGCGCGGGGTGGTTCCGGCGAAGGCGGCGGCATCGCCGATCTTGACCTCGCGGGGAGGCCTGGCGGAAGGGTACATCGCAGACAGGACCTTTCGTGCTGTGGTGCCCTCGACGACACCACATGCCGCTACGGCATGTGCAACTACACACCACCCGGACCTGACGGGCTATCGGGCGGTCCCTCTCCATGGGTGACCGTCCCAGGACGAGCCCGCAATGGGTGGGGAGGTCACCTGAGCAAGTTTGGCCAACCGAGGAGCGACACCTCAGGAGATTCAAAGAGCGCCATCCAGGACGTCCCGGAGCGAGCGCGACTATGCAGCAGGCCAGCGTCGAGCACCCGTCAAACCAGCACGGTACGGGTCACCACAGATGACAACCGGTGCCGACAGGTGCGACAACAAGCCATCCTCTACAGCCTGCAGCACCACCAGACGGCATCAAAGTATGGGCTCACACCACATGGGACAACGCTGCGGCCATTTCTAGCCTGAGCAGCACCCAAAGCACCCTGGCCCCCGCCCGGAAGTGACCGATATGACCGCACGTGCAGCGCGCGCTCCAACACTTCGCGAAATGCGGAAGATTGCAGCAGCGAGCTTCATCGGAACAACTATCGACTGGTACGACAACTCATCCTGTCGGAGCTAGGACCTGCGATGTTCTGTGATTCCGGCCTTCGAAGTCAGCACGGAACCAGCACAGGAGTGGTGGCGGGCCGCCTGGGTGCCGGACGACCTGCTTCGCGGCACGTTCCGATGATCCCAATGGCTTCGGGACACGGTCAAACAGAGTCGCCGACGGCCCCACCTCGCCGTACCCAGGTGGCCAGCTCGATGGGCCCCTACTTGGCGTGCACGCGATCTGCGATGGGGCAGACGGCCACGGCCACTGCCCGGAGCGGCCGCCTGCTTGAAGGGCCTCGACCTGCGGCAGGCCGAGCTCGGCATCAACACCGCGCTTGCCCCGCGCCCTCAGCATGGACGCGAACCCGCTCGCGCCGAACGCGCTGAAGCTCCGGCACAAGAAGATGATGCCGGACGGCGCCCGAGGTCTTGTTGGAAGAGGTGAACTCCGCCCGCGACCAGGTCGTGGTCGAGTGGCTGAGCGACGGGGGCTTCCGCATTGGCGAGTTGTGCGGCCTCCACCTCGCCTACCTGCACCCTGCGCGAGTTGGACAGTGAACAGGCCACCCGCGCGCGGTGGCGGTCCAAAGGAGGCGGGCTCGCGCTTCGAGCGCAGCTCACGCCAGTCGGCTGCGGGCGGTTCTTCGCGCGTCCTACGTCGCTACGGAGGAACCCCGCCCCTGCTGAGAAGCCAGAGGAGACGAGGGCCAGCCCCGCAGGAACGAGCATCCGGCGACGCCACACCCGCAGCTCCAGAGATGCCGGCTAGCAGTGCAGCGGGAAACCCGAGCGCGATGTCCATGGCGCTCGAAATCGCACTCGGTGGTGGGCACCGCGTTCTCGACGGTCACGTCCGCTGGAGTGGTGTATCGACGGCCACTCGGCGATCTCGTTTTTGAGGCTATGCGGTGAGTTCGGTGGGCAGGTCGGTCTCGTCGTTTTCTGACTCGATCGGGTGGAGGCGGGCCTTGGCCAGCAGGTCGAGTCCCATGTAACGGCGGGCCTCGGTCCACTCGTCGTTCTGCTCGGCCAGCACCGCTCCGACGAGCCGGATGACGGCGGTGCGGTCGGGGAAGATGCCGACCACGTCGGTGCGGCGGCGGATCTCCTTGTTCAGGCGTTCCTGCGGATTGTTCGACCAGATCTGCCGCCAGATCTCACGCGGGAAGGCGGTGAAGGCCAGCAGATCGTGCTGGCCAGCGTCCAAGTGGGCCGCGGCTTTGGGGAATTTGG
>NZ_JBVKBY010000010.1:0-431407 GCF_055656945.1 Streptomyces sp. NPDC111606
GGTGCCGTGGGGCTGCTCGGGGGTGCCCTCGGAGCGGGGGAAGAACTCGTACCAGGAACCGAACAGGGCCCGCTCCCGCTCCACCAGCAACGGCAGCGGGTCGGAGGCGGTGACCAGGTCCCGCAGCGGATACCGCCCCAACACCGCGTCGACGTTCGCCGCGAACGCCGCCGCCAGCCGTGACTCGGGCGGCAGTGAGTCGTCCCGCAGCGCGTCCGCGGCGGCCTGCACCGTCGCCTGCTCCGTCTTGTCGGGCACCCCGGACGCCGCTCGTTCGTACAGCTCGCCGCCCGTCTCCAGGACCAGTCCGACGTCGATCCCGGCGGGGATCTTGATCTGGGCGTGGTGGCGCCAGGTGGCGACCGGATCGCTCCACGCCTCCACGTGAAACGTCCAGCGGCCCATGGTCGCCGGGGTCACCTTGGCGCTCCAGCGGTCGCTGCCCGGGGCGAGTTCGTGCATGGGCGTCCAGGGGCCGGGCCGGCCGTCCGGGTCGGTCAGTACGACGTTGGCCGCGACGGCGTCATGGCCCTCGCGGAACACGGTGGCGGTGACCTCGAAGGTCTCTCCCACGACGGCCTTGGCCGGGTGCCTGCCGCACTCCACGGCCGGCCGTACGTCCCGTACCGGGATGCGGCCGATGGTCCCGGTACCGGCACCGGTCCTGCTCTTGGTCCTGCCCATGGTTCACCTCCACCGTGCTCGAGGCCGGGCACCAGGCCCGGCCGGGGGATTCAGGCTGCGCCGGAAGGGGTCTACCTCCCCGCGTGGAAACTCCGCCGCCGTGTTCCCGGCGGGCCGCGCCGCGCCGAGACGCTCGCCGTGCGCGGCCGTTCGTCCAGCTCGCTGAGGTAGGCGGCCGGAGTGATGCGCAGATAGCGTTCGGCCGCGTCGGCGGCTTCGCGTGCGCAGCGCTTTCCCATCAGCACGCAGAGGGTGTAGCCGGTGTCCTCGAAGGTGGCGCGGACCGTGAGGTCGGCCGGGGCCGCGAGCATGGCGCGTTCCCAGGCCCGATATCGCCGCAGTTGCCGGGCGACTTCGGCTTTGGCCGGTAGCAGCATGGCGCCGTTCACCTTCCGGTTCGGACTCGATGACGCGTCTCCCGACCGTCGGGCGGAAACCCGTGCGCGCACGCACGGGTTCCGTTACGGGTTATCGAGGTCTTCACACATGGTGCACGGTCGACGACTCAGCGTCCTGTTGGATCTTCAACTACCTCAGGGATCTGCTCCTGTTGCACGAATGGCCTACCGCCCCCACCCTGGAGTCACTCAGAAGCGATCAGCGCTCACGCTCCGTACTCGGGGCCCGTCCCGCAGGGGCGAGGAGAGCGGGAGCTTTCGCGGTGAGGAGGTAACGACGGTGAAGACCGCAGTGCCCTGCTACTACCACCTCGACGTGGAAGTGAGCCCCGAACGGGTGGGTCAGGTCAGCCGAATTCTGGCCGCTCACCTCCGGTACTGGGACCTGGAGACGCTTGTCGAGCCCGTCCGCCACGGCACGGAGATGCTGCTGCGGGCCATCGACGAACATGCGAGGGACAAGAACACCTCGATCGAGATGTGGTGGAACGGCCAGCACCTCATCACCGCCATCGGCGACAACAACCGTGCCCTGCGCCCGGACCACGAGCTGCGTGCCTGCCTGCAGCACCTCGCCGCGATGAGCGACGGCTGGGGGTGCTGCGCCACCGAGACCGGAGCCAAGGTCATCTGGTTCTCGCAGCGCGCCCGCGCCGGCGAACGTGCCCCGCTCGTGCCGGCCGCCCCGGCGCCCCACCTGCGGGAGGCACTTCAGGTGCCCCGCGAGGTGCCGGTCACGGCCATCGCCGACGCGGCGGGCATCCGGGACGGCATCCTGGAGGAAGCCCGGTGACCGCGCGAAAGCGCAGCAAAGGGGTGCCCGCCTGGAGCGGGCACCCCTACCCGCTGGGAGCCGCCTTCGACGGACAGGGCACCAACTTCGCCCTGTTCAGCGAGGTCGCCGACCGTGTCGAGCTCGTCCTCGTCGACGACAAGGACCGGCACACCCCGATTCCGCTCACCGAGGTCGACGGCTTCGTCTGGCACGGCTATCTGTCCGGCGTCGGCCCGGGACAGCGCTACGGCTACCGGGTGCACGGCCCCTGGGACCCGGGCCTCGGTCACCGGTGCAATCCGGCGAAGCTGCTGCTCGACCCGTACAGCCGGGCCGTCGACGGCCAGGTGGACAACCACGCCTCGCTGTTCGAGCGCACCCCCGGCGCCCCGTCCCCCGGCGACAGCGCCGGGCACACCATGCTCGGCGTCGTGACCGACCCGTACTTCGACTGGGGCGACGACCGCCCGCCCAGACGGCCGTACGCCGACACCGTCATCTACGAGGCCCACGTACGGGGCATGACCGCCACCCACCCCGACGTCCCGCCGGTACTGCGTGGCACCTACGCCGGGCTCGCCCACCCCGCCGCCATCGGGCATCTGACGTCCCTCGGGGTGACCGCCGTCGAGCTGATGCCGGTGCACCAGTTCGTCCAGGACGGCGTGCTGCTGGACCGGGGGCTGTCCAACTACTGGGGCTACAACACGATCGGCTTCTTCGCGCCGCACAACGCCTACGCCGCCCACGGCACCCGCGGTGAGCAGGTCAACGAGTTCAAGTCGATGGTGAAGGCCCTGCACGAGGCCGGCCTCGAAGTGATCCTCGACGTCGTCTACAACCACACCGCCGAGGGCAACGAACGGGGCCCCACCCTCTCCTTCCGAGGCATCGACAACGCCTCCTACTACCGCCTCGTGGACGGCGACTGGGCGCACTACTACGACACCACCGGCACCGGCAACAGTCTGCTGATGCGGCACCCGTACGTGCTCCAGCTGATCATGGACTCGCTGCGGTACTGGGTCACCGAGATGCACGTCGACGGCTTCCGCTTCGACCTCGCGGCCACGCTGGCCCGGCAGTTCCACGAGGTGGACCGGCTCTCGGCGTTCTTCGACCTGATCCAGCAGGACCCGGTGATCAGCAGGGTCAAGCTGATCGCCGAACCGTGGGACGTCGGCGAGGGCGGCTACCAGGTGGGCAACTTCCCGCCGCTGTGGTCGGAGTGGAACGGCAAGTACCGGGACGTCGTACGGGACTTCTGGCGCGGCGAGCCCGACTCGCTCGGCGAGTTCGCCTCCCGGCTGACCGGCTCCTCCGACCTGTACGCACACAGCAGGCGCCGCCCGCGCGCCAGCGTCAACTTCGTCACCGCGCACGACGGGTTCACCCTGCGCGATCTCGTCTCGTACAACGACAAGCACAACGAGGCCAACGGCGAGGGCAACCGGGACGGCGAGAGCCACAACCGGTCCTGGAACTGCGGAGCGGAGGGCGACACCGACGACCCGGCCGTGCGCCGGCTGCGCGCCCGCCAGCAGCGCAACTTCATCGCCACGCTGATGCTCTCGCAGGGCATCCCCATGCTCGGCCACGGCGACGAACTGGGCCGCACCCAGCGCGGCAACAACAACGCCTACTGCCAGGACAACGACGTCTCCTGGGTCGACTGGGGACTCACCGACGAGCAGCGCGCACTCGCCGACTTCACCCGTTACGTCATCGGGTTGCGCGCTGCTCACCCCGTCCTGCGCCGCCGCCGCTTCTTCAAGGGCGAGACGGCCACCCACCCGGACCAGCCGCTGCCCGACCTGGTGTGGCTGCTGCCGGACGGCCGTGAGATGACGGACGAGGACTGGCAGCACCCCGACGCCCACTCGGTCGCCGTCTTCCTCAACGGCGACGCCATCGCCGAACCCGACTGGTGCGGCCGCCCGGTGGTGGACGACTCCTTCCTGCTCCTGTTCAACAGCTACTGGGAGCCGGTGGAGTTCCAACTGCCGGAGGCAGCGTTCGGCGACCGCTGGACCCCACTGATCGACACCTCCGAACCGCAGGGCCCTTCGGACGAGTCGGAGTACAAGGCAGGCACCGCTCTTCTGATCGAACGCCGCAGCCTGGCCCTCCTGTCGACGCCCTCGCGGCAACGCCGGTAGGAGCGCGGGAGCGCCAGGCCGTGTCCGCAAAGTCCCGCCTGCCCCGCGACGCCTGGCACGCTCCCCCCGCTCTCGGCTTCGCTCGAGCGGGAGGGGCCCCCACCGCCGCACCGGGCGAAGCCCCGAGTACATCCAGTACAAAGGGCTCCGCCCGGCACGCCGAGAGCACGCACCGGACGCCGCGGGGCCCGCCCTCCGGGCGGACGACGGGACTTTGCGGACACGACCTAGCGGGAACGCCGCGAAGTCAGCGTGAACTGTGCCCCGTCAGGATCCCGCAGTACAGCCTCGTCACTCCCCTTGGACAGGACGCTCCCGCCGTGCCGCTCGGCGGCCCGCGCGCACGCCTCCACGTCCGCGACGGCGAAGTGCACCTGCCAGTGCGGCCGGATCGTGGGATCCGGCGCAGCCTCCAACGCCCCCGACTCGATCCGCGCCACGACGTCGCCCCGGCTGCGCAGCACGACCTCGCCGCCCTCGTAGCGGACCTCGCAGCAGCCGGCCCGGTCCGACGCCCATTCGAGGACCTCGCCGTAGAACATGGCGGCGTCGAACGCGTCGCGGGTGTGGAGCCGGATGAAGGTGGGCGCGGCGCGGCGCCAGGTCTCCCAGTTCGAGGGGAGCTCCCCCTCCCAGACCCCGAAGGTCGCACCGTCCCGGTCGGCCAGCAGCGCCGCGCGTCCCGGCGGCAGGGAGAGCGGGCCGACGGCCGATGTGCCGCCGCGCTCCTGCACCCGCGCCACGGCATCGTCGGCGCTGGGCACGGCGAAATAGGGGGTCCAGGCCACGGCCATCTGCCACATCGTGGCGACCGCCGCGACCCCGGCCACCGGCACGCTGTCCGCCAGCGCGACCCAGAAGTGGTCGCCCAGCTTGGCGGGCCGCCACCGCCACCCCAGCACGGCGCTGTAGAACCCGTGGGTGACTTCGAGATCACGGCTGGTCAGACTCACCCAGCAGGGTGCGCCGAACACGGAATGTGTGGACACGACCTCGGCCGTGCTGTTGGAGCTTGTCGCATCGTGGTTCATGGCAGTCGCTGTCCTGGTTCTCGCCCGAACCGGCGGCCACCGGTCTTGTCCCAGTGTCCAGCCGGATTCGCCCCGGGGCCTGCCGAGTACCCCCGGCGTGGCGCCGAAACGGCCCGGGAGAGCGACCCTCCGCTTCGCTGGCACGAGGCAGGCAAAGCGGCGAACATGGTGGCGTGGCAGCGACACCGCACGAGCCCGCCGACGGGACCGACAGGATCATCGAGCTGGAAGAGGAAGTCGAACAGCTCAAGGAGGCGATGGTCTCGCACGCCGTCGTGGACCAGGCGATCGGGATGATCGTCGCCCTCGGCCGCGTCGCGCCGGACGAGGGGTGGGCGGTGCTGAAGGACGTCTCGCAGCACACGAACATCAAGCTCCGCCATGTCGCGGAGCTGATTCTCATCTGGGGCCGGGACGGAAGGATGCCGCCGGAGATCCGCGTCGAACTCGAAGAGGCCCTCGAGCGTTACGGCCCGACGCAGATTCCGGGATCGGCCCAGGACTGACTCACCCTTCCGGCGTCAGGGGGCTTCGGCGAGTATTTCCTCGCGCAGCTGGGCGAAGCAGCCGCTCAGCAGCCGGGAGACGTGCATCTGCGAGATGCCGAGCTGCTGCGCGATGCGGCTCTGGGTCATCCCGCCGAAGAAGCGGAGGTAGAGGATGGTCCGCTCCCGCTCCGGAAGCCGCTCCAGACACGGTGTGACGGTCACTCGGTCGATGACCACGTCGTACGCCGGATCGGGGCTGCCGATGGCGTCCCCCAGCGCGTAGCCGTCCGTGCCGGGCATCTCCGCCTCCAGCGACAGCGCGGAGAAGCACTCCAGCGCTTCCATCCCGGCGCGCACCTCGCTCTCGCTCAGCTGCGCGTGCTCGGCGATCTCGGCGACGGTGGGCGCGTGCCCCGAGGTGCTCTGTGACAGTTCCTTCATGGAGTTCCGCACCCGGTTGCGCAGGTCCTGGACCCGGCGCGGCACGTGCAGCGTCCACATGTGGTCGCGGAAGTGGCGCTTGATCTCGCCGGTGATGGTGGGAACGGCGTACGCCTCGAAGGCGTGGCCGCGTGCCGGGTCGTAGTGCTCGACGGCCTTCACCAAACCCAGGGCCGCCACCTGGTACAGGTCCTCGAGGGACTCGCCGCGGCCCTTGAAGCGGACGGCGATCCGCTCGGCCATGGGCAGCCAGGCCTGGACCAGTTCGTCCCTGAGCAGCTTGCGCTCGGGCCCCTCGGGCAGCCCGAGAAAGTGATCGAAGGCCGCCGCGGTGTCGGGGGCGTCGTCGTGGGGGTGCTGCTTCGTTCTGGTGGTGGCACTCATCAGGTGCGCACCTCCCTCAGCGGTGCTGACTGGACGAGACACCGTGGGAGGCAACGCAGTCGGACCTCAGGAGGTCACCCAGGGTTCCGGCGAGCCGGCTCCCACGGACGTGCCTCCTGTCCGAAGCACATTTGTCACTTTTCCCTATGATAGGGCATCCGAAACAAAATTCATGAATGCGACTACTGCTTTGCGTGATTGACCCTTCTGCTTGACTCTCTCATTGACGTCATTACCTCTGTTACAGAGGTAATCTCGACGACGTGGACGGCGAGGAACTCGCCGACGCTCTCGTCGGTGTCCAACGACTGATCCGGCGCCGGCTTCGGCGCGACATGACCGCCCCGCAGCTGCGCGGTGCCGAGGTGGAGCTGTTGCGGCTGGTCGTGGAGCGGCCCGGTATCGGGATCTCGGACGCCGCCAAGGAGCTGTACCTGGCGGGCAATTCGGTGTCCACCCTGGTCAACCAGCTGGCCCGGCAGGGCTGTCTGCGGCGGGAGACCGACCCCTCCGACCGGCGCGCCGCCCGGCTGCTGCCGACCCCCGCGGCCGAGGCCCGGCTGAGCGAATGGCGCAGACGGCGCGCCGATCTCGTACGCCGTCAGGTGTCCCGCCTCGACGAGCCGGACCGGGAGACGCTGCTCGCGGCGATCCCGGCACTGCGCAGGCTGGCGGACTCACTGCGCGAGGAGACGGAGCGACCATGACACTAGACGCCGGCACCGAAGCCGTGGCCTGTACCGGGCTCGCCTACGCCTTCGGCGAGACCAACGCGGTGGACGGACTCGACCCGACGGTGGCGCAGGGCGAGGTCTTCGGCCTGCTCGGCCCCAACGGTGCCGGAAAGACGACGGCGATCCGCTGCATCACCACCCTCCTGCCGGTGCCCACGGGGATGGTCAACGTCTTCGGGCACGACGCGGCAGGCGACCGGATGGCCGTACGGCGCCTGCTCGGCTATGTCCCGCAGCAACTGTCCGCCGACTCGAGCCTGACCGGCCGCGAGAACGTCGTCCTGTTCGCCCGCGTCTTCGACGTGCCCCGTCGGGAACGCGCCGCACGGGTCGGCCAGGCCCTGGCCGCGGTCGGCCTCACCGACGCCGCCGACCGGCTCGCCGGCACCTACTCGGGCGGCATGGTCCGCCGCCTCGAACTCGCCCAGGCCCTGGTCAGCGCGCCCCGGCTGCTGATCCTCGACGAACCCACGATCGGCCTCGACCCGATCGCCCGCACCGGAGTGTGGGAGCACATCAACGCCGTCCGCGCCGCCACCGGCATGACGGTCCTCGTCACCACCCTCCCCCAGAGGGGGGACCCCCAACATGGACGAGGCCGACCGGTACTGCGACCGGGTCGGCCTGATG
The DNA here is from genome assembly GCF_055656945.1 of Streptomyces sp. NPDC111606. NCBI lineage: Bacteria > Bacillati > Actinomycetota > Actinomycetes > Kitasatosporales > Streptomycetaceae > Streptomyces > Streptomyces sp. NPDC111606. Next base: position 7,725 of record NZ_JBVKBY010000010.1, read on the forward strand.
CACCACGGCCGCATCCGGGCCCTCGGCACCCCGGCCGAGCTCAGGGAGGGGCTCGGCGCCCGCCGGCGTGCCGCGGGGGCCTCCGGCACCGACCCGCTGCCCACGCTGGAGGACGTCTTCCGGGACATCGCCGGCAGCGGGCTCGACGAGAGTTCAGGAGACTTCCGCGATGTCCGAAGCACCCGCCGGACCGCAAGCCGTGTCGGCTGACCGGGACCGCGCCGACGGTATCGACCTGCTGCTACGGCCGCCCGAGCCCCGCGCCGGCTGGCGGGTGCTGCCCGCCCGCGTCCTGGCCATGTGCGCCGTCGAGCTGCAGAAGCTGCGCCACGACCGCACCGAGCTCTACACCCGCGCGGTCCAGCCCGCGCTCTGGCTGCTGATCTTCGGCCAGACCTTCACCCGGATCAAGGCGATCCCGACCGACGGCATCCCCTACATCGAATTTCTGGCCCCCGGCATCATCGCCCAGTCCGCGATGTTCATCGCCATCTTCTACGGCATCCAGATCATCATGGAGCGCGACGCCGGCATCCTCAACAAGCTGCTCGTCACCCCGACGCCGCGCTCGGCCCTGATCACCGGCAAGGCGTTCGCGGCGGGGGTGAAGTCCCTGGTGCAGGCGGTCGTCGTGATCGTCGTCGCGGCGGTGCTCGGTGTGGCGCTGACCTGGAATCCGCTGAAGCTGCTCGGCGTCGCCGCGGTCGTCGTCCTCGGCTCGGCCTTCTTCTCCTGTCTGTCGATGACCATCGCCGGCATCGTCCTCAGCCGCGACCGGCTGATGGGCTTCGGGCAGGCCATCACCATGCCGTTGTTCATCGCCTCCAACGCCCTCTACCCGCTGTCGGTGATGCCGGGCTGGCTCCAGGCGGTCAGCAAGGCCAAACCCGCTCAGCTACCAGGTGGACGCCCTGCGCGGCCTTCTCCTCGGCACCCCCTCCCACCTCGCGCTCGACTTTGCCGTTCTGCTCGTGGCCGCCGCGCTCGGCATCGCCGCCGCCTCCTCGCTGCTGGGCCGGCTGGCCCGCTGATCTTGGTGCGGAACGTGATGTGCGGCACGTGGGGGAACAGGCCCGCCGGGCCGGAAAGCGGATTCCTCCTGCCCACGGCTTGATCGGTGATCAAGGGGGCGAATGGGCTGGCCACAGCGCATTCTGCTCATTTGACAGTGCACTGAGCGCAAAGATAGGAAGCAGCTCTCTGGGTCGAGAGGTGGATTGTGTACGAGCCGAACGTGGTCGGGGACTGGCACGAGTACGACGAGCATGCCGGTCTGCGTGTCCGCGTCCACCAACTGGAAGCCGCCGAGCCGCCGCGCGGACGCGATGAGGCCGCGGAGGGGCTGGCGTACTTCAGGGTCCGCGTCACCATCGAGAACCGCGGCGAGCGGCACCTCGGCATTCACCTCGAGGACGGCCAGATCGACGTGCGGATCGGCGGTGACGGCGAGGCGGCGTTCATCGACTGGCGCAACTCGCAGTTCATCGAGGGCTTCGACGTCTACCCGCTGCGCCGCGCCACCGCCGTGCTGTACGCCGCCGGCCCGGAGGCGAGCCTGAGCCAGGTCGACGTCCAGATCCAGCTGCGCGTCGAGGAGGAGTGGGCCGAACGCCGGATGTGGAGCGGCGGCCTCGGCCTCCAGGAGAGTTCCGCCGGCGCCCACGCCGCCACGCTGCGGGACGGCCTCGCGCTCCAGGTGAGCAACTTCCTGCGGGAGCAGGCCGAAGAGGGCACCGCCTGACGGGCGCCCCTGTGAGGGGCGCCGCCTGGTGGGGGCTCGAGCCCGGACGGCAGGCTCTAGTGCGGGATGCCGTCGATGATCTCGCGGGCGCCCTGACGCAGCAGCGCCACCGCGACCGACGTGCCGAGGGTGGCGGGGTCCAGTCGGCCGGCCCATTCGTGGGCGTTCAGCCGCGTCTTGCCGTCCGGGGTGAACACGCAGGCCCGCAGGGACAGTTCGCCGCCCCGGTCCACGCGCGCGTACCCGGCGATCGGGCTGTTGCAGTGCCCTTGCAGGACATGCAGGAACATCCGCTCGGCGGTGGCCTCCCGGTACGTGTCCGGGTCGCCGAGGCCGCTGACCGCGTCGATGAGCTCGCTGTCGCCCTCCCGGCACTGCAGCGCGAGGATGCCCGCGCCGATCGGCGGCATCATCACCTCGGGGGAGAGGACCTCGCTGATCACGTCGGCGCGGCCGATGCGCTCCAGGCCGGCCACCGCGAGGAGCAGCGCGTCCGCCTCGCCGGCCGCCAGCTTCTCCAGCCGCCGGTTGGCGTTGCCGCGGAACGGCACGCACTCGAGGTGCTGGTGAGTGGCGGCCAGCTGGGCGACCCGGCGCACCGAGGAGGTGCCGATCCGGGTTCCGGGCGGGAGCTCGTCCAGGGTGAGGCCGCCGGGGTGGATGAGGGCGTCCCGGACGTCGTCGCGCTTGAGGAACGCCGCGAACGTCGTCCCCGCGGGCAGCGGCCGGTCGGCGGGGATGTCCTTGACGCAGTGCACGGCGAGATCGGCCTCGCCCGCCAGCAGAGCCGCGTCCACCTCCTTGGTGAACGCCCCCTTGCCCTCGACCTGGGACAGGTCTCCCATCCACTTGTCACCGGTCGTCTTCACCGGCACGACCTCGGTGCGCACACCGGGGTGCAGGACCGCCAACTCGGCGCGGACGCGCTCCACTTGGGCGAGGGCCATCGGCGAGTCGCGGGAGACGATACGGATCAGTTCAGGCACGGACATGCGGACACGATAGACCGTCACAACCCCGCGTCCGCACCGTACCGCCCCATTCCCGCCCGGCCCTCGCCCTCTCCCGTCCTGTCCTTGCCGCTCGCCGGGCCCTCGCCGTTTGCCCGGTCCTGCATGTTGCCGCGCACCGGCCACGTCAGCACCGCCAGCGCCCCCGCCGTGAGCAGCCCGCCGACCAGGAACGTCCCGCGCACCCCGACCGCGGGCAGCAGCACGCCCCCGATCAGCGCACCGGCGGCGATACCCAGGTTGTAGGCGGCCGAGTTGGCCGCGAGGGCGGTCTCGGTGCGGCCCGGTGCCACCTGGAGCACCTGGCTCTGCGTCGCCATGAAGGCGGTCGCGACCGAGGCACCCAGCAGCATGACCAGGACGACAGCCGCCGCCCGGACCTGGCCCGTCACGTGGAGGCCGAGCAGTGCCACCGCCTGGGCCGCCACCGGCACGGTCAGCGTGGCGCGCGGGAAGCGGTCGAGGAGCGGCCCGGCGATCGTGACCCCGGCCAGCGCCGCCCCGCCGAACGCCAGCAGCACGGCACTCACCGCGTCCTCGCGGAACCCGCTGACCTCGTCGAGGAAGGCGACGATGTATGTGAACCCGGCGAAGGCGCCGGTCACCGACAGGACGGTGACGGTCAGCACGACGAGGAACCTGCGCCGGTCGGGGGTGGCGCCGTACGCGGAGTGACCGTCCTGCGGTCGGGACGACGGCAGCAGGGCGCCGATGGCCACCAGCGAGACGAGCGCGAGCACGCCGAGCAGCGCGAAGGGCGTCCGCCAGCCGGTGTGCCCACCGAGCCAGGTCCCGGCCGGCACCCCGGCCACCGTGGCGAGGGAACCACCGACGGACAGCAGCCCGATGATCCGCCCCCGGCGCTCGGGCGGGAAGAGACCGACCGCGACCGGCCCCATGACCGACCAGAACACCGCCTGCGCCAGCGCCGTCGCCACCCGCGCCGTCAGCAGCACCCCGTACGACACTCCTCCCAGTGCCGACACCCAACTGCCCACGGCGAGCAGCCCGAGCAGTCCGGCGAGCAGATACCGGCGCGGCACCGACCGGGTGACATGGGCGAGCGGCAGGGACACGACCGCCACGGTCAGCCCGTAGCCGGTGACCAGAGCGCCCACGGCCGTGAGAGAGACCCGCAGGTCGTCCGCCATGAGCGCGAGCAGGCCGACCGGCAGGTTCTCGGTGGTGTTGAAAGTGAACGCCGCCAGCATCAGCGCCGCGACGACGGCGGCACGCCGCCAAGGTGCCGGACGTACGTTGCCCATCCATCCGCCTTTCCGACAGGGGAGTCGGGGCAAGCGTGCGGGGCCGCGGTCGGGCGCCTCTACTCTTTCGGTCCAGGACGAATCGCTGCTCACGACGGGGGTCGCCATGCCGCTCGCCCTGCACCTCGGCACCGCCGACCTCACCCGCTGCCGGTTCGCGATCTCGCCGCTGTGCCAGACCCACGAGGCCCTGCGCATGCTCCGCCGGCCCGCTCGGCACGGCTACCACCGCGGCTGGCTGCGCCGTATGCGCCGTTCGGTCGCCGGCCTCGACCTGGCAGACCTGTGGCTGTTCATCCCGCCCGCCGGCGGCTACACCCCCGACTTCCTCGGCCCGCCGCCGCAGGAGCCGTACCCCACCATCGAGGACGAGCTGGCGAGGATGCGCGCCACCGATCCCGTCCTGGCCCACGCGGAGATGACCCGCTCGCTGGCCTGCACTCCCGGACTCGCCGAGTCGCCCCGAGGGCGCGCCGCGCTCGACGACCCCGCCGGCACCGTCCGGCGCCTGGCCGACCTCACCGAGCAGGCCTGGCACGCCCTGCTCGCACCGGACTGGCCGCGCCACCGTGCCGTTCTGGAGGCGGACATCGCGCACCGCTCGCGCCGGGCCGCGGACGGCGGTCTCGACGCGCTGCTCACCGGCCTCCACCCGGCCGTGGACTGGGCAGGCCAGACGCTCACCCTGCGCAAGTACGCCGATGTGACGGATGCCCAACGGCCCGACGGCAGGGGCGTGTTGCTCATGCCGAGCGTGTTCGTGTGGCCGGACGTGGTGAGCGGCTTCGCCCGGCCCTGGCAGCCGACGGTCATCTACCCGGCCCGAGGCATGGGGCGCCTTCACATCACCCCGGCACCACGCCCGCCGGAGGCGCTTCCCCGCCTCTTCGGCCACCAGCGCGCGGCCGTCCTCACCGGCCTCGCAGTGCCCGCCTCGACGACGGACCTCGCGCGCCGCCACGGGCTCGCGCCGTCGACCGTGTCGGCCCATCTGTCGGTCCTGCGGGAGGCGGGCCTGCTGGAGTCGAGGCGTCAGGGCTACTACGTGCTGTACGGGCGAACGGCCTTGGGGGACGCCCTGGCGAACGGGCGGCTCACACCAGGGGCGGGCTGATCTCGACGGCGCGCAGGGCCGCCGCGAGGGCGACTTCGTCGCCGACGTCCAGCGCGGTGTCGGTCAGCTTGATGACGTGCTCGTCGCCGTGGGCGAGGGCCCGCTCCATGACGTCCTCGCGTGTCAGCCGGGCAGCCGGGGCGTAGGCGACCGGCTCGACGGGGGCGTACATCGCGGTGACCGCCGCGGACGCCGTCCAGGCCGCGCGCAGGCTCGGCACCCACTGGTCGCGGGGCAGCGAATCCAGAGTGCGCAGCACGGCGTTGGGCGCCGTGGCCGCGTGCACGAGCATGGTCGGCTCGCCGTGGCCGTGCGTGGCGTAGCGGTGGGTCGCGGCGCGCACGAGTTCGGTGAGCCGCTCGCGGGCCGTGTCCGGGTCGGTCACGTCGTCCGCCCAGGCGGGCAGTCGGCGTACGGCGGACAGCCGGTTCCGGAATCCCGTGTGCCCCGCCTCGATCGCGGGTACGGCGTCCAGGGCGGCCGTGGCCGTCGGCGCGCCGGACAGCGGGACGACTCCGGTCACGGACTGGTGCCGGGCCGCCCAATAGCCCAGCGCGTGCGCGAGTTCGGTGAGCCGGGGTGCGTTCTCGTTCGCTTCGAGCGCGCGCACGGCATGGCCGACGCGGATGACCGTATGAGTGGCGCCGCCGTACAGGCCGGGCAGCAGGCGCGGCCACCACTCGGCGAGGACGGCGCGCCACGGACGCTCGGCGAGCACACGGGAGTAGTGGTCGGTCCAGTCCGTGATCCGCCGTGGATCCCCCAGCGCCGCACGCCAGTTGTCGTCCGTGACGGGAGCGACGCGGTCGGGGAAGTCCTCCAGCTTCTCCCGGTAGAGGTCCACCCAGCGGTGGACGGCGCCCGCGTGTCCGTGGGCGGCCAGCGCCTCGACGACCATGGGGGCGTGGTTGGACAGCCAGCCCTCTCGTTCCGGACCGGAGGTGTGAAGGCGTTCAAGGGCTTCTTCGAAGTGTCCGCTCGTGGCGATGGTGTCCATGAACGGGACGCTATGTCGCACACGGGTGCGCGGGGATCGGGCGCGGGACGGAAGCCGAGCGTGCCGGCGGCCTAGGTCCCGCGCCCGATGTGACTAGGGCTCAGGTGTTCGGTCGCAACGATCAGGCGTTGGGGTCGAACGCGATCCCGGACGGCTTCGCCGAGGCCAGGTGACTGGCGAAACTGCCGTCCTTCAGACCGAAGTTGGCGCTGCCGAAGTTGTACGCCACCAGCTTGTCGCGCACGCCCGCCGGGTAGCCGTTCCAGCCGACCAGCGGCGGGTACTGCCAGGTTCCCTTGTGGTTCTCCGGCGGCTCGTCGCCCGAGTTTGCGAGCCGGAAGCAGTGCGTGCTGATGCCGTCCTTGTGGTACACGATCTTCGCGTGCGTGCCGTCGAAGCGCACCGACGACGCGGGGCTGATCGTGAACGAGCCGTGGTTGGACGTCGAGACGTACTGCACCGCGTTGTTCTGCACCCACACCACGACGTGCTCCCAGTCGTGCCGGTGCCCGCCGATGCTGCTGCCAGGCACCGCCTGGTCCTTCTCGAAGTACAGGCCGTACATGTAGGCACACCAGCCGTTGTTGCACTTGTAGCGGGAGTAGCCGTTGGTGTTGTCGAGGTCCGAGGCGTCCCGGCAGTTGCCGTTGAGCGCACCGGTGGGGTTGAGGCCGCCGTTGACGCTGCCGTCGGCACCGATGGCCGGGGTGGAGTAGCAGCCGTCGGTGTCGTAGTCGAACGCCGGCTGGTACGTCCTTTCGGCCGCTTCGGCGTTGGCGGGCAGTGCCCCCGGCGGGGCGGCGAAGGCGACGCTGGGGAAGGCGACGACCAGCGCGGCGGCACCGGCCAGACCGGTGAGCCATCTCTTGCCATGTGTGCGGAACGTCTGTGACGACACTGCGTCTCCTCGGGGTCCGGGCGCAGCCCAACGGCTGTGGGGGGAAAGGCAGTTCAGGATCCCGGGTTTTCACTTACGCGCCAAGAGCCACGGGCGTACCGGTGGGTGAAGGGCAGCGCAATAGTTGCCGCCCGACCTGTGTGCCGGACGTCAGTGTCGGGCGTGCGTGTCAGATGTCTTCGGGGAAGTCGGCCGACGCGTCCTGCGGGGTGAGGTCAGGTCGCAGTCGCAGCCAGGACGGCTGGCGCAGCATCCCGGACCGGGTGCGGACGCTGTAGCGGACCTCGCCGACCAGCCGGGGCAGCACCCAGTGCGCGCCCGGCACGCGCGGGGCGGGGTCGAAGGGGCAGGTGTCCGTCTCGGACGCCCGCAACAGTTCGGCCAGGTGCGCCCGTTCGGCCTCGCTCCAGCCGGTGCCCACCCCGCCCACGTAGCGCAGCCGCCGGGCCGCGTACTGGCCGACCAGCAGCGAGCCCGGCAGACCGGTGAGCCGTCCTTTGCCGGGCAGCCAACCGCCGACGATCACGTCCTCGCTGCGCATGTTGCGGATCTTGATCCAGGCGCGGGAGCGCACCCCGGGCTCGTACACCGAGTCCAGCCGCTTGCACACCAGCCCTTCCAGCCCGTGCTCACGCGTGGCCGTAAGCGCCTGGGCGCCGTGTCCCACCAGCGCGCTCGGCGTCGACCAGAACGGCCCGCCCAGGCCGAGCCCCTCCAGCCGGCCGCGCCGCCGGGAATAGGGGACCTTGAGCAGGGAGCCGCCCGCCAGGTGCAGGACGTCGAAGAGCACCAGGTGGACCGGGGTCTGCGCGGCCATACGGGCGGCCCGCGCGGGGGCGTGCGCGAGGCCCATGCGGGACTGCAGCAACTGGAAGTCGGCGCGGCCCTCTTCGTCCAGCGCCAGGATCTCCCCGTCGAGTACGGCGGGTGTCGTGCCGAGCGCGTCGCCCAGCGGCCGAAGTTCGGGATAGGCGGCCGTGATGTCCTCGCCGGAACGGGCGCGCACCAGCAGGCTGCCGTCCCCTTCCAGATAGATCACTGCCCGCTGGCCGTCCTGCTTGGTCTCGTAAGCCCAGCGCGCATCCTGCGCCGTGGGCGGCAGGGTGCCGGGCGTGGCGAGCATCGGAGGGATCAGCGGCAGGCTCACGGGTCAGTTGTCGACGGCCCGGCCCGCCGCCACGCACCCCGGCGGCCGTTTTCGCCTGAACGGCGGCTTCACCTGTACGGCGGCCGGGACCTCAGTGGTCGCCGCCCGGCGGTACGGCCCGTACCAGGCCCGACTGATAGGCCATCACGACGAGTTGGGCACGGTCGCGGGCGCCCAGCTTCGTCATGGCGCGGTGGACGTGGGTGCGCACGGTCAGAGGGCTGACGAAGAGCTTCTCGGCGATCTCCTCGTTCGAATGGCCCTCGGCCGCCCACGCCATGACTTCCCGCTCGCGGGCGGTGAGAGCGGCGAGGTGCTCGGGCGCGGCCGACTGCGAACTCTCGGCGGGGGAGGCCAGGAAGCGCGTGATCAGCGTGCGGGTCGCCGTGGGGGAGAGCAGGGACTCGCCGGCGGCCACCGTCCGGATCCCGTCGAGCAGCACGTCCGCGGTGACGTCCTTGCCGAGGAAGCCGCTCGCCCCGGCGCGCAGCGCCTGCGCCACGTACTCGTCGATCTCGAAGGTCGTCAGGATCAGTACCCGCACCGCCGCGAGGTCCGGGTCGGCGCAGATCGCGGACGTCGCGGCCAGTCCGTCGGTGCCCGGCATGCGGATGTCCATCACGACCAGGTCGGGGCGGTGCGTTCGGGCGAGGGCGACGGCCTCGGCGCCGTCGGTGGCCTCCCCGACGACCTCCATGTCCGCGCAGGAGTCGATCAGGATCCGGAACGTGGCCCGCAGCAGGGCCTGGTCGTCGGCGAGCAGGACGCGGATGGTCATGGGCGGGGATTCTTCCGGTTCCGGATCGTTGGACAGGACTCAGCCTTCCCGGATCGGCCCGCCGTGTCGTCGTGCGGCTGCCTACATTCGCGCCTACTCGGAACGCAGTACGTGCCGTGGGTCAGGTCATCCCCGAGCAGGACGACCCGGGCCGAGCCCCCGCCCCGTCGCGGGCTCACCACACGCACGGCAGCTCCACCTCGATCACCGTCGGCCCACCGGCGGGGCTCGACATCCGCACCGTCCCGTCGAGGGCCGCCACCCGGCGCCGCATCCCGAGCAGTCCCGAACCGCTCGACTCGGCGGCCCCGCCGTGCCCCTGGTCGGCCACCTCGACCCGGAGCCCACGCCGGACGCGGGTGATCCGGACCGAGGCCGTGGGCGAGCCGCTGTGCTTGGCGGCGTTGGTGAGGGCCTCGGCCACCACGAAGTAGGCGGCCGCCTCCACCGCCGCCGGGGCCCTCGGGCCGTCGTCCGCCAGCCCCGCCACGTCCACGGTCACCCGCAGCCCGGCGCCGGCGGCCAGCGCGCGCACCGCTCCGACGAGGCCGCGGTCGGTCAGGATCGGCGGATGGATGCCGCGGACCACGTGCCGCAGCTCGGTCAGCGCCTGCTCGGCCTGCTCCTGGGCGTCGTCCAGGAGCTTGCGTGCGGTGTCCGGATCATGGTCGTAGGCGCGCTTGGCGAGGCCGATCCGCATGGAGAGGGCCACCAGCCGGGCCTGCGTACCGTCGTGCAGGTCCCGCTCGATGCGGCGCAGCTCGGCGCCGTGCGCGGTGATCGCGTCGGCCCGGGTCGCGGTCAGCTGCTCGACCCGGGCGGCCAGCAGCGCCTTGGGCGAGGGCCGGAGCAACGACGTGGACCAGTTGGCCTCCCGGTCCGCCAGACGCGTGATCCACGGCAGGACCACTGCCCGCCGGTGCAGCAGTCCGCAGCCCACGCCGTCCACGACCAGTCCGACGGGCCACAGCGGCAGGGCGAGCAGGAGCAGTGCGCCGTAGACGTAGTAAGCGGCCATCCAGCGCAGGTCGGTCAGCGTGCCGGGATCGCGTACGGCCGTCCGCAGCCGTTGGGTCAGCGGGCCGTCGACGACCTGGTACGCCTCGGGGATCTCCCGCCCCGTCCAGGCGGTCGTCAGGCGCCGCTTCGCCCCGGCGATCCGCCGCACGAGCAGCACGGTCTCGGGCAGCAGCCAGACACCGATCACCGCGACCGTCCCGATGGCGGTGATCAGCAGCACGGTGATGAACAGGTACGTCCCGAACGCCATCGCGGCGGCCACCGTCAGATGGACCGTCGCCCGTCCGGCCTGCCGCAACGTCGCCCGCATGCCTTCGGCGCCAGGTGACCCGATCCCTGCGCGCCGGGGTGCGGACACCCGAGGCGCAGATGTGGCCCGCTCCACCATGTCCATCGCCCGTGCCCGCCGTATTCTTTCAATCAAGTGACTTAGATTGTAGGTCTGTGAAACCGCGGGCGGCTCGAGGGACTGGCCGTCGTGGTGCTCCGTGAAGTCCCGGTGCGGTGGTGAACATGGCAGGCAGGACGCTGCGGGAGGAACAGGTCAACGCGACCCGGGAGCTGCTCCTGACCTCGGCCGAGCGGCTCTTCGCCGAACACGGGGTGTACGCGGTGTCCAACCGTCAGGTCAGCGAGGCCGCGGGGCAGGGCAACAACACCGCGGTCGGCTACCACTTCGGGACCAAGGCCGACCTGGTCCGCGCCATCGTCCGCAAGCACGCCACCCGCATCGAGGAGATCCGCGCCCGGCTGCTCGCCGACCTCGCGGATCCCGACGACCTGCGCGGCTGGGTGGACTGCCTGGTCCGCCCGGCGCTCGAACACCTCGCCGCGCTCGGCAGCCCCACGTGGTACGCGCGGTTCTGCGCCCAGGTCGTCTCCGATCCGGCGCTGCACCAGATCATGGTCGAGGAGGCTCTGACCTCCCCGTCCCTCCAGACGATCATCGAGGGCCTCAGGCGGTGCCTGCCCGACCTCCCGGCCGAGGTGAGCGCCGAACGGGGTGAGATGGTCCGCCACCTGATCGTCCACGTGGCCGCCGACCGCGAACGCGCCCTCGCCGAGCACACCCCCACCCCACGCTCCAGCTGGGACGACGCGGCCACGGGCCTCGCCGACGCGGTCGTCGGCATGTGGCTGGCACCCGTCACACCGATCCGCTGACACCACCCGGCACGGAGCACGACAGGGAGCACACCGGTGAAACCGACTCTCGCCCAAAGCCGCCACCGCGACGCCGGGCAAGGCGGGTTATGACCCCGAGCCAGACGACCCCACCCGGTGACGGCCCCTCTCAGGAGCCGCCGGCCCTTGCACGCGGCGCGGGTAATGCTCCACCCGCCTCAGCCCCCGCCACCCCCGATGCCACCCCACCCCCACCCCACAGCCCCACCCCGGACCTGCCACCCCCCACCCCCGCACCTCCCGGCACCCGACTCGCCCTGGCCCGTGGTGCCGGGCAGCGTCTCCTGGTCGTGGCAGGCGAAGCCGATCTCGCCGAACTGCTGGCGATCACCCTTGAGTTGGCCGGTTACCGGATCAGCCTCACCGGCACCGGTGTCGACGCGTTGGCGTGGATGGGGAAGCGGCGGTTTGATCTGGTCGTCTTCGACACGGATGTGCCGGACATGGGGCGGTTCAGTCGGGAGCGTCGGCCCCGGCTTCCGTATCGTCCGCCCGTCCTGCTGCTCAGCGGGACCGACCGCCTGCACCGGCTCGTGCCCGAACTCGGACCGGGGGAGCGGGACTACGTCACCAAGCCCTTCCGGGTGGCCGAAGTCCTCGCCAGGATCCAGGTGTTGTTGCGGGGCGCCCGGCCAGGCCCGTCAAGGGGGCATCCGCTGCAGTACGGGGACCTGGTGATGGACGACTCGGCGTGCCGGGCGCGGCGCGGGACGCGGGCGCTCGAACTCACGCCCGCGGAGTACCGGTTGCTGCGCCATCTCCTGGTCAACGCGCACCGGGTGCTGTCCAAGGAACAGATCGGCCGCTACGTCTGGGGAGACCACCGCGGCGACAACGCGATCGAGCAGCTCGTCTCCCGACTGCGCCGCAAGGTGGACCGGAACGCCTCGCCGCTGATCCACACGCGCCGGGGCTTCGGCTACTGGCTGGGCCGGGCCGAGAACCGTCCCTGAGCCCGGCGTTCCTGTGATCCGGGCCACGTCAGCCTCCTGTCAGGAAACTGACCGGGTCGCGTCAGACCCCTCTGTTTGCATGTGCTCATCGAGGCCTCGCCCCCTTCGCCCGGCGCTCCACCCCACCCGGAGCCCCCCCCATCCGAGGAGAACCATGGCCGACATCCTGACCGACCCCGCGCCCGAAGCGCCGGACGCCGTCCCCGAGTTCCCGATGCCCAGGGAGTCCCGCTGCCCCTTCGACCCGCCGCCCGCGCTCAAGAACCTCCAGGAGCAGGGTCCGCTGACCAAGGTGCGGCTGTGGGACGGCAGTGAGCCCTGGCTCGTGACCCGGTACGCCGAGCAGCGGGCCCTGCTGGGCGACGCGCGCGTCAGCGCCGACACCGACAGCCCCGGCTATCCCACCAAGGCCGGCCCCGATGCCGGTGAGGGCAAGCTCAGCTTCATCATGATGGACGACCCCGAACACGCCCGGCTGCGCCGGATGGTGACGGCGCCGTTCGCGGTCAAGAAGGTCGAGGCGCTGCGGCCCGCCGTACAGCGCATCGTGGACGGTCTGATCGACGACATGCTGGCCGGTCCGTCCCCTGTGGACCTGGTGGACGTGTTCGCGCTGCCGATCCCTTCGCTGGTCATCTGCGAGCTGCTGGGCGTGCCCTACGAGGAGCACGACTTCTTCCAGGAGCACACCAAGACCATGGTCCGTACGACCGCCACGCCCGAGGAACGGGGTAAGGCGAGCCGTGATGTCGCGGGCTACCTCGCCGGACTCCTGGGCAAGCGGCTCGCCGAGCCGAAGGACGACCTGCTGTCGAGCATCGCCGCACGGATCACCGCCGGTGAACTCACCCACCAGCAGGCGACCGAGATGGCCCTGCTCCTGCTGATCGCGGGCCACGAGACCACCGCGAACATGATCGCGCTCGGCACCCTGGCGCTGCTCCAGAACCCCGACCAGCTCGCCCTGCTGCGTGCGACCGACGACCCCAAGTTCGTCGCCGGGGCCGTCGAGGAACTCCTGCGCTACCTGCACATCACCCACCTGGGCCGGCGCCGTGCCGTGACCGAGGACATCGAGATCGGCGGTCAGGTGATCAAGGCCGGTGAGGGCGTCATCATGGTCAACGAGATCGGCAACCGCGACCCCGAGGTCTTCGCCGACCCCGACCGCCTAAACCTCACCCGCGACGCCCGCCGCCATGTCGCCTTCGGCTTCGGCGTCCACCAGTGCCTGGGCCAGCCGCTGGCCCGGATGGAACTCCAGGTCGTCTACGGCACCCTCTACAAGCGCATCCCGACCCTGAAGTCGGCCGCCCCGCTGGCGGACGTCCGCTTCAAGAGCGACGCGTTCATCTACGGCGTCCACGCACTGCCGGTCGCCTGGTGACGGCTCCTCCTCACCCGCACACGAACAACACCCTCTACGAAGAAGGGAATCCGGTCATGAAGGTGGAGCTGGAAGCAGACAAGTGCGTCGCGTCGGGACAGTGCGTGCTCGCCGCGATGGACGTGTTCGACCAGGACGACGACGGCATCGCGATCCTGCTCGACGAGCAGCCCGCCGCCGGCCACCTCGACGGCGTTCGTGAGGCCGTCGCGGTCTGCCCGGCCGCCGCGATCCGGCTGGTGGACCAGTGAGGCGCATCGTCGTCGTGGGTGCCTCGGCCGCCGGACTCGCGGCGGCCGAGACGCTCCGCCGCGAGGGCCACGACGGCACGCTCACCCTCGTGGGCGACGAACCGACGGCCCCGTACGACCGACCCCCGCTGTCCAAGCAGGTGCTGGCCGGCGAGTGGGAGCCCGAGCGGCTGGCACTGCGCACTCCTGACGACCTGGCCGGTCTCGACCTCGACCTGCGCCTCGGCGTGGCCGCCACGGGCCTCCACCTCGCCGACGGCACAGTGCAGTTGGCCGACGGCTCGACGGTGCCGTACGACGGGCTGATCCTGGCCACCGGAGTACGCCCGCGTCGGCTGCCCGGGCAGGGCGGGCATGTGCTGCGCACCCTGGACGAAGCCGTGCGGCTGCGGGACCGGCTGACGCCGGGCAGGCGGCTGGCCGTGGTCGGTGCCGGGTTCCTCGGGGCCGAGGCCGCCGCCGTCGCCCGGCGGCTGGGCTGCGACGTCACGCTCCTCGAACCCGCCCCGGTCCCGCTGGCGCACGCCGTCGGCACGGAGGTCGGCGAGATGCTGGCGCGGGCCCATCTCGAACGGGGCGTGGACCTGCGCTGCGGCGTCACCGTCACCGAGGTCACCGAGAGCGGCGTACGGCTCTTTGACGGTGAACCGGTCGACGCCGACGAGGTGTTGATCGCGGTCGGCTCGCTGCCCAACACCGACTGGCTGGACGGCAGCGGGCTCACCGTCGGCGACGGCGTGGTGTGCGACGAGTACTGCGAGGCCGCCCGCAATGTCTACGCCGCCGGCGACGTCGCCCGCTGGCACAACCCGCTGTTCGGGCGGTCGATGCGGATCGAGCACCGCACCAACGCCGCCGAGCAGGGGATGGCGGCCGCCCGCAATCTGCTCAACCCTGACGGACGCAAGCCGTTCGCTCCGGTGCCGTACTTCTGGTCCGACCAGTACGACATGAGGATCCAGGCATACGGCTGTCTGCGCGGCCACGACGAAGTCGCGATCGTTGAGGGCGACCTGACGGAACGCCGGTTCGTCGCCGCCTACCGCACCGGCGACCGCGTCACCGGCGCGCTCGCGGTGGGCATGCCGCCCCGTGCGCTCAGGCAGTGGCGACAGGCGATCGCGTCCGGCACGAACTGGCTGGAGGCGGTGGGTGCCAGGGGAGCCGTAAATTAATTGAGTTACGCAATGAGATGGTAAAGTGGCTCCATGTCCACACCACCGCTCTCCGAACTCCCCGACACGCCCGCGTCCCCGGAAGTGATCGAGATCGAGCGCGCGCTCACCCGCATCACCTATCTGAGCACGCGGGCCCGGCAGCACGACCGGCTCATGGCCCTGGCCCACGTGCCGCTGGACCGGGCCGCCGTGGCGCTGCTGCGCCAGGTCGCCGACTCGGAGTCGCTGCGTCCCGGGGAGCTGGCCAACCGGCTCGGTGTGGAGGCCTCGCACGTGACGCGCACGGTGCAGCAGCTGCAGAAGAGCGGCTATGTCACCCGGGTTCCGGACCCGCAGGACCGCCGGGCGCAGCGCATCGAGCTCACCGAGCCCGGCCGGCAGGCCATCGCCCGGGTCCGCGAGGCGGGCGCCCGCGGTATGCAGCTCGCCCTGTCCGACTGGACCCCCGAGGAGCTGCGGCAACTGGCCACCCTCTTCCACCGCATGGTCGACGACTTCCTCGCCCACGCCGTCGACGAGGACCCCGAACAGCAACCGGCCGGGACCGTCTGACCGGCTCGTCACCGTCCTCTTACGCCGACGCGGTGCGAGGGCGGCCGCCGGCGGCATCACCAGAGGCATCGGACGCCGGGGCGGCGTCCGGCCGTGACTGTCCGGGCGAGGCGGGCTCCCGCAGCCCGCGCAGCAGCAGCCCTCCCAGCACGGGCAGGGCGATCAGCGGGAGGAGCGCCGTCCGCAGCGAGGTGGCATCGGCCAGCGCGCCGATCACCGGGGCGGCGAGACCGCCCACGCTCACGGCCAGCCCCAGCGTGACACCGCTCGCGGTGCCCACCCTGCGGGGCAGATAGTCCTGGCCGAGCGTGACGTGCAGCGAGAACGGGACATACAGGCCGGCCGACGTCAGGGCGACGAACAGATACACCGCCGGCCCGGGAACGAGAACCACCCCGGCCACCGCGAGCGCGGACAGCGCATACGCGTGCCGCACGACCGTGAGCCGCCCGTACCGCTCGGCCAGCCGGCCGCCGGCCACGGTGCCCACCGCGCCGCCCGCGTAGAGCACGCACAGAGCGGCCGTGCCGGCCACGTCCCCGCCGCCGGTGCGCTGACGGACGTACAGCGAGACGAACGCGCTCAGGCCGACGAACACGATCGACCGGCACACGATGGCGCCGGACAGCCGCAGGAACGACGGCCAGTCGTCGGTGCCGGCCCCTTCGGCCCTGGTCCCGGTCGCGCCCCGGCCCGCCGCCGTACGCACCGCCGCGGCACACAGCGCCGCCCCCGCGAGGGCCGGTACGACCAGCAGGGGCGAAGCGCGCAGTCCGCCGGTGGCGATCACCGCCGCCACCAGCAGCGGCGCGAGAGCGAAGCCGACGTTGCCGCCGAGGGAGAACCAGCCCATCGCCGTATGACTGCCTCGCGAGGCGGCGCGGGCCGCGCGGGCCGCCTCCGGGTGGTACGCGGCGACCCCGATACCCGACACGGCCACCACCGCCAACGTGAGCGCGTAGGAACCCATGACGCCGCTCAGCGCGACCCCAGTGCCGCCCAGCAGCGCGCTGAGCGGCAGCAGCCAGGGCATCGCCCACCGGTCGGTGAGCGCCCCGAACAGCGGCTGCACCACCGACGACAACAGGGATGCGGCGAGCACGACACCCGAGGCGGCGGCGTAACTGTAGGCGCGCTCGGCGACGAAGAAGGGGACGAGGGCCGCGACGGCACCCTGGTACACGTCGACACAGGCATGGCCCAGGGACATCAGGGTGATCGCTCGATTGCGTTTCTCGGTCACCCCGCGATCGTCGCCGCCCCCGGAGGTGGCCCGCTTCCGATAATCTGCCGAAGTATGCCGGACATCCGCCACACTCCGACCGCGCCGACCCGCGCCAAGGTCCTGGCCGCCGGGGAACGCATCGACGCGCACCGGCACGACGACCACCAGATCGTCTACGCGGGCTCCGGCGTCCTCGCCGTCACCACCGACGCCGGCACCTGGTTCGCACCCGGCAACCGCGCCATCTGGGTCCCCGCCGGCACCGTGCACGCCCATCGCGCCCACGGTCACCTCGACCTGTACCTGGTCGGCCTGCCCGCCGACGACAACCCTCTCGGCCTGGACGCCCCCACCGTGCTCGCCGTCAGCCCGCTCCTGCGCGAGCTGATCCTCGTCCACACCCGCGACCCGGCGGACGACAGCCCCGAGAGCCGCCGCCTGCTCGCCGTCCTGCGCGACCAGCTGCGCGCCTCGCCCCAGCAGCCCCTGCGCCTGCCCACACCCGCGGATCCACGCCTGGCCGCGGTCTGCGCCCTCGTCCACGCCGACCCGGCCGACTCGCGCACCCTCGCCGCGCTCGGCGCAGCGACCGGGGCCGGCGAACGCACCCTCAGCCGGCTCTTCAGGGCCGAGTTCGGCATGACCTTCCCGCAGTGGCGCACCCAGTCGCGCCTCTACCACGCGCTGCGGCTGCTCGCCGAGGACACCCCCGTCACCGCCGTCGCCCACCGCTGCGGCTGGTCCTCCGCCAGCGCCTTCATCGACGTCTTCCGCCGCTCCTTCGGACACACGCCGGGAACGCACAACCGCCGCGCGGAACAGGGCGGACAACCGCCCAGGGGCGGGTGACGGGCCGTGACCTACCCTCCGGTAGCATCCGGCGGCAGGCCATCCAAGGAGGATCCGTGCCCCGGTCCGAACGCTCACCCCTGCTGCTCGCCGGCCTGCTGGCCACCGCGGGGGTCGCCCACTTCGCCGTCCCACGCCAGTTCGACGCGGTCGTGCCGCGCGCCCTGCCGGGAAGGCCCCGGACCTGGACGTACGCCAGTGGCGTCGCCGAGCTCGCGCTCGCGGCCGGGGTGGCACTGCCGCGCACCCGCAAGGTCGCCGCGCTGGCAGCCGCCGGTTTCTTCGTCGGCGTGTTCCCCGCGAACGTGAAGATGGCCGTCGACTGGCGGCACCGCCCCACCCCGCAGAAGGCCGTGGCCATCGGCCGGCTGCCCTTGCAGATCCCCCTCGTGCTGTGGGCGCGAGGCGTCGCGAAGAACACGGAGGGACGGGCATGAGCGCACAGCTGAAGGTCGGCGACAAGGTCGAGGACTTCACGCTGCCGGACGAGACCGGCACCACCCGCAGCCTCACCGAACTGCTCACCGAGGGGCCGGTGGTGCTGTTCTTCTACCCCGCCGCCCTCACCCCCGGCTGCACCGCGGAGGCCTGCCACTTCCGTGATCTCGCCGCCGAGTTCGCCGCCGCCGGCGCACGTCCCGTGGGCATCAGCGGCGACGAGGTCGAACGCCAGCAGGAGTTCGCCGACCGGCACACGCTCGGCATGACCCTGCTGTCCGACGCCGACGGAAAGATCCGGGACCGGTTCGGCGTGACGCGCGGCTTTTCACTGGCCCCCACCAAACGGGTCACCTTCGTCATCGACAAGGACCGCACCGTCCTGGAGGTCGTCCGCAGCGAACTCAGGATGAACACCCACGCCGACCGGGCCCTCGCCGCGCTGCGCAAGTGACCCGACGGCCGCCCGGGGCGCGGCGGCAGCGGACGCCATGGCGTGACGGGCGGTGACGGCCGGGCTTCGCGGTTGATGCGGTGCTGCCGAGGACTCATGCTGGACCCCATGGAGCGCGTCTCCGCTGCGGTGATCCTCGATGCCCAGGGTGTGGTCAAGGGGTGGAGCGAAGGTGCCCTGCGGCTGACCGGCCGCACGGCCGATGAGGTCGTCGGACGGCCCGCCCGGGAACTGCTCGCCGAGGAACCGTCGCCCGAGGCCGTGGCAGCGCTGGCCGGCACCGTGGTGCTGCGCCACCGGGACGGCTCGCACGTACGTCTGTCGCTGTGGGCCCACGGCGTGCAGGGCGAGGACGGCGCATCCGACGGGTACATGGTCGTCGGTGAACCCTCGGCGCAGCCGGAGCCGACCCTCGCCGAGCGGGCCTTCCAGCAGGCCTCGATGTCGATGTCGGTCTTCGACACCCGGCAGCGCTACCTGCGCCTCAACGACGTCGCCTGCCAGGTGATGGGCGTGCCCGAAGAGGTCCTGATCGGCCGGCCCTTCCCGGAGACCGTGGAGGACGCGGAGCACAGCCGCGGCTTCCACCGGCATCTGCGGCAGGTCGCCGAGACGGGCAGGCCCGTCCGCTACGAGAGCTTCACGGGCGCCCCGGCCCTGAACCGGGAGCACGCCTGGAGCATCCAGATGTGGCCGGTACGGGACACCTCCGGCGATGTCGTGGGCACGGCCCTGGCGGCGTTCGACAGCTCCGACCAGTACTGGGCGCGGGAGCGGCTGGCCCTGCTGAACGAGGCGGCGGCCGCCATCGGCACGACCCTGGACGTGGTGCGCACCGCGGAGGAACTGATCGGGATCATGGTGCCCCGGTTCGCCGACTTCGCCAGCGTCGACCTGTTCGACTGGGTCCTGGGATCGGAGGAGCCTCCGGCCCTGGCCGGCACCGACATCACCTTGCGCCACGTCGCCCACGGCTCCGGCACCGAGGGCACCCCGGAAGCGGCCGTGCACCTGGGCGAGGTGGACCACTACCCGCCCTTCTCGCCACCGGCGCGGGCCATCCTCGACGGCAACGTGATCCAGAGTCAGGCGGGCGAGCCGGCGTTCATGCGGTGGATCGCGGAGCGCAACGCCCGCGCACCGTCCGGCCGGCGCCACCGCGTGGGCGCACACTCGATGATGGCCGTGCCGCTGCGGGCCCGCGGCACCACACTCGGTGTCGCGGTCGCCGTGCGCATCAGGCAGTCGGACGACTACGGAGCGGACGACGCCGTGTTCGCCGAGGAACTCGCCAGCCGCGCCGCCGTCTGCGTCGACAACGCCCGTCGCTTCGCCCGGGAGCGCACCACGGCACTCGCCCTGCAGCACAACCTGCTGCCACGGGGACTGGCCGGACAGGCTGCCGTCGACGTGGCGCACCGCTATCGGCCGTCCGGATCGCAGGCCGGCATCGGCGGCGACTGGTTCGACGTGATCCCGCTGTCCGGCGGCCGCGTCGCCCTCGTCGTCGGTGACGTCGTCGGGCACGGCATTCCCTCGTCGGCCACCATGGGCCGCCTGTGCACGGCCGTACGCACCCTCGCCGACGTGGACCTGCCGCCCGACGAACTCCTCACCCACCTCGACGACCTGGTCACCCACCTAGCGGGCGACGACACCGACGAGGTCGCCGAACTGGGCGCCACCTGCCTCTACTCCGTCTACGACCCCGTGACCCGCCGCCTCAGCCTCGCCGCCGCGGGCCATCCGCCACCGGCCCTCGTGCTGCCCGACGGCACCACGCAGATCGTCGAGATGAGCGCCGGCCCCCCGCTCGGGGTGGCCGGGCTGCCCTTCGAGGCCGCGGAGTTGGAACTACCCGAGGGCTGCCTGGTCGCGCTGTACACGGACGGTCTCATCGAGGACCGCGACCGCGACATCGACCACGCCACCGCCGAGTTGTGCCGCGCGCTGACCGCGCCCGCCGAAACCCTGGACGCCCTGTGCGACACGGTCCTCAAGGCCGTCCTCCCGGAGGACCCCAGCGACGACGTGGCCCTGCTCCTGGCCCGCACCCGGGCCCTGGGCGCGGACCGCATCGCCACCTGGGACGTACTGCCGGACCCCGAGCTCGTGGCGAGAACCCGGCAGGCCGCCACCGACCAGCTGACCGCTTGGGGCCTCGACGAGGCGGCCTTCGTCACCGAACTCGTCGTCAGTGAACTGGTCACCAACGCCATCCGGTACGGCGCACCGCCGATCCAGCTGCGCCTGATCCGCGACCGCACCCTCATCTGCGAGGTCTCCGACGGCAGTGCCACCTCCCCGCACCTGCGCCGGGCCCACGCCTACGACGAGGGCGGCCGTGGACTGCTCCTCGTCGCCCAGCTCACCCAACGCTGGGGCAGCCGGCAGACCGGCAGCGGCAAGACGATCTGGGCGGAACAGCCACTGCCGCCGGTGTGATCCCCGGTAGGCAAGTCCACGAGATCGGGCGCCACCGCTCACCCCTCGTCGCTCTCGGCGGCGACCTGGCCGAGCGTGCGGCCGGTCCGTACCGAACGGGCCCGGTACGGGTCGGGCGTGCCGTGCCCGCGGGTCCCTCCCTTGCCGGCCTTCACCAGCAGCCACGCCTCCCGGTCACCGTTCTCCCCGCTGCGGAACCGGGTGAGGGCGTACTCGCCGTGCAGCTTCGAGCCGCTCAGCCGGAAGGTGGCATGGCCGCTTGCGAGCGACTCGCCGAAGTCGACCGGCTGCCCCTTGCGGTCATGGCTGAGGGGCTCGTACGTCCCGTTGTCCCAGACGATCACCGTGCCGCCGCCGTACTCGCCCTTCGCGATCACGCCCTCGAAGTCCTCGTACTCCAGCGGATGATCCTCGGTGGGCATGGCGAGCCGCTTGTCGTGGGGATCGTCGGACGGCCCCTTGGGCACCGACCAGGACTTCAGCACGTCGTCCACCTGCAGCCGGAAGTCGAAGTGCAGGGTGCCGGCGTCATGGATCTGCACCACGAAACGCGGCTGAGCACCGGAGGCCGTCGAGCGGCCCTCCGGTTCGCGGGTCCGCCCGAAGTCACGCTTGCCGCGATAGTCCCGCGTCGGTCCGTCTCGCCCACGGTCGCCTCCTTCCCGAGCGCCCCGAGTACCCCCGCGCCGTGTCTCCGACGCCCGCCGGGCACTCGGTCGACATCCCGCCCGCTCAGAACTCCTCGTGCACCTCGGGGTCGCCGCCGAGGCGCCGCCGGGCGCGGTCGGAGAGGGCGGCCATCCGGGTGTCGTCCAGGGTGAAGCCGAAGATGTCGAGGTTCTCGCGCTGCCGCAGCGGGCTCGCCGACTTCGGGATGGGCAGGGCGCCGAGCTGGGTGTGCCAGCGCAGGACGACCTGGCCGGGAGTCACCCCGAGGCCGTCGGCGATGCCCTTCACGGCCTGGTCCTCCAGGAGGCTGGTGCCGCGGCCCAGGGGGCTCCAGCTCTCGGTGACGATGCCCTTGCCGGAGTGGAAGGCGCGCAGCTCGTCCTGCGGGAACATCGGGTGCAGCTCGATCTGGTTGACGGAGGGCAGGACCCCGGTCTCGTTCTCCAGCCGGTCGATGTGCGCGGGCGTGAAGTTGGAGACCCCGATCGACCGGACGAGGCCGTCCTCGCGCAGCTTGATCATGGCCTTCCAGGAGTCGACGTACTTGTCGACGCGGGGGAGCGGCCAGTGGATGAGGTAGAGGTCCACGTAGTCCAGGCCGAGGCGGGCGCGGGACTCCTCGAAGGAGGCGAGGGTCTCCTCGTAGCCGTGGTGCCGGCCGGGCAGCTTGGTTGTCACGACGATCTCCTCGCGGGGTACGTCGCTGCCCGCGACGCCACGGCCGACGCCGGTCTCGTTGCGGTAGTTCGTCGCCGTGTCCACCAGGCGGTACCCCAGTTCCAGGGCGCCGCGAACCGCTTCCTCGGCCCGCGCGTCGTCCATCGGCCAGGTGCCGAGGCCGAGGGCGGGCAGAGTCGTACCGTCGTTGAGCGTGTGGGTCGGGATGCTGATCACTGCCGGACCTTCCCTTGACTGTGTCGTGCATCCAGCGTCACGGATAGGGTGAGCGGTGATCAACCGGAACGGCGGGGACGAGGGCAGCGGACGGCATGGGCGGCACCGAGGAGAAGCAGCCGGCGGGACCCGGGCGTCCCACGTCGCGCGACGTCGCCCGGCTGGCCGGGGTGTCGCACACGGCCGTCTCCTTCGTCTTCAACGGCCGCGCCGAGGGCAACCTCTCGCCCGCCACCCAGGAGCGGATCCGCCGCGCCGCGACCGAGCTGGGCTATCGCCCGGACCCCGTCGCCCGAGGCCTGCGCCGCCGTCGTACGGCCGTGATCGGCCTGGTCACCGACGAGATCGCCACCTCGCCCTTCGCGGGCCGGCTGCTGCGCGGCGCCATGGAGACCGCTTGGGACAGCGAGCACCTCGTGCTGACCATCGACTCCGGCGGCGACCCCGCCAAGGAGGACGCCGCCGTCGCCGAACTCCTGGACCGGCGGGTGGACGGCATCATCTACGCCGCGATGTCGCTGCGCCGCGTCCGCGTCCCCGAGGGCCTGCACCGCACCCACTCCGTCCTCGCCAACTGCCTGCCCGAGGACGACTCCCTGCCCGCCGTCATTCCCGCCGAGCGCGCGGGCGGTCGTACGGCGGCGCGGCTGCTGCTGGACGAGGGGCACCGCAGAGTCGCCATGGTGGGCGGCCAGGACGACATCGCCTCCGTCGACCGGCTGCGCGGCTTCCGGGACGCGCTGCGTGCCGAGGGGATCACCGTCCCCAAGGAGTGGGTCGGGCGCACCGGCGGCGAGATCGCCGGCGGGTTCGAGGGCGCACTGCGCGTCCTCGACGGCGTCCCCGCCGACCTGCGTCCCACCGGGATCTTCTGCTACAACGACCGGGTCGCGGCGGGCGCCCTGCACGCCGCGACCCGGCTCGGCATCGCCGTTCCCGGCGAGTTGTCGGTGGTCGGCTACGACGACCAGGAACACATGGCCGAGTTCCTCACCCCGCCCCTCACCACGGTCGCGCTGCCCCACCGGGCCATGGGCGACGCGGCCGCACGGCTGGTCCTCGACGCCATCGACACCGGCAGGACGCCGCCCGCGACGGTGCGGCGCCTGGCCTGTCCGGTGATCAGCCGCGCGTCGGTGGGACCAGCTCCCAGCCGGTGACCTCGGCCCCCGCTCCGGTGACGAGGAGATCGGGGATGTCGTCCGGCCGCCGGTAGACCCGCTCGGTGACCACCGCCCGATCGCCGACGAACAGCTCCAGCAGCGAGCCGTCGACGAGGACCCGCACCTTTCCGACCGGCACCCGCACCACGATCGGCCCCGATGCCTCACGTCCTGTCCGGGGCCAGTCGTCACGGTCGAGCGTCACGGTGCCGGCGTCCGGGTCCAGAACGACCGTCAGCTCGGCGCCCGAGGCCGATCGGAGCAGACTGACGGTGGTGCGGCCGGATGCGGTGACGGTCAGGTCGTACGCCTCCGGCAGTGCGGTGGGGCTGCCCCCCGACGTG
This sequence comes from Streptomyces sp. NPDC111606, assembly GCF_055656945.1. Lineage (NCBI taxonomy): Bacteria > Bacillati > Actinomycetota > Actinomycetes > Kitasatosporales > Streptomycetaceae > Streptomyces > Streptomyces sp. NPDC111606. Next base: position 31,682 of record NZ_JBVKBY010000010.1, read on the forward strand.
GCGAACGGCTCGGCCGCACGCAGCAGTTCGAGCTCCGGCGCCGGTACGACCCGCAGGGTCCCGTCCGGGTGCACGTCGACGACCCTCGGTGCGGTCAGGACCCCGGCCCAGCCCACCCGATCGACCTCGGCCTGATCACGGGCCTCCCACGACCAGCCCCACATCAACGCCCGGTCCGGTTCCTGGAGCACTGCGGGGGCGTAGAAGTCCCGCCCGTGGTCGAGCCGTCCGCCGGTGCGGGCCTCGAAGCGCAACTCCCCCTCGCCGTAGGACTGGAGACGCCCCGTCAGATAGCCGGTGGTGCAGGGGTTTCCGTCCCACAGCGACAGCACCAGCACCCAGTCGCCGCCCGCCGTCGAGTACAGCTGCGGGCACTCCCAGCCCACCGCCCCGTCCCCGAAGGCATCCGCCGCGACCGGGTCGTCACCGTCCAGGAACACCCCCGCGAACCGCCAGTCGGCCAGGTCGTCACAGTCGTACAGCAGCACCGAAGGCGTCCCGTCGGCGTGCCCGGCGCCGACCAGTGCCCAGCGGCGTCCGCCGCTCCTGAACACGAACGGGTCGCGGAACATCACCACGTCCAGGTCGGCGGGCGGGCCGGTCACCACCGGTGTAGGCAGCGGCTTCCAGTCGGTCAGCGTCTCGTCCTCCGGGACCACCGCGCGCGCCAGGCAGATCGTGCCGAGGCCGGTGTGGTGGCGGTCGACGCCCGTGTACACCGCGGTCGGTGTGCCGTCGTCGTCGACCACGCACCCGGACCAGCAGCCCGCCTCGTCCGGGCCGCCGGGCATCGGGGTGAGCGCGATCGGATGGTGCTCCCACCGGACGAGATCGGCGCTGGACACATGTCCCCAGTGCACGTTCGAGTGCACAGGAGCGGCCGGATTGTGCTGGTAGAAGAGGTGATGGCGGCCCCGCCAACGGAAGGGCCCGTTGGGGTCGTTGATCCAGTGGGCGGGGGGACGCACCCGGAAGCGCGGGGCGCTGGGATCCGGGAACCGAGCGGTGTCGCTCAACGGTTGACTCCTGCGGACGTGATGCCCTCACGCAGAGGACGCTGACCGACGACGAACACGGCGACGGCGGGGATCATGGAGAGGACGACACCGGCGAGCACCACGGAGATGGAGCCGGTGCCGAGGTTGCCCTGGAGGGAGACGAGGCCCAGCGGCAGCGTGTAGTTCTGGCCGGAGGTCTCCAGGATCAGCGGGCGGAAGAACTCGTTCCAGTGGTAGTTGAAGGCCAGCACACCGACGATCGCGAGACCGGGCGCGGCCAGCGGCGCGTACACCGACCGGAAGATCCGCCACGGCCCGCAGCCGTCCAGCATCGCCGCCTCGCCCAGGTCCTTGGGCATGCCCAGGAAGTACTGGCGCATCAGGAACGTGCCGAACGCGGTCGGGAAGGCCGGGATGATCAGACCGAGCAGGGTGTCGGTCAGCCCCATCGACTTCAGCACCAGGAACACCGGCACGATCGTGACCTGCAACGGCACCATCATGGTCGCGAGGACCAGCCCGAACAGCGGCTTCTTGAACCGGAATTCGAGGCGCGCGAAGGCGTATCCGGCCAGTCCCGCCGTGATCATCTGGCCCACCGCGATCAGCGCGGTCACCAGCGTCGAGTTCAGGGCGAGCAGCCAGACGTCGATCTGGTCGAAGACCCCGCGGTACGCCTCGACGGACGGGTCCGTAGGGATGATCCTCGGCGGCAGGTCGAAGGCCTCGGCCGGGGTGCGCAGCGAGGTGGAGACGGTCCACAGGACCGGGCCCAGGGTCAGCAGCGCGCACACCGCCAGCGCGACGATCCGGGCCCACGGCGCGAGCGAGTGCCGGGTTCGGCTCAGGGACGGACTTGCTTGGCTCATGGGACTCACCGGCTCACTGGTAGTGGACGAAACGCCGGCTGAGCCGGAACTGGAGGGCGGTGACCGCCATGATCAGCACGAACAGCAGCACGCCCACCGCCGAGGCCTCGCCGAACCGCAGCTGCTCGAAGGCGCTCTCGTAGATCACCATCACCGCGGTGCGGGTGGCGTCACCGGGACCGCCGTTCGTGAGGACGTAGGGCTGCTCGAAGACCTGGAGCGCGTTGATGATGCCGACCACCGACGCGACCAGCAGCGTGGGGGACAGCAGGGGCAGCGTGACGTTCAGGTGCTTGCGCAGGCCGGTCGCGCCGTCGAGGGAGGCTGCCTCGTGGATCTCCTTGGGGATGTTGTTCAGGCCTCCGACGAACAGCAGGAACGAGAACCCGAACTGCTGCCAGACGTAGACCAGGATCACCGTGGTCATCGCCGCGTTCTCGGACGTCAGCCAGGGCACCGGAGCCACGCCCACGAGTCCGAGGAGCCAGTTCACGACACCGAAGTCCTGGTTGAACAGGTACTTCATCACCACCGAGATCGACGCGGCGGACAGCACCAGCGGGAAGAAGAACGCCGACCGGAACACCGAGCGCAGCCATACCGGCATCCGCCCGTTCACCGCCAGGGCCAGCACCAGCGCGATCAGCAGTTGCAGCGCGACCGCGAACACCATGAAGACGAGCGTGTTGCGGAAGGAGACCAGCACGGTCGAGTCGGTGAAGGCCTCACGGTAGTTGGCGGCCCCGGCAAAGCTCGGGGAGTCGATGACGTTCCAGTGGAAGAGGCTCAGCACCACCGATCCGACGATCGGCACGACCGTGAAGACGACGATGCCGACGATCGTGGGCGCCAGGAACAGCGTGGCCAGCAGCCGCGCGCCACGGTCGCGGGCGGAGGGCCGGACCGTGGCGGCCGGTGGAGCGGCCGGCTGCTTCGGCCGTACGTGGTCCGGTATCCGGGTGTTCGTCATACGTCACGCTCCATGGCCTTCTCCAGATCGGCCTGCATCCGGCGCAGCGCGGGGGCCACCGCACGCCGGGAGGACAGCGCGGTACCGGTGTGCTTGAGCAGCACCTGCTCGACCTCGGCGACCTGCGGCGGCGCCGGGATCGGCCCGGTGTCGGGGAACTGATCGAGGGTGTCGTAGAAGACCTGCCAGCGGTTCGGGCCGGTCTCGCGATAGCGGTCGGCAGTCAGCATCGAGCGGCGCGCCGGGGTGGTCTGGTTGGTCGTGAACAGCCGTGTCAGGGTGTCGTGGCGGGCGGCGTACTTGATGAACTCCCACGCCTCCTCCTGCCGCTTCGACGTGCGCAGCAGCGCGTAGCCGGCGGCGCCGTACTGCATGCGCTGGGTGCGCCAGCGAGGGAAGTACTGCACGTCGAAGCCGTCGGCCGGCATGCCCGCCAGATGCAGGCCGCCCGCCCAGAAGCCGCCCGCGGGCGTGACCCCGACCCGGCCGGTGGAGAACACGCCGATCAGGTTCTGGCCGTTGCCGCCCTCGGGGCGCGTGCACAGCCCCTCCTGGATGAGGGAGGCGAGATAGTCGTACGCCTCCTCCACGCGCGCGTCGGATGCCTGCGGCGTCGTCCACCGGAAGCCGCCCCCGCGTCCCTGCCGCTGGGCGGCCGGGTAGAAGGAGTCCCACAGCCAGGCGCCGCCGGGTGCCTTGGACTCGGCGAGCAGGTTGGTGTCGTTCGCGAACAGCCAGGGCACCACGCCGCCCCACAGGCGGTTGGTCCAGAAGTACGGCGTGAACTGGGAGCCGCTGGACCGCTTCATGTCCCGCAGCAGCGCGGTGAAGTCGTCGCGGGTCCAGTCGGCCGCCGGGAAGTCCGCTCCGGCCCGCCTCAGCACCTGGTTGTTGAGGTAGATGTCGGCCGCGTTGAACTCGACCGGCAGCTGGTAGAGGCTGCCCTCGTACATCATCGACTCCACCAGCGAGGGATGGACGTCGGTGAAGTACTCGCGCAGTTCCTCGGCGTCCCGCCGCACCCAGTCGTCGAGCGGGACCCCGAGACGCTGCGCGAACAACTGGACGCCCTCGGTGGCGACGTAGACGAGATCGGGCGCGGTGCCCGCCGCGATCTGGGTGAGGATCTTCGCGAAGAAGTCCGACCAGTCGACGGCCTGCACCGCGTTGATCCGCAGCTTGATGTCGGGGTGGACCTTGCTGAAGCCCTCGGTGAGCGTGCGGACGGCCTTCGGTCCGTAGGCGGGGCCGAGCGTGGCGACGACGAGGGAGCCGTCGTCGCGGCCGGGGATGTCGGCTCCGGTGAGCCGGTCCCAGCTCGCGGCGGTACCGGCCAGCGCGGCGGCTCCCGCGCCGTAGGCGCCGTACCGCATCAGGGTGCGGCGGGTGAGGTGCGAGTCGGTCATCTAACGGGCCTAACTCGTGTTAGTCGAGTAGTGATGCCCCAGATGATGGGAAGCGGCCCACGGCCCTGTCAATAGGTGCGAACCACTTGACCTTTAACGAGTTAGGTCCCACAGTCCTGATCCCACGAGCCACCGTTCTGACGCCTCAGACGAGAGGGAACGATCCGTGATGCGAGGGATGTCCAGGAGAGCGCTGCTCGCCGGTTCCGCGGCGGGTGCCTCGGCCGCGCTGCTGCCGACCGCACCCACAGCGGCCGCCAGGCCCAGGAAGGCGGCAAGCACCTGCGCCAGCTACCGAGCCCAGTACCACCTCACGGTCCCCGACCAGTGGAAGAACGACCCCCAGCGCCCGATCTGGATCGACGGCGAGTATCACTATTACTACCTGTACAACCCGGACTATCTCGCCGGGGGCACCACCACCGGCACCGCCTGGCGCCTGGCCACCAGCACCGACCTGGTCTCCTTCACCGACCGCGGGATCGCCGTGCCGAAGGACACCACCCCCAACGGCGACGTCTGGTCCGGCTCGGCGGTGATCGACACCGACGACACCGCGGGCTTCGGCGCGGGCGCGGTGATCGTCCTCGCCACCATGGCGCCGGACGAGGTCACGCAGGCGCAGTACCTGTACTACTCGACCGACGGCGGCCGCACGTTCACGCCCCACGGCACCGACCCGGTGCTGCCCAACCCCGGTGTCCGGGACTTCCGCGACCCCAAAGTGATCCGGGACGAGGAGCGCGGGCGCTGGGTGATGACGCTCGCCGAGAACGACAAGGTGGGCTTCTACCACTCCACCGACCTGAAGTCCTGGAGGTACGTCAGCGGCTTCGTCAAGGGCGGGATCGGCGTCCTGGAGTGCCCGGACCTGTTCCGCATCACCACCGACGACGGCACCGCGAAGTGGGTGCTCGGCGTGAGCGCCAACGGCAAGGGCTCGGGACTGCCGAACACGTACGCCTACTGGACGGGCTCCTTCGACGGCACCGCTTTCACCGCCGACGCGGCCGACCCGCAGTGGCTCGACCACGGCTGGGACTGGTACGCCGCCGTCACCTTCGACAAGCACCGGAGCGACGGCTCGGTGGACCCGGCCGTGCGCTACGCGATCGGCTGGCTCAACAACTGGGACTACGCCAACACCACGCCCACCATCGACTGCGACGGCTTCAACGGCACCGACTCGATCGTCCGCGAGATCACCCTGAAGCGGGGATCCAGCGGTACGTACCACCTCGCCTCACAACCGGTCGCCGCCCTGCACGACCACGTCTCCCGCACGGTGGACCTGGGCGACCTGGAGGTCACCGGCACCCGCGTGCTCGACTACCAGGGCACGGCCTACGAGGTGACCTGCGAGATCACCTGGGACCAACTCAAGGGCGCCGGACTCCAGTTGCGCCGTTCACCCGACGGTGCCCGCCATGTCGACGCCGGGATCTACGGCGACTACGCCTTCCTCAACCGTCGCCCCACCGTGAACCCCGACGCCTCCGGCAGGTGGCAGGAGAGCCACAGCCCCTTCGACCCGTCCGCCCGCACCGTGCGGCTGCGGATCCTGGTCGACCGTACGTCCGTCGAGATGTTCGTCGACGACGGCCGGTACGTGCACTCGTCGGAGGTCTTCCCGTATCTGATCGACACCGGGCTCGCGCTGTTCACGGTCGACGGTACGGCGGTGTTCCGGAACACGGTGATACGGGAGTTCGCGGTCTGAGGCTCTGTCGTGGCCCTGTCGCCATGCCCGCCGAACACTGCCACGATCTTCCTGGAACCGGCTCGGACCGGAGCCGGTGCGGACGGACGACCGACGGAGCGGGCATGACGAGGGACAGGGCCACAGCGGACGGGACGGAGCCGATCGCGGGGATCGAGGTGCGACCGGTCGCCGGGCACATCGGGGCGGAGATCACGGGCGTCGACCTGGCCGGGGAGCCGGACGAGGCCGTGGTCACCGCGATCCGGGCGGCGGTGCTGCGCTGGAAGGTGGTGTTCTTCCGGGGACAGCGGCTGGACCATGCCGGGCATGTGGCGTTCGCGCGCCGGTTCGGCGAACCGGTCGTCCTGCGCAAGCGGGGCAGCGCGTCTCCGGTGGACTTCCCCGAGATCGAGACGACCGCCGACCGGCTGGAGCTGGGCGGGAAGTTCGGCATGGAGCACGACGAGTGGCTGCAGCGCCGCCGGCACACGCTGCTGCGTGGCTGGCACTGCGACCACGGTGCCCGCATCGACCCGCCCGCCGCGACGATCCTGCGCGCCGAGACCGTACCCCCGTACGGCGGCGACACGACCTGGTCGAACCTCGCGGCCGCGTACGCCGGACTCTCCGGCCCGGTACGGGAGTTCGTGGACGGGCTGCGGGTCGAGCACCGCCTCGGCGTCGGCTATCAGCCCCGGCCCGGCGACGACGCGTACGTCCGTCATCTGCTGGACCACCAGGTCGCGACCCTGCATCCGCTGGTCAGGGTCCACCCCGAGACGGGGGAGCGGATCCTGTACGTCAACGGCTACTACGTCGAGCAGATCGCCGACCTGTCGCGGGCCGAGAGCCGGGCGATCCTCGACATGCTGCTGGAGCAGGCGGTGCGCCCCGAGTACACGGTCCGTTTCCGCTGGGAGCCCGGCAGCGTGGCCTTCTGGGACAACCGGGCCACCATCCACCTCGCCCCCAGCGACAACGCCCACCTCGACTTCCCCCGGACCATGCACCGGGTGATGCTCGCGGGGGACGTGCCGGTGGGGGTGGACGGCAAACCGTCGGAGCCGATCACCGGGACCGAGCGGGGGCGCTGGTAGCCGGCGCCCCCGGTGCGCGCACAGCGCTCAGCGGGCGACCAGGTCACGCAGCGCCTTCACCATCTCGTCCGGCGCCTCCTCGGCCATGAAGTGACCGCATGTGACCGTGGTGTGCCGCAGATCGGGCGCCCAGGCACGCCACAGCGCTGCGGCGTCGAAGCCCAGGGCGGCGCCCCAGTCCTGCTGGAGCACACCGACCGGCATCCGGAGCGTGGTTCCGGCCGCCCGGTCGGCCCGGTCGTGCTCGACGTCGACGCCGGCCGAGGCCCGGTAGTCCGCGACGATCGAGGGCACGGCCTCGCGGCAGGCCGCCAGGTAGGCGGCGCGGACCTCGTCCGGCACGGCCCGCCGGTCGGACGTCCAGATGTCGAGGAAGTGGCCGAAGAAGTCGTCCGGCGCCGCGCCGATCATGCGCTCGGGCAGGCCGGGCGGCTGGGCCATCAGATAGAGGTGGAAGCCGACGGCGGCGGTGACGCCGTGCATCACCTCCCACATGTCGAGCGTCGGCAGCACGTCGAGGCAGGCCAGGTGGGTGACCGTGGCGGGGTGGTCGAGCGCGGCACGGAAGGCCACCAGGGCGCCGCGGTCGTGCCCGGCCAACGCGAAGCGCTCGTGCCCGAGTTCATGGGCCAGGGCCACGATGTCCGTGGCCATGGTCCGCTTGGAGTAGACGGTGCCGTCGGTCTCGGCAGGCTTGTCGCTGGCGCCGTAACCGCGCAGGTCCGGGCAGATCACGGTGTGGTCGGCGGCGAGGTCGGCGGCCACGTGGCGCCACATCAGGTGCGTCTGCGGGAAGCCGTGCAGCAGGGCTACGGGCGGGCCGGAGCCGCCGACGGCCGTGTGCAGGGACACGCCGTCCGCCACGGGGACGCGGTGGTGATCGAAGCCGGGGATGACGGGTGGCATGGCTCCGCTCCTTCCGATGTTGGTCGATTGGTGGAGGATCTCTGCGAGGGGTTCTTCTGTGAGGGGTTCTTCTGCGGGAGGGCCTGTCGGGAGACTCCTCGTGAGGGATCTTGTTCCTCGATCGTCCCTGGGGCGGATGAGCAGTGAATGAGCAGCGCCCGGGTGACCGAGGCGGCGGACGGAGGTGATGACGGACGTGGACCTTGGCTTGGCTTTCGGTGTGCTCGGGTCCGTGACCGCCTGGGACGCGGACGGGAACGTGATCGCCCTGAAGGGGCCGAGACACCGCTCGGTGCTGGCCCGGCTGATCGTCGCCCGGGGCCGAGTCGTGCCCGTCTCCCTCCTGGCCGACGACCTCTGGACGGACCCGCCCGCCGACGCCGTGGGTGCTCTGCGCACCTTCGTCGCCGCACTGCGCCGCGCCCTGGAACCCGACCGCCCGCCCCGCGCTCCGGCCCGGCTGCTGGTCACCGACGGTCCGGGCTACGCCCTGCGCGCCGGGACGAACGCGGTGGACGCCTGGCGTTTCGAGCAGACGGTCGCCGACGCCGTGACGTGGCTGCCCACGGAGGCGACCGTACGGCTGGACGAGGCGCTCGGCTGGTGGCGCGGCCCCGCCTACGCGGAGTTCGCCGACCAGCCGTGGGTCAGGGCCGAGAGCCGCCGCCTGGCCGAGCTGCGCCTGCACGCCGTGGAGCTGCGCGCCGAGGCCCTGCTGACCCTCGGGTCGGCCGACCGGGCGGCCGCGGACCTTCAGGCGCACGCGGCCGAGCATCCCTGGCGCGAGAACGCCTGGCGGCTGCTGGCCCTGGCGCTGTACCGCACGGGCCGGCAGGCCGATGCGCTGGAGGTGCTGCGGCGGGCACGGGGGCTGCTGAGCGAGCAGCTGGGTATCGACCCGGGGCCGGGTCTGCGGTCTCTGGAGACGGACATTCTCCGGCAGGCCACGCACCTCGACCCGAGCGACGGGCTCCGCCAAGCCGAGCACTTGGTCCAGAGCGGGCGTCTCCGCCGGGACGAGCACCTGGACCAGGCTGAAGGCCTTCGCCGGGACGAGTCCCTCGGTGCGGCCGAGCCCCTTCGTCCAGGTGACTTCCTCGGCCGGGCCTGGCACCTCGATCCGGGCGACTCGTTCCGCCATGCCGAGTACCCCGACCAGGGGGACAACTGTCGCCAAGCCGAGGACCCCGGCGAGGGGGACCACCGTCGGCAAGCCGGGCACCTCAGCCGAAGTGACGACCGTCGCCAGGAGCACCTTGGTGAGGGTGAACCCGGTCGCCAAGCCGAGCACCCCGGCCAAGGCGACCACCCTCGCCAAGCCGCCGACCTCCCCCAGGCCGACCCCGACGCCCACACGTCCACCCCGGCCACCCGAGTCTGGGAGCAGGTGGCCGCCGCCTACGACCGTGCCGTCGCTCCCGGTGCCCGTGCCCGCCTGGAGTCCTCGGCCGGTCTGCTGCGCGGCCTCGCCGTGACCGGAGGCGGCGGGCTGCTGGCTGCCCGGGAGCATCGGGTCGCGGCCATTGCGGCGGCCGAGGAGCTGGGCGACGCCGAGCTGACCGCCCGGGTCATCGGGGCTTACGACGTCCCGGCGCTCTGGACCCGCCTCGACGACCCGGAGCAGGCGGAACATGTGGTCGCCGCCGCCGAACGCACCCTTGTCGCTCTGCCCGCCGAAGGCCACGAGGCGGCCAAGGCCCGGTTGCTGGCCACGATCGCGCTGGAGTCGCGCGGCACCCCGCACGCCCGTGGCCCGCAGGCCGCCCGCCAGGCCGAGGAGATGGCTCGTCGGCTGGACGATCCGGCGCTGCTGGCGTTCGCCCTGAACGCGGCGTTCATGCAGTGCTTCGACAGCACCGGGCTGGCGTCGCGCCGCGACGGGATCGGTGCGGAACTGGTCGCCCTCGCCACCCGCCACGGCCTGACCACGTTCGAGATCCTCGGCCACCTGATCCGGCTCCAGGCCCGCAGCGCTTTCGGGGACTTCAACGCGGCGGACCGGCATGCAGCCGCCGTGGACGCGCTGGCCGTACGCCACGAGACGCCGCTGGTGGGTGTGTTCACCGGCTGGTACGCCACACTGCGACTGGATGCCACAGGCCGGGCACCGGTGACGGAGGTGGCGGCGGCCTACCAGGAGGCGGCCACCCTGTTGCACGGCGCGGGCATGCCGGGCCTCGCCCAAGGCCTGCTGCCGCTCGCGCTGCTGTGCCTGCGCGTGCGGCACGCCCAGCCCCTCCGCTTCGACGACGACACGGACTGGGGCCCCTACGCCCCCTGGGCGCACCCCCTGCTCCTCATCGACCGGGGCCACCGCCCCGAGGCCGCCGAGGCCCTCCACGCCACACCCGAACCACCCCACGACCTCCTCCAGGAGGCCCTGTGGTGCCTCACTGCCCGAGCGGCCCTGAGCCTCGGCGACCGGCCGACCCTGGCACGCGCCCACACCGCCCTCACCCCGGCGGCGAACGAACTGGCCGGAGCCGGCAGCGGGTTGCTCACCCTGGGCCCGGTCTCGGCGTTCCTGCAGGACATCACCGCTGCCCTCGGCGGAACAGCCGTCACCAATTGATCATTTCGCCCGGTGAACCGTTCGACGAGACTCCTCGTCGTACAGGTGAATGATCGACAACGCTCAGCGCGGGTACCGGACCCCGCCGGGCACGTCCGCGGGCCCGCCCCGTGCGATGAGGAAGGAAGCGCATGCCGACTCCCGGGCGCCGTACCGCCGACACGCTCCTCGACGTCTTGCTGCACGCCGCCGAGGAGGCCCCCGGGCAGGTCGTCGTCCACGTCCGCGGAGACGGCGGCGAACGCACGGTCCCCTTCGCCGGACTCCGCGACGACGCCCTGCGCGTGGCAGGTGGTCTGCGTGCGGCGGGACTGGAGCCCGGCACACCTGTGCCTCTCCTCGCGGGTCTCGGCGAGGACTTCCAGCCGATGTTCTGGGGAGCGTTGGCGGCGGGACTCGTGCCGGTGCCGCTCGCTCCGGAGCCGCGTCGGGTGGGGCCGGTGTGGGAGTTCCTCGGCAGGCCCGCCGTCGTCGTGGACGCGACCACGGAAGCGCTGCTCGATGAGATCCCGGGACCCGTGCACGCGCTGCGACTGGGGGAGCTGCGCGAGGCCGGCCCGCCCCGCTCACTGCCCCGGCGCGGGCCACAGGACCTCGCGTTCCTCCAGTTCTCCTCCGGCAGCACCGGCGCCCCGAAAGGCGTGGAACTCACCCACGAGGCCGTTCTCGCGAACCTCCGGCAGATCCGTACCGCCATGGCGATCACGCCTGACGACGTGGTGGCGAGCTGGATGCCGTACTTCCATGACATGGGCCTGATCGGCACCCACCTCGTCCCCATGGCGGCGCGCCTGAAGCAGGTACGACTGGAGCCGCTGACCTTCGCCAAGCGCCCGGCCCGCTGGCTGGAGGCGGCGGTCAGGCACCGGGCGACCCTGCTGTCGGCGGCGAACTTCGCGCTGGCGCTGGCGGCACGGCGGGTGCCGGACAGCACCTGGGCCGGACTGGACCTGAGCGCCGTACGCCTGATGCTCGTGGGCGCGGAGCCGATCGCGCCGCGCGTGTGGCGGGAGTTCACCGCGAAGGCAGGCACCGCAGGACTGGACGCCAAGGCCATGCTCCCCGTGTACGGGCTGGCTGAGGCCACGCTCGCGGTGACCGTGCCCCCGCTCGGCGAGACCGCCGTGCCCCTGCGACTGGACCGCGCGGCGCTCAGCCGTGGCCGGGCCGTTCCCGCGGAACCTGGCCCGGACGCCGTCGAACTGATGGACGTGGGCCGTCCCGTCCCGGACTGCGGGGTCCGTGTCACCGACGATTCCGGCGAGCCGCTCGGCGACCGGCGGATCGGTCACATCGAGGTACGCGGGCCTCAGCTGGCTCGCGGCTATCACCGGGCGCCCGAGGCGAGCGCGGCCGCGTTCGACGGCGGCTGGCTGCGGACGGGCGACCTCGGCTTCCTGAACGAGGGCCGGCTGTGTGTCACCGGTCGGCACAAGGACGTCGTCTTCGTCGGCGGCCGGACTTTCCACGCCCCCGACCTCGAGGAGACCGCCGCCGCCACCCCGGGACTGCCCGGAGGGACGGTGGCGGCGATCGGGTCCACCGATCCGGACACCGGAGCCGACCGGGTCGTGGTGTTCGTGCAGTGGGCACGGCCCGCCTCGGCCACGGCCCTTCCCGTGCTCGACGCGGCGGCGGCCCGGCTCCGGGAAGCGCTGGGCCACGACGACGTAAGGGTGTTGCCGCTGCCGCCGGGGGCGTTTCCCCGCACGACGAGCGGCAAGCTGCGGCGCGCTGTGATGCGCGAGCGGTTCGAGGCGGGTGCGTATGCGGAGGTCGAGGGGCGGTTGTCGACGGCGCGGGGCGTCGCCGGTCAGGCCGACCAGGCTCCGGTGGGCGACGCCAGGCAGGCGCCGACGGATGGGGCTCAGGAGCAGGAGCTCGGTCCGCAGGGTGGCGCTGTGCCGCGCTCGCGAAGCGACGTCGAGGAAGCGATCCGGGGGATCTGGGCACGGACGCTGGACCTCTCACCGGCGATGATCGACCGGGACGACCGCTTCTTCGCCCTCGGCGGCTCCTCCCTCAAGGCGATGGCCGTGCTCGCCGGGATCGAGGACACGTTCTCCGTCACGGTGGAGCCTCGCGTGCTGCGCGACCATGACAGCGTGGCCGCACTGGCTGGGCATGTGCTGGCTCTGCTGTCGGAGGGTGACGGGGCGTCGGGCAACGGCGTGAGGGCGGTCACGGACGACGGTCGGGTGCTGGAGCCGGCGGCCGCGGAGCCGGGGCATCAGCCGGTCGGGGACCCTGCGCGAAACCGCCCGGTGGCGGTGCTCGGCATGGCCTGCCGGTTCCCCGGCGCGGACACGCCGGAGGCCTTCTGGGAACTGCTCGCTTCCGGCCGGGACACGATCACAGTCGTGCCGGGGGAACGCTGGGAGGGCGAGGACGGAGGGAACGCCGCGGGGACCGAGAAGACACCCGGTGCTCCCCGCTTCTCCGGCTCCTTCCTCCCCGACCCCGCCGCCTTCGACGCCGCCTGCTTCGGCATGGACGACGAGGAGGCCCGTGCCACCGACCCACAGGCCCGGGTCTTCCTGGAACTCGCCCACGAGGCCCTGGAACGCGCGGGCTACGCGGGGCCGCGCCGGACCGGCCGCAAGGTCGGGGTGTTCGCCGCGGTCGGCGACAGCGGCTACCGCGAGATCCTGGCCGCCGCCGCGCACGGCGACCTGGCAGCCCATGCCGGCGCGCTCACCGGCAACCTCCCCAACCTGATCGCCGCCCGCCTCTCCCAGGCACTCGACCTCGACGGCCCCGCCCTGGCGGTGGACACCGCCTGCTCCTCGGCGCTCGTGGCACTCCACCTGGCCCGCCGCAGCCTCCAGAGCGGCGAGTGCGACATCGCCGTCGTCGGGGGCGTCCAACTCGCCCTCACCCCAACCGGCCACCGGCTGCTCGAACAAGCTGGTGCGCTCTCCCCGACGGGCAGCAGCCGCCCCTTCGGCGCCACAGCGGACGGAATCGTGCCCGGGGAAGGCGGAGCGGCCCTCGTCCTCGCCCGCCTGGACGACGCGCAGCGGGCGGGGGACCCGGTCCTCGCCCTGGTGCGCGGCACGGCGGTCAACAACGACGGCCGCTCGCTGAGCCTGCTCGCTCCCAACCCGCGCACCCAGCGCGAAGTCATCACGCAGGCGTACGGCGAGTGCGGCATCGACCCCGAAGCGGTGTCGTACGTCGAGGCGCACGGAACCGGCACTCCGGTCGGCGATCCCGTCGAGGCGCAGTCGCTCGGGCACGCGTTTGCGCCCCGCGCGGACGGGCTGCCCCGCCTGCTCGGCTCGGTCAAGGCGAACATCGGTCACCTGCTGAACGCCGCGGGCATGCCGGGCCTGGTCAAGACAGTCCTGGCGCTCCAGCACCGCGAGGTCCCGCCCTCCCCGAACACCACTCCGCCCGCGCCGTACCTGCAACGCGTCGCACCCGGCTTCGAACTCGTCACCGAGCAGCGGGAATTGCGCGCACCAGGGCCCCTCATCGCGGGCGTCAACGCCTTCGGCTTCGGCGGCACCAACGCGCACGCCGTTCTGGAGGAGGCGCCCAGGCCAACCATCACCGCGAGGCCCGCCGTTGACGGCCCGCACCTGCTCACCCTGTCGGCGCGCAGTGCCGACGCCCTGCGCGCCGCCACCACCGATCTGGCCGCCTGTGTCCGCGCGAATCCGGACCGGCACGAGGCGGACATGTGCGCCGCCGTGAACACCGCGCGCGACGACGGTCCCCACCGTCTCGCCGTGGTCGCGGACGGCGACCTCGCGGAACGCCTCGACGCGGCCCGCGCAGCGGACTTCACGGTCGCCCGGTCCCGCCCCCGGACGGTGTTCCTCCTACCGGGCCAGGGCGCACAGCGGCCCGGCCAAGGACGTGCCCTGTACCGATCCTCTCCGGTGTTCCGGGACGTCCTGGACGAGGCCTCCTCGCTGACGGGCCCCATACAGGGGCGCTCGCTCGCCGAGTGGTGCCTCGATCCCCGTATGGACTCCGAGGAGTTGGCCAGGACGGAGGTGGCCCAGCCGCTGCTCGTCGCCTTCGGGGTCGGCCTGGCCCGGCAGTTGGCGGAATGGGGGCTGTCGGCCGACGCGGTGGCCGGGCACAGCGTGGGTGAGATCGCGGCGGCGTGTGTCGCCGGGGTGCTGACCCTGGACGAGGCGGTGGGGTTCGCCGCGGAGCGCGGCCGGCTGGTGGGTGAACGGGCCCTCCCCGGAGCCATGGCCGCCGTCAGGGGCGACGAGGCCACCGTCGCCGAGCTTGTCTCCGCATCCGGCGGCTCGCTGAGCGTCGCCGCCGTCAACGGGCCCGATCAGGTGGTGATTTCGGGTGCCGGGGACGCCGTCGACCGTGCCCTCGCCGAACTGAGGAGCCGGGGCGTGGCCGCACGTCGGCTCCGTGTCTCGCACGCCTTCCACTCACCGCTGCTGGAGCCTGTCCTCGAGCCACTCGGGGACGCCGCGAAGGCACTGACGGTCAAGTCGGCGACCGTACCGATGCTGAGCACGGTCACCGGTGACTGGCGACCCGACCTCACGCCCGCCTACTGGCAGGCGCATGCCGTCCAGCCGGTGCGGTTCGGTGCGGCCGTGGCGAGGCTCCTGGAGGAGGGGTACGACACCTTCGTGGAGCTCGGCCCAGGGAACACCCTGGTCGGGGCCGTCCGCGCCGTCGCGCGGGCCCAGGATGCCTCGGACGTCTCGGCATCGACGACAGGGCTCCCCTCAGCCCCGGACCGCGATGCCGACCCCTCCGGTGCGCGGGCGCTGCTGGAGACGGCGGGCCGACTGTGGTCACGCGGGGCTGCCCTGAACCGCGTGGCTCTGGACCGGACGACCCGGGCCGGCAACCGTTCTGCGGTGCCGGTGCCGACGTACCCCTTCCAGCGCACCCGCCACTGGCCGCGCAAGCCCGACGCCACGCCCATGGTGCAGCGCCTCGACTGGAGGGACGCACCGCTCACGCCTGCGGCCGGGCCCCGCGTCGTGCGGCTGATCGGCGGCGACGAGGGGCTCGGCCGGGCTCTCGCCGAGAGGCTCACCGACCGTGGCGTGACCGTGCTGGAGGCTCACGGGCCGGCCGACGCGACGGCGGACACCCTGGTGTTGCTGGGAGAGGAGGCAGGCGCCGGCGGCGGAGGCCCGCAGACCCCCGGCGCGGCCATTTCCGCATTGCGCCACGCACTCGACCTGCTCTCCACCGAATGCACCCGCCTCCTCATCGCCACCGAGGACGCGTACATCACCGGCATGCCGCAGGAGTCGGCGCGCCCGACGCAGGCACTCCTGCACGGCTTCGCCCTCGCGCTCCCGGAGGAACACCCCGGGCTCGCCGCCCGCAGCGTCGACCTGTCCTCCCGCGACCCGCTCGACGCCCGGGTCGACGCCCTGGAACGTGAGCTGTACTCCGCCCACGAGCCCGGCGCCGAGGGCGCGGTCGCCTGGCGCTCCGGGCGCAGGGTCAGCCGTACACCGGCCCACGTGACGGACGTATCCACGGCGCGCGCGGACCTGCCGCCGGACGGTACATACCTGATCACCGGCGGAGCCGGAGGGCTCGGTTCCGCCCTCGCGCGCGACCTCGCGGGCCGCGGTGCATGCGAACTGATCCTGACCGGACGCTCCCGGGCCGTCCCCGACGAACTGCTCGCCGATCTCCGTGCCCGGGGCGCCCGGGCCAGGTACCACGCGGCGGATGTCTCCCACGAGGCCGACGTCGACGCGCTGTTCGGCGCGCTGCCCCCGCTGGACGGGGTGTTCCACGCCGCCGGTTCGGTCCGGCCCGGCACCCTCCGCTCCAAGACCGATGCGGAGATCGAGCAGATGTTCGCCGCGAAGGTGCGCGGCACGCTGCTGGTCGCCGAGGCGCTGCGCCGGCACGGCCAGGAACCGGCTGTATGCGTGGTCTTCTCCTCCGTCTCCTCGGTCCTGCCCGGTCTGGCAGGCGCGCTCGGTGACTACGCGGCCGCCAATGCCTTCCTCGACGCCTTCGCCGCCGCCGAGCGCGCGGCGGGCCGGCCCTGGCTGGCGGTCGGGTTCGGGCCGGTGGCGGACGCGGGACTGGCCGCCGGGTCACCGGCCGAGGCGCGGCTGCGCGCCCGCGGACTGAGTCCCATGACCACGCGGGCAGCGATCGCGGGACTGCGGACGGCCGTCGCGACCGGTGCCGCGCACTTGCTGGTGAGCCCCGCGCAGTCCTCAGTGGTTGCCGCTCCGGGCCGCCCGCCGGCTGCGACCCGTCCGTCCCAGGCCGACAGCTCGCCTGCCGCCGCCCCTTCGTCGCCCGCCGACGCCGCCGCTGTATCCGACCCGGCCCGCACCACCGACCTGATTCGCAGCCTGCTGGCCGAGGCCCTGCACCGCGCCCCGGAGGACATTGGCGACGACGAGCAGTTCCTCAGCCTCGGACTGGACTCGCTCACTGCTGTCGACCTCGCCCGCCGCCTGGAGAGGGAACTCGGACTCCCCCTGCCCGCGACCTTGCTCTTCGAGTACCGTACGGTCGGCGAACTGACCGCCTACCTCGGCGCGCAGAGCCCACAAGCCTCCCACGCGCCCGCCACCGTGAACCGCGACCACGACGACACCCCGCACCCCCTTACGCCGCTTCAGCGCGCCTTCCTCACCACCGAGGAGTTGTACGAAGGCATCACCTCCTACGGCTACCTGCGCCAGACCATCCGCGGCCCTCTCGACCCGGCCCTCCTCGGCCGAGCCTTCGCACAACTCGCTGCCCGCCAGCCCATGTTGCGGCTGCGGATCACGGGAGACGGCACACCGCCACGTCAGTGCGTCACGCCCGTCGAGTCCACCGACCGCGCGCCCCGCTGGTACGAGGTGCACGAGCCGGACGTCACCGCGCCGCCCCTGTCCGACCTCGAACAGCGGCTGTACAACCGCCCGTTCGACCTGACCGCCGAGGATCCGGTGCGTGCCGTCCTGGTCCGCGACGGCCTGGACGAGCACCTCGCCCACCTTCTGCTGGTCGTGCACCACAGCGCCGCTGACGGCTACAGCCTCAAGGTCCTGTGCGAGGAGCTGTGGTCGCTCTACACCGCGCTCGCCCACGGCCGCCCTCCCGAACTACCTGCCCTGCACGCTGAGTTCACCGACTACGCCGCTCTGATCACCGCCGACCGCCGGTCCCCGGCCTTCACCCGGGACCAGCAGTACTGGCGTGACCGCATCGCCGAGCACACAGCAGCGGGCGCGCCGATGACGCTGCCCTACGACGGTGACCCGGAAGCCCTGCCGGCGCCGCCGCTCACCCACCACCAGACGACCGTCGGCACCTCGCTCACGGCGGCGCTGCGGGAGGTGGCCGCCCGGCACGAAGTCTCCCTCTTCCATCTGCTCCTCGCGGTGTACGGCCGCTGCCTCGCCCGCTGGAGCGGACAGGAGGCCGTCGCCGTGAACGTGGCGCGTGCGCGCCGTGAGGCAGCCCTGCCCGGGATCGAGCGTCTCGTGGGCCCGCTCGCCGACACCCTGCCGGTGCTTGCCACCGTCGACCCCGCCGAACCCGTGACCGTACTGGCCCGGCGGTTGCAGCGGATCTGGCACCAGGCGGAGTCCAACGCGACGCTCGCCAGCCCCGACATCGCCGCGCTGCTGCCCACCACGGGCCCCGCCCCGCGCGCGGTCGCCCCGGCCGGGTTCAGCTTTGCCCGCTTCCCGGTGAGCCACGGCCAGGACTGGCCGGTCACCGTGACCCCGACCGCGGCGGCCACCGCCTCCGCCGCGACCCGGCTCGGCCTGCTGTGCTGGGAATCGGACGCGACCCTGCGCCTCTCCTGGAACCACCCCGCGCAGCTCTTCCGGCGTGCGACCGTCGAACGCCTCGCTGGGGAGTATCTGGAGGAACTGCGAGCAGCGGCAGGTCAGTTGATCCCTGCGCAGCGGCTCGACAGCGAAGCCGGGATCGTCGGCCGGCTGTGCGCACAGTTCCGGGCGACACCCCGAGCCATCGCGGTGGACACCGGCCGTACCACGCTCACCTACGCCGAACTCGACGCCGCCACCGGCGCCCTCGCGGACCGGCTGCGGGCGAGTGGTGTGCGCCCCGGTGACCTGGTCGGCCTGTTCACCGAGCCGGGCCCGGACACGGTAGTCGGCGTCGTGGGCATCCTGCGGGCGGGCGCCGGTTGGGTGCCCATGGACGCGACCCACCCCGCGGCCCGGCTGCGGGACCAGGTGAAGCGCACCGGTGTCGGCGCAGTGGTCTGCCACCGCGCGACGCGGGAAGCCGTCGCCGTGCTGGACGGCATCACACCGGTGGCCGCCGACGCACCGCCCTCGACGTCGCCGACTCGGGATGTGCCGCAGCCCGCCGACCCGGACGCCACCGCCTACGTCATCTTCACATCGGGTTCCACGGGCCGCCCCAAGGCCGTCCCGATCACGCACCGGTCCATGGTCAACTATCTGGACTGGTCACTGGCCACCTTCGGCTACCGACCCGGAGACCGCCTCGTGCAGACGGCATCCGTCTGCTTCGACGCCTCCGTACGCCAGCTGCTGGCACCGCTGCTCGTCGGCGCCACCGTCCACACCCTGACCCGCGACCTCCTCCGCGACCCCGAAGCACTGCTGGACCGGATCGTCAACGACCGGATCACGGTGTGGAGTTCGGTGCCGACGCTGTGGGAGCGGCTGCTGACCGCCGCCGAGACCCGAGCACGGCAGGACGGGACGCCCCCGGACCTGTCGGCGCTGCGCTGGGTCCACGTCGGCGGCGAGGCGCTGCCCGCGGCACACGTACGCCGCTGGTTCGACCTGCTCGACGACTGCGGGGGACCGGAGCACCGGATCTCCAACCTGTACGGGCCCACCGAGTCCACCATCAACGCCACCTATCACGTCATCGACACCCGTCCGGCCGACGACGTACGGCAGTTGCCCATCGGCCGGCCGGTCGCGGGGACGGAACTGGCCGTCATCACCGAGGACGGCCGTCCGTGCGCCCCCGGCGAGGCCGGTGAACTGCTCATCGCCGGAACAGGTCTGACAGCCGGATACCTCGGCGAGCCGCAGCTCACCGCGCGGGCCTTCGTCGAGCGCGAGGGGCGCCGCTGGTACCGCAGCGGCGACCGGGTCCGCCGGACCGCGGCCGGGGTTCTGGAGTTCCTCGGCCGCCTCGACGGCCAGGTCAAGGTGCGCGGCCACCGTGTGGAACTCGGCGAGGTCGAGGCCGCGCTGCTCGCCCACCCGGACATCGCCCGCGCGGCCGTGCTGCTGCGCGACGGACGCCTGGTGGCGTACCTCGAACCCCGGTCCGGCACGGCCGAGCCGGACCCGCGCGAGGTGCGCGCGTTCCTGTCCCGTGTCCTGCCGCCGTACATGCTGCCCGGACGCATCCGCACGCTCCCCGCGATGCCCCTGACCGGCACCGGCAAGGTCGACCGCAACCGGCTGGCGGGCGAGCGCGAGGGGACGCCGAGCGCCGATGCCTCCGGCGCGGTCGACGATCACGGTGTGGAGCCCGGCACCCCACCCGCCACCCCGACCGAGCACACCGTTGCGCGCATCTGGTCGACCCTGCTGGACGTACCGGAGGTGACCCGCCAGGACGACTTCTTCGAACTCGGCGGTGACTCCATCATGGTGCTGGAACTCTTCGCCCGCCTGCGCGAGCAACTCCCCGCGGTTCCGCGGCCGACGACGGTCTACACCCACCGCACGCTGAGCGCACTCGCGGCGGCTCTCGATGCCGCAGCCGACACACACGTCCCCGATCCCTCGCCCGAATCGGCGCCGGACTCCACGCCCCCGCAGCTGGCCGGCCCCTGTCCCCTCACGCCGTCCCAGCGCGGATTCCTGCTCGCCGAGGCCATCGACCCGGGGGCGGGCTCCGGCTGGCTCGCCCGGTTCCGGGTGCGCGGGCCGCTGCGCCACGACGTCTTCCAGCGCGCCGTCGACGTTCTGGTCGCCCGGCATCCGATGCTGCGGACCGTCTTCCCCGCTGGCGCCCGTCCGCCGGTTCAGCAGGAGCTGCCGGACTCGTTGCGCCTGCCCGTGGAGACGGAGACCCTCGCGCACCCCGATCTGCTGGAGCAGCGGATCGACGAGGAGGCCGGGCGCCGACTGGAGCCCTGGGCCTGGCCGTTGCTGCGCCTGCGGCTGTTCACCGTGACACCCGGCGAGCACGTGCTCGTCGTCCACGCACACCACCTCATCGGCGACGGCTTCAGTGCCGCGCTCCTCGCCCGGGAACTGCTCACTGTCTACGACCGCCTCGACCGCGGTCTCCCGCACGGCCTGGCACCGCTCGACAGCACCTTCCGCGACCACGTGGCCCTGTCCGCCGCCCGCCCGCGACCGGACGGACCCGAGGCCGAGGAGTACCGCGCCCGCGTTCGTGCGCCCTACACACCGCCCGCACTGCGCCGGCCGGCCACCCAGGAGACCCTCGATACCGAACCGGCCTTCCACACCACGGGTTTCACCCTGGACGCCGCCACGACCGGGGAACTGCGCCGACTCGCCCGAGCAGCACACCGCACCCTGTACGCGCCGCTGCTCACCGCGTACTACCGTGCCCTCGCCGTACTCACCGGACAGCGCGACGTGATGCTCGGCCTCGCCGTCACCGGACGCGAGGAGTCCACGCCGGACGCACACCGGCTGTTCGGCCCGTTCGCGGAAGCGGTGGCGCTGCGCCCGGCCCTTGCCGGAGGCCCCGGAGTCGACCGACCGGCCTTCGCCGACGACTTGCGGCGACTTGCCGCGGAGACGGACCTGGCCAGGGCCGAAGGACCCAGCGACGTGCGCACGGCGACCGGACTGCCGTGCCACGCCCAGTTCTTCTTCACCTTCCTCGACTTCACTTCGCTCGGCACCGAGGCGGCCGGTGCCGGCCTGACCCTGCACGCCGACGAGTCCGACACCTCCCTCGCCCCGCCGCCGGTGGGCACCGATGTGTTCCTCGCCGTGCGGCCGTTGCCGGACGGCGAAGGCCTGCGCCTCATCGTGCGGGCCTCGGCGGCGGCCCTCACGCCGGGCGAAGTCACCCGGTTCGCGGAGGAGATGCGGAAGCAGATGCGGGAGGCGCTGAGCGACACTGCCCCAGCCCGCGCGGGCCGCCGCCGGCGCCCCCACCTCGACGCCGCGCTCGTCGGTTACCTGCCCGCGCCCCACCACCTCGCCGCCCTGGCCGGGCTGCCGTACGACAGCCCCGGCCTCGGGCGCGAGGAGATCCGGGCGCTCCTGTTCCCGGACGGCCGGGCCCGCCTGCTGGAGGAGACCGGCACGCCGCTGGGGAACTCCGGCTTCGTCGCCCTCCCGCTCTTCGCCGACGAACTGGCCCCGGCCGGTGACCTGGCGGCCCGCACCGCCCGCGCCGTAGAGCACGCCGCCTCACTCGGCGCCCGCTGCGTCTCGCTCGCGGGCATGATCCCGTCGCTCACCGGCTACGGCTACGACGTCCTGCGGGAGACCACGACCGGCGCGGAGATCACCACCGGACACGCGTCGACGACCGTCGCCGTGGTCAAGACCGTCCACTCCGCTCTCGCGGCGACCGACCGTCGCCTCGACGGACTCTCCCTCGCCGTCGTCGGATGCGGCTCGATCGGCACCTCGTCCCTACGACTGCTGCTCGCGACGGAATCCGGGCCACCGGCCCGCCTGCTGCTGTGCGACCTGCCCGGCAGCGCCCCGCGACTCGAACGGCTGGCAGCGGACCTGGCGTCCGAGTACCCGCCTGCGGCGATGCCGGTCCAGGTCGTGGAGTCCGGGCTGTCCCTGCCCGCGGAGATCTACGAGGCCGACGTGGTCGTCACCGCCGTCAGCGGGGCGTCGACCCTTCTGGACGTCGACCGGCTCCGCCCCGGCACGATCGTGGTCGACGACTCCTTCCCGCACTGCTTCGACACCGGGAAGGCACTGGACCGGATGGGCAGTCACCAGGACGTGCTGGTCGTGGGCGGCGGCCTGCTGGCCCTCGACGCCACAAAGACGCGGCTCAGCCAGGACCTGCCGGCCGTGGCGAGCGCGGGCTTCGCCCTGCGGCCCGGGATTCCGGCAACCATGGCCTCATGCCGACTGGAGTCACTCCTCCATTCCCACCTCAGGGCTTCCGGCCGGCCTCGGAGTCACCTGCCACTGACCCACGGTCTCGTCGACCTGCCCCGTGCACTGGCCCACTGGGACGCGGCGGAGGCCGCCGGCATCCGGCCCGCCCCGCTGCACCTGCTCGACCGGGTCATCGTCCCGGGCGCCACCCCAGCGCCGGCCCGAGCCGGCCGGCGAGGTCGGTGAGGATCTGCACATAGTCCTCGTGCTCGAAGGTGAAGGGCAGCGCGAACGCCACCTCGTCCACCTCGCGGAACGCGGCGTGGGCGTGGAGGCGTTCGGCGATCTCTGCCGAGGTGCCGACGATGTCCGGAGCGAACAGCAGGCGGGCCGGACCCTGCGGTGACGCGGTGCGCGGGGTGCGCTGCGCGACGTACTCCTCGTACCGCGCGCGCTGCTTCGGCGTCGCGGAGTCGGTGGGGATGACGACGAGGCCCTGGGAGACGCGGGCGCTGTCGCCGTCGGCGTGGTGGGAACGGAAGGCGCGTATGTGAGAGAGCTGGATCTCCGCGAAGTCCGGTGACGTCGACGCCGCGTCCTCGGGGCCTTCCACCTTGACGACGCTGCTGGTCAGGAAGTTCATTCCGTGCTCGCCGGCCCAACGGGCGGAACTCAGGCTGCCGCCGCCGTACCACATGCGGCTGCCGAGGCCGGGCGAGTGCGGCTGCACCCGGTCGGAGAACACTTCGAAGCCCTCGTGCCCGCTGAAGTCCGTGGCCGGCTTGCCCCGCACGAAGTCCAGCAGCCGTCGTACCCGCTCGTACCCGAAGTCCTCGGCGCCGGCCGTGTCCGGGTGGAGGGCCTCCTTGACCCGGTCGTAGTGCATCGGCGGGCCCACGCTCACGCCCGGGTTGAGGCGGCCGCCGGACAGGAGGTCGACCGTCGCCAGGTCCTCCGCCAGCCGCAGCGGGTTCTCCCAGCCGAGCGGGATGACCGCCGTGCCGAATTCGATGCGGCTGGTGCGCTGCGAGGCCGCCGCCAGGACGGCGACGGGGGAGGAGATGCCGTACTGGAGATGACGGTGGCGGAGCCACGCGCTGTCGAAGCCGAGTCGTTCGCCCAGCTCGATGATCTCCAGCGTGGACTCGTGGCCCCGGCGTGGATCCGCCTCGTCGAAGAGCCCGATGGTGAGGAAGCCCAGCTTGCGCAGCGGGCGTGAGGTCGACGGCATGGGCCCCTCCATCATTGAACCTTCAATGGCGTATGGCACTGCCAACTCGATCAACGCCCGCGGTGTTCCCGCCACCCGCGATCCGTGCAAGCCCGCGATCAGTGCAAGGGGATCGTCACCTCGTCCTCGACCGGCGGGTCGACCTCCTGCGCGCGGTTGCCGGTCGCGGCGTAGCAGCGCAGGCGGACCGTCTCCGGTGTGACGTCCAGACGCAGGAAGCACTTGAAGAAGGGCGGGCTGTAGGTCGCCGAGCTCGGCGAGAACAGCTGCGTGTAGATCTTGCGCACGGGGAGGCGGAACCGGGCGGTGCGGTCCGGACGTCGGCCGGCGCCGAGCAGACTGGCGACCAGGCGGGTGCGCCAGGTGATGCGGGTCGTGGTCTGCTGGGCTCGGGTCAGCGGGATGCCCAGGCGCTCGGCGACGACGGCCGCGGCCTCCGCCTCGGTGACGGCGAAGAAGCGACGCAGGTGCAGCCTGCGGCCGTAGAGCTTGCTGTAGAAGGCCAGGGAGTCGCCGCGCAGCGGGTAGCAGCGGAACTCCTTCTCGGTGACGTTCGCGATGTCGACCCGCGGGATGGTGTGGGTGGCGTGCATGAACGCGCCGCCGCCGCCCGCGACCACGTACTGGATCGTGCGGCCGTCGACCTGGACCGGGTAGCGCTGGTAGTTGTGGATGTCGCCGCCGATCGCCGCCACATAGCGGTGGGCCGGGTCACGGACGATCTCGTCGACCGTACCGCCGCCCTCGATCGTGCAGGGGTGGTGTGCGCCGTCCACGTACAGCGGCGAGCCGGTGATGAGGATCTTCGGGCGGGGATCCTTCGACACCTCGCGCAGCCACGCGCCCTGTTCGGCGTCGATGGTCCCGAGGAGTCCGGTGTCGATGCCGATGATCCGCACCGGCCCGGTGTCGATCGCCCAGTACGGCCCCGGCTGGACGGCCTGTTGGACCTCCGCGGACCTCAACTCACGTGCGTCCGCGAGTCGTTGGCCGTCGTTCTTGCGCGGGCGGTGCCACAGCAGCGACCGCAGCCGAGCCCGGCTGAGCGGACGCGGTGCGGGCTCCGGCGCGAGGGGCGGGGCGTCGTCGCAGAAGACGCGCATGAACGCGCCGAGGTCCTCGTACCAGTCGTGGTTGCCCGGTATCGCGTAGATGGGTGCCCGGTAGTCCTGGTACGGCCGGAAGAACTTGGTGCCGTAGTCGTCGGCGCTGCCGACCGGATAGATCACGTCACTGGCGAGGACCGCGAACCTGGTGTCCTGACCCGCCTTCAGAAAACCGGGCACGACGGCGTACTGGGGATCGTCGCCCTCGCCCGTGTCGCCGATGACGAGGAACGAGAACCGGTCCGGGTCGTCGCGCCGGATCACCTTGTCGGCGGGCGCGCCCGCGGCCGTCCGCTGCGCCACCCAGCGGCCGCGGGTACGGCCCGTGGGGTCCCCGAACCAGGACGCCAGCACGCCGTTGCGGGCGGCCCACAGCATCTTGGGGTTGAGCCAGGAGATCTTCTCGACCTCGGTCGGCATCAGCCGCTTGTACGTACCGAGTTCGGGGGCGCCCCAGCCGGCGCCTTCGGCGGTATCACGTGAGGAGTCAGACACCTGTGCACCGTAACAATGATCTAGAGAAGGCCGAGAGGGGGAGCGCGGACCCGGCGCGTCGCCGCGCTCCCGGGTCACCACTTGCGGGCGTACGGTTCCCGGTTGGGCTGCGGAGTGTCGGCCGGGGCCCTGAACCCGGGGGCGCGGCCGGGCTGTTGCCGGGTGCCGGACCGCGCGGCCGTGCCGGTCTGCCGTGCCGTACCGGGGCGGCTGCGCTCGCCCTCGCCGAGGACCAGGAGCGGGTCGAACATGACCACCACGCCGGCCAGGACGAGGAAGACGATCGGTCCCAGGAGCATGGGAAGCAGCAGCGAGGAGGACGAGTCGCCCGCCCATGACGCGCCGGTCGCGCCGTGCAGATGGACGCTGACGGCGGCCATGCCGGTGTAGTGCATCCCGGACACGGCCACGCCCATGACCAGGCTGGCGCCGAGACTGGTCAGGAAGCCGCGGATGGTGACGGCCGCCCACAGCGCGGCGGTCGCGGCGACGATCGCGATCAGGACGGAGAGTGCCACTGCGAACGTGTCGTACCGGATGCTGCCGTCGAGGCGCAGCGCCGCCATGCCCAGATAGTGCATGGCTGCCACACCGAGTCCGGTGACGACGCCGGCGCCGGCCAGTGTGCCTCTGCTCGCGCCCAGGTAGCCCACGACGAACACGCCGATGCCGACCACCACGATCGCCACGGCGAGGCTGAGGACGGTGAGACCGGCGTCGTAGCGGATCCGGGTCTCCTCGACCTCGAAGCCGATCATGGCGATGAAGTGCATCGTCCAGATGCCGCAGCCGATCGACGCGGCGCCGAGCGCCAGCCAACCGGGTTTCCACGACTGTTCGTCGAGCAAGGACCGGACGATGCACCGCAGTCCTAGCGCCCCTCCCAGGCAGGCCATCAAATAGGCCGCCACCGGGGTCACCGCACCATAGCGGAACCCGTCAACCGTGCCTTCCATAAGCCAACTCCCCCCAGAGTCATGGCCAGTTGTGGAGCAAGGTGTACGTGTGAAGGATGTGCAAAGCAAGCCTTTACCGCCGGTAGCCGTTGAAATGTGTATCACCCAGGGTCAACTCCGGTCAGGTTGCGGCGAGTTTCAGCCACAGGGGAGCCGCACTCTTGAATGCCGGCCAGTAGGGCGGCGTGCACGACCTCCGGCCTTCGCCGCACCGGCCGACCACAAGTGGTGGCCGTCCACCGGATGTGGCACAGATGGAGTGGGGGAGCGACGGCAGGCAGTGACGGGAAGGGCCGGAAATGCAGGAGCTCGCGATCATCGAGGCACCGTCCGTCCTCGGCCTGCGGCCGTCCGGGGTCCAGGACCTGCCGACGGCTCTGCTCGACGCCGGCCTGCCGGACGGGCTCGACGCGGTACGGGCCGGTTGCGTCGAACCGCCGGCCTACGACCCGACGCGCGACCCCGACACCGGAGTCCTCAACCCCCAGGCCATCGCGGAGTACTCCGCCCGCCTCGCCGACGCCGTAGGAGACGTCCTCGACAGCGGCCGTTTCCCGGTCGTCCTCGGCGGAGACTGCAGCATCCTGCTCGGCAATCTCCTCGCCCTGCGCCGCCGCGGACGCCACGGCCTGCTGTTCCTCGACGGCCACACCGACTTCTACCAGCCCTCGGCCGAGCCGTACGGTGAAGCGGCCTCGATGGACCTCGCCCTGGTCACCGGCCGCGGCCCCCGGCTGCTCACCGACCTCGAGGGCCGCGGTCCCCTGCTGCGCGACGAGGACGTCGTGGCCCTGGGTTTCCGCGACGCCGACGAGTCGGCCCAGGCCGGCATGCAGCCGCTTCCCCCCGCACTTCAGGCGATCGACCTGGACGCTGTGCGCGCGGTCGGCGCCGCCACGGCAGCACGCGGCGCGGTCGATCGGCTCACTGCCGGCGCGAGTACCGGGTTCTGGGTCCACCTCGACGTCGACGTCCTGGACGACGCGATCATGCCGGCGGTCGACTACCGCCTTCCCGGCGGGCTGACCTGGGAAGAGCTGGAGAGCGTGCTGCGGACGGCACTGGGCGACCCGCGAGCCGTAGGGCTCGACGTCACGATCTTCAACCCTCGCCTCGACCCCGACGGCACCATCACCACCCGGCTGGCCGAGTGTCTGCGCCGGGGGCTGTCGGCACGGACGGATCGGGTACGCGACTGAGCGGGCCGCCCCCGCAACGCCACCCCCCTGTATCGACGCCCGAGCGCCGATGTTGCCGAACCGGCAACGGGGTTCGCGACGCCGCGGCACACGACCCCACGATGGCGGGACGACGCGCGGAGCCTGGCGGCCGCCCCAGAGGCCGCGATGCCCGGCGCGCCCACCGATCGGAGTTCCGGAGGACTCATGTCGCACCCCGCCCAGACACCGGACGCCACACACCGCCTGGTACCCGCTCCCGCCGGACGGCTCCATCTCGCGGAGGCGGGGACGGGGCCCCTCGTCCTCCTCGTGCACGGCTTCCCGGAGTCCTGGTACTCGTGGCGCCATCAGCTCCCGGCGCTGGCCGCGGCCGGATACCGCGCCGTCGCCATGGACGTGCGCGGCTACGGTCGCTCCTCCAGGCCGGAGTCGGTCGACTCGTACCGGATGCTGGAGCTGGTGGAGGACAACGTCGCCGTGCTGGAGGCCCTCGGTGAGCAATCCGCGGTGATCGTCGGGCACGACTGGGGCGCGACCATCGCCGCGACCTCCGCGCTGCTGCGGCCCGACCTGTTCCGCGCGGTCGGGCTGCTGAGCGTGCCCTACACCCCGCCCGGCGGTCCGAAGCCGAGCGAGGTCTTCGCGCACATGGGCGGCCCGGACGAGTTCTACGTCTCCTACTTCCAGCAGCCAGGTCGGGCCGAGGCCGAGATCGAGCCGGACGTCCGCGGCTGGCTCGCCGGCTTCTACGCCGCACTGTCCGCCGACACCCTGCCGGCCGCCGACGCTCCGGACCCGCACTTCGTCGGACCCGGCGGCACGCTGCGGGACAGGTTCCCCGCCGGCCGACTGCCCGCCTGGCTCGACGAGTCGGACCTGGACGTCTACGCGGGAGAGTTCGAACGCACCGGCATGACCGGCGCCCTGAACCGCTACCGGAACATGGACCGCGACTGGGCAGATCTGGCCGACCACTCCGGCGCCCCCCTCACCCAGCCCTCGCTGTTCCTCGGCGGCGCACGGGACGCTTCGACCACATGGCTGGCAGACGCGATCAAGGCCTTCCCCGCGACCCTGCCCGCCCTGCGCTCCTCACAGGTCCTCGACGGCTGCGGCCACTGGATCCAGCAGGAACGCCCCAAGGAGACCAACGCACTGCTGACCGACTGGCTCGCTTCCCTGCCGTCCCCCGAAAGCGCGTAGCTGCCGCCGACCGGCTCGGACCTGTGCGGTGCACCGTGCCCGCACAGGTTCAGGCCTCCACCGGTACCGGCCGCCGCAGCAGATAGGCGGCCGCGCTCGAAACCAGGACGGTCATACAGGCGATGAACACCAGGCCGGCGCCTTCCAACCCCATCGGTTCCGTCAGGACGCCCACACCGATCACCGGAACCGAGATGCCCGCGTAGGCCACCACGAACAGCGTCGAGATCACCGCCGCGCGCTGCTCCGCCGGAGACGCCGCGGCGACCGCGGACAGTGCCCCGCGGAACGACAGCCCCTGCCCGATTCCGCCGACGATCGCGCTCAGCACGACCAGCCACAGCAGGTCCCACCACAGCGCTCCCGCGAGCAGCGCCAGCCCGCCGAGGAGCACGGCGCAACCCAGCGGCAGCGATCGCCCCACCCCTACGGGGCCGACGGCCAGTTGCCCCGCGGTCGAGGCGAAGAAGGCCAGCGCCACGACCAGCCCGCTGACGGCGTGGTTGCGTTCGTCGAGGGACTCGGCCAGGAACGCCGGGCTGACCGACGTGAACACCCCGAACAGCGCGAAACCCACGAACGAGGCGATCGCCGCCGGCCCGAACACCGCCCGCACCTGCGCGGGCAGGCTGGGCCGTTGCGGCCGCACCGTACGCAGCGACCGCCGCTCCCGTACGGTCTCCGGGAGCCACACCAGCACGGCGACCGCGCCCGCCACGAGCGCGAGGTGCACGACGAACGGCAGGTACAGCGGCCACGGAGCGTACTGCGCCAGCACTCCGGCGAGCAGCGGACCGCAGCCCAGCCCGCCCATGTTGGCGGCGGTCGCGACCAACGTGGCCCGGGAGGCGCCACCTTGCGGGGCCAGCTCCATCACGTACGCCGTCGCGGCCCCGGTCAGCAGGCCGGCGGACAGTCCCGACAGCAGCCGCCCCGCGTACAGCCAGCCCAGCCCCGTGGCGCACAGGAAGCAGACGGCACTCGCGGCCGCGAAGACCAGTCCCGACAGGATCACCGGACGCCTGCCCACGGCGTCCGAGGCGTTGCCCGCCAGCAGCAGCACACCGATGACTCCGAAGGCGTACACGGCGTAGACGACCGTGACCGTCAGCTCGGAGAACCCGAACTTGTCCTGGTAGTGGCCGTACAGCGGAGTCGGCAGCGTGGTGCCGGCCATGCACACGGCGAACACCGCCCCGCTGAGCAGACACGCGAGCCACCCTTGGCGATCACCGTCCATGCCGCCGACGGTAAACCCCGCTCACCTGACGGCAGGACCGTCGGGCGGCGGTCGGCATGTCGCGTCGACGTCAGGTGCCGTCGTCAGGCGTCGTACTCGTCGGGCAGTCGCAAACCGGGCCCGCCGACCTGCATTCCGAGCGGCTCCGCGCGGCCCTTGGGCTCCTCCCACACCTCCTGGCGGCCGAGCGCGGTGAGGTCGAGGTGCGGATAGCCGTTGTGGAACTCCTCGATGCCGCGGCCGAACGTGGAGTAGGTGTGGAAGACGTCGTCCCCGACGCGCAGAAACGCGCTGATGCCCGGATAGTCGCCACGCATGGCCTCCGACCACGGCGTTCCGGCCTCGGCCAGCTCGGCCTCGGTGCGCTGGTCAACCTCGACCGGCGCGACCCGGTCGTCGACGGTGGCGTGGAAGTCGTAGTTGAAGTCGCTGCCGGCCGAGGAATACCAGGGGAACGTCCACCCCATCCGCGCCCGGTACGCGGCGAGCTTCGCGTACGGCGCCCGGCTCACCGCGGCCAGCGTCGTGTTGCGGACGTGCAGCTGCCGCAGCCTGGCGGGGATCTGGTCGGCCGCGGAGGAACAGCTCGAGCAGCCCGTGTCGCGGGGGTGCTCGGTGCCGTCCGCGGCGATGTCGTAGGTCCACATGAAGTGGTGCATGACGAGCTGGGGCCGCCCCTCGAACAGGTCGAGCAGACCGACCTGCCCGTCCGGCCCCTCGAAGGTGTACGGCTTGTCGACGCGCACCATCGGCAGCCGCCGCCGCTCGGCATTGACCCGGTCACGGGCCCGCGTCAGCTCCTTCTCCCTGGCCAACAGCTCCCTACGGGCGGCGACCCACTCCTCGCGCGACACCACCTCCGGCAGGTTCGCCATCGAAGTCATCCGAGTTCTCCCCACACGTCTGGTGCCAGTGGACGAGGCGGGCACATGTCCAGCTTGCGCCTGCCCCACAGGGGACGCATATCCGCGCCCGGGCTTGTGATGCGTAACCGATGGGTTACGCTTTTTCCGTGGACGAACTGACGGACGTGGCGGACGCGATCGCCGATCCCGTGCGCCGGGAGATCCTGGTCATGCTGCGACACGCTCCGCTGACCGCGGGCGACATCGCCGCCGGATTCTCGATCAGCCGGCCGGCGGTGAGCCGTCATCTGCGGGTGCTGCGCGAGAGCGGCCTCGTCCGGGACGAGCAGTCCGGACGTCATCGGCGCTATTCGCTCAACCGCTCCCGGCTGGGGCCTCTCACCGCCTGGCTCGCCCAGTTCGACACCCAGCGGTCCGACTGGTCGCAGCGTCTCGCGGCGCTGGAGACCGAGGTCCACCGGACGCGCAGGGACCGCACCCGTTCGACCCCCGCCGACACCCCGCGAACCGCGCACCAGGAGGACACGGCATGAACCCTGAACCCACCGGGCAGCTCGTACCCACCCCGACGGGGTACGACCTGATCATCACCCGCACCTACCGTGCCCCGGTCGACGACGTCTGGGCCAGTGTCACCGAACCGGAGCGCACCGCCCGCTGGTTCGGCCCCTGGCGCGGCGAGGCAGGACCAGGCCGGACCGTCGAGGTGCAGCTGGTGTTCGAGGAGTCGGCCCCCTGGTACCCGATGCGGATCGAAGCCTGCGAACCGCCGCACCGACTCGCCGTCATGACGGACGACGCCGTCGGCTCCTGGTCGCTGGAGCTGCTCCTGGCCGAGGCCGACGGCACCACCGAGCTCCGGCTGATCCACCACCTCACCTCGACGGAACAGCTCGGTGAGACCGGCCCGGGCTGGGAGTACTACCTGGACATGCTCACCGCCGCCCGCACGGGCGGGCCCCAGCCCGAGTTCGAGCAGTACTACCCGGCGCAGAAGGCGTACTTCGAGTCCCTGAAGTAGCCGACTTGCGGGGCGAGGGCAGGTGCTGGGCCCGCATAAATCCGGTCGCGGCCCAGGAACGGCGGAACTACCCTCACCTGGGCCCGTCTTGCCTGCTCGTCGGAGCGCTGGACAGACGGGCGGTCGGTGCGAGGCGGGGGGACAGCGAAACTTGGACGGTACGGAGCTGGTCGCGGCGGTACGACGCGGGGACGCAGAAGCCGTGAGGGCGCTGCTGGAGTCGGGAGCCGCCCCGGACACCGTCACCGACGACGGGCTGCCGGTGCTGTGTCTTGCGGTCGACGCCTTTGCCGCCGGGGTCGCGAAGGCGCTGGTCGAGGCGGGCGCGGATCCGGGCCGGCTGCTGCCGGACGGAACGACTCCGCTGGTACGGGCGGTCGAGGGCGGTTCACCGGCGACGGTCGAAGCCGTCCTGGGCAGAGAGCCGCGACTACGCCTGCCCGAGGCGGAACGGGAGCGACTGCTGGCCCTGGCCCGGCGCTTGCACGAGTCCGGCGCGGAGGACGCACTGCGGCGCCGGACGGGCGCGTCCGGCCCCGCCCACCGCGTCCGGGTGCTGGACGACGAGTACGACCACGTGGATCAGCTGACCCTCGGCGGCCGCACGGTCCGCGCCGGGCACAGCGCGATCCTCACGGATCTGGAGTGGGCCTTCCGCATCCTGACGCCCGTGGCCGAACTGGTGGCCAGAGCGGTGGCACCGCGCGATCCGGACCATGTGGCCTGGGCGTCCGCAGGGTTGGTCCTCAGTCAACGCCGCAGCAAGGAGACGTGGTCGGCCGTCACGGCGTACCGGCACAGCCCGGATCCGCATCACCGCAGGTTCGTCGTCGACGTGATCTTCTACTACGTGATGGGTCACGCGAGCTGGCGTAACTCCTATGAAAAGGAGGCAGCGGACCTGTTCGTCGCATGGACTGCCGAGGGTGAGGAGGACCCCGAGGTCCTCGCCGTGGTGCTCCGCGTCCTGAGCGACACGGGGCACCGGGAGACGGAGGGTGTCGGACTCCGGTACGCCGACCACCCGGACCCCCGCGTCCGCGCCCGGGTTCCCGACCTGCTCCTCGAGTGGGAGGCGCCGCCGCCCTACTGGAGTCCGGAAGCACGGGCCGCACTGCTGGTCCTCGCCGCGGACGAGGACGGGGACGTGCGTGATCAGGCCGGCCGGGCGCTCGCTGCGGCCCATGACGGCAGCCGCGAGGTGACGGACGCCCTCGTCGCGTTGCTGCGGGATCCGGTTGCCGCTGTGCGGGGCGGCGCCGCGGAGGCCGTCGCTCCCGGCAAGGACCGTACGGCGGCGGTCGCCGACGCTCTCGCGGCCCTGCTCGACGAGGATGAGTTCACGACGCGTCTCAACGCCGCCCACGGCCTGCTCCGGCGGGACGACGCGCGTACCGATGAGGCGATCAAGCGCGTGGGCTCGTTCTCCCGCCCCGGTTACGAGGACGATCACCGCATCTCCGCGTTGTGGACCTGGCAGTGGGAACGAGACCACCCTCCGACGCCCACCGAGCAGTGAGCAGTCAGGCGGGCGCCTGCGCGGTCCGGGGCGTGGTGAGGAATGCGGCGAGCTTGTCCAGGGCGCCCGGCAGCACCCAGTAGTAGACCCACGTGCCACGGCGTTCGCAGTCGATCAGGCCGGCCTGGCGGAGCAGCTTGAGGTGGTGGGAGATCGTCGGCTGGGACAGGTCGAACGCGGGTGTCATCTCACACACGCAGACCTCGCCGCCCTCCCGCGAGGCGATCATCGACAGCAGACGCAGCCGGACCGGGTCCCCGAGCGCCTTGAACACCTTGGCCAGCTCCACCGCCCGCTCGTCGCCCAGCGGCGCGGACGCGAGTCGGCCGCAGCAGGCGCCGTCCGTGTCCTGACCGATCACCTCGAGCTCTTGTTTCGACATGCTTCTATGTTGACGTTTTTCGATCCAAGACGCAAGCTTGCATCAAAGAACATCAATACAAGCCGTTCCGGGGCGTGACCGCGCCTCGTCACCCAGGAGTCAGACATGACCGAGCAGTCCACTGACCTGCGTGAAACCGTCCGCATGCGATACGCCGCAGCCGCCGTACAGGTCACCGAGGGCGGCACCGCCTGTTGCGGGCCGCAGCCCGTCGAGGTCGACGAGAACTTCGGCTCCACCCTCTACGCCGCCGACGAACGCGACGCCCTGCCCGCCGAAGCGGTGGCCGCCTCCCTCGGCTGCGGCAACCCCACGGCCGTCGCCGAGCTCCGTGAGGGCGACCGCGTCCTCGACCTCGGCTCCGGCGGCGGTATCGATGTCCTGCTCTCCGCCCGCCGCGTCGGCCCCACCGGCACGGCGTACGGACTGGACATGACCGACGAGATGCTCCAACTCGCGCTCGCCAACGCCGCGAAGGCGGGCGCGACCAACGTCGAGTTCCTCAAGGGCACCATCGAATCGATCCCGCTGCCCGCGGACACCATCGACGTGGTGATCTCCAACTGCGTGATCAACCTGTCCGTCGACAAGCCCGCCGTCTTCGCCGAGACGTTCCGCGTCCTCAGGCCCGGCGGCCGTCTCGGCGTCTCCGACGTGGTCGCCGACGACACCCTCGCCCCGGAGCAGCGGGCCGAGCGCGGCGACTACGTCGGCTGCATCGCCGGCGCGCTGTCCTTCGCCGAATACCGGCAGGGTCTGGAGGCCGCGGGCTTCACGGACGTCGAGATCACCCCGACCCACCCGGTCGCCGACGGCATGCACTCCGCGATCGTCCACGCCACCAAGCCCCGCACCGGCACGAGTGGCCCTTCGAGTTGAAGGCAGGCGTGTCGTGCGCGACGGGAAGCTCCCGTCCCAGGAGCGCGAGCGGGGACAGCGCCATGATCATCGGCGACAGCATCATGCCTGCCGCCGTCACCAGGAGACTTGTGCGCAGCCCCCACTCCTGCGCGAGGAACCCGCCGAGCAGGGAACCGAGCGGGGTCAACCCCCCGCCGACGAACGTGATCGTCGCGGCCGCGCGGCCCTGCATCCCGTCCGGAGTGACGGCCTGCCGGACGGCCATGACCGTGACATTCACCAGCTGGCCGCCGAACCCGAACACGAAGCCGACCGCGAGGAGAGCGGCAACCGTCGCGGCGGAGGAGCCGTGCAGCGCGGGCACACACAGGAACGCGCCGTCGCCGACTGCTGCCGCACCCACGAGCACCGCGCCATGACCGAAGCGGCTCGGCAGGCGCGCGGCCAGCAGTGAGCCCAGCAGCGCACCCGGTCCCGCCGCCGCAAGCGCCAGCCCCACGACGGTGCCCGACAGGTGCAGTTCCCGCGGCAGGAAGAGCAGATAGACGGTCATCGTGGCCGCGAAGGAGAACTGGAAGGCGGCCGAGGCCAGGCACACGGTCCGAAGCGCGGTATTGCGGGCGACGAAACGCAGGCCCTCGTGGATTTGCCGCCAGACCCGAGAGGGGTGTGGGTGTTCCGGGCGGGCCGGGAGCGATTCGGACCGGCGGATTCGCCGGATCGACAGGAACGACAGCGCGAAGAACATCGCGCTGGAAGCGGCAGCAAGGGGCGCCGACAGCAGCGACACCAACGTGCCGCCGAGAGCGGGACCGCCGATCTGCGCCGCGGACCGGCTGCCCTCGAGCGCGCTGTTGCCTCGCACCAGTTGGTCGCGTTCCACCAGTCGTACGAGAGACGCCTGGTATGCCACGTCGAAGAACACGGACAAGGCCCCGACGGCAAAGGCGAGCGCGAGCAGGCCGTGCAGGTCGAGCCGGCCGAAGAGGCCGGCCAGGGCGGCGGCGCCCAGTGCCACAGCCCGGCCGACGTCGGTGAGCACCATGGTCGTGCGGGTCCGCCACCTGTCCACCCACGCGCCGACGAAGAGCGAGAGCAACAGGATCGGCGCCTGCCCCACCGCCCGAAGGGCGCCCAACTGGGCGGCACTGGCATGGAGTGTCAGGACGGCGAAGAGCGGCAGAACCACCAGACTTGCGTGTTCACCGAGTTGGGAAGCCGTCTGACCCAGCCAGAGTCTGCGGAAGTCGGCGTTGCGCCACAGGCTCGACGGAGCAGGGCGACCGGAATCGGATACGGAAGAGGAAACGGACGGCACGGGGATCCCTCGGGTTGCCGACAACGAGGCCGTCACCCGGCGCACCACAGGCGCACCGACGGTTCAGGCAGGGGAAAGCTCGCTGTGCCGCAACATCAAGGGCAGCACGCGATGACAGGCCGGTCACGGCCTACAACGTCAACGCGCGCTCGGAAGACCGACCATGCCTCAACTCCTCCTGGCTGACTCGCTGCACCCAGACCCTAGCCCTCGACGGCCCGACGCGAAAACCTCATTTCGCGGCCACCCGACGCCCGGTCGACCCGGCAAACTCGCCCGGCGTGAGCCGGCGCTCTTCGGCGACGTGAGTGCTCACAACGTCCGCTTCAGCAGATCGAGCAGCGCCGCCCAGTGCCGCTCGTCCGCGGCCTTGTCGTACGCGGCGGTGTCGGCCTGGGTGTAACCGTGGTGGGCGCCTTCATAGACCTCGTACCGGTGGCGGACGCCGGCCTCGGTGAGCGCGGCGGCGAGGCGCTCCATCTGCTCGGGAGGCATCGAGTGGTCGGCGTCGGCATGGCCGAAGTACAGCTCGGCGGTGACGTGTTCGGCGGCCAGATGCGGGCTGTCCGGCGCGTCGGTCGCCAGCTGCCCGCCGTGGAATCCGGCCGCCGCGGCCACCCGCTCCGGGTAGGCACCGGCGGTGCGCAGGGCGAGCCGCGCGCCCATGCAGTAGCCGGTGAGGGCGACGGGACCGTCGGCGAACTCGGGCCGCTCGGCCATCCAGCGCAGATAGGCGCCGGCGTCCCGCACGGCGAGCTCGGGCGTCAGGGCCCGCATGACCGGGCCGATGCTGTCGAACAGCCCGGGCCGGGTTGCGGGGTCGATGAACTCGGGCAGATCGAACACCGGGCTGCGCCCGTGCCGGTAGAAGACGTTCGGCACCAGGACCGCGTACCCGGCGCCGGCGAGCCGGTCGGCCATCGACCGCAGCTGCGGACGCAGCCCGAAGGCGTCCTGGTAGAGGAGGACGCCCGGGCGGGGAAGTCCGTCGTCCGGGTGGGCGAGGTACGCGTCCGCTGCACCGTCCTCGGTGGGGACGTCCACGTCTGTTCCCTGTACGGAGGTCATGGGGGTTGCCTCTCTGAGCGGTCCATGGCGAACGCGTCGCCGACCCGGCGGAACCGGGTCGCTCACAGGGTTTCAGGCACCAGACAAACGGGCCGCGGCACCCCCGCCCACTTGGGGACGGCTTTACTCGAACCGGGACGTGTCCCCCGCTCCCTTCCGCACGATCTCGGCCTCGCCGCCCGAGAAGTCGATCACCGTCGTCGGCTCGGTGCCGCACTCCCCGGAGTCGACGACCGCGTCCAGCACATGGTCGAGCCGGTCCTTGATCTCCCATCCCTGCGTCATCGGCTCCTCCTCGTCGGGCAGCAGCAGCGTGCTGGACAGCAGCGGCTCCCCGAGCTCGGTGAGCAGCGCGTGGGTCACGACGTGGTCGGGGATGCGCACGCCGACCGTCTTCTTCTTCGGATGCTGGAGCATGCGCGGCACCTCCCTCGTCGCGGGCAGGATGAACGTGTAGCTGCCGGGCGTCGACGCCTTGATCGCGCGGAACACGTCGTTGTCGACCCGCACGAACTGGCCGAGCTGCGCGAAGTCCTGGCAGACGAGGGTGAAGTGGTGCCGGTCGTCCAGGCGGCGAATGGTCCGGATCCGGTCGATGCCGTCACGGCTGCCCAGGCGGCAGCCCAGCGCATAGCAGGAGTCCGTCGGATACGCGATGAGCGCACCGGCGCGGACGCTGTCGGCGACCTGGGAGATGGTGCGCGGCTGAGGATTGTCGGGGTGCACGTCGAAGTACTTCGCCATTCACCGAGCCTATGCCCTGGAGGCCATGCGGCTGCGCAGGCACCCGAATAGCTGGTGCGTCCATGTATCGGTTCGGCCGGTCGGGCCGTCCGGCACAGTGTTGATGAGGGCATGTGAGGTAACGTCCCGGGCGGTATGCCGTGAGTGACGTGCAGGGCGAGGTGAAGGCCGACATGGCTGGCAGAGAGGACGGGGTCCGCCGGACGGGGGCGAGGTGCGCCGAGGCCTCCGCGTGGGCGGAGGAGTTGCTGGACCACCTGCGGCCGAACGGACGGGACGTCGGCAGGGTCGTCGCCTGGCTCGCCGAAGCCGTGCAGGGCACCGCCTCGCTGCAGGACGACACGGGCGCGCTGCTCGCGGGCACGCTGCCGGACCTGGACGGCGACCTCGTCGCGGCCGTCGCCGCCGGGCGGATCGCGTCGGCCGCCTGGGAGGGCCAGGGCCGCCACCTGCGTCTGGTCCGGGTGTCGTATCCGAACCCGGCGTCGGCGGGCGTGCTCGCCGTGTCGCGCGAGACCCCCTTCGACCGGCGCAGCTCCGACATCGTCACGCACACCGTCCGGGTCGTCGAACTGCTCCTGAAGGCGGGCGAGACGACCGCCGCGGGGCGCCGGCTCGAACAGGCGACGTCCGATCTGCGGCTGGCGATCCTGCAGTTGCTGATGGTGGAGGACACCGTCTCGGCGCGTCGCGTCGCCGCGGGACTGTGGCCCGGCCTGCTGGACACGGACTCCGCGTGTGTCTACGTCGTCGAGTGCACCGTGGAGGAGCGCGACGGGCTCGCCGAGGAGTGCATCGACGCGACGGGCGAGCGGGCGCTGGTCGTGCTCTGCCCGGCGGTGGACGAGCACGTCATCGTCGTCACGCCGGGCGAGGCGGAGGCCCGGGAACTGCGGACGCTGATCGGCCCCCGCCCGCGCACGTTCATCGGCGGCAGCGCCCGCCAGAGCCTGGCCCGCATCGCCACCGCGTACGGGCAGGCGGTGAGCGCCCTGGCCGTGGCGCACTTCCGGCCCGGCAAGGCCGCGGTCTACGCCGAACGCACCCACCCCGAGCGTTTGATCGACCCGGCGCCCCTGCGCGGCTGGGCGGCAAATGTCCTGCACCCGCTCGACACCCTCGCGCACCACACCCGCGCGGAACTGCTCGCCACCACCCGGCTGGGCCTGGAGTTCACGGCCGTGAGCGCGGCCAAGGTCCTCGGCGTCAGCCGCAACACCGTCCGTGCCCGTATGGAACGCGTGGAAGCCCTGCTGCGGACGGACTTCTCCGACGTGACCGCCCGCGCCGTGGTCCACCTGGCGCTCAACACCCAGGTGAGCCTGGCGGACGTACCCGACACCGACGGTTCGGCGGCAACGGCTCAGGCCTCGCTGCGCGACCTGCTGTCCGGGCCCGCCCTGCGCACCTGGGCGCAGGATGTGCTCGCGCGCCTGGAGGACGACACGCGTGACCTGCGCCGGACCCTGCGCACCTGGATCGCCGAGGGCGGCAACGCCGAACGTGCCGCGCAGACCCTCGGCGTGCACGCCCAGACCGTCCGCGAGCACGTCCGCAGCGCGGAACCCGTTTTGGAACGCCAGCTCCTCGCCGGCGGCAGCGACCTGTACGAGGTCGTCCTTGCCCACCTCGCGTTGGGTGACCTGGATCAGCCCGCCCTGCCCGCGCCGAAATCGGGCCTTCCGGACTCACTTGTGCACAGGTGAGTCCCCGGGGCGGCACATCGGGCACGGATGCGATACCCAAGGCCTCCACCGTCGACGTAGGTTCGACTTCCCGCGGGGGCACGACCGGAACGGGGGACCGGTCGCGTCCCCGCGCGCGCGTCCGGTTCAGGCCTGCAGCCGCACCGGGATCTCCTGCCACCCGAACGCGATGAACGACGGCACCTGACGCAGCTCGTCCGAACCGACGGCCAGCTCCAGGCCGGGGAAGCGGTCGAACAACGCGGGCAACGCCGTCAGGGCCTCGACACGGGCCAGCGGAGCGCCGATGCAGCGGTGCACTCCGATCCCGAACGCCAGATGGTCGTCGGCCCCGCGCGACACGTCGAAGCTGTCCGCGTCCGGCCCGTAGTGCACGGGGTCCAGCCCGGCGGCGGCGTACGTGGTGATGATGGCGTCCCCGGCGGCAATGGTCACGTCGCCCACCTCGATGTCGGTGACGGCGAACCGCAGGGGAAGGGACGCGATCGACGGATGCACCCGCAGCGTCTCGTCGATCACCGCGTCCCAGCCGATCTCCCCGGAGCGTACGGCGGCCAGCTGCTCGGGGTGGGTCAGCAGGGCGACGACCGCGTTGCCGATGAGATTGACGGTCGTCTCGAACCCGGCGCCGATCACCAGCAGCAGCGTGTACAGAAGCTCCTCGTCGCTGAGCCGGTCACCGTCCTCGTCGCGCACCCGGATCAGCTCGGTCGTCAGATCGTCCCCGGGGTGCTCGCTGCGGTGCGCGATCAACGCCCCCAGCACCGTGCCGATCTGCTGCTGCACGAACGCGGCGTGCTCCGGGCTCGGGTCGGAGGTGTCCATGATGGCCGCGATCAGCTTGGCGGTGTCCTCCCGCAACTCCTCGGGCACACCGAACAGTTCGCAGATCATCCGCATCGGCAGCGGGTGGGCGAACCCGGCCTTCAGATCGACCACCGCACCGCTCGCGTCGTCCGCGCCGCCCTTGTCGAGCGCTTCGAGCAGCTCCGCGGTGATCGCCTCCACCCGCGGCCGCATCTTCTCCGTGCGCCGCTGGGTGAAGCTCGGCGCGACCAGCCTGCGCAGCCGCGTGTGGTCGGCGCCGTACGTCGACAGCATGTTGATCACGCCGACCCAGCCCAGGATCCAGCCCCAGGAGGGGTGTTCTCCAATTTCGGGCCACAGCCGCCAGTGTTGTCGGGGGTCCTTGCTGACCCGCGGGTCGAGGATGAGTCCCTTCAGGGTGTCGTAGCCCGTGGGTGCCCATGCGGGGATGCCGCCGGGCAGCTCCACGGGCACGATCGGGCCGAGGGCGCGCAGCCGGGCGCTCTCGGCGGCGATGTCGGCGCCGAACGGGTCGATGGCAACGCGGTCGAGGCGGTCGGTCACGGTCACGACGGAACTCCTGGATGGTCGGGGGAGCGAGGGCTGAACCGGACGGGCAGTGAGGTCAGCGAACGGTGGAAGGGGCCGGGACGCCAGGTCAGGCGCGCCCGGGGCAGGACCGGCTCCAGGTCGGGCAGCCACTGGGTGAGCCGCTCGATCGCCTCGGTGGCGATCAGCAGCGTGTGCTGCCGGACCGGGCAGGCGTGCGGGCCCGCCGACCAGGACAGGTGCGAGGCGTCCTTGGGGTGGCGTCCGCCGGAGACCTCCTGCTCGGCGAAGTGCGCGAGCGCCCCGTAGGAGACGACCACCGGCACCGCGGCCCTGATCCACGTGCCGTGGAAGGACACCGGGTTGCGGGCGTAGTGGATGCCGTAGTTGGCGAGCGGCGTCTCGTGATGGAGCACCTCCACCACCGCGTCCATCACGGGGCGGGCGCCGCTGGTGAGGGTGGAGTAGTACAGCGGGTTGCCGAGGATGCGGGAGAGCGCGTTCGACACCAGGTTGGCCGTCGGCTCGTGCCCGGCGCCGAGGGTGAGGAACACCTGCCAGGTCACCTCCTCGGGGGTGAGCCCGGCGGGGTGGTCGAGGAGCCGGCTCGGCAGGTCGTCGCCCCGCCGCTCGGCCTTGGCGGCGATCAGCTCCAGCACGTAGCCGCCGAACTCCGCCTCGCCCTCGGCCGCTTCGGCGCCGCCCTCCATCAGCTTGCCCAGGGCGGCGTTGAGCCGGTCGCTCTGGCTGTCGGGCATCCCGAAGAGGCTGTTGAACACCAGCGCCATCAGCGGCCTGGTGAACTCGGCCACCAGATCGGCCTGGCCCTTCGGCCCGAACCGGCCCACCAGCACCCGTACCGCCCGGTGCACGCGCGCCCGCAGGTCGTGCGGCTCGATCAGGTCGAAGGTGTCGATCAGCGAGGTGCGGTAGCGGACATGGGCCGTGCCGTCGGCGAACAGCGTGTTGGGCCGCCAGCGCATCATGCCGAGGATCGGCGAGTCGTCGGCGACCGTGGCCTCCCACGGCCGGGGGTCGTGCGAGAACGTGTCCGTGTCGTGCAGCAGATCCAGCGCCGCCCGCCGGTCGGTGACGACGTACGCCGGCACGCCCGGCGCCAACTCCGCCCAGCCGACCGGGCCCTGGGCACGAAGGGACTCGTAATAGCGGTACGGATCCAGCGCGAAGCCGTCCTCCCACAGCCGCACGGGAGCGGAGCGCGAGAAGGTCTGCATGTCGGGGGAGTGGGTGGTCACCGGTCCTCCGGAACGTGACGGTCGATCAGGTGCTGGACCAGCGCGAGCAGCGCGTCCACGGACGAGTCGGCGTCCCGCGCGTCACAGGTCACCATGGGTGTGCCCGCCTCCAGGTCCAGGGCGGCGCGCAGTTGTTCCTCGGTGTGGTGCCGGGGCGCGTCCGGAAAGGCGTTGAAGGCGACCGCGTAC
Organism: Streptomyces sp. NPDC111606; assembly: GCF_055656945.1. Taxonomy (NCBI): domain Bacteria; kingdom Bacillati; phylum Actinomycetota; class Actinomycetes; order Kitasatosporales; family Streptomycetaceae; genus Streptomyces; species Streptomyces sp. NPDC111606. The sequence continues at coordinate 73,896 of NZ_JBVKBY010000010.1, forward strand.
GGCAGTCCCGTCTCCTCCACCAGCCCCAGCACGTCGAACGACGCGTCGATCCGCCGGCTGTCGACCAGGATCAGGGCGCCCAGCGCGCCGTACGCGATGTCTTCCCACAGCGCCCGGAACCGTTCCTGCCCGGGCGTGCCGAACAGGTACAGCACCACCCCGCCGGGCAGGCTGATCCGGCCGAAGTCGACGGCGACGGTGGTCGTCGTCTTGTCCCGCACCCCGGCGAGATCGTCCACCTGCGCGGACGCCTCGCTGAGCGGCTCCTCGGTGTGCAGGGGCCGGATCTCGGAGACGGAGTCGATCAGGGTCGTCTTGCCCACGCCGAACGGGCCGGCGACCAGGATCTTGACCAGGTCGCGGGCGGTGTCGGGCAGGTGGATGTCCGCGGCCGGGCTTGCGGTGCCGGGGACGCCGGTGTCACGGGTGGTGCTTGAGGGCGCGAAGGCCATCGGCCACTCTCTTCAGCAGGTCGGGGTCGAAGCGTCCGGCGGGTGGGATCGGCGCACGGGCCAGCGCCAGGTCCCGGTCGACGAGTTCGGCCGCCAGTACACGCACCGCGGACACCGGCAGCCGCAGCAGCGCCGCGGCCTCCACGACCGTCAGCGAACCGGCGTCCAGGGCGTCCAGCAGGGCGAGTTGGGCGGCCGGCAGACCGGCCGGTGCGGCGGTGCCGGTGCCCGTGAGCACCGACAGCCGCTCCAGCTGGGGCCGGCTGGGCCGGGCCACACCGCCGGTGGACAGATACGCGGGAACCAGGGGACGGCCGCCGCGGCGGCCCGTCATGCCCCTGCGTCGCCGTCGCCGCCTCGGGGCGCGGCGGCCATCGCCTTCTCGCCCAGCCGCGCCACCTGCGAGTGCACCCGGTGCGCGAGCAGGTCCAGGCGCACCTCCTCGTCCCCGTAGGCGGCCACGCAGGTGCCGTGGTCCGTCGGCACGATGAGCACATACCCGTGGTCCGACTCGATCACCACCTGCCGTACCTCGGCGCCCTCCCGGTCGGCGAACGCCGCTGCCGCCGTACGGCACGCCGCCTGCACGGTGCTGGTGATCGCGGCCACCCGCTCGGCCGAGGGCCGGCTGAGCGCGTCTGTGTAGCCGGTCACCAGTCCGTCCCGCGTGAGCAGCACGGCGGCGACCACGTGCGGCACCTGCAGGATCGGATCGAGCACCCACGCCGTGTCTCCCGTATCGCGGCTGGTCATCGAGCCGTTCCCCCTTCATGGTCGGTCAGTTCGGTGTCGTTCGCCGCGGCTTCGGTCGGCCGCTGCGCCGCACGCTCGCTCTCCGGCTCGGTCTTCGGTACGGCGGTGGAGGCGTCGTCGGCGTCCTCGTCGGGAGCGGACCGAGCGGCTGCGGTACCGGCCTGCAGCGCACCCAGCGCGGCGGCGGCCCGCTCCGGTCGGCGCACCGCGGGCCGCGATGCGGGCATGTCACGCGTCGCCGCGGCGACCTGCGCGCGACGCCGGCGCCGCGGCAGACCACCCGTGTCGCTCGGGGCCCGATGCCCGGATACGGGGTCGGAGGCGTCGGCGTCATGGTCGGCGCCGTATCCGTGCGAGGTGCCGGACGCCTCTGCACCCGGGGCGATGTCGGCGGATGCTTCGGTGCCGGGGTCGTCGCCGACGGATGCTTGGGTTCCGCTGTCGACGGGTGTCTCGTCCCGGGAGGCCGTGCGCGTGGAGCGCGGCGCACTCGCCGCGGGCGGTCGCTCGCCGGGGTCGATATGGCTGAGCAGATGGCTCTCGACGCGCAGCACCGCCCGAACCCCGCCGTAGGGCGACGGCGAGGACACGTCCACGCTCAGATCGAACTGTCTGGTCAGCTGTCCGATCGCGGCGAGACCCATGCGCGGCGGATCGCCGAGGTCGGTGAGGAGGATCGGCTCCGCACCCGCCACCAGCCGCTGCGCGCGGGCGCGTTCCTCCTGGGTCATGCCCAGGCCCGCGTCGTCGACCGTGACGCAGACGCCGTGATGGACGTGCTCCAGGTTGACCACGACGTCCGTGTCCGGTGCGGAGTGCCGCAGGGCGTTGTCGAGGAGTTCGGCGACGATGATCGCGACGGGCTCCACGGCGTGGGACACGAGCGCGGAGCCGGCGGTCAGGTGGTTGTGGACCCGGACCCGGTGGTAGCCCGCGAGCCTGGCCTGGCCGCCGGTCACCGCCTCCACCAGATGCGACTCCTCCCGGGCGAGCCCGACCCAGGCCCCGCACACCACGGCCGCGACCTGCGCCCGCCGCAGTGACTGCTCGTTCTCGTGGTCCAGTTGGAACAGGGTCTGCGCCAACTCCGGGTCGTCGTACTTCTGCTGAAGCTGCCGCAGGGCGTCCTGCAGCCGGTACAGGGCCGCCTGGATCTCGCGTGTGGCCCCGCGCATTCCGGCCTGTGCCGCCGCGTCGATGCGCGTGCGCTGGGTGGACAGCTCGGTGCGCAGTCCGTTCAGCACGTTCTCCAGTGCGGGACCCAGCGGCGACTCCGCGGTCTGCGGATGCAGCGGGCCCGGTACGGCGACATGGGGGTGAGCCAGCTGACGGGCGGCGGCAGGGAGGCGATGCGCCGCCAGATGCTCCACCTCGGCTGTGAAGGCCTGCAGTACGCCCTCGAGTTGGCGGCGCAGCGCGGCGATCTCGGCGCGCTGCTTGGCCTGTTGGCGCTGTGCGTGCAGCAGCCCGCCGCCCAAGGCGAGCGCGGACAGCATGCCGACGGCGAGACCGCCGGTCGCCAGGTCCGGTAGTTCGATCATCGAGTCGGTTCCCCAGGAAGTCGGTTCGGGGCAGTCGGGCAGCGCTCGGTCCGCGGCCGTGGGACGAGGCGTTCGCAGCACAGTACACACCGTCATCGACCGATCTCGCACGGTCGATCGATACTTGATTTCGCAACTGCCGGAGCTCTGCTCACTTCTGCCTGAGACTGTCTGTATTGCCTACGGAGTACGGGAGTTGGTGCCTTTGTCTGCCCCGGGGGGTGTCGTATGGGGCCGACCACAACGGCCCGGACAGCTGCGGCCCGGGCACCCGGGTAGCCGTGGTGTCCGGGCCTTCGTCTGTCCGGGAGTGGTTCCATCCGGATGCGGCGATCGGGTGTGCGACATACGTCACTGCACGAGCTGTGCTCGGACACGTAGGGTTAACACCCGTTCGGCCCGTCGGACCGAACGGAGTTGCTATCGTTCAACTCGCCGGTAGCAAGCGCCACGGGGGACGTGAGGGGTCGGCGGATCAGCGTCGTCGCTCCTCGGCGAGTCGTCGGGACGAACGGTCGGGCAAGGGGGCCCGGACCGATCAGGCTGCTGTGTCCATCCAGCGGCCGAGCCTCGAACTCCAGTTCCTCGCCCACCGATCCAGACAGGTGAGACTCGCAACATGGTTCGATCCCTGGTCGATCTGCTGACCAAGCACGCCGCCCACCACCCCGACCGAACCGCGTACCGCTACCTCGTCACCGGCGACTGCGACGGTGAGATCCAGGAGATCTCGTTCCGCAGTCTCGCCGACCGGTCCCACGCCGTCGCCGCCTGGCTCCAGGAGCGCGGCCTGGCCGGCTCCCGCGCCATGCTGCTGTATCCGCCCGGCCCGGAGTTCATCTGCGGCTACCTCGGCTGTCTCGCGGCCGGTGTCGTGGCCGTCCCGGGCGTCCCGCCGCAGGGCCGTTCGCAGAACCACCGTGCCCTCACCCGGATGAAGCGACTCATCGCCGACGCCGACGCCAAGGTGATCCTGGGCGGCCGCGAGGTGATCACGGCTCTGTCCGGCATGGTGGAGCACCTGCCCGAGTTCGCCGACATCACCTGTGTCGCCACCGAGGACATCCCCGACGAGGCGGCCGCCGACTGGCGCGAGCCCGACCTCACCGCCGACTCGGTCGCCTTCCTCCAGTACACCTCCGGCTCCACCTCCGCCCCGCGCGGCGTCATGGTCACCCACGGAAACCTGCTGGACAACGAGCGGGTCATCACCGAGCGCATGGGCCACACGCCGGACGTCCTCGCCGAGTACGGCCACGAGATGTTCGTCAGCTGGTTGCCCGTGTACCACGACATGGGCCTCATAGGCCCCGTCCTCAACACGGTGTACCTCGGCGCGACCGCCACCCTCTTCTCGCCGCTGCACTTCCTGCAGCAGCCCCAGCGCTGGCTGAACGCGATCAGCCGCTACCGCCCGCACACCAGCGGCGGCCCCAACTTCGCATACGAACTCTCCCTCAAGCACGCCGGACCCGGACTCCTCGACGGCCTCGACCTCAGCAGCTGGCGCGTCGCGTTCAACGGCGCCGAACCCGTACGCGCCGCCACCCTGCGCCGCTTCACCGAGACCTTCGCCCCGGCCGGCTTCCGCCGCGAGGCCCTCTACCCCTGCTACGGCCTGGCCGAGGCCACCCTCATGGTCACCGGCGGCACGGTCCACACCCCGCCCACCCTGCTCCAGGCCTCCGAGACCGGCCCGCACGCCGGCCGGACCGACGCCGCGGCCGTCAGCTCGGGCCGCCCCGGACCCGACCTCACCGTCGCCATCGCCGACCCCGAACGGCACGAGGAACTGCCCGAGGGCGAGATCGGCGAGATCTGGGTGCGCGGCGCGAGCGTCGCCAAGGGCTACTGGCGCAACGCCTTCGCCACCCGCGAGACCTTCCGCGCGACGCTGGCCGGGCACGAGGGCCGCTTCCTGCGCACCGGCGACCTCGGGTTCCTGCGGGATGGCGAACTGTTCGTCACCGGGCGCCTAAAGGACCTGATCGTCATCGACGGACGCAACCACTACCCGCAGGACCTGGAACTGACGGCCGAGATGTCCCACCCGGCCCTGCGCCCCGGCTGCACCGCCGCGTTCTCCGTGGAGGCCTTGGAAGCCGCGGACTCCGTGGCCGGGGGCGACGGGGGAGCGGCCGGCGAGCAGCCCGTCATCGTCGCCGAGATCGCCCCGGACGCGGCGGCCGAGGCGGAGAAGATCATCGACGTCATCCGCAGCGGGATCGGCGAGGCCCACAGCCTGTCGGTGCGTGACGTCGTCCTGGTCCAGCCGGGCACCATCCCCAAGACGTCCAGCGGCAAGATCCAGCGCCGGGCCTCCCGCGCGGCTTACCTGGGCGGCACCCTCGCCGTGCTCGACGCGCCCGTCCTGAGCTGACCCGCACGGTTCACCGTCGTACGGCCACGGCCACAGCCTTTGCCCGAATCCACGAGGACACCTGTCTACATGCCTGCGCACGAGTCGCCGAAGCGTTCCTTCGAGCCGTCCCTGACCAATCCGGAGGGAGTGCGGGCCTGGCTGGAGTCGGCCGTCGCCGAGGCGGCCGGGCTCACCCCGTCGGCCGTCGACCCGGACCGTCCTATCGCCGAATTCGGGCTGGGGTCACGGCAGTTGGTGACCCTGGCCGCCGAGCTGTCCACGCTGACGGGCCGGACCCTGGACCCGTCTCTGGTCTTCAACCACCCGACCATCACGGCTCTCTCCGGGGCGGTGTTCGACGAAGGGCCCACGCAGACGGTGACCGCCGCTCCCACCCGGGCGGGCGCGGCCGGGCGGCAGGACGACGACATCGCCATCATCTCCATGGCCTGTCGCTTCCCGGGCGGCGCCGACGACCCCGAGGCCCTCTGGCGGCTGCTGGGCACGGGCGAGGACGCCATCACCGAGGTGCCGCCGGGCCGTTGGGACACCGAGCGGCTGCACGACCCCGACCCGGAGGCCACCGGCAAGGCGTACTCCCTGCGCGGCGGCTACCTCGCCGGAATCGACCGCTTCGACGCGCCCTTCTTCGGGATCTCGCCCCGTGAGGCCGCGGCCATGGACCCCCAGCAGCGGCTGCTCCTGCAGACCGGCTGGGAGGCGATCGAGCGCGCCGGGATCGTCCCGGACACGCTGAACGGCAGCTCCACGGGCGTCTACATCGGCCTGTACGACAGCGGCTACCTCGCCGCGGCCGCCCTGGACCAGCTCGACGGGCACGTCGGCACCGGCTCGGCGTCCAGCGTGGCATCCGGCCGTATCGCCTACACCCTCGGCCTGCAGGGCCCGGCGGTCACCGTCGACACCGCCTGCTCGTCCTCCTTGGTCGCCCTGCATCTGGCGGCTCGGGCCCTGGCCGGCGGCGAGTGCGACCTCGCGCTGGCAGGCGGGGCGACGCTGCTGGTGACGCCGCGAGGGCACGTCGAGTTCAGCCGGCTGCGCGGACTGTCGCCGTCCGGGCGGTGCAGCCCGTTCTCGGCCGACGCGGACGGCGTGGTGTGGGCCGAGGGCTGCGGCGTCGTGCTGCTCAAGCGGCTGGCGGACGCGCGCCGCGACGGCGACCGGATCCTCGCCGTCGTCAAGGGCTCGGCGATCAACCAGGACGGCCGCAGCCAGGGCCTCAGTGCCCCCAACGGCCCCGCTCAGGAACGGGTGTTGAGGGCCGCCCTCGACACGGCCGGGCTCCAGCCGCACGACCTGGACCACATCGAGGCGCACGGCACCGGCACCCCGTTGGGCGACCCCATCGAGGGCCACGCCCTGGCCGCCGTCTTCGGCCCCGACCGCCCCGCCGACCGCCCCCTCGGCGTCGGCTCCCTGAAGTCCAACATCGGCCACACCCAGGCCGCGGCGGGCATCGCCGGTGTCATCAAGACCGTGCTGGCCCTCCACCACGAGCGGATACCGGCGTCCCTGCACGCCGAGACCCCGACCGGGCACATCGACTGGGCGCACGGCGGCCTGCGCGTCCTCGACGAGGCCCAGGCCTGGCCACGGGACCCCGAGCGGGTGCGACGCGCCGGCGTGAGCGCATTCGGCATCAGCGGCACGAACGCCCATGTGGTGCTGGAGGAGGCGCCCGAGGAGCAGCCGCAGCCGCAGTCCCCCGGCGACCTTCCCGGTACGACTCTCTTCCCGCTCTCCGCTCGAACCCTCCCCGCGCTCCGGGGACAGGCCGGACGCCTTCTCAAAACCCTCGCTCAGCAGCCCGGGTTGCCGCTCCCCGCCGTCGCCGCGAGTCTGGCCCACCACCGCACCCACTTCGAGCACCGAGCCGTCCTCCGGGCGAGCGACCGCGACGAGCTGCTCACCGCGCTACGAGCCCTCGCCGAAGAAGGGCCCGATGTGGAGTCGGTCATCGCCCCTCAACAGCCCGGCCCCGCGGGCAAGGTGGCGTTCGTCTTCCCCGGGCAGGGCTCCCAGTGGGCCGGCATGGCGCGCGATCTCCTCGACCGGGACCCCGTGTTCGCGGATGAGCTGGACCGCTGCGACGCCGCCCTGCGCCCGTTCACCGACTGGTCAGTGACGTCCGTCCTGCGCGGCGACGAGGGCGCCCCGACCCTGGACCGCGTGGACGTCGTCCAACCGGTCCTGTTCGCCGTGATGGTGTCCCTCGCCGCCGTGTGGCGCGCCCGCGGCGTACGGCCGGACGCGGTCGTCGGACACAGCCAGGGCGAGGTCGCCGCGGCCTGCGTCGCCGGGGCGCTCAGCCTCAACGACGCCGCGGCCGTGGTCGCCCTGCGCAGCCAGGCCCTGACCGAGCTGTCCGGCACCGGCACGATGGCCGTCGTCGCGCTGCCGCACACCGACGTCGAGGCCCGACTCGCCGACCACGGCGGCGAGATCAGTGTCGCCGCCGTCAACAGCGGCCGCTCGACCGTCATCGCCGGTGCCGTCGACGCCGTGCAAGCCCTTCTCGCCGACCTCGACCGGCAGCAGGTCTTCGTCCGCCGCCTCGACGTCGACTACGCCTCCCACAGCACCCAGGTCGAGCCGGTCCGCGCGACGATCCTCGACGAACTCGACGGCGTCATCACCTACCCGACGTCCGTCGCCTGGTACTCCACGGTCACGGCCGAGCCGGTCACCGAGGAACTCGAAGCCGACTACTGGTACACAAACCTGCGCGAACCCGTCCGCTTCGCGCCCACAGTCGAGCGCATGACCGCCGACGGCTACCGCCACTTCGTCGAACTGAGCCCGCACCCCTCATTGCTCACCGCACTGAGCACGATCGACGAGGACCTGGTCGCGGTCGGATCGCTGCGCCGCGACGAGGACGGCCCCGCCTGCCTCGACCGCGCCGCTGCCGAACTCCACGTCCACGGACGGCGACTCGACTGGCGCCGCCTGGTCCCGCACCCCACCCCGGCGGATCTGCCGACGTATGCCTGGGACGCGCAGCGCCACTGGATCGAAGCCGTCGCCTCCGCGACCGCCCCCGGCCTCTTCGACCGCGCCGCGCACCCGTTGCTCGGCATCCAGCTCCAGTCGGCGGACGAGACCCGCTGGACCTTCCGTAACGAGTGGTCCCCGGCCACCGCGGACTGGCTTGCCGACCACAAGGTCTTCGGCCGGACCGTGGTCTCGGGCACCACCCTGATGGAGCTCTGCCGCGCCGCCCTCGCCGTGGCCCGCCCGGACATCCCTGCCGACGTGACCGACCTGCTCCTCCTCGCGCCGCTCACCCTGCCCGGCACCGGCACGGTAGAGGTGTCCGTCGAGGTGGTCACCGCAGGAACGGTTCCGGAGATCGCGGTCCACAGCCGGCCTCGCGGCCAGGAAGCCACCGACTGGACCCTGCACGCCACCGCCTCCGCCGCCGAGCCGGCTGCCGCGCCGACCGGCGAGCCTCCGACCTGGCCCGAGACCGCCGAACCGGCCTGGCGCGAGGACACCTACGAGCGGCTGAACGGGCTCGGCCTCGGCTATGGCCCGGCCTTCCAGGGCGTACGACGGGCCGCCGCGATCGGCGACGGGACCCTGATCGCCCGCCTCTCGCTGCCGTCCGCCGCCCGCGACACGGCCGACCCCTACCCGGTGCACCCCGCGCTCCTGGACGCCGCCCTCCACGTCGCCGCCGCTCTCGACATCTCCGACCAGCGGGTTCTGCTGCCGGTCGCGATGGCCCGCTGCGTGCTGCCTCCCGTCGGCACGACGGACCTGACCGTGTCCGTCCGCCGCACAGGCGGGTCCGGCACGGACCTCACGCTGGACGTCACCCTGTGGGACGCCGACGGCTTCCCGGCGGGCCGACTGGAGGGCGTACGCCTCCGGGCCGTGAACCCGGCCGACCTGGCCGGCGCCTCGGAGAACGCCCGGCACCTGTACGAGGTGGCGTGGACGGCAGTACGGGAGCAGACGGCGGCCGTACCGGACCGGCCGGCCGAGGCGACCGGCACCGCATGGGCCGTCCACGGGGACGAGTCGGACCCGGCCGTCGCGGCGGCCCTGCACGACCTGCGCGCGGCCGGCATCCAGGTCTCCGACGAAGGCACCGACACCGTCGTACGATTCTGGCTCCGACCGACGGGCGGCATCCAACCGGCCGCCACGGCACATGAGTTGGCGGCCACGGCCCTGGCCGAACTCCAGACGCTGATCGCCCTCCCGTCCGGCGAGGCGCCCGCACGCATCATCTGGGTGACCCGCGGAGCGATCGCGGCCGCCGACGGCGACACCGTCCCCGAGCCCGCCCAGTCGGTGCTGTGGGGCCTGGCCCGCAGCGCCCGCACCGAACACCCCGACCTCGGGCTGACCCTGCTCGACCTGGACGGCAGTGACGAGCCGCCGCTCACCACGGTGGCCGACGCCGACGAGCCGGAACTCGCCCTGCGTGCAGGCGAGTTGCTCGCGCCGCGTCTGGTCCGTGCCCGTCCCGCACCTTCCGACCGGCGTGCGGCTCCGATCCCCACCGACGGCACGGTGCTGATCACCGGAGGCCTCGGCGCGGTGGGCCGCAACATAGCCCGCGTGCTGGCCGAGAACGGCGTCCCGCGCCTGCTGCTGACGTCCCGTCAAGGTGCTGCCGATCCTCGCGCGACCGAAGTCATCGCCGAGTTGGCCACGTTCGGCGCCGAGGCCGAGGTCGCCGCATGCGATGTCGCGGACGAGACGGCCGTGGCGGGCGTACTGGCGCGCTTCGGCGACGCGTCTCCGTTGCGTGGCGTCGTCCACTGCGCCGGAGTACTCGCCGACGGCGTGATGGCCGAACTGACCCCCGACCGGCTCGCCCACGTGCTGCGCCCCAAGGTCGACGGTGCCGCTCACCTGCACCGGCTCACCGCCGGCCACCCGCTCGGCCTCTTCCTCCTGGTCTCCTCGGCCGCGGGAGTCGTCGGCAACGCGGGCCAGGCCAACTACGCCGCCGCCAATGTCTTCCTCGACCAACTCGCCCACCACCGGCGCGCCCTGGGCCTGCCCGGCACCTCGGTCTCCTTCGGGGCCTGGTCGGGCGAGGGGCTCGCCGCCGAGCACGCCGACCTGGAACGGATGGCCCGACTCGGCCACCGCGCCCTCACCCCCGACCAGGGCCGCGAGCTGACCGAGCTTTCCCTGCGGCGCGACACCCCGCATCTGGTGGCCTGGGCTCTGGATCTGCCCCGTCTCAGGAACGCTGCCCCGACGGGAGCACTGTGGCGCTCCCTGCTCCCCGCACCCCGCTCCGCCCGGACCGGCAGCCACCGCCTGGCCGACCGTCTGGCCCGGCTCCCGGAGCCCGAACGCGGCGCACGTGTCCTCGCCCTGGTCCGCGAGGAGGCCGCTCACGCGCTCGGTCTGCGCTCCGCGGAGTCCGTGCGTCCCGATCAGCCGCTCCGTGACCTCGGCATGGACTCGGTGACGGCGGTGGACCTGCGCAACCGCATCAGCGCCCGCATCGGCAGCAAGCTCCCCGCGACCCTCCTCTTCGACCACCCCACGCCCACCCGCCTCGCCGCGTACCTGCTGGCGGGCGCCCTGGCGACAACAGGCCGTACGAGCCGGAAGCCCGTGCCCGTGCCCGAGACCACGGCCTCGCCTGGGCTGTCCTCGGACGAGCCGGTGGCCCTCGTCGCCATGGCCTGCCGGGTGCCCGGCGGAGTGAGCGCCCCGGAGGGCCTGTGGCGCCTCGTCGCCGAGGGCCGGGACGCGGTCGGACCGTTCCCGGCGGGGCGGTGGGACGTCGAGTCGCTGTACGACCCCGACCCGGACGCGCTGGGCAAGTCGTACGCCCGCGAGGGCGGGTTCCTCGACGACATCGACTCCTTCGACGCCGGTTTCTTCGGCATCACCCCGAAGGAGGCGGCGGCCATGGACCCACAGCAGCGGCTGCTGCTGGAGACCGCCTGGGAGTCGTTGGAACGCGCCGGAATCGTGCCCGCCGACCTCGCGGGCAGCACGACGGGTGTGTACGTCGGCATGTTCGGCAGCGACTACCTGTCCGGCACCCGCCTGGACCAACTGGACGGCTACGTCGGTACCGGCTCCGCGCTGAGCGTGGCCTCCGGCCGGCTCGCGTACACGCTCGGGCTGAACGGCCCGGCGCTGACGGTGGACACGGCCTGCTCGTCGTCTCTGGTGGCCGTGCATCTGGCGGCCCAGGCGCTGCGGGCGGGGGAGTGCGACCTGGCGCTCGCCGGCGGCGTCACGCTGATGGTCACGCCGCAGACCTTCGTCGAGTTCAGCAGGCTGCGCGGCCTGTCGCCGACGGGCCGCTGCCGCTCCTTCTCCGATGCGGCCGACGGCGCCATCTGGGCAGAGGGCGCCGGCATGGTCGTACTGAAACGGCTGAGCGACGCCCGGCGGGACGGCGACCGGATCCTCGCCGTGCTGCGCGGCACCGCCGTCAACCAGGACGGCCGCAGCCAGGGCCTGTCCGCGCCGAACGGGCCCGCGCAGGAGCAGGTGATCCGGCGCGCCCTGGAGCAGTCCCGCCTCGGGCCCGCCGACATCGACTACGTCGAGGCGCACGGCACGGGCACGACCCTGGGCGACCCGATCGAGGCGAACGCCCTCGCGGAGGTCTTCGGCGCCACTCGCACCGGCGAGCGCCCGCTGTACCTGGGCTCGCTGAAGTCCAACATCGGGCATGCACAGGCGGCTTCGGGCGTGGTCGGCCTGATCAAGGTCGTGCAGTCCCTGCAGCACGAGACCCTCCCGCGCACCCTGCACGCGGACACGCCCAGCCGTCACGTCGACTGGACGGACAGCGGCCTGCACCTGCTGCGGGAGGAGACGGCCTGGCCCGCGTCGGCGGAGCGGGTACGGCGTGCCGGTGTGAGCGCCTTCGGGATCAGCGGCACCAACGCCCACGTGATCGTGGAGGAGGCCCCCCAGGCGCCGGTGCCGGAGACCGCGGCCGAATCGCCCGCCGGTCAGCGGCTGTTCGTCCTGTCCGGCCGCAGCGAGGAGGGCCTGCGGGGACAGGCGGCCGCCCTGGCCCGTCACCTCGCCGAGGGCACCGACGCCGCCGCGCTGCCGGACCTCGCCCACACCTTGGCCCGCCACCGCACCCACTTCGAGCGGCGCACCGCAGTCCTGGCCGAGGACCCGAACCAGCTGCGTTCCGTCCTGGGCGAGTTGGCTGCCGGACGGGTCACGCTGCCGCCGTTCCGGGAGGAGCAGACGGGCAAGGTCGCCTTCGTCTATGCCGGACACGGTGGTCAATGGCCCGGCATGGGCCTGGACCTGATGAGCCAGTCCGAGGCGTTCCACGAGGAACTGACCCGGATCGACGAGGCGGTCCAGCGACACGTCGGCTGGTCGGTGCTCAACGCGCTGCGCGCTCCGGAGGAGTTCACCCCTCTGGAGCGGACCGAGTATCTGCAGCCGACCCTGTTCGCGGTGAACGCGGCACTGACGGCCGCCTGGCGCTCGCTCGGCGTCACCGCGGATGCCGTGGCCGGGCACAGCCTGGGCGAAATAGCTGCCGCGTACGGCGCGGGCGCCCTCACCCTGGACGACGCCGTGGCCGTCGTGACCGGGCGCGCCCAGGCGGTCGCACCGGTCGCGGGCGAGGGCGGCATGCTCTCCCTGGACCTGCCGCGGCCCCTCGTCGAGGAACTCCTCGCGCCGTACGCCGGCCGGCTGTTCGTGGCCGCGGTCAACAGCCCGCACTCCACGGCCGTGTCCGGTACCGGCGAGGCGCTGGCCGAGCTGCGCCGGAGCCTCGACGAGCAGGGCATCGAGGCGCGATCGCTGTCGACCCCGTTCGCCTCGCACACCCCGCTGATGGACCGGCTTCGCGAGGACCTGCTCGACCGCTGGTCCGGCATCCGGGGCACCGGGACCACGATCCCGCTCTACTCGACGGTGCTGGCGGAGCCCGTGCCCGGAGACCGTCTGGACCCCGCCTACTGGTACGCCAACCTCAGCGAGCCCGTCCGCTTCGCCGACACGATCCGCCGCATGCTGGACGACGGCTACCGTTACTTCGTCGAGCTGAGCCCGCACCCGTCGCTCGGCGCGTCCATCGAAGCGGTGGCCGCGGACGCCGGAATCGACGCGGTGAGCGTCGGCTCGCTGCGCCGCCAGCGGGGCGGACGCGACGTACTGCTGCGCAGGCTGGGGGAGTTGTACACGGGCGGCCACACGCCCCACTGGTCGGCGCTGTTCCCTGAGGGCCGACGTGCCGACCTGCCCACCTATGCCTTCGCCCGCGAACGCCACTGGCTCGCACCCGCCCCGGCGACCGCTACGGGCGCCTCGCCGCTTCTCGGCACGCACGTCGAGGCCAGCGACGAAGCCGACCGGCACCTCTTCCAGAGCGAGGTGGACCTGCGCGACAGCCGCTTCGCCTATCTGACCGACCACCGGGTCACCGGCGAGGTCTGGCTGCCCGGCGCCGCGTTCCTCGACATGGCGCTGGAAGCCGCGTCCACCGTGCAGGATGGCGGCGACGTACGGCTCGCCGACGTCAGGTTCCTCCAGGCGCTGCGCCTCGACGAGTCCCGGCCGACCCGGCTGCAACTGGTCCTGCGGCCCGCCAACGACGGCTTCCGGGACTTCACCATCGCCTCGGCGCCCACCGGCGGTGGACAGCGCGTTCCCTGGGAACGCCACGTCTCCGGACGGATTGCCGTCACACCCGTCACGCCGGTCACGCCTGCAGAGCCCGTCGTCGAGCCCGCCGTCGAGGCCGGCGAGTCACTCGCCGCGCTGCGTGAGCAGTGCACCGAGCAGGTCGACCTGCCCGCCGTCTACGGTGCCCTCGCCGCCCTCGGCATCGACTACGGCCCCGCCTTCCGAGGCCTGGAGTCGGGCCACCGGGCCCCATCCACCGCCCTCGCCCGGCTGGCCGACAGGCCCGCCGCCGGTCATCTCCTCCACCCGGCCGTCCTGGACGCCGCCTTCCACACGGCCGCGCTGCCCGGCGACGCACCCGAGGGACGGGCGTTCATCCCTGCCGGGGTCGGCCGGCTCCGCCACACCGGACTCCGCTCCACGCCCGCGTGGGTCACCTGCGAGCTGCGATCCGTGTCCGGCGACACCGCGACGCTCGACCTCCGGCTGTACGACGAGAAGGATCAACTTCTCCTGGAGGCACAGGAGTTCGAGCTTGCCGCGCTCTCACCCCTGGACGGCGCGCTGTTCGAGACTCGCTGGCAGCCCCTCCCGATCGCCAACGATCCCCCTGCACAGGGCAGTTGGCTGATCCTGGCCGACGAGTCGGGCGTGGCGGCCCAACTCGTCGAGCGGCTGGGCACCGCGGTGCCGTTGGTGATCGCCCGCAGGGGCGAGGAGTTCGCCGCCGAGGGCCCCGGCCGCTACGTCCTGGACCCTGCCGACCCGCAGCATCTGCGCCGCCTCCTCGACGAGGCCTTTGTCAGTGAACCACCCGAGCGTGTCGTTCAGTTGACCGCACTTGACGCACCCGCGATCGAGGACGCCGGTAGCGCCGAGGCGGCGGCGCGGCTGTGCTGCCTGAGCACCCTCCACGTGGTGCGCACGTTCGCCGAGCGGGCGCAGGGACCGGCGCCCCGGCTCTTCGTCGTCGTGCGAGGCAGCCAAGCCGCGGGCGACAGCACGCAGGTGACGCACCCTCAGCAGGCGCTCGCCTGGGGCTTCGGCCTCGCCGCGGCCCAGGAACACCCGGAGCTGAGGACCACCCTCATCGATCTCCCTCCGACGGACGGCGTCGACGCACTGTGGGCCCAGCTGCGGCACGCCGACGACGAACGGCTCGTCGCACTGCGCGAGACCGGGCGACTGGTGCCCCGCCTGACCCGCACCCGCCCGGACGACGCCGGGCACGGGGCCACCACCCCGGACGGCGTGTATCTGATCACCGGCGGCCTGGGCGGTCTCGGGCGGGTCGTCGCCGAGCGCCTGGTCCGTCGCGGCGCCCGCCGGCTGGCCCTGATGAGCCGGAGCGCGCCTGCCACGGAGGCCATGGGGTGGATCCAGGGACTCGAAGAGCGGGGTGTGACCGTGCATTTGGCGCGCGCGGACGTCGCCGACCGCGACGGACTGGCCGCCGCCCTGGACGCCGTACGACACGCACTCGGCCCGATCACCGGGGTCGTGCACGCGGCCGGCGCCCTGGACGACGCCACCATCGCCAACCTGACCGACGAGCGTGTCCTGCGCGTCCTCGGCCCCAAGGTCCTGGGCACCGCCCTGCTCACCGAACTGACCCCGGAAGCGGCGGACTTCGTACTGTTCGCCTCGGCGGCCGGTCTGCTCGGCTCCGCCGGGCAGAGCCCGTACTCGGCGGCGAACGCCTTCCTCGATTCCTGGGCGCACCACCTCTCCCGCACGGACCGTCGTGCGCTGAGCCTGGACTGGGGCGCCTGGTCCGGAGTGGGCATGGTGTCCGAGTCCGGCGTGCGCGAGGCGGAGACCGGCCGCTCAGGTCTGGTCGCCTTCTCGGCGCAGGACGGCGGCGAGCTCTTCGAGCGCGTGCTCGGCACCGCCCGCCGTCAGCTCGCCCCCATGGTCCTGGACTGGGAGTTGCTGTCCCTCGACCCGGACGCGGCCCGCACCCGCCCCATCCTGGCCGACCTGGTCACCGTCCCCACCGGTACACCCGGCACGGACGACCTGGTCAAGAAGGTGTTCGCGGCGACGACCGACACCGAGCGGACCGTACGCCTGGAGGCATACGTACGCGCCAGGGTCGGCGAGGTCGCCGGCGGCGCGGTCCAGGTCTCCGCCACCACGGCCCTGAAGGAACTCGGCCTCGACTCCCTCATGCTCGTGCGGCTGCGCAACGCCTTCGCCCGTGAACTCGGCGTCGAACTCCCCGCAGCCACCGTCTTCTCGGCCGCCGACATGCGCGGCCTCGCCCAGGCCCTGAGCACGGCACTGCCCGAACGGCGGACCACGGCACAGGACGACGAGCCGCAGCACACCACCGAGGTACCGGCGACCGAACTGCACCCCGCGACCCGCGACGTCGTACGGCTGCTGCGCAGCGCCCAGCCCGGCATGCCGGACGCGGCCCACGCCGTCGGCCTCGCCGTGCGCCTCACCACGCCGACCACCCCCGAGACACTGACCGCCATGCTCGGCCGCCTCACCGCACGGCACGCGGCCCTGCGCACCGCCATCGTCACCGCGAGCGAGGGCGGCCGCGAGCTGCAGGTGCACCGCGAACTGCCGGAACCGCTGCTGCGGTGGACGGCCGTCCCGGACGAGGTCTCCTTCGACGCCGCCGACCGGCTGCGCGAGGTCCTTGAACCGCCGTTCGACCTGGCCGTCGCGCCGCTGTGGCGCTTCGAGCTGCTGGACGGCGGCGAGCGAGGCCAGATGCTGGTGTACGGCGCCCACCACGCGGTCAGTGACCTGCAGTCGCTTTTGCTGGTGGCGAGCGAGATCGACGCCGAGCTGTCCGGCAACGTGCTCGGCGACACGGTCACCAACCGGGACATCACGCTGTTGATCGAGGCTCAGCAGACCGGCGAGCATGCCGACGGGCGCGGCGACGGGAAGGACGGGAGCCGAGCCGACGCCCGGGCCGAATCCGCCGAGTGGCGCGGGGCCTTCCAAGGCAGCGCTCGCCTCGACCTCACTCTCAGCCGGTCGCGGCCCGACACCCGCTCGTACCGCGCCGGCAGCGTCACCGTGCCCATCCCCGACGGGCTCATGGACCGCATCTCGGCCGCCGCGAGCGGTCTGGCCGTGACCCCGGCCGCCTTCTGCCTCGGCACCCTGACGGTCCTGCTGGCCAGGAAGCGCGAGCTCGAACGCTTCGTCCTCGCCGTGCCCGTCGACACACGCATCCACGCCGACGCGTACGACGCCCTGGGCTTCTTCGGCGTGCCGGTGCCCTTCCCGGCCGAGGCAAATGCCGGCGAGCGCATCGAGGAGGTGCTGCGCCGCACCGACGGGCGGCTGCAGCGGGTCCTGACCAAGGGCGCGATGTTCTCCGACGTACTGCCGGTGCTCGCCCAGCAGGGCCTGTACCGGGAGAATGCGCCGCTGGTGGAGGTGTACTTCAACTACGTACGCGCCGCGGGCGGGTTGACCGGCTTGGAGGTGCTGCCGGCGGGCACGGGCTACTCCGACCTCGACCTCATGGTCACCATGACGCCGGACGCGGGCCGGATCCGGCTCGACCACAACCTCGACATCCTGGACGCGGCGACCGTTGCCGAGCTGGGGGAGGCGCTGGTGCGTCTGCTCGCGGCGACGGCGCAGGACGCGACGGGGCCGGTTCGTACGACACCGACGCCGGCCCACACCCACACCCTCGCCCTCGCCGCCACCTTCGCCCTCGGCAACCTGCCGCCGATGTGCGAAACGGCGGTCAACGAGTCGGTACGGGACGGCAGCGCGACGACCGTCGCCGAAGCCCCGTACCACCACGTGCTGGCGAGCCTGCGCGACCCGTCCGGCGTGTTCGCCGACCCCGGCACGACGGCGGGCGTCGTGCTCCTGAGGGCGACGGACCTGCAACGCTTCGGCCCCGTCGACGACGCCCTGCTGTCCGAACTGCGCACCGCCTACCCGGCCGCCCTGCGTGCGGTGGCCGAGCGCACCCGCAAGCCGCTGATCGTCGGCTTCCTGCCCGCCGCGCAGAGTGAGGACCGCTTGCGGCGGTGGGAAGAGGAGATCGCCGCCGAATTGGCGGAGGTGCCCGGCATCGCGGTGCTCGGCCCCGACGAGTGGACCCGCCACCATCCCGTCGAGGAACGCTTCGACGAGCGCACCGAACGTCTGGCCCACCTCCCGTTCACCCCACACTTCCAGGCAGCCGTGGCGCTCCGCCTCGCCGAGGTCGTACGGGCGGTCCGGCGCCCGGCGCCGAAGGTGGTCGCGGTCGACGGCGACGAGACCCTGTGGGGCGGCGTGGCCGGGGAGATCGGCCCCGAGGCCGTGGACCTGACCGGGCCGCGAGACCTGCTGGCACGCCGGTTGCTGCAGTGGCGCGCGGCGGGCGCGCTGCTCGTCCTGGTCAGCAACAACGACGAGGACACGGTCCGCGCCGTACTGGACCGCCCGGACAGCCCGTTGAAGGCGGAGCACTTCAGCGTGCTCTCCGCGGCCTGGGGGCCGAAGCCGACTCGCCTCGCGGACGTGGCGCGGACGCTCAACCTGGGCGTGGACAGCTTCCTGTTCCTCGACGACAACCCGGCCGAGATTGCCAAGATGCGCTCGGCGCTGCCGCAGGTGCTGTCGGTGACCTGCCCCTCGGTCGCCGAACTCCCGGGGTTCTTGCGCAGGTTGTGGCCGCTGGTCCCTGCCGCCGCGACTGCCGAGGACGGGCTGCGGGCGCGGTTCTACGAGCAGGAGCGGGAGCGGGACGCCGTCCGTGAACAGGCGAGTTTCGAGGAGTTCCTGGACCAGCTGGACCTGCAGGTCGACATCCGGGCCCTGGCCGACGCCGATGTCCAGCGCGCGGAGCAACTCGTCGCCCGTACCAACCAGTTCACCCTCCGCGCCCGCTCCACCGACGGCGGCGACGTCGCTCGGTGGCGCGAACGTGGTGAGGTCTGGACGGCTGCGGCCCGTGACCGGTTCGGCGACTACGGCCAGATCGGCCTGCTCGCGGTGCACCGCCAGGGCGACCAACTCGACGTCCTGGCCTGGCTGATGAGCTGCCGTGCACTCGGCCGGGGCGTCGAGGAGCGGCTGCTGCAATGGCTGGCCGACCGCGCCGAGGAACTGGACTGCGCCAAGGTCCGCCTCACTGCGGAGCGCACGCCGCGCAACACCCCGGCCCGCCGTCTGCTGTCGGCACTGGGCGGCGGCGACCAGGACGACGACCGACTGGAGACCGTGGTCACGCCGGAACACCTGCGGGCGTTCCGCTCGTGGCGGCGGCAGTGACGGCCGGCATCCGGCCGGTCAGTACCGATCAAGGGGCAGGGCAACACCGTGAAGGGCTCTCATGCGTGAGGTGAACGAGAACGTGTCGGCAGCCGCCGAACAGCGGGCGACCGCGGAGGAGATAGAGCGGGGTGGTCTCGGTCTGTCCGTGACCGACCTGCTGGCCAGGCTCGCGGGATCGGCCGCGCCGCCCACGCAGCCGGAGACCGCGGCACCTTCAACTCCGCAGCGGACGGTCCCGAGCGGTGCGGGAGCGCCGTCCGACACCTACACCTACACCGACGCCGGCACAGACACCGACACCGGCGGCGCCACGCCGCATGACATGGAGACCCTTGCGGCCGCCGTCGCAGCCGTGGCCGGCCGTTACGTCCCCGCAGGACAGCTCGCGCCCGACGTCGACTTCTTCGACGCCGGGGGCACCTCCGTCAATGCCGTGGAGCTCGTCGCCGCGCTGGAGGACGAACTCGGCATGGAGATCGACCTGGACGAGGTGTTCGCCGACGCCCGGCCGGTCAACCTGGCCAGGCGGGGGTTCGGGAGCAGCACCGGGGCCCCGGCCGACGGATCGGCTACGGCCGTACCGGAAGCGGCCGTGCTGGCCAAGGCCGTAGCGGCAGCCGCCGTACCGCAAGCGCCCATACCTGTGGCGGTCCGGACGGTTCAGCCCCCGGCAGCCGCCGCCCCGCTCCCGGCCGTCACCGCCCCGCCGCCACTCCCGACCCTTGCCCGCCCCACCTCCTCGGACGCCGCGGCCCGCCCCGAGGACCTCACCCAGATCCTCGCCGACCTGGCCCTCGCCGACCGTCTCCCCTTCACCGCCTCGCCCGCCCCCCTCCCGCCCCGCCGCATCCTGCTGACCGGCGCCACCGGCTTCCTCGGCAGCCATATGCTCCTGGACCTGCTGCGCCACAGCGACGCCCACGTCTACTGCCTGGTCCGTGCCGCCGACGAGGAGGCGGCCACCTCCCGGCTCGGCGAGGCGCTCAAGAGCTACTCGCTGCCCTGGTCAGCAGAGGTCCGCCGCCGCATCACCGTCCTCCCCGGCGACATGCGCCACCCCCACCTGGGCCTGTCCGACGACCTCTGGAACAGCCTCGCCCAGGAACTGGACAGCGTCGTCGGCGTCGCGGCCGCGGTGGACTTCCTGCGCGGGTACCAGTCCCTGCGCAGCAGCAACGTCCTCGGCGCCCTCACCCTGGCCGAACTCGCCGCGACCGGGCGCCCCAAGCCCCTGCACCACATCTCCTCGATCGCCGTCTTCAACGAGGTCGGCATCCCCTCCATGGGTGAGGACGACCCCTTCGCGCACATCGACCGCCTGATCGCCGGCTACGACCAGACCAAGTGGGCCGCGGAGGTCGCCCTGCGCCGGGCCCGCGACCACGGCCTGGTCGTCACCGCGCTGCGCCCAGGCGGAATCGGCGGCCACAGCAGGACCGGCGCCTACAACCCCCAGGACCTCAGCAGCGGCCTCATCTCGGCCTTCGGCCGGTTCCGCACCGTCCCCGCGTTCCGCTACCTCAACGCCGCCCCGGTCGACTGGGTCAGCCGCGTCGCGGTCGCCGCCGTGTGCGAACCCGACGCCTGGGGCTTCGACTACAACCTCACCGGCGTCCCCAACACCCTCGACGACGTCGTGCAGGACATGGCGCTCGGCGGCATGCACGTCCGTGTACAGGACTGGGACGAGTGGCGCACCGACGCTCTGGCGCGCCTGCAGGCCGACCCGGTCCCCGAACTGGCCTTCCTCACCCGCGTGTTGCAGAGCCCCACCGCCCTGAAGCTGTGTGAGGCCACCCTGAAGGGCCCGGCCGCCGTCGCCGACCGCACCACGGCACTGGTCGAGGCACTCGGACTCCAGCCGGCCGCCCGCTACGACGCCCGCGCCCAGCTGAAGACGTTCGAACGCCTCGCCGGTGACGGTCTGGCCCGCCTCCCGCACAAGGACGACCAGCCCTACCTCTGGTTCGACGAAACCACCGAGGGCAGTGTCGGCCCCGTCGGAGCCGCGCCCGACACCCCTTGCTCGATGTCCCTGACCCTCTCCATCGCGAGCATGCACCAGCTGGTGACGGACCGCCGCGTCGACGTGGGCGGCCAGGTCACCTGCCCGGCCGTGCACCCCGAGCCGCTGACCGTGGAACGGGGCGACATCTGGGTCCGCCCCGAGGAAGGCATCCCGCACCGCCACGGCCTGCGCCACCAACTCCTGCGCTACCGCATGGAGTTGACGGACGCCGATGGTGGCCGCTGGTGGCTGGAGGGTCACAAGTACGCCCGCGCCCGCCGCGACGTCTGGCGCCAGACGCGGGCCCTGACCGTGGAGGTCGGCCGCGAGGGCGAACCGGCGAGCCTGGCCGGCGAGGTCGTCGTCCCCGCGGACTCCTACGTGCGCGACCAGATCGACGGCATCAAGGTCGACCCACGCCTCACCAGCCAGGAAAAGCGCGCCGCCAAGCTGACCTGGCTCGCCTGGTTCGGCCTGGAGATGGGCCGCGGCCTGCTCGGGCCCTTCGCCCGCGCCGCCGCGGACCTGCTCGACCTGCGCCGCACCCAGACCCCCACGGAGCACCACCGATGATCTTCCGGACGACGAACCCCAGGACAGCCAGGCCGGCCCTGCGCAAGGTCAGGACCACCACGACCCTGCGCCCCCTCCAGCACCGCCTCGACCCGGCCAGGGTCGAGGAGATCCCGTTCCACACCAGCGACGGCGTACGCCTCGGCCTGACCCGCATCGACACCGGCGACCGGGGCCGCCCCGCCGTCCTGCTCCTGCACGGACACACCGCCTCGGCCGACATGTTCCTGCTGCCCGAGACCCGCAACCTGGTCGACGTCCTGCTGGACGAGGGCTACGAGCCCTGGCTGCTCGACTGGCGGGGCAGCTGCCGCCTCCCGTACAACGAGACGGGCCGCCGGTACACCTACGACGACGTCGCCCTGTACGACATCCCCGAGGCCGTCCGCCACATCCGCACCCGTATCGGCGAGAGCCCCCTGTTCGCCGTCGCCCACTGCATCGGCTCCCTCACCCTCTCCCTGAGCATGACGGCGGGCCTGGTCCCCGGACTTGCCGGCGTGGTGTCCCAGGGCGTGTTCCTCACACCGAAGCTCGCGGGCCGCACCTCCCTGCGCATGACGCTGGCCGGGGAGCTGCTGAAGTCCCGGATCGACCACATCCCCGTCGACTTCCGCAAGGTCGGCCTGCGGTCGAAGTACACCCCGCTGTTCGCCCTCGCCTCCCGCAAGGCGACCTGCCCGGACCCCACGTGCCAGATCCTGCACAACTCGGCGTGGGGAACCGGGGCCTCCCTGTTCGTGCACGAGCACCTGACCGACACGACCCACAGCCGCCTCGCCGACCTCCTCGGCCCCGCCCCGCTGTGGATCCTGCCGCACCTGCGTCGCATCGAACTGGCCCGCACCGTCGTCCGCTGGCACGACACCGACCAGCGCTACCGGGCCCTCCCGCAGAACGCCCTGGACGCGGCGGCCCGCATCGACACCCCCGTCCTGCTCCTGGCGGGCAGCGAGAACGGCCTGTGGCTCGACTCCCAGGAGCTGTGCCGCGACGTCCTCGCCCACCGCCAGCCGCAACTGGACGTGACCTACACCGAGATCCCCGGCTACGGCCACCTGGACACGTTCCTCGGCAGGGGAGCGGCCCTCGACGTGTTCGGGCACATCCTCGATTTCCTGGACGAACGGCGGTGACGGCAGGCCACGACGCCGGTTACCGTACCGATCAGTAACCAGACCCTTCCCGCCGTATCCCAGGAGGCCACCCATGCCGCAGCTCGAAGTCGACGGCGCGACGCTGACGTACGACGACGAGGGCCCCCGCGAGGGCTCGGGTGTGCCCCTGGTGTTCGTCCACGGCTGGACGGCGAACCGGCATCGCTGGGACCACCAGGTGGCCCACTTCGCCGAGAAGCGGCGCGTGGTCCGGCTCGACCTGCGCGGGCACGGCGAGAGCAGCGGGGCGGGTGCGCGCACGATCGACGACCTGGCCAAGGACGTGCTCGCCCTTCTCGACCACCTCGAGATCGAGCGGTTCGCGATCACCGGCCACTCCATGGGCGGGATGATCGCCCAGACCATCACCCTCGCCCACCCGGAACGGGTCGAGCGCATGGTGCTGGTGAACTCCATCGGCAGGATGGCCTACAGCCGGGGCCGCGCCCTGCTGATGGCCGCCTCGACGCTCGCCCCCTTCAAGCTGTTCGTCGCCACCAACATCCAGCGCGCCTTCGCCCCCGGCTATCCGCGCGAGGAGATCCGCGAGTACATCCGCGCCTCCGCCGACACCCCCCGCGAAGTCGTCATGACGCTCTACGGCGCCATGCGTGCCTTCGATGTGCTGGACAGGGTCGGCGAGATACGCACGCCCACCCTGATGGTGCACGGCTACCACGACATCCAGTTGCCCCTCGCGCAGATGCTGCGGATGGCGAAGGCCTACCCCGACGCGGTGATCCGTGTCCTGGATGCCGGCCACGAACTGCCGGTGGAGAAGCCGGCCGAACTGACCGCGGCACTCGACGGGTTCCTCACCGACCGGGGATAGGCGGGAGGGTACGGGGCAGGCGGGCGGCCACCCCGCTCGGGCCCCGGTCCGGCCAGGGGCATTATTTAAGCCTTGCCTTATATAAGCAGTCGCTGGCATAGTGAAGCCGTGCACGCATTCGATGTGCTGGGTGATCCGGTCAGGCGCCGGATATTGGAGCTGCTCGCGACCGGCGAGCAGGCATCGGGCGACATCGGTGCCGTGATCCAGGACGAGTTCGGAATCTCCCAACCGGCCGTGTCGCAGCACCTGCGGGTGCTGCGCGAGAGCGGCTTCGCGTCCGTGCGGGCCGAGGGCACGCGCCGGCTGTACGCCGTCGACGCTGCGCCGCTGCGCGAGGTGGACGCATGGCTGGAGAGGTTCCGCGGCTTCTGGGAACAGCGGCTCGACGCCCTCGGGACGGAACTCGCGCGAGGCAAGCGTGAGCGCAGGCTGAGAAAGGAAGCGACCGGGGATGAGTGAGATCGTCGACGAGTTGAACCGCCTGCACCGGCAGGTCGGTGCACGGCAGGTCGAGGCGGGCGAGGCCCGTACGGTGCTGCTGCGGCGCACGTACGACGCCGAGTTGACCGACGTGTGGGACGCGGTGACGTCGCCCGAGCGGATCAGCCGCTGGTTCCTGCCCGTCAGCGGGGAGTTCAAGGTCGGCGGGCGCTACCAGCTGGAGGGCAACGCCGGTGGCGAGATCCTCGAGTGCGAGGAGCCCACGCGGCTGCGCGTGAGCTGGCTGTACGGGCCCGACCCGGGGTTCAGCGAGGTCGAGGTGCGGATCACGCCGGAGGGCGAGGAGCGCACGGTGCTGGAGCTGGAGCACGTGGCCGTCGTCCCGGACGAGTTCTGGGACCAGTTCGGACCGGGAGCCGTGGGCATCGGCTGGGACCTCGGGCTGCTGGGCCTCGCCATGCACCTCGCCGGCGGCGGGATGAGCAAGGAGGAGTCCGAGGCTTGGCAGCTCTCGGACGAGGGCAAGGCCTACGCGACCCGGTCCGGCGAGCTGTGGGGCGAGGCCTACACCGCCTCGGGCGCCGACGGACAGGTCGTGGCGGCCACGACGGCGGCGACGATCGCGTTCTACACCGGCGCGGGGTCGTAGAGCGGCTCGAAACTTTCGAACCGTTGACGGGTGTCGCAGAGAGGCTTTCTTGAGCCAACTGGGGTCGGTGGGTGCGCGGTCTGTTGACGGCACAAGGTGTCGCTCCTAGGGTCTGCCGCGAAATTCGGAAATCAGTCCGAAAGTTTCGAAACCCTAGGAAGGAGACGAGATGGTGCCCCGCACATCCATCGACCCGCCTCCCGAGCGTCGCCCTCGCCGCTCGCGCACCCACAGCGCACTGGCCCTCGGCATGGCGGGCCTGCTCGCCGCCGGCGGTGTCACCGCCCTCGCCGGCACCGCCGAGGCTGCCGGCACCCTCGGCGCCGCGGCAGCCGAGAAGGGCCGCTACTTCGGCGCCGCCGTCGCCGCGAACCACCTGGGCGAAGCCCCGTACGCCTCGACGCTCAACACCGAGTTCAACTCTGTGACGCCGGAGAACGAGATGAAGTGGGACGCCATCGAGCGCACCCGCGGCACCTTCACCTTCGGCTCCGCCGACCAGATCGTGAACCACGCCCAGAGCCGGGGCATGAAGGTCCGCGGGCACACCCTGGTCTGGCACTCCCAGTTACCGAGCTGGGTCGCGGGACTCGGCACCGCCGACCTCAGATCGGCGATGAACACCCACATCACCCAGGTCATGCAGCACTACAAGGGCAAGATCCACTCCTGGGACGTCGTCAACGAGGCCTTCCAGGACGGCAGCAGCGGCGCCCGGCGCAGCTCGCCCTTCCAGGACAAGCTGGGCAACGGCTTCATCGAGGAGGCGTTCCGCACCGCCCGCGCCGCGGACCCCGCCGCCAAGCTCTGCTACAACGACTACAACACCGACGGCGTCAACGCGAAGAGCAATGCCGTCTACAACCTGGTCAGGGACTTCAAGTCCCGCGGCGTACCGATCGACTGCGTCGGCTTCCAGTCCCACTTCAACAGCGCCTCGCCGGTCCCGTCCGACTACCAGGCGAACCTGCAGCGTTTCGCCGACCTCGGCGTCGACGTGCAGATCACCGAGCTGGACATCGAGGGCTCGGGCACGGCACAGGCCAACAGCTACACCAACGTGACGCGGGCCTGCCTGGCCGTCTCGCGCTGCACCGGCATCACCGTATGGGGCGTCACCGACAAGTACTCCTGGCGCGCCAGTGGAACGCCCCTGCTGTTCGACGGCAACTACAACAAGAAGCCGGCGTACAACGCGGTCCTGACCGCACTCGGCGGCTCCTCCTCCGGCGGCGGCACTCCCGGCACCGCCTGCACGGCCACCTACAGCAAGGCCGAGGAATGGAGTGACCGCTTCAACGGCAAGGTCACCATCACCGCGGGGAGTTCAGGTATCAGCACCTGGACCGCGACCGTCACCGTGACACCCCCGCAGAAGGTCTCCGCAACCTGGAACGGCACACCCAGCTGGGACACCAGCGGCACAGTCATGACGATGAGGCCGAACGGCAACGGCACCCTGGCCGCCGGAGCGTCGACGAGCTTCGGCTTCACGGTCATGAAGAACGGCGCCGACGCGGCCCCGGTGGTCGGTTCCTGTACGGCTTCCTGACCCTCGGGACCGGCTTCGAACCGGCACCGGACGGGCTCAGGACCGGTGTCCGGCGCGGCGGCTCTCAGCCGCGCCGGACACACCCGTCGTTCAGCCGACCCGCAGCGTCTTCTTGGCCAGTTCGTACGCCGGCAGCATCGCCCGGTGCTCCTCGGTGTCCATCCCGCCGAGGTGTATGACGACCGGCCCCTTCTCGGTGGTGACGGCCAGGGCGGTCTCCTCCTTCGTCTCCTCCAGGAGCTTGCTCGTGACGAGGTACTTCACCTCGGCACCGGCGAGACCGCCCGCCGTGAACGCGCTGTACTTCGCCTTGCTCACGCCGTTCTCGTCGGCCAGGAAGGCCTCCAGCACGGTGCGTGCGTCGTCGTCACCCGGCTCGCCCGTCCAGATGCGCAGGAAGCCGATGTTCCCCGCAGGCTTGGCGTCCACCTCGCAGGCGGCCGTGACAGGGCCCTGGTGCAGCAGCGCGTCGGCGATCTCCTGGGCCAGCTCGCTGTCCTCGGAGTCGCCGGACCCCTCACTGCCACCCGCCTTGTCCTTCCCCGTCCCGGCGTCGACGGCCTCCGCCTCCCAGTACTGGGCGATGTCGAAGGTGACGGGGAGCTCGCAGTCCGATCCGGCGGCGCCGATGGTGCCCCCGCGCTTCACCGCCGTATCACCGTCACTCGCCGCCTCGGCCGACGCGGACGCAGACGTCGACGCGCTCGCCGACGCCTTCGGGTCGTCCTCGGCCGCCCCCGAACAACCCGTCAGCACCCCTGCCAGCAATGCCACCTGCGCCAGCCGGCGCCGTACCTGTCCCGCCCCCACCAACATCGTGCTCTCCCCACCCGATCCTGCTCTTTCTGATCTTGCTCAGGCGGCACACAGTATCCGAGACCACTGACAAGGCGGCTTCTGGCCCTGCGGCATCATGAGGCGATGACCTCGCTGACCTTCGACCGCTACTGCGACGCGATCGTCTCCCAGACCGAGCAGCTCACCGCCCATGTGCGCGGCGCGGCCATGGACTCCCCGGTGCTCTCCTGCCCCGGCTGGAACCTCGGCCAGCTGCTGCGGCACGTGGGCGGCGACCATCGGTGGGCCGAGGAGATCGTACGGACCCGCGCCACCGGTCCGATCCCCGACGACGGCGTGAACGACCTGACCCCCTACACCCAAGAGGTCGAGGAGTTCCTGGTCCCGTGGCTCGCCGAAGGCGCGGCACGGCTCAGTGCCACCCTCCGCGCGGCCGGCCCCGACGCGCAGGCGTGGAACCCGTCCGACGAGCGGTCGGCGCCGGTGGTGTTCTGGGCCCGGCGCATGACCTACGAGACCGCCCTGCACCGGGCCGACGCCGCCCTGGCGACGGGGGCGGAGTTCGCTCTCGATGGCGACCTCGCCGTCGACGCGGTGCAGGAGTGGCTGGAGTTCTCGACGTTCCCCGAGGCGTTCGAGCCGGGTCCGGACCTGCCCGACCTGCTCGGCCCGGACCGTCGGCTCCACTTCGACGCGACCGACGCCGGGGAATGGGTCGTCGACCTCACGGGCAAGCAGCCGGTCTGGCGCTCCGGACCCCGCGACGCCACTGCGACCGCGACCGTACGCGGCCCCGTGACCGACCTCCTCCTGTACTTCTACCGCCGGCCGGCAGCCGCCGTCGTGACCAAGGGCGACACCGCACTCCTCGACCTCTGGCGCACGCGCGCTGGCTTCTGGCTGGAGGCGCCGGAGGAGTGACCTATTCGACGGCGGCGCGGGTGACCACCTTGATGTTGAACGTGTGCGCGCCCACGCCGCCCGCGATCCCCATGAAGAGGAACGCGAAGTGCTCCTGTCCGCGCGCGGTGCGGATGCCGCCGATGTCGAGTTGGGACGACGGGGCCCAGCCGAGGTCGGCGAGCAGTCGGCCGGTGGTCCGCTTGGCTTCGGTGTCGTCGCCGGAGAGGAAGACGGTGCTGGGGCCGTCGAGATCGTTCGGGGCGATCATCACCGTGGCGTCCATGGTGCACAGCGTCTTGACGACGGGGGTCAGAGGGAAGGCCTCCTGGATCTGTTCACCCAGGCTGCTGTTGGGATGGGAGAGTTCGCTGTAGTCGTCGCTGAGGCCGACCCCGACATCGATCAGCAAGGTGCCGGCCAGCGCCGGTGCCCCGATCGAGTGCAGGAGTTCCACGGAGACGGTCCCGGGGGTGGCGTTGACCAGAACCTCCGCGTGGGCCGCCGTCTCGCTCAGGCCCGCCACGGGGAGGCCGAGGTCCGTGCGTTCCTTCGGGTTGCGTGAACCCAGTAATACGTCGTGCCCTGCGGCACTCCATCCATGGGCCAGTGCTCGTGCGACGTTGCCGGTGCCAAGTAGTCCGATACGCATGCTGTGAGGCTAGGCGGAGCGCGGGTCCGGTAGATCGGGCCGCGGGCTCAGGTGCACCGGGACCAAGGTCGTAGTTCCGTGGTCGTTCACCCCTGGCTTTGCCGAACCGGCAACACTGTTTGTCTCCCGCCAAGGCCTCCCGCAGGCTTCATCAGCGTGGACCGGGAAGCCTCGCGCTGCTCGTGTCCCACCACGACATCTGTGCATACGGGAGGCGCCATGACCGAGACATCCGCAGTGCAGGCCGCCGAGTTCTGGGAGGCCCGCTACCGCGACCGCGACGGGCGTCTGTGGAGCGGCCGCCCCAACGCGCTGCTCGTACGTGAGGCCGCCGACCTCGCACCGGGAAGCGCGCTCGACCTCGGATGCGGCGAAGGAGGCGACGCGGTGTGGCTCGCCTCGCGCGGCTGGCGGGTCACCGGCGTCGACATCGCGCACACGGCTCTGGAACGCGCCGCCCTGCACGCCGCCGACGCCGGTGTGATCGACCGAACGTCCTGGGAACGGCACGTGCTGGGAGAGACGTTTCCCGAGGGCTCCTTCGACCTGGTGAACGCGCAGTTCCTGCAGTCACCGGTCGCCCTGGACCAGCAGCGGGTTCTGCGGCAGGCCGCAGCGGCGGTCGCGGCGGGCGGCACCTTGCTGATCGTCATGCACGCCGGCTGGCCGTCCTGGCAGACCGAGCCGCCCTTCGACGCGGAGTTCCCCACCCTGCAGGGCGTCCTCGACGAACTCGCCCTGCCGGAGGCCGACTGGAGCGTGGAGACGCTGGACACGGTACGCAAGCCGAGCGAGTCACCCGAGGGGCTGCAGGGCTTCCGGGACGACCACGTGTGGCGGCTTCGGCGCACCGGCGGCTGATGTGCCGCGTCCTCAGGCGGACACGTCGGACCAGACCCGGCGTACGGCATCCAGCGCCGCCGTGCGATCGGCCGGTACCAGCCCGATTCGGGTACGCCGGTCGAGCAGGTCGGCCTCGTCCAGGGCGCCTTCGTGGCGTACGGCCCACAGCAGTTCGGCGTTGGTGACGGGATGCCCCGGCAGCACGGGTTCGGCCAGGCGGGGATCCCGGGCGGCGAGTGCGTGGATGGCCGGTGCCTCGGTGCCGTAGCGCTGGATGAGGCGGTGCGGCGCCTGGAGGGAGCCGAGGGTGGCGGGTGATGCGGCGCCGACGAGGGGCAGGGTGGCCGTGGGGGAGGGGCCGGCGGTGAGCCGACGAGCGGTGACCGCCGCGTCGACGGCGTCCTGGGCCATGCGCCGGTAGGTGGTGAGCTTGCCGCCGACCACGGTGATCACGCCGTCCGGCGAGGTGACCACCGCGTGCCGACGGGAGATGTCGGCGGTCCGCGGGGCCGCGCCGGAGCGTGCCGTCGGGGTGGTGTCGAGCAGGGGGCGAAGACCTGCGAACGCGCCCACGACGTCGTCGCGTTGGACGGGGAGGTCCAGGACGGAGCCGAGGACGTCGAGGAGGAAGCCGATGTCCGTCTCGGGGACCTCGGGAACGTCGGGGATGTCGCCCTCGACAGGCTCGTCGGTGAGCCCGACATAGACGCGGCCGTCGCCCTGGGGCAGGACGAGGACGAAACGGTTGGTCTCGCCGGGGACCGGGACGTGCAGCCCTGCGGGCAGGGGGCCGAGGCGGTCGGAGCGCAGGACGAGGTGAGTGCCGCGTGAGGGGCGGATCCGGATGCCCTCCACCAGATCGCCCGCCCAGACGCCGGACGCGTTGATCACGGCGCGGGCCCTGATCTCGCCTTCCTCGCCGGTGAGTTCGTCACGTATGCGTGCGCCGGACGCGGTGAGTTCCAGAGCCCTGACACGGGTCAGGATGCGTGCATCGCGTGCGGCGGCGGTGCGGGCGATCGCGGTCACCAGCCGGGCGTCGTCGGTGAGCCGCCCGTCCCAGGACAGCAGGCCGCCGCGCAGGCCCTGGGTGCGCAGGGCCGGGGCGAGATGCCGCGTCTCCACCGCGGAGAGCCGGCGCGGGGCGGGGAGGGTGGCGCGGGCCGTGCGGGCCGCCAGGCGCAGAGTGTCACCGGCGCGGAATCCGGCCCGGGCCAGGGCGGACTGGCCCCGGGAGACCAGAGGGGTCAGGGGCAGCACGAAGGGCTGGGCCCGCACCAGATGCGGTGCGGTGCGCTCCATCAACACCCCGCGCTCGACGGCGCTTTCGTGGGCCACGTCGAGCTGCGCCGAGGCGAGATAGCGCAGCCCGCCGTGGATGAGCTTGCTGCTGAAGCGCGAGGTGCCGAAGGCCAGGTCGTGCGCATCGACGGCGATCACCGACAGACCACGGGCCGCGGCGTCCAGCGCGACCCCGGCACCCGTCGCGCCCAGCCCGACGACCAGGACGTCCACGGCCGGACCGCCGACGGCCTCGGCCAGTTCGCGTGAGCGCCGGGCGGCGGACAGGGACGATCCGGGAACCGGGGGAGTGGCGGGGCTCATGGCGTGAGGGTCCTTTCCAGGATGCTGCGCAGTTCCGCCAGGAAGGCCTCACTGCTCAGGTCGGCGTCGTCCTCGTCGGTCATGGTCCGCAAGGACAGGGTGAAGGACTGGACGATCAGCAGCAGGGCCCGTGCCTGCCGTTCGACATGGCCGGCGCGTACCGACCCGTCGGCGTGGCCTTCGCGCAGGCCGTCGGCCAGCAGGGCGAGAAGGGCCTGTTGGCTCGCGCCGCGGCGGTCGAGTACGTAGGGGAGCAGCAGTTCCGGATCGACGTCGACGATCTTCCGGAAGAGCGGATGGGCGCGGAAGGCATCCACCCCGGTCACGAGCCCGTCGACGATCAGACCGCGCGCGTCGGTGCCGGGCCGCCGCTCGGGCATGGCCGCCGTGGCCACCGCGACCCACTCGCGGGTCATGAGGTCGCCCACCAGGGAGCGCACATCGGGCCAGCGTCTGTAGAGCGTCATCCGCGAGACACCCGCGCGGCGGGCCACGTCGGTCAGCGTCGTACGGCGGACTCCGACGGCCAGGACGCAGTCGCGTACCGCGTCGAGCACCGCGTCGCTGTCCGAGTGGTTGTGACGAATAGGCGTCATGTGTCACAGTGTAACGCCTGCGGAGCCGTCCGGGACACGGCATCGCTCGAATCGACCGGTGAGGACAACAGCCAATGGACATGCTGTGGAGCGGCTGGGGCGACCCGGCCAAGGCGGCGCCGCTGCCCGAGACCGTGACCGGGCTGCTGCGCGACTGGCTCGGCGTCAAGCCGCGCACCGCCGAGGCGGTCGCCCTGACGGACATCGCCGTACCCGAGCCGGGACTCGAACCCGCCGCCCTCCAGGCCCTGTCCGCCGCGGTCGGCGGCGAGGAGCACGTCCACACCGACGCGGAGAGCCGCATCCGGCACACGCGCGGCAAGTCCACCCCCGACCTGCTTCGGATGCGCGAGGGAGAGGTCGACGACATCCCCGCGGCCGTCGTGCTCCCCGCCGGCCACGACGACGTGCTCGCGGCACTGCGCGCCTGCGCCGAACACGGCCTGGCCGTTGTCCCGTTCGGCGGCGGTACGTCCGTCGTCGGCGGCCTCGCCCCCGCCCGGCGCGGCCCCTTCATCGCCCTGGACCTGCGCCGCATGGACCAGTTGCTCGCCCTCGACCCGGTCTCCCGCACCGCCGCGCTGCAGCCCGGGCTGCGCGCACCGCAGGCCGAGGCGCTGCTGGCCGAACAGGGATTCACGCTCGGCCACTTCCCCCAGTCCTTCGAGTGGGCCACCATCGGCGGGTTCGCCGCCGCCCGCTCCAGCGGCCAGGCGTCGGCCGGCTACGGCCGCTTCGACGAGATGGTCCTGGGCCTGACCGTCGCCACCCCCGAGGGCACCCTCGACACGGGCCGCGCGCCTCGCTCGGCGGCCGGACCCGACCTGCGGCAGCTCGTGCTCGGCTCGGAGGGCGCGTTCGGCGTCATCACGTCCGTCACCGTGCGGATCCGTCCCGTGCCCGCGACCCGCGTGTACGAGGGCTGGCGCTTCGACTCCTTCGAGGCGGGCGCCGCCGCGCTGCGCCGCCTCGCCCAGGACGGCCCGCGCCCGACGGTGCTGCGACTGTCCGACGAGACCGAGACGCTGATCGGCCTCGCCCAGCCCGACGCCATAGGTGCCGCCGTCGACGGGCAGCAGTCCCCGGGATGCACGGCGATCGCCGGCTACGAAGGCACCGACGAGGACACCTCGTACTGCCGGGAGCGTGCGTCGGCCGTCCTTCGGGACTGCGGCGGAACCCCGCTGGGCGAGGAACCCGGACAGCGCTGGGCGCACGGCCGCTATTCGGCCCCCTACCTGCGGGACTCCCTGCTGGACGCCGGGGCGTTCGTCGAGACGCTGGAGACGGCGACCTTCTGGTCACGCGTGCCGGAGCTGTACGCCTCCGTCCGCGACGCCCTGTCCACCACGCTCACCGAGGCCGGCACCCCGCCCCTGATCATGTGCCACATCTCCCACGTGTACGAGAACGGTGCCTCGCTGTACTTCACCGTCGTCTCGGCGCAGGGCGACGAACCGGTGGTGCACTGGGAGAAGGCCAAGCACGCAGCCAACGAGGCGATCCTCGCCGCGGGCGGCACCATCAGCCACCACCACGGCGTGGGCACCGACCACCGCGACTGGTACGTCCGCGAGGCGGGCCCCCTCGGCATCGAGGCGCTGCAGGCGGTGAAGCGCCGACTGGACCCGCAGGGTCTGCTCAACCCCGGGGTCCTCCTGCCCCTCGACTGACCTCACCGCACCTTTTCACCCCCCCCCCGCTCATCCACCTCCTCCGCCCGCCTCCGGCAGCACCCTCCCGTCGGCCCGAAAGGCACCCCCGATGCGACAGTTCACCGCCATCGTCAACCCCACGGCGGGCGGATCCGCCTCAGCTGCCGCACTGCTGAACGTGGCCAGGCCGCTGCGGGAGGCCGGGGCCGACCTGGAAACCGAGTACAGCCGCAGCCTGGCCCACGCGCAGGAACTGGCGCGTGACGCCGGGGAGCGGGGCCGGGTGGTCCTCGCCGTCGGCGGCGACGGAATCGCCGGCGGTGTCGGCGGGGCCCTCAGCGGCACCGACGCCCTGCTCGGCCTGGTCCCCGCCGGCCGCGGCAACGACTTCGCCCGGGCACTGAGCCTGCCCACCGAGCCCGCCGCCCTCGCCGAGGTACTGCTCCACAACGAACCCCGGCAGGTCGACACGATCGAGGTCGAGTCCGCCGTACACGATCGCACG
Organism: Streptomyces sp. NPDC111606; assembly: GCF_055656945.1. Taxonomy (NCBI): domain Bacteria; kingdom Bacillati; phylum Actinomycetota; class Actinomycetes; order Kitasatosporales; family Streptomycetaceae; genus Streptomyces; species Streptomyces sp. NPDC111606. The sequence continues at coordinate 107,648 of NZ_JBVKBY010000010.1, forward strand.
GTGGTCCTGGGCAGCGTGTACGCCGGCGTCGACGCCCTGGCCAACCGCCACGCCAACGAAGCCAAACTGCTGCGCGGCTCGGCCTCCTACTACGCGGGCGGCCTGCGAGCCGTCACCACCTGGCGCCCCGCGCGCTACCGCGTCACCGTCGACGGCCAGGAACATCTGCACACCGGCTACACGGTCGTGGCCGCCAACTCCGGCTACTACGGATCCGGCCGCCTGATCGCCCCCGACGCCCGCGTTGACGACGGTCTGCTGGACGTCGTGATGATCCGCGAGGCGCCGCGCCGGCTGTTCTTCGCCCTGATGAACGAGCTCAAGACCGGCGCCCACGTGCATCGCCCCCAGGTGCAGATCCTGCGGGGCAGGGAGATCCGTATCGCGGCCGACCGTGAGGTGCCCTACGGCGCGGACGGCGAGGTGGAGGCCACCCTGCCGGTCACGGTCAGGGTTCTGCCGGGGGCACTGCGCGTCCTGTGCTGAGGCCGGGCCACCGGGTGCTTCCCGGGCGGCCGAGTCAGGCGACCGGCCGCCCGCCGTGGCCGAGGCATGTCATCTGCGCGGGGCGTGCGCCATCCGCGGCTCATACGCCATCCGCAGGTCATACGCCCTTCCAGGGGCACGCGCCGCGGCAGACCATGCGCTTTCCGCGGGACAAGCGCGTCAGCAGACAATGCGCCTTTCGTGGGGCACGCGCCGTCAGCCGGTCGTCAGCCCTCGGCGGAGCGGGCGCCGTCCGCCAGTCATCTACCCTCCGCGGGTCAACCGCCGTCCACGGGCATCCGCGGGCGTGCCGTCCTGAGCTGCTCCGGGGCGGAGATGTGGCCGGCCTCGGCCTGGATGAGCAGCGAGAGCAGTTGGGCCACCGGCAGTCCGGCCTCGGCGGGGTGCCGCAGCACCTTGCCGGCCTCGATCCGGTAGGTGTTCGTGCGTCCCTCGCGGGTGTGGGACAGATAGCCGTCCTGCTCCAGGTCGGAAATGATCTTCTGGACAGCGCGCTCGGTGAGTCGGCAGTGCGCGGCGATGTTCCGGATCCGCACGTTCGGGTTGTCGGCGATGGCCGCGAGGACGCGGGCATGGTTCGTCAGAAACGTCCATCCGGTGTGCGGCTCAGGGACTCCGTCCATGCCCCAAGAGTAGGGCGGGGTGTTCACGAATACAAATACACGCACTCAATTTCATGTATCTGTTGACGTGTTCCGCGGTTCGGGTTCACTCTTGTAGCGAGACGGGGAGTACCTGAGAGAGAGGCGGTCATGCCCGAGCTCGCGTCTTCTGCACAGCCCCCCAACAGGGGCGCTGCCGACCGTGTGAACTACGACGGCGAACCAGCGGCGGCTTCGTCGTGTCCGCTGGTCACCACCGTCCGCGCGGACGGCGACAGGGTCATGGTGAAGGTCTCCGGAGAGCTCGACCTCGACAGTGGCGAGCGACTCCAGGGCGTCCTTCGTGAAGCGCTGAACCGCTCGGTCCGCGGCATCGACCTGCATCTGGAGGGCGTCTCCTTCTGCGACTGCTCGACCCTCAACATCCTGCTCAACATGCGCCACTTCGCCTTGGAGCAGGGCAAGACGGTCGCGATCCATGCAACGAGTACGGCAGTCGACCGCCTGCTCTCCCTGACCGGCACGCACTCGCTGTTCGGCCGGCTCGACCCGGACGGGCATGCCGCGGTCGATGGGCACGCCCAGGACCCGGAGGCGCCCGTGGGCGCCCATCACGATCTGCGGATAGAAGTCGCCCAACTGCGCCGGGCGATGCAGACCCGGCCGACCATCGACCTGGCCCGCGGAATCCTGATGGCCTCGTTCAGCCTGAGCTCCGAGGACGCTTGGACGGTACTGGTCACGGCCTCCCAGAACACCAACACCAAACTGCACTCCCTGGCGGGTGACCTGGTCACCGCGGTCAAGGGCGATGCGCTGCCCGAAGAGGTGCAGGAACATCTGTCGGCCGCGGTCGCCAGCGTCAGTACCGTCATCCCCGAGCACTGAGGGCAACACTCCGCACGTCAGGGTTGCGTCGCGAACGGGCAGCCCGGCAGGGTTCGGATGTGCCCACCTTGCTGATCGTGCATCACACGCCCTCGCCCAACTGCCAGGCCATGCTCGAAGCCCTCATCTCCGGTGCCACGGCGCCGGAGATCGAGAACGTCGAGGTCGTGCGACGGCCGGCACTGTCGGCCACGGCCTCCGACGTGCTGGCCGCCGACGGCTACCTGCTCGCCACCCCGGCGAACCTCGGCTACATCTCCGGAGCCCTCAAGCACTTCTTCGACCAGGTCTACTACCCCTGCCTGGACGCGACCCAGGGCCGGCCTTTCGGCTACTACGTGCACGGCGGCAGCGACGTCACCGGGGCGGTACGGGCGATCGACTCGATCACGACGGGCCTGGGCTGGCGCCGGGCGGCGAATCCGGTGACCGTCACGGGCGAGCCCACCAAGGCGGACACCGAGGCCTGCTGGGAGCTCGGAGCCACGCTCGCCGCCGGTCTGATGGGCTGACCTGAACGGCAGTTTCTCCCAACACCCCACACTGACCAGGGTGTTTACCCTCGTTGTGAGAAATTTCTGTGAATCCGTGAGGCGTTTGAACACAGCGCGACCCATCTCCGTATTGGACTGGGGGATTTTCATGCCCTGACCGATCACGAGGCGTAGGAGTACTTCCTTGGGACGCAGCACGCGAAGACGCCCCACGGGCGCACGGCGCGCGACTTTTGCAGCGGTCGCGCTGATGTTGGGCGGCGGCGGCCTGGTCGCGGCCAACGTCTATGCCTCGGCCACCGAGGACGGCGGAGCAGATCCCGCCCGGACGCTGTCCACCCCGGCCGGCACGATCGACTGCCCGGATGTCGGCAGCGAACTGACGGACGTGCCGGACGGAGCACGGGAGGACGTCGCGAAGGAACTCGCGCTCCTCGACCAGCAGATAGCCGAGGCCTACCAGCGGCTGCAGGAGTCGGCTCAGGCCATCCAGCAGGACGCCGGGTTCGCCGACAGCGCGATCATGAATCCGCTCAAGGACAAGCGGGCTGCGACGATCGAGCGGATCGCCGTCGCCGTCGACCGCGTGGGAGACAGGCCCGAAGGCCTGGACTCCCTCGCCGCCTGCACGCTGCGCGCCGCGGACAACGGCACGGGTGAGGACGGCAACGCCGGCGACGAGGAACAGGGCGGCGACAACCAGGACGGCGCGGACCAGGGCAACCAGCAGCCCGGGAACGGCGACCAGCAGGGCAACGGAGGACAGGCGGGCAACGGCCCGGTCGCCGCGGACTATGTGGACATCAAGTCCGTCCAGCCGAACGTGTCCGACCCGGCTGCGCAGAAGGGAGCCTCCCGGGGCACCTTCGCCACCAGCTGCGGCGTCAACGAGAACGGCCTGTTCAATTCCGACAACGTCATCGTGGCCCCCGGCGTCTCCAACGGCGCCCACCACTTCCACGACTACATCGGCAACCAGTCCAACGACGCCTTCGCGAGCGACGAGGACCTGGCGAACGCCGAGACGAGCTGCGTCGACCAGGGCGACAAGTCCACGTACTACTGGCCCGTGATCCGGCTCCAGAACGGAACGCAGGAACAGGACGCCAACTCGCCCGGCGGTGGCATCGAGGGCAACGCCGGCGAGATCGTCACTCCTAAGGCAGTGACGCTGGACTTCGTGGGCAACCCCCGCAGCAAGGTCGCCGAAATGCCGCGCCTGCTGCGCATCATCACCGGCGACGCCAAGGCGTTCGTCAACGGCACCGCCAACGCCAACGCCTCCTGGAGCTGCACCGGCTTCGAGGACCGGCAGCTGAAGGACAAGTACCCGCTGTGCCCGCAGGGCAGTGACGTGGTGCGCACCTTCAAGTTCCAGAGCTGCTGGGACGGCCAGAACATCGACAGCGCCAACCACCGCACCCACGTGGCGTTCGCGGCGGCCGACGGCAGCTGCGCGAACGGGTTCAAGGCCATTCCGCAGCTGGTGCAGCGGATCGTGTACGACGTCGACGCGCCCAGCCTCCAGGACGGCGGGAAGACAACCCCGCTGTTCGCGGTGGACTCCTTCCCCGAGCAGCTGCACAAGCCGGTCACCGACCACGGCGACTTCATCAACGTCTTCAGCGAGGACCTGATGGGCGAGATGGTCGACTGCATCAATGAGGGCCGCAAGTGCGGCGCCGGAGCGGGCGACGGCGGCGAGCCGGGCGGCGAGGAGCCGACCGAGGAGCCGACGCAGGCCCCCACCACCCCGCCGGGCGGGAACGACGACCCCGGCAACGACAAGCCGGAGCCCGGCGACGACGGGGACAAGCCGACCGACGCGCCGGCGACCGAGGACCCCGCCACCGACGAGCCCGCCACGCAGGAGCCCGCGACGGAGAAGCCTGCGACCGAGAAGCCCGCGACGGACGAGCCTGCGACGCAGGAACCCGCGACCGAACCGGCGGAGGAAGACGGCCAGCCCACCCTGTCGAGCACGGTGGCGCCCAAGGCGGACGGCACCCCCACGGCGAACGAGGCCGAGGGCGGCCAGGCACAGGGCGGCTCGGGAAGCACTCCCGAGCAGACCCAGCCCGCCGCGGTCGGCGACGACTCCGGCAGCGGTTCCGGGACGGAGCCGCAAGCGGTCGGGAACGGTGACCTGGCGGAGACGGGCACGTCGCTGTGGCCGGCCGCGGCCGGCGCAGTGCTCCTGATGGGCGGCTTCCTGCTGCTCATGCGCACGAGGCGCCGCGCCGAGTGAAGGTGCGGACGGACACCCCGTAACGGCGTCTGACGCCGATACCTTCCAGGGGGCTCGGACCGGTCATCCCGGTCCGGGCCCCCTGAGCTTTGCGGGCTCGCGGCTCCGTGCAGGTAGTGCCGCTGCCGTCATCCGCCGATCATGGCGTGGGGATGCCCGCCGGCCGCGCCGGGCGGCCCAGACGGACCGGCACACCGGGGGAGTACAGGACGCTGATCGGGGCGGCGCTCGGGGCGGGCAGCCCGGCCGCGGTGATCAGGTTCTCCTCGCAGGTGACCACCTCGGCACGGTACAGCGGCCACCGAGGGTGGTGGTTGGGCAGGTACGCCACCGGCTCGGGACCGCCGAAGAACGCGTTGTGCATGCCCCAGCGCGCGGTGAGGAAGTGCTCCAGCTCGGTGGGCTCCTCGATGCGCTCACCGGTGCGTACGGTGATCCGGCTGGACGCGCCGCGCGGCCCCGGCCAGCGACGGGAGCTGGTGTACGTGACCGTGTCGCCGGCCGAACGCACGGCCATCCGGGACCACAGATACGGCAACCGGAATCCGACCCGCCCCATCACCACCGGAATCAGCCGGGACGCGTCCATCGACCGGAACACGACGCCGCGCCGCCCGTGTGCGTCCACCGAGTACAGGCGCACGTTGGTCTCGGGAAACGTGCCGAGATACGGCACTCCGGGCATCCGCAGCCAGCCGACCCGATGCATCCGGAAGGCGACGAGCCCGACGTACGTGACGCCGTCATGGATGTCCGGAACGGTGCCCTTCGGCAGCAGGCCCGCCACGACGTCCGGCTCGACGGCCCAGTGGATGAAGGCGAGGTCGAGCCACTGCTGGGTGAGGAGCGGGGTGCGTATGTGGGCGGGGGCATCTGGGGTGACAGGAGACGGTTTCGGCACACAGCCAGGATGTCAGAGTCGCACTCCGACGCCCCAGGCATGGCAGGGTCCCGCGCGCCGCACCTGTCCGGCACCTGCCCTACGGCCCCTCATAGCGGGCGGCGACACCGGTGAGGTACCCCCGCAGCATGAGCCTGGCTTCGTCGAGCACCCCCGCATCGCCCTCGGGGTCACGGCGGAAGGCCTCCTGCGCGAGGGCGTCGGCGGCGAGGATCGCGGCATGGCAGGCCAGGCCGAGCGCATCGTCGTCCTGGGCGACGCCGAGGACCAGCAGGATGCGCCGGATTCCGTCCGCCATACGGCGCTTGTGCTCACGGTCCGCGGCCCGGGTCTGCTCGGTGAGGATGCTGCCGAACCACAGGGCCCTGAAGCCGTGCTCGGTGCGATAGATCGCGGCGTACGCGTCGATGAGCACGCCGACGGGGTCGTCCCACTGTTCGGCCGCGGCGGCGCGTACGAGGTCCTCCATGGCGCCCTCGAGCCGGGCGAAGTATCCGGCCGCGAGGGCATCGATGATCGCGTCGCGGTCGGGCAGGTACTGATACAGCGAACCGACCGAGACCTGCGCCTCGGCGGCGATGCGGGTCGTGGTCAGCGCTTGGACGCCCTCGTCGACCAGAACGCGTTCCGCCGCCTGGAGCACGCGGGCCAGCCGGGCCTTGCTGCGCGCCTGCTGGGGAGTGCGGCGCAGCTGGACATGCCATGTGTCGCCACCTGGTTGCGGGGCGGGATCGCCCATGTGCGGCCTCCGAAACCGAACGTGACATTGTTTCAGGTTTACGTTAGCGTCGCGTACATGACCGACTCAAGCCCAGCGCTGGGTCAGGAGCGCGCCGCCGTGGCCGAGGCGTGCCGTCGCCTGGGGGCGGAGGGGCTGCTCATCGGCACGGCCGGCAACGTCAGCACGCGGGTCGAGAACCTTGTCGCGATCACGGCCACGGGCGCGGTGCTCGCGGAACTGACGGCCGACCAGGTGACCGTGGTCGACCTGGACGGAAACATCGTGGCCGGAACCCTGGAGCCCACCTCCGAACTGGACCTGCATCTCGGTGTCCACCGCCGCTACGGCACCGGCGCGGTCGTCCACACCCACGCGCCGATGGCGACCGCGCTGTCCTGCGTACTCGACGAACTGCCCTGCATCCACTACCAGTTGCTGAGCCTGGGCGGCTCGGTGCGCGTGGCGCCGTACGCGACGTTCGGCACACCGGAGCTCGCCGAGTCCGTCCTGACGGCGCTGGAGGGCCGTAGCGCCGCGCTGATGGCCGGCCACGGCTCGGTCACCCACGCCCCCACGCTGGCCAAGGCGGTCGAGCACGCCCTGCTGCTGGAGTGGGCGTGCGGCGTGTACCAGCACGCAGCCGCCCTGGGAAAGCCCCGCGTGCTCGACGAACACCAGCAACTCGCGGTGATCGAGGCAGCGCTCGCCCGGAACTACGGCACCACCCACCCCGTACCACCCGTGCAGGAGGGACACCGATGAAGGTCGTCACGATGGGCGTGCATGTGCTGGACGTGCTGGTGCGGCCGGTGGACGCGATTCCCGAGGGCCAGGGCGCGACGCTGGTGGACGACATCAGGATGACCGCCGCCGGAACGGCCGGCGGCACCGCGCTCACCCTCGCCAAACTCGGGGCGTCCGTCAGCAGCGCCGGGGCGATCGGCTCGGACCCCACCGGGGACATGCTCGTCCAACTGCTCGGCGCTGCGGGCATCGACACCCGCTTCCTCGTCCGCCGCACGGACACCCCCACCTCCGCGAGCGTCCTGCCCATCCGCCCCAACGGCGACCGGCCCTCGCTGCACCTGCTGGGCGCCAACATCACGTACGGCCCCGACGACGTGCCCTGGGACGCGATCGCCGAGGCGAGCCACCTCCACCTCGGCGGCCCCGAACTGATCGGCGTCGACACCGCCACGCGCGTCCTGTCGTACGCCAAGGAGCACGGTGTGGTCACCTCGGTGGACCTCCTCGCACCTGGCGCCCTCGGGAGTTTCGAACAGATCGAGTCAGCGCTGCCGTACGTCGACCACATGCTGCCCAACGAGGACCAGGTCCTCGGCTTCACCGGTGAGCAGGACCTGGTGACGGGCGCGAAGAAGCTCCTCGCTGCCGGAGCCGGCCTGGTCGCGGTCACCCGCGGCGGTGACGGTGCCCTGCTGGTGACCCCTGAGGGCGCCGAGACGGTGCCCGCCTTCGCGATCGACGTCGTGGACACCACCGGCTGCGGCGACGCCTTCTCGGCCGGCTTCGTACGCGGCATGGGCCTGGGCCGCACGCCCTACGACTCCGCCGTCCTCGGCAGCGCCGCGGCGGCCCTGGTGGCCCAGGGACTCGGCAGCGACCACGGAGACTTCGACCTCGCCGGTGCTGATGCGTTCGCGTCGACGAGTAAGTCGCGCGGGTGATCCGTCAGTTGAGGGCCGTCTCCATGTCCGTCTGCCAGTACGTGACGCTCAAGGCGCTGTCGTAGTAGACACCCTTCGCCGGCAGCGGCGGGGTGGCCGACGGTCCGCCGGAGCTGTTCGGCGTCCTGCCCTGGAAGGCGATCGTGAGGGCGCGGGCGGTGTCGCCGCCCGTGCCACTGCCGTCGGCCGCGCTGAGCCGGACGCCCGCGTAGCCCGAGGCGCCCGGCTCCAGCGTCGGCACGGCCTGCGGCTTGGTGTCGTCGATCGCCTGCGGCACCCACTGCATCTCGTCGAAGCGGAGCACCGGGTAGTACATCAGGGCGCACGGCCTCGAGCCGGTGTTGGTGACGGTGAGCAGCATGTGGTTCAGCGGGCGGGGGACGGGCTTGGCCGTAGTCCTGGTGTTGGATCCGTTGCAGATGGTCAGGTCCCCCGGGGCGTTCGCGTCCCCGTTCGCGCCGCTGCCGCTTCCGCCGCTGGTGCCGCTCTCTGCGGGCTTGCCCGGCTGCGAGGGCTGGTCCGACTGCTGCCCGGAGCCCGCGCTCTGCCCCGGCTGACCGGACGGCTGGTCCTGCGCAGGCTTTGACGCGTCCGCCGTGGCGGACGGAGACGTCGTCTGCGAGGCACCCTCGTCGCGGGTGCCGGAGCCGTTCTCGCATGCGGTGAGGGCGAGGACGGTGACGGCCGCGCCGGTGGCGGCGAGGAGGCGGGCGTGGCGGAAGGTACGCATGGCTGATTCCTTGTCACTGCAAAGGACTTGAAGGCATCCGCTCGACCGGTTGCCGGGAGCGACGTGCTTGGATGACCTGAGCTTGTCCGGTGATCCGTTCCGGCCGCCACCTCCGGTTGGCGATCAGGGACACTGGAACGGCTGCAATGGATCTGACCTGGAGAAACGTCCATTCCCTGGAACGGGGGAACGGGACACGGGGGATGGAGGAACGGTGTCGGAAGGCACTGCTGCGACCGACTTCGCGGCGTTTCTGCGGCAGTTGAAGGACCGCTCGGGACTCAGCTACGGCGTCCTCGGCAAACGGCTGCACATGAGCACCTCGACGCTGCACCGGTACTGCAACGGGGATGCCGTCCCCACCGACTACGCGCCCGTGGAGCGACTGGCCCGGCTGTGCAAGGCCTCGCCGGAGGAACTGGTGGAGCTGCACCGGCGGTGGGTGTTGGCGGATGCGTTGCGGGGGAGGAAGGGGGTGGCGGAGGCGAGTTCGGGCTTTGGCGAGGCCGCGGCGGGCCCTGCGGGGGCCGGCGAGAGCCCCGCCGAGGCAGGCGTGGTTCCTCCTGCGCCGGATGCACCGGATGCGCCGACCGCTTCCGATGACGGCGCGGCCGTCGTGCCCGACCCTGCCCGGACCGGCTCCGAGGCGACCCCCGCTCCCGAGGACGTCGCCGGTCCCCTTCACGGCACCCACCCGGCCCGCCCTCGCCGCCGTACCGCCCTCGTCGCCGGTGTCGCGGTGGCCGCCGTTCTCGGGGCTGCCGCGCTCGCGATGAATCTGCCGACGGACGGGAGTCAGGGCGACGAGGACCGGGGCGGCAGCGTCGGTGCCGCCGCCTCGAAGGATGTCGCCGCCCCACCGACCAAGGCCTCGCCGCAGTCGTCGCCGTCCGACTCGCGCAGCGCCACGCCGGGCGGTAGGAACTCCCCGTCACCCTCCGCAACCCCGACGAAGAACGGGCCCAACGGCGGCGCAGACGCCGGTGACAAGACGGACGCCACGCCACCGCTGACCGTGAACGTCCGCCCGTACAGCTGGGAACACCCCTGCTACCAGCACTACTTGATCGACCGGCCCGCGACGGACATCGGCCCGCCCCCGGTCGAGCAGGACGCGCCGGCCTGGGTCGGGGCGAACAAGGCGGTGACGGCCGGGGAGCAACTGGTGACGCTGACCGTCCAGGGCACCGGCAGGGAGACCGTGGTGATCGAGGGCCTCGAGGTCCGTGTGGTCCGCAAGGACACGCCACTGGCCTGGAACGACTACGTGATGGGCGTCGGGTGCGGCGGTGGTGTGCCGACACGTCCCTTCACCGTCGCCCTCGACGCCGCGCGCCCGGTCGTCGTGGCCGGGGCCGATCAGCGCGACTTCTCCTTCAAGGTGAGCGAGTCGGACCCGGAGGTCTTCAAGATCACAGCCGACGCCTCGGCGTACGACGTGACCTGGTACCTGGAGCTGACCTGGTCCAGCGGCGGCCGAAACGGCACGCTGGTCATCGACGACAACGGCAAGCCGTTCCGGACGAGCGGCAACAACGGGCGACCGGCCTACGAGTTCCCACTTGGCGGCGAGAAGTGGCTGAAGTCGACGGGGGGATAGGGGAGACCCCACGGTGTCGCGGCGGCTTGAGTCAGGGTTCGGGGTGACCGGCGATTGGCGGCTGGATCGGATCGGGGCTGCTCTCCGCGGCGAGAATCCGACAGTGCTGCGACGACTCGAGTCAGGGTTCGCGGTGATCGGAGACGTCCAGTTCCTACCGGGCTACGCCGTTCTCCTCGTGGATGAGCCCGGTGTTCAACGGCTCTCCGACCTGCCGAAGGCCAAACGGCTGGCGTATCTCTCCGACATGGACCGGCTCGGCGAAGCAGTCGAGCGAGCCTGTCGGCGCCTGGACTCCGAGTTCCGCCGGGTCAACCTGGAGATCCTCGGCAATACGGACCCGTTCCTGCATGCCCACGTCTGGCCTCGGTACGAGTGGGAGCCGACCGAACTGGTGGGCAAGCCGGTATGGCTGTATCCGGCTGACCGATGGAGTGACGAGCGATTCAGACTCGGTCCGCAGCACGAGGTGCTGAGGGATGCGATCAGCAGCGAATTGGATCAATCGCAATGCGATTCATGCATCGAGCATGAGCAATAGGCAGTAACGATGTACTCGAAGGTCGTCTCAACGTTGGGGTAGTCGAACTACAACCGGGAGCTGCACTGCACCGACTGGATGCACATGATCCGCTCCCAGGCCTTCGTGAACGTGTGGTGGGTCTACACCGTCGGACTCGCCCAAGACGCCGGAGACGCCGGAGACGCCGGAGACGCCGGAGCCGACAGCGCCGGCTGAGCCGGGATCGCCCATCGGCTCGGCCTCGGGCGGCCCGGCTCTCACCTTCTGTCCCGGATCCGCCTCAGGCTTCGAGGCGTTCCGTGTACGCCTCGGTCGGCGGAAACGGGTTCGGGCTCGTCATGCCCACGGACCAGAACCCGCTGGTGCCGGGGATGGACGTCACGGCATTGAGATACGGCGCAGGCGCCGCGCCGACTGGCCCCCGAACGAGGGTCCAGGCGCTTCCGTCCCGGCGTAGGTACGTACTGCGACTCTGGTCCTGGAAGTTCCAGCCCGAGATCCACGCGGCCCGGCCCTGCGCATCGCCCGCGATTCCGGTCAACGAGCCCGCGACGAAGCCCGTTTCCACCCGCGTCCAGGCCGTGCCGTCCCAGTGGCTCATGGACGGGTTGCCCGGACGGCCGGGCGGCCCGCCGACGCCCATCTCGGTGCCCACCGCCCATACATCGTCCGGACCGGCCGAGTGGAGATCGGCGATGCTCAGACGCAGGCCCGGGACCGGGGGCAGTACGGTCCACGCTCCGTCCCAGCGGGCCACGAGCCCGGACCATCCGCCGCCGTTCGACTGGTCGCCGCTCACCCAGACCTCGCCCGGCGAGCGCAGGACCACCCGGTACAGATTCACGCTCGCCACGGGCAACGGGTCCAGCCATCGCCAGCGTTGCCCGTCCCCGTGCAGCAGACGGGCGGCGCCGCCTCGGCTGCCGCAGATCCACACCTGCCGGTCCGGGCCGACCGCCACCGCGTTCAACCGGACGTCCGTCTCGCCCTGGCCCGGGAACGTGGCCTCGCGCCAGGTGGTTCCGTCCCAGCGCAGCAGCGGGCTGCCGGTGCCGACTGGCTGGCCCACGCTCCACGCCGCGGTCGCGCAGACACCGGCGACATCGCTCAGGCGCGTGTGGTTCAGGTGTGACAGGTCGGTCTTCGCCCACGCGTTGCCGTTCCACAGCATGGCCAGGGCTCGCCCCTGCGACGGCCCGCCGCGGGCCTCCTCGCCCACGGCCCAGGCCAGTTGAGGTCCGACAGCGGCGATGCGCCGCAGCTGCGCGGCCGGAGTGCTGCCGGGTGCCGGCACGGCCTGCCAGCCCTGCGTACGGGGCGTCGGTACGTCGGCCAGGGCCTGGCCCGGGCCGAGCGCGACTCCCGAGAGTGTGCCGATCGCCCCTGCCAATAATCGCCTACGTCTCACCGCGGTGTCCCTCCAGGCCGGTAGGGCGGATAGGAGGGACCACCGTGAACCAGCGAACCTCAGAGGTCTAGATACGGGCATGACAAAGCTCGCGGGGGAGCGCGTTCAGTACCTGCGTCCGGCGCGCAGCGCCAACCGTTCCCCGGCGAACCGCTCGCGGAAGCCGCGGTCGTGCGAGACCGCGACCACCGCTCCCGGGTACGCCGCCAGCGCCGCCTCCAGGTCCTCGATCAGGTCGAGCGCGATGTGGTTCGTCGGTTCGTCGAGTACGAGCAGGTCCGCGGGCCGGGTCACCAGGATCGCGATCTGGAGTCGCCGTTGCTGGCCCGCCGACAGCGCGGCCACCGGGACGTGCAGGTCCTCCTCACGGAACAGGCCGAGCGCCAGGAACTGATCGGCGTACTCCTCGGGCAGCCCGGGCTGCCCGGCCGCGAAGGCGGCGAGCAGCGGGAGCCGCGTGGAGCGCGGGGGCAGTTCTTGCGCGAGGTAGCCGATCCGCGCGGGGCGGCGGGCCGCACCGGCGTCCGGCTCCAGGTCGCCCGCGAGGACGCGCAGCAGCGTCGTCTTGCCCGCTCCGTTCTCGCCGGTGACGAGAAGCCGCTGCCCGGGCGCGATCGTCAGCGAACCCTCCAGGCTCAGCCGCTCGCCGACCACGACGTCGTCGAGTTCGGCGAGCGGGTGCTCGGCGTGATGCTCGCTGCCCGCCGCCGACAGGGCCGCCGCGAACCGCAGGGGTTCCGGTGGCGCGGCGATCGGGTTGCGCCGCAGGTGGGCCAGCCGTTCCCGGGCCGCACGGACCTGCCCGCCGAGCTTCGCCTCGTGCGAGCGGCGGTGCTTGCCGAAGCCCTGCCGGGGGTCCTTGCCGGTGCCGGCCAGCCGCTTGCCGGCGGCCTCGACGAGCTCCTCGGTACGGGCCACTTCTTCCAGCCAGTCCGCGTACTCCTGCTCCGCGCGGCGGCGGGCTGCGGCCTTCGCGGTGCGGTAGCCGGTCCAGCCGTCGCCGTACCGGCGCACGGTGTGCGCATCCCGGTCGACTTCGAGGATCGTGGTGGCGATGCGTTCGAGGAAGCCGCGGTCGTGGGTGACCGCGACGACGGTGCCGCGGTGCGCGCGCAGGTGGTCCTCGAGCCAGCGCACGGCCGTCGCGTCGAGGTGGTTCGTCGGCTCGTCCAGGAGGAGCAGCTCGGGCGAGGCGGCCAGTACGCACGCGAGCGCGAGCCGTGACTGTTCGCCGCCGGAGAGCGAGCCGAGCACGCGGTCGCGAGTGATCCCGGCGATCCCGAGCCCGTGCATGGCGGCGTCGACGCGGGCGTCCGCCTCGTATCCACCGCGTTCCTCGTACGCGATCAGCAGCTCGCCGTACGCGGCGAGTTCGTCCGGCGATGCCTCGCCGAGGCTCTCCTCCGCCTCGCGCAGGCGGCGCTCCATGTCACGCAGTTCGGTCAGGGCGAGGTCGACGGCGTCCTGCACGGTGCAGTCCGGGTCGAGGTCGAGGGTCTGGGTGAGGTGGCCGACGCCTCCGGGGAAGCTGACGGTGACCTCCCCGGCGTCCGGCACCTCGGCTTCGGCCAACAGTCGCAGCAAGGTGGACTTGCCGGAGCCGTTCTCGCCGATGACGGCGGCTTTCTCGCCGGGGCGGACGGTGAAGGTGACCTGGTCGAGGACGGTGCGGGTGCCGTAGGACTTGGTGACGTCCTTGACGGACAGCTGTGCTACGGCAGTGTGGGCAGCGGTGTGGGCGCGTTCGCGCATGTGACTTTCCCTGGGAATGCGAAGTGTCTACGGGCAGCAGAAACGGCGGCATCGGCCGTGCCCGGACTCAGAGAAAGAAGAAGAAACGCATGCGCCCACTGTAGCAAGACGATGCGTATCGTCTCAACTCGAATGTCGGTCCCGTCGACATGCGCTCCGGAACGAGGTGTGTCACAACGGGTGAAAACCCCTGCAGATCAGGAGTCCTCCGTGCCTTTCGTTCCGTGCATCAGCGTGTCCGACACCGCCGCCAGCCTGGCCTTCTACAAGAGGCTGGGCTTCGACGCCGACTCCAGCACCTCGCGCCCCGGGGACGACATCCACATGCTCCTCCACAAGGGCGAGTTCTGCGCCATGCTCTACCGCAATGCCGACCTCAAGCAGTGGCTCCCCGTCCTCAAGGACCAGCCTCTCGGGTTCGCCGGCATGTTCTACTTCGCCGTCGACGACCTCGACGCCTTCTACGAGCACGCCTCCCAGCACGCCGAAGTCGTCAAGGAGATGGCCACTGACGAGACCGGTCAGCGCATGTTCTACATCCGCGACCTCGACGGCTACGTCATCGGCTTCAACGACAAGGCCGCGCTGAACGCCAGCGACCTGGGCAAATACGCCGAACCCATGTGACCGGCACCGATAGCGTGGTGCCGTGGCTGATCTCGACGAACCGATCCACGTCGTCGCTCCTGATCCGGCCTGGGTGGACCAGGGTCGGACGCTGGTCCGGGACATCTCGGCAGCACTGAGCGGAATGCCCGTGGAGGTGGCGCACATCGGGTCCACTGCCGTTCCAGGACTCGAGGCCAAGCCGGTAATCGACGTTCAGGTCGGTTGCCCGACACACGGAATCGAGGCCGCTGTCGCCCGTATTGAGCGGCTGGGGTTCGAGTGCCTGGGGGAGGCCGGGGTCTCCGGGCGGCAGTATCTGCGCCGGCGTTCCGGGCTGGCTGCCAATGTCCATGTGGTCGAGCGGCAGGGGCGATTGTGGGTCGACAATCTCCTCTTCCGGGACTATCTCATCGCTCATCCGGACGTGATGGCCCGATACGCAGCCGCGAAGCGGGAAGCCGCTCGGCGGGCGTCGACTCTGCTGGCGTACTCGGATCTGAAGGCTCAAATCGTGGCGGAGATCATGGGGGCGGCGCGAGGTGCCGCAGATCCCGGGCGGGCTTCGTAGGTGAGGTTGTCCGGCGGAGACGCGACCTTTGGCTGATCCCCTTCTTGCGCTCGGGGCCGCCCACCCCTCACAAGTTTGGGTAAGGTTAGGCTAACCTGTGCCGCGTGCAAGCAGGTGAAGAGATCACCGCGGCGGTGAGCCCCCGCGGTCATGAGCTGTCGGCCACGGATGTCACCGTGGCCTACGAGGGCGTGGACGTCGTACACGACGCGTCGGTGACGCTGCGGCCGGGTGAAGTGACCGTGCTGGTGGGGCCGAACGGCAGTGGGAAGTCGACGCTGCTGCGGACGGTCTCGCGGTTGCAGCGGCCCAGGAGCGCGACGCTCGTCATCGACGGCGCCGACGGACTGGCGCTGACCCCGCGTGAGTTCTCGCGCCGCGTGGCCCTGTTGACGCAAGGGCGCCCCACGCCCAGCGGCCTGACCGTACGGGACGTCGTGGAATTCGGCCGCTACCCGTACCGGGGCCGTTGGGGCAGGGCCGACCCGGGCGGCCCGGCCGCGGTGGAGCGCGCGCTCACCATGACCGGCGTCGCCGAGCTCGCCGAGCGGGGCGCCGAGCATCTCTCCGGCGGACAGCTCCAGCGCGTGTGGCTCGCCGGCTGTCTCGCGCAGGAGACCGGTGTACTGCTCCTCGACGAGCCGACGACCTACCTCGACCTGCGCTACCAGATCGAACTCCTCGACCTCATCCGCGACTTGGCGGACGACCACGGGATCGCCGTGGGCGCCGTCCTGCACGACCTCGACCAGGCCGCGGCCCTCGCCGACCGGATCGTGCTCCTCCACGAGGGGCGGATCGTCGCGGACGGTCTCCCCGAGGACGTCCTGACGGCTCAGAGACTGACCGACATCTATGGCATCCGCATCGAAGTCGACACCGACCCCCTGACAGGCCGGCTGCGCACCCGCGCGATCGGCCGGCACCACACGCGAACCGAAAGGCTCAGCACACCCTCATGAGACGCCTCCTCACGACCGCGGCGGTCGCCACCGCCGCGGCCCTCACCCTGACCGCCTGCGGTACCACCGAGCCCGCCGCCGACAACGACGACGCGAAGAAGGCCGGCGAGGCCATCACCCTCACCGACGCCTCCGGCAAGAAGGTCGAACTCGACGGGCCGGCCAAGAAGGTCGTCGGAACCGAGTGGCACGAGGTCGAGCTCCTGGTGTCGCTGGGTGTCGACCCGGTCGGCGTCGCCGACGTCAACGGCTACAACACCTGGGACACCGCGGTCCCGCTGAAGAACGAGCCGAAGGACATCGGCACCCGCGGCGAGCCCAGCATGGACACCATCGCCGCGCTGGCGCCCGACCTCATCGTCGCCAGCACCGACCTGCCGCCGGCGGCCGTGAAGCAGCTGCGCAAGGTGGCCCCCGTCCTGGAGGTGCGCTCCGCCGACGCCTCCGACCCGATCGGGCAGATGACGGAGAACCTCGACCTCATCGCCAAGGCCACCGGCACCTCCGACCAGGCCGAGAAGATCAAGGACGAGTTCGACGCGAAGGTCGCCGAAGGCAAGAAGGCCCTCGCGGACGCCGGCCTCGACGGCGCCGAGTTCGCCTTCGCCGACGGCTACGACATCTCCAACCAGGTTTCCATCAGGCCGTTCACCAGCGGTTCGCTCATCGGCGCGGTGAACGAGGAGCTCGGTCTGAAGAACGCCTGGACGGTCAAGGGCGACAAGGACTACGGGCTCGGCACCACCGACGTCGAGGGGCTCACCAAGCTCGGCGACGACGTGCAGTTCGCCTACATCGCCAACGACGGCGACAAGAGCAGCACCCCGTTCACGGCCACCGGCGCCCTGTCCAAGGACAAGGTGTGGACCTCGCTGCCGTTCGTGAAGAAGGGCAACGTCCACCGCCTGCCCGACGGCATCTGGATGTTCGGCGGTCAGGAGTCGATGGGGGCGTACATCGACGCCCTCGTCAAGGAGCTGACGAAGTAACACCATGGCCGTCACCGCGACAACTCCCGCCACCCGTCCGCCCGCGGCCACCGCCACGTCCCGGACCGGCGCGGCCGCGGTGACGGCCGCTCTGGTCCTGCTGGTCGCAGGTCTGGCGGTCGTGGACATCACGCAGGGCACGGCCGCCGTCGGCGCCGGCGAGGTGTTCAATGCGCTCACCGGCCGGGCCGACCCGGCCGACGCCTCCGTCGTCATCGCCTCCCGGCTGCCGCGACTGGCCGCCGGGCTCCTCGTCGGGGCCCTACTCGGGATGGCGGGTGCCGCCCTGCAGGCGATCAGCCGCAACGTGCTCGCCTCGCCCGACACCCTCGCCGTGAACGCGGGCTCCTACCTGGCTCTCGGGCTGGCCGCCGTCACCGGTGTGTCGCTGCCCCTGCTCGCCTCCTCCGGCGTCGCGTTCGCCGGGGGCCTCGTGGCGGTGTCCGTCGTGCTCGGCCTGTCCGGCCTGGGCGCGGGAACCGTCCGGCTGGTGCTCGCCGGCAGCGCCCTCGCCCTCGGCCTGAACGCCGTGACCGAGGGGCTGCTCCTGCTCTTCCCCCAGGAGACCCAGGGCCTCTACCAGTGGAACCAGGGCAGCATCGCCCAGAGCGGGTTCGACGGCGTGACCCAGCTCGCCCCGCTCGGCGTCATCGGCCTCCTCGGGCTGTTGGTGGTCGCCCGCCGGGTCGACGCCCTGGCCCTCGGTGACGACGCCGCCCGCGGGGTCGGCGTGCCGGTGCGTGCCACCCGGGTCACGGCGGTCGTGTGCGCGGCGCTGCTCTCCGCGGCGGCCGTCACCCTCGCCGGGCCCATAGGCTTCGTCGGCCTGTGCGCCCCCGCGCTCGTGCGTCCCCTCGCCCGCAGGTTTCGCGGGTTCACCCGGGCGCATGCGAGTCTTCCGGTGGCCGGCCTGATCGGTGCGGCCCTGGTCCTCGGCTCGGACGTGCTGCTGCGGGCCCTCGTGCCCACGGACCTGGCGGTCGCCGTGCCGACGGGCGTCGTCACCAGTCTCGTCGGCGCCGTGTTCCTGATCGTCATGGCCACGCGGCTGAAGGACACGGCCGCGGCCGCCGCACCGGACCGGCTGCGCATCAGAAGCCGGACCGTCTTCGTCACCACCACGGTCGTCCTGGTGGCGGTCCTCGTCGGCGTGACGATCGCCGCGGTGCTGCTCGGCGACAGCAAGCTGCTGCTGGGCGACGTCGTCAACTGGGCGCAGGGCAGGGCAGGTCGGGCCGTCTCGTTCGTACTCGACACTCGCGTGCCCCGCGTTCTCGCGGCGCTCCTCGCGGGCGCGGCACTCGCCCTGTCCGGCACGCTCGTCCAAGCCGTCACGCGCAATCCGCTCGCGGAACCCGCCGTGCTGGGCGTCTCCGGCGGGGCGGCGCTGGGCGCCGTGCTCCTGGTGACGACCGTGCCGCTGGCCGGATCGTGGAGCGTGGCCGGCGCGGCGTTCGCGGGCGCCGCGATCAGCTCCGTCATCGTCTTCGGACTCGCCGCGCGGGGCGGGTTCCAGCAGAACCGGCTCGTGCTCGTCGGCATCGGCATGGCGACCGGCTCAACCGCGCTGGTCAGCCTGCTGATCGTCCTCACCGACCCGTTCAACGCCGCGAAGGCCCTGACCTGGCTGTCCGGTTCCACCTACGGACGGACCCTGCCCGACATCGCACCGCTCGCAGCCGTCCTCGCCATCGGCGTGGCCATCGCTGTGCTGCGGCGCGCGGAACTCGACCTCGTGTCCCTCGACGAGGACACCCCGCGACTGCTCGGGCTCAACCTGGCGCGCGGGCGCCTCGGCTTCCTCCTCCTGAGCGTCCTGCTCGCCGCCACCGCGGTCGCCGCCGCGGGCACGATCGGCTTCGTGGGCCTGGTCGCCCCGCACGCGGCCCGGGCGCTCGTGGGCCGACCGCACGTCCGGGTGATCCCGGTCTCCGTCCTGCTCGGCGCCGCTCTCGTGTGCACCGCCGACCTGCTCGGCCGCACCGTGATCGCGCCCGCCCAGCTCGGCGCCGGTCTGATGACCGCGGTGATCGGCACGCCGTACTTCCTGTACCTGCTCGTGCGCAGCCGCCGGTAGAGGCCGGCGAACGGTCACCTGCGGGGCGTACGACCACCGCGGGGACCGTTCACCGGTCGAGCGCCCGGCCGGAGGCACCGCGATGCCTCCGGCTCAACCGGCGCCGCCCGGCACGGCGTCGGCCGCGTCGGCGCCCTCGTGGTGACGGCTCATCGGCACTGCGGGCCGCGGCCCGCTAGGCGGCGTGACGTGCCCTTTCCGCATGCGCCCGGATGATGTCCGCGTACCGGTGGCCGCTGCCCTTGATGGTGCGGGCCTGGGTGCGGTAGTCGACATGGACCAGCCCGAAGCGCTTGTCGTAGCCGTACGCCCACTCGAAGTTGTCCAGCAGCGACCAGGCGAAGTAGCCGGCCAGCGGGGCGCCCTTGCGGGCGGCGGACGCGCACGCCGCGAGGTGGCCGACCAGGTACTCCTGGCGCTCCGGGTCGTGCACCGTCCCGTCGGGGCGTACGACATCGGGGTAGGCCGAGCCGTTCTCCGTGACGTACAGCTTGCGGGCGCCGTAGTCCTGTGTCAGCCGGAGCAGGAGGCGCTCGATGCCGGATGCGTCGATCTCCCAGTCCATGCCCGTGCGGGGGACGCCGGGGCGGCGGATGGTGCGGACGTGCGGGGCCGGTCCGTCGGGGTCGTCGGCGACGGTGGACGAGAAGTAGTAGTTGAGGCCCAGCCAGTCCAGGGGCTGCGCGATGGTCTCCAGGTCGCCCGGCTGTTCCGGGAGTTCGACGCCGGACGCGGCGGCGTAGACCTCGCGCATGTCCTTGGGGAAGCCGCGGCCGTGGACCGGGTCCAGCCACCAGCGGTTGGTGTGGCCGTCCTGGCGCCGCGCCGCCGCGACGTCCTCGGGGCGCTCGGTGGCGGCCTCGACGGCGGACAGGTTGTTGACGATGCCGACCTGCGCGCCCGGTGCCACCGCCCGGATCGCCTGCGCTGCCAGGCCGTGGCCGAGGAGGAGATGGTAGGAGGCGTGGACGGCCGTCGTGAGGTCGGTCAGGCCCGGCGCCATCTTGCCTTCCAGGTGGCCGATCCAGGCGGAGCACAGCGGCTCGTTGAGCGTGGTCCAGTGCTGGACACGGTCACCGAGACGCTCGGCGACGACCGCCGCGTACGAGCCGAAGTGCTGGGCGGTGTCGCGGGCCGGCCAGCCGCCCCGGTCCTGGAGCGCCTGCGGCAGGTCCCAGTGGTAGAGGGTGACGGACGGAGTGATGCCCGCCGCCAGCAGGCCGTCGATCAACGCGTCGTAGAAGTCGAGGCCCTTCGCGTTGACCGGCCCGTCGCCGCCGGGCACCACACGCGGCCAGGCGATCGACAACCGGTAGGCGTTGGTGCCCAGTCGGCGCATCAGCGCGATGTCCTCGCGCCAGCGGTGGTAGTGGTCGCAGGCGGCGTCGCCGTGGTCGTCGTTGTCGATCTTGCCGGGAGTGTGCGAGAACGTGTCCCAGATCGAGGGCGAGCGGCCGTCCTCGGCGACGGCTCCCTCGATCTGGTAGGCCGACGTGGCCGTGCCCCACAGGAAGTCCTCGGGGAGTGCGGCAAGGTCGATGGTCACGGAATTCCTTTCGGAGACAGCAGAGTCGGAGACAGCGGAGCCGGAGGAAGCGGAGTCGGAGACGGCGGCGCCGGTCACTTGACGGCTCCAGCCGTCAGTCCGGTGACGAGATAGCGCTGCAGCAGCAGGAACCCGGCGACCACGGGCACGCTGACGACCAGCGAGGCGGCCATGATCTGGTTCCAGTAGACGTTGTTGAGCGTGGAGTAGCCCTGGAGTCCGACGGCGAGTGTGCGGGTGGTGTCGTTGGTCATCACCGAGGCGAACAGCACCTCGCCCCAGGCGGTCATGAAGGCGTACACGGCGACCGCGACGATGCCCGGGATCGCCGCCGGCACGACGACCCGGAACAGCGCCCCGAGCGGCCCGCAGCCGTCCACCATCGCGGCCTCGTCCAGGTCCCGCGGCACCGAGTCGAGGTACCCGATCAGCATCCAGATCGAGAACGGCAGCGAGAAGGTCAGATACGTCAGGATCAGACCGCCGCGCGAGCCGAACAGGGCGATGCCGGTGGCGTTGCCGATGTTGACGTAGATGAGGAACAGCGGCAGCAGGAAGAGGATGCCGGGGAACATCTGCGTGGACAGCACCGTGACCGTGAAGACGCGCTTGCCCCGGAAGTTGTGGCGGCTGACCGCGTAGGCCGCGAACACCGCGATCACCACCGAGCAGACGGTCGCCGCGCCCGCCACGATCAGCGAGTTCACGAAGTAGCGGGCCAACGGGATGGTCGACCAGATGTCGATGTACGGCCGGATCGTGAGCTCGCTCGGCAGCCAGCGGAACTCCCCGGAGACGTCCGCGAGTGGCTTCAGCGAGCTGGAGACCATGACGTAGACCGGCACCAGGACGAACCCGGTGAGCAGGGTGAGGAAGATCCGCCGGGACCAGTAGTAGGACCGTGGCGGAGCCATCGGCGAGCGGGGCGCCCGGGAGGTGCTAGACATCGGCCGTCTTCCTTCCTCGGGAGGTCAGCAGGAGGTAGACGCCCGTCACCACGAGCAGGAAGAGCAGCAGCAGGACGGACATGGCGGAACCGGTTCCGAAGTTCCAGGTGACGAACGACGCCTGGTAGATGTGGACCGAGATGAGGTCCGCGGCCTGTGGAGCGGTCCTGCCGAACAGGACGAACGGCGTGTTGAAGTCGTTGAACGTCCACAAGAACAGCACGAGCACCAGGACCTGGTTGACCGGGCGCAGCGAGGGCAGGGTGATCCGGCGGATCTGCTGCCACATGCCGGCCCCGTCGAGGGAAGCGGCTTCGTACTGCTCCTTGGGGATGTTCTGCAGACCGGCCATGACGATGAGGAAGGCGAACGGCCAGCCCTTCCACACCGACACGACGAGCAGCGCGACGAAGCTGTTGTCGCCGATGAGCCAGAAGGACGGCTTGTCGGTCAGGCCCAACTGGTCGTGCAGGACATGGTTCACCAGCCCGTTGTCGTGCTGGAACATGAACACCCAGGTGATGACGGCTGCGTACACGGGCAGCGCGTACGGCACCAGGAACAGGGCGCGCAGCAGACCGCGGCCACGGAAGGTGTCCTGCATGTAGATCGCCGCCGCCGTACCGATCAGCCAGCACAGGCCCACCGACAGCAGGGTGAAGGCGATGGTGACGAAGAAAGAGTGCAGCAGCGCCTCACCCACGGGGGCGTCGAAGTCCACCGACACCTCGTAGTTGGACAGGCCCGTCCAGGGCGCGGCGCCCCAGTCACGGATGTAGAACTGCGTGAGCTCCTTGAAGCTCATCACGATGCCCATCACCATCGGCACCAGATGGACCAGGAGTTCGAGGATCAGGGCCGGCAGGAGCAGCAGATACGGCAGTGCGATACGGCGGATCCGCCCGGGGCGGCGGAAGCGGGGCGTTTGCTCCGCCGACCCGGACGAGCTCTTGTGCGGGGCCGCCTCTGCGGGAGCAGCGGTCGTCATCGTGCTCACTTCGCCGGCATCTGCTGCTGGGCCTTCTCGAGCGCCGCCTTCACCGATGCGGTGGTGACCGAACGCCCGGCGGCCGCGTCGGCGAACAGGTCCTTCACGGCCGTACCGACGGCCGTCTCGAACTGGGACTCGTCGGCCACCTGCGGCATCGCGGCGGCGCTCTGGGCGAGGGTGTCCTTGAGGACGGAGTTGGCCCCGGAGTTGAAGGAGGCGTCCGACTGGGCGCCCTTCACCGGCGGGATGGAGCTGAACGCGGTGTTCAGGACCTTCTGTTCCTCGTCGCTGGTCATGAACTTCACGAACTTCTTCGCGCCGTCGACGTTGTCGGTGTTCTTGAACACGGCGAGGTTGATGCCGGCCACGATGGAGTTGACCTGCTTGTCGGTGCCGGGAGCTCCGGACTGCACCGGAACGGGCGCGACACCGTAGGCGTCCGCGCTCATGCCCTGGGACTCGAGGTTGGCGGACGCGCTCTGCCACAGCAGCATCGCGGTCTTGCCCTTGGCGAAGTCGCTGACCGACTGGTTCTGGGCGTACTCGGCGTTGCCCGGCGCGATGACCTTGTCCTTGGCCATCAGGTCGACGTACTGCTTGACCGCGTCGACGGCGCCGTCGTTGGTGAAGTCGGGCTTGCCGTCGGCCGTGAAGAAGTCGGCGCCGTGCTGCTTGGCGAAGACGAAGACGTGGTGGATGTTCTCCGACGCGTTGGAACCCTCGGCGCCCAGCCCCCACTTGCCGTCCCCCGACAGCTTGCGGCCCGCGGCGACCAGGTCGTCCCAGGTGGCCGGGGGCTTGGCTATGCCCGCGTCGGCGAACAGCTTCTTGTTGTAGTAGAGCGCGTACGCCATCGAGTACAGCGGCACGGCGGCCGGGTCCTGGCCCTGCGCGCCCGTCGAGCCGAGCGCTGAGTCGACGAAGCGGTCCTTGCCGCCGATCGCGGTGAAGTTTTTCTCGTCCCAGGGCAGCAGCGCGCCCGTGGCCTGCAGGGAGGCGCTCCAGGTGTTGCCGATGTTCAGGACGTCGGGGCCCTGGCCGGAGGTGGTCGCGGTGAGGATCCGGTTCAGCAGGTCCGACCAGGGGATGACCTCCAGCTTCACCTCGATCCCGGTCTGCTTCTCGAACTTGTCGAGCTCGGGCTGGAGGACCTTCTTGTCTACCTCGATGCTGGCGCCCTGGTTGGAGGCCCAGTAGGTGAGCGTCTTCGGTGAGTCGTTGGACCCGCCGCCCGTCGACGAGCCGCCACCGCAGGCGGTCATGGCGGTCAGCAGGGAAACGGTGACGGCACCGACGGCCGCGGCTCGGATTCTGCGCATGGCTCAGGGGTCCCTTTCCGGAGGGATGCCCAACGCGAGCGTTCACTTTCCGAACGCCGCTCATGGGTTAATTTAGAGCGTGATTTAAGACCCGAAGGAAGGGCGCGTCAAGAGACTGGGCGGCGGTATGTTGCTGTTCGGGCGGCGTCGGAAGGGACCCACATGGCAGGGCGGAACGGGCGGACAGTGCGTGACCTGCGACGGGGCAATCGCACCGTCGTACTGCAACAGTTGTATTTCGACGGGCCGTTGAGCCGCTTCGAACTGGCACCGGCCACCGGACTGAGTGGCGGTTCCATCAGCAACGTGGTCGCGGAGCTCATGGCCGACGGCCTCGTCGAGGAGGCCGGAACTGTCGAGTCCGACGGCGGCCGCCCCCGCACCCTGCTGCGCGTGGCCCCCGCCGGCGGCCACATGATCGGCGTCGACGTCGGCGAGACCCGCGTACGCGTCGAGCTCTTCGACCTCACCCTCACCGAACTCGCCCGCACCGAACGGCCGCTGGAGCGCCAGGGCTACGACGTCGAGGTCATCGTCGGGCACATCCGCGACGGCATCACCGAGGTCCTCGCCGAGACGGACGTCGCCCCCGAGCAGCTCCTGGGAGTCGGTATCGGCGTCCCCGGCATCGTCGCCCGTACCCCTGAGCTGGGCGCGGTGGTCCACGGCCAGACGATCGGCTGGGACGCCGTACCGCTCGAATCCCTGCTCCGCTCGACGTGCGAACTCCCCGATACCGTGCCGTACTTCATCGACAACGGTGCCCGGACCCTCGGCCACGCCGAGATGTGGTTCGGCGCCGGCCGCGGCGCCCGCAGCGCGGTGGTCGTCCTCTTCGGCTCCGGCGTCGGCGCCTGCCTCGTCACGCAGGAGGTGGCGCAGGGCCGGTCCGTCGAGTGGGGGCATCTGACCGTACGGGTCCGGGGGCGCCGCTGCCGTTGCGGTGCCCTGGGCTGCCTGGACGCCTACGCGGGTGCGGAGGCGCTCCTCGACCGCTGGCGCGAGGAGGGCGGCCACCCACCGGAGGGCACCGACGAGGAGACCGCACTGACGGCGATGCTCGCCGCGGCACACCCCGCCGCGGGCACCGACGCCGACCCGGCGGCCCTCGCCGTCCTCGACGAGGCCGCCGAGTACCTGGGCGCCGGCCTGTCCGACCTGATCAACCTCTTCCAGCCCGAACGCATCCTCATCGGCGGCTGGGCGGCACTCCAGCTCGGCCCCCGCATCCTGCCCGCCGTACGCCGCTACGCATCCGCCTACGCCCTGCGCCATCCGGCCGAGCGCGTCTCCATCGACCTCGGAGGCCTCGGCCCGGACGCGGTCACGGTCGGCGCGGCGATCCTGCCGCTCGCCGAGTTCTTCGCCGGGGGCGGGCAGCGGGAAATTGCATGGGGGCAGGGTGGGAATCGCCCTAGTGTGGCGCGGTGACTACACAGGTGATCGTGCTGAACGGCGGTTCCAGCTCGGGGAAGTCCGGGATCGTACGGTGTCTCCAAGCCGTACTGCCGGATCCGTGGCTGGCGTTCGGGGTCGACTCGTTCGTCGCCGCCCTGCCCGCGAGGATGCAGGGGGCGGACGAGGGGATCATGTTCGCGCCGGATGGCGGGGTGAGCGTCGGGGAGGACTTCCGGGCGTTGGACGCCGCCTGGATCGAGGGGGTCGCCGCGATGGTCCGCGCGGGCGCCAGGGTCGTCGTCGACGACGTCTTCCTCGGCGGGGCGGCATCCCAGCAGCGGTGGCAGAAGGCTTTGAGCGGCCTCGCCGTGCTGTGGGTCGGCGTCAGGTGTGACAGCGCGGTCGCCGCGGGCCGTGAGGTCGCTCGCGGAGACCGGGTCCAGGGGATGGCCGTACTGCAGGCGGACGTGGTGCACGAAGGGGTCGGCTATGACCTGGAGGTGGACACGACGCACACCGAGTCCCTGGTGTGCGCGAGGGCCATCGCCGCGCGGGTCGGCTGACAGAGGCTGATTCCCTCACCGAGCCGAGCGATGTTCCGGCCCGTGCCAGTGGGTCGGCGCGACCTGGTCGGGCAGCATCGGACTACTGCGGTCGCCGACGATCTCCAGCATGTTCGTGGTGGCCGTCGCGTACAGCGGATGAACGTGCTCGTAGAGCTCTCCCGCGCAGTTGATCTGCACGCGCAGCAGCCACCGGGTGACGCGGAGGTCGGCGGTGAGGGGCGCCAGGTCGAGGGAGTGGATGGGTTCGGTGCTGGACAGGGGCGGCGCGCTCGGCAGCATCCGTAGTTCGGGCGGGTTGGTGTCGAGCAGCAGGGCGAGGTCCGGCTCCCAGGGCTCCAGGACGTCGTCGGTCATCACGCTGCGTGTGGTCGGCGGCAACCGGTCGGTGATCTCCGCGGCAAGTCCCACGATCGACGCCTGGTCAGGTCCCGTGGGGCGCAGCCGTATGCCCAGACGGTGGCCGGACAGAGCGGCTTCGACAGGGTCGGGGCCCACGACCGGCCCCGGTTCCAGGCGGAGCCCGAAGGTGCGGTGCAGCTCGACGTGGAAGGCGTAGGGAAACTCGCTCATGCTGTGTTCTCCCCTCGCGGCTCGGGCCGCGGTGCGTCGGTCGGGACGTGGTCGAGATAGGTGACGGTCAGGAACTTGATCTGCCGGGCGCTCACCGACACCAACTGATGCCCGGTGAGGGGCCGTACGGGCTGTCCGGGGTGCGGGCGGTAGTCGAGCGGGGCGACCAGGGCCAGTTCGCGGTCCCCGGTCTCCTCCGCCTGGTGCGCGAAGTGCTTCAGCGTGCCGCCGAGATACGAGCCGTCCAGTAGTTCGCAACCGACGTACGCGGACTTCGCGCCGGCCTCGGCGGGGTAGCGGCCGAGCAGCAGCCACCAGGACGACTCCACGGTGACCGGTCCGGCACCGCGTGGCAGCAGCCGGGCAGCGCCCGCCCCCAGCGCGGCCGCGATCGCGAGGACCGCCAGCGACCACCAGGCCAGCGCCGGATAGTGGTCCCGTGCGTAGCCCCAGCCCTCGCGGACCAGGCGCCCCACGTCCGGAGTGATGCCGGGCGCCGTCGCACGCAGCGCGCCGAACAACGCGAGGGCGAGGGTGTCGAGGGCCAGGCTCGCCAGGACCACCCGGGTCGTCTCGCGAAACGCCGACGAGGTCCGCTCGGGCAGCACGGTGTCGCGTGCCGCCGAGTACACGAAACCCGGCACGAGACACACCACGAGCAGGACCAGACCGAGGAAGGTGCTGGGCATGGGGGCGCTAGTCCTCCTGCCCGTCCGGTTCGGCGGTCGTGGCGTCCGGCTGCTGCGGCAGCGCACTCGGCGGGGCCGCGGGGCGCTGGGAGACCGGGGCCGGGACCGCGGCGCCCGGTGCGACGGCCTGTCCGCCCCGGTTGTCGCCGTACACGATCACTGATTCGCCGTCGTCCAGCGGCGGGCGTCTGCGTTTCGCCCGCGGCCCGGTTTCCTCGTCTGCCATGGGTGCCTCCTACGGTCCGTGGTGGATGAAGGGCGTCCAGCCCACCAGCGGCATCCGGGGCTTGGCTCGCAACCCCCGCACCGCGTGGTGCAGGGCCGTCGCACAGTCCTCGGCCGCCAACTCGCCCTCGCTCACAAGAGTTTCGTACACGTTGTCGACAATCTCCCCCGCGATGCGGTCGTTGACGCTCCACATCGTGGCCAGGACGTGCCGGTAGCCGGCCACCTGTAGCGCCGCGGCGGGATGGATCGCCTCGTCGGGCAGCATGAAGCCGCTCACCGCCGTCTTGCAACTCGCCAGCATCGCGAACTCGGCCTGTTCCAGTCTCAGTTGTGCGATGTCGGCGACCGTCAGACAGCCGTCGTGCAGATACAGGCCGCTGCGCGACGGGTCGCCGCGCTCCTGATCGCCGTGGCACGAAAAGTGTGCCCACGCGTGCGTGGCGAGGTCCGCGAGCACCGTCTCGCGGGTGGCCGCAGCGCCGGAGCGCACCGTGCACCTGCCGGCGAAGGACTCGCTGATCTGCTCCGTGTCGTATGCCGCGTTGGGGAGGGACCTGCGGCCCGGGGTCTCGGGCATCGCCACCATCAGCATGCGCCTGCGCTCGCCCCGCGCGGGAGCCTGGGCGCGGCTGCGGATCAGCGCCCGAAGGGTCGGGGTGTACGAGGAGACCACCCGGTCGAGCACACACGCGTCCGTCACGGGAGCGGGCAGGTGCAGGCCCGCCGCGTGCAGGGGCAGGAAGGCGAGGGAGCCCGTGGGGCACCACCAGATCCGAGGCCAACGGCCGTCGCCGGGTGGCGAGCCGGCGTGGCTCAGCGCGTCCAGGACGGGTTCGGCGACCGAGTGCCACAGCCAGCTCAGTGTGAGCGCCATGGACTCCTCGAGCATGGTGTGCTTCTCGCGGGTCATCTCGGGCTCGTCGTAGTACAACAGGGCCGACAGGTACCAGGCCATCTGCTGCTCCGCGAGGCCGGGGGAGAGCTGCGGGAGCGGGACGACTCGTAGGTCGTCGGAGGTCAGCAGGAGGGCGTCGCTGCGGCGCTTGGAGACATTGAGCAGCACCACGGTGCCTTCGGCTGCCGCGGCGCGCAGACCCTCGAACCCGGGTGGCCGCATGAAGTCCGCGAAGCCCGGCACATCCTTGCGGATCGTGGCGATCAGCGCGTCCCACTCGTGACCCAGGGCGATACCCCGGTCCGCCCGTGGGCCCGGTGTTCGGGAGGTGAAGGCGTCGCCGGGTCGCTGCACCACCGCGTCCGGTACGTCGAGCAGCCGCAGCTGGGTGCGCAACGTCTCCACTCGCTCGGCGAGTTGAGGTGCGGCGGCGCGCAGCTCCCACAGGTCGGCGCCGGTGTCCAGGGCGTGGTTCCACAGTACGGAGCGGCCGTGTTCGAGGAGTTCGACCGCGCGCTCCGGGCGGCCCGCGTCGAGTGCGGCCGCCGCTGCGTCCTGGGTGAGCGAGTCGATGGCGCTCAGATGGTCCTCGCGGTCGCGTCTGCTCAGCCCGTGCCAGGCGATCAACTGCACGCAGCTGACGGCCTGTTCGTAGCGTTCGAGCGCGGCCGCCGGGTCCGTCTGCGCCTCGGCGCCCAGGCGCAGGGCCGCCATGCGCACGCTCGCCGCCACCCCCGGTGTGGCCGCCGCAGCTCGCAGGGCTTCGTCAGCGGCGGCAAGGTCCTCGGCGGCGCGCTCGGCGGACCAGCGGGAGGCTGCCCGCGCGCGCAACAGTCCGGCCAGGAGGTACTGCTGGGCGGCGCGGTCGGGATGGTCCCCGGCGACCGAGCCGAGCGCCTTCCCGACCGCTTCGATGGCCTCCTCCGCGTCCTGCCAACGGGCGGTGCGCTCATGGCGCTGCGCCAGGGCCAGCGCCCAGTTCGTCAGTAGTCCGGGGCGGTGCGCGTGGTTGTGCGGCAGGGCGTCCACGGCCGCGCGCAACGTGTCCACAGCCGCGTCGATGTCGGCCATGTCCTGGGTCGCCTCGAACCGTTCGAAGAGCGTCAGGCCCAGATTGGAGAGGTGGGCCGGGCGCTGGTAGTGCGCTGCTGGGGTCGCCTCGACAGCGGCGATGCCGGCCTCGACTGCGGAGTCCAGGTCGGCGGGGTCGCGGTAGCGCACGTACCGGTTGCGCAGGGCGATGGTGTGCAGGTTCAGGGCAACGCATCGGTCGTTAGTCCGGGCGTCCTGCACGGTGGCCTCGGCAAGAGCGACCGCCTCGTCGATGTCGGAGCGTGCGCCGAAGCGCTCGAACCGGTGCTCCAGGGCGAGGCACAGACCCGACCGAGCCGGGTTCAGGTCGGGCTCCGCCCGTGCGCGGTCCGTATCGTCCGGGCCTGCGGCAAGGCCGTACGCAGAGTCGATTGCTCTGCGGTACACGGCAATCGCGGCGTCCAAATCGATGGGGTCACCGGCCACCAGGGCACGGCTGTGCAGGGCGCTGCCCTGGACGGCCAGCAGTTCGGGCAGCCCGGTATCCGGTGCGGCGGCCGAGCCCTGGGTGCACAGGGCGACGGCTTCGTCCAGGTCGGTCCGGGCTCCTGTGCTCTGGCCGCGGCGGACAAGGGCGTCGGCGAGCAAGTGCAGCCGTGCGGTCGGGGACGGTTCCGTTCCCTCATCGATCGTGAGGCACTCACGGGCCAGGGCGACAGCCCGGTCGATGTCCGTGAGGACGCCGCCCAGCACGAACCGGTCCCGCAGGGCGCTGCCCAGCACATGCTGCGCCACCGCCCGGTGCGCAGGAGAGAGGGCGGCCGAGCGGAGTGCGTGCTCGGAGTCCTGCACCGCTCCGTCGAGACCGGCTCCGTCCCCGGTGATCCTGTGACGCTCGTAGCGGATCCGGGCGCGCACGTGGAGAAGCTGGGCGATCTGCCGGTTCGGCGTCGGAGCGCGTCCTCGCGTGTCAGGGCCGGTCGCCTGCGCCGGGCCACCGCTCAGGTGAGGGGCGTGGGCCGGACCGCTGCCCAGGTCACTCGCTCCCGACGGGCCGTCGCCATCGGCAGCGGCCTCCCGCAGGGCGCTCGCCACCGCCTCTTCCGCCGCGTCCAGCTCAGCAGCAGCCTCAGTGGCTGATCCGAGAGAGCATGCCCGGGCGAGCAGAGCCAAGCCGACCATCGGCGCGCTCGCGGCCCGTACCCTGGCGCCGTACGGCTCGGGCAACTCGGCGCCGTGCGCTGCCTGCAGCGCTTGAAGGGCTGCCGTCAGATCGCCGTGGCTGCCGTACTCCTCGTAGCGGGTGAAGAGCGCCTGCCCGAGGTTGCTGCGGATCTCCGCCTGGGTGACGCTCCCGTCCGGCGCGGCAGATTCGGCTTCCCCGAGAACGGCCGCGGCGTCGTCCCACTCGTTGCCGAGCAGCAGCGCCGAGCCGAGGTTCTGCAGACAGATGAGCCGCTCCCGGGAATCCGGTGCCAGATCGGTGAGTGCCGTACGCAGGGCCGACACCGCCGCCGCCAGGGAGTCCTCGTACGCGTGCTGGTAGGCGAGCATCAGGGCGTGCCCCAGGTTGGCGAACCACACGCCGCGCCTTTCGGCGTCCGGCGGCGGGCGCGAGGTCGCCGCCCGCAACGCCGTGAGCGCGTCCAGGAGATCCTCCCTTACGCCTTCACGTTCGAACTTGGTCCGCAGCAGATACCCGTACAGGAACTGGAAGTCGGGCTCGTCGGGCGCCCCCGGAGTCCGCGCCGCGATGTCCTGTGCCGCTTCGAGTACCTCCAACGCCCCGTACAGCGGTTCGGGCTGGGGCGCCGCGACCGCCCAGTCGACCAGCTCCCGGGCCCGGACGGGATCCAAGGCCAGAGCGGCGTCGTGAACGGCGAGCATCCGGTCCAGGTCCGGCGGGGTCGCCGCGTCCGGTATGCCCTCATGGATGAGCACGAAGAGCCGTACGGCGGCCCAGGCCGCCTGCTGGGCGTCCTCCGGGTCGGAACTCTCCCGCTGCCGGTACCAGAAGAACCAGGCCAGCACCTCCGCCGTTGCCGGCTCCACCTCGGGCCCGTCGAGCAGGCCGAGCACCGCGTAGGCATCGTCGAGGGCCTGCGGACCGAGCACGGCGGGTGCCCCTGCGCCGTCCTCGTAGGCGTCGATCCGACGCCGCAACCCGGCGATGAGCTCCGCTGGACTCCGGTCCTGCATGCCCGTCCGCCCCCCAACTGTGACGCCGCGTCAGTCAGAAGCTAACAGCCGGAGTTGTACGACGCGTTGGGACGTGTTTAGGCCAGGGCCGGCTGCCTACTGCGGCTCCGTGGCGATCTGGATCAGGTTGCCGCAGGTGTCGTCGAGGACCGCGGTGGTGACCGGGCCCATGTCCACGGGCTCCTGGGTGAAGCGGACGCCGAGGTTGCTCAGCCGGTCGTACTCCGCGTGGACGTCGTCCACGGCGAACTGGGCGAGGGGAATGCCGTCCTGGACGAGGGCGTCGCGATACGTCTTCACGGCCGGGTGGCCGGCGGGCTCCAGGAGGAGCTCGGTGCCGCCGGGCTCGTCGGGTGAGACGACGGTCAGCCAGCGGTCCTTCTCACCCACCGGGACGTCGTGCTTCTTCACGAAGCCCAGGACCTCGGTGTAGAAGTGCTCGGCCTTGGCCTGGTCGTCGACGAAAACGCTGGTCAGGTGAATCTTCATGGGGTGCTCTCCTCGGGTCCGGGTGGGTCGGGCACGAGCCATCGCTCGGTGATCTGCCGCAGCGGGGCCGTGTTCAGGTCGTGGAACTTGTAGCGGCCCTCCCGCCTTGTCTCGACGAGCCCGGCGGCCTCCAGCACGGCCAGGTGCTGGGAGACCCCCTGCCGCGAGATGCCGAGCTGATGCTTCATGCTCAGCCGCGCGCAGATCTCGAACAGTGTCTGCCCGGACTTCTCCGTGAGCTCGTCGAGAATCGTGCGGCGGGTGGGGTCGGCCAAGGCTTTGAAAAGGTCGTCGGCCACAACCCCAGCATAGGCAAGTCCCCGCTTGCCTATCAAGTCGGGATGCGCCGCATCCGGAGCCGGCGCAGCAGGCCCCGTGGCCTCCCTCTTCCGCGATGTCCCGCAGGCTCCTACCGTTCCGTACGCGTAGCCGCGCTCAGCCTGGGAACCAGCAGCGGTGAGAAAGATGCACGACGAAGTCACGCGGCCGACGACAGCGGGCCGAAGAAGGTGTGATGGCGACCGAATCGCGTGGGGGCGGGAAAAAACCGTCGTCCGAAGAGATCCAGGACTGGGAGGTCAGGCTTGACGGGGGATTTGGTGATGTGACGAGAGCCCGCCTCAGCGCGGAGGAGTTCCTGACCACGCTCGCGAGGTCGGCCCCGCCGGCGACGCCCGAGTACCGGGACGACATCCTGTTGGTCGTCAGCGAGCTGGCGGCCAATGCGATCCAGTATGCGCCGGGGCCGCTGCGGCTGGTGATGCGCAGGACGTTCGACGGTGTGCATGTGACGTTCAGTGACACGAGCACCACGCCACCGGAGCCGCGTCCGTTCCACCCCGGCAACGGCACCGGCGGCGGTATCGGCTGGTACCTGATCCACACGCTGTGCGACCAGGTGAGCGTGGTGGTGCGGGACGACGGCAAGGACGTGCACGCGTTCCTGCCCTGGTGAGGCGCCCGCGTCGGCGGGCGCACTCTCACCGCGGCCCCTCACGTCAGGGGCACCAGCACGCTGACCGTCTTGCCGCCTTCCCGGCGGCGCTCGATGCTGATCTCGCGGGTCAGGCGGATGATCAGCGGCCACCCGTATCCGCTGCCCTCGTGTACGAGCGGCAGCGTGCCGGGCCCGTAAGCCGCGGAGGGCACTGCGTCGCTGTAGTCGTGCACACTGAGGCTCACGGCATCGGACAGCAGGGCCACCTCGAACCCCGCGAGGCCGCCGCCGTGCCGGATCGCGTTGGTGACCAGTTCCGACACCACCAGCAGGAGATCCGTGACGGTCCGCTCACTCGCCGGGTCGGACGCTGCGCGCCATCCCTCCGTCACGACCGACCGCACATAGCTCCGCGCCGCCGCCGCGCTGGTGATCGGGACCGGCCTGGCAGGCGCGGTCCCGACGTCCCCGGCCGGACGGCGTTCCATCGGCTTCACGGCTGCTCGTACGCTGCCTGCGGAATGCTCGTCACTCCCTGAGCATCACAGGCGCGCACCAAGAAGACTGCGGCTCCCGTCACTTCACCATTCCTCGCACGTCGTAGTCTCCGCTCCTCGTCGTCCGACCGTGTCCTGCCGCTCTGCTACCCGGGCTCGCCCGAATCATGGCGCAAAGTCGCGTAGTACGCACCGACAGCGGACAGGTACTCGGGATCGAGCGTCTCGCGGTCCGTGCTGAAGCGGGGAGCCCCCTTGGCCTCCTCGCGGGTACACCCCACGGTGACCAGGCGGGCCGCCATGTCGATGCCGGTGATCATCCCTGCGGGGATCAGCAGACTCCTGCCGAAGACCCATACGCCCGTGTCGACGATCAGGTGTCGCAGGGGAGTGTCGTCGGCCTGGCGGTCCACATGGCCGACGACACCGTCCGTCGCCTCGACCTTGAACCCCGTGAGCGTCCGCCCCTCCTGGTGACCGCTCCCGGGACGGTACGACCAGATTCTGTCGATGCTCACATCGCTTTCCTCTCCGTTGCCGCTCCGGGCCGTGTCCCGCTGGTGCATCTCAGCCGACCACCGCCGGCCCGTGCGCCCTCGTAGGCTCGTCCAGGCCTGCCGTGATCACGCGTCGCTTCACCTGCGCCGCGACGGGGTCGTGCGCGGCGTCAAGCATGCGGCGGGCCGTCTCCAGGGCCTGTCCCACCTCGCGGGTGCCGGTCGACACGCACAGCGTGTAGGCCAGGTCCTGCGCGCGCAGGTCACGCCGACCGGTCCCGGCCTCGAGGTCGCTGTCGTGGGCCACGAGCGCCTCGTACTCCTCGACGAGCCTGCGCAGCATCGCCGGATGGGGCATCAGCATGGGTATCCGCTCCTGGATGAAGTGATCGTGGTGCGCGCCGCCGGGGGAGGGGGGGGCTGCTGCCAAGTCGGCGTCAGGACCGGTTCCCCCGGTCGAGAGCCTCTTCCCGCACCTGTGCGCAGCACCGGCTGATGAGGCGGGAGACATGCATCTGGGAGATCCCCAGCTGCTCGGCGATACGGCCCTGCGTCATGTCCTCGAAGAACCGCATGTACAGGATGGCGCGCTCGCGCTCGGGAAGCCGCCGCAGCCCCTCCTTCACCGCCTCCCGGTCTATGACGACGTCGTACGCCTCCTCGTTGCTGCCGATCGTGTCGGCGAGGCTGAAGCCGTCGTCGCTGGAGGACATCTCGGCGTCGAGGGACAGGGTGCTGAAGCTGTCCAACGCCTCCAGCCCTGCCTTGACCTCCTCCTCCGTCATTCCCGCGTGGGCGGCGATCTCGGCGACCGAGGGGGTGGAGCCGCCCGAGGTCGCGACGAGGTCGCGGCGCGCGATCCGTACCTTGTTGCGCAGCTCCTGGACGCGACGGGGAACCCTGAGGGCCCACATCCGGTCGCGGAAGTGGCGCTTGATCTCGCCCGTGATGGTGGGCACCGCGTAGCTCTCGAAGGCTCCTCGTCCCGGTTCGAACCGGTCTATCGCCTTGACCAGCCCGAGGGCCGCGACCTGGCGCAGATCCTCCAGCGACTCACCCCGGTTGCGGAAGCGGCCGGCGATGCGGTGGGCCATGGGCAGCCAGGCCCGGGCCAGTTCGTCGCGTACGGCGTCACGCTCGGGCCCTTCGGGCAGAGCGGCCAGCCGGGTGAAGCCGGCCGCGGTGTCGGGGGCGTCGTCGTGGACGCGTCCGCCTGACACGCGGGGACGGGTAGGGATGTCGGAACCATGTGCGGACGTTTCAACCAGCATGAGGAACAGCTCCTGAACGACGTTCTCAGGGAATCTCCGTGGGAAACGGTGCACAGGGCACTAAGGCCCTGGAGCGGTCATACCTGTCGCACCGTGGCGCCTCTGGTCCGAAGCACGAAAATCCGCATGCCCCGCAACTCCCCACGCAAACGAGCGGACGTAGAAGGGCCGTCCGATACCGACGCCGACGGGCGACGGAGTGCCGGCGCCGCGTCGGTACGTCCGCGGACGGCGTGGCCGGTTCGACCGTTCTGTAGGGCGAGTTCGCGCCAGAACTCACCTTCGTGCCGCGATCTGTTCGACAGAAGAGGAGTGAGACGCGCGAACTCGGGCACGCGGGGAAACGACAACAGGATCCGGCGATCGGGAGGGCAGCATGGCAGCCGTGACGGTGGCGCAGGCAACGGCCACGGCACAGGAGACGGTGACGACGCAGGGGGCGGCGCTGCCGCTGATCGAGGATCCGACGAGGGTGAGCCCTCAGGACGCACGTCAGTTGTCGCGTCAGTTCTTCGACCGACTGGTCATGCTGGAAGAAGGCACGCACGAATACCAGTACGTACGTAACACGCTGATCGAGATGAACCTCTCGCTCGTGCGGTACGCGGCTTCGCGGTTCCGCACGCGTGGGGACTCGTTGGAGGACGTGGTCCAGGTCGGGACCATTGGGCTGATCAAGGCCATCGACCGCTTCGAGGTCGCTCGGGAGGTTGAGTTCACGACGTTCGCCGTCCCGTACATCGTCGGCGAGATCAAGCGGTTCTTCCGGGACACGAGCTGGGCGGTTCATGTGCCGCGCCGGTTGCAGGAGGCGCGTGCGGAGTTGGCGAAGGCAACCGAGGAACTTGGTTCCCGGCTGGGCCGCATGCCGACCACCCGCGAACTCTCGGAGCTGATGTCCCTCTCCGAGGAAGAGGTGATCGAGGCCCGCAAGGCCTCCAACTGCTACCAGTCCGCCTCCCTCGACGCGGCCGTCACCTCCGACGCCGAGAACGGCGAGTCCGTTCTGGCCGACCTGCTCGGCGAGGAGGATCCCTCGCTGGAACTCGTCGAGGACTTCCACTCGTTGGCACCCCTGATCGCCGGGCTGGACGAGCGGGAGCGCCGGATCATCCATCTGCGCTTCGTCGAGGAGCTCACCCAGGCGCAGATCGCCGAACAGATCGGCGTCTCCCAGATGCACGTCTCCCGCCTCATCAGCCGCATCATCAAGCAACTGCGCGCGGGGCTGCTGGAGCCGGGGGTCGCCTGACCTGAGCACCGTGTTGCCTTGAGGTCGCCGGCCGACACCCACCTGGGCGTCGGCCGGTTCGCCTGAGTTGCATCAGCAAACGTGGGCCGCAGCCAAGTGGCTGTCGGCCCTCGGCCTGTCGGCCCTCGGCCTGTCGGCCCTCGGCCTGTCGGCCCTCGGCCTGTCGGCCCTCGGCCTGTCGGCCTGGTGCCCCGTTCTCTTCACGCTGGCCCACCGGTCTGTTCCGTCGGCCCGCCGACCTGTCCGCGTCGGGGCTCGGCCAAATCCCCGTCGGTAGCGGCAGCCTTTCCGGGGCGGTCCATCGTCCGTGCCCCATCCGAACAGGTGGGTAGCGGACCCGCCCGCGTGGGACCGTTCGGTGGCCGACCCGCCCGAGTCGGGCCATGTTGTCTGCTCCCTGGCCCGCCGGCGCCTCCGTGCTGACCACTGGCCTCTCCGGCTGGCCCGCTGGCCCATGACGCTGGCCACTGGCCCTGTCCCGTCGGCCTGCCAGCCTCTTTACGCCGGCCCACCAGTCAGTTCCGTCGCGTCGGCTTACCGCGCCCCATTGCGCTGACCCACTGGTCTGTCCCGTCGGCCCACCGCGCCCCATCGCACTGACCCACATGGCCGTCTCGTCGGCCCTACCGGCCTCATCGCGCTGACCCCCACCGGTCCGTCCCGTCCGCCCACAGCCCAGTCCGCGACGCCCTCAGCCAGCGTCGGCGACCGCAGCCTCCCCGCCTCGCCCCCGACCAGCCCCGTCGGCGACCGCAGCCTCCCCGCCTCGCCCCCGACCAGCCCCGTCGGCAGCCGCAGCCTCCCCGCCTCGGCCCACTCCCCGCGCCCCACCCGATCGAGCTGGCAAGCCGCCCCACCCCGTCAGACCCCGTCAGACCCTGTCGACCCGCTCCCGGCACCCCGTCGGCAGGGGCAGCACCGCGGTGACGCGCTTGCCGCCCGTCGGGAGGTCGGAGACCAGGACCGTGTGGGACAGCCTGCAGACGATCGGCCAGCCGCGGCCTCCGCAGCGGTGGCGGCCGTGGCGGTCGACCGGGTCGAGGGTGACCGGTCGGCTGCGCTCGTGGTCGCTGACGGACAGATAGAGGTTCTCGCCGACGACCTCGACGTCGAAGCCGGTGACGCCGCCACCATGCAGCATCGCGTTGGTCGTCAGCTCCGACGCCACCAGCAGCGCGTCCGAGAGGGTGTCCGGCTCGCAGGCGGCGCCGCGGGCGTGCGACTGTTCGGACAGGACCCGCCGAACGGCGCCGCGCGCCTCCGCCGGACTCCGCGGCCCCCGGCGCACACGGCCTGCGCTCGCTGAACTCCTGGTGACACCGGTCCGGTACTGCTCACTCATCCTTACGCTCCCTGACAGATGGCGAGGAGGCCCGAGTTCCCTTCCCTCCTCCACACCGTGTGATGTCTCTTTAATCGCGTGACCCGTCGACCGCCCGCCAAACCGCCCGCCCAGCCCTTGCACGCAAAAGCAGTCAGGAGTGGCACTCGGAAGCGTGACGGCGTACCGCTCGCTCGCACGTGCCCTGTGTGCTGGGGAGATTCGGGGGTAGGCGGCCGAACGCATCGACGGACGGTCAACACGCATGCAGCACAGGAGCGTCATGCCCGAAACCGCCTGCGACGGGCCCGCGAGAGGCGTGGTAGGCCGGTTGCCGGGAATTCTTCGCTCCACGAGGCATTGAATCCGTCCGTCGGGGCACCCGTCGCGATCGCCAACGCCTGTGGGAGGTACTTGTGTCCGTTGCCCAGAATCCCTTGTCGATCAAGGTGGAAGTGCCCCGGGAGGATGCCGTGCTGCTCACGGTCGAGGGCGACCTGGACATGGATACAGCCACCGAGTTGCAGCACCATCTCGCCAACCAGCTGCACCATGGCCGACGAAACTTCCTCCTCGACATCGCCGGCGTCCCCTTCATGGACTCGTCCGGCATGAACATCGTGTTGCGGGCGTACCAAGAGGTACGGGAGATCCCCGGGGGCGTGTATGTGATCTCCCCTACGCCCGCCGTCCGGCGGATCATGGATCTCACCGGTGTCAGCATCACCGTCCCGATCGTGGGGAGTGTCGAGGAGGCGCTCGCCACCGCGGACTCGGGGCCGAATCCCGAGCCTCCGGCCGCGACGGCGGAGTGATGACCGCTTCGGAGTGATGGCTGCTTCGGACTGAAGACCGCTGCCCGAAGAGGCAGTTCATCGATTGCAAACCGCACTCGTATGCCCAACAGTTGCCGTTTGACAACTATGGTCATGAGGCAACAGAGTGAGCGAGTCAAGCGTGGGAGGGGGTGTGGAACGTGCCGGTCAGCAATGACGACGGCCCGCGTCGCCGGGCTGCGGCGCGTACCCGGCCCTGTCCCGGCACCGCACCGGGGCGTCGGCGGGATTCAGGCGCTTCTGGCGTCGGAGGCTTCGTCGCCTTCGTGGATCTCCGCGGACGCCGCGGCGCAGAACGCCTCCAGGCCCTCCAGCAGCGCGGTCCGCTTGGTGGCGGGCATCTGCTCCAGCACGGACTGCAGCGCGGCCTCGCGTCGCGCGCGCAGCTCGGTCAGAAAGGTCCGTCCGCGACGGCTCAGGTGGAGCCGCAGCTCGCGGCGGCTGGAGGCGCTGGGGGCCCGCTCGACGAAGCCGACCGCCTGCAACCGGTCGCACAGCCGGCTGGTCGACGGCGGCGTGGAGCCGAGGGCCTCGGCGAGCATGCGCAGGTTGATGCCGTCGCTGTGCTCCAGGATGAACAGCACGCGAATCTGGGAGGCGGACACCGGCGCGGTCGAGGCCCGGCCCCACAAGACCTCCAGCAACTCGGCGGCCTCCGAGGTCACACGCGCCACCTCGTCCGGCCGCGGTTGCGAGTAGGAGGAAGTCACGCTGCCACTCTTTCAGGCTTCACGGGCACTGTCAGCCCACCGGTTCGGACAATACGTGCAGAACACTAGATACGGACAAGAAGGACCGACGGGCGGCGTCCGCGGCAGCGCGGTTCCAGCGCCGTCACTGTGACAAGAATGGCGTATCCAACATCGTGAACAGATTCGTGGCAGCCGAGCGGGCACTTCGCTCCGCGGC
Organism: Streptomyces sp. NPDC111606; assembly: GCF_055656945.1. Taxonomy (NCBI): domain Bacteria; kingdom Bacillati; phylum Actinomycetota; class Actinomycetes; order Kitasatosporales; family Streptomycetaceae; genus Streptomyces; species Streptomyces sp. NPDC111606. The sequence continues at coordinate 147,304 of NZ_JBVKBY010000010.1, forward strand.
CCCGCACCAACTGGTGGACGCGGTCCGCGAAGTACTGTGCAACGACTACGCGGCGAAGACCGTCCAGCTCTACATGGCCGACTACGGCCTCGCCACGCTCCAGGCCGTCCACACGGCTCCGAGCCCGCCCGAGTCCGTGCCCGCGTACGGCACGCCCTCCGGACGGGCCTTCGGGTCCCAGGAACCCTTCGTCGAGAGGCTGAGCGACGGCGAGGTGCGCCTGCACCTGCCGGTGACTGTGCGGGGCGACCGGCTGGGCGTCCTTGCCGTTACGATGCCCTCCGCAGCCCAGGCCGAGGAGTGCCTGGACGAACTGGCCGAGGTGGCGAAGGTGCTGGGGCACGAAGTGATCGTGGCCGACCGGGACACCGATCTGTACGTCCGGGCGCGTCGCACCGACCGGCTCACCCTGGCGGCGGAGATGCAGTGGCAACTCCTGCCGGGCCGCTCCTGCACCCGCCCCGAGTACGCGGTCGGCGCCCAACTGGAACCCGCCTACGCGATCTTCGGAGACAACTTCGACTGGTCCGCCGACGCCGACCGCCTGATGCTCTACATCACCAACGGCATGGGCGAGGGCATCGAGGCCGCCCTCCTGACCAACCTGGGCATCAACGCGCTGCGCAACGCACGCCGTGCCGGCCTGTCCATCGCGGACCAGGCCGCACTCGCCGACCAGGCCGTCTACGCCCAGTACCGCGGAGACGCCCACCTGTCCGTGCTCCTGCTCGACCTCGACCTGCGCACGGGCCGGCTACAGGTCATCGACGCCGGCTCCCCGCAGATGCTGCGTCTGCGCGGCCGTACCGTCACCGCCGTCGAGTTCGATGAGCAGCTGCCCCTCGGCATGTTCGAGGAGACGGACTACGTCGTCCAGCAGGTCGTCGAGATCGAGCCCGGGGACCGACTCGTCTTCGTCAGCGACGGGGTGTACGCCGTCGCCGCACCCGGTGGTGGTGAGCAGTACGGGGAGCGTGCGCTCGCCCGGGCCATCGTGTCTACCAGCCTGCTGCCCGCGGCCGAGGTTCCCCGTGCCGTCCTGAGGGAACTGGCCGGTCACCGCGGCACACCCGTGCCCGACGACGATGCGCTCGTGGTCTGCCTGGACTGGTTCGGGCCACGGCAGGCATCGTGACCGTACAGTCCGGCGCTCCCCGTGAGATCGGGGCGGCGCACACCATATGAGGAGGGAAGTACGTGCCGGAGCAGCAATCGGCAAAAGATCAGACCGATCCGGCTGAGGAGGTCGGGGACTTCCTGCGGCGACGCCGGGAGCAGATCGCCCAGCGCTGGGCCGACGCGGCGCTGTTCCGCACCGTGTTCACCGTCTCCCGGGACGAGGCGGTGGAAGCCGGCCGGGCCGTTGTGGAGGCGCTCGCCGCGGTGGCCGCGTCGGGGCGTGTGGAGGACTCGGAGGCGGACGGGTTCACCGTCGTCCGCGAGCAGTTGGCGCGCACGGCGCACTCCCGGGCGCGGGCCGGCGCCACCCTCGGGCAGATCGCGGCCGAGATGGACGCACTGCGGCGGCCCGTCACCGACCTCCTGCTCGACGAGCTCTCCGACGCACCCGCCGAGCACGTGCGGGAGTGCACCACGGCCCTGACCGTGCTGATGGGCACCCTGCGCCTGGTGATGCAGGAGACGACGACGGTCGCGGGGCAGGAACTCATCAACCGCCAGCGGCTGGAACTGCTCGAAATCGCCACCCCCGTGATCAAGTTGTGGGAAGGTATCGTCGCCGTACCGCTGATCGGCACGCTCGACAGCGCCCGCAGCCAGGTGGTGATGGAGACGCTCCTGGACGCCGTCGTCGAGCAGCACGCCCGCATCGCCATCCTGGACATCACCGGGGTGCCCACCGTGGACTCCCTGGTGGCGCAGCATCTGATGAAGACCGTGGCGGCGGCGCGACTCATGGGAGCGGAGTGCATAGTCTCCGGGATCCGGCCGGCCATCGCGCAGACCATCGTCCACCTCGGCATCGACCTGAGCGATGTGCTCACCCGCGCCAGCCTCGCCGATGCCCTGGCCTACGCCCTGCAGCAGCAGGGCGCCCACATCGTGGCGAGCCCCGCATCGGCCGCGGAGCCCCGGTGACGGGCGTGTCCACCTTCCCGTACGAAGGCCATGTGCCCGTTCTGAGGCTGGGCGGGGTCCTTCTGGTCACCCTCCAGGGCGACCTGTACGACAGCACGGCTGAGCAGCTCCGCCAGGACATCGGCGAGACGGTCTCGGACAGCGCGGTCAACGGTGTGGTCATCGACCTGTCCGGGGTCGAGATCGTCGACTCCTTCATGGGCCGCGTGCTCAGTGACGTCGCGGCCATGACCAAGCTGCTGGCCGCTCAGACCGTGGTTGCGGGGATGCGCCCGGCAGTGGCCATCACGCTGGTGGAACTCGGCCTGACCCTGCCGGGGCTGCGCACCGCCCTCAACACCGAGGAGGCCATGCGCCTGCTCGGGGCCGAGGTGTCGGCCCTGCCCCGCGGCGGGCGCCCACGCCGGGAGTGCCTGTGACCCATAGCACCGGCAGCGTCTCCGCCTGCCTGCCGATCCACTCGGACCTCGACCTGGTGCGGGTGCGGCAGCATGTGCGGCAGATGACCGCCCAACTCGGGTTCGGCCTGGTCGAGCAGACCAAACTCGTCACGGCGGCCAGTGAGCTGGCGCGCAACGCCCTCGTGCACGGCGGCGGGGGACAGATGGAGTGCACGAAGGTGACCAACGGCGCGATACAGGGCCTGCGTCTCGTCTTCAGCGACGAGGGCCCCGGCATCGCCGACCTGGACCAGGCCCTCGGCGACGGCTACACATCCGGTGGGGGGCTCGGGATGGGGCTGGGCGGATCCCGGCGCCTGGTCCACGAGTTCTCCATCGACAGCAGCCGTGGCAGCGGCACCACCGTGACGGTGACGTCCTGGATCTCCAAGCCGCCCCGTCCGCGCGAGGCGCCCTGATGCCGCGCGTCTGGGAGGTGCCGGTGCACGACTCGACCCGCGTACGCGGCGTCCGCATGGCGGCCGGGGCCGCGGCCCGCCGTGCCGGGCTCGCCGAGGAGCGGGTCGTCGCCGCCGAGCTCGTGGCCACCGAACTCGCCACCAATCTGCTGAAGCACGCCGGTGGCGGGCAGATACTGCTCGACCTCGTGGGTCCGTCCGTTCCGGCCTACGGCGACGAGAGGATCTCCATGGTGCAGATCATGGCCGTCGACCACGGGCCCGGCATGCGCGACAGCGACGCGGCGTTGCGCGACGGCTACTCGACCGCCGCCTCCCTCGGTGCCGGTCTCGGCACCTGTCGGCGCACGGCTGACGACTTCGGCCTGCACAGCACACCCGGTCGGGGAACGATCGTCATGGCCAGGATCGGTCCCCGCCCGAACCGGGACCCCGACGGCCCGCACACCGGCGCGCTGCCGGTGCGGGCCGGGGGAGTCAACGTCCCCCTCGCGGCTGCGGAGTTCTCCGGCGACGCCTGGACGTCCGTGCGGACATCGGACCACGTGACACTGATGCTGGCCGACGGCCTCGGCCACGGCCCCTTGGCGGCCGATGCGTCCTCCGCCGCGGTGGAGGCGGTGCGAGCCGCGCCCCACCTACCACCGGCCGACCTGCTGCGGCGCCTGCACGGCGCCCTGCGCGACACCAGGGGTGCGGCCGTGGCCGTCGCCCAGCTCGACGTCACCGCCGGACGGCTGTCCTTCGCCGGAGTGGGCAACGTGGGGGCCCGGCTGCGCCGCGGCGACAGCTGGCACGGGCTGGTCTCGCGCCCCGGCATCGTCGGCGCCCACTTCCCCGCACAACTGCCCGCACACCAGGAGACCTGGACCGACGACTGCCTCCTGGTCCTGCACAGTGACGGTCTGCCGAGCCGCTGGAGCCCCGGCCCGGCCGTCCACACCCCGACGCCCCTCGACCCCGCCGTGATCGCCGCCTCGATCGTGCGGGACGCCAGCAGCGCCGCCCGGCCGGTACGTGACGACACCGCCGTCGTCGCGCTGAGCCCCTGCCCCCCGGACCGCTCGTCATGACCCGCACCTGGTACGTCCGCAGCATCACCGACGCCGCGCAGGCCCGCATCGGCACGGCTCGGCTGGCCGCCGCGTGCGCAGTGCCGCCGGTCGAGCGCACCCGCCTGGTCGCCGCACTCACCGCACAGCTACGGCAGTGCCTCACCAAGGGCGGTGACTGGCAGGTCGGCGTGGCAGCGACCCTGTCACCCGGCCGAGGCGAGTTCAGCGTCGAGGTGGCCCCGGCGAAGCGACGCCCCGGGGACCGGCAGCCCCCGTGGCGCGCTTGCGTCCCCTGCGCCGAGGACGCGGACGTCTCCGTCGGCGAGCACGTGGCCGACGACCCGGCACTGCTGGCCGAGGCCCTGTTCGGCGCTGACGAGGACGCGGCCCTGCTGCTGGAGCGGCTCGACGAGCAGGAAGCGCTGGTCGCCGTCCACCGCGAGGAACTCCACCAGACCAACCAGGGCGTGCTGGCGTTGCACGCCGACCTGGACGCCGCCGGCCGCGCCCAGCGCGAACTGTTCGACGCCGAGCAGAAGGCCCGCAAGGAGGCGGAGAAGGCCCGTGGCCGGCTGACCTTCCTGGCGGATGCCAGCGCCGCCCTGACGGCCTCCCTCAACCCCGAGGCCATCGTGCGGCTGCTGCCCGCGCTGCTGGTGCCGAGATATGCGCGCACCGTCGACGTCTGGCTGTTCGACGGCGTGGACGAGGCGCTGCGCAGCGGCCCCCATCCGGCCGCCGCCGTCCTCGCGGCCCGCCGCGGGCGCCCGCAGTACGCCGCCGACCACCCCGGAGGCCTGCCCGGCGTCGACGACCAGCCGCCCTCGGCTCTCGGCCCCGGCAGCCCCCTCCTGTGCATCCCTCTGCTCTCGCGCCGGACCTCGCAGGGCGTCCTCACCCTGTCGGCGCCCGACGAGCGCTGGGACGCCGACGACGCCGTCATGCTCATCGAGCTGACCCGGCGGGCGAGCATCGCCCTGGAGAACGCCAGGCGCTTCGAGCACAACCGCGACATCGCCGAGACCCTGCAACGAGCCCTGCTCACCGACCTGCCCACCACAGAAGGCCTGACCCTGGCCGCGCGCTACCTCCCGGCCACCCGGGGCCTGAACATCGGCGGTGACTGGTACGACGCCTTCCGCCAGCCCGACGGCAGCCTCATCACCGTCATCGGGGACGTCACCGGCCACGGGCTGCACGCCGCGGTGATGATGAGCCAGCTGCGCACCGCCCTGCGCGCCTACGCCGTCGACGGCAGCAGCCCCGGCGAACTCCTGACACGACTGCACCTGTTCCTGCATCGCCTGCGCCTCGACCTGTACGCCACCGCGGTGATCGCGCGCTTCCACCCGGACGACCCCACACTCACCTGGGCCGCCGCCGGCCATCCGCCACCCGTGCTGCGTACCCCCGACGGTCAGGTGCACACGCTCGACGCCAAGCCCGGCGCGATGCTCGGCATCCCGCTGAAACAGGAGATCCGCGACCACACCGTGCCGCTCCCGCCCGGATCGACTCTGGCGCTGTACACCGACGGGCTGGTGGAACGCCGCGCCCACGGGATCGACCCCGGCATCCAGCGACTCACCGAGGTACTGGGCGACTTCCGCCCGGCCGAACTCGAAGATGAACTGGATGCATCGGCCGACCGGCTCCTGCACCCGCTGCTGCACGACTCCGAACACGACGACGACGTATGCCTGTTGCTCTGCCACGTGCACGGCGACGCGCGACGGCAGCAGGCGGCGGAGTCCTGAGCGACGCGCTCAGCGCTCGGGCCCGGCGTGCGCACCGGGTGCCGGTCCCGGTTCCGGGTTGCCGGGGAGTCCGCCCTCATGGAAGGCGCGCAGTGCCTGTTCGAGCGGCGCGCGCCGGGCGGCAGGAACACCGTCGAAGGCGGTGGCCAGCCGCAGCGACAACCGCTCGGTGACGTCCCCCAGGAGCGTGCGCCCCTGGGCAGTCACCTCCAGACGCACCTCACGCCGGTCGCCGGGCTCCACGCATCGCCGGAGCAGCCCGGCGTTCTCGAGCCGGTCGCAGAGCCGACTGGCGGTGGGAAGCCCGACCCGCAGATGCTCGGCCAGTCCGGTGACATTGAGCGCCGGTTGACGGCGTACGGCCCTCAAGGCGCGTATGTGGCGCGGCGGCAGCCGCGGACTGACCTCCTCCACGGCCGAGAACCAGAGCGACACCAGGTTCTCCACGGCGTCGACGAGCTGCTGTCCGACGAGGTCGGGGGCGCTCTCGGGATCCGGTTCGCGGCCCATGAAGACTTCTCTCTCCGTCGACTCAGGCCTGGGCTCCATCAGTGTGGGGGCCTACCCGAAGCACGGGAGAGTACACAGGCGAGCTTTCAACCGCTCCGCGGCCTACTTGCCGGGTGCCCGGAAGGCGACCTCCCGCCGCGTCGCCTCGTCGATCTCTTCGAGGGTCAGCAGGGGAGTGGCCTGGGTGTGAAGGGCGCCACTGGCCTTGACGGTGAGGCTGACAGCGGCCATGGAGACGGGATCGGGGAAGTCGATGATGCACACGAAGTCGTGCTCACCGAAGGCGAAGTACATGGCTTCGACCGTGCCGCCGAGTCCGGCGACCACCTGCTCGACAGCGGCTCGGCGGCCGCTCGCGCCCTCCTTGAGCAGCCCCTTGGTGCCCTCGGGCGTGTAGGTCGCCTGGATGAGGTACTTCGGCATCGGGACGCTCCCTGACCCTCGCTTGTCGCTGACAGGGACGGCCTTCCCGCCGTCACGGCGGCTGCCGCTCACCGCACGGGTGGATTCACTCGTTGGCAGCCGGACTTCACGCCCCTGCGCTGTCGGAACTCGCCACCAGGTGACGGGCGTAGGCGGCGTCGAGCCCGTCCGGGCGGAAGAGGATGCGGTACATCAGGGGCGCGACGACGCGGTCGATGACCGTCTCGACGTCGGGAGCAGCTTCCCCGCGCTCGACCGCGCGGCCCAGGATGACGGCGATCTGCTCGGCCGCGTAGGCCGAGCACTGACCGGCATTGCTGCCGTCCGGGTCGCCGAGCAGGGCGTCGCGGATGTAGGCGCGGCCCGCGGGGGAGGCCATCTCGTCCAGGAACTGCTCGGCCCAGGCCGTCAGGTCGGAGAGCAGGTCACCGTGCTCCTCCGGCGCCGTCTCGGGGCGCAGCCGCTCGACGGCGACGTCCGACAGGAGTTCCTGCAGATCGCCCCAGCGGCGGTAGATCGTCGACGGTGTCACGCCCGCGCGCTGGGCGACCAGCGGCACGGTCAGGGCGTCCCGCCCCACCTCCGCGGCGAGTTCGCGTACCGCGGTGTGGACCGACGCCTGAACCCGGGCGCTGCGCCCGCCCGGGCGCACCATCTGTCTGCGAGCCATGCAGGGATTGTATCCACTAAGGCGAATTCTTGGCTTTAGTGCCCTCCTGTGGTCTGTGACCTGTGGCCTGGGGCTCGCGGGCGGGGCCGCTCAGCTCGTACGCGTGACCGACCCGCAGGAGCATGGCTTCCCCGAGAGCGCGGCCGAGGAGTTGCATGCCGATCGGCATCCCGGCGCGGTCGTGGCCGACGGGTACGGACAGTGCGGGTACGCCGGTGATGTTGGCGGGGGCCGAGAGGCGTACGTAGGCGTCGGAGACGCTCTCCACCGTCCCGTCGGACCAGGTGAGCGTCTCCTGGCCGGCCGGCACCGCGGTCGCCGGGACAGTCGGGGCGGCGATCACGTCGACCCCGTCCAGCAGCCGTGCCCACTCCTGCCGCATCAGGGTCCGGGCGCGCTGGGCGCGCAGATAGTCCCCGGCGGGCATCAGCTCGCCGGCTTCGAGGAGGATGCGTACGTCCGCCCCGTACAGGTCGGGCATCGCACGCAGCGTCCGCTCGTGGTAGGCGGTGGCCTCGGGGACCATCAGGCCCCACTGCGTCGCCCGGATGTAGCGCGTCATCGGGATGTCGACCTCGACGAGCCGTGCGCCGAGCTCCTTGAGTCGGTCGACGGCCCGCCGGACCGCGGTTTCGACCTGTGGGTCGACATGGTCGAAGTAGTAGTTGCGGGGTACTCCGACGCGCACCCCGGTCAGGTCCGGGCTCGGCGCTCCCGGTCCGCCGGCACCGTGCCCGTGGTTCCCGGACGGGAGGGGCAGTGAGGCGGGGTCACGCGGGTCGTGTCCGGCCAGGACGGACAGGACCACGGCCGCGTCCGCCACCGTGCGCGTGAGAGGGCCGACGTGGTCCAGCGACCAGGACAGCGACGTCACGCCGTGGCGGGGGACCAGGCCGTACGTCGGCTTCAGGCCGACGACCCCGTTCAGCGCGGCGGGCACCCGGATCGACCCGCCGGTGTCGGTACCCAGGGCGAAGGTCGCGGTCCCGGCCGCCACGGCGACGGCCGACCCGCCGCTGGAGCCGCCGGCGACCCGACCCCGGTCCCGGGCGTTGCGTGTCTGCGGGGTGGTCAGCCCGTAGGCGAACTCGTGCGTATGGGTCTTGCCGACCAGGACCGCGCCGGCAGCCGCCAGGCGTGCGGCCACCGTGCTGTCGGAGTCGGCTCGGTGGCCGGCCCGGACCCGGGAGCTGGCCGTCGTCGGCAGGCCCGCGACATCGATCAGGTCCTTCAGGCCCATGGGGATCCCGTGCAGCGCGCCCCGGAAACGGCCGGCCGCCGCCTCACGCTCGGCCGCGACTGCCGACCGGCGCGCCTGCTCCGCCGCCACCGTGACGTAGGCACCCAGCGCCGGCTCGACCTGCTCGACGCGATCGAGGACGGAGTCGACCAGCTCGACGGGCGACAGTCGCCGCTGCCGTATCGCGTCGGACGCGGCGACGAGGGACAGCTCAGACGGCTGCATCGTGCCTCTCCTCTCCGGTTCGGCGGCCCGCCTCGAAGGCGGAGGCGGGCGGGGTGTCGCCGAAGTCCAGTTCCCGCAGGACCGAGACGACGGCATGGATGTGCTGGGCGGTGGCCGCCACCCCGGCGTGGCGGGTCTCGTCCAGGGACAGCCCGGCGCGGGCGGCCCAGCGGGCTGCCTCCGGCGGCGTGAGTGCATCGGCGGACATGAAGCTGCTCCCGGTAAAAGCTAATGGTTTGCTTTAAGTGACCGTAGGGCCTAGCTTTGCTTAAAGCAAACCTGTTGCGTTTAGAAGGAGGGGCCTCATGCGCAGGACCACTCACACCCCAGCGGCCGACGAGTCCGCCGCCCTGGCCTCCATCCCCTCCTGGACCGTGGGCGACGTCACCGTCCACCGCATCGACGAGGTCCCCCTGCCACCGGCGACCGGGCCCTGGCTGCTCCCCGGCGCGACCACCGACGTGGTCTCACGGCAGGAGTGGCTGCGCCCCGACTTCGCCGACCACCAAGGCACCCTGCACCTCGACAGCCACAGCTTCGCCTTCGAAGCGGGCGGTCTGCGCGTGCTCGTCGACACCGGAATCGGCAATGGCAAGGCGCGTGCGAACCCGGCCTGGCACGACCTGCGGACCGGTTACCTCGAGCAGCTCGCGGCCGCCGGATTCCCGCCGGACTCCGTCGACCTGGTCCTCCTCACCCACCTGCACACCGACCACGTCGGCTGGAACACCCAGGAGGTCAACGGCGAGTGGGTGCCCACCTTCCCGAACGCCCGCTACGTCACCTCCCGTACCGAGCGGGAGTTCTGGGCCGCGTACGACATGGACGAGCCGCGGCGGCACATGTTCGACGACTCCGTGATCCCGGTCGAGGAGGCAGGGCTGCTCGACCTCGTCGACGTCCAGCCCGAGGGCACCGACATCGCCCCGGGCCTACGCCTGCTCCCCACCCCGGGGCATACCCCCGGCCACATCGCCGTCCAGCTGACCGACGGCGGGAAATCGGCGCTGATCACCGGGGATGCCGTCCATCACCCCGTCCAGTTCGCCCATCCCGCCATCGGCTCCTGCGTCGACATCGACCCGCGGCAGTCAGAGGAGTCGCGCCGCAAGCTGCTCGGCTCCCTCGCCGACACGGACACCCTCGTGCTGGGCACGCACTTCCCGCCGCCCACCGCCGGCCACGTCATCACACACGGAGACGCCTATCGGCTACGGCCGGCCCGCGCTGCCTGACGCGAGCGCGCTCACCCCGGTCAGGCCGGGGTCCACATGGATCTTGGGGCCGGGCCCAGCGCCCTCCGGTCGCACACCCGCGAGAACCGGGCCCACCTCGTCGAGACCGACGGTCGCGGCCACCAGGGGCCTGGGGTCGACCGCTCCGGACGCGTAGGCGCGGATGGTGGCGTCGAGGCCGGGCGAGGCCGACAGGATGCCCACCGCCGTCACGTCCTTCAGTACGAGCGCGCGAGTGTCGATCCTGCTCGGCTCACCGGCCAGCCCGATGCACACGACCCGGCCGCCCGGTTCGACCAACTCCAGTGCCTTCTGCGGCAGATGGGCCGCGTTCGTGGCGTCCACGACCGCGTCGAAGGGCAGGTCCGGCAGGGACCCCTCGTCCCATACGCGCGCGAATCCCAAGGCATGCGCGAACGCGGGGGAGTGGCCGGGGCGGTCCAGCAGGTGGACCTCCGCGCCCGCCGCCCGAAGGAACAACGCGACCAGGAGGCCGATGGTCCCGGGCCCCAGGACGAGAGCACGGTCCTCGGCGCGGGGCGCTGCGGCCTGTGCGGCGCGCAGAGCATTGCCGCCCGGTTCGACGAGCGCGCCGAGTACCGCGTCGACGGAGTCGGGCAGGGCGTGCAACGAGGATGCCGGTACGGCGAGTTGCTCCGCCAGCGCCCCGGCCCGCCCGCCCCGGATGCCGACCTCCTGGCGCTTCTCGCACACGTGCTGAAGCCCCCGAAGACAGCGGCGGCATGTGCCGCAGCCCAGCATCGTGTCGCCCATGACGCGGCGCCCTATCCAGGCCCGGTCGACGCCGTCGCCGACCGTCGCGACCCGCCCGGCCCACTCGTGCCCCGGCCGCATCGGGTAGGAGGAGTGCCCTTGGTGGAGGTACGCCATGGCGCCGGTGAAGAACTCCATGTCGGTGCCGCACACGCCGACCCGCTCGACATCGACGACGACTTCACCGGGCGCGGCCACCGGCGCCGGGAGGTCCTGGACCTCGTACGCGCCGGGCGCGGTCAGGACGAACGCGCGCATGAGCCGACGGCAGTCGGGCCGTCCTCACCGGGGGCTGTCGAGCCGTCGTACCTCTGCGTATGCTCCATGGCGTTCCAGACTGTAGACCTCCGTACCGACTGCCGGAAGAGGTCCCATGGTGAGGCTGCGCAGCGCACAGTGGTACGAGGGACAGGACCGCAACGCCTACATACATCGCGCGTGGATGCGCAGAGGCGTACCCGGCGACGCATTCACCGGGCGGCCGCAAATCGCCATCGCCAACTCGGCCTCGGACCTGGCCCCTTGCAACGCCCATCTCGACGAGGTCGCATCGTCCGTGCGCGACGGCGTGTACGAGGCCGGCGGCATCCCGCTGGACCTGCCCGTGGTGTCCCTGGGCGAGACGAACGTGCGGCCCACCGCCATGCTCTGGCGCAATATGGCCGCCATGGCCACGGAGGAGATGCTGCGGGCCAACCCCATTGACGGAGTCGTCCTGCTGGGCGGCTGCGACAAGACGATCCCTTCGCTGCTCATGGCCGCGGCATCGGTGGATCTGCCCGCCGTCGTCGTGCCCGGCGGGCCGATGCTTACCGGGACGTTCCGCGGTACGCCGCTGGGCTGCGGCACCGATGTGTGGCGGCTGTCGGAAGAGGTCCGCGCGGGCACGCTCTCGCAGGAGCAGTTCACCGCTCCGAGTCGGCGATGATCCGCAGCCCCGGCCACTGCAACACCATGGGAACCGCCTCCACCATGGCCCTCGTGGCCGAGGCCCTCGGCACGGTCGTCCCCGGCGTGGCCGGGACCCCCGCCCCCGACAGCCGTCTGCTGGAGGCCGCGCACCACACCGGCCGACTCGCCGTCGACATGGTGGGCGCCGACCGCCGACCGGGCACCTTCCTCACCAAGGCGTCCTTCCACAACGCGATCGTCGCGCTGGCCGCCATCGGCGGCTCGACCAACGCCGTCGTCCACCTCCTGGCCATCGCCGGCCGCCTGGGCGTCGGCCTGTCCCTCGACGACTTCGACCGCATCGGCTCCCGCGTACCGGTCCTGGTGGACCTTCAGCCGGCGGGCCGCTTCCTCATGGAGGACTTCCACCGCGCCGGAGGGCTGCTCGCCGTCCTGCGCGAGGTCCGTGACCTGCTCGACCCCGACGCCCTGACGGTCACCGGGGACCCGTTGGCCGCCGCGCTCGACGACGCCCCGATCTGGGACGGCGAGGTCATCCGCACCCGCGCCGAACCCCTGGTCGCCGAGGGCGGCATCGCCGTCCTGCGCGGCAACCTCGCACCCGACGGCGCGCTCATCAAGCCGGCCGCCGCCTCCCCGCAACTGCTGCGTCACCGCGGCCGGGCCGTCGTCTTCGACTCCATCGAGGACTTCCACGCCCGCATCGACGACCCCGGACTCGACGTGGACGCCGACTCCGTCCTCGTCCTTCGCGGCTGCGGCCCCAAGGGCTACCCGGGCATGCCCGAAGTCTCGAACATGCCCCTGCCGCAGAAGCTTCTCGCACAGGGCGTCCGTGACATGGTCCGCGTCTGCGACGGCCGGATGAGCGGCACGGCATACGGCACGGTCGTCCTGCACGTGGCGCCCGAGGCCGCGGCCGGCGGCCCTCTCGCCCTCGTGCGCACCGGGGACTTCATCACCCTGGACGTCGAAGCCCGCCGCATCGATGTCGACGCACCCGCCGATGAACTGGCCCGCAGAAGCCCGAGTGAGGCATCCGCCAAGGCCTACGCCAACCCCCGGCGCGGCTGGGAACGCCTCTACGTCGACCACGTCCTCCAGGCCGACACCGGCGCCGACCTCGACTTCCTCGTGGGCTCCAGCGGTTCGGACGTCAGCCGCGAATCGCACTGACCGCGGAAAAGAGATCAGGCCCATCGGGCCCGCATGGTGCGGACCTGATGGACCTGATGTGCGGCTGAGGCTGCGTCAGGCGACGATGCCGCAGTCCTCGACGACGATCTTCTTGGCCGTCGCGCCCGAGCGGTTGCCGAGGGCCTCGACCGCCTTGACGACGTCCTCACCCTCGATGACCTCGCCGAAGACGACGTGCTTGCCGTCCAGCCACGGCGTCACCACGGTGGTGACGAAGAACTGCGAGCCGTTGGTGCCCGGGCCCGCGTTGGCCATGCTGAGCAGGAACGGCCTGTCGTGCTTCAGCTGGAAGTTCTCGTCGGCGAACGTCTCACCGTAGATGCTCTTGCCGCCGGTGCCGTTGCCCGCGGTGAAGTCACCGCCCTGCAGCATGAACTCCGGGATGACCCGGTGGAAGGGCGAACCCTTGTAGCCGTAACCGTGCTGGCCGGTCGCCAGCTCACGGAAGTTGCGTGCGGTCTTGGGCACGACATCGTCGAACAGCCGGAAGACGATGCGGCCGAGGTTCTCGCCATTAGCAGAAATACTGAAGAACACGTTCTCACTCATGGCCCTGATTCTGCCCAATCGACGCGGCAAGGTCGAACTGACCGGGCCGAGCCGTCTCAGAACGCTGCTCGGACGGCCCCGAGCGGGCCCTGATCTGCGGCGTCACCCGCCGAGGAGGGGTGCCGAGAAGCGGCAGTGCACGCGTTCGGCGTGTGCGGGGTCGAGGGCGTTGAGGACGAGCTGGGCGGCGTTGGAGTCGTAGGCGATCGACAGGTGCTCGGAGCGGTCCTGGGGACAGACGTCCTGGAGAGTGATGTTGCGTACGGTCGCGCCCCGCCCCGCGGTGAGGAACTGGTTGTGGTACGGCGTGACGGCCTCGTCGTACCGGGTGGCGATGACGGTGTAGGCGACGCCTCGTTGGGTGTCGCCGTCCCGGTCGAGCGTGGTGTTCACCCGCGACCCCACCAATTGGTCCGAGTACGCCTGCCCCGCCACGGCGGACACCGTCGGGTTGAGGCCGAGTGCGGTGGTGAGGGTGCCCAGGCCGGACAGGGTCGTGCCGTGGTTGGACGGGGCCAGGCCGATGAGCCGGCGCACCTTGTTGTGCGACGGACGCGCGGGGTTCGTTCCCCCCTCGAACCGGAGGTACCAGCGGGGCAGCAGACCTCCGCCCTGCGAGTGGCCCACCAGGTCGACCTGCCGGGAACCGGTGGCCTTGAGCACTCGGTCGACGTATCGGGCGACCTCGCGGGCGGAGTCGGGGATGTGCCGGGTGCCCTTGAAGGGAACTCCAGGTGCCCCGCCGTAGTTGGGCGCGAAAACGCAGTACCCGGCCTTCTTCAGCTGGGGCGACAGCATGCTCCAGTTGGTGTGGGCGTTCGTGAGGGTCGCGTGCAGCAGGACGACGGGGCGGGGGTGGGCGGCGGTCGGCCGGCACTTCCAGTTGTTCGCCCCGGCCGGCGCGGCGTCCGGCTGGAGGGTTCCTCGGACGAAGGCGGCGGGGGCCGCGGTGATCCCTCCCTCGGGCGGGGTCGGGCGGTCGGCCGCCACTGACGTGCCGGGCAGGCCGAGTGCCAGAGCTGTGACCGCCCCGGCGGTTGCCCACCACGTGATCAGGCGGGATCGCGGGGCAGGCCGGACACGGCGATGGGACATTTCTTCCGCTCCTCGTCAGGGTCAGTCACAGCAGCTGACGAGCAAGATCCTCAAGGAGCGGCGGCCGACGTCACGGCCATTCCGCACCGAAGCCCCCGTTGGAGTGGCGGCTTTCATTCGTGCGGCTCCGGTCAGGCATGACAATCGAGGCAAACCTGGCGTCCGGCGCGTGCGTGAAAAGCTCGGAGATGGGGACTTGGCGGTAAGGCCGGGCTCAGCGGCGTTCCCCTTGGGGGCTGGCCTGGTCAGGCTCCTCTGGTTCAGACCACGAGCCGGGGGAGCCGACTGCGCCGCTTCACGACAGACCGCCGCGCTCGCAGATCATCTTGGCGACGTCGCGGAGTTTGATGTTGTTCTTCTGCGAGTACCGGCGCAACACGTCGAACGCCCGCTCCTCTGTCAGGTTGTGGCTGCCCATGAGGATGCCCATGGCCTCGCCGATCATGTGGCGTGTGGCGACGGCGTTCTCCATCTGAGCGTGCGCGCGGGCACTGGAGAAGGCGACTGCGGCGTGGGAGGCCAGCAGCCAGCCGGCCAGCTCGCTGGCCTCGGTGAACGCCCCGCGCTTGCGGGAGTAGACGTTCAGTGCGCCGAGATCTTCGTCATCGGTGTACAGCAGGAAGCCCATCATGCTGCCCACCCCGAGCTCGTGGGCCTGGGGAGCGTAGGCGGGCCACTTCGGCTGGTCACGGGTGAAGTCCGGGATGCGGAACACCCGCTCTCCGTCCTTGGTGCGAGCGGCGTCGAAGCAGGGTCCCTCGCGGAGCCTCTCCTGCAACTGGTCACTGTCGACGACCAGTTGTTCCGTGGGCGCCAGCGTCTGGACCTTCTGGCCGTGCAGCACGAGGATCCCGGCCGCTTCGCAGCCCTCCACCAGCTCGGTGGCCGACTTGGTGATCCGATCCAGGGTGGCGTCGACCGACTCCTGTGAGAGCAGTTCCCGCGCCATCGACGCCAGCTCCTGCGCGAAACGAGCCCAGTCCATCGCACCCGCCACCTCTCCGTTCGCCTCGGTGAGGCTGTGCACCCAGCATTCCACGCGAGGGTCGCCGAGGGTCGGGACTGGACCCCAGGGGGCGGTTACCTGGGAGGGAGCCGCGGTCGCCCGCGGAGGAGCGGCTGCCCTCGAGCACCACGCATGCGCGAACCGTCACATTGTGCACGGGGTCGTCGCTGAGAGTGATGCAGGAGAAGGCCCGTGACCGACCTTCTCCTGTCCGTAGAGGGCGCGCCCTCCGGGGGTGCTCAGCACTACGCCGGGTTCGGCCGTGGCCGGGCCGCTGCGGGACGGGGCCGGGTGCCGGGGGGAAAACTCGCGTCGGCATGGTGCGGCACCGTCGCGATCAGGTCGTCGAGTACCGAGGTGTTGCGTACGGAGTCCCGGGCGGCGTACCAGCCGGCCGTGCCAGGAGATCTCCTCGGCGATGTCGGTCTCCGGCGGACAGGGACTCAACCGTGTCCTGCGGGTCAGGGAGGTTGCACAGCTGCCCGGCGGGGTCCTCGTCGAACCCGGGCTCATGCTCCCGGTAGGGGGGCGTCTCGTGCTCACAGGGCTGGTCGCGCAGGGCGCAGTCGGCCGCCTCCAGCGCCGCCCTGGACTCCTGGGCGACGCCGGGGCCGGGCGCACAGGCGATGTAGGGGGCCATCATCAGGAGTCCGATCGTCCACACGTAGGCCGATTCCCCGCCGGGGCGGGCGGCGAGCCGCGCGGCGCAGTCGCGGCCGCCGAACCTGCGCACGAATGCGGAGACCCACCCATCCCGGCAGCCCCAAGTGCCCTACGCCTTCTCGGACTTACCCGGCACGCTCAGCCACGCGAGGCCTGCGGCCGAGAGGTAGGCGAGGGCGCCGATGGCCATGCTCGTGCGTAGGCCGGTGTCGTAGTCGGTGGCCGTCGCGAGCAGGCTGCCGCCTAGGGCCACTCCGGTGGCGCTGCCGATCTGGCGGGTGGTGTTGAACAGGGCGGAGGCAGCTCCCGAGTACGCCTCGGGCGCCGCGCCCATCACGGTGGCGGTCGAGCCGGTGAGGGCGAAGGAGGTGCCGAACCCGGCGGCCATCATCGGTGCCACCAGCAGCGCGTACGCGGGATCGGCTCCCGCCGCGGCCCAGCCGGCCAGTCCCGCGGCGGCCAGGAGCATGCCGGAGATCACCAGTGGACGATCGCCCGTGCGGCGGGTCAGCCGCCCGGACAGGACGGACGCGAACATGGTCATCGCCACGGCCGGGAACAGCGCCAGCCCGGTACCGAGGGCGCTGAAGCCGCGCTGATGCTGGAAGTACAGGCTGGCGGTGAACACCATGCCGTAGAAGCCGAAGTTGAACAGCAGGCCGATGACGGCCCCGCCGCTCATGGCGCGGGAGCGCAGCAGGTCCAGCGGCAGGGCGGGAGCGCGGGCCAGCCGCTCGCGCAGCACGAATGCCGCGGCGGCCAGCACGGCCAGGCCCACCCCGGAGAGCACCGCCGGGTCGGACCAGCCGCGCCGGCCGGCCTCGTTGAGTGATGCGGTCAGCAGCGCCACCGCGGCCACGACCGCGACCTGGGCCGGCCAGTCCAGGGCGCGGTCGGCACGCCGGGGTGAGCGTGCGACATGACGCAATGTCAGCACCAGACAGACGACACCGACAGGCAGGTTGATGAGGAACACCCAGCGCCAGCCCGCCGTGGAGACGAGCAGCCCGCCCAGCAGCGGCCCGGCGGAAGCCGCGATGCCCGCCATCGAACCCCACAGCCCAAAGGCACGGGAGCGGGCGGCCGGCTCAGGGTAGGCCTGCTGCAGCAGCGCCAGGGAGCCGGGCACGATCAGCGCCGCGCCCAACCCCTCCACCAGCCGGGCCACCACCAGGAAGCCGGTGCTCGGCGCGAGCGCGCACGCGGCCGACGACACCGTGAACACCGCCACGCCCGAGCAGAAGACCCGACGATTGCCCAGCCGGTCACCCAACGCACCACCGGTCAGCAGAAAGCCGGCGAAGACCAGGGTGTACCCGTCGGTGATCCACTGGATGCCGGTCAGCGAGGCCGACAGTTCGCGGCCGATCACCGGCACGGCGACATTGAGCACCGTCACATCCAGGATCACCATGAAGTATCCGGCGCAGACCGCAAGCAATGGTGCCCAGGACCGACGCCCGCCCCCTGGCGCGGACTGCTCCGCGAACGCCACGGCCCCAACTCCATCCCGTCCGCGGAGGCTCTGGATCACGAATCACAGTAAGGGACATTTGCGCCATATCCATGGAGCCAGGGTCTTGGCCACCACTTCCGGGCCCGCCCCCCACCGCTAGACTGCGCCCATGACGTACTTCTTCCACCTCCGCTAGGCACCGTCGGCGAAGCGAGGATCCCCCGTCGCCGACGACGCGGGGCAGCGGAGCGCTGTCGCGAGTGCTGACGTGGAAGAAGAAACAACACCATGCACACGCCCCTCGTGGCGCGCTGCCTCCGCGGCCTGGAGGCCGTGGTCGCCGCCGAGGTTCTTGGTTCCGGGCTCGGCGCCGTCACCGAACTGCGCCACCGCGAAGTCCACTTTCGTACGCACCGGTCCGTGCCGGCGCTGCGTACCGCGGACGACGTGTTCCTGCTCGCCGCCCGGCGCCCCGACATCGGATCGACGCGACAAGCCCTGCACGACCTCACCGGGCTCGCCGATCCGGCCGGGATCGACCACCTCCTGTCCCTCCGCCGCCACAGCGCGACGACGCCCGCCCCGGAGCTGCCCGGCATCGACGTCTCGGCCTCCTTCCTCGGTCGGCGGACCTTCACCCGATACGACGCCGAGGACGTGGTCGGACAGGCCCTGGCGCGGCGCCTCCGCGTCCCGTACCACTCGCGGCGGGCAGGAACCCCGCCCCCACCCGGCTGCTGGGGCTGGCGGCTGACCCTGGACGGCACGCAAGCCACGCTCATGCTGCGGCTCGACGACCGACCGCTGCACCGTCGCGCCTACAAGCGGCGCACCATCCCGGGCACCCTGCACCCACCGCTCGCCGCAGCCATGGCCCGGCTGGCCGACATCCGCCCCGGCCACGTCGTCCTCGACCCGTGCTGCGGCGCCGGCACCCTGCTCATCGAGGCGGCACTCGCCCAAGGCGACGCCCGTTTCCACGGCTTCGACCTCTCCGCGGACGCCGTCGCCGCAGCGCGCGCCAACGCCGGTGAGCTGCCCATCGCCATCCGCCGTGGTGACGCCGGCCGGCTCCCCCTTCCCGACGACTCCGTCGACCGCGTGCTGTGCAACCCGCCCTGGGGCGCCCAGGTCCAGGCTCGCGGTCTGCTCGCGAACGCCCCTTCCCGCTGGTGGACGGAACTGCGCCGGGTCCTCGCCCCCGACGGCACGGCCGTACTCCTCCTTCCCCACCGCGACGACCTCGCCACCGCCATCCGGCACCACTTCACGCCCGTACACGTGGAACGGCTGCGCCTGTTCGGGGCACAGCCGTTCCTCGTCCGTCTGGCGCCGGCAGCGGGTGCGGGCAGGGTGACAGCTATTCAGCCGCGCGGCCGAGCCACTTCAGGCCGTCGATGAGGAAGCGGTTCTGGGTGGGGCTCGCGAACGTGGAGGACAGGCGGGTGTTGGTGGCGTAGTCCATGGCGTTGTGGCCGAAGTTCGCGTACAGCATCCGGTACTGGGTGTTGGTCCACAGGATCGGGTAGTAGCCGCTGTACCAGGACTGGTTGGGGTCGGTGCCCAGGGGGAAGCTCGACGGGTCGACAGATGCCAGGATCTTTATGTTCGGCTTGGTGCGCAGGTCGTTGGACCAGCTGTACCACTCGCTCACCGCTGAGGTGAACGTCGCCGGCAGCGTGGTCGTCGAGGGGTGCGTACGGTCCTCGGTGCGCAGGATCGCCGTGGTGGGACCCCAGGTGTTCGACCTGAAGTTCCCGCTGCCGAGGAAGGTGTTGTGGTACCAGGGCCACGATCCGGCGTCGGTCGTGAACGCCGAGACGTGGAAGCCCATCCAGCCGCCGCCCGCCCGCATGTACCGCTCGAAGCCGGCTCGCTGGGCCGCGGTGTCCGGCGCGTCGTCGAGGAAGAGGACGACCTGGTAGTCGTTCACCCCGCCGTTCGCGAGCAGGTTCCAGTCGGTCGTCGCCCGGTACGTGAAGTTGTGCTGGGCGGCGGTGCGCGGGAACCACTCGTTGGCTTCCTTGACGAAGTCGATGTGTGCGGCGTCCCAGGTGCCGTTGTAGAAGGCGATGACCTTGAAGGCGGGCGCCTGGGGCGCGGCGGAGGCGTGGAGTCCGGTGGGCCCTGGGCCTGCTGTCAGCCCCAGCACCAGCGCCAGCCCCGCCAGCAGTCGTGCTGCCAGCCGCCTCACGGATGGCTCACCAGGTTGGCCACGTTGGTGGTGGAGTTGGAGGGGCCGCCCCGGTCGTTGATGACGTGCCGGATGGTTCCGGTTCCGCCGAGCGAGACGGTCACCATGTTCTGGAAGCGGACGCCAGGAGTGTTGGGGACCTCGAAGGCGCGCTCGGCGGTGACGGACGGGTTGGCGTTGAAGAAGCAGTAACTGCCCAGCCCGTACGCCTGGTGGCTGGTCACGGAGTTCGCGACCTTGTAGGCGGCGTAGCCCTGGGTGGAGCCGTTCATCCAGGCGGCCTGGTTGGGTGGGTCGTAGGGCATTTCGTTCTGGTAGAAGTACGTCCGCCCGCCGTTGCCGTTCCAGATGGTCTGGTGCTTCTGGTAGTGCTCGACGAACAGGCCGTACATGGTGACGTTGTCGCCGTTGACGATGAGGCCGGTGTCGCCGGTGTTGGTGTTCCAGCCGATGCCGTTGCCGTGGTCGCCGCGCCAGATCCACATGTGGTCGCCGATGACGTTGTCACTGTTGACGATGAGGCTGGTGGTCGCCTTGCCCACGGCGGCACCGCCGACGCGGAAGTACACGTCGTGCAGGGAGGTGGGGTTCGTGGCGTGGTTGGCGGCGGCGCCGGCCGGGCCGATCTCCACCAGGGTCTGGGAGTTGGTCGTGCCCGCGTCGAAGAGGACTCCCGCGATCTTCACGCCGTCGACGTCGGCGACCGTCATGGCCGTGATCCCGTTGTCCGGGATGAACGTGGCCAGGCCGAGTCCGAGGACGACGGTGTCGGGGCGGGTGACGCTCAGCGTCTGGTTCAGGTGGTAGACGCCGGGGGTGACCAGCAGGTTCTTGCCCTCGGCGAGAGCGGCGTTGATCTGGGAGGCCGTTGCGCCCGGCTTGACGACGAAGAACTGGTCGATGCCGAGCGAGCTGCCCGCCGCGGCGCCGTTCGCCCAGCTCGTGCCCGAGGAGTTGGTCCGCAGGGAGGGCACGAACACCCGGTAGGCGCCCGCGTTGTCGACGTACAGGAAGGGCTTCTCCCGTACGGTCGGGCTCTGGTTGACCGTGGTGTATGGCGGGTTGGGGAACGTGTTGCCCGGTACGCCCTGGCTGCCGACGAAGACCATGTTCCAGTTGGAGCCGGTCCAGCTGCCGAGCTGGGAATTGCGGGTCAGCCACTGCTGCTGCGTGCCCGAGCGGACCTGCCCGTCGATCTTCGTGTCGGCCATGAAGCCGCCGCTGGACCAGCCGCCGTCGCTGAGTTCGAGGTTGCCGCGGATGTGCATGCGCCGGTACCCGGAAGCCTGGGAGACCGCCCAGCGGTCGGTGCCGCCCGTGGGGTTCACCGAGAGGTTCTCCGCGCCGCGCCAGAAGTTGTGGGTGGCGTTCTGCGGCGGGAACCAGTCCGCCTCCACGTGCACGGCGCCGTTGATGGTGACCGAGTCCGGGGACTGGCCCAGGCCCAGGACCTGGGTGTAGAAGCCCACGTTGACGTCATTGCTGTACGTGCCCGGCTTGAACATCACCGCATAGCGCTCGGAGCCGAACTGGTTCGTCTCCTGCTGCCGGAATATCGAGTCCAGTCGGCTCTGGATCGTGGACGACGGCATCGACGGATCGAAGACGGCCACGTTCGGGCCGAGGTCGACATCCCCCGGGGCAGTGCTCACGGGCGCGACCTGGAAGCGCTGGGCGGCCGAGCCGTTGCAGGTGTACTGCACCAGCTGGACGCTGTCGGCCGTCGAGGCGGACGGTACGTCAAGACACTTGCCGCTGTTCCGGTTGACGAAGCGGTAGGCGCCACCACCCTCGTCGACGGCCTGCCACTGCTGGTTGTTGCCGCCGCCGTACGTCCACAGATGCACGGCCGCGTTGTCGGCCGTGGACACGTCGCTGACATCCACCACCTGCCGGGCGTCGTTGCGGTTGTTGATCCGCACATGGCCGTCGCCGGTCGGTGTGAAGCTCCACTGCTGCGCCGTGCTGTTGTTGCAGGCGTACTGCTGCACCGCCGTGCCGTTGGCGGTGCCGGCCGCTCGCGCGTCCAGGCACTTGCCGCTGCCGCTGTTCACCACCGTGGACCAGCCGGTGGGGAGGGCGGCGGCGGACGGGGCTGCGTCGGCGGCGTGTTCCGGGGCGGCCTGGGTGGGCTGGACGGCGCTGAGGAGCGAGGCGGCCGTGGCGGCGGCGACAAAGGCCGCGGTCAACGGACCGCGGCCTCTGACGGCTGGTCGTGAGGTAGGGGGCATGTCTTCTCCTGCGCCGGCGAAGCGGCATGGGTGGGGGGTGAAGGGGGTGAGAAGTGACGCTTATTTCAATGCATGATTTAAGAAGTGACGGAAACCACTGTCAAGGCTTTGGTGTAGGCCAACTCCGATGGTGTGTGCGTCGTCGATCCGCAAACGCGGTAGGGGAGTTGGGCCGCCCGGCTGAAGGACGCACGACCATCCGGGCGGCTGCCAGCGCGGCGTGCCGCCCGCCGCGGCACGCGTGATGTGCCCTGAGATGCCACAACGGCTCACCCACGAAGGAGACACCCGGCATGCTCGGACAATCGCAGGCGTACAGCGGCTTCTCGGTCGACGACCTCGACGCGGCCCGCCTGTTCTACGGTGAGACCCTCGGCCTCCAGGTGGAGGACATGGGACAGGGCGAGATGCGCATGCTGATCGTGCGGCTCGGCGGTGGCGGGCACGTCTTCGTCTATCCCAAGGACACGCACACCCCCGCCACGTTCACGATCCTCAACTTCCCCGTGGACGACATCGAATCCGCCGTCGCCGAACTGGAGCGGCGCGGCGTGACCCTGGAGCGCTACTCCGGCTTCGACCACGACGAGAAGGGCATCGTTCGAGTCGGCCAGGGCGGCCCCGCGGCGATCGCGTGGTTCACCGATCCCGCCGGGAACGTGCTGTCCGTGGTCCAGGAGGACTGACCGACCGACATCGGCATCGGTCAAGAGACTCGTGAAGGGACCTCTCATCCCTACGGCGGTGTCGCCGGGGCCTGCTGCCGCCCCGGCCCGCCACAACGCCCGGCGCACCGGGGCCGAGCTGCCCGAACTGGTGCAGAGCGTGGACGACGCCTTGGCGCGGTGGCTCCCGGACCAGTTCTGCACGGGAGTCCTCGCCCAGCTCGACCTGGCGAGCGGCGTGCTGCGCTGGATCAACTGCGGACACCCCGCGCCGCTGCTCATCACCGACTACATCATCTGCGCCTCCGCCGCGGGCGAACTGGCGCCGGAGACCCTGCGGCGACTGATCCACTCGATCCTGGACGCACAGCCCGGGAGCCTGCGGGACGACGCGACGCTGCTGCTGTTCGGGTGGTGGCCGCCGACGCGGTGACGCGAGGCCCTGAGCGGGGGCAGGGAGGGGGCCCTACGCGGTGGCCGGCCCGTCGCCCTGCGCAGGTGATGACGCGGCGATGAGCTCGAAGGACCGGAGGCGGTCCCTCAGGGCGTACACCGGTGACACGAGCATCAACTCCTGCGCGCCGGTCGCGTCGGTCAGCTCCGTGAGACGGCGAACGACGGTGTCGGCGTCGCCGTACGCCTGGTGCGCGTGGAACGCCGCGAGGGCCTGCCGCTCCTGGTCGGAGAAGGGATGCACGGCCGCTTCGGCAGGGGTGGGAAAGGCGATGTCGCTTCGCCCTTGGAGAAGTCCGACCTTGACGACGCTCATCGGACCGACGAGCCATTCGGCCTCTTCGCGCGTCGGGGCGCACACCGCCTCCACGCACAGCAGCACACGCGGGCTCGGGCACCAGCGGGACGGCACGAAGTGCGCGCGGTAGTGCTCGATCGCGGCAGTGGTGTTCTCGGGGCGGAAGTGATGGGCGAAGGCCATCGGCAGACCGAGCTGCGCGGCGAGAGCGGCACCGGCGGTGCTGGAGGCCAGCAGCCACGGCTCGGGCAGCGAGCCGAGCGCGACCTCGTCGACCAGGAAACGCAGGGTCGCCACCACGTCGTCGCGGTACTCCTCGTCCGTCGCCGGCCCCGCCCCGCGCCGCAGGGCCAGCGCTGTCGCCTCGTGCACGGTACCCGGGCCACGGCCGATCCCGAGATCGACGCGATCAGGGTGCAACGCGGCGAGCGTGCCGAACTGTTCGGCCAGCATGATCGGAGCGTGGTTGGGCGCGAGGACGCCCCCGGAGCCCAGCCGGATCGACGACGTCGACGCGGCGGCGTGAGCGACCAGCACCACCGGCGGGAAGGCACCGATGGCGGGGGAGTGGTGATGCTCGGCATACCAGAGGCGCCGGTAGCCGAGCCCTTCGACGCGACGGGCGAACTCGGCCGTGTCCCTCAAGGTGTCCGCGGGGTCCGTACCGCTCTGGACCATCGCGACTTCGAGTACGGAGAGCGGCACACCCATCATGTGATCAGTATGGCCGAACGCGTCGTACTTGGCGGCCACTTGCCCGGTCAGCCGGTCAGCCGGTCAGGGGCCGCCACCGGTCCTCCATCGCGTCGCCGAACCCCCTGCGCCACACCAGCGCCCCACCGATCAGGCCGGGAGTGTCCCGCGTGGCCAGCGCCGGGGCTTCGAGCATGTCGGCGGTTTCTTCCAAGTAGGTGACCAGCGTGTCGAGTTCTTCGCCCCAAGCGTCGTTGTAGAGGGACCAACGGCCCAGGTAGCCGGTCGCAGCGTCCAGGTACAGGCCGGAGGTGGTGTCGGACGGACCGTGCGAGACAACCGGAATCCAGGTCGCCTTCCACAAGATGATCCGCTCCTCCTCGGGGCGGCCCGCGTTGTCGGTGTCGAGGTCGGCCTGGGCGTCCAACTTCTGCCGGTAGACGTCGGGCACGGCATCCAGGGCCATCAGAGCCTCGTTGCCCGGAAGGCATCCCGAGCCCCAGCCGTCGGCCCCGTCGTCGCCTCCGCTCAGCAGCCACAGGGTGCGCAGCTCGGTGGGTATGCGGACGCCGAGGTCGTTCTCCAAAGCGGCGATCGCGGTGAGGTCGGCACCGGTGCGGAGCGCGGCATAGGAGTCGGGGGCGCTGTGCTGGAGCCGGCGGATGATACGCAGCCAGGCGTCGGCGATCTGCCGTACGGTGACGGCCTCGGTGATCGGGTCGACAGGCTGGACCTGCTCCTGACCCGGGTCCTCGTCCTGGGCGGGCGCTACGGGCTCGGCGGACGGGGCGAGGTTCACGTACCGGATCTCGATCCGGTCGGGCTCGCGGATGTAGCCGACGGCCAGGTCGGGGCAGTCCTCGTACAGGTCGCCCTCAACCATCACGGTGAGGATGCCGGGCAGACCGGAGGGCCGGCCCATGTCCGGGTCGTCGGCCAGTCGGCCGGCCAGAACCTTCAGGGCGTAGGGGACACCGGCCCCGAACTGGGCAGCGGTGTCGCGCACGAACGGCGGGAGCTCGACGTTCAACGGTCCGGTACTCCTTGCTGGTTGGCCGGGCTGGCGCGGGTCGGTACGCGTGATCAGTTCCAGGTCATGTTGATCTCACGCTCGAAGTTGACGTACCGGGCCCGTCGGAAGGCGTTCGCCATGGGGACGTTGCCGAGGTCCGTGGCGGCCCGGATGCGGGGAACTCCCTGCTCGGCGAGGATGCGGGTGCCTTCGGCGAGGACGTCGTCGATGTAGCCGTGGCCACGATGTGCGGCCAGGACGGCGACGTAGGCGATGATCGGGTTGTAGCCGTTGTGGGCCGGGACCACGAACCCCACCGGTTCTCCCTGGGGCAGCGTGGCGATCCGCCACCAGTCTCGCGGACTCGTGTAGCGCGCGAGTTCGTCCTCGTAGTGCTGGGTGGCCGCCTCCTGGGCAGTCATCCGCGTCAGGTCGTCACGGCTGTGCTCGTCCAGCGTGCCGTCCAGGACCGGGGCCATCAGGGCCACGAGTTCCCCGGCATCCTGGACCGGCCGGAAGAGCAGCCGCTCGCTGGGCCCGGGAACCGGTGACGTCGGCTTCCATTCCAGGCGAAGTCGCTCGACGAAGAGCCGGGCACCGGTCCGTTCCAGCACCGTCATGCGGTCTTCGACGAGCTGTCTGGTCGCCGCGTTGTCACGCCAGTCCGGAGGGATGAAACGGCTGTACTCCGGGGGACGCGAACTGTCCGGGAGAACAGCCGCCATCGCCGTCCGCAGAAGCCGCACCCCGATGTCCAGACGATCGGGATCCGGTGCGCTGTCGTCGATGTCGAGGACATCCAGGATCAGTGGTGTGTCCCTGCCGGGCCGACTCCACCAGGCAGCCCTGGCCAGCAGGCGGTCACCGCGCTGGGCGACCCACATCCACTCGGGACGTCGACGGCCGGAGGCAAGGTCGTCGGCCAGTTCCGCGTTGAGGGCGTAGGGCAGTTGAGAGAAGAGGTCGAGTTCTTCGCGTCCGTTGATCGGACGCATGGTCAGGTCGTTCTGTTTCACCGTCAAGGCACACTCCGGGAGGACACAAGCGTGGCGATCACGGGGATCATCGGCTTATCCCTCTTCGTCTATCCAAGGGCGGTCCGCGTCCGCAAATGTTTTTCGATCACGGGATGGTCGGCGCCGTCTGCGGCATGGTCCCGGCCATCCTGTTCCAACATCCGCTCCAGGACGCCTGGTTCAGGGGATCCGACGCAGATCGGGCACAGCCGTGCGCAGCTTGACGTTCCGTGAGGACGATGCCCCGGTCGCGGGCGACGGTGAGCAGGCCATCGCGCCGGAGTCGGTGCGCGTGCGCGTCCTGGAGGGGGAGGTGGTCCTGGCCGACCGCACCTTGGAAGCCCCCGCGTTCCTGAGTGCTGCACATCGGGTCGTACGTCGCCTGCGCTGGCGGGCCGGCCGCTCGGCGGAGAGCTCTGTGGCAAGCGTTCACGTTCAACGGCTCATCGCGGTCTCCCGCTCCACGCGTGACAGCTTCTCGGGGTTGCGTACGGCGTAGAGGCCGGTGATGAGACGGTCGTCGATGCGGATGGCCAACACCGTGTCGATCCGACCGTTCAGCCGGAGAACCAGGGCCGGATGGCCATTGATGTGGGCCGAATGCAGCGACGCCGCGGTGCCGAAGCGGCCCAGCCCGGCGACCAGGGGCGCCACCTCGGCGGCCCCCACGACGGGTGCCAGCACGGCCTGAACGACTCCGCCGCCGTCCCCCAGCAGGACGACATCCGGTGCGAGGACGTCGAGCAGCCGTTGCAGATCACCCGAGTCGACGGCCCGGCGGAAGGCGTCGAGCGCGTTCTGCGCCTCGGCCGGAGATACGGCCCCGCGAGGGCGGCGCGCCGCGACGTGTGCCCGGGCGCGGTGGGCGATCTGACGGACGGCGGCCGGGCTCTTGTCGACGGCTTCCGCGATCTCGTCGTATGCCAGGTCGAAGACCTCGCGCAGCACGAACACCGCCCGCTCGGTGGGGCCGAGTGTCTCCAGCACCAGCAGCATCGCCATCGACACGCTGTCCGCCAGCTCGACGTCCTCGGCCACGTCGGGTGCGGTCAGCAGTGGTTCGGGCAGCCAGGGGCCGACGTAGGACTCCTTGCGCCGACGGAGCGTGCGCAGCCGCATCAGTGCCTGGCGTGTGGTGATCCGGACCAGGAACGCGCGCTGATCGCGCACGGTGTCGCGATCGACGCCGGCCCATCGCAGCCAGGTCTCCTGCAGGACGTCCTCCGCGTCGGCGGCCGAGCCGAGCATCTCGTAGGCGACGGTGAACAGCAGATTCCGGTGTGCGACGAACGCCTCGGTGGCGGAGTTCATCCCGTGTTCCGGAGCAAAAAGCTCAGCGGTGTCCTTCGGTTGCGCGTTGCGCTCGGTCACGGCTGACTCCCACCTGTTCGCTGTCCGGCGTTCCTCACGCACAAGATGCCGGTACCCGCTGATTTGTGACATCCGATCTCGGTGGCACACGTCACACCATCGTCACCGTCACAAGGAGCGAAGCCTCGGCATCTGGTGTTCGTCCGGACGCCGCGCAGACCCTTCGCGCGGTGCCGCCGTCGCACAAGTGAGGACGAAGCCAATGGAATCCCGTTTCAACCTGATGGCCAACAAGGTCGGCGCCAAGGTCGGCAAGCGGATGTACCACGTGAGCCTGGCGATCACGGAGTCGTCGCTGCCCGAGGGCCTGCAGCAGTTGGTCGAACTTCGCGCCAGCCAGATCAACGGCTGCGGTTGGTGCGTCGACGTGCACACCAAGGAAGCCGCAGCGGCCGGTGAGACGCCGGTCCGGATTCATCTGGTCGCCGCCTGGCGCGAGTCGGCCGTGTTCACCGAGGCCGAGCGGGCCGCGCTGGCGCTGACCGAGGAGGGCACCCGGCTCGCCGACGCCAACCACGGCGTGTCCGACGAGATCTGGGCGCAGGTGCGCAAGCACTACGACGACGATCAGATCGCCGCGCTGGTCTCCCTGGTAGCCATGATCAACGCGGCCAACCGGCTGGGTGTGATCACCCGCATGCCGGGAGGTACGTACGAGCCCGGCATGTTCGCCGACTCGTCGAGCTGACGGTAGGTGACCTTGGGCGGGCCCGGCCCGGGCCAGTGGGTCCGGGCCGGGCCCGCGCATGTCCGAGCGATGGTGTGGAGCGGCGTTACCGGCTATTGGGGCCTATGGGGCTGGCTGTGGCTTCGAGGATCGAGAAGGGCTCGGCGTCAGCGAGCGGGGTGACCGTGGTGAGGGTCAGGCCCGCGCGATGGCACAGGTCCTGGAAGTCGTTGCGGGTGCGTTCCTTGCCGCCGAGATTGACGAGCATGTTGAGGTCGCTCAGGTAGGTGATCGCGCTGTCGAGGCTGTCGGTTTCGGTGTGGGCGGCGACGGCTTCGGGAAGCACGGGCTCCACGATCAGGACGGCACCGCCGGGGGGCAGTACCTCGCGGCAGTGGCTGAGGATCGTGACTGCCTGGTCGTCCGTCCAGTCGTGCAGGATGCTCTTCACCAGGTAGAGGTCCGAGCCTGCGGGGACGGAACTGAAGAAGTCTCCGGCGACCAGCGAACAGCGGTCGTTCAGTCCGTGCCGCTCCAGCGTCTTGGCTGCTTCGTCCAGGCCGTGCGTGGTGTCGAAAACGACGCCGGTGAGGTGCGGATGCGCGTCGAGCACCCCGGCCAGGAGGGTTCCGTCCCCTCCGCCGACGTCCGTGACGGTCGTGAACCGGCCGAAGTCGTAGGCGTGCGGCAGCGCGGCGGTGGTCTCGGAGACGGCCTGGCTCATCGCGGCGTTGAACTGCACGGACAGTTCGGGGCGTTGGGCAAGGTGGGAGAAGAAGTCGGTGCCGAATACGGTGTCGAAGGCGACCTCGCCGGTGCGGACGCTGCCATCCAGGTGTTCCCAGGCGCGTACCACGGTCGGATCGGTGAATGCGCCCACGAACGACGCGAGTGAGTCGGGGTGTTCGGCGCTGAGCAGGGCGCCCGCGCCGGTCAGCGAGAAGCTGTCGGGAGCGTGTTCCCGCAAGAGGCCGAGCGCGGCCAAGGCACGTAGCAGCCGCGTCATCTGCTGGGGGTGGGCTCCGGCGTCGGCGGCCACGTCGGTGGCCGTGCGCGGGGTGTCGCCGATCAGCTCCGCAACCTTCAACTGGACTGCTGCGCGCATGGTTTGTGCGGCCATGGTTCCGAAGGTGAGCCGGCCGATCAGGTCGCGGTCGGCTGAGGGCGCTGCTTGGGTGTCGGGGTTCGTCATAGGTGCGGTCCTTTTTGTTCGGCTGTGTGTTTGGTGTCTGCGGGTGCCTAGGTGCCTGGGCCGTGGGAGGGGCGGGAGGAGCGTGCGGGCGCAAGCGTCGGCGGCGAGGCGCGCGGGCGCGTGGCAGGTCTGTATCAGCCCAGGTCCATGTCCATGTCTGGGTTCCGGGCCCTGGCCTGGGCTTTGGGTCTCGGCCTGAAAGGGCTAACTGGCGGTCGTGTTCCTGTCGGCGAGGGCGCGTGGTGTGCATCCGGCGTGCGCGAGTACGTCCCGGTGGAGGTGGGACTGGTCGGTGTATCCACAGGCAAAGGCGACGTCGGCGGCGTTGTGGCCGACGGTCAGCGCTCGGGCGGCGTGGTCGAAGCGGACCACCATGGCGGCGCGTTTGGGTGTGAGGCCGACCTGCGCGGTGAACCTGGACCACAGCCGCTTGCGGCTCCACCCGCAGGATGCGGCGAGGTCGTCGACCCGTACCCGTCCCCGCTGGTTCACGATCAGATCCCAGGCGGCGGCGACCTCAGGCGCCATCGCCGGTGCGTCGGCAGCACGTCTGATGAGGAACTCGTCCATCAGCGCCAGGCGTTCCTGCCAGGTCGCCGCCTCACCCAACTGCGCGCGCAGGCGCTCCTCATGACGCCCCCACAGGTCCTCCAGAGGAGTGATGGAGCGGTCCAGTTCGTACGGGGAGACACCCAGCAGTTCATAGGCGGCCCGGGGAGACAAGCGCATCTCGATGCACTCGACCCGCTCGCCGCGGATCCGGGCCGAACCGGGCGACAGCGCGGCAACGAAGCTGTTCAGTGGCAGGTGCCCCGCGGGACCTTCGACCGTGAGCGGGTCAACTCCGAGCCCGATGACGACGATCACGGCAGGCTGGGGGAGGACCTGCAGATCCAGCCCACCGGCGACACGGTCGCGGAACCCTGCCATCCACACGCCGTTCAGAGACGTGCCGCCGTGCAGATGGGCGACTTCCCAGCCGTTCGCCGCCTCGCGGTCCGTGGGGGAGGGGCCCACTTCGTAGCTGCGCATGCCTCTACGGTGGCCGACTTCTCGGCGCTTGTCTTGGACGAATGTTCCGTGTGCGCGGTGCGCATGGTGGGCTGCTTCTGGTGAGCCTGTGCGCCAGCCGCGTCGAGGCGCCTCACCGCGTGACGGCGAACGACCGCGTCTTCACAGCGCCGTGCACCGGCGGGAACTCCCAGCGCTGGACGATCCGGTAGGCCTCTCGTAGGCAGGTGCTCGTTTCCCGAGGTACCGGTGCCTGTTCCGACGCCTGCACTGCATCGAAGGATGTACGTCGTTTTCGTCCGGTCGCACGACGATCGGGCCGTAAAGCGCCGAGAACCTGAAGGTATGCCCTACAGCCTTCGCGCGTC
Source organism: Streptomyces sp. NPDC111606 (assembly GCF_055656945.1). Classification (NCBI taxonomy): domain Bacteria; kingdom Bacillati; phylum Actinomycetota; class Actinomycetes; order Kitasatosporales; family Streptomycetaceae; genus Streptomyces; species Streptomyces sp. NPDC111606. The sequence goes on from NZ_JBVKBY010000010.1 coordinate 178,198, forward strand.
CCTCGACGACACGTCCTCCACGCAGCCCGCGTCGCCGGCCCGGCTGCCGTTGCTCGATGTGCTGCGTGGAGCGGCGATTCTCGGCACTTTGATGACGAACGTGTGGATCTTCGCCACGCCTGGCTCCGAGTGGGCGTTCCTGCAGGGGACGCCCATGCCGGACCCGCTCGGCGAGCCGGCTGAGGCGCTGTTCCGGTTCCTCGCGGACGGGAAGTTCCTGTCGCTGCTGACGATCCTGTTCGGCGTCGGTCTGGCCATTCAGTACGACTCCGCCGCGCGCCGCGGCACCCCGTGGCCGCGCGGCTACCGGCCCCGCGCGCTGTTCCTGTTCGCCGAGGGCACGCTGCACTTCGTACTGGTCTTCGGGTTCGACGTGCTGATGGGGTACGCCCTGACGGCTCTGCTGATCGCCAGGCTGCTGGCGCGTTCCGAGCGGGTACGGCGCGCGGTGATGTGGACGTCGGTGAGCGTGCACGTGGTCCTGATGTCGCTCATCACGCTCGCCCTGCTGGCCGCTCCCTCCGACGACTCCGGGAACGAGGTGTCCGACGCGGCGGTGGACGTGTACGCCCACGGCAGCTGGTTCGACCAGATCGCCTTCCGGCTGGAGAACGCGATCGCCCTGCGGATGGAACCGGTCATCTCCTTCGGCCTGCTGGTCTTCCTCTTCCTGCTCGGCGTCCGTCTCCACCGCGCCGGAGCTTTCAAGCCCACCGACCGGGGTCGGCGGCTGCGCTCGCGGATGGCTGTCTGGGGCCTGGGGCTGGGCATTCCGTTCAACGCGGCCCTGTGGCTGGGCGGTGAGGAGTTCTTCTTCCTCGGCCGCTATGTCGCCGCCCCGGTGGTCGCCGTCGGCTACATGGGTCTGGTCGGCGTCGCCCTGGACCGCGGGTGGTTCCCGGCCTTCCTGACCCACGGACTGTCCGCGGTCGGCCGTACGGCGCTGTCCTCCTACGTCCTGCAGAACGTGCTGTGCATGCTGGCCTGCTACGGCATCGGCCTCGGCCTGGCCGAGCACTTCGCCGACAGCGGTCCCTGGTGGGTCATGGGCCTGTGGGCGACGGTCTGCGTCCTCCTCGTGGCCGCCTCGACCCTGTGGCTGCGTCGGTTCTCCCACGGTCCGCTGGAGTCGGTACAGCGCCGGGTCCTGCGCCGCTGAGCCGGTACAGCGGGGAGGGCACCTTGCAGACCCGTACGAGAGCACCGCAGGCACGCACACCCGGCGTACGGCCGCCGCCGCCCCGGCGACACACCCTGACGGAGCGTCAGGCAGGTCCGGTCGAACACCTACGCTGACCGCATGGGCCACGACGACACCGAGGGCGCCGAAGGTAGGCCCATCCCGGCCGGCGGCCCGGCGGCCGGGGCGGGCAATGACCCGCGGACCACGGCCGATTGGCTCAACTGGCTCAAGGAGCGGCTGTACGCGACCATCACCATGATCTCCGTGGTGATCGGCCTGACGGCGGCCGAGCACCCCTCCGTCGCCGGGGCCGCGGCCAGTGTGGCGGCCGCCGCGGTCGGTCTCTGGCTCGCGACGCTCGTCGCCGACGAACAGGCCCACCGCACGGTGCACGGTCGGGTGGCCACCGGCGCGGAGCTGCGCCGGATGCTGTGGGTCAGCAGCCCGCTGCTGCTGTCCGCGGTCGGTCCGCTCATCCTGATCGGCTCCGCGGCCCTGGACGTGATGGACCTGGACACCGCTCTGTTCGCCGCGGCTGGAGTCAACGTGGCCGGCCTGTTCGGCTGGGGCTGGTACGGCGGTGTCCGCATGGGCAACAGCACCACGGCCGGCGTCCTGGCCGGCGTGCTCGACGCGGTGATCGGGCTGGCCGTCGCTCTGGTCAAGGCCGCCGCCGGCCACTGACCGGCCGTACCGGCGCCATACCGGCCATACCTGCTGAACCTGCTGAACCGGCCGGACCGGCCGTCGGCTCCCGATGCCCCGCTCCCGCAGCGGCATCCACTCCCAGCCCTCATCCGTCAACGCACCCCGGCCCACCCCCAGACCGGTCACCGAATACGGCTCAGGCGCTGTCGTCGCCGGACCTCGCCCCGACCCCTTCCGGTTCGTCGGTGCGGCCCCGCAGTGCCTGGCACACCGACCAGACCACGGCCACCACCGGTACGGCCACCACGGCGCCGATCACCCCCGCCGCCACCGCTCCGCCGACGACCGCCAGCGCGACCACCACCGGGTGCAGGCGGACGGCCCAGCTCATCACGATGGGGTGCAGGAGGTGGCCCTCGATCTGTCCGATGACCACGATCAGGGCCACGACGAGCAGGGCGACCAGTACTCCCTTGGAGGCCAGCGCGACGACGGCCGCGACCGCGAGAGCGATCGGCGAGCCGATCAGCGGGATGAAAGCGGCCGCGAACTCAAGCAGCGCCAACGGCACGGCGAGGGGCACCCCGAGAGCGAGCAGCGCGATGCCCACGAGGACCGCGTTGGTTGCCGCGACCAGCAGGATGCCGTGCGTGTAACCGGTGAACGTCCGCCAGGCGGCACCTCCCGCGACGGCGAAACGCTGACGCGCCGCCATGGGGAGCTGGTCGCACAGCCATTGCCACTGCTTCTCGCCGGAGTGCGTGAAGAAGACAGCGCAGAACAGGGCCAGAGCGAGCACGGTCAGCACCTCGAGCAGCCGGCTCGCGCCGCTGAGCGCCGTACTGATGAGGGTCGAGCGGTGACTCGACAGGAGTTTGCCGATCCGGGACTGGAGATCATTGAACAGGTCCGGGGGGAGCCGGAACGGAGGCTCCTCCAGCTGACGTTCGATCCGGTCGATCCCCGTCACGAACTCTCGCTCCAGCGTGCTCCGCTGGTCCGCCACCGTCTCCCCCACCAGGGCCAGCGCCCCGAGGATGAGGACGATGCCGCCGATGAGCGCGACGGCGACCGCGAGCGGCCGGGGCATGTAGCGGGCGAGGAGGCCGGCCACGGGGCGGAGTACGGCGGCGATGACAAGACCGAGGAAGACGGCGACGGCGATCCGGTGGAACTCCCCGAGCACGGAGAAGGCGACGCGGACGACGATGCCGATGGCGATGATCCGCCATGCGTACGCGGCGGCGACCCGCAGCAGCCCCGGCACGCGCGACTCCACTCCGCTCGGGTGCTCGAGCGGCGAGGCGGGCGGATCGGGGGGCGTGGCCATCTCATGCCCGTACCACCCGGCGGCCACCGGACCGCGCAGCCGACGCGGAATTCCCCCGAAGGCCGGTACCGGCAGCGCCAAGGCGGGCTGATGGGCGGGCTGTCGGGCGGGTTGTCGCCGCACTGAGCGAGCGTCAGTTCACCGAGCCGAAACCTACTGGCCTTCTCCGCTAACATGTTCGAACTCGCGATGATCGCCCTCATCGCCAACTGTTGACCGAAATCCGTACCAATCAGAGCAAAGTGACCTGTTTACCTAACATCCGAAAACCGGCCAAACAAATTGATATCCATGTCGTCGCGGGCGTTCTCGCGAATAAAAAACAGAATCAAGTTCGCCGTCGCCGTGTGGCGTCAACCACGGGCGATGCTGTGGACCGTTGCGGGTGTGGTGACCCTCGGGTTCCTCGTCGCGCTGGAGATCGCGGCGCGCCACTACGGCATACCCGGGCCGATCACCACGCAGGCGCGAGAGGTGATATTCCCGCCCAAGTCGGGATTCCTGCTCTACGCCGGTATGGCGTTGATGATGGTGGTGCTCACCCGGCGGCACCGGTTCATCGCGGTGGGCACCGCGATCGGCATCGACCTCATATTCGTCGTGGTGCGGTGGGCTGCCGGCATAAAGGTGACCGAAGGCCATCCCTTCGGCAACGGCGCGTTGTGGGTGATGCTGGGCTGCACGGTCATCGCTGTCACGCGCCGCACCGGCCGGGAACGTGTCCTGCTGCTGAAGGGCGTCGGCCTGGGCCTGCTGCTGGTGGCCGGCCGTAAGACCGGCGACGCATGGCTGCACATCACGTCGCAGACCCGCCCGATGGTGCTGGACCAGTACGTGGCAACCGCCGATCAGGCGCTGGGCAACCCATCGTGGCTGGTGGGTCGCATGGTTCGGGCCACCGGTCCGGTCGGCGCCCACGTTCTCGACTACGTCTACGTCCAGCTGGCGGTGGCCTCGGTTGTCGTCGCGCTGTACCAACTGCGCCACGTGGCCGTCGAACGCCGCTTCCCGAGCCATCATCTGGTGCGCACGTTTCTTGTCATCGGCCTCCTCGGGCCGGGCATCTACATGATCTACCCGGTCGTCGGACCGATCTTCGCCTACGGCGTCGACGGCGGGCAGTGGGCGGTCGCCAACCTGTGGCCGGAGACGGCGCCGCCGATCAGTGCGCCGCACGCGATGCCGTTCGACGAGATCACCCCACGCAATTGCATGCCCAGCCTGCACACGGCCTGGGCCACCGTGATCTTCGTCCACTCCCGCAAGGGGCCGAGGATTCTGCGATTCGCAGGCACCTTCTGGTTGCTTGCCACGCTCGGCGCAACTCTGGGATTCGGATACCACTACGGCGTGGACCTCGTCGCCGGCGTGGTGTTCGCGCTCACGATCGAGGCGGCGATGCGGTCGCTCGCTCGTGGCTGGGATCGGTCGGGAATCCAGCTGGTCGCCTACGGCACGACGGTCTTCGCGGCCCTGTTGGTGTCGTATCGCTATCTGCCGATGGAGATGGCCAGATATCCGTTGGTGTTCGGGCCACTTCTCATTCTGGCGATGGTCTCGGTGATCCTCGGCTACATGCGGACCACCAAACTCTGGGAACCGAAGATCGCACCGGGGCGACAACTGGAACCGCAACCCGAACTGGTCTGACTCGTGGCGCACCGGGCCTGTGCCGGCCCCTCGGGCTGGGTGCGCCATGAGCCGGAGGCATGATGCCCAGCCGGATCGGAAACCATCTGTGATGGTTTGATCACTCCGTGCGGTTGTCGGTGACGGGCAAGGAGCAGCGTATGGACTCGGGCAGGCGTCAGTTCCTCGGTAGGTTCGGAGCAGTGGCGACGGGAGTTGCGGCGCCCATCGCACTCCCTCGGCATGCGGTGCAGGAGACCCACGCCGCCCCGGACTTCGGCCCCGGTCCGAACGCGGCGACGGACCTGCGAACCGTCACCGGCACCCGTCACGAGCAGTTCATGTGGCGGGCCATCGAGGAGGCTCGGAGGAACCCCGAGTGGCCGTTCGGCGCGGTGATCGTGGACCACCGCACCGGCGAGGTCCGGGGGAGCGGGGTCAACACCGGGGCGGACAGCCCGCTGCTGCACGGCGAGGTGGTCGCCATGAACGACTACGTGGATCGCCACGGCAACCAGGGCTGGTCCGACACCACCCTCTACACCACGGGCGAGCCCTGCTCGATGTGCATGAGCGCGATGGCATGGGCGAATCTTCGGCGCGTCGTCTGGGGAAGCTCCATCGACGAGATCCGCCGCACTGACATCATCCAGATCGACCTGCCGGCACGGGAGGTGGCCGCCGCCGCGCGGGCCTTCTACCGTCCCGAGCTGCTGCTGGGCGGCGTGCTCGCCGGCCACACGAACCGCCTCTTCCGGGACGCCCAACGGCTGCGCCAAAGCCTCCCGGACGCGCCTTCGGCCGATCTGTCGTGACGTCGGCCGTCCGACGATGAATTTCGGCGGCGGGACCGGTCGACAAGTAGGAGGACCGCCGACGAGAGGAACCGATCATGGCCGCCGCAGAGACTTCCCAGAGCCCCGACGGCACGTTCCCCAGGGCCCTGCCGGACACGGATCCACAGACGGCCGCGGGGAAGGTGCTGTTGCACTTCAGCATGTCGCTGGACGGGTTCGTGGCGGGGCCGGAGCATGCGATGGACTGGCTGACGGGCATCTCGTCCCGGCCCGGCATCATCGAGGAGTACGTCGAGACGACCGGCGCCGTGCTGGGTGGCCGGAACGGCTGGGACGCCTACCCCGAGCCCGGCGCCATCTACGGCGGCGCGTGGCAGGGGCCCCTCTTCATCCTGACGCACCATCCTGAAGACGCGCAGCAAGCCGAGGGCGTGACGTTCCTGAACTGCGATGTGGCCGAGGCGGTCCGGATCGGGCTGGAGGCCGCCGGCGGCAAGAACCTCGAGGTGTTCTCGCCCACGATCGGCAGGCAACTCCTCGATCGCGGCCTGGTCGACGAGATCGACCTGCACGTCGCGCCGGTGCTGCTCGGCGACGGGGTCCGATTCTTCGACAACCCCGGGGGCGTGCCCGTGCGGCTCGAACTGCTCAACGGCGTCGACCGAACCGCGGAGGTGAACCTGCGGTACCACCCCGTCGCGAAGAGCTGACGGCTTTCGGAGCCAGGGTGAGGGGGCGCGAACCGGGTACCCGTGTGTGTAATCGGGAGGCTTGGGCTGTGGAACTGAGCGACTGGTTGCTGACCTCGGCCGAGCGCGGCAACAGTGCCACACGTCTGGACAGCCGTCGGTCGGACCGACGGTCGTGGTCGTACGGCAACCTGGTGCGGCCGCTCGTCCACGGCGCGACGTACTTCCCGGCCCTCCTCGGCACGATCCGTGCGCAGCGCGCAGGAGACCTGCTCCTGTTCACCGACTGGCGCGGCGACCCCGACGAGCGCCTCGATGGCCCCGGGAGCGAAATCGGCACCGTCCTGGCTGAGGCGGCACGCCGAGGAGTGATCGTCAAGGGTCTGCTCTGGCGCTCCCACCTGGACCGTTTCCAGTTCAGCGAGGCCGAGAACCGGCACCTCGGCGACGCGATCGAAGCCGGGGGCGGCGAGTGCCTGCTCGACATGCGGGTACGTCCCGGCGGCTCGCACCACCAGAAGCTCGTCGTGCTCCGGCATCCCGACCGACCGGAGCACGACGTCGCGTACGTCGGCGGTATCGACCTGTGCCACAACCGCAACGACGACGCCGCGCACCGCGGAGACTCCCAGTCACTGCGCATCGCCGCCGCATACGGACCGCACCCACCGTGGCACGACATCCAGCTCGCGATCCGCGGACCGGCCGTCGGCGACATCGAGGCCGGCTTCCGCGAACGCTGGGAAGACCCCGCACCGCTCACCCGCAGCCCGCTCGTCCGCCTGCGCGAGCTCGCTCATGACGAGGACACCCGTGCCGACCGGCTGCCCGCCCAGACACCCGACCCCCCGCCCTGCGGCACCCACATCGTCCAGGTCCTGCGCACCTACCCCAACCGGCTGCTGCGCGGCTACGACTTCGCCCCGGACGGCGAGCGCAGTATCGCGCGCGGCTACCGCAAGGCGCTGCGCAGGGCCCGGGCCCTGATCTACCTGGAGGACCAGTACCTGTGGTCCCCGCACGTCGTGGAATGCTTCGCCGAGGCACTCGACGCCCACCCGGACCTGCGTCTGATCGCGGTCATCCCCAGCGTCCCCGAACAGGACGGCCGGCTCACCCTGCCGATGAACCTGATCGGCCGGATCACCGCCCTGGACAGGCTGCGCCGCGCCGGCGGCGGGCGGGTCGCGGCGTACGGGCTGGAGAACCACGTCGGGACGCCGGTGTACGTGCACGCCAAGGTGTGTGTGATCGACGACGTGTGGGCCTCGGTCGGCTCCGACAACATCAACCTCCGCTCCTGGACCCACGACTCGGAACTCACCTGTGCCGTCCTGGACGAGAGCCCGGACCCGCGCGAGCCACGCGACCCCGGTGGTCTCGGGGACGGCGCGCGCGGTTTCGCCAGAGATCTGCGTCTGGAACTCATGCGCGAGCACCTGGATCTGGAAGCACCGGGGGTTCCCCGCGCGCCCGACGCGCTCTGCGATCCCCTGACGGCCTTCGACGCCTTCGCCGCGAGCGCCGCCGCACTGGATGCCTGGCACGACGACGGCCGCCACGGCCCCCGGCCGCCCGGGCGTTTGCGTGCGTATCGCCGGCCGAGCCTCTCCAGCACGGCCAAGCGGCTCTACACGCCTCTGCATCGCCTTCTCGTCGACCCGGATGGCCGGCCCTTCGGGCTGCGGCGCAGCAACGAGTACTGATGAACCGGTCTGCCGACTTCCGGCAGGACTACCCGGTCGGCGGTTCCGGTCAGGAATCAAGAAGCGCCGGTCCCCGGCCGTGACTAGCGTCATTCCCATGACTTCCATCGAATTCGTCACTCTCGAGGTGGCCGACCCCGCCGCCGCCGGCAGCTTCTACTCCACCGCCTTCGGGCTCGCCAACCAGGTACGCCTGGCGGCATCCGAGGCACCGACGACCGGCTTCCGCGGATTCACGCTGTCGCTCGTGGTGTCCCAGCCGGGCAACGTCGACGCCCTCGTCGACGCAGCCGTGGCAGCCGGTGCCACCACGCTGAAGCCCGCCGCCAAGTCGCTCTGGGGCTACGGCGGCGTCGTACAGGCTCCGGACGGGACGATCTGGCAGATCGCGTCGTCGTCGAAGAAGGACACCGGCCCGGCCACGCGGGAGATCGACGAGATCGTGCTCCTGCTCGGCGTCGAGGACGTGAAGGCCAGCAAGCAGTTCTACGTCGATCACGGCCTCGCCGTGGCGAAGAGCTTCGGCGGCAAGTACGTCGAGTTCGTCACCGGCGCGGGCCCGGTCAAGCTGGCGCTCTACAAGCGCCGCGGCCTGGCCAAGGTCGCAGGCATCTCGCCGGACGGCACAGGATCACACCGGCTCGCGATCGGCGGCGACGCCGGGACCTTCACCGACCCGGACGGCTTCGCGTGGACGACCGCGTCGGAGACCGCGTCGCTGTGAACCGGGTGACACCGGGGGCGGCGGGCATGGCCGCCCCAGGTACCCGACGCAGCGGCCCCGCCATGCTGCACGCACCGGCTATCGCCGTGGCCGCACGGTCCATCGCGCAGCGGTGACAGCGGCACCAAGGCCGATCAGTACGAGCCCGAACGTCTTGTCCTCCTCCGCGATCCGCTTGTCCGCGTCGGCCTGGAATGCCGCCTCGTCTGCGGCGTAGTCGGCCTTGTAGCCGAGGACGTCGTCCCAGTCGCCCGCGGAGGCGCCGACGGCGGCCTGGTCCGCGGCGCCGGAGTCGATGCTCGCCGGGACGTAGATGAGCAGGCCGATGGCGGCGATCAGCACGCCGGCGAGGGTGAGGGCGAGGCGGGTGCGACGGCGTGCGGTGGTCATGTGCGGGCCCTCTCAGTAGCCGAACTCAGGTGCCTGATAGGGAGCCCACCAACTCGTAAGACCCCAGATCCCCAGGGCGGCCGCCGCGACCGCGGCCAGGGCGGCGAGCCACGGGCGGTGGGAGTGGCGCAGGGTGAGCAGCCAGAAGGTGAGTGGTACCAGGGCGCCGCCCGCGGCGACCAGCGGTAGGTCGATGTAGAGGACTCTGAGGTCCCGGTGGAGCCCCTCGAAGCCGCCCTCCACATTGACCCGTGCCAGGGGTGCCCAGGCCAGCAGCGCCGCCGCGGCACCCAGACCGGCCACGAGGAAACCGGCGAGGCCCTTGATCTCTTCCTTCATGTCAGGTCCGGACGCCGCAGCCCCGCTTGCAGTTCCAGTCCGAAGACCTGGGCCGCGTTGTCGTGGCACACAGCTCGCAGCCATGCGTCTCCGAGTCCCAGCCGCTCCAGGGCGTGGAGTTGGTGGATGTACGGGTAGGGGATGTTCGGGAAGTCGGAGCCGAGCAGGATGCGTTCGCCGAGGTCGGCCAGGCGGGGCAGGGCCCGGCGGGGGAACGGCGTGAGCTGTTCGGCGAAATCGGTGAACGCCATCGTCGTGTCCAGCCGCACCTCCTCGTACTGCTCGGCGAGGCCGAGGAACTCCTCGTACTCGGGCATCCCGAGGTGCGCGATGATCAGCCGCAGCCGGGGGTGCCGGGCCAGTACCCGTGCGATCGGGTCGGGTCCGGTGTGTTTCCCGGGCGCCGGCCCGGAGCCGCAGTGGATCACGACCGGAATCCGGGCTTCGGCGAGCAGCCCCCATGCCGGCTCGAGCAGTTCGTCGGCTGGGTCGTACGCCCCCACCTGCACGTGTGCCTTGAAGACGCGCGCACCCGCCTCGACGGCATCGCGGACGTAGGCTTCGACGCCCGGTTCGGGGTGGAGGGTCGCCGTGTGCAGGCAGTCGGGGGTGCGGCGGGCGAAGTCGGCTGCCCAGCCGTTCAGCCATCGGGCCATGCCGGGCTTGTGCGGGTAGAGCATCGCGGTGAAGGACCGTACGCCGAACTCGCGGAGCAGGGCTGTTCGTTCGGCCTCCTCCTGCCGGTACGTGATCGGCCATTCGACTCCACCGGTCAGCGGCCCCAGGGCGTCGAAGTAGTCCCACACCTTGCGCAGAACGCGCTCGGGCATGAAGTGCGTGTGGACGTCGACCAGTCCGGGAAGGCCGAGCCGGCTCCAGAAGCGGCGGACTGCACCGGCCTCCTCGCCGACGAGGTGATGGGTGGGTCCGGGCTCGGCGGAATCGGCAGGGTGGCCAGGTCCAGGTGCCATGCGGTGATCCTTCGAGGTCGCGGGTGGCGGCTTCAGCGCAAGGGGGCTTCGAAGACGATGCCCAGGTGTCGTAGGAGGCCGTCCCGCTGTTCGGCTGTGGCCAGGACCATGTAGTCGTCGCCGGGGTCCGAGCCTTCCAGCTCGACGCAGCGGAACTCCCGAGGGTCGTCATGGGCGGTGAGCGATTCGATGGCCTGCTGCGCCGCTCCCATGTCGAGGTAGTCGTTCGACTCCTGCTCGATGCCGAAGGAGAGGGGCCGGCCGTTGCATTCGAAGTGCACCGTTCCCAGGCCGCAGTCCTCGTCGTCCGGGTTGGCCTTGTCGAAACGGTAGTTGGAGACGGTGACGCTGCCGCCCGTGAGGGCTGCGGCCTCGTCGAGGAGCCATTCGTAGTGCTCGTCGGCGAAGTCGACGTCGTCGGCGTGGATGGACACGGCCACGCCGATGGATTCGAGGGCGTCGGCGATTTCACGGCGTCGTGCCATCGGCTCGGTCGCGTAGGCGGCGGCCTGGTCCAGGGCTCTCTGGGCCTGCTCTTTGGTGATCATGCCGAGTTCGGTCAGCACTTCGGCAATCCGCTCATAGGAGATCGACTGGGTGTTCGCCATGCGTGCATCCTGCCAGCTGCATGCGGGGAGCCGCGGAGGCGGCTGGGCGGGGGCTCCAAATTGCTTCTCTCACGGCTTACTTCATGTCTTGACGAAAATGGTCCATACCTTTAGGTTCACGGGTCAGCCAGGCACCGTGCGACGCACTCACCGTTCACGAGGTGAATGCGTATCGGTCGTTCACACCCCCCACGAAGGGCTCTCCGCGCGCATGCCCAGACCTCTCCCCGCAGCCTGCTCACTCACTGTGCTCTGCCTCGCCACCGGCCTGCTCACCGCATCGCCCGCGCAGGCCGCCACCGGCACCGTCACCGGCCTCGCCGGCAAGTGCCTCGACGTCGCCGGAGCCAACTCCGCCAACGGCACAGCCGTACAGCTCCACGACTGCAACGGCACCGCCGCCCAGCAGTGGACGGTCGGCCGCGACGGCACCATCCAGGCCCTCGGCAAGTGCCTCGACATCACCGGCAGTTCGACCGCGGACGGAGCCAAGGCGCAGCTGTGGAGCTGCACCGGCGGCGCCAACCAGAAGTGGTCGGTCTCCTCCGGGCGCGACATCGTCAACCCGCAGGCGAACAAGTGCTTGGACGTCACCGACAACAACCCCGCGAACGGCACCCGCATCCAGATCTGGAGCTGCGGCGGCGGTGCCAACCAGAAGTGGAACGCACCCGCCCCCGGTGACGGCGACACCCCCTCCGCGCCGATGGCCGTGGCGCCGTACCTCTACAACGGCTGGGGGAGCCCGCCCAACCCCACCACGGTCACCAACGCCACCGGCGTGAAGTACTTCACCCTCGCGTTCGTCCTCAGCAACGGCTACTGCAACCCCCAGTGGGACGGCAGCCGCGCGCTGACCGGCGGAGTCGACCAGCAGACGATCAACACCGTGCGGGCGAACGGCGGGGACGTCGTCCCGTCCTTCGGCGGCTGGAGCGGCAACAAGCTGGAGAGCTCCTGCTCCACCGCGAGCGAACTGGCCGCCGCCTACCAGAAGGTCATCAGCGCCTACGGCCTGAAGGCCATCGACATCGACATCGAGGCCGAGGCCTACAGCAACCCGACCGTGCAACAGCGCACCGTCGACGCCCTGAAGACCGTCAAGGCGAACAACTCCGGCCTGAAGGTCTACGTCACCATCGGCACGGGCCAGAACGGTCCCGACACCAGCCTGATCAACCGGGCGGCGAACTCGGGGCTGACCGTGGACGGCTGGACCATCATGCCGTTCAACTTCGAGGGCGCCGGCCAGAACATGGGCAACCTTTCCGTACAGGCGGCCGAAGGCCTGAAGAACTCGCTGAAGAGCGCCTACGGCTACACCGACGACCAGGCCTACCGGTCCATGGGCATCTCGTCCATGAACGGCATCACCGACCAGAACGAGACCGTCACGGTCAACGACTTCCGCACCATGCTCGCCTACGCCCAGCAACACCACCTGGCGCGGCTGACCTTCTGGTCGGCCAACCGCGACCGCCCGTGCACCGGCGGCCCCGCCGACAGTTGCTCCGGCGTGAACCAGTCCGACTGGGACTTCACCCGCGTGTTCGCCGGCTACACCGGCTGATCCAGCAAACCCCCGCCCTCCCTTGGCCCCTCAGCGCACCGAAGGAGCGTCCTCGATCATGCCTCTCTCCCACCACAGACGGTCCCGTACCAGACGCGGTCCCGTCGGCCGGTTCGCGGTCTTCGCAGTTCTCTCCGCGGTTCTCACCACGCTGTTCACCGTGACGCCCGCCCAGGCGGCCGACGGCACGATCACCGGACTTGCCGGCAAGTGCGTCGACGTGGCGGGCGCAAGCAACGCCAACGGCACCGCCGTTCAGCTCTACGACTGCAACGGAACGGGCGCCCAGATCTGGTCCAACCAGGGTGACGGAACCCTGCGCGCGCTCGGGAAGTGCCTGGACATCGTCGAGCGCAGCACCGCCGACGGTGCGGCGGTCCAGCTGTGGGACTGCTCGGGCGGTGCCAACCAGCAGTGGGTGGTCACCGCGGCCCGCGACATCGTGAATCCGGCCGCGAACAAGTGTCTCGACGTACGGGAGAACAACAGCGCCAACAGCACCCGGCTGCAGATCTGGACCTGCACCGGCGCCGCCAACCAGAAGTGGAACGCGCCGGCGAGCGGAGGCGGCAACCCGTCCGGGTTCGTCGTGAGCGAGTCGCAGTTCAACCAGATGTTCCCGAACCGGAATTCGTTCTACACGTACAACGGCCTGACCGCCGCCCTCAGCGCCTACCCGGGCTTCGCCAACACCGGCAGCGACACGGTGAAGAAGCAGGAGGCGGCCGCCTTCCTCGCCAACGTCAACCACGAGACCGGCGGGCTCGTGCACATCGTCGAGCAGAACACCGCCAACTACCCGCACTACTGCGACTGGAACCAGCCCTACGGCTGCCCCGCGGGCCAGGCCGCCTACTACGGCCGCGGTCCGATCCAGCTGTCGTGGAACTTCAACTACAAGGCCGCGGGTGACGCGCTCGGCATCGATCTGCTGAACAACCCCTGGCGGGTGCAGAACGAGTCGGCCGTCGCCTGGAAGACCGGCCTTTGGTACTGGAACACCCAGTCCGGCCCCGGCACCATGACCCCCCACAACGCCATGGTGAACCAGGCCGGCTTCGGCCAGACCATCCGGTCCATCAACGGCTCCCTGGAGTGCGACGGCAAGAACCCGGCGCAGGTCCAGAGCCGCGTCGACGCCTACAACCGGTTCACGCAGATCCTCGGCGTCTCGCCGGGCGGCAACCTCTACTGCTGAGCCGGGAGCCGTGATGCGCAAGTTGAGATCCCTCGCCAAGGCCGCCCTCGGCGCCCTCGGCGCGATGACGCTCGTCGTGGCCCTGCCGGCGAGCGCCCACGCGAACGTCCTGCCCCTGCTGCCGCAGAACGCCGACGGTCTGGAGCAAACGTTCTCACCGGCCTACGACTACGACGGCGACGGCTGCTACGCCACGGCCGCCATCGGCGCTGATCGGATCCTCAACCCGGGTCTCAAGCTCGGCGGTGACGTCAACGGCAAATGCCACGACTACGCCCAGCTGGCCAACGCCAACACCTACTCACGCGCGAAGTGCAACAACGGCTGGTGCGCGGTGATGTACGCGAGCTACTTCGAGAAGGACCAGATCACCCTCGGTCCGGCGGCCCTCGGGCACACCCACGACTGGGAACACGTCATTGTGTGGATCAGCAACAACCAGGCCGAATACGTGTCCGTGTCCCAGCACAACACCTACCAGCTGGCGGCTCGTTCGGCGATCCGCTTCGACGGCACCCACCCGAAGATCGTCTACCACAAGGACGGCGTCTCCAGTCACTGCTTCCGGTTCGCCAACACCAACGACGAACCGGCGGAGAACGCCACCGGCAACTGGTTCTTCCCGCGCCTGGTGGGCTGGGAGGGCTATCCGGCCGGATTCCGCGACAAGCTCATGAGCGCCGACTTCGGCTCGGCCACGATCAAGATCGACGACGGCGACTTCCAGTGGGCTCTCCACGACGCGAAGCCCTCCGGGATCCCCTTCGACGCCTACGCGTGACGCTCGACAGTGCACGGCCCCGCAGGCGCTCGCCCGCGGGGCCGTCCCTTTGGCGTGCGGTGGCTATGCCCCTCGTGCCTTGCGCGCCGCCCGTGCGAGGTCCATGTCGGTCGTCTCCGGGGCCAGGAACTGCGAGACCAGACCACCGAGGGCGAGCACACCCGCACCGACGAGGAGCACGAACTCCGCCCCGAACCGCTCCAGTCCCATCGGCAGCAGGAAGGTGCCGATGGCCGCGCCGACCCGGCTCATCGCGGTGGCGAAGCCGACGCCCGTGGTGCGCAGGGCGGTCGGGAAGACCTCCAGGGGATAGACGGCGGTCAGTGCGCTCGAAGCGGCGTTGAGGAAGATGAAGAACAGGAATCCGCCGACGATGACCGGCGTCGATGTCGGCCACACAGCGACCAGGGCCAGACAGCCGGCGGTGATCCAGAACGGCGGGATGAGCAGCCTGCGCCGGCCGATCCGGTCGACGACGAGGCAGCCCGCCGTCACGCCGGCCACAGCGGTGAAGGAGTAGACGAGCAGCGCCGCGACCGCGTTGTCACCCATGTCGAGGGCCTCGAAGACCTGGGTCCAGAACGTGCCGATGGCGAAGTACGGCAGCACCAGAGCCGCCCAGAAGACGCTCGCGAACACCGTGCTGCGCAGGTGCCGGCGATGGAACAGCGCACCGAACCCCTCCTTCGCGGGGGCGTCACGCTCCTCGAGTTCCGCGTCGACGTCGACCTCGATGCCGTACTTCTCGATCAACACCTCGGCTTCCTCGCGGCGCCCCTTGCTCAGCAGCCAGCGCGCCGACTCCGGGATGCCGCCGCGCAGCGCCACGCACACCACGGCGATGACCGCGCTGCTGGCGAGCGACCAGCGCCAGCCGCCGTCGACCTCGGCGAAGAGAGCGCCGACGACGGTCGCCAGCGCGTAGCCGACGTACCAGCTGATCTCCAGGCTGGCCAGCAGTCGGCCGCGGCCCTGGCGAGGCGCGTACTCCGACAGCAGCGGCGCGCCGATCGCGTACTCGCCGCCGATCGCCACGCCCATCAGCAGGCGGATCAGGAACAGTTGGAGTCCGTCGGCGACGAAGAACTGCAGGACCGAGCCGATCAGGAAGATCAGCATGTCGACGAGGAACACGGGGCGGCGGCCGAACCGGTCCGCGAGCCGCCCGAAGAGAGGCCCGCCGACGAAGATGCCGATAAGTGGGGAGGCGCCGACCAGTCCCTGCATGAGGGGCGAGAGGTGGAGGTCGGCGGTCAGCGCGGTCATCGCCATGCCGATGCCGCCGATGATGTAGCCGTCGATGCCCTGCCCGATCTGGGTGGCGAGCTTCAACTTGGTGTGCAGACGGCGGCGTTCACGCGTGAAGTCGGGGACTTCCGGGGTGCTGGGCTGGTTCTGGGTCGCAGGCGTCATTGCCATGGGCGGTCCTTGTCCTGAGCGACGTGAGCAGAGGGGAGAGCGGGGGAGAGCGGAGAAGGGCAGGGATCAGAGCGGCCAGTCGAGGGCGATGTACTGCGTCTCGAGGAAGGCCTCGATGCCTTCGCGGCCGCCTTCCCGGCCGAGACCGGACTGCTTGACGCCGCCGAACGGGGCCGCGGGGTCGGACAGCAGACCGCGGTTGACGCCGACCATGCCCGCCTCGAGGCGCTCGGCGATCCGCAGGGCGCGGCCGACGTCGCGGGAGTAGACGTACGAGGCGAGACCGTGCACCGTCGCGTTGGCGCGCGTCAGCATCTCGTCCTCGTCGGTGAACGTGGCGAGGGGCGCCACCGGTCCGAAGACCTCCTCGTGGAGGATGCGGGCGTCGTCGGGTACGTCGACGAGGACGGTCGCCGGGTGGAAGTGGCCGGGCCCGTCGGGCGTGGTGCCCTGCGCGGCGATCTGCGCGCCGCGCCCGAGAGCGTCGTCGACGAGCGAGCGGATCTTGTCGACGGCCGCCCGGTTGATCATGGGGCCGAGCGTGACGCCTTCCTCCAGGCCGGGGCCCGTCCGTACGGCGGCCATGGCCGCGCCGAACTTCTCGGTGAACTCGGCGGCGACCGACTCGTGGACGTAGAACCGGTTGGCGGCGATGCAGACTTCGCCGCCGCCGCGCATCTTGGCGTCCATCGCGCCGCTCACCGCCGCGTCGATGTCGGCGTCCTCGCAGACGACGAAGGGGGCGTTGCCACCCAGTTCCATGGTCACGTTGACGACGTTCGCCGCGGCCTGCTCCAGGAGCAGCCTGCCGGTTGCGGTGGAGCCCGTGAACGAGAACTTGCGGACCCGTTCGTCGCCGAGCCAGGCCGAGACCACCTCGGGGGCGCGGTCGGTCGGCAGGACGTTCAACAGCCCGTCGGGCAGGTCGGCTTCAGCGAGGAGGGCGGCGATGGCGAGGGCGGTGAGCGGGGTCTCCGGCGCGGGCTTGAGCAGGACGGGGCAGCCCGCCGCGAGCGCCGGGGCGATCTTCCGGGTTGCCATGGCGGCCGGGAAGTTCCAGGGTGTCACGAAGGCGGTGACGCCGACGGGGTGCTTGCGTACGACGTGCCGGAAGCCGCCGGCCGGTGCGTCCGCGAAAGAGGAGCCGATCCGGACCGCTTCCTCGGCGAACCACCGGAAGAACTCGGCGGCGTAGGCGACTTCGCCGGCCGCGTCACGGTACGCCTTGCCGTTCTCCAGCACGATCAGCCGGGCGAGGGTGTCCGTGTGCTCGCGCATCAGCTCGAAGGCCCTGTGCAGGATCTCGGAACGGCGCCGGGGTGGTGTCGTACGCCAGCCGGCCGCGGCGGACCGGGCCGCCTCGATCGCCGCGCGGGCGTCCTCCGGTCCGGCCGAGGACACCTCGCGGACCAGGTCGCCGGTGGCCGGGTCGAGGACGGGGTAGGTCCGTCCGTCGGCGGCCGGGAGCCAGCGGCCGCCGAGGAACACATCGCCTTCGGCGAGGGGGGCCTTGGCCAGGAGGTCGATGCCGGCGAGGTTCATGAGCTGCTCTTTTCTCCGTTCCGGACGGGGGCTCGTCCGATGCGCGGTGAATTTACGAGGGCGTCATGGGGCCGACAAGACAACCTCGGCGGATCGCAACCGTGGTTGCTGTGAGGGCAACTCGCTCGCAGGCCTTGCTCGGGGGCACGGAGAGTGGCGGACCCGTCAGGTCAGCCGGGCCCGCAACTGCGGAGTGCGCCGGGGTTCCCAGCCCAGCAGCGACGACACCCGTCCCGCGGCCCGAGCCGTCGTGCGCCCCGCCACGTCGAGACGGTCGCCGAGCCGGGATTTGGGGGCGGAGATGTTGATGGCCGCGACCACCCGGCCGCGGAAGTCGCGCACCGGTGCCGACACCCCGACCAGGCCCTCCTCGAACTCCTCGCTCACCCGCGCGTAACCCTGCCGTTTGGCGTCCTGGATGAGGGTCCACAGCTCCTGCACCGGCATCTCACCGGTCGTGCCGAAGCGGACGTACAGCTCGTCCGGTGTCGCGTCGGCGAGCAGGACGCGGCCCGCGGACAGCCGCCAGGCGGGCACCCCGCGCCCCTCCCAGCCATGGACGCGGAAGGAGTGCCCGGAGACCGACAGCAGGGTGAGGACCTCACGCTCGCTGAGCACACACAGGTGGCTGGTCTCCTCCAGATCCGCCGACAGGGTATGCATGACCGGCTCGGCCACCCGCACCAGGCGGCTCTCGGAAGTACGGGCCACCAGCGAGAACAACCGCCAGCCCAGCCGGTACTCCAGGGTGTCGGGGTCACGCTCGACGATGCCCTCGGCGGCGAGCGCCTTCAGGGCCCGGGAGACCTGCGTCTTCTCGCGGCCCACCAGCTGAGCGAGGCGTACGACGCCGAGGCCGCCGGCGTTCTGCGCCTCGTCGGACGCCAGCGCCTCCAGCAGGTCGATGTCGCGGCGCAGGCCATGTCCGCGGGAAGCCGAGGAAGAGTCGGTCACGCAGGTCATCGTATGCGGGCACACCGGCTGAGGAACCCCCAGGTCAGGTATGAAGTTGTCAGGAGAGCAACCGGCATTTCGATTCCCGCGACCGCCTTGCGACGGGATGGCGGCCGACCTAGATTCGCCGCATCGAGCCGGATGAACTGCGAGGTATGCGAGCTTTGCGCTCACTCGCCGGATCCACCGGCCCGCCACAGCTCCCCGCTCCCGGAGATCCAGGAGATCCCATGCCTTCGCCCTTTGCACCGACCGCGCTCATCGGCGAGTCCTTCGTCGGTGAGGGCGCCAATGCCGCCCACACGAATGTCGTGATCGGACGCAAGGGCGGCCCCGTCGAGACCGCCTGGGCGACGGCGCTGGCCACACCGAGCGCAGGGCACGTCCCGTTCATGACGGTCGTACGGCCGTCCGTCCCCGTGAAGCCGCTGACCCTGTTCGTGGCCAAGGCCGCCGCGGAGGGCGAGCTGCACCAGCGTGCCACCTGGGGTTCCGCCCAGGCCGGACTCGCTCAGGGGATCTCGGACGCGGTCGACGCAGGGCTGATCCCCGCCGAGGAGGCCGACGACCTGCTGATCATCGCCGCGATGTGGATCAACCCAGCGGTTGACGACCTGGACGAGTCCTTCCGCAACCAGCGTGCCGCCGCCCACGACGCGATACGGGCCGCCGTGACCGGCACCCCCACTGTCTCCGACGTACAGACCGCCGCCAAGCAGGGGCCGACGAACCCGTTCTACACGCCGACCGCCGAGGTGCTCGCCCGATGAAGATCACAGACATCACCCTGGACCGGCTGCGCCTCGAACTGGACCCGCCCTTCCGCGCCGCCTGGGACCCCGAGCCTCGCCGGCACTTCGACGCCACGATCGTCCGCGTCCACACCGACGAGGGCGTCACCGGCATCGGCTCCGGTGACCTCATGGACGGCTTCGAGACGTACAAGCACCTGTTCGTCGGCGAGGACCCCCTCGACATCACCCGGCACGTCAAGGCGATCGAGACCGCCAACTTCCACGGCGCCCACTACTGGCCCCTGGAAGCGGCCCTGTGGGACATCATCGGCAAGGTGCACGGCCGCCCCGTGTCGGAACTCTTCGGGAACGCGGCGAAGCGGCTGCCCGCATACGCCTCCTCCGGCGAGCTCAAGTCGCCCGAGGAGCGGGTCGCCACCGCCCTGAAGGTGCGCGAGGCCGGCTTCCGCGCACTGAAGATCCGTATCGACCGCAACCGGATCGACGAGGGCGTCGCGGCCGTACGTGCCGTGCGCGAGGAACTCGGGGCCGACTTCGAGATCATGGTCGACCTCAACCAGTCCTGGCGGATGGCCGGCGACACGGCGAACGCCTCCGACCTCGCGAAGACCCGCAAGACCATCGCCCGCCTCGCCGAGCTCGACGTGTTCTGGGTCGAGGAGCCACTGCCGTACGCCGACCTGAACGGCTTCAAGCGGCTGCGCGCCGAGAACCCCGGCGTCCGCATCGCCGCCGGGGAGATGCACCACTCACCCACCGAGCTGCTGCGCTACCTCGAAGAGGACGCCCTCGACATCTACCAGATGGACGTGGTGCTCGCGATCGGCATGCACCGCGCCCGCACCCTGGCCGAGCTGGCCCAGCTGAAGCACCGTCAGTTCACCCCGCACAGCTGGACCAACGGCATCGGCGTCCTCGCCAACCTGCACGTCGCGGCGGGCGTCGGCGGCGGCCCCTTCTTCGAGTTCCCCTACGACCCGCCCGGCTGGACGCCCGAGCGCCGCGACTTCATGCTCGCCGAGCCCGTTCGCGTGAACGCCGAGGGCGACCTCGAGATCCCGGACAGGCCCGGCCTCGGCGTCGAACTGGACGAGGACGCGATCGACCGCTGGAGGATCAAGTGACGTACACCATCGACGAGTTGCTCAAGCGCTCGCACGACGAGTGGCTGACCGCGGCGAGCAAGCTCACCTTCGAGACACGCCTCTTCATCGACGGCGCCTTCACCGACGCCACCTCCGGCGACAGCTTCACCAGCGTCTCGCCGCGCGACGGTGCCGTGCTCGCGGAAGTCCAGGCCGCCGGCGCCGAGGACGTCGACCGGGCGGTACGTTCCGCACGCGCCGCCTTCGAGGACGGCCGCTGGCGTGACCTCGCGCCGAGGGAACGCAAGAGCGTCCTGCTGCGCTGGGCCGACCTGATCCGGGCAAACGCCGAGGAACTGGCGCTGCTGGACACGCTGGAGATGGGCAAGCCCATCACCGAGTCGGTGCGCATCGACGTGGACAAGGCCGCCGAGACCATTGCCTGGTACGCCGAGGCCATCGACAAGACGTACGACGAGGTGGCCCCGACTCCGGCTGACGCGCTGGCGCTGATCACCCGGGAGCCGCTGGGCGTCGTCGGCGCGGTCGTGCCGTGGAACTACGCGCTGCTGATCGCCAGCTGGAAGCTGGCCCCGGCGCTCGCCACCGGCAACAGCGTCGTCCTCAAGCCCGCCGAGCAGACCTCGCTCGCCGCCCTCCGGCTGGCGGCACTGGCCACCGAGGCCGGGCTGCCCGACGGCGTGTTCAACGTGATCCCCGGTCGGGGCGAGGTCGCCGGTCAGGCCCTCGGCCGCCACTCCGAGGTCGACAAGATCGCCTTCACCGGCTCGGCCGAGGTCGCCCGGCTCTTCCAGGTGTACGCGGGCGAGTCCAACGGCAAGCAGGTCGCCGTGGAGGCGGGCGGCAAGTCCCCGCAGCTCGTGCTCGCCGACGCCGACATCGAGGCCGCCGCGTCCGCCGTGGCGTGGGGGATCTTCTACAACGCGGGGCAGACCTGTAACGCCGGTTCCCGCGTCGTGGTCCACGCATCGGTGAAGGACCAACTCCTGGACGCCGTACAGCGGATCACCGCCGACACCTTCCGCGTCGGCGACCCGCTCGACCCCGCCACCGTCATGGGCCCCATCGTCGACGAGGCCCAACTGGCCAAGATCCTCGGCTACATCGAGCGCGGCAGGACGGACGGGGCGCAGGTGCTCCTGGGCGGCGGACGCACCCTCACCGAGACCGGCGGCACCTTCGTCGAGCCGACCGTGCTCGACGGCGTGGCGAACACGTCCACCGTCGGCCAGGAGGAGATCTTCGGCCCGGTGCTGGCTGTCGTGTCGTACGACGGCGACGTCGACGAGGGCGTACGCCTGGCGAACCAGAGCGACTTCGGGCTCGTCGCCTCCGTCTGGACCCGGGACGTCACGATCGCCCACCGTACGGCCAAGCGGCTGCGGGCCGGCACGGTCTGGATCAACACATTCGACGCCAGTGACGTCATCACCCCCTTCGGCGGCTTCAAGGCCACCGGCGCGGGACGCGACAAGTCCCTGCACGCGCTGGACGCGTACACGGCGCTGAAGACGACCTGGATCAACCTGGCCTGACCGGCCCACCACCGCACTGCACCCCTTCACCTGAACACCTGTCACCTGCACACCCCTACAGAGCCGTAGCGAGGACAACGATGAGGATCGGTTTCATCGGACTGGGCAACATGGGAAGCCACATGGCCCGCCACCTGATCCACGCGGGACACCTGGTCACCGTGCACGACACCCGGCCCGAGGCCGCCGCCGAGCACTTGGCGCTCGGGGCACGCTGGGCCGATGCCCCGGCGGCGTGCGCCACCGATGCCGAACTGCTCGTCACGATGCTGCCGAATCCGCGCATCGTCGAGGACGTGCTGCTGCGCGGCGGGGTCGCCGAGGCGCTGCCCGAGGGCGCCCTGTGGATCGACATGTCGACCTCCACGCCGGCCGCCGCGGAACGGGTCGCCGCCGAGGTGCTCGACCGGCGCGGCGTACGCCGTCTGGACGCCCCCGTCAGCGGCATGGCGCGCGGCGCCGAGGCCGGGCGGCTGCAGATATTCGTCGGCGGGACGGCGGACGACTTCCGCATGTCCCTGCCGGTGCTCGAAGCCATGGGCGACCCCGACAAGGTGCTGCACGTGGGCCCGCTCGGCGCCGGCTACACGGTCAAGCTGATGATCAACCTGCTGTGGTTCAGCCACCTCGTCGCCACGTCCGAGGTGCTGGCCATGGGCGTGAAGGCGGGCGTGGACCTCGGCGTGCTGCGCAGCTCGCTGCTCGCCAGCCCGGCCGCCTCGAACTTCCTCGAGAACGACATCCTGTGCGTCCTGGCCGACGGCGACTACGACGACTCCTTCGCCATGGCCCTCGCTTGCAAGGACCTCGGACTCGCCATCGACCTCGGCCGCGAGGTCGGCGTCTCCACGGAACTGTCCGCGCTCGTGGAGCAGATCTTCCGCCGCTCCAAGGCGCACCACGGAGACCTGGCCGGCGAGATGAGCCCGGTACGTCTCTACGAAGCCCTGGCCGGAGCGGAGTTCCGTCTCCCGAACCCGGCCGCCGCCCTTGACGACGCGGCACTGAGCTCTGTGTGATCCGCTGGATCCGTTCGCGTCCCGCCGGGCCGGTCAGGCCGGCTCGGCGGGACCGGCCCCCACTCCATCTCCCTCTGCAACACCTCCCTCTTCCTTCCGAGCACCGCACGTCCCGCCGCGTCTTCAGGAGCCGAACGCCATGGGCGAGTCCCGCACCGACCAGCTGACCATCGACCCGACCTGCCGCATCGAGTTCGGCCCCGGCCGCATCGCGCACCTCCCGGAGCTCGTCTCCTCCCTCGGCATGAACCGCGCGTTCGTCGTCACCGACCGGGGTCTGCGGGCCGCCGGCATCGTCGACCAGGTGCTCAAGGTCCTGGACACGGCGGGCCTGGAACACGGCGTGTACGACGGCGTCGGCGCCAACCCGTCCACCGGCAACGTCGACGAGGGTGCCGCCCGGGCCCGGGCCTTCGGCCCGTCGGTCGTCGTCGCCCTCGGCGGAGGCTCGGTCCTCGACGCGGCCAAGGGCATCGCGCTGCTCGTCGGCAACACCGACGCGGCGGCGGCCGATGCGGACGCGCTCTGGGATGGGCTCGACGGTCTGCCGCTCATCGCGATCCCCACCACGTCCGGCACGGGTGCGGAGACCAACGGCTTCGGCGTCATCGAGGACGCCGCCGCATGCCGCAAGGTGTACATCGGCCACTCCTCGGTCAAGCCCCGGATCGCGCTCCTCGACCCGGAGCTGACGCTCGGCCTGCCTGCCCGGATCACGGCCGCGACCGGCATCGACGCCCTCGTCCACGGCATCGAGTCCCTGGCCTCGCGCGGCGCCAACCCGGTCTCGGTGGCGTACGCGACCCAGGCCGTGGCCATGGTCGGGCGCTGGCTGCCTGCCGCCCACCGTGACGGCTCGGACCTGGAGGCCCGCGCCCAGCTGATGCTCGGCGCCCACCTGGCGGGCCAGGCCCTGACCATCTCCGGCCTGGGCCTGGTCCACGGCATCGGTCACGCCCTCACCGCCCACACCGGCACCCCGCACGGCATCGCCCTCGCCGCCGTCCTGGAGGAGGTCCTGGAGTTCAGCGCCCCGGCCGCCCAGGACGCCTACGAGCAGACCGCCCGCGCACTCCGCCTCGCCCCGCCCGCCGACGGCGACTGGGCCCGCGCCGCGATCGACGCCGTACGCGAGATCTCCGGCGCCCTCGACATCAAGCAGCCCCTGCGCGACCTCGGCGTCCGCCCGGACATGCTGCGCCCGATCGCCTCCGGCGCCCTCGCGGACGCGGTCACTCGCAACGCACCGCGGCAGCCGACGGAGGGGGAGATCGTGGGGATCCTCGAAGCGGTGCTCTAGCCTCGGACTTTCACGACGGGCGCGGGCCCGGAGCGGTCGGTCAAGGCAGGATCTCGACGTACCCGTCGGTTCCGTGCACGCGGATCCGCTGCCCGTCCCGGATCAGCCGGGTGGCCTGCTCCACGCCCACGACGGCCGGCAAGCCGTACTCCCGGGCGATCACCGCGCCATGGGTCATCAGGCCGCCCACCTCCGTCACCAGGCCCGCGATGCCGACGAACAGCGGCGACCAGCTGGGGTCCGTGAAGGGCGTGACCAGGATGTCGCCCGCTTCGAGATCGGCGTCCGCCATGTCCAGGATGACGCGGGCCCGTCCCTCGACGGTCCCGGCGGAAACCGGCAGACCGACCAGGGCGCCGGCCGGCACGTCGTTGCGCCGGTACGCCCCGGTGAGGGCCTCACCGTCCGAGGTGAGCACCCGGGGCGGTGTGAGTGCGTGGTACGAGCGGAACGCGTCCTTGCGCTCCTGGACGAGCCGGCCGTCCACCCGGTTCGAGCACACGACGTCGCGGAGTTCCTGGAACGTGAGGTGGAAGATGTCCTCCTTCTCAGGCAGTACACCTGCCGCCACGAGGCGCTCGGCCTCTTTCAGCAGGGCCTGCTTGTAGACGAAGTAGCGGCTGATGATGCCGTACTTGGGGTACTCCCGGTACCCGATGAAGGCTCGGACCCGGTCGATCATCCGCTTGGCCTCGTCGGCCTTCCGGTCCCCGTCCGGCAGGGCCCGCAAGCGTGACAGCACGTCCTGTTCCTTGTGCTGCGCCTTCTGCCGCCCTTGCTCGAAGCGCTGCTCGGCGGCGCCCGGCTCGAAGTTCCTGACGTGGTCGAGGATCACGGGCACGAGCGTGGTGGGGTGCTCGCGCCAACGCGGCCTCGTGATGTCGATCTCGCCGACGCAGCGCATGCCGTACCGGTCGAGGTAGGCCTCGATGGCGTCGCGCGCCTCGGTCCCGCCCGCGAGCTTCGCAAGCTCGTCCAGGAAGCCGTCGTCCTCGACTCCCTGAAGGAACGCCACCACCTCCGCATGCGGGCGGATCACGTCGGCGACATCGAGCAGCGCGAGTCCCATCTCCGAGGTGATGTTGTCGGGGGCGGACAGCGTCAGCGTGTCGGCGACGTTCTTCTCGCCCAGCCACTCCTGCAGCTTGTCGTTGAGCCACCATGTGGCCTCCATCCCCGCCATGATCGCCTGCAGGTTCAGCGGATCGCCGAGGACTCGCTTGTGCTCCTCGAAGGCCTCCAGCAGGAAGTCGAACAGCGCCGGTCCGCTCTTCGTACGGATGGCGCGCTCCAGGGCGGCGATGGACTCCTGGCTGCGTCCGATCAGTTCGGTGACGATGGCCGGGTCCGGGTCGGTCTCGATCGGGGAGGGCGCACCGCCGGCCGGAGGCCTGCCGGGATCCGCGTCCGGGACCGACGGGACGAAGTCGTCGCGGTCGAGGACGGTCTCCAGGGCGTCCCTGATCAGCGGATCGCCCTTCCCCAGCACGTCCAGGAGGCCGGCGCGGCTCGCGGGCGATGCCAGGCGCCGGGTGACGTCGACGAACAGCCTCCCGCCGGCCTCGTGCATCGGCACCATGGCCGTCAGCTGCCACATGGAGAGCCCCAGGGGCTTCATGGGGTCGGTCATCATCTGCCCATGACCGACGGAGACGTAGACGTGATTCTCCTCGTCGCCGGTCTCGGGAGTGGGGAACAGCGTCGTGATCGGCCGGCTCTGAACGATCCGGAAGTCATCGTCGCCCAGGCACCATTCGATGTCCTGCGGGCGGCCGAAGTGCGCTTCGATCCGCCGCCCGAGCTGCACGAGCCGCACGACCTGAGCATCCGTCAGCGCCGGCTGCTCCTGCTGCTGCGCGTCGATCGCCACTTCCTGCGTACCGCCGGCCGGCAGGGCGTGAACGGCACGCTGTTTTGCGGCGATCGCCTTGGCGACGACTTCGCCGTCCCGCACCTTGAAGACGTCCGGGTTCACCAGGCCGGAGACCAAGGCCTCGCCGAGGCCGAAGCCGGCGTCCACGGTGGCGACCCTCCGGTTGCCCGTGACGGGGTCGGCCGTGAACAGGATGCCGGCGGCATGCGGGATGACCATCCGCTGCACGACCACGGCCATGTGGACCGTACGGTGGTCGATGCCGTTGCGCTGACGGTAGGTCACGGCCCGCTCGGTGAACAGCGAGGCCCAGCACCGGCTGACGTGCTGGAGGATCGCCGTCGGTCCCACGACGTTCAGGTACGTGTCCTGCTGTCCGGCAAACGAGGCCGTCGGCAGGTCCTCCGCCGTCGCGCTGGACCGGACGGCGTAGGCGGACTGCACTCCGAATCGGTCGAGCGCGCGGGTGATCGCCGCCGCGAGATCGACCGGGATGGCAATCCCCTCGATGGTCCGCCGAATCTGCCCGCTGAGGGTGCGGATCGCCTCCCGGTCGTCCGGGCTCAGTCGCGACAGCTGATCGATCCGCTCGTCGATCGACGGTGCTTCCGCCATGATCCGCCGGAAGGCGTCCGTCGTCACGCAAAAGCCACCCGGCACCTGGATGCCTTCGATCCGCGACAGCCCGCCCAGGTGCGCGCTCTTGCCGCCGACGACCGCGACCTGCTTCTCGTCGACGTCCTGAAGATCCAACACGTACCGCTCAGTCACTTCGCTACCAACTTTGTCGTCGACAACACACACGCACGTCGTGCCCCGTTTCCGCAGGTTGTGGCATCGGTCGACGATTCTGCGCCGTGACCCCGGTCTTGCGGCAAGCCCCCCGGCGCGCTATAAGTTGAGAGTGGCAAGGAGAGATCTCTCCTTGCCTTTTCTGTTGGCCGTCCAGGGGAGCCGACACCCCGGCTCCGACTCAGTTGTAAGGACGCCGCAGACACCCGTCGGGCAGGGGAGCGCCGGTGCCGCGCAGGTATGCAAGGGCGGCGGCGAAGGAATAGCAGTCGAAAAGCGCGGAGTGCTCTTGACCGGCTGCGGGCTTGGGGAGACCGAGCACCTGCCACAGGCGGCCCACGTTGGCTGTCGCCGTTTCCGGCGCGAGAGTATTCAACCAAGGTCGGATATTCAGGAAATGGGCAGCGAGGTAACCGTTCTTGACCTCTTCGCCCCGCGCTCGCGCCCAGCCCACGTTCTCCCCGAGGACCACCATGTCGTTGCCGTAGGAGAGCACCGACTCGCCCCGGCAGAACCCCAGGAACTCGCCAAGTGCCTCTGCCGGGGAAATCGCCTCTCGGTCCAGCGTGTCCTGGTCGATGCCGGTGAGATCGGTGAAGTACGCGGAAAGCCGGGGATTGGCGATGGGCTGCACCAGCGCCTCGAACTCCTCGACGACGGAACAGTCCTCGCGCAGGCGCAGTGCCCCGATCTGCACGATCTCGCGCAGCTGGCCCGGCGTCCCCCAATCCTGCTCGAGTGCCCCCGCCCATGACGTGAATTCAAGATCGAACACAACGAACGTGGACACGATGGGGTCTCCCTCTGGCGCAAGTCGCCGTCAGATTACCCCGGCGATGGCATGCCCTATGCGCCGAACAATTGGCTGAAGATGCGCCGCGGCGTAGCCATCACTGAGCCGGCTTGGACTCCTCGGCGTAGCGGGCCAGTCCTTCTGCCATGCCCTGCATGAACCTCTGGAGGTAGCGCGGCATGACCCAGCCCATCAGCCGGCTCGTCTCGTATGTGCCGTACCAGTGGATGACCGTGCCCGAGCTCGCTGTCGGCTTCAGTTCGATGCGTGCGTGATAGTTGTGCATCGGGGTGTTGAACGCGTCTTCGTAGGCCAAGAGGCGTTGCTCGACCTTTTCGGTCAGCCGCTCCCCGGTCACGGTGCGTCCCGTCCGGAAAGCACGGACGGCACCGACGCCGTCGTCGCCGCCGGGATCGAGGTCGACCGACCGTGCCGTGTCCAGACTGTCCACCTTGGACCACAGCGGCCAGCTTGCCGCGTCGACCAGCAGCTTCCAGACGACATCCGGCGAAGCGCTGGTAGTCACTGTGACGTCGTATTTGTGCATGGTGAGTCTCCTGTGAGTGGGTGCGGACGGCGTCCCGCGACGCCTGGTGGGCGTGGTCATCCGTCGAGGAAGCGCAAGAGCTCGGCGGTGACGAACTGGGGGTTCTCCTCGACGAGCCAGTGCCCTGCCTTCGGCACGTCCACCGCCCGGACGATGTTGGTCATGCGCGCGGCCACTGTGCCCCGTATCGAATCGAGTTGCCCCTGGGCGGTCATGAGCAGGGTCGGGATACGTGTCGGTGCTGCCGCCACGGTGTCGCGGACGTCCTTGTCGAGGGCGCGGTAGAGCTCGAAGCCGCCGGACAGGACCTTGGGCCGGCTGTAGGTTCGCGCGTACTCGTCGATCTCGGCACCGGTAAACGGGGACCGGTCAGAGGTGCCACCGAACGCCGTGCCACCGAACGAGACCTGGGGATAGAACAGTGCCAGGTACTCGCGGACATCGTCGCCCACGACCGCCTCGGGGACCCGGCGCTGGGAGTGAAAGGCGATGTGCCAGCTCAGTGAACGGTACGTGGGTGCATCGATCGCAGGACCGGGCAGCGGCAGGTCGAAGTAGCCGAGGCGGGCGGTGTCGTCCGGGAATTGGCCTGCGTACTGGAATGCCACCGCGGCGCCGAAATCGTGCCCGATGACACGCGCGTCACGCACGCCGAGCCGGTCGGCGATCAGCGTGTGCACATAGCGCGCCAGTGTGGCCTTGTCGTAGCCGCTCGGTGAGCCGGTGCTGTCACCGAGTCCGGGAAGGCCGACGGCGTAGACGGTGTGGTGCTCGGCGAGTTCCGGCATGATCGGCCACCAGCCGTACCAGGTCTGTGGCCAACCATGTATCAGCACGACCGGCGATCCGCTGCCGCCGGTCACGTAGTGCATACGGACGCCGTCGACGTCGGCGAACTCGTGGCGGAAGGTCTTCTCGAACCGGGGATCGCCCTGGGTGGCGGCCGTGGGGGCGGGAACGCCGTCGTCCGCTGTCGGCGTGGAACAGGCTGCGGTGACGATCGTGAGGAGGAGGAGGGCGAGCACGACCGTTGCTGCGGTGCGCGCGGAACGGAGGACGCGGCGCGACGATGGCCGTGGTGCTGTGCTCATGGGTTCCCGTCCTGGAAAGGTGGATCAGCGGCCCGTCGTGCCGTCGATGAGTTCGCGGAGGATGTCCGCCTGGCCCGCGTGCCGGCCGGTCTCCTCGATCATGTGGGTGAGTGCCCAGCGGATGCTGGCAGCGGGGCGGTCCGGCTGCGGTCGGGGAACCGGTGCGCCGAGATCGGTGCACCCGTCCAGCACGTCGTTCGCGCGCTTGACCGCGTCTCGGTAGCGGGCGACGACATCGGGCACGGTGTCCGCCGGTGCGGCTCGGAACGTCGCCCGCCAGTTGGTGACGTCCTCCCCGAGGAACATCGAGCGCTCGACGAACGTCAGATGGTTGAGCAGGCCGAGCAGGTTCGTGCCTGACGGCACGGCGGCTGTCCGCACCTGCGGTTCCGGGGCGCCCTCGACCTTCGCGGCGATCGAGGTCCGCAGGTAGTCGAGGAACTTGCGCAGGACCTCGCTCTCGCTGCTTCCGGTACGGGGCGGCGGGGTGTCGCGGCGGCGGTGGCGGCGCGTGGTGCTGGGCACTGTGCGCTCCTTCACTGGGGCAGGTCGATACGCGCGGCGACTCTCCGCGGGTCCGGGGGGCGTGGACGCAGTCCCGGAACGCGACCGCATCGGTGGTGCAATGCACTCAGTCTTGCCAGGCACCCCTCGACCTGGCACGGAATCTTGCGGTTACGGCAAGATGGCCTGATGGAACGCAAGACGGACGACGACGTGCTGGACGGGGTGGGGCCGCGCCTTCGTGCGCTGCGTCGGGCCTCCGGCATCACCCTCGCCGAGCTCGCGGCGACGACCGGCGTGTCGGAGAGCACTCTGTCCCGGCTGGAGAGCGGGCTGCGTCGGCCGAGTCTGGAATTGCTGCTGCCGCTGGCCCGTACCTATGACGTTCCGTTGGACGAGCTCGTCGGCGCCCCGCGCACCGGCGACCCCCGGATCCACCTCAAGCCGATCGAGCGGTTCGGGATGACGTTCGTGCCCCTGTCCCGGCGACCGGGCGGGGTGCACGCGTTCAAGATGGTCATCCCTGCCTCGGCGGAACCACTGGAACCGACCCCGCAGACCCACGAAGGCTTCGAATGGCTCTATGTGCTCAACGGACGCCTGCGGCTGGTGACCGGCGAGCGCGACCTGACGCTTCCGCCCGGTGAGGCAGCCGAGTTCGACACGTCCTTGCCCCACTGGCTTGGCAGCGCCGACGGCGGCGCGGTCGAGCTTCTCATCCTGTTCGGCCTGCAGGGGGTGCGCGCACACGTACGCACCGACCCTCATCGATCGCCGCAGGCCCGGGGCCGGCGGTGAACCACCGATGAGCGGCGTGCACCAGTCAGGCGACGACCGCTGACCGGAAACGGTGGAGCTTGGCCCGAACCCGGGCGTCGGTCCCACGCCCCCGGTCCCATGCCGGTGAACCCGAAGGCCGAACTCCACTCCGCGCAGGCGTCGTTGACCCGGGTCAACCTTGATGGTTGAGCAGATGGGTCAATAACCCACAGCACGGTTGGAGATGCCGGCATGGAACCACTGCCACGCGAAACCGTCATCGACGTTCTTCGGTCACGGTTGCGCGAGGAGATTCGCCCGAGCGTGAACTCGCCGACGAGTTCACGGGCTCAAGGGCGAGGGGGCCCGTAGGCGCCGTGCGGCCGTAGTGGCTCAGAACGCGAATGCCGAAGCGCCCTGCGTTTCCTTGATGCAAGGATTCGCGAAGGTGTGCTCATAGTCCACGCGTATACCGCGCCACACACCTTGAACGGTGACGACAATGGGGCGGTATTCCCTCGTGCAGGCTCGCCCGGTCTCATTTCCGCCGAGTGTGGCCAAGCGGTCGAGGTCGCCGTTCACGCGGTCCAGTTCCCCGCATGCCTGTCGCGGGTCCGGGTGAGTACCGGACGTGGTGTACGCACAGTTCAGCGTCACCGCACGCTCGGGTGCTGTCGTGGCCGCCCTCTCGCCGTGACCGGTCGTCAGAACCAGGGACGACGGGGCGTAAAGCGAGGCGGGGGCGCTGTGGGCGGGCATGCTCAGCGGTCCCGCAAGGGCCGCGGCGAGCAGTGCTCCTGTTCCTGCCCAGCGTGTCATTGGTTGCATGGTGTATCTCCCTTCTGTTTGTGGTGCTCGTGCCCCGAAGTACCCACCTGGTTGCTCTCATCTCAGGGTGGAAGAGTTGTAGCGCTTTCTGTCGCTGCAATTCAGACTCGGTTGCTCAGTCAATTAGTGTCTTGATTGACTGGGTGGCGCACATGATGGAGGAGGTGGGCGGTTCTCCATTCTGAGCGCTGGGTTGAATGCGTGGCCGATGTGCCCGGGTGTGAAATGGCCTGAAGTTTGTGAGCATGTGGGTGGGCACGATGGTGCTCGACGCGGCCCCAGTTCGTGTCGGCGGCCGCCCGCAGAAGGCGACAACTCTCAGGCCGACTCTCCATAGCGACCGGCGATCGCGGAGGCGCGGTCGCGCAGGGAGTTGCGCAACCACTGCGGGGCCAGGGCTTCCGCCTGCGTGGCGAGCTGCCACAGCGCCCATTCGGCATGTCGGGAATCCTGGAAGGAAACCTCCAGCCGCAGCCAGCCGTCTGCGTCGGCTTCTTCGGCGTGGACGGCCAGCGCGGTGCCCGCCAGGTCCTTCCGCCGGGCCGGGTCCACCCGTACCAGCACGGTGACTTGGTCGCCGCCGGTCCGAAACTGCGTGCTGCGTTCCTGCCAGGTTCGGTCCAGGTCGACTCGGTCCGGGCGCTGCGCGGGTTCGTCGAGTTCCTCGGCGGCCAGCACCCGGGACAGCCGGTAAGTGCGGTCCTCACCAGACCTCGTGGCCAGCAAGTAGCCCTGGTCGCGTACGGTGACCAGGCCGATCGGGTCCACCGTTCGCCACTTCGGGGTCTGGTCCACGGCCGCATAGTGGATGCGCAGCTTGTGTCCGGCGAACACCGCGCGCCGGACCTCGGCCACAACGGTGTCGGGCACCTCCTCGGCGGCCGAGCGGCGCGACAGAAGGTCCGTCTCCGGGTCGATGAGCAGTCGCTGCGCGGCACCGGCCGCGGTGTCCCGATAGCTCTCGGGTAGCGCGTCAACCAACTTGAGCATGGCCGAAGCGAGCGCGGAGCCGAGGCCGAACACCTGCGCGCCGCGCCGTGATCCGGCGACCAGGAGGGCGAGCGCCTCGTCGTGGTTCAGGCCGGTGAGCTCCGTCTGGAATCCCGGCAACAACGCGAAACCGCCGTGCCGGCCGCGTTCGGCGTAGATCGGGACCCCGGCCACGGACAGGGCCTCCACGTCGCGCAGCACGGTGCGGGTGGACACCTCCAGCTCGCGGGCCAGTGTGGCCGCTGACAACCGACCGCGTTGGCGCAGCAGCAGCACCAGCGATACCAACCGGTCGGCGCGCATACGAGAAACCCTACCGAATACATGACACAGGGTGTCGTGGTTGGTTGAGAGGCTCTCAACACGACGTCAGGGATGGGCGGCCACGGAGTCGGTGGACGTACTCACTGTCGATGAACCGAGTGGAGCTGATGTGGCTGTGGAGCGCACGACGATCAACCCGTGGACGTGGTCGGTGGAGATGGGTTACAACCAGGGTGAGATCGTCTCTGGGCACACCCGGACCCTGTACTGCTCCGGACAGACAGCGATGAGCGGCGACGGCAAGCCCCAGCATGACGGTGACATGGCGGCGCAGTTGGCGCTGAGCCTCGACAACCTTGAGGCCGTGCTCGGGGAGGCCGGCATGTCCCTCGTGAACCTCGTCCGGCTCAATGTCTACACCACCGACGTCGACCTGCTCTTCCAGCACTACGGCGTGCTGGCGTCCCGGTTGGGAGCCGCCGGGGTGGCGCCGACCACCACGATGCTCGGGGTGACACGGCTGGCGATCCCCACCCTGATGATCGAGCTCGAGGGCACTGCCGTCGCGTGACGTGACCTCGCCGCCTCCGCTGCTCGTGCCGGCTGGGTCGGCACGAGCAGCGGAGCACCGTGGCGGTCGACGGATCGTGCGGCGCGGGAAGAGTACGCGTGCCCAGGCGCGATGGCGGCCGCGCCGCCCCCCCGTCGAACTCCGTTCCACGGAGCGTCCGTTGACCCGAGGTCAATCTTAGTGGTTCAGTGGATGAGTCACTGATCCACCGTGCGCTTGGAGATCCGGGATGGAAGCACTGCCACGCGAGACCGTCGTCGACGTCCTTGAGAAACGGCTGCGCGAGGACATTCTCGCCGGGCGGCATCCGGCGGGGAGCTATCTGCCTCCCGAGCGTGAACTTGCCGACGAATTCGGGGTCAACCGCACCACGCTCAAGCATGCGTTCGGCCGGCTGGCGCAGTCGGGGCTGCTGGAGACACGGCACGGAGTGGGGACCCGCGTCCGGGATTTCCTGCGCCTCGGCGGAGCGGATCTGCTGCCGATGCTCGTGCGGCACAGTCCGGACTGGATCGGGGAGATCTTCGAAGTGCGGCGCAGCATCGGTGCGTTGATCGCGGAGCGTGCCGCGGACCGGGCCACCGAGGCCCAGGTCGCCGAGCTGCGGGCGCTGCTGGCAGCGGTCGGGGACGCGGACGGCGGCGACGACGTCCAGCTGGCGGACGCCGAGGTGCACCGGGCGCTCGCCCGAGCCACGGGCAACCGCGTGTATGTCCTGCTGACCAACACCCTGTTCAACGCCTATCTGCCGGTCCGAGCAGCGCTGGTCGGACCTTTCACGGAGGCCCGGGCGGCCCACGATCGTCTGGCACCGGTCGTCGAGGCCGTGGCCGCCCGCGACCCCGAGGCGGCGCGCGTCGCGGCGGGCGCCTATCTGTCGGCGACGGAACGCATCATGCTCGAGGGACTGGCGCGTTCGCGCGAACGCCGGGACGGTGCGCTGTGACCCCACGCGGAACGGTGTTCCAGGAGGCGATGCTGGGTCGCGTGCACCTGAGCGACGAGGACCGTGAGCGCCCTGTACGCCTGGACCTCGTGGTCCGCTCCGATGACCTGATGCTGCCGCACCGCACGACTCAGGCGCGCATGACGGGAAGGGTGCGCATAGCCGGGCGGGCGGACGATGCCGAAGCCGTCGGTGAGTTGGAGATCTCGCCCTTGGCCCACCGCAGGATCCGCTACCGGATCACGTTCGCCATGGAGGGCCGGCGCCTGGAGCTGGACGGCTGGAAGTCCATCTCGCCGGCGCGCCCGCTCTCTTCGATGACCACGCTGCCGTACACCCTCTACGAGGACGGCGAACCGGTGGGCGAGGGCACACTCCGCTTCCCCCTCGCCACCGGCCTGTTGCCCTTCCTCGCGAGCTTCCGCTTCCCGCGCGCTGCGCAGTCCACCCCCGCATCCGGCGGGCAGGATCTGGCCCCGCGCTGGGACGGCAACCCGGGGCGCACGGAGGTCTGGTACACGACGCTCACCGATCCGGCGACCGGCAGCGGAATGTGGCTGCACCATGAAGTGGTGGCGCCCAGCGATGGCTCCGGCGCCTACGCGCACGGCTGGGTCGCCGTCTTCCCGAAGGACGGCCCCGCCGAGCACGCACGCTTCGGCCCCGTGCCGTGGTCGGAGGACCAACAGGGCTTCGCCACCGAGGAGATCAGCGCCCGGCCCGGCCGTCTCACCGGTTCCGCGGGGCCGTTCACCTGGTCGCTCACCGAGACGCCCCTGAGCGGCCCGGTCCACACCTTTCCCCGCTGGTCCTGGCGGCGCCCCTGGCTGCCGGCCAGCCACATGCTGCCGGCCGCCCGTTGCCACTACAGCGGAACCGTCCGGTACGGAGCCAACGAGCTGCGGCTGGACCGCGCGGTCGGCGCGAGCGCCCGCATCTACGGCCACGGCAACGCCCGACGCTGGGCGTGGCTGCACGCGGACCTGGGCGGCGGCGACATCCTGGAGATCGTTGCCGCGGTGTCCATGCGCCGTGGACTCGACCGACTGCCACCCCTGGTGTTCCTGCGCCTGCTGCAGAACGGGCGTGCCTGGCCCCGTCGTGCGGAGCGCGCCGCCGTGGGCTGGGCGGGGCTCGGCCGGTTCCGGGCTGACATCGGCCTGCCCGAGTGGCACGTGACCGGCCGCGCGGGCCGGCGCCGCATCCGGGTGACGGTGACCCAGCCGCCGGAGCGGACGCTGGCCCTCGACTACACCGACCCCGACGGATCTCCCGCGGTCTGCCGCAACACCGAGACCGCGGACGCCGTGGTCAGCGTGGAACGCTGGTGGGGCACATGGCGGCAGGAGGCCACCTGGCGGCTCTCCGGCACCGCCCACGCGGAGGTCGGTGACCGATGACTCCCTCAACTTCCCCTGGACTTACGGCTCTTGCCGCGGCGCTGCTCGCGGACGACGGCACGGCCGACTGGACCCGGGCCGTGCCAAGGCGCCTCGAGACGCTCCTGGCAGCCATGCCTGCCCCCGCCCGCACCGCGATACACGGCGCGACCAAGGCCATCAACGCCTACGCCGTGGCCCGCACCGGCCGGCGGCTGCCCGCACTCGGACCCGTGGAACGCGAGCACGTCATGGCGTCGCTCGCCTCGCACCGGTCCCTGCTGCCCCTGCTGGACGCGGTGAAGGTACCGGTGCTGCTGGCGGCCGGTACCGAACGGACGGCGCATCAAGGCCCCGCAAGCCCAGTGGCCGCCGCCGACGATCCGCCGCTCGACTGCACCCCTTCGCGTGAGTGGCCGACCCGTTCCACCGCCGACGCCGTCGTCGTCGGATCGGGAGCGGGCGGCGCGATGGCCGCCCGGACGCTGGCCCGCGCCGGGCTGCGAGTCGTCATGGTCGAGGAGGGGGAGCACCACACCACCGCGTCGTTCGGGCGGAGGGCTCCGCTCGACCGCTTCACCGACCTCTACCGGGACGGCGGCGCCACGATCGCCCTCGGGAACCCGCCGCTGGTCCTGCCCGTCGGCCGGGCGGTCGGCGGCACCACCGTCGTCAACTCCGGCACCTGCTACCGCACTCCGGACCACGTCGTCACCCGCTGGCTGAGCCACCACGGCTTCGACGTCGCCGAGGGCTTCGACACACGCCTCGACGAGGTGGAACGCTCCCTTCGAGTGGCACGGCAGCCGTTGGACGTCCTGGGCAACAACGGACTGCTCGCCCTGGCCGGAGCGAAGGAGCTCGGCTGGGCCGCGGCGCCCCTGCGCCGCAACGCCCCCGGCTGCCGCGGCTCGTGCCAGTGTGTCGTCGGCTGCCCCACGGGCGCCAAGCAGAGCGTCCAGCTCTCCGTGCTTCCCGACGCCTGCGCGGCCGGCGCCGCGATCATGACGGGCGCCCGTGTCCTGCGGATCCTCACCGACCGCGACCGGCCCGGCGGCCTCAGGGCCGCCGGAGTGGTGGTCGGCCGCCCCGGCGGCAGTGAACTGGAGATCCTCAGTTCCCTGGTCGTGGTCGCCGCCGGCGCCCTGCAGACCCCGCAACTGCTGCGCCGCTCCGGCCTCGGCGGTCACCCGCGGATCGGCCGCAACCTCAGCGTGCACCCGGCCATCAGCGTCGCGGGCCGCTTCAGCCGCCCGGTCACCGGCTGGAAAGGGGTCCTGCAGAGCGTCGGCGTGGAGGAACTGCACTCCGACGGCATCCTGATCGAAGCCACCGCGGCGCCCCCGGGCATGACTTCCTTCGTGCTGCCGGGCGTCGGACGCGAACTGCGCCGCGAAGTGGAGGAGACCGAGCAACTGGCGACACTCGGGGCCATGGTCGCCGACCGCCCCTCGGGCCGGGTCCTCGGCCGGGACCACACGCTGCTGCGCTACGACCTGGCGCCGCGCGACGCCCGCCGCCTGCTGCGAGCCCAACGAGCCATGGGCCGCCTGCTGTTCGCCGCCGGCGCCGAGGAGGTACTCACCGGCGTCCCGCACGCCCCACGAGCTCGTACCCCCGAGCAACTGGAGGCGCTGCTCGACACGGTGACCGCGCGGCACCTGCACATGTCCGCGTTCCATCCCACGGGTACGGCCGCCGCCGGGACGGACCCCGAGCGGTCGCCGGCCGACGCCGAGGGGCGCCTGCGTGGCGTGCACGGTGTGCTCATCGCCGACGGGTCCGTGCTGCCGAGCTGCCCGGAGGTGAATCCGCAGCTCAGCATCATGGCCGCCGCTCTGGGCGTTGCCGAGCGCTTCGTGGCGGAGGCGTGAAACACGGACCGGGCCGCGCCATGGAT
The DNA here is from genome assembly GCF_055656945.1 of Streptomyces sp. NPDC111606. Taxonomy (NCBI): domain Bacteria; kingdom Bacillati; phylum Actinomycetota; class Actinomycetes; order Kitasatosporales; family Streptomycetaceae; genus Streptomyces; species Streptomyces sp. NPDC111606. The sequence goes on from NZ_JBVKBY010000010.1 coordinate 215,628, forward strand.
CGGCCCGCGTCCGGGACCTGGGCTCTACGGCGCGAGTGAGTCGGCGAGTTCGGCGATGACCTGCGCGTGGCACGGTTGCGGGACACACCAGCAGCCGAGCCTGCGGCCACGCAGCGCCGGCAGCAGCTCGAGCAGATCCGGACGGCTCAGCAGATGTGCCCGGTACTTGTCGATCACCGCCTCCCGGGTACCGTCCCGGCCGGGCCGGAAGGGACTCGCGAGCGGTGAGGCATCGAGGTCCCATCCGCCCCGGCGCATCGCGCGGCCGACGTAGACGACGTCCGCGTAGTCCGGGTCGTCGCGATGCCCTTTCATGTTGACGACCGTCGTCCGTTTCACCTCGTTCATACGCTCCCTCAGTCCGCGCCGGGCAGCGGGAAGACGGCGCAGGTGGCGGTCCCGTGCGCATAAAGCTTCCCGTCGGCTGCTCCGACGAGCCGCGCCTGCGCGGTCGCGGTCGTACGGCCGACATGGACGACGGTGCCCTCACAACGCAGCGTGGGAGTGGAGTCGAGCACCGGCCTGACCATGTTCACGCCGAGCTGGACGGTCGTGTAGGCGCGGCCGGCCGGCAGGGCGCTCAGTACGGCGGTGCCGAGCGCTGAGTCGAGGAGGGTGGCCATATAGCCTCCGTGGACCGTGCCCATGGGGTTGAAGAGGTGTTCTCCGGGCTCGCCCTCGAAGACGGCCTGCCCCTCCTCGACCGCCACCAGGCGAAATCCGAGGGTCGTGCAGATCGGGGCCTCGGGCAGACGGCCGTCCAGGCTCATACGGGCCAGCTCGATGCCCGTATGGGCGCCGGCGGCCGCGTAGCTGGTCGGCGGTTGCCAGGTGTGCGTACGCGAGCGGGACCGGGCGGACGGCACCCCGTCGCCGGTGGTGCTGTCGTCCTTGGTGGCGGGCTGTGCCATGATCTCTCTCTTCCTCAAGTCTGCCTCGGTCGGCCCGGTCGGGGCCGTGGTCGATGCGCAGGTGTGCGGAGGGCGCCGGCCGGCAGCGCGGGTCAGGGTGCTGCCGGCCGGCGGTGGGATCAGGGAAGCTTGACCGCCAGGAGGTCGACCGGCCGGATGTCCGGCGCCTCACTGAGCATGGTTTCGGCGGCCCCCATCAGCGCGGCGGCGATCTTTCCCTGCAGGTGCCCCTGACGCCCCTGCTCGTCGGCAAAGGTGTCGAAGACCCCGAAGGTGCTCGCGCCCTGGCGGAACGCGTACCAGGTGACGGTGTGCTCCTCCTGCTGCGCCAGTTGGACGGCGTCCCGCAGCAGCGCCTCCACCTTCTCGGCGTACTCCGGCCTGGCCTCGATCCGGGCCAGCAGCCCCAGCTTCGTCATGCTGCATTCCTGTCTGTGGTCATGGGCGAACGTGCGGTTGTCTCTGGTCATCGGTGAGCGTTCGGTGCTGGTACCGGGCACCGGATGTCGTCCGGACACCACAAAACTAGGCCGCCGCAATCGCCTCGCCCAGCGTCGGAAACGACGCGTCCGATATCGTTTCCGTCATGGATGTGGCTGTGGTGGCATACGACGGTGTGTTCGACTCCGGGCTCTCCGCCCTGCTCGACGTGATCGACGGGGCGAACGCCATGCGCGAGGAAATCCCCAAACCGCCGCCCGCCTGGAAGGTCTCCACGGTCGGCTTTCGCCGCCGGATCCGCACCGGAGCGGGGCATGTGGTCGAGACCCTCCCCATGGACACGGCGAAGGAGGCCGACCTGCTGCTGGTGCCCGCGCTGGCCGAGCGACGGCCCGATGCGCTGATCGCCCATGTGTCGGGTTCGGACACCGAGCCGGTACGACGCCTGGTGGCCGAGACACGCGAACGTCGCATCCCCATCGCGTCCGCCTGTACGGGCACGTTCCTGCTGGCCGAGGCGGGGGTGCTGGACGGGCGCCGGGCCACGACGAGTTGGTGGCTCGCCCCCTACTTCCGTCAGCGCTACCCGGCGGTGACCGTCGACGAGACCCGCATGGTCACCATGTCCGACGGGGTGACCACGGCCGGCGCGGCGTTCGGGCACGTCGACCTCGCGCTCGCGATCGTACGGATGAGCAGCCCCGCCCTCGCGGATCTGGTCGCGCGCTACCTCGTCGTCGACGAGCGGCCGTCGCAGGCGGCGTACACGATCACCTCGGCCCTCGCGCAGAGCGACCCCACGCTGGCGGCCTTCGAGCGCTGGGCCCGGGCGCACCTGGACCAGCCGGTCTCGATCGCCGACGCGGCACGCACCCTCGGCGTCAGCGAACGGACGCTCCAGCGCATCGTGCGTCGCACGCTCGGTACCTCCCCCGTCCGTTTCGTCCAGGACCTGCGCGTCGAGCACGCCTCGCACCTGCTGCGGACCACGGACCTCCCCCTCGAAGCGATCGCCCGCAAAGTCGGCTACGAACACGCCAACACCCTGCGCATCCTGCTCCGCGAACGCACCGGAGCGACGGCGAGCTCCCTGCGGGGGCGATGAGTTCCAGGTCGGCCGACGGGGAGGGGCGTGCGCGGGGAAGCAGCGCGGCTGCTGGTGCACACACCCGCGGCGGCGCGGAGCAGACATCGGCTCCGCGCCGCCGCGATGGCGTCCGCTGGTGATGCGCTAGCGGCGGGACGCCGCCCGGCCTCGCCGGTACAGGAAGGTTCCGGCTGCCAGCAGCGCTCCGCCGCCGGCCATGGCGGCCAGGACACCCTCATCGATGCCGGTGTCGGGCAACTCCCCTGCGGGGATCGGCTTCTCGGGTGCATGCCTGGTCGGCGTCGGCGAGGGTGAGGCCGGCGGGGTGCTGTGCGGCGGCGGAGACGTGGGCGGCTCCTCGGGGCCGTATCCGGCTGGTTCGTCCGGGCCGTACCCTGCTGGTTCGTCGGGGCCGTATCCGGCCGGTTCGTCCGGGCCGTATCCGGCCGGTTCGTCATGGCCGTACCCAGCCGGTTCCTCCGAGCCGTAGCCGGTCGGCTCATCGTGGCCATACCCCGACGGTTCCGACGGCCCGTACCCGGACGGTTCCTCGGGTCCGTATCCGGATGCTTCCCGCGGGCCGTGCGACTCCTCACGGTCGTGCGTGGACGGTTCGCCTGTGTGGTGCCCGGATGTGCTGTGCTGGTCCTGTCCCCACATCTTGTCGAACCGGGACATGGTGTCTTCGACCTTGGAGTGCATGGCGTCAAACTGCTTGACGTCGAACGGCTCGTCCGGGAAGTCCCACTGGAACGCACGGCTCGACGGCGCGGCGGGCGCATCCGCCTCCGTGCCTTGTGGATCGTGGGCCGCGAACGCCCATGTGCCGCACAGGGACAGGGCGCTTGTGGTGGCGGCCACGGCCAATGCCCTGCTGAGGATCTGTCGCACTCTCGTTGTCTTTCTCTCGGACGGCAGGGTCGCGGCCGGTGCACATATGACGCTGCACCTTCGCACTCGCCGCGACGCGCAAATTGTGCACGAACGGTGAAGGTTCGCAGGTGCTGAAATGCTTGTACTGCTCCGGAATTAACCCAATCGTCCGCCTGTAGGGCCAGAAGGCCTCGAAGTAAAAAGGCCCTCCCTCGCCGGAGATGAACCCGGCGAGGGAGGGCCTGTGACAGGTGCTTCAGCCGATGCGCGTCCCCGCGCCACCGACTCGGACCCGCGGGTCACCCGCGCGCAGCGTCACGGTGAGTTGACCAGGGCGGCCCAAGTCCGTGCCCTGGTGCAGCGTGAGGACGGTGTCCTCCTCGACCAGGCCCAGCTCGCGGGCGTACGCACCGAACGCGGCGGCCGCGGCGCCGGTCGCCGGGTCCTCCACGACGCCGCCGACGGGGAAGGGGTCACGGACGTGGAACACGGTGGGGGACTCCCGCCACACCAGTTGAACCGTGGTCAGGTCCAGGCGGTGCATCAGGGCTTCGAGGCGAGTGAAGTCGTAGCTGAGATCCGCGAGGCGGGCGCGCGTCGCCGCCGCGAGAACGAGATGGCGGGCGCCGGCGAAGGCGACACGGGGCGGGAAGGCCGGGTCGAGATCGGCGGCGGGCCAGTCGAGCGCGGCGAGAGCCTCCGTGAGGTCGGCGTCCGCGATCTCCTCGATGTGCGGTTCCACGCTCGTGAGCGTGGCCCTGATCGTCCCGCCCTCCTCGGTGACCTCCACCGGCACGGTGCCCGCGCGGGTCGCGAACACCAACTCCCCGGAGCCGATCCGTTCGGCGAGCGCGACGGCGGTCGCGACGGTGGCGTGCCCGCAGAACGGCACCTCGGCCTTGGGGCTGAAGTACCGGATGGTGTACGCCCGTCCGGCCTGGCCGGCGAGGTCGTCCGGGGGCGCGGTCAGGAACGCGGACTCCGAGTATCCGAGGTCGGCGGCGATGGCCAGCATGTCGTTGTCGTCCAGGGCACTGGCGTCCAGAACGACGCCGGCGGGGTTTCCACCGTCGGCGGTGCTCGAGAAGGCCGTGTAGCGCAGCACCTCGGGCTGCTGCGGCGCGTTCGTCGTCATGCTCGTGGCAACGCGGGGCGAGCCCGCAAGCATTCCCGCGACTCGCCCCGTCAGGTCGGCCCGCCTCCCTCTCAGCCCTTCACCGCCCCCGAGGTGAGGCCTTGGACGATGTGCCGGCTGGCGAAGGCGAAGAGGAGCATGGTGGGCAGAATCGTGAGCACGGCCGCCGCCGACATCGAGCCCCAGTCGATGTTGAAGCTGGAGATGAAGCCGTTCAGGGCCGTGGGCACGGTCTTGTTGCTGTCGCTGTTCATGAGCGTCACGGACAGGAACAGCTCGTTCCAGCAGTTGACGAAGTTGAAGATGAAGGCGGCGACGATGCCCGGCCGCATCACCGGCAACAGGACGCGGAACAGCGCCGCGAACCGGGACAGGCCGTCGATCATGGCGGCCTCCTCCAGCGCGTCCGGGATGTTCTCGAAGAAGCCGCGGAGCATCACCGTGCAGAAGGGGATGCACACCGCGATGTAGACGAGGGTCAGGCCGAAGCGGTTGTCGACCAGCTTCAGGTCGGTCATCAGCAGGTAGAGCGGCCCGAGTGCGATGAACGAGGGGATCATCTGGGTCACCAGGGCGGCCATCAGCAGCGCGGACTTCGTGCGGAACTCGAAGCGGGCCAGCACATACGCGGAGAGCATCGAGATCACCGTGGCCGTCGCGCCCGCCACGGTGGAGACGACGAGACTGTTGGTGAGGTACGTCCCGAAGTCGGCCGTGCCGAACAGACCGCTGTAGTTCTCCAGGGAGAAGCGCTCGGGCCAGTAGGCGAGCGGGAAGTGGAAGATGTCGCCGGGTGCCTTGAGCGAGGTGACGGTGATCCAGTAGAGCGGGAAGACGGTGAAGAGCAGCCACACGCCGAGGAAGGTGAACTTGACGACCCGGCCGACCGTGGACTCCTTGCCGATCACGACCGCACCCCCTTCTTGTCGCGCGTGGCCATGAGGAAGAACACCGCGAACACCAGCAGCGCGGCCACCACGAGGAGGCCGAGCGCGGAGGCCCTGCCGTAGTCGCCCTGCTGAGTGATCTTGATCATCCAGGTGGTCACGATGTGCGTCTCGTTGTTCGGCCCGCCGCCGGTCATGCCGAAGATCAGGTCGGGGAAGTTGAAGATCCAGATCACCCGCAGAAGCACGGTCAGGGCCAGCGTGGTGCGGATGTACGGGATGGTGATCTGAAAGAGCGTGCGTGACTTGCTCGCGCCGTCCAGCGCCGCCGCCTCGTAGAGCTCGTCGGGGATCGACTGGAGAGCGGCCAGGATCATGATCGCGAAGAAGGTGACGCCGTACCAGATGTTCGCGATGAGCACGGCCACCATGGCCGTCTTCGGATCCGCCAGCCAGGCGATCGGCTCGTCGATCAGACCGGCCTTCTGCAGCAGGTCGTTGACGACGCCGAACTCGCTGTTGAACAGCCAGCGGAACAGGATGCCGATGAGGAACCCGGAGATCGCCCAGGGGAAGAAGATCAGCGCCTGGTAGAGGCCACGGAAACGGAAGCGCCGGCGCAGCCACAGGGCGAGGGCGAAGCCGATCACCAGCTGGGGGACGATCGAGCCGACCACCCAGACCCCGGTGTTGCCCAGTACGGTGCCCCAGGCGGGGTCGGCGAATACGTCGCTGAAGTTCTTCAGCCCGACCCATGAGGTGTCGGTCAGGTCGGTCAACTTCCAGTTGCGGAAGGCCATTTGGCCGCCCGCGATCATGGGGTAGTAGGTGAAGACCGCTACGAAGACCGCGGCCGGCGCCATGAAGGCGGCGATCTGCAGGCCACGCCGGGTGGTGAACTCCCGCCTCCGGCCGCCCCGTTGGGGGAGACCTCGGTTGCGGGAGGCCTCCCCCCTGCCCGGCCCCGTCGTCTTCGCTGTAGGTGTGGACGTGACGGACATGCCTACTGCTCCTGCTGCCACTTCTCGGTCCAGTACGCGTCCCAGCCGGCGAGCAGCTTCTTGGGCGTCGTCTTGCCCAGGATCAGCTTCTGCACGTCGGCGTCCGCCTTCTGCTGCCATTCGGCCCACCAGGTCACGCCGCGGGGCTGGGTGACGACCAGGTATTTGTCGGGCTGCTCGGTCATGGTGACGTAGCTCGACCAGGGACCGGTCTTGTAGAAGGGGTCGCTGGTCGCGGACTTGAGGATGGGCACCAGGCTGTTCTTCTTGGTGAAGGTCGTCGACGCCTCGCCCTGCGAGAGGAACTCGACCAGCTTGACCGCCTCGGCCTTGTGTCCGCTGCCCTTGGCGACACCCCACCCGGCGGTGGCCAGCGGCTGTACGGTCTTGCCGCCCGGCCCGGCCACCAGCGGCGCGGTGCCCCACTGGCCCTTCGAGATCGACTTGGACTCCGAGACCGTGGCGATCACCTCGGGGTCCTGGAGCAGGAACGCCGTCGAGCCGTTGGAGAAGGCCTCGACCATCTCCGGGTAGCCCCAGGACACGGACGACTTGGGGGACGCCTGCTTGAAGAGCTTGAGGTAGTTCTCCATGGCGTCCTCCGCCTCCGGGGCGGAGAAGATCGTACGGCCGCCCTTGAGCTTGAAGCCGTTGGCCGGGTCGACCTGGTCGGCGAGGTAGGCCTCGATGGCGGCGGTGGCATTGCTGTTGGAGTTGGCGCCGCCGCGGAACGCGTAGCCGTAGCGGCGCTTCGCCGGGTCGTGGATGGCGGAGGCCTGCTCCACGAGTTCCGCCCAGGTCGCCGGCGGCTTGCTGAAGCCCGCTTCCTTGATCAGGTCGGTGCGGTAGAAGAGGCTCAGGCCGTAGAAGCCGTACGGGACGAAGTACGTCCTGCCCTTGGCGTCCTGCGAGGCGTTGACGGCGTTCTCCGTCATCGCCTCCCAGCCCTTCCAGCCGTCGAGGTCCTTCTTCATGTCGTGGAGCCAGCCGTTGTTCGACCAGGGCCCGACGGTGATGTCGCGGACCTCCAGGACATCCACCCCGCTGCCGGATTGCAGCATCTGCTGGAGCTTCTGGTCGGCCTGCTCGGTGGGCGGGGAGACCAGGTTGACCTTGATCTTGGGGTTCTGCTGCTCGAAGTCGGCTATGAGGTCCTTGAGCAGGTCGGTGCGGGTCGGGTTCGTCAGGCTCTCGACCATGTTGAGGGTGACTGTTCCGCTCGCCTCGGGGCTCATGGTGGAACAGCCGGTCAGGACCATCGCGGCGGCGGTGCCGAGCGCGAGAACTGCCGTCCTTCTTCTCATTGTGCTGACCTCTTCCTTCGGTTTTCTCGTGCCCACCTGCCGAGGACGGGGACGCATTCCTCGGCGAAGTACTCGTAGTCGGCGGCTGTGTTGTAGACGTGGGCGGACAGGCGCATGTAGCCGACGCCGTCGAAGCTGGTGAACGCCGCCTCCACGCCCAGTTCGAGGGCCACCCGGTCGCGCAGTGCGTCGGCCTCGACGCGGTCGGCGGCGAGTCCGTCCGGGAGGCGCACCAGGCGCATCCCGGGCACGGGCATGCCGACGTCGACCGCGGTGTCCGCGCCGGTCAGTTCGGCGAATGAGGCGCCGATGACACAGGCGCCGTAGTCGGCCAGGTCGTCCATGTAGCGGCGGGCGGCGGTCCAGCCCCAGGTGCGCTCGATGAGGGCGAGGGACGTCGGCGCGGCCAGGTAGGCGGTGGCGTCGACGGTGCCCTGCTGGTCGAACCGGTCGGGGTAGGGATCGGCCGCGGCCCACGAGTCGATGAGCGGGTGGAGCCGCTCGCGCAAGGGGCCGCGGGCGACCAGCGCCGCGGTGCCGCGCGGGGCGCAGCCCCACTTGTGCAGGTTGCCGGTCCAGACGTCGTAGGTCGCGTCGGCGAGCGGGGCGGCGAGGAGCCCGGGCGCGTGCGCGCCGTCCACGAGGACGGGGATGCCGCGCCGCCGGGCCTCCGCCCCGATGCGTTCCACCGGCAGCCGCCGTGCGGTCGCCGAGGTGATCTGGTCGACGACGACGAGCTCGGTGGCCTCGCCGAGTTCGTCGGTCACGGCCTCGTAGGCCTGATCCGCGTCCGCGTCCAGCGGCACCCGGGCGGTACGGACCCGGCCGCCCCACCGACGTGCAAGCCGCTCGGCACCCATGGTCACAGCCCCGTAGCCGTGGTCGGTGACGACGATCTCCCCGCCCCGGCGGAGGGCGAGAGCGGCATAGACGACGCTCGCGCCGGCGCTGGCGTTGGGCACCAGGGCGAGGTCCCCGGGGTCGATGCGCAGGAAGTCGGCGAGCTCGACACGGGTGGCGGCGAGCCGCTGGGGCAGTGCCGGGAACCACACCACGGGTGAGCGTTCCATCTCCACACGCAGCAGTTCCTGCCGCTCCTGCGCCACTAGTGGAACCGCCCCGAAGGAGCCGTGGTTCAGGTGCTTGAGGGCAGGATCCAGCGACCACGCCCGGTCGGCGGGCCGGCCGTCCGCCAGCAGCAGAGGGCGCGGCGCCGTGGTCACCTCGGTCTCGCTCACAGGACTCCAGATCTGGGCAGGGGCGGGCCGACGGAAGGTCGGACTCCGCCGGACACATCTGATGACTCGGCATCCTGCACACCTTCTCCGGCGGAAACAAGGGTCGTACAGTGAAAGTCATCAGATGACTTCCGGGCGGCATGCATCCGACACATCTGATGACTCGCCACACCTCGCTACAGTGCTCCGAGGGGCCGCGGCATGATCGCGGACCCGTCAGGGGAGGAAGAGGGACGGATGTCCGCAGTCGAGAAGGCGTTCCACGGCCTACGGCACATGATCGCGTCGGGGCGCCTCGGTCCGGGCGAGCGCATTCCGCCCGAGGGCGACCTCTGCGAGGAACTGGGCGTCTCACGGGGATCGCTGCGCGAGGCCGTACGGATGCTCGCCGCCCTCGGTGTCATCGAACCGCGGCACGGCTCGGGCACGTACGTCTCACAACTGAGGCCCGAGGACGTCATCGGCAGCCTCTCCCTGACCCTCGAACTCCTCCCGCTGTCGGGCCTTTTGGAGGTCTACGAGATCCGGCGCGTCCTCGAGGCCCACGTCGCCGCCCAGGCGGCGGCCCGGTGCACACCGGAGGCGGTGCGCACGCTCTTCTCGCTCATCGAGGACATGGAGGCCACGAGCGACCCCACCAAGGCCTCCGAACTCGACCACCGCTTCCACGCCGAGATCGCCCGCGTCGGCGGCAACCCCACCCTGGCCACCCTCCTGGCGGTCTTCCGCGCCCGCTCCCGCAAGTACCAGGTCTTCACCCTGCCCGAAGGCCCCGAACTGCGCAGGAAGAGCGACGACGACCACCGCGTCCTGGCCACCGCCATCGCCGACCACGACCCCGTCGCGGCGGCAGGAGCCGCACAGGCGCACGTAGCCCAGACGGAACGGTGGCTGCGGGCGTTCATGCCGCCGATCGAGGAGACGCACGTCCCGGACGGGACGGACGCGGTGGACGAGGCTTAGAGTGCGGTTACCGGAGCACAATGCACAACGATCCAGTCCTCGAATTCATGAGGTTTCTGCATGATGCCGATCCAAATGGGTCACCGTGACTGACGCCGCCGCTCGCGCACGGCAGCGGGTGGAACTCGCGCAGAGCGACACGGCTGAACGTCTTGCACTGGCGCGTGAGTTCTATGACGCGGTGCCGGGCGGCTTCTCCCGATACGGGTACGCCGAGTTGAGCTTCATGCGCTGGTCGGCCGCTCGCGGAGTGCTGGAGCCGGAGACCGCGGCTGTGGCCGGCAGCCCGTGGTGGCGCAAAGTCAATGAAATGCTGCTGCGGGACAAGGTCGAGGCAGGTCTTTTGGCCGCCGGCAATTCAGGAAATGCCGGCAGCCACAGTGTTCGGTACTGGATGGATTTCATTGCGGAACCCTCGCCGACCCGGTGGTACCGGGCGCATAACGCCAGCATTGTCGCGGGTTATCTGAAGTATGAAAGCCTGGCGTCCGAGGAACTCAAAGTAGAGCGATTCATGATGAACGTCGCGCTGATTCGAGTTCTTTATACCCATGCCATGCTGGCGAATCCGCGCCTCGCGCTGGGGCGACGGCTGGCCTTCCTCGGCCCCAGGCTGGTGGACCCGCGCCACCGGAGCGTCAAGATGTTCCTCGACCTCGGCCGGTCGTTCCCGAGGGAGTACCCGGTGGCCGGGTCCCTCGACGAAGTCGTCCTCGCCGAGCACGCCCTCGCCCGCATGCTCGACTACGGCCTGATCGCCCCGCGTCTTCCCGCGCTCTACGAGTTCGCGGCCGAGGCACTCGAAGAGCCGCGGCTGACCTCCCTCCTCGATGACGGCGTACCGGCCTATGTGTGGCCGCACGCCGATCGTTCGGTCTGGTTCATCGGAAACACGGGACCCCACCTGCGGGCCATCGCGAGGATGACGGGGGCACGTCTGCTCTGGGCGCCCTCTCCGTACCGTCGGCCGTACCGGAGGACGCGGGGGTGAGGCTGGTTCGGTCCGGTTGGCACGGTCCGGGGTTCGCGGGCAGGATGCTGCCATGCGCAAGCCGTACCAGGCCCAGGCCCCGGCTCGTCCGGACGCCTCCTCCGGCGCCACCCATGCAGTGCTGTCCCTGTGGTCGCAGGACTCCGTGCTGTCGATCGGTTCGGTCGGATCGGTGCTGTCCATCGGCTCCGTCGGGTCGGCCCTCTCCATCGGCTCGATCGGCAGCGCGCTGTCGGTCGGCTCGATCGGTTCCAGCCTGTCGCTGCTGTCCTTCGGGTCGTGGCTGAGCACCGGGTCGGTGCTGTCGGCCCAGTCGACCTGGTCCGCGCTGTCCTGGCGTTCCTCACGCAGTTTCCTGTCCTCCGAGGGCAGGAAGGTCGCGGGTGTACTGGGGGTCGCGGGCGCGGCGGCGGGAGCGGCGGTGCTGCTCGCGCGGACGACGCGGTCCGGGCGTCAGGTGCATTGATTCACCGAGCGGCAGCAGCCGCGCCGAGCACGCGCGCCGACGCCGTTTCGAGCCGCGGCCTTCTTGGGCCGTTCGGCTCGGGGCCCGGCGCGCCTGGGCGGCGCAGCCGGCCTGAGGTGGAGGATCGGTGGGACGGAGGCCACAAGGCGGGCCGCCCCGGTATCGCTCGACTGCGCGAGGAGGTCGGTCATGAAGCCGTTCGACGACGCCATCCTCGCTGCTCGGGCGCGGGGCACGGAGCCCTGTGAGCCCGGTCGTACGCTCGGTGACGGGCGGGCGGCGGCGTGACTGCCGCGCCGGGAGGGGGCGCGTACGGCGGTGGCCGTTACGGCGAGGACGTCTTCCGTCCCGAGCAGGTGGGGGAGGGCGAGCGTATCGACTTCGGTGCGCTGGCCTACGACGACATCACCATGGGACGGCTGCGGGCGCTGGGGGTCGGCCCCGGCTGGCGCTGCCTGGACGTCGGTGCCGGAACGGGCACGGTCTCCCGTCGGCTGTTGGGCGAGGCCGGTGTGGACAGCGTGCTGGCCGTGGACCGGGACGTACGTTTCCTCACCGAGCGGCCCACGCCCGGGCTGGATGTGCTGGAAGCCGACCTCACGGCCCCGGATTCCGTCCGCGGCACATTCCGACTCGTCCACGCGCGGTTCGTGCTGATGCACCTGGCCGAGCACGACCGGCTGATCACCAGGCTCGCCGAACTGGTCGCGCCCGGCGGTGTGCTGGTGCTCAGCGACGCGGTCGACCTGACGAGTGACCGGGCGCCCGGCACGCCGTACACCGCGGTGATGCGGGCGATGTGGCAGGGGCTGCGGGCCGCCATCGGGACCGATGTCTCCTGGGTGCCGTCGTACCCACAGCTGTTGCGCGGGGCGGGACTCGTGCCGGTCGCCGCCGAGATCCACGTGCCGCCGCTGGTGCCCGGCAGTCCCATCAGCCTTTTCTGGGCGGACACTTGGGAGCGGAGCAGGGCGGCGATGCTCGCCACCGGCCTGGTCGACGACGCGGGTATCGACACCGCGATCAGGTACCTGGGCTCGCAGGAGTGCGCCGCGCTGTCGGCCGGCATGCTCACCGCGTGGGGCTGGAAGCCCGAGGCAGGAAGGCCGTAGGGGCGCATTACGATCCCTGTCTTGGACGACCACCGGCCTGACTCGGGCCACTGAAGCTCCGCGACCTCGCCGGCCGCGCGGTCCGAGATCGGTGGGTCGGCAGAGCGCATGATGTCGGCAGGGGAGACGTCTGCGGGTGCGGTCCTGCCGACCGTGGAGCACGCTGGGACATGGGGCAGCGTACCCCCGAGCGATCGCAGCACCTCGGAGGTGGGTCCCGTGGCGGACAGGGATCCCGACGGGCCGGTCGACGAGGCGGCCGCCCTGATGCTGGAGGCGCTGTTCACGCAGTCCCCGGTAGGGCTCCACCTCATCGACACGGACCTGCGGGTGCTGCGCGTCAACACCGCCACTCCTGGCATGCGGAACCTATCCATGGACGACCTCCGGGGGCGACCGGTCCATGAGGTCTACAGACTCGTGGATGACGACGTGGAGGCGCTGCTGAGAGAAGTGCTCGACACCGGGGTCCCCGTGCGGCAACGCATCGTCCGGGCGCATGTCGAGGGGGATGCGCAGGAGCGGAGCTTCGAGGTCAGCGCGCTGCGCCTGGAAGGGTCGCAGCGGTCGGTGCTCGGGGTGGCGGTCACCGCGGTCGACGTCACCGAACGCGAGAGGGGCCTGGCCCGCACCAGAATGCTCGATGTGGTGCGGGAGCGGGTGGGACGCACGATGGAGCCCGCCTTGATCGGCGAGGAACTCGCCGCGGCCGTGGTGCCCGCGTTCGCCGACGTCGCCGTCGTGGACGTGGTGGACGCCGTGCTCCGCGGCGATGATCCCCCTTTCGCCCCGCCGCCCACCGGCACGCTGGTCATACGCACCGCATTGCACGGCGCCGGTATCCGGCCGCCGCATGCCCGTGCGGTGGGCGACGTCCGCCGCCTCGCCGGTCCCACGCCTTTCACCCAGGCCCTGACCGACCTGAGCCCGAGGGTGGTCCAGCTGGAACAGGACACTTCGTGGCTGGACGCCGATCCCGCTCTCGCGCAGGCGATCCGCTCATCCGGAGCCCATTCCCTCCTCGTGGTTCCCCTGACGCTGCGCGACGCCGCCCTCGGGATCGTGAGCCTGTACCGCACGGAGCACTCGCCGGCCTTCGACGAGGACGACCGTGCGTTCGCCGTCGAGTTGGCCACGCACACCGCACTGTGCATCGACAACGCCCGTCGCTACACACGTGAACACACGATCGCCGCCACGGTGCAGCGCCAAATACTGCCCCGCCGGCCGGAAGCCCACGCATGGCTGGAGACCGCCTACCTCTCCCTCACGGGTGCCGACCCCGGCGCCTGGTACGACACCACCACCCTGTCCAGCGCCCGCACCGCCATCGCTGTCGGCGAGGTGTCGGGACGCGGTGTGCATGCAGCCGCGATCATGGGCCAGCTCCGCACCGCCGTACGCTCCCTGTCGGTGTTCGACCTCACCCCCGACGAACTGCTCGCCCGTCTGCACGACACGGCGGGGCGCCTTGCCATTGAACGGGCCCACCTCCCGCTCGGCGATCCGCTGCGCCAAGAAGCCCTCACCGCCGACTGCGTGTACGCGGTCCACGACCCTCTGACCGGCACGTGCACGATGGCGGCGGCCGGCGGGCTGGCCCCCTTGGTCGTACGTCCGGACGGGTCGGTGTCCCTCTCCGGCGCACCGGCCGGGCCCAGGCTGGGGAGTGCGGAGGGCGCGCCCTTCGCGGCCGTCGAGTTCGACGTTCCGGCCGGCAGCGTCCTGGTGTTCGCCAGTGACCCGCTCCTCACTTCGTATCTGGCCGAATTCCCGGGCCCGTTGGCCGCGGTGTCCCACTACGCCGACCGCCCGCTCCAGGAACTCGGCGATGCCCTCGTCTACGCTCTGCCCGCCGATCTGGGCGTCAGTGACGCCGCGGTGATCGTCGCGCGCACCCGGGCGTTCCCCGCCCACCGCTGCGCCGCATGGCCACTCGACCCCGAGCCGGCGGCCGTGGCCGACGCCCGGCGCCGTACGCGCCGGCAACTCGCCGCGTGGAACATCGATGACGAGACCTCCTACAACATCCAGCTCATCGTCAGCGAACTCGTGACCAACGCCATCCGGTACGGCAGTCCACCGATGGAACTGCGACTCATCCATGACCGCACCCTGACCTGCGAGATGCGTGACGCCGGCTCGGCCACCCCCCACCTGCGCCACGCCGCCACGGTCGACGAGGGCGGAAGAGGCCTGTTCATCATCGCGCAGTTGGCCCAGGCATGGGGGACCCGCTTCAGCACGCGAGAGAAGACGATCTGGGCCGAGCAGGCACTGCCCGGCGACGCTGAACCTGAGGGTTGGCCTGATCGACAGCCCTGACCCGACCGCGGCCCAGGACGTCGACGCCCGGGCACGCTCACGCCGAGCCGGGGCCGGGCCGACCGAAGGGCACCGGCGCGGCCCCGGCCTGGGATCAGCCGACGGGTGGCATGTCCGTGGGGCTGGAGTCGAGCCCGGGGCGTTTGCCGGCCCAGGCGCCGCGGGTGAAGTCCGGGATCTCGACCGGGCGGCCGTTCCTCGCCAGGGACGCGGCGCTCAGCGGGACCGCCGAGCACCAGGCGGCCGAGTCGTACACGTCGATGTCGGGCACCAGCCCCGCGCGCATCAACTGGACGGTGCGCCACTGCAGGACGTAGTCCATGCCGCCGTGGCCGCCGTTGTTCGCGGCGTCGTCACCGACCTTCTGCCACAGCCAGTGGTCGTACTCCTTGCGGTAGTCGGCGAAGTCGCGCCAGGTGTGGCCGCCGTGGTCCGGTTCGAGATAGACGCGCGCGCCGGTCGGGGCGGGCCCGGTGTAGTCCTCGACGATGCCCCGGCTCCCGGCGAGACTGTTGATCCTGCTGTACGGCCGGGGTGAACTCACCTCGTGCTCGGCCCGGATGATCCTGCCCTTGTCGGTCTCGATGAGGCAGGTGACCAGGTCACCGTTGATGTACGTCTCTTTCCAGGACGGGTGGTCGCGCGGGACGAAGCGTTCGCGGTAGTCGGCCAGTCCCTTCGGGGCGGTAGCGGTGGCGGCGAGGGTGGTCATCCGGTCGCCGCGGTTGATGTCCATGGCTGCCGCGATCGGGGCCAGCCCGTGCATGGGGTAGAGGGACGCGGTGCTGCGGGTGTGCCACAGGCGCCGCCAGGAGTCGGTGTAGTAGGTGTCGGAGAACAGGAGTTCACGCAGGTCGTGGAGGTAGCCGCCGTGGCCGTTGGTGATGTCGCCGAACAGGCCGGCGTGCGCCATCCTCAGCATGGCCAGTTCGTTGCGGCCGTAGCTGCAGTTCTCGGCGAGGAGCAGGTGCCTGCGGGTGCGCTCGGAGGTGTCGACCAGGTCCCACAGCTGGCGCAGTTCGGTCGCGATGGGGAGTTCCACCACCGCGTGCCTGCCGCTCAGCAGGGCGGCCCTGCCGTGCTCGTGGTGGAACTCCCATGGTGTGGCGACGTACACCAGGTCGATGTCGTCGCGCCGGAGCATCCGGGCGTAGGAGTCGGCTGATCCGCCGTATTCGGCGGGGCGGGGCTCGCCCTTGCTCACCAGCCGGTCGGCGGCGCGGCGCGCGCGGTCGGCGCGGATGTCGCAGACGGCGGTCACGGTGCAGCCGGGCACGGCAGCCCAGCCCTCGACCATGCCGCTGCCACGGTTGCCGAGCCCGATGACACCGACGCGGACGGTTCTGTGGGCCTCGAACGGCACTCCGATCATCGACTTCTGTCCGGGACGGCGGCGGGGCGCCTGCTCGGTCGCGGCGGCCGCGGCCGGAGCCGCGGAGGCCATCCCGACCGCGGCCGCGCCGGTGGCGACGGCTCCGCCGAGGAGCAGTCGGCGGGAGACAGCGGGTGTTTCGGACATGACGGCAACACTCCTCGCTGGGGTGGCTTGCATCACTGCCGGGGCACTGTGGGGACTGTCGGGGCATGACTCTGCGGGCTCCGACGGGTCATGTCAATACGTGCTCGATAGAGTGCAGTTCCGAGCAGGTTCAAGCATTGGCGTGTGGTCGACGTACGGTCAACGTCGGCTCGGTGAAGGCGGATTCGGGCCCGGCGCCGGGGTCGGGGCAAGGGCCTGGTGAAGAGGCAGAAGCGGGTGCTGCCGACAACCCCGTCCCATAACCTCTTGTAAGGAGACGTCAGATGCCGTGGGCATCGGGATCGAGGAGGCGATGGTGTTCGGAAGGGGCACGCGGTTGTTCGCGGGCGCCGTGATCGTCGCCTGCATGGTGCTCGTCGGCCCCAGTGCACCGAGCGGCGGCCTCTTCGCCAGGTCGATGCCCGTCGAAGCCGTCAAGGACGTCGCATCGAACCGGGTCATGACGTGGAACATCTGCAACCCGTGCGAGGTGAGCAACGTCGACCGGGCTGCGGAGATCGCCGCGTACGCGCCCCAGGTCGTCGGCATGCAAGAAGCGTGCGTGCGGGACGTCGAGAGAATCCGGGAGTATCTGGAGAGCCTTCACGGGCTGGTCTACCACGTCGAGTACGGGACGGTTCTCCGGAGTTGGGGCCGCTGCGGGGGAGTGCCGTGGAGTCCGGGGGCCTACGGCCAGGCGGTCCTCTCGGCGGCGCCGATGACTGACCGCGTCAGCGTGGAGTACCCCGACGGAGGATCCGAGGACCGTGGGTACATGGCGGTCACCACCATGGTGGGTGGCCAGCCGACCCGGGTCTTCAACACCCACCTCGCCCATCGGCGTCAGGAGGAGGTCCGGGCGGCCCAGGTCGGCGTGCTGGCCGCAGAGGTCGCGCGACACGACCGCGCCATCGTGGTCGGCGACTTCAACGCTGTGCCGGACGCTTCCGAACTCGCCCGGATGTGGGCCCTGGCCGCGGATGCGGACCCCCAGTGCCATCCCTCCGCCTCGCCCGTCGGCACCTGCCGGACGACCACGGACTGGGACAGCAAGTTCGACTACATCTTCCTGCGAGGCATCGTCCCGCTCGAGCACCGTGTGCTTCCCAGCGCGTACTCGGACCACCACTTGCAGTACGCCGACCTGGACGACTAGAGACCGTACGGACCGATCGATCGCCTGCTCAGGCCGCCCTCCGGCCCGGGGTCAGCCCGTCGCGGCCGACTTCAGGCGCCTTCGGTGGGCCCGGTTCGTGGCCATCAACGTGTCGAGGGCTTCCCGGGTGCGGATGAGGTCCTCGATGTGCTCCGAGAGCCGGTCGCGCTCCTCGGCCATCCGTTCCAGCGCGGCGTCGGACGTCTCCTCGCTGGGCGAGTCGACGCAGGGCAGCAGTTCGGAGATGGTCCGGCTGGACAGGCCCGCGGCGTACATCCGCTGGAGGAACGTGACCCGCTCGACGTGGCTCTCCGTGTAGTGCCGCTGCCCGCTGGCGCTTCTGGTGCTCGAGAGCAGGCCCTGTTCTTCGTAGTAGCGCAGGGACCTGACGCTGACTCCGGCCCGTGCCGCGAGCTCGCCGATGCGCATGCCACCCCTCCCGGTTGTGATCCGGAGCACAACCCTTGCCTCTGACGTCAATGTCAGGTTTTAGCGTAACCGTCGTGCCCCCGTCCGGGCACGACGGATCACGAAGGAGACATGACGTGACGACCCTCTTCTCCGGTTACCGGCTCGGCACCCTGGCGCTGCCCAACCGCGTGGTGATGGCGCCGATGACCCGTGTCCGAGCCGCCGCGGGCGGTCTGGCGACGCCGTCGATGGCGCGCTATTACGCCCAGCGCGCCACGGCCGGCCTGATCGTCACCGAGGGGGTGCAGCCGAACCTGATCGGGCAGTCCAACCCCGGCACTCCTGGGCTGCACACCGACGAGCAGGTGGCCGCATGGCGCCCGGTGACCGACGCGGTGCACACCAACGGCGGCCGGATCTTCGCCCAGATCATGCACGGCGGACGGGTCTCGCACCCCGACACCACCGGTATGCAGCCCGTCGGTCCCTCGGCCGTCGCGGCCGTCGGCGAGGTGTTCACCCCCAACGGACCGCTTCCTGCGCCGACTCCGCGCGCCCTGGACACGGCCGAGGTGCCCGACCATGTCCAGTCGTACGCGGATGCCGCACGCCGTGCCGTGGACGCCGGTTTCGACGGTGTGGAACTCCACGGCGCCAACGGCTATCTGATCTCGCAGTTCCTCTCCTCCAACGCCAACCTGCGCACGGACCGATACGGCGGCTCGGTGAGCAACCGGATCCGGTTCGCCGTCGAGACGGCCGCCGCGACCGCCGAAGCCATCGGCGCGGACCGCACCGGGATCCGACTCTCGCCCGGAGGCGCCTTCTGGGGCATCGAGGAGACCGACGTCGCCGACCTCTACACCGCGCTCCTGACCGAGCTGTCCCGGCTCGGCCTGGCCTACGTCCACCTCGAGGCCACCACCGACGAGGAGACGCTTCTCGGTCTGCGCCGGACCTGGTCCGGCCCCCTCGTCATGAATCCGGTGCTGCCGATGGGCCCGAAGCAGACCGGCCAGGCCGACGCCGACCACTGGCTGAGCCTGGGAGCAGACCTCATCAGCTTCGGCCGCGCCTTCATCGCCAACCCCGACCTGGTGGAGCGTCTGCGCACCGGTCTCCCGATCGCTCCCGCCGACGACGCGACGTACTTCCAGGGCGGCGACAACGGCTATCTCACGTACTCGGCGTACCAGCACTCGGCATAACACCCGAGGATCGGCGTCCGGCAGGACCTACCGCTTCGCCGACTCCGCCGCCTTCTTCAGGGAGTCGAGCCAGGACCTGAGCGAGTCGTCCAGCGCCGCGGCGAGGTTGTCCCGGTCGGCGTCGATCGGAGCGCCGGCCCAGGACTCGCGGGTGCGGACCACGACGCAGTCGCCGTCCTCGGTGAACGTCCACTCGTGCACGCCGGTGATGCCGTGCGCGGGTCCGCCCCACACGATGCGGTGCCGGGCGTCGACCGCGTAGATGGTGGAGTCGATGATCAGGCCCGCGGTCGCCCAGTGGAAGGTCGTGCCGGGGGCGAGGGGACCGTCGAACCGGGCCTCGGTGATGGCGTGCTGCCAGGTGGGCCAGGAGGCGATGTCGGTGTGCAGGTGCCAGATCCGCTCGAGAGGAGCGGCGATCCGGATGGAATGGTCGGCGACGATCGGGGCGTAGTAGTCGATGGTCGTGGGGTAGGTCATGGCAGTTCCTCCGTGTGGGGCCCGGGCCGCCGTGGGGGAGTGGGCGGCGGCCCGGGCTGCTGGGGTGGGTCGGGGGCGGAGCGGGGGATCCGGCGGACTTGGCTGCCGGAGGGCGCGGGCCCCGTTCGGGGCGTGCGGGTGAGGCGGCGGACCGGGTGACCGGGGTGGGTCAGGCGGGCAGTTCGGCGTCGGGGATCCAGTGGCCGTGGATGCCGGCGGGCACCCTGCGGGGGAGTTCGACGGCAGCGACGGTGCTCAGGTCGCTCGCGTCCAGGACGAGCAGCTCCGAGGCGTCGGCTGTGAGGTCACTGACGATGGTGAGCAGGTAGCCGTCGTCCTCGCCGGCTGCGCCCTCGGCGGGCGCGAAGACGGCCTCGCCCGGCATCCGGCCCTCGCCGTGGGCGAGCAGCTTCTCCTTGCCGGTGAGGGTGTCGAACTTGACGGTGTGGTAGCCCGACAGGCCCGCGCCGGGGAAGGCGATGGCGTAGCTGTAGCGGTGGGCCGAACCCGTGTGGGCGTCGTTGATCGACGGGAACTCGGTGGCCAGGTCGTTGAGGGACTCGGTGGTGACCTTGCCCGTGGCCGGGTCGATGATCCACCGGTACATGGTCGAGCCGGCGTCGGGGCTGGTGCCGTAGCCGGGGGCGCCGACCCACCACTTCCAGGAGTTCTCCCAGGCGGACCGGTCGAAGCGCGGTGCTACGAGGACGATCCGGCCCCGCGCGTCGGTGTAGGCGTTGGCGACGTGCAACAGCGCGGCCTGGTCGGCCACTTCGAACCAGCTGGTCCGGCCCCCGGCACGCGGCATCACACCGATGCGCAGCGGGACGTCGTCGTGCCAGCGGTAGGGAATGCCGGAGTGCTCGGCGTGGTCGAAGACGACGGGCGAGTTGATGAAGACGACGTGCTCGCGGGTGATCGCGAAGTCGTGCATGAGGGACGGACCGGAGCCGTCGATGACCTCCGACTTGACGATGTCGCCGGAGGCGTCGGCCACGTAGTAGGTCAGGTACGGCGGGAAGGGGCTGTAGCTGAAGAAGTGCAGTTCGCCGGTTGCCGGGTCCTCCTTGGGATGGGCGGTCATCGCGCTGGTGAGCTTGCCGCCGAAGTCGTGGACGCCGATCGTGTCGAGGTCGGCGCTGACCTCGTAGGGCAGGTTGGCCTCCTGCAGGGCCAGGTAACGGCCCCCGTGGAAGATGATGTTGGTGGCGGCGGCGCTCACTTCGAGTTCGGTTCCGGTGAACGGCACGCCGTCCAGGAAGGGCGTGCGCACCCAGCGGTTGCGGTACCACTCGGCGCGGCCGTCGGTGAGGCGGACACCGTGGATCATGCCTTCGCCGCGGAACCAGTGGGTGGGAGTGATGCCCGGCTTGGGGTTGTGGCCGTTGCGGAAGTAGCGGCCGTGCAGCTCGGGCGGGAGGGTGCCGCGCACCTTCAGGTCGCGGCCGGTGATCTCGTCGGTGACAGGGGTGAAGTGGCCACTGACGTACGGCTTTTCAAGGTTCATCGTCATGCCTTTCAGGTCAAAGGGAGTGAGGGGGCGAGACAGTTCAGCGGGCCCGGAGGGCCGAAAGAGCCGAGATGAGGAGGGCCAGGGCGGCGCAGGCCAGGAAGGCGGCGCCGGGGGAGGGGAGCAGGGTCAGGAAGGACAGGCCGATGGCTCCGCCGATCTGGCGGGTGGCGTTGACCAGCCCGCCGGCCAGGCCGTTGTCGGCTGCGGCGACGCCGGTGGAGGACATCGTGGTGAGCCGGACGAAGGCCACTCCCAGCCCGGCGCCGATGAGGAGCGTCGGGCCGAGCAGGTCCACAGGGAAGGTGCCGTCAGCCGGAGTACGGGACAGCCAGGCCAGTCCGGCCGCGAGGACCAGCAGGCCCACGGGGAGGACATGGCGGCCGGTGACCTTGCCGGTGGCCCACGAGGAGAGGGTGATCGTGAGGGCGAGGGGCAGCTGGGTCAGCCCGGCCTCCAACGGCGAGTAGCCGAGGGCGCGTTGCTGGTACAGGGGGAGGAAGTAGAACAGGCCGAGCCAGACCGCGCCCAGCAGGGCCATCAGTACGTTGGGCAGGGTCACCACGCTCATGCGCCCCGGCAGCAGCGGGTCGGCGCCGCGGCGTTGGAGCACCACGAACACACCGAGCAGCATCAGACCGATCACGGCGAGCGGCCAAGCACCTGACAGGCCGTACGTGAGCGCGACCAGGCCCGCCGTCACCGTCACCGCGCCCACCGCGTCCAGGCTTCCGCCGCGTGGCCGGTCGGCTCGGACCAGCAACCAGGTGGCAGCCAGGACGGCCAGCGCGAGGGGCACCATCACGACGAACACCGCACGCCAGCCGTAGAGACTGGTGAGCAGCCCGCTGAGCAGTACGCCCGCCGCGCCGCCGGCACCGGACACCGCGCCCCACACCCCGAGCGCGGTGCCACGCCGCTTGCTGCCGGGATAGAGCGTCAGCACCAGGGCCAGCGCCGTGGGCGCCAGCAGCGCTGCGCCGATCCCCTGTACGGCCCTGCAGACGATCAGCACGCTCGCGGTGGGCGCCAGTGCCGCGCCGAGCGAGGACAGGGCGAACAGGCCGATGCCGAGCAGGAACACGCGGCGAAGGCCGTACACGTCGCCCGCGCGGCCGCCGGGCAGCAGCAGCGCGCCGAAGACCAGTACGTAGGCGTTGACCGTCCACGCCTGGCCCGCGTCCGACAGATCGAGCCCGGCCCGGATCTGGGGCAGAGCGACGTTCACGATCGACGTGCTCAGCACGACCAGGAACTGGGCCGTGGCCAGGACCGCCAGCGGTGTCCAGCCCGTGGTGGTCGTCGTTTGCGGTGCGGTGCGGGTCATGACTCGACACTCGCAGCGGGCACCTACCGCTCGCGTCGGTAGTCATCGCCTATACGGCTGCCTGGTACGACTGGAAGCTCTCGCGTCCCTGGTACGACTGAGGGATTTCCCGGATTCCCCCGCGCCGCGCTACCGCATAGGTTGTCGATTATGCCCGAGACAAACGCGGATGTGCTGATCGGTCGTCAGGACGAGATACGCCGGCTCAACGCCCTGCTCCACGAGGCGCGTGAGGGCCGGGGCGGTGCCCTGGTCCTGCGGGGTGAGCCGGGCATCGGCAAGAGCGTGCTGCTGCGGCACCTTGATGAGGCCGCCACCGGATTCCTCGTAGTGCGGGCGACCGGGGCGGAGTTCGAGATGGAGCTGCCGTTCGCCGCGCTGCACCAGTTGCTCGCGCCCGTCACCGGTCGGCTCATGGAGTTGCCCGCACCGCACCGCAAGGCGCTGCAGATCGCTTTCGGTCTCGACACGGGCACACCCGATCCGTTCCTGGTCGGTGTCGCGTCGCTGGGCCTGCTGGCGGAGACCGTGCAAGACCGCCCGCTGCTGTGTGTCGTGGACGACGCCCAGTGGCTGGACCAGGCGTCCGCCAAGGCATTGGCATTCCTGGCCCGCCGGGTCTCGGCCGAACGGATCGCCCTCGTGTTCGCGGCGCGCGAGCCGAGCCGCCTGCCCGAACTGGACGAGCTGCCCGCCCTTTCACTTCAGGGACTTGGCGAATCCGATGCCCGCGCGCTGCTGGCCGCGGCGGTCCGCGCCCCGTTGGACGAGCGGGTGCGCGACCGCATCCTGGCCGAGGCGCGCGGCAACCCCCTCGCGCTGGTGGAACTTCCCAGGACCGCCGGTCTCGCCGGGATGGCGGGCGGGTTCGCCCAGCCCGACTCGGTGCCCGGCGTGATCGAGCAGAGTTTCCGGTCCCGGCTGGAGCTTCTGCCGCCGCAGGCCCGGCTGCTGGTGACCGTCGCCGCCGCCGACCCGATCGGTGACCCCGGTCTGCTGTGGCGTGCCGCCGCACTCCTGGACATCGACGCGAGTGCCGCCGAACAGGCGGTCTCGCTGGTCGAGTTCGACACCCGAATCCGCTTCAGCCACCCCCTCGCCCGCTCGGCCGCCTACCGCGCCGCAGCGCCGGAGGAGCGGCGCAGGGCGCACGAGGCGCTGGCCGCCGTGACCGACCCGGCCACCGACCCCGACCGGCGGGCCTGGCATCGCGCACAGGCCAGTGTCGGCCCCGACGAGGCGGTCGCCGCCGAGCTCGAGGTCTCCGCCACCCGCGCCCAGGAACGTGGTGGCCTCGCCGCGGCCGCGGCCTTTCTCGAACGCTCCGCTGCGCTCACGATCAGCCCGGTCCAACGTGCCGAGCGGGTCCTCGCGGCGGCCTCGGCCAAGCTCTCGGTGGGCGACTTCGACACGGCGGCCGACCTGCTCACCACCGTCCCCACCGACGAACCCGGTCAGGCCGCCAGGGCCGACCTGCTGCGCGGCAGGCTGTCGTTCGTCCGCCGCCGGGGCGACGAAGGCCCCACCGCCCATCTCCTGCGCGCCGCCGCCCGGTTGGCGGCCACCGACCCCGCCTGGTCACGGGAGTGCTATCTGGACGCCATCGAAATGGGCCTGCTGCTCGGCGGCCTCGACCAGGTGGTGGAGACCGCCGGAAAAGCGGCGCTGCTGTCGGGCGATCCGGTATCGAGCGCGGCGACGGTCCTGACGGGCCTGATCAGCCTGGTCAGCGACGGCCATGCGGCGGCGGGAGAGATCCTCCGTCCGATCCTCGGCGACACCGACGACCAGGTGTGGGCGAGGCGGCCGTCCCTGGGCTTCATGGTGGCCACCGAACTGTGGAACTTCGACGCCCTGCACGCCATCGCCACCCGCGCGGTCGCGGCCGGCCGCGAGTCGGGCTCCTTCCACGCGCTGCCCATCGCACTGGCCATGCAGGCCACCGCGAACGTCCACACGGGCGACTTCGGTACGGCGATGGAGCTGATCTCCGAGGAGGAGGCGATCGCCGACGCCACCGGCGCGGCCCCGCTCGTCTACCCGCGCCTGCACCTGGCAGCGCTGCGCGGACGGCACAAGGAGGCCACCGAACTGTTCGCGTCGGTGGACCACCGGATGAGCCTGAGCGTGCAGTGGGCGACGGCCGTACTCAACAACGGCCTGGCCGACTACCCCGCCGCACTGAACGCGGCGAAACAGGCCATCGAATACGGCGCCGTCGGCACGGCCGGCCTTGCCCTGCCCGAACTGGTCGAGGCCGCCACACGCTGCGGCGACACCGATGCCGCCGCCGCGGCCCTCGCCTCCCTGCAACAGCGCACGCAGGCAGGCCGCCACGCGTGGGGACTCGGCGTCGAGGCCTACGCGCGGGCCCTGGTCACCGAGGACGAGTCCGCCTACCAGGAGGCGATCGCCCTGCTCGACGGCAGCACACTGGTCGTCTACCGCGCCCGCGCCCATCTGCTGTACGGGGAGTGGCTGCGCCGCCAGGGCCGACGGCGTGACGCCCGGTCCGAGTTGCGGCTGGCGCACGAGCCGCTGTCCGACCTGGGGTTGGAGGCGTTCGCCGAGCGCGCCGCCGGCGAGTTGCGCGCCACGGGGGAGCAGGCCCGCAGCCGCACGTCCAAGGCATCGGACGAGTTGACGATGCAGGAGGTGCACATCGCACGCCTGGTCGCCGACGGCGCCACCTCCAAGGAGGTTGCGGCGAAGCTGTTCCTCAGCCCGCGCACCGTCGACGCGCACCTGCGCAACATCTTCCGCAAGCTCCAACTCACCTCACGCAGGCAACTGCGAGACCTGCCCGGCCTCCGTTAGCCGCATGGTGGTGGCAGCGGCCTCGGGCCCGTTCATCGACTCGACCGGGCCGGGCCACCGCAGCCCGTACTTGGCCCGATAGGCACCGGAGACGCGCAGGACGAGGCTGGGGTCCTCCACCGGCTGCAGGACGACGGCCTGGCGGACCCCGGCCGTCTCCACCTCCACCTGCGTGTCCGCGTCCCGCAGGACCCGCCGGTACCAGACACTGCGCCGCCCGAAAGCCGAGCGGACATACGCCTCTCCGTCGACCACCACCACCCAGACCGTCCTGGCCGACCACCGGCCGTCCGCATGCCGTACCCGCAAGACGATCTCCGCCTCGTCCATGACCGTATTCATGAACCCACCTTCGCCGTGGCGGCACTACGTACGCGTCGGTGGTCATCACCTACATAGGCGGGCTTCGCCGACGCGAGGGCGGTGCTCCCGGGGCGAGGGTGAGTGCCATGACGAACACCGACATGAACGCCGCAACCGACACTGCGACCCCGACCGTGATCGACACCGAGCCCGGCATCGTCGAGGCTGCCCTTGACGCAACGGCGCCTCACACCAAGGGCTCCAATAAGTACACAGGCTTGAAGAAGAACAACTTGAAGAGGAACAAGGGGACGGAGAAGAGCAAGACCCAACGGCGCGTCGCCAAGTCACTGGCGTACTTCGCCCTGATCTTCACCGGGCTCGCGGTCCTGGCCGAGCCGTGGCTGTTGATCCCGGTCGCCGCGCTGATGCTGGCGATCTCGCTCTGGGACTGACCCGGGCGCCACAGGCCTAGTGCGTCAGAACCGCGACAGTTGCTCTCCGGGGCCCCGGAGAGCTACGGCAGGTGGAAGACGCGTCCGAGTGCGTCGGACAGTGCGGGCACCGTCCCCGGGTCGGTCAGCGGGGACAGCCGGGCACTCAGATATCCGTCCGGGCGGATGAGGAAGCCCGTCGGGCCGTTGACGCCGTACAGCTGCTCGAACTCCGCGGCGCCGTCGCGGAAGACGGGCAGGTGCCATCCGCCCGCGTCGCTCTGCCCGCGGGCGGCCTCTGCCGTGGTCTCGTGCCGGGCGACTACGAACGCGGCCACCTTGCCGCCTGCCAGCCGGTGGGCAGTGGCGGCCGCCTCGCGGCACGCGGTGAGCGCGTCGGCCGAGTCGGCGTACAGCACGAGGACGTGACCGCGGTCGCGCAGCAGGTCATACAGGCGCAGCGGTATCGCGGCCACGCCTGTGGTGAGGCCGCGGCAGTCGGGCGCCCGTTCACCCGGCCCGGGCCCTGATCCCTGCCTCGGCCCTGGACCTGGAGATTCCGAGGCGCCATTACCTGCCCGTGCGCCCGCCCCGTCGCCCGCCACCAGGGGACTGTCCGGGTAGGCGACGAGCAGCTGCGCCTCGCGCAGCATCATCGTCGTCATGTCCCGCGGGGCGGCCCGGATGCCCTGGGTGGCATGCCGGACGGTGCGGCCCACCACTTCCTCGCCGACCGGCCGGCGCTCGGCGTCATAGCTGTCGAGGAGCCGGTGATGGGCGCCGCCCTCCAGTGTCAGCGCCAGCTTCCACGCGAGGTTGTAGGCGTCCTGGATACCGGTGTTCATGCCCTGGGCGCCGGTGGGCGGGTGGATGTGCGCGGCGTCCCCGGCGACGAAGACCCGGCCGACGCCGTACCGGTCGACGAGGCGGTGACTGATGCGGAACACCGACGACCAGCGCATGGCGGAGGCGGTGGTGGGCTGGGGGGCCAGCCGGTCGAGGACCGCCTGGACGTGCTCGATGCGGGGTGCCCGTCCGCCCTCCAGTCCGTGGGCCACCGTCTCCCGCGAGGCGGCCCCACCGGTGCCCTCGCCACTCGCCGACAACTCATCAGGTACCAGCATCGACATGCGGTAGCGGCGATCGCCGGGCAGCGGGATGCAGACCAGGGCATCGTCGATGCGGCCCTCGGCGTCGTGGTGCATGGCCCGCACGCCGTAGCCCTGGGGGAGATCCCAGTCCACCTCGACGTCGGCGAGCATGTACTCCTCCGCAAAAGCGCCGCCCTCGAAGGCGAGTCCTAGTTGCTTGCGGACGGTGCTGTGCGCCCCGTCGCAGCCGATCAGGAAGCGTGACCGCAGCTCCTGCGGGGCACCGGAGGACGTGACGACACGGCTGACGACCCCGTCCTCGTGCTGCGTGAATCCCACCAGTTCGGTGCCCCGCTCGATCCCGGTACCGAACCGGGCGAGATGCTCCTCAAGGATCCGCTCCGTCTCGTACTGGGGCAGGGACGCGAAGACGTAGGGGACCTCGGGCGGCAGCCTCAGCTCGATGCGGGCCTGCTCGACCCCGTCGTCGTACATCAGCTGTCCGCGCAGCGGCACGGCGACTTCCAGGGCGGCGCGCACCATGCCCATCCGGTCCCAGATCTCCAGCGTCCGCGGCTGGACGCCCACCGCCTTGGCATACGGCAACCGGGCCGGAAGCCTGTCTATGAGCCGGCAGGCGACACCCTGCCGCCGCAGCTCCGCGGACGCGGTCAACCCGACCGGTCCCGCACCCACGATCAGTACATCCGTGTCCACCACAGGCGTCTCCCGCCAGGAGAGCCCCCCTTCTGCCTTGCCTCAATCGTCCACCGTCGTCACGGGACGAGCGAGTTCAGCAGCGGTCCGGCCCGTGTCCACGCACCGATGGGCACCGATGCGCGTCGAAGACCGCTGACATGGACGTTGCTGCAGATCGGTTCGGTCCGGCGTGAGTGTCGCCGGGAAAGGGCACCGGATTGATCAAAGAGAAGGCCCCGCCCGAACGATCCAACGATCCAAGGAGCACCAGATGTCCAAGCCGCCGCTGCCCTCGGAGGCCGTGGAGTTGCTGCGCCGAGCCAACCCGTGCGTGATGGCGACCCTGCGTTCGGACGGCACGCCGGTGTCCACTCCCACGTGGTACGTGTGGGATGACGGCCGCGTCCTGATCAGCCTCGACGAGGGCCGCGTCCGCCTGAAGCACCTGCGCCGGGACCCTCGTGTGACCCTCACCGTTCTCGACGGCGCCGACTGGTACACGCACGTCACCCTGATCGGCCGCGTGGTCGAGACGCACGACGACGAGGGCCTGAAGGACATCGACCGCATCGCCGAGCACTACATCGGCAAGCCCTACCCCGACCGCGTCCGGGCCCGCGTGAGCGCCTGGATCGAGATCGACCGCTGGCACGGCTGGGGCGCGATGAAGGACAGCGACCAGCCCTCCAGCTGACGACCGCGCGCAGAGACAGGCGGCGGCGGCCCGGGCCGAAGCCCCAAAGGGTGGACTCTCCCACCGTGGGAGGGTCCACCATGATGGCGTGCGGGACGAACTTCTCACCATCGGGCGCTTCGCGCGTCTGTGCCGGCTCAGTGTCAAGCAGCTGCGCCACTACGACGAGACGGGGCTGTTGACCCCGGTCCACGTGGACGCCGCCTCCGGATATCGCTACTACGCGCCCGAACAGGCACGCGACGCCCTGACCGTCGCCCTGCTCCGCGACATGGATCTCCCGCTGGCCGTGATCGCCCGGGCCCTCGCCGCCGAACCCGAGTCCAGGGCACGGATCCTGCGCGCCGAACGGGACCGGCTTGCCGAACGGATCAGCAAGGACCAGGCACGGCTGACGATGCTGGAGCGGCTGGCGGAAAGCGGCCTGCCCGGCTACGAGGTGACGATGAGTCAGGAACCGGAGCGGCGCCTGGCAGTCGTACGTGCGGTCTGCACTCCGGCGGAGATCGGGGACAAGGTCGCTGAAAGTGTGGCTCGGCTGCTGCCCGGGCTCGGCCGGGCCGGGATCGCCTGGGAGCCGCCGCTGTGGGCCCTGTACCCGCTGGATCTGCGAGAGCCCATGGAGATCGCCGTAGGAGTGCAGATGCCGCCGGGGGAAGTGACGGCAGTCGTTGCGGACTTCGAGGTGCTGTCCGGCGGGCCCGTGGCCGAGACCGTGCACGTCGGGCCGTACGCGCAGCTGCCCTTGGCCTACAACGCCCTCTTCGCCGCCATCCACGAGCGCGGGCTGCGCCCGAAAGCACCCGTACGCGAGGCCTATCTCGTCGGGCCGGCCGAAGCGCCGCCGGAAGAGCTGCTGACCCGGCTGGTCATCCCGATCCAGGAGAGCGCTGCATGAAAATGCTGGACATCGATGCTCGCGGTATGAAGCACTGCGAGACGACAGCTCTGGGAGTGCTGCTGCGCGACCAAGGGCACGATCTGTCCGAGCCCATGCTCTTCGGCCTCGGCTCGGGTCTGTCCTTCGTCTACTGGGACAGCAAGAAGATGACCTTCCCTTTCCTGGGCGGACGGGTGAAACCCTTCGACCTCACCAGGAACCTGGCCGCGGGACTCGAGCTGGAGCTCGTGGTGCGGGAGACCACCTCCCCCCGCAGGGCATGGGAGCACGTGACAGCCCCCATCGACGCCGGCCACCCCGTCGGACTGCAGCTCGACAGCTGCCACCTGGACTACTTCGGGTCGAAGGTGCAGTTTGGCGGGCATGTCGTCGCGATGTACGGCTACGACGACCACGACGCCTACCTGGTGGACACCGACCAGCAAGGCGGAGCGGTGACCACGAGCCTGACCAGCCTCGCGCAGGCAAGAGCCGCGCGCGGCCCGATGACCGCCAAGCACCGTTCCTTCACCCTCACCGCCCCGACGAGCCTGCCCTCCCCCCAAATCCGGATCACAGCCGCCATCACGACCTGCGCCGACGCCTTCCTCAACCCGCCCATCGCCAACCTGGGCCACCGTGGCATCGAGAAGGCCGCCAAGCTGGTGCGCACATGGCTCCAGCGCACCGATGCCCCACAACGGGACCTGCCGCAAGCGGCCCTCCTGATGGAGCAGGCCGGCACCGGCGGCGCACTGTTCCGCAACCTCTACCGCGACTTCCTCGCCGAATGCACCGACCTGCTCGACAGCGGTCACCTGCGCGCCGGACTCAGGCTGTACACCGAGGCGGCCACACTGTGGACGGAGACTGCGGCGCTGATTGCGAAGGCCGGTGAATCCGGCGACGCGCAGTGCCTCGTCCACGCAGGGACCGTCCTGCACGAGCTCTCGCGCATCGAGCGCGAGGCCATGAAGTCCCTGAGCTGCCTGACCGTGCCGGCGGCGGGCAGAGCGTGATGTGAGGGTGATGGGGCGTTGATACGGAGAGGGCGGTTCGACCCGTGATGCGCGGGCACTCGGGCGTGGCCGACGGGTAATCCGGTCGAGGCACCCCTGGAGGTCTCCGTGGCCGTTCGCCACCGTCTGATCCAAGCCGGTCCGAGTGCCGTGTGGGCCGTACTCGCCGACGGCAACCGATACGCGGAGTGGGTGGTGGGGACCGCACGGTCCGAGCCGCTTCGTGGGCGGTGGCCGGAAACCGACGCGGCGATCCGCTACGAGGTCCGGCTCGGCCCCGTCCGGCTGTTCAACGAGACGGTCGTCCGCCGCTGCGAGCCAGGCGTGTCCATGGAGCTGGAAGCTCACGCCGGCGCGCTGGGCACGGCACGTATCGCGATCGAGCTGCGGCCGTGGGGAAGGAAGTGCCTGGTGCTCGTGGACGAGCACCCCCTCCAGGGAGCGGGCGGCCGACTGCACAACGTCGGCTTCGAGGCGCTGATCCAACTGCGCCACCGGGCCATGCTCGCCCGTCTCGCCCGGCTCTGCGAGAGCGAGGCGCAAGACGCCCGCCGCGCCCCACAGAGGGCGCCCGCCACGTCAGCGGTACCGGGCGCGGACGGAGCCGGCCGTGCCTGACGCTGTGGTGATCGGCGCCGGCCCCAACGGTCTGGTGGCCGCCAACGTGCTGGCGGACGCCGGGTGGAGCGTCGAGGTGCTGGAGGAGCAGCCGGAGCCGGGCGGCGCGGTGCGCCACGACCGCGGCGTCGACCCCGACTTCGTCAACGACCTCTTCAGCTCCTTCTATCCGCTGGCAGCCGCCTCGCCGGTCCTGACCGCGCTGCGTCTGCAGGACTACGGGCTGCGGTGGAGCCACGCGCCCAGTGTGCTGGCGCATCCCCTCACCGACGGCAGCTGCGCCGTGCTGGACCGGGACGTCGGCACCACTGCCGCGTCCCTCGAGGCTTTCGCGCCGGGTGACGGAGCCGCGTGGGAGCGGCTGCTCGGCGTGTGGCAGCGCCTGCACCCCGACCTGCTGAACTCTCTGTTCACCCCCTTCCCGCCCGTCCGCTCGGCGGCGCGGCTGGCGCTGCGGCTGCGGGCCGCGGGCGGTCTGCGCATGGCACGCTCCCTGGTCCTGCCGGTGCGTCGTCTGGGGGAGGAGGAGTTCGGCGGTCAGGGAGGCCGGCTGCTGCTGGCGGGCAATGCCCTGCACGCCGACCTCGCCCCGGAGTCGGCCGGCAGCGGCGGCTTCGGCTGGCTGATGGCCATGCTCGGGCAGACGTACGGCTTTCCCGTCCCCGTCGGCGGCTCGGGCGCCCTGACCCAGGCCCTGGCCCTGCGACTGAAGGACCGGGGTGGAAGGGTGCGCTGCGGGCAGCGGGTCGAGCGGATCGTCGTGCGCGGCGGGCGGGCCGTCGGCGTGCGTACAGCGGTCGGCGACGCGGTACAGGCACGCCGGGCGGTACTGGCCGACGTGTCGGTGCCCGCCCTGTACGGCGATCTCCTCGAACCCGAGCAGGTGCCCGGGCAGCTCCTGGACGATCTGCGTCGCTTCCAGTGGGACTTCGCCACCTTCAAGGTGGACTGGGCGCTCGACGGCCCGGTGCCCTGGCAGGCGGAGCAGGCGTCCCGGGCGGGCACCGTGCACCTCGCCGACGGCATGGACGAACTCACCCGCTTCACCGCGCAGATCGCCATGCGGCAGGTCCCGGACCGCCCCTTCCTGCTGTTCGGCCAGATGACCACCGCCGACGCGACCCGCTCCCCGCTGGGCACCGAATCGGCCTGGGCCTACACCCACATGTCCCGCGAGATCGCCGCGGACGCCGCCGACGAGGGCATCACCGGCCGCTGGGACACCAAGGACCAGGAACTCATGGCCGACCGGGTCGAACGCCAGGTGGAACGCTTCGCGCCCGGCTTCCGTTCGCTGATCCGCGCCCGCCGCATCCTGGCGCCCCCCACCCTCGAGGCCCTGGACGCCAACCTCTGCGGCGGTGCCATCAACGGCGGCACGACCGCGATCCACCAGCAGTTCGTCTTCCGCCCCGTGCCCGGCACCGGACGCCCCGAGACCCCCGTCCCGGGCCTCTTCCTGGCCTCCGCCGGAGCCCACCCGGGCGGCGGCGTGCACGGCGCACCAGGGGCCAACGCCGCCCGCGCCGCGCTGCACCGCCACCGGCCACCCGGCCTCGCCCGCGCCCAACGCCTCCTGAGCCGACGCGACCGCACCGGAACCGCACGCTCAGCCATGCCGCGCAAGGAATCGCGATGACGAAGAAGCGAGCGGGTGACTGATGCAGACGTTTCTGCCTGACCCCGACTTCGGGAAGACGGCGCTGCTCCTGGACCGGCGCCGGCTGGGCAAGCAGCGGGTCGAGGCACTTCAGGTCCTGCGCGGTCTGACCGTCCCCGGATACGGGTGGCGCCGGCACCCGGCCGTACGGATGTGGACCGGGTACGAGGAGGCCCTTGTCCGGTACGGCCTGGAGATCTGCCGGGTCTGGCGGGAGCAGGGACACCAGGACAGCTGCGCGGCCTCCCTGGTCGCCGGACTGGCGGCGCACCGACCGGGCGCCGCAGTGCGCGACCAGGCGGAGCCGGCGGTCGCCGGTGAGCTGCCGCCCTGGCTCGGGGACGAGGCCTTCCACGAGAGTCACCGTTCGGCACTGGTCCGCAAGGACCGCGACGTGTACGCCGTTGTGTTTCCCGGCGTCGCCGACGACCTGCCCTACGTGTGGCCGGCGTCGGACCGTGAACCCCGGTACGTGCCCACCGGCAGGTGAGGCCCAACGGCCACGACCGGTTCGGGCCGGCATCGCGGACACTGGCAGCAGGAGAGGGGAGGCCGACCGTGCTGACCTCAGTCCGTGAGCAACTGGGACAGGCCCTGTTCCGCCGGGTCGCCGGCCCCGACGGCCCGGCGACGCGTGCCCGTATCCACGACACTCCCGGCCCGCGCTGGTTCGGTCCCGATCGCCCGATCCGCACGGTCCATGGTGACGCCTCGATGTTCATCGGCGGGCTGAGCGCACTGCTGCTGCAGTCCCTGCATCCGCTCGCGATGGCGGCGGTGGCGGGGCACTCCGGCTACCGCGGCGACCCGTGGGGCCGACTGCAGCGCACCAGCGCCTTCCTGGCGGTGACGACCTACGGCACCGCCGAGGACGCCCAGCGCGCGGTCGACCACGTCCGAGGCATCCACGAACGGATCCGCGGGACGACGGCCGAGGGCGTGCCATACCACGCGGCTGATCCACATCTGCTCGCCTGGGTGCACGCCGCCGAGACGCACAGCTTCCTGCGTGCCCACGAACGCTACGGAGCACACCCCCTGGACGCCGCCGCCTACGACGCCTACGTCGCCGACACCGCGCGAGTCGCCGAGGCACTGGGGGTGAGCGAGCCCCCACGTGACCGCCGCGAACTCGCCGAGCGGCTGTCCGCCTACCGGCCCGAACTGCGGGCCGGCCCCGAGGCCCGCGCCGCCGCCCGCTTCCTGCTCTTCCAGCCTCCGCTGCCCCTCGCCGTACGTCCCTTCTACGGCGGACTGGCCGCGAACGCCGTCGCCCTGCTCCCACCCTGGGCCCGCGGCATGCTGTGGCTGCCGCGGGTCCCGGTCGTGGAGGACCTCGCCGTACGCCCCACCGGCCAGGTCCTGACCCGGACCATCCGCTGGGCCATGAACCGCTGACGGCCGCGTGCGCCGGGCCGAGCCCACGTCGGTTCGGCAGGCTCGTCGGTGGCGGACGTCCAGCCCCAGGCCGGCGCACGCGCCCTGTGCGACCCGGCGGGCCACCCGTTCTGCCTCTTTGTCGGCACCGGCCCGCACGCAGCCTGACAGGTCGGGGCACGGTGTGCACCCGCGGCAGCCGATGAGGGACGGCGCGCACGTGGCAGCCGGGCCGTCCACGGGTACTCGGGCGGTGCACGGCGGTGAACAGCACCGCCCCGACCCTCGGAGGGACGTTCCCATGACTCGGCATGTCCGCGACGTCATGACGACCCACCCGATGACCGTGGAACCGCAGGCATCCGTCCAGTCGGTGGCCCAGATGATGCGCGACGAGGACATCGGCGCTGTACTGGTCACCGAGAGCGGGCGGCTGCGCGGGCTGGTCAGCGACCGTGACCTGGTGGTCCGTGCGATGGCCGAGGGCCGTGACCCGGACCGTACGACCGTGGCCCAGGCGTGCAGCGAGGATCTCGTCACGGTCGGGCCCGACGACGACCTGATTCTCGCGGTGCAGGTGATGCGCGAGCATTCCGTCCGGCGCGTACCCGTCGTCGACCGGGAAAGTCACCCGGTTGGCATCGTCACCATCACCGACCTGGCCATCGAACGTGATCCCGACTCCGTCCTCGGCGACATCAGCGCCGCCCGCCCCGATCAATGACCCTGCAACTCCCCATGGCCTGCCTGTGACCGAGAGGAGGGCGCGCCATGACGAACCCCGAACGCGAGCCGACACGAAAGCCGGGACGCGAACCCGGCCGCGGTGTACCACCCGGTGAGACCCCGCCCGCCGAGGCGGACACCACGTCCGCCATCTCCTATCCGCAGTCCGAGCTGCGCAGGGGCTGGGGCCCCATGCCGATCGCTCTGATCATGGTGGTCGTGGTGCTGGTGGCGATCGGGCTGATCGCGATGGCGGTGGCCCTCTGATCGCCCGGCGTCGGCCGGCCGGCGTCGCGGCGGCGGCAGAATCAGGGCCGGGGATGGGTGCGGTGCCACCGGGGCCGCGCGCCGCGTCCGCGGCGTCCCGCCGCCGACGCGCACCGTGGGCACACCCGCTGGACCCGGGCCGCCGCGCCTCCGGATTCGGGGAAGTTGTCCGGCCAGGCGACATGCGGGAGGCGGACCAGCCGGGCAGGGCCCATGGATTCCCTCACGCTCGCACGTTTGTGCTATCCCCATGTCAAACGCGCAGGCGGCAGGCTTACGTACGTGGGGACTGGGAACTCAGAGCACACGACAAGCCGCCCCACCGCCCGGGGTCGGGTCGCCCCCTCCCTTGCGGCAGGCGCCGGGATTCGTAGGAGTGAACGTGAGCATGCGCATCGGAGTGGAGGAAGAATTCCACGTCCTGGAGGTGGAGAGCGGACTGCTGGTGCCGCGAGCCGACGCGATCCTGCGACGACTTCCAGGACAGACCTACACCACCGAACTGCATCAATGCACTGTCGAGTCCAACAGCTCAGTACACACGTCCCTGCACGACCTCTATGCCGACCTCATCGGCATGAGGCGGCGGCTCGACGCGGCAGCCTCCTCTCTGGGGCTGGCCGTGGTGGCTGCCGGCACGGCCCCGCTGGCGCCCGCGGCCTCCGTGCGCCCCACAGCCGGGGCTCGCTACCGCCGCATGACCGAGGAGTACCGCAAGGTCGCCGACGAGCAGCTCATCTGCGGCGCCCAGGTCCATGTGGACATACCCGACCGCGACACCGCCGTACGGGCCATGTGTGAGGTGTCGCCGTGGCTACCCGTACTGCTGGCCCTCTCCGCCAGTTCGCCGTTCTGGCAGGCGTCCGACACGGGCTACGCGAGCTGGCGCACCCTGCTGTGGCAGCGGTGGCCCACGGCGGGGCCGGTCGGCTGCTTCCCGAACGCGGCCGAGTACGACGCCGCCGTGGAGGATTTCGTGCGGGCCGGGATCATCACCGACGCGGGGATGATCTACTACGACGTCCGCCCCTCGGCCCATCTGCCCACGCTGGAACTGCGCACATGTGACGCCTGTCCGCGCCCGGAGACGGTCGTGCTCATCGCCGGACTGTTCCGTGCCCTGGTGACCGACGCCCGCGAACGCCTCGGCCGAGGCGATGCCGCCGAGTGCGCGGGGCGGCACGAGTGGCTGCGGGGCGCGTCATGGCGTGCCGCCCGGTCGGGACTCGAAGGGACGCTGGTGGACCCCGAGACCCACGAGGAGGCACCCGCGCACGCGGTGGTGCGGCAGCTGCTCGTCCGGCTGCGGCCCGCGCTGGAAGCCCACGGGGACTGGCATACCGTCCGGGAGCTCACCGAGGCGGCCCTCGCCGGCGGAAGCGCTGCCCGGCGCATGCGCCGTGCGGCACAGGAAGAGGACCTGCTGGCCTGCGTCGACATGCTGATCGCCGAGACCCGCGGCGAACACGGACGCCGCACGTCCCCACCGCCTGGCCGCAGTCGCGGTCGCAGCCACGCCCGTGCTGTCGTCCCGAACGGCTCGCCCTCCACCGTCGTCCCGGGCGGTCCGTTTCCTCCGTAGTCCCGGGGCGCCGGACGGCATCGGCAGCTGACGTGCCAATGACCGCCCCGGCGTACGGCGACGTCCTTTTCCCCGCGCAGAAAGGTCTCGTGATGTCTCGCACCACCACCCAGGCCCTCCTGACCGGCGTCCGCGCGCCGGCATCACCGTGCAGGCGCGCCCACGTCGACGCGAGGAAGGGAGGCGGGACGTCATGTGCGGTCTGACCGGCGAGGTCCGCTTCGACGGAAGGCGAGCCGACCTGGCGGCCGTCGAACGCATGGCAGACCGGCTCGCCGCCCGTGGACCCGACGGGCAGGGCACCTGGTCGCGGGGCCCGGTCGCGCTGGGACACCGGCGACTGAAGATCATCGACCTCTCGGACCGTGGAGCCCAGCCGATGACCGACGCCCGCGGGGAGGTCACCGGCGTCTTCAACGGCTGCGTGTACAACCATCCGGAGCTGCGCGAAGAGCTGCGCGGCCTCGGGCACCGATTCGAGTCGACGTCGGACACGGAGGTCGTCCTCAAGGCCTACCAGCAGTGGGGCACCGCCTGCGTCGAGCACTTCCTCGGCATGTTCGCCTTCGCGCTCGTCGAGCATCGGACCGGCCGTGTCGTCCTCGCCCGGGACCGGCTCGGAATCAAGCCCCTGTACCTGGCGCGGACACCGGACCGGCTGCGGTTCGCCTCGACGCTGCCCGCCCTCCTAGCCGCCGGAGACGTGGACACCTCGCTCGATCCGGTCGCCCTCCACCAGTACCTGAGCTGGCACGCCACCGTCGCGGCGCCGCGCACCGTCCTCAAGGGGGTGCAGAAGCTCCCGCCCGCCACCGTGCGGGTCGTCGAACCGGACGGCACCCACCGGGATCACTGCTACTGGCAGCCGTCGTACACGCGCCGGGCCGAGTACGCCGGCATGGGCACCGACGAATGGCGCGACGCGGTGCTGGAAGCGCTCCGCACGGCCGTGCGCCGCAGGATGGTGTCCGACGTGGAGGTCGGTGTCCTCCTCTCCGGCGGCCTCGACTCCAGTCTCATCGTCGCGTTGCTGGCCGACGAGGGCCGGCACGATCTGATGACGTTCAGCGTCGGATTCGAGACGGAAGGCGGCGAGAAAGGCGACGAGTTCCAGTACTCGGACCTGGTCGCCCGCGAGTTCGCCACCGACCACCGACAGCTGATGGTCCCCTCCGACCGGGTGTCCATGGCCCTGGACGGCGCGGTCGCGGCGATGAGCGAGCCGATGATCAGCCACGACGTGGTCGCCTTCTACCTGCTGTCCGAGCAGGTGTCCAAGGAAGTCAAGGTCGTGCAGAGCGGCCAGGGGGCCGACGAGGTCTTCGCCGGCTACCACTGGTACCCGAAGCTCGCGGAGGTCTCCCGCGAGGACGAACCGGAGCGGTACGCCGCGACGTACTTCGATCGGCCGCACGCCGACCTCGCCAGGGTCCTGCGGCCGGACATGCTGCCGCGCGACGACGTGTCGGGCAGCTTCGTCCGCAGGCACATGGCGGACCCGGGGGCCGAGACCGCACTCGACGCGGCGCTACGGCTGGACACGCACGTCATGCTCGTCGACGACCCCGTCAAGCGCGTCGACAACATGACCATGGCCTGGGGCCTGGAGGCACGCGTCCCGTTCCTCGACCACGAGCTGGTCGAGCTGGCGGCGGCCTGTCCGCCGGAGCTGAAACTGGCCGACGGCGGCAAGGGCGTGCTGAAGGAGGCGGGCCGCAAGCTCCTGCCTCGCGAGGTCGTCGACCGGCCCAAGGGCTACTTCCCCGTGCCGGCCATCCGCCACATGGCGGGCCCGGTCCTGGAACGCGTACGTGAAGCGCTCGAGGCACCCGAGGCGAAGCAACGCGGCCTGTTCCAGGAGTCGTACGTGACCGAGCTCCTCGCGGCGCCCGACGAGCACCGGACCAACCGGGGTGCGAACGCCCTGTGGCAGATTGCCTTGCTGGAGATATGGCTGCAGACCCACGGAATCAAGTGACCGACGACGGGGGCATGCGGGTGGCGCAAGGCCCGGCGCCCGCGTTCGCGCGTCCCGGGCCACTCACTTCGGCCACCGTGCAGCCCCCGGACAACCGGACGGGAGACGCGCGCGGTACCGCCCGCGCCGCCGCTCCGGCACCGGTGCCGTTGCCCGAGGCCGGCGGCCCCCGGGACGCCGTGACCCTGCTGCGCGCCCACGGCTGCTGGTATCCCTCGGCCAACGCCGACGGCACCGAGGTGGCCTTCATCTGCGACCGAGGCGGCGTCCCCCAGCTGTGGTCCGGCTCCGTCGACGGTGACGAGGTGCGGCTGCTCGACTCCTCACCGGATCCCGTGAAAGAGGTGTTGTGGTCACCGAACGGACAGTGGATCGCCTACACCACCGCGCCGGGCGGCGGTGAGCACACCCGGGTCCTGTGCGTGCGGCCCGACGGCACCGGCCGACGCCTCCTGGCAGGGGCCGACCCGGCCAGTTCCGCCTATCTGGGCTGCTGGGCCCACGACGGCTCGTCCGTCGCCGTCACGTTCGCGGCCCCGGCCGCTCCGCAGTACGGGATCACCACGGGGCACGTCGTGGCGGCACCGGACCTCGCTGACGGCCGCCCCTCCGACTGGGCTGACCGCGGCGGTCGCGCGACACTCCTGGGCCCGGCCGCGTACGACGGGGCGCTGGGGGAGGAGCCGAGCCGAACGCCGACCGACGCCCGGGCTCCGGCGGCGCCGACGGTACGTCGCGACAGCGGCCTGTCCGTCTACCTGATCGATCCCGACGGTCTGGTTTCCCCCGCCCTGCTCACCACAGAAACCCACGCCGCCTCCCTCCGCGTGTGCGACATCAGCCGTGACGGCAGCCTCGCGCTGCTGCGCCGCGGGCCGCGCGGACGCAGGGAGGCGGTCGTCCGACGCACCGCCGACTCGGAGAGCACCTTCGCCATGCCGGTCGCCGATGGCGACCCCTGGATCGGCCGGTTCTCTCCCGACGGTCGGACCCTGTGGCTGCGCAGCAACGCCGACCGGGAGTACGCGGCGCTCCTCGCGGTCGCTCTGGACGCCGACGGCGGCCCGCGCGGTGTGTCCCTCGTGACCGAGCGCGAGGGCGTCGACCTGGAACTCCTGACACTTGCGCACGACGGCCGTACGGCCGCGCTGGCGTGGAACGTGCAGGGCGCGAGCGACCTGGAGCTCGTCGAAACGCACCCGACCCGACAGCCTCCGGACGTCACGGGCCCGGCACGGCCCGTTCCCCTGCCCCACGAGGTCGCCACACGCGTGACGGCCGCCGGCGTCGGCGGCCTGCTGCTCGCGCTGTCCGGGTCCCAGCGCCGACCGGGCCTCTGGCGGGCCCACGAGGGCGTGTCCATGCTGCGCACCGCCTGGTCCTCCAAGGACGAGGACGCCGTCCCGCCGGGCCGCCCCCCGGTACGCCCCGTCCCCTTGCGTCTCACGGCGAGGGACGGGCTGCCCCTGAGCGGTTGGTACTACCGGGCGCCGGGCCGTGCCCAGGACGAACCGGCGCCCTGTGTGATCCACCTGCACGGCGGTCCCGAAGAGCAGGAACGGCCGGTGTTCAGCCCGCTCTACCACGAGCTGGTCGGGCGTGGCCTGGACATCTTCGCCCCCGACGTCCGAGGCTCCCTGGGGCACGGCCGGTCGTTCGTCGACGCCGACCTGGGCGCAGGGCGCTTCGCGGCGCTCGACGACGTCGCCGACTGCGCGGCCCACGCGGTCATCGCAGGCCCCGCCGATCCGACGCGGCTGGGGGTCATGGGCCGCTCCTACGGCGGCTACCTGACGTTCGCCTCCGTCGTATGGCACCCGGATCTGTTCCGCACCGCGGTCGCCGTCTGCGGCATGTCGGACTTCCTCACCTTCTTCGCCGGTACGGAGCCCTGGATCGCGGAATCGGCCGCTCACAAATACGGTCACCCGGACCGCGACCGAGAGCTCCTGCGCAGCCTGTCGCCGATGAGCCGCATCGACGCACTGCGTGTCCCGCTGCTCGCCATCCACGGCGAACACGACACCAACGTGCCGCCGGGGGAGTCCCAGCAGTTCGTACGCGCCGCGCAGGAACACGGCATCGAAGCCGAACTGCTGACGCTGCGCGACGAGGGCCACGACTTCCTGCGCGCGGACAACCGGCGACTGTTCCGCCGGGCCGCGGCGGACTGGTTCGAAGGCCACCTCCACGTGTGAACCGGCCTCATTCGGGACCCAGCTCCACCGTGGTCGTGACACGGGTGACCGCGGGCCTGGCCGGCACAGAACCGAACCCGAAGCGCACCGGCGGTTCGACGGGCGCCAGTTCACCGAGGCCGTGGCCCTCCATGGCAGCCGACAGGGCGTAGACCGGCCGCAGATCCCGTGCGCCGTACCACTCGCGGCGACCCGCACCGGCGCTACCCCGCGTCCGCACGCCGGGCAGGAGCACACCGGCGGCCCGGTCCGTCAGCGCACACCATGCCGGACGACGCGCGAGAACACCGGGAACGGCGCACAACAAGAACCCCAGCGCCCCTCGCCGACCGGTGGTGAAGCACAGATCGACAGGCCCCGCCGTGACGGTCCAGATGTTGTCGGCCACGCGTACCTCGACCGGGGCGATGTCTACGGTGTCGAAGGTGTAGGTGCCGCTGATGAAGTCGGCCGTCTCCGGCGTCGGCGCCAACAGGAGCCGTTCCCCGTCGGCCCGCTCCAGCATCACGTCACTGAACCGTCCGAACGGTGACCTCTCCCAGCGCCCGAACACGATCCGCGTTCCGGAGGACGTGCCCAGCCCGGCGATCCAGCCGTCGAAGCGGAGCCGCGACCGCCCGGCTCCGCCGAGGACCCGGCTCATCCGCCGGCCACCGGCGCCGGCACTCCGTACACCGCCACAGCCCGCGAGTCCCCCGCACAAGGCCACCGGAAACGGACCGCGCAGACGGCCACGGGCGGCCCTGCCGACGCCCCCACCGGGCCGTGTGCCCATCGCCCTGCATGGGCGTAGCGTCCTCATATGGCCAGCACGGGTGCGTGCGCCGTCCAATGCCGCGCCCCGAGGGGAGCGGTCGGCATGACCGGTACGAGTGATTCGGCCCCGGACGACGGTGCACTGGATGCCGCGTTCGCGGAAACGGTGCGCCGAACCGGTGCGGCCATCGGCGCGCTGTACCTGCTCGCACCGGACCAGCGGCTGCTGTGCCTGGACGTGCTGTGCGGGGTGCCGATCGAGTTCGCCGCACCGTGGGCCAGGGTGCCGCTCGCCTCCCCGGCGCCGGTCGCCGACGCCGTCCGTGAGGACCGCCTGGTGTGGGTCGGCAACCAGGAGGAGATGGTTCGCTGCTACCCGCGCACCGCGCTGGTGCTTCCGTACCCGTTGGCGCTGGTCGCCGCACCGGTCACCGGTGTACGGCCGCGGGGCTCCCTGCTGCTGATGTGGCCCGCCACGCGCCCGCCGTACATGACCCAACGCGAGCGGGGCAACATCACGTCCAGTTGCCGACGGCTGGCCCGGCTGCTGGAGGAGGGTGCCGAGCAGGCCGGTACCCCCGCCCGCCGTGAACAGCCACGCGTCGTCCCCGTCGGAACCGGCCGCCGATCCTCGAGCACCGATCCGGCCGTCGCCGACTTCGTCGAGCGTCTGCCCGGCGGAAGCTGCGCCCTGGACCTGGAGGGACGCTGCACCTACGTCAGCGCCGGTGCCTGCGAACTGCTGGGCTGCGAGGCCGGCCGGCTGCTGGGCACACGGCCGTGGCACTCCCTGCGCTGGCTCGGCGACCCCGCCGCCGAGGACGGCTACCGCGCCGCACTGATCAGCCGGGAACCCGTTTCGTTCACCGCGTGCCGCCCGCCGGACCAATGGCTGGACATCCACCTGTACCCGGACGCGAGCGGCATCAGCGTCCGCATCGTCCCCACCGGTGGGCCCGCGCCGCCCTCACCGGCACCCCGCCGGTCCACACGCACCGCCACACCGGCCCGCGGCGGTCAGCTGTACCAACTCACCCACCTCGCCGCCGCGCTGACCGAAGTCGTCGGCGTCCAGGACGTCGTCGACCTCGTCGCCGACCAGATCATGCCCGCCTACGGTGCCCAGGGGCTGGTCATGTCCACGGCCGACGCCGGCCGACTGCGGATCACCGGTCACCGCGGCTACGCCGCCGACACCATCAGACGCCTCGACGGCCTCCCCCTCGACACCTCCTTCACCCCGGCCGGCAAGGCCTTGAGCAGCGGCATCCCCGCGTTCTTCGCCAGCGTGGAGGAGATGCGGCGCGACTATCCCGAGGCACCGCTGATCAGCGGCAAGCAGGCCTGGGCGTTCCTGCCACTGATCATCTCCGGCAGGCCCGTCGGTGTATGCGTCCTGTCCTACGACAGTCCTCACGAGTTCCCCGCCGAGGAACGCGCCGTCATGACCTCCCTCGCCGGGCTCATCGACCAGGCCTTCGACCGCGCCCGCCTCTACGACATCAAGCACGAACTCGCCCACGGCCTCCAGCAGGCGCTGCTCCCGCGCAGCCTGCCCGCGATCGCCGGCCTGCGCGTCGCAGCCCGCTATCTGCCCGCCACCCGCGGTATGGAGATCGGCGGAGACTTCTACGATCTGATCCGGCTCGGCGACACCGCGGCCGCAGCCGTCATCGGCGACG
Source organism: Streptomyces sp. NPDC111606 (assembly GCF_055656945.1). Classification (NCBI taxonomy): domain Bacteria; kingdom Bacillati; phylum Actinomycetota; class Actinomycetes; order Kitasatosporales; family Streptomycetaceae; genus Streptomyces; species Streptomyces sp. NPDC111606. The sequence continues at coordinate 258,754 of NZ_JBVKBY010000010.1, forward strand.
TCCAGGGGCACAACGTCGCAGCCGCCGCCCTGATGGGCCAGGTACGCACCGGTGTCCACGCCCACGCGACCCTCGGCACGCCCCCCGACCAGGTCCTCCACCGGATCAACCGGGTCCTCATCGACCTCGCCCCCGACCTGTTCACCAGCTGTCTCTACGCCCACCTCGACTTCGCCCGCGCACACGTGACCCTCGCCAGTGCCGGCCACCCGCCACCCCTTCTGCGCCTCCCTGACGGGGACACGCGACCCGTCGCCGTCCCGCCCGGACCCCTGCTCGGCATCGACCCCGACGCCGTCTTCCCCGTGACGGGGATCCCGCTCACCGCCGGGACGCTGCTCGCCTTCTACACCGACGGCCTCGTCGAAACACCGGGAACCGACCTCGACGACTCCATCGCCCAGCTCGCGCACCATCTCGCGGCCACCGACGACCGAGACCTGGACGCGCTCATCGACACGCTGCTGAGTAAGGCCGCCACCACCGCGCAGCGCACCGACGACATCGCACTGCTCGTCCTGCAGCACGAAACGCACCACTGACGGCAGGGGGTGACAGTGCTTGCCGGGCCGCCCCGGCGGCCTCCTCAGGAACGCTCGTCGGAGAAGCCAGGTTCGTCGTGGTGTGCCGAGGCCTCCGCGACCCGCTTGAGCCCCGATGCCGTGGCCGGGTCCCCGACCTTGGCGGGTTCGTCGTGCACGGGGCCCGCAGGACTCTCCTGGCGGAAGTGGGAGGAAGCCAGCTTGTTGCCGGGACCGTGGGGCTCCGGATGGGCGTCGGCGCCTTCCGTGGGGACAGTGCCGGATCCGGTCGCGGGGCGCGGCCTGCCGTCCTGGGCAGTCTCGGCCTGGCCGCCCTGTCGCGGACGCGGCTGGGTCAGCCAGGCGACGGCCGCGCCGGTGACGGCGACGGGCCATTCCACCACCCCGGCCACGCCGAGCACTCCGGCTCCGGTGTAGACCGCGATCCGACGGCCCCGAGGGGACACCGCCCCGATCCGGTCCAGGGCACTGCCGGCGACCTTGCCCACCTGCTCAGCCCCGGGCAGACGCCGGAGCCCGGAGCCGACGACCCGCAACGGAAAAGGCAGATCCGACGCACTCGTCCTGACCTGGCTCATCTCGAACTCCCTCCGCAGGTCTCCAAGGGTCTTCGCCCCGGGTTTCCACTCTGGCACCGCCTATCCGGTGTTCAGGAGGTTTGTGCGAAGGACGGCCTGACCAGGCACTCTCAGTGCTCGCTCCGCTCCCTGAGGGTGATTCTGGCCGTACGGCGGATCCGCTTGGTACGGCCGCCCGCGGCGAGGATCTCCATGGCCTCGGTGCTCGTCCCGGCGGCGGCCTTCAGCTGGAGCCAGTCGGAGGACGCGAGCAGGTCGCCCTGGTGCCACGGCTGCTCCAGGGCGATGGCTCGCAGGAGGGACCACTCCCGCAGCCGCCGGGTCAGGAAGGGCCGGCTGAGAACAACGTGCTTCATCGTCTCCGCTCGAGATACCGCAGCTGTTCGATGAGCAGGTCCTCCGTCGCCGGGTCGATCTCCCCGACGACCTTGATCGCGGCTCGCATGTCCTCGATCACACCCGTGTAGACGACGTCCAGAGCCCCGAGGTGAGCGATGGCGTCCTCACGGCCGATCGAGTTGTCGTCCCAGGTCCGCTCCTCGACCAGAGAGCCCGGCGTGCACGGCGATGAAGTGCGGTCCCACCACGTTCCAGTGGACGTGCTTCAGCGTCAGGTGGAGGTCGTTGCGGGGGTGCAACCGCAGGCGGAGGACGTCGATGATCCGACCGGCCGCCGCGCGCTCGATGCCTGGCACGGTGTAGGTGAGGCGGTCGGCGCGGCTCAGGCCACTCGGACGCCCACGATGCAGGTGTCGTCGTCGGTGTCGGACTTGCTGTAGGTGAGCAGACGGTCCAGCTGCTGTTCGAGCGTGGTCGGGACGGTGCGCGCAGCCGCAAGCAACTGGGTCAGCGATTCCTCCACGGAACGGTCACGGCGTTCGATCAGACCGTCCGTGTACATCAGCAGCGTGTCGTCGACGGCCAGTTGGACCTCGTGTTCCTGGTACACCGCCTCCTGTACGGCACCGAGCAGCATGCCCTTCATCAACGGCAGCGGCGTCGCTTCGCTGTCGCGCACCAGGACCGGCGGCAGATGGCCGGCCCTGGCCCAGCGCAGGGTCCGGCGCTCGGGGTCGTACAGGCCGCAGACCGCCGTGGCCGTGAGGGCGCCCGTCAGATGGTGCGCCACCATGTTGAGCCAGGCCAGCAACTGGGCGGGGCCGGCACCTGTCACGGCGAGTCCGCGCAGCGCGTTGCGCAACACGACCATGGTGGTGGCCGCCTCGATCCCGTGCCCGGCGACGTCTCCCACGCACAGCAGCACCAGCCGGGACGGCAGCACGACCGCGTCGTACCAGTCGCCGCCGACGAGCTGCTGGGTCTCCGCGGGCCGGTAGCGCACGGCCACGCGTAGGCCGGGGGCCTCCAGCGGGGCCTGCTCCGGCGGCATGATCGCGTGCTGCAACTGGAGGGTGAGGCGCGCGCGTTCGATGGCCTGCTGCTCGGTGTGGGCGAGCTGGTCACGCGTGGCGGCGAGCGCGACCTCCGTCCAGTGGTGGGCGGAGATGTCCTGGTAGGCGCCCCGTACGACGAACAGCCGACCGTCGGAGTCGAGTTCCGGCTCGGCGACCACGCGGATGTGCCGGGTCACCCCGTCCGGCCGCTGGAGCCGGAAGGCCGTGGACGCGGGACGGCGGTGATGCATCAGAGTGCGCAGAAATCTGCCGATGGCGACCGCGTCGTCGGGGTGGGCATGGACCGGCAGGTCCTCCAACGGGATCGGCCCGCTCGCGGAGGGCTTGCCGTAGAGACTGTAGAGCTGGACGTTCCAGGTGATCTCGCCGGTGAGGAGGTTCTCCTCGAAGCCGCCGATGCGGCCGAGGCGCTGGGCGTGCTGCAGCAGGCTGGCCAGCCGCGCCGTTTCGTCCTCTATGCGCCACAGGAGCAGGACGCTGCCGCCATGCCGACTGATGTTGATGTCGGCGACCGCGGCCAGCGGGACCTCGTCGACCAGTGCGGTGAGCCGCATACGGTGGGCACGGAACGGCTCACCGGTGGCGTAGACACGCTCGATCTGCTCGAACAGTTCGCTCTCGCCGGCGACCATCGGGTAGGCCTCCAGCAGCATGGAGCCGTTGACGACACTGCGCGGTCGGCCGGTCGGGTCCAGGAAGCGGCTGTTGGCGTGGTGGATGTGGAAGTCGACGAGTTCCCCGGCGGTGTCCAGTCGGGGGACGAGCACCAGCGCCGGGTCGTGGAGGCCGTCGGCCAGGTCCATCAGCTCGGCGACGTCCGGCAGGACAGCGGGCCGCGCGGCGCTGTCGGGGTGGTGTGGGGCGGACGTCTCCAGGGTGTGTGCGCACAGCTCTGCCAGGGCCTCGACCTGGCGGACGATCTGCGGCGGCTGAGGCTCGAGCGGTGTGGGCCAGACGATCTCCAGTACGCCGTGTATCCGGCCGCCGGTGCCCGCCGGCACGGCGACCCGGCCGCCGTCGGGGTGGTGGTGCCGGCCGATGGAGGGCAGCCCGGTCTCCGACAGACAACCGATCCACTGGCCCGTTCGCTCACCGAGCCCACGACGCGCCACGGTCGCCACACCGGGCGGCACATATCGCCAGCGCCCCGCCTCCGCGAGCGAGAATCCCGCGCAGCCCGCCAAAGTGAGCGACCCGTCGCCGCCCAGCGCCCAAATGGCCACCGCTTCCGCGCCCAGCGGCCTCAGGGCGTGCTCCATCAGGGAGTCGGCCACAGCTTGGGCGTCGCGGGCGGCCAGCGCCCCGCTCTCGGCGGCCCGCAGCCGTACGGCGGAGGAGTCGCTCCTGAGCGCGGCGGAGGTTTCGGTGCCGCCCGCCGTGGTCGCGAGGAAGGCGGAGGTGACTTCGGAGAGCCGGTCACGCGAGGCCTGGTTGATGACCTCGACGGCGAACTCGAGCGGTGTCAAGCCCGCCTGCTCGGCCAGCTCGGCGAGCTGTCGCGCAGCCTGCGCCGGCCCGCACCTGAGCCGCTCGACGAGGATGCCCTTGGCCAGCTCGGTCAGGGCGCGCCCGTCCGCCTCCGCCTGCGCCGCCCGCACCTCCCGGCGCAACCGTTCCACGGTCGCCGCGAGCCTGCCGACGGGGGAGGGGTGACCGTCTCCGATCTCTCTATCCACGTCGGCCCCGGCACGGGGGTCGCCGTGGCCGGCGACGGGTCCGGGCCGGCCGAGGGGAAGCCGTTCGCTGTCTTCCGCCGGACCACCGGCGGGTTCCGGGTCGGGCGGCTGGTGGGGATGGGTCACGGTTGACCTGTTCCTCGGCTCGGACGTCCGGGGACGCCGGATGGTCGGCTGGTGCGGACGGCGGTGTGACGGCCCGTCACACGGACAGCCAGTGCTGGACGCGGCCGATGAGCTCGTTGGTGTCGACAGGCTTGGTGACGTAGTCGTTCGCCCCGGACGCGAGGCTCTTTTCCTGGTCCCCGGGCATGGCCTTCGCGGTGACCGTGATGATGGGCAGGTTCGCGTACTGGGGCATCGTGCGGATCTCCGCGGTGGCGGCGTAGCCGTCCATCTCCGGCATCATCACGTCCATCAGGACCAGCGAGACGTCTCTGTGAGCCAGGAGCGTCTCGATGCCCCTGCGGCCGTTGTCGGCGTGCAGGACACGGAAGCCGTGCAGTTCCAGCGCCCCGCTGAGCGCGAAGAGGTTGCGCGCATCGTCGTCGACGACGAGCACCGTACTGCCGACGAAGGCCTTGTCGACGACCTGCGCGAGCGGCCGCTGGGGTTCCTCGGCACGTACCAGCGACAGCACGTCTCCGGGCTCCTCGGCGGACAGGTGCAGGGTGATGCGTTCGCGCAGATCGTCGAGGCTTGCGAGGAAGTCCAGTGGGCGGCCGTCCGCGCGGGAGCGCAACATCTGCTCCTGCGCCAGGTCCACGTGATGACCGGTGTGCACGAGCACCGGCACGCTGGCCAGCGCCGAGTCGCCCTCCATGGCCTGCAGCAGACGCGCGCCCTCGTCGTCGGGCATGTCGAGCTCCAGCACGACGCAGTGGCAGGGTTCGGCGGCCAGGGTGCTCGCCGCTTCCTGCGCCCCGACCGCCGTGATCACGTCGATCGCCCCGAGCGGGTTGTGGGGGTCGGTGGTGATGTCCGCCACCGCGCGCTCGGCGACCAGGGTGAGCAGTCCGCGTGGACGGCCCTCGACGACGAGCAGGCGGCGCCTGCGCTGCTCGGGAGCCTTGACGGCAGCGGCCTCCGACGGGGAGGACGGCAACAGTTCGGCGGCGGTGGCATGCGGCTGGTCCGCTCCGAGGTTGCCACCGTCGAGCAGATCCTCGAAGTCGGCGCGTGTCACCGGAAGGTAGAGCGTGAAGGTGCTGCCCTGGCCGGGCGTGCTGTCGACCGTGACGGCGCCGCCGAGCAGATAGGCGATCTCCCGGGTGATCGACAGGCCGAGCCCGGTGCCGCCGTACTTGCGGCTCGTCGTGCCGTCCGCCTGCTGGAACGCCCCGAAGATCGTCTCCAGCTGCTGCTGAGGGATGCCGATGCCGGTGTCCTTCACCCGGAAAGCCACCACGGGCGCACCGCGCAGGACGCCCACGGGCACCTCCCGGTCCGCGGCGGGTTCGATGCCCAGCTCGACGCCGCCCTGCTCGGTGAACTTCACCGCGTTCGACAGCAGGTTGCGCAGGATCTGACGCAACCGGGAACCATCGGTGAGCAGATCGGCCGGGGTGCCCGGCGCGGTGGCCACCGTGAAGGCCAGACTCTTCTGCGTCGTCATCGGCCGGAACGTCGCCTCGACGTACTCCAGGAGCTGGCGCAGCGGAATGCGCTCGGGGGCGACGTCCATCTTGCCGGCCTCGACCTTCGACAGGTCGAGGATGTCGTTGATCAGCTGCAAGAGGTCCGAGCCCGCAGAGTGGATGATCCCCGCGTACTCGACCTGCTTCGGAGTGAGGTTGCGCGAGGGGTTCTGTGCGAGCAACTGAGCCAGGATCAGCAGGCTGTTGAGCGGCGTACGCAGCTCGTGGCTCATGTTCGCCAAGAACTCCGACTTGTACTTGGACGCCAGCGCCAGCTCCTGCGCACGGGTCTCCAGTTCCTGCCGCGCCTGCTCGATCTGCAGGTTCTTGGCCTCGATGTCGCGGTTCTGCGAGGCCAGCAGGGAAGCCTTCTCCTCAAGTTCCTCGTTGGAGCGCTGCAGTTCGTCCTGCTGGACCTGCAACTCCTCGGAGCGCGCCTGGAGTTCGGCCGTCAGGCGCTGGGACTCGTCCAGCAGCTCGTCGGTGCGGGCGTTGGCCACGATGGTGTTGAGGCTGACGCCGATGGTCGGCATCAGCTGGGCGAGGAAGTCCTGGTGGATCTGGGTGAAGCGAGCGATGGACGCCAGCTCGATGACACCGAGGACCTGGTCCTCGACGACGATGGGCAGGACCACCAGGGCGCTGGGCACTGCCTGCCCGAGGCTGGAGGAGATCGTCACATAGCCCGGCGGCAGTTCCTCCACGCTGATGGGACGGTGGTTGCGTGCCGCCTGCCCGACCAGGGAGCGCCCGACGCGGATGCGCTCGGGACGGCCGGTGTCGTCGGGATAGCCGTACGAGCCCACGAGCCGCAGGTCGGAGCCGCGCTCGGTGTCCTCGGCGAGGTAGAAGGCGCCGTACTGCGCCGAGACCAGTGGGGCGAGCTCGTCCATGACGAGCTCGGCGACGACGGGGAGGTCGCGGTGGCCCTGCATCAGCGCGGAGATCCGGGCGAGGTTGGTCTTCAGCCAGTCCTGCTCCTGGTTGGCCCGCGTGGTCTCACGCAGCGACCCCACCATGGAGTTGATGTTGTCCTTGAGCTCGGCGACCTCGCCCGACGCCTCCACGGTGATGGAGCGGGTCAGGTCCCCCTCGGCGACGGCGCTCGCGACCTCGGCGATCGCACGGACCTGGCGGGTGAGGTTCCCGGCCAGTTCGTTGACGTTCTCCGTCAGCCGCTTCCAGGTCCCCTCGACACCCTCCACCTCAGCCTGTCCGCCGAGCCGTCCCTCGCTGCCGACCTCGCGGGCCACGCGGGTGACCTCGGCGGCGAACGACGACAGCTGGTCGACCATCGTGTTGATGGTGGTCTTCAGCTCCAGGATCTCGCCGCGGGCGTCCACGTCGATCTTCTTCGACAGGTCACCGTTGGCCACCGCGGTTGTGACCAGGGCGATGTTGCGGACCTGCCCGGTCAGGTTGTTGGCCATGGAGTTGACGTTGTCGGTGAGGTCCTTCCACGTGCCCGCCACGTTCGGCACGTGCGCCTGGCCCCCGAGGCGTCCCTCGGTACCGACTTCACGGGCGACACGCGTGACTTCGTCGGCGAAGGCGGAAAGCGTGTCGACCATCGTGTTGATGACGTCCGCCAGGGCAGCGACCTCGCCCTTGGCCTCGACCGTGATCTTCTGCGAGAGGTCGCCGCGCGCGACGGCCGTGGCGACCTTGGCGATCGAGCGGACCTGGCCGGTCAGGTTGGAGGCCATCACGTTGACGTTGTCGGTGAGGTCCTTCCACGTCCCCGACACGCCCCGGACGGTCGCCTGGCCGCCCAGATTGCCCTCGGTGCCGACTTCGCGGGCGACGCGGGTGACTTCGTCGGCGAAGGCGGAGAGCTGGTCGACCATCGTGTTGATGGTGGTCTTGAGCTCCAGGATCTCGCCCCGGGCGTCCACGGTGATCTTCTGGGAGAGATCGCCCTGTGCGACGGCGGTGGCCACCTGGGCGACGTTGCGGACCTGCGCGGTGAGGTTGCCCGCCATGAAGTTCACGGAGTCCGTGAGATCGCGCCAGGTGCCCTTTACGCCCTTGACGTCCGCCTGTCCGCCGAGGCGTCCCTCGGTGCCGACTTCGCGGGCGACGCGGGTGACTTCGTCGCCGAAGGCGGAGAGCTGGTCGACCATCGTGTTGATGGTGTTCTTCAACTGGAGGATCTCGCCGCGGGCATCCACGGTGATCTTCTGCGACAGGTCGCCCTGCGCGACCGCGGTCGTCACCTGGGCGATGTTGCGGACCTGGGAAGTGAGGTTGCCCGCCATGAAGTTGACCGAATCGGTCAGGTCGCGCCACACACCACCGACACCGGGCACCCGGGCCTGCCCGCCGAGGCGCCCCTCGCTGCCGACTTCGCGGGCGACGCGGGTGACTTCGTCGGCGAAGGCGGAGAGCTGGTCGACCATCGTGTTGACGGTCTCCTTCAGCTCCAGGATCTCGCCGCGCGCGGGCACGTCGACCTTCTGCGACAGGTCGCCCTTGGCCACCGCCGTCGCCACCTGCGCGATGTCACGCACCTGTGTGGTGAGGTTCCCCGCCATGGCGTTGACCGAGTCCGTCAGATCGGCCCAGGTCCCGGAGACGCCCGGCACCTCGGCCTGGCCGCCCAGCGTGCCTTCGGTACCCACCTCCCGCGCCACTCGCGTGACTTCCGAGGTGAAGACGGACAGCTGGTCCACCATGCCGTTGAAGACCGTGGCGATGTCACCGAGGAGACCCTCGCCGTCCGGCAGCCGGGTACCGAAGTCGCCGTCCCGCACGGCGGTCAGTCCGGCGAGCAGTTGCCGTAGCTCCTGCTCGCCCGGGGGTCCGTCGACGGCCTCGATCATCTTGCTGGTCATGCGCACCCTCGTTCCGCTCCCCAAGAGCCCTCACCCCGAGGACTCGGAACCGCGCCGGGGCTGTGAAGGCCCCCTCACCGTCCGGTTTCCGCTGTTCACACGGCCCTGCCGGATGAGAAAATCCCGTGAAGATTAACTCAGTTGCCGGGCGACAACAAAAGCCTGATGCGGATGTTCCGGCTGGAAGGAAACCCTCCCTTCCAGGAGGCATATCCAGCGGGATACGAGGTACTGGAACGGGTTCGCCCGGCCTTCAGGACCTGCGAGCTGGTCTCCACGTGGCGTCGTGTGCACCGGCTTCGGGGTACCCGGACCCGCATGCCGAAGAGGGTGAAGTATGTGGGGCCCCTGCCTTGCTGGGTGCGCTTGTGGCGACGCCGTTGTGTCTGGGGATGATCTGGTTGTGTCGTCGCCTGACGGAACAGGCGCAGGAGTGGGGACGGCGGAGGGTCCGGCAGGGGCCCGAGGAGAGGCGCCGCTGAGACCTGGGGCCGCGGAGACATGCGCGCCACTTCGGGAGGTACGACGGTCTGGCACCGTTCGATTGCCGGACCCCTAGAAGATGTCGGCCGACCTGCCCTGGAGGGTCTCGAGGACCGTGCGCATCCATGGGCTGCGAACGGCTGGTAGCCGGACCAAGGTGTGGTGGAACATTCCTCGGTCGACCCGGAACAGGTAGGCGGGGCGCGGCGGGAGCGGGTCGTCGCGGAGCACGTCTTGGGGTATGGCGCCCGACGCGGGAACAGGCAAGTACGGCTCGGGAGACACCAGCCACAGCCACACCTCCAGCGGCAGGGGCACCGGGTATGCCGATGCAGCCGGGCCGGCGGGGGTCCAGGTCTCTCCCGTCTGGGGATGGACCGGAACGAGGAGGATGTCGACGTCCGCACTGGGGGAGGGTTCTCCCGGTCCAGCCAGGACGGCGCGCCGCGTTAGCGGGCCGGCGGGAAGCATGGCATCGAGTGCGCGTTGGAACACGTCCGCGGTCAGACCGTCGGGGACCTTCACCGGCTGCCCTTTGGAAGCCACCAGCAGGTGGGCGAGCGCCTGGCCGGCTGCCGCCTCCCATTGTGGACTCCACGACCAATAGTGGCTCGGCCCCAACCGTCCTCCCCACGTGCCGATCGCCTCGAACGGAGGCCTGCTCTCCCCCCTCTCGACCAGTTCCGCCCAGGAGTACGGCGCCGTGTGGACACCCTCGACGAGGACGCGGCGCACGCCGGCTGAGCTGAGCCGCACTGCCTGCCACAGCGAGCAGTCGTCGACCCTGGTTGCGACGGGCAGGTCGCACGCCTCGCAGGCCATGTTGGCCCCGTCGGCCCCGTCGAGGCCGCAGCAGGAACCGCCGCGCTTCTCGGGAATCAGCCGGGTACCGAGGACATCACCGGGAGCGATGACAATCGCCCCGGGCGTGCCGTCCGACAGGGCGTGAACCGGCGCGTGGATGCCGCGTGCTTCCGCCTGGCCCAGGCCAAGCCCACCATTGCTGCCGTGCGGTTAAGGGGAGCATGCGGGGATGTCTGCTGGAGGAGTGTCCGGTGTTTGCCCACTCACGGGCTGACTTCTTTGTGTCATCGGTCTGTAGGGCGGCCGAGCAGCTGCGCAGAAGACTGTCTGCCACGACCACGACCCGGCGAACCTGTGGATCAGGCGGGCCGGCGTGGCCGTGTACACGACGACGAACAGGGGAGTGCAGCCGTGAGTGTGCAGCAGTACGACGAGATCGGCGAGGCATTCGAGGGGTTCAAGTCCCTGCCGCTGACGCGCTTTGGGGAGGTGCCGAGCTTTCTGGGTCTGGTCGGGGACGTGAGCGGCAGGTCCGTTCTTGACCTGGCGTGCGGCACCGGTTTCTACAGCAGGGAGTTCAAGCGGCGCGGCGCCACTGATGTGTTCGGTGTCGACATCTCCGTCGAGATGATCGCCGCCGCTCGGGAGTTCGAGCAGCGGGACCCGCTGGGTGTGCGCTACGAGGTCGGTGACGTGGCCGAACTGCGGCCTCTCGACCGGCGCTTCGACATCGCGGTGGGAGTGCAGTGCCTCAACTACGCCGAGGACATCGCCGCGATGGAGCGGATGTGCCGCAACATCCACCGAAGTCTCGTGCCGGGTGGAGAGTTCTTCGTGTTCGCGCAGAAGCCTGACTACCGGTTCGACTGTCCGTCCCTGGACAAGTACGGGTTCCGCTGCGAGCCGACCGGCGAGGAAAGCGAGACGGGTCCGCGAGTGCGGGTCACGGCGCTCCTCGACCCGCAGCCCGTCAGCATCGTCGCCAACGCGCCGCGCCGCGAGGTCTACGAGCAGTGTCTGCAGGCGGCCGGATTCAGTGCGGTGGAGTGGGTTCCGGTGCAGGTGGCCGAAGCCGGCATCCGTGAGTTCGGCGAGGACTTCTGGGCTGACCTCCTCACCTACCCGCCGCTGGAGATGTTGCGCTGCCGTGCCTGACCGGCTGACTGGCCGGGGATAGGCGGCGGTTGGCCGCTCGCACGCTCGATCCCATGGGGAACGGTCACCCTCTGCGCCCAGCCCCTCTCCGGGAGGGCAGTGTCCCTAGCGTCAGCGGGGCGGGGCCGGGGCGGGGGGGCAAGGCCAAGGGTGGCGCCACGGCAGGAACCATTTCGTGAGATCAAGGAAACTCCACGCTGGTGCTGCCCGAGCGCGCGGGCGTGATCAGCGTCGCAGCATGCCGCACAACAGGCCCCGGGCATGGGCCGCGGGTCCCCGGCGGCAGGTCACGCCCTCGGCGATGAGGGCGATACCGATGCCCAGCAACCAGACGTCCTTGGCCAGCACGGTTCCCGGCTCAGTGGGGCGCAGACTCCCTTCCTGACGCATGCCTGGCGTACGCAGGTACAGCCCGAGAGTGCCGCAGGAGAATGCGGTGAGCGCAGTACCGGCGACAGCGGCCGGCACGACCGGCAGGAGCAGCGCGGCGGCAACGGCGATCTCCTCGGCGGAGAGCTGCCGAGCGAACTTCTGGGCGTCGAGCTTGCCCAGGAAGGGATAGGTGGTGGCGGCGAACTGCTGGAGCCGCTCGGCGGTGGCCTGATCCGCGTTGCGTTTCGACAGTCCGGAGTCGAGAAAGAACGCACCGACGGTGAGCCTGAGCGGCAGTTGTCGCGCAGCGGAACGCCAAGCCGAACCGGATGCCATGCCGAGCCTCCTGACCCTCACCCCCGCCTACCACCATGCCACCGGCCCGAACCATGTCAAACGGGAGTAATCGCCGCGTATGGCCGCGTGGCCGGCGGCAGGGCGGGGGGCGGTGGTGACCTCGGTCGGTGGGCGTTCCAGGACTCCGACGCCACTCCTTCCGGGGAGGCCCGCGCCCGCTACTGCGCGCATGGGGACGGTTAGGATCAGGAACCCAAACCCTCCCGTCAGAGCTGGATCTCCGTGTCGACTGGCCAACACCTCCCCACCATCCGCCCCGCGACCGGGGCAGATCTCGATGATCTCCAGGTTCTCGCGCGTCGCACGATTGACGCCTGCTACCGCGCGTTCCTCGGTGACGAGGCAGTGGACTGGTTCATCGGCAGCGGGGCTTCGGACTCTCACGTCGAGAGTCATCTGGAGAAGGGTGGTGTGGACTGCCTCAGCCAGGAGGGCCGGATCATCGGCTTCTCCATCCTCGATGACTCCACGATCGACCTGATGATGATCGACCCGGATCATCATCGCCTAGGGCTCGGCCGCCTCCTGCTTCGTCACGCGGAGGAAATGCTCTTCGCCCGCTATGCCACCATCCGGCTGGAAAGCTTCGCTGACAATGCCGCGGCCAACTCGTTCTATGAGGCGTGCGGCTGGCGGCACGGGGAGAGGCTTGAGGGCGAAGGGCCGACCAAGGTCGAGTACGTCAAGAACGTAAAGCGCGACTGACGGTCCGACCCGACGATCTCATCCGGCGTCATTGGTTCGAGGCCGGAAAACCCTGGGCCCTGACGTTGGGCATCACCGTGCTCGTCACGCGGTACCGCCCGTTGGGGACATCGCAGGACTTGGTGACGTGCACCGCCAGCGGTCCGGCCCATTCATACCCCTGGCGCTCGCCGTGCTGTGCCAGCCTGTCGGTGAGAACCTGCCCCACCTGACCCGCCTTGGGGGCAAGTTCGTCGTGGACGTGTTCGGCCAACTCCACGTCGTACGCGTTGGGGACCACGACCCGGCTTTGGCTGCACACCACGGCGTTGCTGTCACATTCACGCCGCAACGCATCCACCAACTCGACCGGGTCCCTGCGGAAGAACTGTGCCCAAAGCGCCTCTCCGGCGCGCTCGAGAGTCCGTTCCCATCCGGTGAGCGTGCTCATCTGCTCGTCACTCCTTCTTCCTCATCATCATTCGTCAAGCGGTACCGGTCTTCGTCGTTCCACGAGCGGGTGTCCCGCGGCTCGACGTACGGCTCCTGCTGCGGCGGGTACCCTCCGGCGATGGCGCGCTGGCGGGCGGTCTCGGCGTCGAGCTCAAGGCCCAGCAGGACGGCGATGTTGGTGATCCACAGCCACACCAGGAAGACGATCACGCCGGCGAACGTGCCGTAGGTCTTGTTGTAGGACGCGAAGTTCGCGACATAGAACGCGAAACCGGCAGAGGCGATCATCCACACGACCAGGGCGAGGATGCTGCCCGGCGTGACCCATTTGAAGCCGCGGATCTTCGCGTTAGGGCTGGCCCAGTACAGAATCGCGATCATGAGGGTCACCAGGACGACCAGGACCGGCCACTTTGCGATCGACCACACCGTCAAAGCGGTGTCACCCACTCCGAGCACGTCGCCGGCTCGGCGGGCGACGGCGCCGGTGAAGACCACGATCAGGGCGCTGAGCACCGCGAGGATCACCAGCACGATCGTCAGGGCCAGCCGCAGCGGCAGCACCTTCCACACCGGGCGGCCTTCCGGCACGTCGTAGACGGCGTTGGAAGTGCGGATGAACGCCGCCACGTAGCCGGACGCCGACCACACTGCCAGGGCCAGGCCGACGATCGCCATGATCGACCCGATGCCGGAGTTGGCCTGCAGTTGGTGCACCGCGTCGCCGATCACGTCGCGGACGGCGCCCGGGGCGAGCTGCTGGACGTGGTCCAGCACCGCACTGGTCGCCGACTGCCCGGCAACCCCAGCAGGGACACCAGTACCAGCAGCGCGGGGAACAGCGACAGGATGCCGTAGTACGTCAGGGCTGCCGCACGGTCCGTCAGCTCGTCGTCCTTGAACTCCTTGAGCGTGCCCCGCAGCACCGCGCGCCACGACTTCTTCGGCATATCGGTGGGTGCGTCCGGCTCCTCGCGTTCGACGTCCGGCCCTGGACCGAACCTCTCCGGCTCGCTCGCGCGGCCGTGCCTCTCGGGGCGGTCTTCCTGTTCGCCGGCCTCCAGGCCTTGCACGGGGCCACGGCCTTGTCGGGCGTCCTCGCGTCTGTGTCCCGGTTTCATGAGCTTCGCCATACGCGGCGAGTAACCACAAACAACGCAGTCACCCGGCTCGCCCCCTATTGGCGGGATGCCGGCACGGTGTTGGCGCGCTGAGGGAGCCATCCATCGCGCACGGCCACTGCCTGGCGTGACCCCTGTCTCACCTGGGCGGCGCCCCTTGGCTATGCAACGAGTTGCATACAAAGATCGAGGCATGGCGCTCGAGCACGCGATCCTCGTCTCCCTGCTGGAGAAGCCGGGCACCGGCTATGAGCTGGCTCGGCGGTTCGACCGGTCCATCGGATACTTCTGGACCGCCACGCACCAGCAGATCTACCGCGTCCTCAAGCGCATGGAGAGCGACGGCCTGCTCGCCGTCCGCGGGTTGCCGCAGCAGAGCCGGCCGGACAAGAAGGAGTACTCCGTCGTCGGGCTCGGCCGTGCCGCCCTCTCGCGGTGGCTGCACGAATCGATCGAACCCGAGAGCATCCGGCACGAACTCGCAGTCAAGATCCGCGGCGCGGCCTTCGACGACCCGGCCGTGCTGATCCGTGAGGTCGAACGGCACCGGCAGGTGCACAGCGACCGGCTGGCGCACTACCTCGCCGGGGAACAGCGCGACTTCACCGGCCCGGCAGCCCCGGCGCCGCTCGACGCCGGTCAGGAACTGCAGCATGTCGTCCTGCGCGGCGGCATCGCGTACGAGCGGATGACTGTCGCCTGGCTCGACGACGTACTCGCCACCCTCCATCGGCTCGGCTCGTCGGACCCGCGTCCCTGAACTGCCGACCACGGCCGCTCGCGCTCCGCGACCTTCAGTTCCGCACCATCGACCCTCAACCCTCAACCTTCGGAAGGCGGACCTCCATGGCCGACTCCCTCCTCTTCAACCCGCGCACGTACGACCCGGCGCAGTTCGACCCCGAGACCCGCAGGCTGCTGCGCGCCACCGTCGACTGGTTCGAGGACCGGGGCAAGCGGAGGCTGATCGAGGACTACCGTTCCCGCGCCTGGCTGGCCGACTTCCTCGCGTTCGCCGCCAAGGAAGGGCTGTTCGCCACCTTCCTCACCCCGGCGTCCGCCGCCGGCGACAAGGACCAGCGCTGGGACACGGCCCGGATCGCCGCCCTCAACGAGATTTTCGGGTTCTACGGTCTCGACTACTGGTACGCCTGGCAGGTGACCATCCTCGGTCTCGGACCGGTGTGGCAGAGCGACAACGCGGCGGCTCGCACCCGTGCCGCGGAACTCCTCACCCAGGGCGAGGTGTTCGCCTTCGGCCTTTCCGAGAAGACCCATGGCGCCGACATCTACTCCACCGACATGCTGCTGACGCCGGACGGCAACGGCGGCTTCACGGCGGACGGTTCCAAGTACTACATCGGCAACGGCAACGCCGCCGGGCTCGTCTCCGTCTTCGGCCGGCGCACCGACATCGAGGGTCCGGACGGCTACGTCTTCTTCGCCGCAGACAGCCGCCACCCGGCGTATCACCTCAAGAAGAACGTCGTCGACTCCTCGAAGTACGTCAGCGAGTTCCGCCTCGAGAACTACCCGGTCGCAGCGGACGACGTCCTGCACACCGGCCGCGCCGCGTTCGACGCCGCCCTCAACACCGTCAATGTCGGCAAGTTCAACCTCTGCACGGCCTCGATCGGCATCTGCGAGCACGCGATGTACGAGGCGGTCACCCACGCGCACACGCGCATCCTGTACGGCCGCCCCGTCACCGCCTTCCCGCACGTGCGCCGCGAGCTGGCCGACGCGTACGTCCGCCTCGTCGGCATGAAGCTCTTCAGCGACCGCGCCGTCGACTACTTCCGCTCCGCCTCGCCGGACGACCGCCGCTACCTGCTCTTCAACCCGATGACGAAGATGAAGGTGACCACGGAGGGCGAGAAGGTCATCGACCTGATGTGGGACGTGATCGCCGCCAAGGGCTTCGAGAAGGACACCTATTTCGCCCAGGCCGCCGTCGAGATCCGGGGGCTGCCCAAGCTCGAGGGCACGGTCCACGTCAACCTCGCGCTGATCCTCAAGTTCATGCGCAACCACCTCCTGAACCCGGCCGAGTTCGCGCCCGTGCCGACCCGCCTCGACGCGGCCGACGACACGTTCCTCTTCGAGCAGGGACCGGCCCGAGGCCTGGGCTCCGTGCGCTTCCACGACTGGCGCCCCGCCTACGACGCGTACGCCGGCGTGCCGAACGTCGCCCGCTTCCGGGAGCAGGCCGACGCCCTGTGCGAGTTCGTCACCACCGCAGCCCCCGACGAGGAGCAGAGCCGCGACCTCGATCTCCTGCTCGCCGTCGGCCAGCTGTTCGCACTCGTGGTGCACGGCCAGCTGATCCTGGAGCAGGCTCGCCTGACGGGCCTTGACGAGGATGTGCTCGACGAGCTGTTCTCCGTCCTCGTCCGCGACTTCTCCGCGTTCGCCGTCGAACTGCACGGCAAGGACTCCGCCACTGCGGATCAGCAGCGTTGGGCGCTCGGTGCCGTCCGGCGTCCCGTCATCGACGCAGCGCGTTCGGCGCGCGTCTGGGAGCGTGTCGAGGCACTGGCCGGGGTGTACGAGATGGCCCCGTGACAGCGTCCCCGGGGCGCTCGTCGACACGTGACGGGCATGGTCTCCCGGAGCAGTGACGCCGTACGCCGACGTCGCCGTGTACCCGCCGTAGCCCTTGCCGCGGCGGGTACCGCGCACGAGGCTAAGAAGCAGAGACGAGGCGGATCGTC
The DNA here is from genome assembly GCF_055656945.1 of Streptomyces sp. NPDC111606. Taxonomy (NCBI): domain Bacteria; kingdom Bacillati; phylum Actinomycetota; class Actinomycetes; order Kitasatosporales; family Streptomycetaceae; genus Streptomyces; species Streptomyces sp. NPDC111606. Next base: position 275,579 of record NZ_JBVKBY010000010.1, read on the forward strand.
TCGTAAAGCCTTCTCGTAAAGCCTTCTCGAGGCGCGATGTGGGCGAAGCCGCCCCCGGTGTTATTCAATGAGGTGTGCGGTCAGGGATCTCGGGGCCCCGTCGCGCGGTCCGAGTACGGCCCCGGTGCTGCGCCGGGGATTGCTGAGAGAGTCGTATGGACTCCACACCCTCCCGCTCATCCTCGTCGGCGTTCCACCTGGTCAGCCGAGCCCTGGGGCGCTACATCCCCCGCGGTGGAGCGGCCGCCGGACCCGCCGGTCCCGCCGACGAGCAGGGCGACCGCACCCCGCGCCACCCCGTATCGGACAGCCCGGCAGCAAGCCAGCAGGAGCAGATCCTCGGCGCGGTCAACCTGGACCGGGATCTCATCATCACCCGCTGCAATCTGGACGCCCCCGTGTTCGCGGGTCTGGACGCCGCGCCCGGGAAAGCGCTCATCGATCTCCTGCCCCCCTGGGACGTACCGACGGTCACACGGCGGTTGCGGCAGGTCCTGGAGAGCGGTGAGGCACACGTCGCCCGAATCCAGCGCCTGCGCCGCCACGACGGGTCGGAGCTGGTGGTCTCGCTGAGCATCCTGCCCGCTGCGCCGCCCGAGGAGGGCCTGACCGTCTCCATGATCGCCATGGCCCGGAGGCTGCACCTGTACGCCGCCGAGACCGCGATCGGCACCTCGCTGGACATCGGCGAGACCGCGCAATCGCTGGCGGAGTCCCTCTTGGCCTGGGGAGACGTGGCGGCCGTCGACCTCGACTTCGCCGTGTGGACGGGCGAGGGAGTCACCGGGCAGGTGCAGCGGCGCATCCGACTGCGGCGGGCAGCCCTGGTGCCGGACCGGGTATGGCCCGAGGGCTACATAACACCGGGCGGCGACCTCCCCAGCGACGCGAGCCGCCTGCTGGCGCAGGCGGTGCTGCAAAACGATGCTCCCCAGGCCATCGTCATACCCGACCGGGAGGCCGTCGAGCGGGTGCTCGACAGTCCACGGGTCGTGCGTGCCCTCGTGCCCGTCGACCGGTCGGCGGGAGTGGCGTGCATACCACTGGTTCTGGACGGCGCGCCGCCCGTCGTACTGGGCGTGGCCGAGGTCTGGCGGCGGGCGGACCGTCCCTTCCGCGACAGCGAGCTGTTCGACCTGCAGGAACTTGTCGCCAGGACCGCCCACCACGTCGACCTGGCCCGCCAGCACCAGCGCGAGCACACGCAGGTGCTGGCACTGCAACGCCGACTCCTGCCACGCACCGGCGGCGACACCATCGAGATCGCCAGCGTCTACCAGCCCGCCACCCCCGACAGCGCTGGCGTCGGCGGCGACTGGGTGAACAGCTTCCCGCTGTCGGACGGCCGTACCGCGCTCGTGGTCGGTGACGTCGTCGGGCATGGCCTGGGAGCCGCCGCGACCATGGGCCAGCTGAGCATGGAAGCCCGGGCGCTGCTGTCCGCCGGGCTCGCGCCCGACGAGGTACTGGAGCACCTGGACGAGACCGTGTCGCTGCTGGACGACGCCGAGTCGGGGCTGGCGGCCGGCTACAGCGCCCTCGGCTCGACCTGCTGCATCGCCCTCTACGATCCGGTCAGCCACCACGTGGCACTGTCCAGCGCCGGCCACCTCCCCCCGATCCTGGTCACCCCGGACGGGTACGCCGGCCCGCTCCCGCTGCGTCCGCACCCCGGCCTGGGTGCCGAGTTCGCGCTGCGGGAGCCGTTCGACGTCCACACCTTCGTCGCCGCCCCGGACTCCCTGCTCGCTCTCTACACCGACGGCCTGGTGGAGGATCCCGCCCTCTCGATCGACGAAGGCATCGACAGGCTGGCGGCCGCCGTCTCCACGGTGCACCCCTGGGACACCCTGCAGCAGGCCGCACGGCACGTCGTCTCCGAGCTGGCTCCGGCGCGCCAGCGCGACGACGTGACCCTGCTGCTCGCGCGAATGATCGGCTACCGCAAGGGTGACACCGCGACCTTGCGGCTGGCCGCCCGCTACGACGCCCCCGCTCGCGCCCGAGCGCAGGTCTTCGCGCTGCTGACGCAATGGCGCACCAGGGACGCCACCCGGGACAAGGTGGTGCTGCTGGTCAGCGAGCTGGTCACGAACGCGGTCCGCTTCGCTGCCGGCCCCATCACGGTACGGCTGATCAGGTCCGCCAACGGGCTGCTGTGCGAGGTCGGCGACACCGGCAACGGCAGGCCGCGCCTGAAGCGGGGCGGCCTGCTCGACGACGGCGGTCGTGGCCTGAGCATCGTGCACCGGCTCACCACCCGGTGGGGGGTGCGGTGGACGGACACCGGGAAGGTTGTCTGGGCGGAAGTCGCGAGGTGAACAGGCTCACTGTCGGGGAGGCCGCAGGCGTGCGGGAGCGCTAGGGGTTCCGCTGCGCGAGGGTTCTTCCGGTACGAGTGGCGCGGCCCCGTGCTCCCGCTACAGCCACTGCCCCTCCAGAGCCGTAGCGGTGAGACCGGGTGCCGCCGCGTACAGGACGGCGCGGTTGCCGGGCTTCTGCTGGCCGGCGTCGTGCGCCCGCCGCAGGATGTCGAACACGGCGGCGCCTCCGCGGTTGCCGCTGGTGTAGCTGTCCCGGCTGTAGTCCAGCAGTCCCGAGGGCCATGCGTCGGGCATCGTCTGCTCCATGTACTCCAGCACCCTGGTGCCGCCGGGGTGGGCGAGCAGTACGTCGGGGTGCCAGGCGTCGGGGTCGTCCTGGTAGCGCAAGCGCAGCCACTCCCACATGGCCGTGACCGTCTCCTGTACGGCGCGCGGTCCACGCCGGTCCATCACGAAGTGGGTGCCGTCCGCCCGCGTCTCCAGGCGGTGCAGGTCCTGGGTGCCGGGCAGGGTGTGATTCCAGGCGGCGTCCAGCCGCAGCACCGACTCGGGCCTCGGGCGGCCCGTGACCACCGCGGCGACCGCCGTGTCAGCGAACAGCAACCGGACGATCAGGGACTCAAGGGTGTCGTCTGCGGGCTGGTAGGTCGTGCTCAGCGCCTCCGCGATGACGATCAGGACCACGCGGTCGGGGTCGGCGGCGACGAGATCCGCCGCGAGCGCCAGGGAGCGGGTGCCCGCGATGCAGGCCCACTGCGTGGCCGGCAGCAACATCACATCGTTGCGGAGCGGCAGCTTGTTGGCCAGGGCCATGTCCAGTCCGGGCAGCGCCGGGGTGGTGGAGTGACTGGTGATCAGGCAGTCGACGTCCGCGGCGTCCAGCCCGGCTGTCTGAAGCGCCCCGCGCGCCGCACGCTCCCCGTAGGACTGCACGGCCTCCCAGGCCGGCGCCGTGCGCTCCTGGACGGTCTGCGGTGCGGGTATGGACTCGAGGGCGGCGATCACGCGGTCCACGTCCGGCTGTGTGAACCCGTCGCGCATGAGCGCCTCTTGGGCCGGCGCGACACCGACGGCGTCCAGGCCGCTGCCGCTGCCGGGCGCGACTGCGGACTCCAACGGCAGCATCCAGCCGCGGCTCTCGATGCCCGTACTGGCCGCAATGCTGCCGATCCGCGGCGCCCACGCCGCGCCCGGGTGCCGGGCGCTCACCTCCGCCACGATCTGGCTGGTCTTCACGGCGTGCTCGCCGTGTATCACGGCAGGAAGCGAGAGGTAAGCGGCCATGATGATGCACCTTCCAAGGGGGGAGGGGGACGCGTGAGGAGGGAGAACGGGGGAGCGTCACAAGTGCTGTGTCATGGGCCACGTCGGAACTTGGCGCCCAAGACGATGCAGTTGGGCTCCACTTCGGGAGTGTGTGTCCGGATCGAGCCTGGCGCTAAATGGACATTTGCGCTGTGATGCAGACAACTTAGGCGCACGCGGAATTTCGTGACACGGCACACACCTCTGAATCGCGGGTGCCGGCAGGGCGGCTTCATGGACCGCCGTGGCGAAGTCTCGTCGCCCGCCTGGTGGAGGTGGCGCAGGGGGTGAGGGCCTCGGCCGCTCGCGCGGCGGGTTCACCACCAAGATTCACCTGGGCGCGGGCAGCCACTGCCGCCACGGTCTCTGATCGTCACGCCGGGACAGGGATCCGGTACTTGATCCCGGAGAAGACCGGCAGTCAGGCCGCCCGCCCGCGGAAGGGATCGCGCGGCGGACGTCAACGGGGCTTTGACGAAGAGCGGCACGAGAAGCGCAACACGGTCGAACGGGCCATCAACAAGCTGAAGTACTCCAGGGCTGTGGCCGCCAAGTCCTGGTTGGAGCCATACGGGTTCCGCCGCCCGGTTGCCCGTAACGCCACGGGACCCGCGGTGGGGACCCGGCGCTCACGCCTCTCCCGGCTCACCCTCTCCGGCGTCCTCTGCCAGATCGGGAACGCCCAGCAGGGCGAGGCAGATGTGCAGCACGGCGTCCTCCAGGGCGGGGACTTCGTCGATGCGCCCCTGGCGCAGACAGCGGCAGACGGCTTCGTGTGTGGCGTCAGCCGCGGCCATGTAGTTCTCATGGGGGACGCGGCGGTGACCTGGAACCCTGGCGTGCCAGGCACGCATCGACTCGGCGAACCAGGAGCGGCAGGAGTCCTGGTGCTCCTGCGCGCGGCCGCCGGCCGTCGCCGTCTCCAGGAAGAACGCTTTGGCGAACTCGGGCTCTTCGGTGATCAGCTCGAGAAAGGCATGGATGGAGGCACGAAGCGTCGCCACACGGGAGAGCGACTGTGCCGACGAGCGAGCGAACGACGCCCCTAGCCGCTTGACCATCAGTTCGCGGCCCGTCTCCGCAGCGGCGATGAAGCACTCCTCCTTGTCCCCGAACAGTTCGTAGAACGTCTTGCGGGACACGCCGGCCCTTGCCGTCACATCGGCCACGGTCGCGGCGATGTAGCCCTTTTCAGCCACCACGACCGTCATCGCGTAGAGCAGCCGCTGGCGTTGTGACCCCGTCACACGCTCCCGCGCGAGCCCGTGCGGCCCGCGCGGTAGGTCGGTCAGGCTCGGCTGCAGCAGCGGCCAGATTGGCTCTCTCATGAGTGAGAAACAGTCTGGTACACGTTATAGACGCGAGCGTTTCTCACTATCTTTCCCCCGAGTAGGAGCGCACCTCCATGAGAAGTTCGACTGCCCTTTCGTCGCTGACCGCCTCGCTGGCGGCCCTCGCAGGGATCGTCGCCGCCGCCCCGGCCTCTGCGCAAGCAGCCTCCGCGCCGGCGACCTTCACGGTCAACTCCACGGAAGACGCCGTGGATGCGGACGCGTCCGACGGCATCTGCCGCACCGCCACAGGAACCTGCACCCTACGCGCGGCGGTCATGGCCGCAAACGCCCAGCCCGGCAGCACGATCGAACTACCCGCCGCCCACTACCGGCTGACCATTCCCCCCAATCCCGACCAGCTCAACGGGCGCACCGCCGACCCGACCAAGGGCGACCTGAACGTCCTCGAGCCGACCACCATCCGGGGGGCCGGGGCGCGGGAGACCATCGTCGATGCCGACCACATCGACCGGGTCTTCCGCATGGGCGCAGACACGCAGCTGTCCGACCTCACCATCACCGGAGGAGACGCCAAGCAGCGGGAGGTGCCCATCACCGACCCCGGCGGAGGCGGCATCGCCAACAGCAAGCACATGACGCTGCGCCGGGTAACGGTAACGGGGAACCGTGCCGGTTATGGAGGCGGTATCTTCAACATCCCCAACTCCCACTTGTCGCTGATCGACAGCACCGTCAGCCGCAACATATCGGGCGAGGCCGGAGGCATCCGGTTCGACGACACCGGCACCGTGGTCAATTCGACGATCGCGGACAACCGGGTGACCGACGACTGGGACCGGCCGGGCAGCCTGTCCGGCTACGGAGGCGGCATCGACATCCGCGGCACCGGCCTGGTGGAGATCCGCAACTCCACGATCACCGGCAACACCGCCACCGACGGCGGCGGCGGGATCAACATCGCCCCCGCCTACCTGGACAGCCTGCCGGGACCCATAACCGACCCCATCAACCTGCCGCTGGGTCACCTCGCCCTGCAGAACACCATCATCGCCGGAAACACCATCGGCCAAGCCACCAGCGACTGCAAGAACGTCTTCGCCACCATCGAGTCACGGGGCAACAACCTCGACAGCGGAAACAACTGCCACCTCACGGCCGAAGGCGATCTCCCCAGCCGTGATCCCCACCTCGGGCCCCTCGGCGAAAACGGTGGGCCGACGAACACCGTGGCATTGCTGCCCGGCAGTCCCGCCATCGACGGCGGCGCTGACTGCCCGTCCGCCGACCAGCGCGGCGTGCTGCGGCCTCAAGGCCCGGCGTGCGACATCGGAGCCTTCGAATACCAGCACTGACTCCCGCCCTGCCCGCCCTTTCAGTTCACGACAGTCCCGGGCGGACCCGCTCGCTCACAGCCCCGCGACCTTGCCGCTCGCGGAGATCTCGTAGACCAGGGTGATCGTGCGGTGTCCGCCGGGCGTCAGCCGCAGGTCCCAGCGTGCGATGCCGTCGGCGTCGACCGCATCGGGCTCCGGCGCGCAGGCTTCCTTGCGCAGGCGGACCTCCACCGCCGACACCTCGGAGACAGGGATCCGCTCCCGAAGCGTGACGATCTGCTCGATCCGGTCTCTGGGCGCGGAGAAGCGGGACAGGTGCAGCCGGACCGTGCGGGTGATCACGGTTCGCTGGGTCAACGTCGCAGTGTCGCGGGATTCTTCGGCATGCCGGATCACCCGGTAGTCGTCGTGGCTGCCGAAGGCGAGCTCGACAGGGGCACCCGGTGCGGTGAAGCTCAGCGTGCCGCGGCCGGTGAATCCACTGCCGCGGACGAGGTCCACGGGCCCGGCCAGCAAGGCGTGGCCGGAGGTGTTGTCGAACCGCACGACTTGGGTGACCAGCGGCGACAGTTCGGGTGAGGAGGAGTACTCGCTGCTCGCGGTGGCGGTGACGGCGGTGAGCGACACCCGGTGGCCGCGGCCGTCCGCGGGGACGGAGACGGGCACAGGGGAGTGCAGCACCCGCGTCCGGCCGCCGTCGTCCACTCCAGGAAGGCCGAGTACCGGGGTCGGCCCGAGGTCCGCGGTCTCCTCCTCCCGCCATTCCACGTCGACGGTCCGACGCTCAGCGGCGGAGCGATCCTTGAGGGTCAGACGGTCCTCGGTCAGCTGCGGCGGGTCGGTGGTCAGTGCCGAGCGGGCCGTCGACAGGGTGAGGCGTACGTCCGACCAGTCCTCGCCGGTGCGCTGCCAGACCATCGCGTCGGTCTCCAGAGTCAGCGATTCCCCGTCGAGTACGGCCCGGTAGGCGGGGCGCCACAGAGCGCACGAGGTCAGGTGGGTCAGACGCAGCCGGACCGGCGCGGCGACTGCGGCCTGTACGGTCAGCTCCACATGGCCGACCAGTTCGGCGGGCTGTTCCTCGGCGAGGTCGATGGCCTGGCGAGTCTCCATCAACTCTCTGGACAGGGTCGTCAACCGTGCTTCGGCGGTGCGGAGTTGCTCGGCGTACGAATCGCGCTCGGAGTCGATCCGGTCCAGTTCGCGGGTCCAGCGGGTCTCGTCCGTCTCCCCGTAGCCGGTCCCTTCGGCGATGTCCCGCAGGAGATCGGCGGCGAGCCGGCCGAGGAGGTCGAGGCGCGTGCGCAGCCGGTCGCGTTCGTGGCCGCGGGTGAGCTGTTCCTCTTCGAGAGCGCGAATCCGCGTGCGCAGGGCAGAGTCGTCGGCGGAGGGCAGCGGGGCCCGCGGTGTCCAGGTGCGGACGACACGCACGTCGAGGACGGTCGGCCGGTGGTCACCCGTCAGTTCCGCGTGGAGAGTGCGGTCGACCGCGAGTGCGCTGATCGGCCCGAGGCGCAGTCGCTGGATGCCTGCGGTCAGGTCGAGTTCGGCGGTTCGCTCGATATGGGCGCGGTCCTCCAGGCAGGTGACAGCTGTGACGGGCAGGGGGATCGGCCGGGTGTCCGTGGGCATGGTGTCAGCTCCTGCGGTTGCCGCCGACCAGGGCCTTGGCGGCCGGGACGCGGATGTCGTAGCCGCCGTCGAGGGCGGTGCTGCCGCCGGCGGGCAGGTCCACTCGCCAGACGCGGGTCCCCGGGGCGTGCCGGTCGGGGCCGCTGTCCTGCTCGGGCGCTGTCCAGTCGGCCCGTTCCTCGATCCGGACGTCCGGTTCGGTCGTGACCGGAACCTGTTCGTGGACCTCGACGGTGACGGCATGGGCCAGCCGGTTGGCCAGTTCCACGTGGACCTGGTGGGCGAGCACGGTCGTGTTGTTGCGCAGCCCCGATGTCGACTCGCGCAGGTTCGTGCGGCGGGTGACCCGGATGCCCTCGGCCGGTCCCAGCCCCATCCGGCGCACTCCGCCGGGAGCGAGCGTGGGCAGAGCGGCGGTCGTCAGGAAGTCGTCGTCGCTGGTGACTTCCACCGGCCCGGCGAGCAGGGCCTGGTCGGTGGCGTTGGAGAGCACGAGCGTGGCGTAGACCGTCTGCTCCACCGACGGCACGCACAGGTACTCGGTGCGCAGGCCGACCGGGATGTCGGTGACGGTGACGGTGTGCCAGGTGCCGTCGGAGGGGATGTCGGCGCGGGCGACGGCGTCGTAGCGGTGGTCGAAGGAGCCCGCCGACTCGCGGGGCCGCACGGCGTGTCCGGGCAACGGCAGCGCGGCGACCGTATCGGCGCGGCGGCGGTACTCGTCCGCCACCGCGTCGTAGGGCGTGTGGGGGAAGAGCCTGCCTCGGCGGCCGGCGTTCTCGTCGGCGCCGGACAGCACTAGCGCGGCGTAGTCGAGCTCCGTGCCGCTGGGCTGCGGCGGACCGACCGCCACCGGTGGTGACGGCGGCGGGCCCGCCTGGACCGCGGCCTCCGGCGTCATGGCGGCGGGAGCAGCGCCGCGCCTGGGGGCGGGCCCAGCCCCACCACTCGGTCGTCCCGATGGCGACCTCGGCGTCGCCGGGGCGGCCACGGCGGTGTCGAACGCTGTCGGCGGAGCACCGGCGAAGCCTGTGGGCTCAGCGGGTGCGGCGGGCGGCATGCCGTATCCCTGCGGTGCCGGCGGCGGTGGAGGGACGGGACCGGACATGGCGGGCGGCATGCCGTACCCCAGCGATGCCGGTGGAGGGGCGACGGGCGCGGGTGGGGGCACTGCGGGCATGCCGTACCCCTGCGGTACCGGCGGCGTGGGGACGGGACCTGCGGCGGCCACGGGCACAGGCGCCGTTGCCGGAACGGGACGGGTGCCTGCCGCGTCGTAGCCGGAGAAGAGATCGGAGAGCCCCGCGGGGGGTTCCCGCCAGCCGGTGGGCGCGGGGGCGGGTTGTCGCCGTCCGACCCGGATCGAACGCAGAGCGGGCAGGTCGGTGCGGCGCCGCAGATCCGCGGTGGCCAGACCGATGCGGACCCCGGTCCAGTCCTCGCCGGTGCGCTGGGCGATCGAGGCACGCAGCACCAGGGTGCCGCTGTCGTCGCCCTGACGGTGCGTAAGGCGGTAGGCGGGGACCCAGACGGCTCCCGGCACGCCGTACTCGAGCTCCAGCTCCACAGTTCCGCTTTCGCTTCCGTTTCCGGTTCCGGTTCCGGCGAGCGTCAGGACCGCGACGACCGTGGTTGCGACGTGCTCGGACCGCACGTCGGTGGAGGCGCGGACCCAGCGGTCCGTGGCTATGGAGAGTTCGTGCTCGACGTGGCGCAGTTCCTCTTCCAGCTCGACGAGCCGGAGGTGCAGTCCCCGCAGCCGCTCGTCGACGAACTCGGCGAGTCGCAGCCACGCGTCGGCGGGCGTACGGCGGGGCGGGTCTTCGGGATTGCGGGGCGGAGGAACCGGGCGCAGGGCCGTCACTTCGGAGATGAGGCCCAGCTGCCGGTCACGACGGCCCTGTGCCGCGCCACCGGCGTCGCGCAGCCTCTCCATCTCGTGCCGCAGGTTGTCGGCCGCGTCGGTGCCGGGGAGTTCGGCATCCACTTCCACACGCACCTCGGTGACGCGCACGCCATGATCACCGACGACTTTGGCGCGCAGCGAGCCCGGGTCCATCGACCGGGGCAGTCCCGTCACCCGCACCCTGCCGTGCGCCGGCACGGTGCCCCGCGCCACCCGGGTACAGAGCGCACCCTGCGCGTACACCACGACCGCGTCGAGCGACGACGCCCATCGCTGCGCTTCCCCAGACTCCATACGCCCGCCCCCGTTGTGTCCGTGCCGACCGAAGCCTACGCCCAGGCCCCGGCCGAGCCAGCCCGGACCGGTTGACCTCCACCGACGGTGGGCGGCACCGAGGCGGCATGACATAGGTCACGTCAAGACGCGGCCCGATCTTGGAATGCGCTGTCTCCGGCCCGTGCTGCACTGTTCGTGGGCTCGCCCTGTGTGGGGGCGCGCTGGGCAACGGTGCTCGACGCGGCCGGCCGAGGTGGGTGTCCCCCCGACCTCGGCCTTCTCTGCTCCCTCGTCCTGCTCGTCCTCGGACCGTTGTCTTCGAAAGGTTCTCCCGCACCATGCCTCTGGCTCTGCTGGCCCTTGCCGTTGTCGCCTTCGGCATCGGCACGACCGAGTTCGCCACGATGGGGCTGCTGCCCCAGATCGCCGACGGGGTCGGGGTGTCGGTGCCTCAGGCCGGCAACCTCGTGTCGGCGTACGCGCTCGGTGTCGTCGTCGGTGCCCCCGTTCTGACCGGCATCGGTGCACGCATACCGCACAAGAAGCTGCTGCTGCTGTTGTCGGGGCTGTTCGTGGTCGGCAACATCGCCTCCGCGTTCGCCCCGAACTTCGGCCTGCTGTTCGCCGCGCGTTTCCTGGCGGGGCTGCCGCACGGCGCGCTGTTCGGAGTCGGCGCCGTCGTCGCCTCCCGGCTGGTCGCCCCCGAACGGGCCGCACGCGCCGTGTCGATGATGTTCCTCGGCCTGACGGTCGCGAACATCGTCGGCGTCCCGGCCGGCACCGCGCTCGGTCAGCAGCTGGGCTGGCGGTCCGCCTACGTCGCCGTCGCCGTCATCGGGCTCGTCGCGCTCGCCGCCCTGGCCGCGTTCGTCCCGCACCAGCCCCGCGCTCAGCAGTCCGGCATCCGCCACGAGGTGCGGGCCATGAAGAACCGGCAGGTCGCGATCGGCCTGGCCACGGCAGTGGTCGGGTTCGGCGGCTTCTTCGCCGTCTACAGCTACCTCGTGCCGATGCTGACGCACCTGACGGGCATCTCCGACACCTCGACCACCCTGGTCCTCGCGCTGTACGGCGTCGGCATGACGGTCGGCACGCTGATGGCCGGCCCCCTCACCGACCGCGCTTTGCGCCCGACTCTCTACGCGGGCCTCGCCCTGCTCGCGGCCGGCCTGGTGGCGTTCTACTTCACCGTCCACAGCACCATTCCGGCGCTGGTCACGATCACCTTCATCGGCGCGATGGGTGCCCTCATCACCACCCCGGTCCAGATGCTGCTCATGGCGAAGGCCAAGAACGCCCCGACGATGGCCGCAGCCTCCAACCACTCCGCGTTCAACCTGGCCAACGCGGGCGGCGCCTGGCTCGGCGGACTGGCCATCTCCGCCGGTTGGGGCTGGGCGTCACCGAACCTCGTCGGCGCCGCCCTGGCCGTAGCGGGCCTCGGCCTGGCCTTCACCGGCGGCCTCATGGACCGGCGCGGCGGACGCTCCGCGACCTCCGAGGTGATCACGTCATCCGTTACGGAGAACCCGACGGAGGCGGCACCCACCACACCGGCCAAGGGATGACCGGCCGGCCACGTCGCTCCGCAAGGTGAGGTGGCCTGTGTGAGACACACAGGCCACCGGTTCGATCACGCTCATTCACGTTCGCTCATTCGCTCACTACCAGTTGTCCGGCGACATGATGCGCTCGCGAATCCACACTCCGGCGGGCTTCAGCGGTGAGGTGCCGGTCCACGGGCCCGACCGGTCGCACGTCCCGGTCTTGAAGACGGCCCCGGAGCGGTTGTCGTCGGAGAAGTTCCAGTTCGTCCAGCTGATCTTCTTGCCGGCCATGAGGTCGAGGTAGCGCTGCGACATGGCGAAGTCGTTGCTGCCCTCGCCGGCGTAGTTCTGGGTGCCGAACTCGGTGACGAACACCGGGAGCTTGTCGGCGGCGCGGGAGAGGGTCGCCAGGTACTCGTCGCGGTGCGAGTACGCGTAGAAGTGGAAGGTGTACATGATGTTGGACGCCCTGACGGGGTTGTTCACCACCTCCGACTCGTTGGCGCCCTCGGAGACACCGAACGAGGACCACGCGCGGGTTCCGACCAGCACGGGAGCGTCGGAGTCGATGTTGCGAATGGTCGGGATGATCTGCTCCGCGTAGCTCTTGATCCGCGACCAGCTCACGCCGCTGGGCTCGTTCGCGATCTCGTAGAGGACGTTGTTCTTGTCCTTGTTGCGGTTGGCGATGTCGGTGAAGAACTGCCGGGCCTTGCTCAGGTTCGTGTTGGGGTCGCCCGGGGTGAGCATGTGCCAGTCGACGATCACGTACATGCCGCGGTCGGTCGCCTGCTGGATGAGGGAGTTCGCGAGGTTGGTGAAGTGCTGCGGGTTCGTCTCGTAGCCGCCCTCCTGGACGTAGGTCGAGACGCGCAGGACGTCGGCTTTCCAGTCGCCGGCGAGGGCGTCGAGTGAACCGTTGGTCAGGCAGTGCGGGTACCACTGGGTGCCGTGGGTGCTCATGCCTCGCAACTGGATGGGATTCCCGCGGCTGTTGCACAGCTTGGTGCCACAGACTCTGAGCTGGCCGTTCACGGAGACCGGGGTGGCGGCCGCGGCACGCTGATCCGCGCCGGCCGCTCGGGCGGAGCCGGTCGGGATGACGCTGAGGAGGAGCAGGAGGATGCTGCCGAGCGCGGCGGCTACCGCACCCTGCCGAAGCGACAGAGGTGATGCCCTCATATGAACCTCGTTCAGGTGGGGGATTGATAGGAAACTTTCCTAACCAGGAAAGCAGAGCCCACTTGGGGCTACAAGAGCCCTGTCGTCATCCACAATTGCTCCGGCATTCACAGAGGCGTGGTTCGCATATGTGATTGAGGGCATGCCCGGAGGCGGGCCTCCGCCGAGGGGCGAGCCTGACGGGCGACCCGGTCGCGGGCACGCCGGCCGGTGCGCCGGCACGGCGCCGACAGGCATGCGGTGGACGCTGATCCGTCACCGGAGCGGAGTCCGCCGCCGTACGCTGGTCGTGGCCGTCAACAACCGCCTGCAACCAGCACGTTCACGGCCCAGTCTTGTCCCCGCCGCGCACGGCGGTCAGTCGTTGAAGACGCCTGTGCAGGCGGTGCCGTCAGGGCCGATGGTGACCGGCGCCCAGGTGTTGTCGTACAGAAGACCGGTCCCGACGAGTTGCTTCCAACGAGTGGCGCCAATGCGGAAGTCGACGGCCGTCGGATACCAGGCGGCGACGCCGATGGCGTTCGGATCCTTGGCGCATAGGTAGATCAGGCCGTTGGCGGTGGAGAGCTTGGGCACGACGGAGGGGGCTCGTTCGCTGCTCTCCTTGCGCGAGCGGGCCTGAAGGTGTCGTACATCGACGACTGGTACACGTATCACCTCGGAATGAGGGAGGTGCACTGCGGCACCAACACCTTGCGTGATGCCTCCGCCGCGTGGTGGCAGCCGGCGGGCCCCACGACGCCGTAGCACCCGACACCTCGGGAGGCGGTCTTATGGCAGCTGTCCGGCAGGCGCCCCTCTGCCCGAAGGTGCACGCTTTGCGCGCTCTCGTTGAGACCTCGGGAAGCTCTCTCTAGCATGCGTGCATTCCTCTGGCCGATATCCGAGCCTTCGCTTTCCTCGGCAGCACCACCTCACCCAGCGAAACCGCCACTGCGCCGCACCGAGAAGGACATCAACAACAATGCGTCGACAAGACCCTCCGCTCGCCAGCTGTATCGCACTCATTTTGGTTTCCAGCGTTGCATGCTCCGGACTCGCCGAGGAAGACGGTGGGAACAAAGAGCTGAGCGGTACGCGTATCACCGTGGCCGGCGCCTGGACCGGAAGTGAGCAGAAGAACTTCCAGAAGGTACTCGACGCCTTCAGCGACAAGACCGGGGCGAAGGTGACCTTCGTGTCCACGGGGAACAACGTGTCCACTGCTGTAGGCGGCATGATCGAAGACGGGGACGCACCGGACGTGGCCTTGCTCCCGCAGCTGGGCGTGCTCGGGCAGTTCGAACGCAAAGGATGGCTGGAGCCGCTTTCGGTCTCGGCGCGGGAGGCAGTGGACGCAAACTACGCTGACGTGTGGAGAGAGTACGGCAGCGTGAACGGCACCCTGTACGGCGTGTACTACAAGGTGGCCCATAAGTCGGCGGTTTGGTACAGCCCCAGAGTTTTCGCCGAGGCGAATGTCGGGCGGCCCGCGACATTTGCAGAAATGCTGTCCGCCGGCCAGGCCATCTCCGACTCGGGGCTCGCGGCGTTCGCCATTGCCGGGCGGGACGGTTGGACCCTCACGGACTGGTTCGAAAACGTCTACCTGTCGGAAGCAGGACCTGAGAAATACGACGCCCTGGCTGCCCACGAGCTGAAATGGACCGACGCATCGGTCGTCGAGGCACTCACTTCCCTCGGCAAGCTCTTCAAGGAAAACCACCTCATCGCGGGGGGCCGAGAAGGTGCCCTGAATACCGACTTTCCCGGCTCGGTGGAGAAGGTCTTCGGAACGGAGCCGGAAGCCGGCATGGTCTTCGAGGGTGATTTCGTCGCCGGTGTCGCCAAGGACCGGTTCGGTAAGACGATCGGCCAGGACGTCAGCTTCTTCTCCTTCCCCGCCAGGGAGGGCGGCATTTTCCCCATCATCAGTGGTGGTGACGCCGCGGTCGTCCTGAAAGACGGCAAGAACTCGGCCGCCGGGATGAAGCTGGTCGAATATCTTGCCACCGCGGAGGCAGCTGCTGTGTGGGCGAAGCTGGGCGGATTTCTTTCACCTAACAAACAGCTTGACATTCACACCTATGACAACCTCACCACTCGCGCCATGGCCGACTCGCTGGTCAATGCCGAGGACCGGGTGCGCTTCGACATGTCCGACCAGGCCCCGGCATCCTTCGGCGGTACCGACGGCGCCGGCCAGTGGCGGATTCTGCAGAGCTTTCTGCGTGACCCCTCCGACCCCGAGGGCGCCGCCGCGGAGCTGGAGGAAGCGGCAGCCAAGGCATACCAGGACTGAATCCAGTCCCGTACGGCCCCTCCGTGATCGGCCTGGCCGGGCTGCGGGTGTCGTCGGCAGGGCGGAACGGCGGCGCACATCCCACCTCAGCCAGGGCCCAAACCCACCTCAGCCAGGCAGCGGGCGGCACCTTACTTACATGTTGACCTCACCCAGTAGTGATCCTTCCGCACATTGATGCAGGTTACCTGTGAGTTTTACTGCGCAGATACATTGACCGTGGCACTGCGTGATACATAACATGTATGCATGAAGCTCCCGCACGAGACTCAGACCGTCGGCCCCTCAGGGCCCGGCGAGGGGAGCCCTTCCAGCAACTTGTGCCCGGTATCGCCGAGCAGCGCGCGCTGTTACAGGCGCATGGCATACCCGTCCGGTGGCTGAAGAAGTCAGCGAGGCATGACATGAATCCCACACAAGCCGGTGTCGCCACACCACGCAGGTTCCGTCCCTTGCCGAGCCACACGGCGGCACCATCCCTTGCGGTTGCCGACGTGCACGAGCCGGACACCTGCCGACGGGCGATGATGGCCCTGCCGGCGGAGGCGTGCCGAGTCCGCACCGTCCGGCATTTCGTCCTCGCCCTCCTGGCGAGCTGGGGAGTTGTCGAGCCGGACCGGGATGCCGCAGGCCTGATCGTCAGCGAGCTGGCTGGTAACGCGGCCCAGCATGGCGGCGCCGAGATGACAGTGAATGTGAGCCTGTCGGCTGAGCATCTGTGTATCGATGTGGCCGATACCGGTCCTGCCGCACGGGTGTCCCGCCCTCGCTGCGATGACCTTGACGAAGAGCGAGGGCGCGGACTCGACATCGTCGACCATCTGTCGGAGTGGATGGATATATGTGCCGAGCCGGACAGCTGGCGAAGCCGGGCCGGCCTCCGAGTCGGCAGGGCAGCCGCGACTCAGAGCATCCCTCCGGCTGCGTAGCGCCAAGAAGTCGGTCCCGAGTGCGGGATGGAGCGTTACGCCTGGCGACCACCTGCTGTGCGGCGTTTTCGGCGGCATTGGCATCGTTGCTCTGCGCGTGGCCGAGCTCGGGTGAAGAACAAGAAAAGCAGGTGCGTCTGTGACCACGCGGATACCGGTGTTCGTCCATGCCGAAGACCCCCTCACGACAGCGGGTTTGGAAGCGGCACTCAAAAGCCGGCCGGAGGTGACTCTCGTCGGCAAGGACAGCATCACCGCACGCACGGTGGCCGTGACCGCGGTCGAAGCTTTCTCAGACGCCACGGTGCGTGCTCTGCGGGCGGTGAGCAGCCACGGGTGCTCTCGCATGGTGCTGGTCACCGACGAACTGGCCGAGGAACGGCTGTTGGAGGTGGCGGCAGTGGGAGTGTGCGCGGTCCTCCCGCGCGCCGAGGCCACCGCGTGCCGGCTGGTTCAGCTCATCGTCGGTGCGACAGCAGGGCAAGGCTCCCTCCCCGCGGCTCTGCTGGGCCGGCTTCTCGAGCATGAGGGCCGGCTGCAACGACTGGCCCCTTCGGCGGTCCAGGAACAGCCGACAGGTCTGTCGGAACGGGAAATGCGCGTGCTGCAACTGGTCTCCGAGGGCTACGGCACACGCGAAATTGCACGCGAGCTCAGCTACTCCGAGCGCACCGTCAAGAGCGCGCTGCACGACATCACAAGCCGCTACCAGCTGAAGAACCGCTCCCAGGCCGTGGCCTATGCACTGCGCGAGGGCCTGATATGACCTGGGACAAACGGGTCACATTGTGTCACTGAGAGTGTCCGCCAGACGGTGGCGGACAGCGCGCACCGCGGGCAGGACCGATACGGCGACCGCACCGATCACCGCGGCCGATGCCAGGACCACCAGCGTGATGACCGGCGGTGGCTGAGCGATGCCCGAGCCGATGCCGCTGGAAGCCCCTTGCAGATTGATGAGCCACTGGGAAGCCAGCACTCCCAGGCATGTGCCGACTACCGCGGCAGCCAAGGCGATAAAGCCGGTACCAGCCACGATGACCGCCACGATCTGCCGCGGCGTCAGCCCGATGGCCTTGAGCGCCAGGAGGTCACGGCGACGGTCCCGCACCCCGGCTGCGATGGTCGTCGACAGCTCTGCAAGGCCGATCAGCGCCAGCACCGCGACCACGCCGGCGATCACCGGCTGCACGGAAGTGAGCTCGCCGACCGGGTTCGCGGTCTCACGGATGTCCAACCGTCCGTCCGCGTCCTCCCTGATCCGGTCCCTGGCGGCCGAGGGGTCGGCGCCCGGCTCGAGGACGAGGGCGTAGAAGTCCGGCCGGAGTGCGGGATCAGTTTCCTGCAACGTGTTCAGGGAGGTGGAGATGACCCGTCCACCGTCCTCGGGCTCGATGCCGCGACCGACGATGTGCAGGACCTGAGGGCTGCCCCCGACAGTGATGCGGACCCAGTCCCCGACCTTCACACCGAGGAGGTCGAGCAGCCCCTGCCCGGCGAGGGCCTCGTCCGGGCCGTCGGGCGCCCGGCCGTCGGCCACGTCGAACGGGTAGGGGGCACCTGTGGTGCCCAGGCCCCGGAGTGTGATCGTGCCGGTCTGCCCCGGTACCAGCGCCGCGACGTCGGCACCCGCATACACGCCTGCCACCGCCGGATCCGCGCTGAGCAAACGCCGTAGCGATGTGTCGTCGATACCGTCGCCGCGTGCCGTCAGCGCAGCAACGATTCCGACGTCCTGGGGGTCGTTCTCGAACCGGTCGAGCGTCGTCCAGGTGCCGAGCGCGATCGTGATGAGCAAGAGAGGGACAGCCAGACGCCCCACCGCCGCACATGCGCGAAGGGGGAACTGGAAGGCGCCGCGCCAGCCGAGAACAAGGGCGGGCGGCAAGTGAAGGCCGAGCGCGCGCCGTACGGTTCCGGACATCCGCCGACTGGAGGGGACGGCGGCCCGGGCCACCGGCACCGGCGGTACGCGGCCCGCCCGCCAGGCCACTGACGCGATCGTCGCGGTGATCAGGACGATGGCCCCGGCGACAACACCGGTAGGCACCCAGACATGCCCGGGGAGCGCCTGCCACAGCTGCACGGCCTCCCCGGCACGGCCGGGCAGACGGGCTCCGAGCAGCTCGGTCAGCAGCGCACCGGCGAGGATGCCCAGCACGGCCAGAGCCAGGTACTCGACCAGGAACATCTGGATCAGCTGCGCCGGAGTGAAACCGACCGCCTTCAACACGGAGATGTCCCGGAGCGAGCTGAGGATCCTGGTGCCGACCGCACCCGCCCCGGCAAGCGCTGCCGCCAGCAGTGCGCCCACGCCGAAAACGCCCAGCAGCAGTCCGAGGAGTCGGTCGCCCCCCTGTGCCCTGGCCCGCGCGTCCTGCCAGGTGGAGATGTCGGCGATCTGGTCGGCGCCGAGCTCCGTGACGGCGCGCTGGATCACGTAGTCGGTGTCCTGGGGATCTGTGAGCCGTAGCCCGATGACCTGCTCGTGCGGCTCGGTCGGTGCCATCAGGAGAAACGTGGTCGTGGACACCCACACCACTCCGGGCACCTCGCCCGGCTCGTACTGCGGCTCAGCGATGTCGGCGATACCGGCGATACGCAGTGAGTGCGCGGCTTCGTCCTTGACGCGCACGCTCACCTCGTCCCCGGGCTCGGCCCAGAGCGCGCGAGCCAACGAACTCTCCAGTACGACCTCGTCCACAGCGCCAGGAGGCAGCCAGCGGCCGACTGTGACCAGCGGCCGGGCCACCCCCGGTGGCTCGGCGCCGACGGCTCGCACCTGTACCGCCGCCGTGCTCCCAGCCACACCGGCGGTCGCGGGTGCGGTGAGGAACGGCCCTGACACGGCTTGCACCCCGTCCAGCCGGCCGAGGGCCCCGGGGTCGGCGCCGGCCTTGGTCTGAATCCATACGTGAGCGCCGGAGGACTGGGTGAAGATCCGCTGCCACGGGTTGGCCGCGTAACTGAGAAGGGCCCCGGCGAGCAGCAGGGAGACGATGATCCCGGCGGTCGCCAGCAGCAGGAAGAAAGCCTCTCCGCGGTGGCCGCGGAGATCGGCCCGTACCCAGCGCACCATGGCACGCACAGATCAGCCCCCGATTTCCAGCGTGCCGGAAACTCCACCGGGCCGCGGTCCCTCACGGCTCAGCGTGGCGTCGTCGGTGATCCGGCCGTCGAAGAGGCTGATGACTCGGTCGGCAGCGCTCGCCATCCGGGCGTCGTGGGAGACGAGCACGATGGTCTGCCCCCGCCCGTGGAAGCTGGAGAGGAGCCGCAGCACCTCCCGGGTGCCCTTGCTGTCCAGGCTGCCGGCCGGTTCGTCGGCGAGTAGCAGAGCCGGATGGTTGACCAGGGCGCGAGCGAGGGCGACGCGTTGTTGTTCGCCACCGGACAGCTCACCAGGAGTGCTGTTCTCCTTGCCCTCGAGGCCGAGGTCGGACAGGAGCTCCGCGCGTGCCTTTCGAGCCTGCAAAGGGCTGTACCCGGCCAGCAGCGCCGGCAGCTCGACGTTGTCGGCCACGGTCAATTGGGAAACGAGGTTGAAGAACTGGAAAACGATCCCGATGCTACGGCGGCGCAGCAGGGCCCAGCGGGCCTCGCTGTAGGCGTCGGTCCGCCGCCCCTCGATCCAGATCCGGCCGTCGTCGGGACGGTCGAGACCGCCGAGGAGATGGAGCAGCGTGGATTTACCGGCACCGGAAGGGCCGGTGATGGCCACGAACTCGCCTCGTCCGACACTCAGGTCCACCCCGCGCACAGCCTTGACGGCGGCCCCCACAGCCTGGTGGGTCTTGACCAGGTTCTCGGCGCGCAGGAGCGGCTCGGTTTCAGTGGCTTGGTTCCCGTCGGCGGCAGAGTTGGTCCCGCCGGACCCGGAAGGCGCCTGGCGCTTCATTCCAGCTCCTCCTGACAACGCTCCAACCAGTCGAGGTCCGCCTGAAGGTGCAGCACGGCGCCTTCGATCAGCAGCTGTGCCACCCGATTTTCCTGGTCCTCGGCCGCAGCCAGCTTCGACAGATCACGCATGGCGTTCAGATAGTGGCGGCGCTGCTTGTTGATCAACGCGATCTGATCGGCCACCCCTGATTCCGGAGCCAAGGCAATCTTCATGAAGAAATCACCCCGGACCCGAGGTTCGTCGGTGGGCTCCTCGAACCACGCGACCACCGCCTCACGCCCTGCCGGAGTCAGTTGGTAGGTCCGCTTGTTCGGGCGGGCCTCCTGAGCGACATCCTCACCCTCGATGAGACCTGACTTCTCCAGCCTGCCCAAGGTCACATAGATCTGCCCGATATTCGGCTGGGGATATGCCGCGCCGAGCAGGTCCTCCAGCGCCAGCTTGAGCTGGTAGCCGTGGGCCGGTCCATTGGCCAGGAGGGCCAGCAGAGCCAGACGCAATCTCGCCCGCCTCCTTTCCCCGACGTAAGGTCTTATTGGGTAGCCCCGCCCCACTGGGGCGCTGAAGGTATCGGTCGCCTGCGCGACGTCCAGTATCCCCTAAATACTTAACCGTTAGACAGATCGAGTAGGGTGCAATTGCCTCATTGCACCAGGAGGAGTCATGCGGTGGACCCGTGCCGCGGGCAGGGGGCTACTGGTGGCTGCCCTGATCGGCGCCGGTTACGTCGGCTACACGGCCACCGGGGCAGAATCTCAGCAGTCCGATGGCAGAGGCCCGATGACGCTGGTTACTGGCGGGGACCTCACCGGATACCTGGACGGGGTCCTGAAGGACTGGAACCGGGCCCACCCTCAGGAGAAAGCCACCCTCGTCGAACTGCCCGAAGCCGCCGACGAGGTCCGGGCGCAGATGTCCACCAGCCTCCGCTCCGGCAGCGACCGCTACGACGTCCTCAACATCGACGTGGCATGGACCTCAGAATTCGCCGCCGCGGGCTGGATCTCTCCCCTCAATGCCGACCGGTTCCCCATCAAGACCTTCTTCTCCACCGTCGTGGACACCGCGACCTTCGACGGGCACCTGTACGCACTGCCGTACGTGACCAACGCGGGTCTGTTCTATTACCGCAAGGACATCCTGGATAAAGAGGGGGAGAAGCCACCGCGTACCTGGGCCGAGCTGGAACTCCTGGCCAAAACACTGGCGCCGAAATACGGGCTGGACGGATATGCAGGGCAATTCCTGCCCTACGAAGGCCTGACCGTGAACGCCGCCGAAGCAGTGCAGTCCCAAGGCGGTTCCATCCTGGTCGACGAAGGAAAGCGGGTGACGGTGGACTCGCCTGCTGCCCGCCGGGCCCTGGAGTTCCTTGCCGACGGAGTGCGAGAAGGCTGGATCCCCAAGGAGGCACTCACATATAAGGAAGAGGAATCCCGCAAAGCCTTCCAGGAAGGCCGACTGCTCTTCCTTCGTAACTGGCCCTACGTACACGCACTGGCCAATGGCGCGGACTCCGAAGTCGCCGGCAAGTTCGGCGTGGTGCCACTGCCCGGGACGCGGGACCACGCAGCCGGGATCCTGGGCGGCTCCAATCTCGCGATCAACGCGAACTCTCGTCACCATGCCTCGGCGAATGATCTCCTGGCGTACCTGACCAGTGACCGGGTCCAACGGCAGGTCCTGGCCGACGGCGGCCTGCCTCCCGTACGGGCCGACCTCTACAGCGACCCGGCGCTCATTCGGCAGTACCCCTATCTGCCCACCCTGCGCGAGGCCGTGCTGGCTGCGAAGCCGCGGCCCAAGTCCCCGCGTTACGACCAGGTGAATCTCGCGGTTCAGGCCGTTGTCCACGACGCCATGGCCCAGCGAGAGACACCGGAAAGCGCCGTCGCCCGGCTGAAACGGGAACTCGAGGCCATTGCCCGATCTTGATCAGGGGGGCTCGCCTTGGATGAGGATCTCGAAGTCCGCCGTGACGGATTGCAGTGGCCCATAGCCGTCTTCACCTGTCACATGGATCTTGACTCTCTGCGGCGCGTTCTCCGGAATCATGGAGCAGCTGATCTTGCCGCTCACCGGGTCCGCCGCGAAGGGGTAGATGTCCCGCGCCGGAGGGACAGGAGAGAAGGTGAACCTCTGCGGCGATGAAGCCGGCCGTTCGTTGATCGGCTCCGTGGCGATCGTTGACGTGACCGTCCAGCACCCGATCAACGAGAGGCCGAACTGGTCCGATACGCCGGTGGAGCTGAAGACGAAATTCACCTTCCAGTCGGAAGGCTGGGGGCCTTTCACGGCCGAACAAGTCAATTGCCAGGCCGAGATCAGTTGCGACGAGATCCCAGCGAATGCGCCGAACTGTGTCCTCTTCACGGTCCTACCGGCGGCCATCGGTCTGCGTGCACTTCTCGGGATCGCCTCCACCGCGCTGTCGGCCCGGTTGGCCCCGCGTATTGCTCGCGAGGCCGAACTCAAGCTCCTCGACGCGGCGACCAAGGCCGCCCCTGCGCTGCCCCTCCCCGGCCGAATACGCCCGCATACGCTCAGGCCTTGAGCCCCACGCCACCGAACATGGCCACCTCGGTGGGCAGATCGGTCTCGCCGTCATCCGATCGCCAGCGGTTGCAGGACACGACGCCCGGCTCGAGGAGCTCCAACCCGTTGAAGAACGAGGCGATGTCGGCCGGCGTGCGCTGGGTCAGTTTCGGCGTGCCGTGCTCGTTCCAGAACGCGACGGCGGCGTCGACGTCCGGCATGTCCGGCCGCGTGATCGTATGAGAGAGGGCGAGGTGGCTGCCCGCAGGCAGGCGGTCCATCAGCCGACGCACGACGCCGGACGCCTCGGCGTCGTCCTCGATGAAGATGACGACGCCGAGCAGCATCAACGCCACGGGCTCACTGAAGTCCAGGGTGCGCTCGGCCTGTTCCAGGATGGTGTCGACGTTGCGCAGATCCTCGTCGAGGTAGTCGGTGCGGCCCTCCGGCGTGCTGGTCAGCAGGGCTTCGGCGTGGGCCAGCACGATGGGGTCGTTGTCGACGTAGACGATGCGGGAATCCGGCGCGATGCGCTGAGCGACCTCGTGGGTGTTGTCGGCCGTCGGCAGGCCGGTGCCGATGTCGAGGAACTGCCGAATCCCGCGCTCGCCGGCGAGGTACTGGACGGCCCGCCCGAGGAACTGCCGATCGGCGAGGGCGTAGTCGCCGATGCCCGGGTGCAACGTGCGGATCTGGTCGCCTGCAGCCTGGTCGACCGGATAGTTGTCCTTGCCGCCCAGCCAGTAGTTCCAGATCCGGGCCGTGTGCGGCTGGTCGGTCCTGATTCGCTTGTGCGCCTCGGCCGAGGCAGCGGGAATCCCGGTCACGCTGTGTCCTCCAGATCAGCCCGATTCAAGGGGTCCTTCACGGATCAAGAAGCAACCTATCGGCAGGAGTTGGAGAGAGCGAGTTCGCCAGGGGTGCGGCTTCTACCGAGGGATGGGCACCGCGGAAATCGTTCCGTCACTACCTTGGTGACTGACAGTCCCCATGTCCGACGGGAGGGGGTGAGCAAGACTTCGCCTACGCCAATCCGGTACAGGCGGACGATCGCGCGCAGTGGACGGACGGGTCGCGGGCAGAGGACACAGTAGGGAACCCCCACACTTCGGAGACACTTCACATGTCCGTGCTCTTCTTCGACATCGGGGCCACTCTGGCGGATGGCCGCGTGGAGTCCGACGGGTCACTCACGCTCAGGCCCCGGCCCCGGGTGGTCGCCGTCCTCGATGCCCTCCGCGACGTACGCAAGGGCATCATTTCCAACCCTGGGCCGGGCGACGGCGCGGCCGAACGGGCAGCGGCGGCACTCGAGGAGGCGTTCCCCGGCCGTTTCGCGGACCTCAGTCTTGTGCACTGGGGTGTGAAAGACAGCCGCAGGCTCTTCGATCTGGCGGTCGCGAGCACCGGGGGTGCGCCGGCCGACGACTGTGTGTTTGTCGGCGAGGACGCCCAGGAGAGAGCGTTCGCGCGGGAGGCCGGGATGCGTACGGCCCCGCATCCGGTGTTCGCCCTCGCCGCGATGGAGAACCGCCCCGTGCTGTTCGCGCGGATCGGGCTGCCGCCCGGCCGGGGCCTACCGGAGCTGGCCGCGGCAGCGGAGACGACCGAGGTCGTTCCCGTGCATGTGGCCTCGGACCGGCTCGTGCTCGTCATGACGAGCGCACTCGGTGCCGAAGCGCTCGAACGTGCCGGGTTCACGGTGGACCGGCGCGAACCGGTGGAAGACAGGGCGGCCTT
This sequence comes from Streptomyces sp. NPDC111606, assembly GCF_055656945.1. NCBI lineage: Bacteria > Bacillati > Actinomycetota > Actinomycetes > Kitasatosporales > Streptomycetaceae > Streptomyces > Streptomyces sp. NPDC111606. Next base: position 299,766 of record NZ_JBVKBY010000010.1, read on the forward strand.
CCTGATCCGCGACGACCGACCGATCACGGAGGCCGAGTCGGGGGCGGACGCCACCGACGCCGTGGGGTCGGAGACCGCGGCGGCGCGGCGCGCCACGGCCGTGTTCGGCTTCGTCGCCGACGCCCTGGCCGGGAGGGTTGCCGCGCCGGCCGCTCTGCTCGGACCCGCACCGGGTGGTGTGTATCTCGCCGTGCCCGCCGGTGCGCCGGTCGAGGGGGTCCACCTGCCGGGTGCCAAGCCCGGACACACGGAACGGCTGGTGCCGGACCCGACGCTCCTCTCGCGGCCCGGTGAGGCTCAGGCGGATGTGCTCGCCGGCGCGGCGGCCGAGAGCACGCGCCCGGGCCGGCCCGGGGCGGCGTCCGGCAACGGATTCCCGTCCCCCGAGACGATCGCCGCGGTGCGGGCGATGGTGACCTCCGATTCCCTGCGGGGCCATGTGGCGCGCATCTCCGGCGTGGAGCCGCTGGTCGAGGGGGAGTCGCTGAGGGTTCGCAGCAGGGACGCGGCGGTCGAGGACAACGGGAGGGTCGTCGAGGCGCTGGAGCGCCGGTTCCAGCAACTCGGGCTGCACGTCCGACGGCACTCCTTCCGGTGGCATGGACGGCAGCTATACAACCTGGAGGCCGAGCACCGTGTCGCCGGAGCGGACTCCACCGTCCTCATCACTGCGCACCTGGACTCGACCGCGTCCGGCGGTGACTTCGAGGACGCCAACGGCGAACCCCGCCCCTACGACCCGGCGCTGGACCCGGCGCCGGGTGCCGATGACGACGGGAGCGGAACGGCGGGAGTCCTGGCCGCGGCCGAATGTCTGGCGGCCCTGGTCGCGGACGGCAGGCAGCCGACCCGCAATGTGCGATTCGTGCTCTTCAACGCCGAGGAGCAGGGCCTCGTCGGCAGCAAGTTCTACGCACGGGCCGCCGCCGCGCAAGGCGACCGTATCGCCGGAGTCTTCCAGATGGACATGATCGCGGGACTTCGGCCGGGCAGCACGCCGAAGATCGAGATCCATGCCGGATCCTCCGTACCGGGCCCGGTCGTGGGAGCGTCCGACGCGCTCGGCGCCCTCGTCGCACGCACGGTGCCGGCCTTCGATCCCACGGTGACCGTCCAGCACCTGACTGGCGCCGACGACCCGGCCGTGGGACGCAGCGACCACGCCAGCTTCCACGAGCGGGGATGGGCGGCCGTCGCCGTCTCCGAGGACCTGTTCTCCACCCCCGAAGGGGCGCCCGGGACCGGCACCCGGCAGTACCACACCCCGGGCGACACGCTCCTCGACGAGGATCATGACACCGGTTTCGCCGCCACCATCGCCAGGTCGGTCACCGCGACCGCTCTGACCTTCGCCGGGCTGTAGGCACCGACGGAATAGAGTTCACATATGGGTACGGACAAGGGCACGACCCCGGTCCCGGGCGAGGACGGGCACGAGCAGACCGACGAGGCCGAGCGCCGGGCGACGGAGAAGTACGTCAGCGATCTGCTGGCACGGGGTCAGGCGGTGTTCGAGGGCGAGGAACCTACTTCCCGGACGACCCACGTCGTGAAGCGCGAGGACGACGGACGGCTCACCGTCCGTCGCCTGCGCTTCCTCGGCCCCGGCTGACTTCCCGGCCGGCTGCTCAGTCGAAGCAGCGCCGGACCAGGGCGAGACCGTCGGCGGTCTCGCTCCCTGTGATCTCGTGGGTCTTGAGGCGAGGGCTGTCGTCGACGATCGCGACGTGGGACCGGTGCTCGGCGGGGATCTTGACCCGGCCGCGGCGGAGGAGATCCTCCAGGTACGACGTGGCGACCTGCTCGGGGTCTGCGGGTCGCACCGAGCCGCCCGCGGGGTCGGAGCCGGCGATGCCGAAGCGTCGGGACTCCCCGGGGGCGTAGAGGGTGAGCGGCCCCGTGACGCCGTACCCGGCCCCCTGGACCGTGATGGCCGTCAGACCGTCCTCATCCCGACCGCCCGGTGTCATCTCGGCCATGGCGGTGGCGTGCAGTGAGATCTCATGCGCGGTGAGGGATGTGGCGGCGGTCACGGAGAGGATGCCGTGGCGGGTGAATGCCGAGCGCAGGGAGGGACCGTACTTGCCGTTGTGGCGACGCTGGTCCGCCGCGATCATGTGACCCGCGACCTGCGCGTAGTAGCCGGCCACCACCGGCGCGGCCACGATGGCGTCCACCAGCAACTGGCCGGCGATCCGGCCCGCCTCGGCCAGCGCGGCCTGGTCCTGGCTGTCCTGCTGGCGGAAGATGCCCGCGACGATCTTCAGGAACGCGCCGCTGAACACTCGGGAGAACGAGTGCGGCCCGCTGCTGAGCATGTTCGAGGGTCCGCTCGGCGGCAGCTCCACAGGGTCGCGGTAGAAGAAGCGGTTGGACATGTTGCGCAGGCAGTCGGGTTCGGCCGCGCCCGGTGCAACCTTGTCCAGCGCCCAGCCCAGTTGTTCGGCCAGGCGCGACATGCGGGAGGACTGCTCGACGCGGCCCTGCGTCTGGGTCAGGACGGCGGTCCGCAGCGACTCCATCTGGAGTGCGGTCAACAGCGCGGTGATGTCACCGAACGCCTCGTGCAGGGCGTCGGCCTCGTGCACCGCCGCGTTCCACAGCTGGGGGCGCAGTGCGTCGAGGATCGCGTGACCCAGCTCGTGCCGGACGATCTCAGGGCTCCCGCCCGAGAAGACGTCCACTCCTTCCACCCTCTGGTGGAAGAACTTCAGGCCCCGTCGGTCATAGAAGGCGTTGAGGTCGACTCCCTCGTCGAGATGCGAGGTCAGGACCCGTCCGACCGACGGGGCCCACTGCGTTCCCGTCGGAACGAGCGGACCCCACATCTGGCAGCCCGTGCTCAGTGCGTCGGCCGCCACCCAGTAGCGGAAAGCCGGCGTGCCCGGCCCGGCACCGTCCGGCTGCGGCGCGGCCTCGGCGATGGCTGTCGGAAAGGGCTGTGTGTCGAGCTGGGGGACCGGGTGTCGTACAGGGACATTTTCCTGCAGAGGAGCTCCGGGATCGTCCTCATAGACCAGAACTGTCTGGGTCGTCGCGTCGGGCATTGCCGCTCCAGGGGAGAAGGGAGGTAGCCGGCAGGCGGTGGATGCACGCCGACCGGACTCCGGGGGGAATAGTCCCTTATGCCCAGTACGCGACTCATGGCCATGTGTGTCAATTCGAACGCATTGGGCGTCCCGGACCTTCTGTGCCGCCCGACCGTGGCGGAGGCTGGTACATGGCGGTTGGCTCCTGCGGGATCAGCCCCTGACCGCGAAGTTGTAGTTGGGGTCGAGGAATTCGACGCGGAAGCCGACGTTGCCGTCGTGGACCTTGCTTTGGCTGGTGTAAGCAACCCCCAGGGGGTCCCCGTTGCTGCCGGAGTCCCGCGTGCAGATGCTGTGCCGTAGCCCGTACCAAATGCGCGGTCACCGCCACGGCCCCGCACGCGGCCCCAGTCCACCAGGGCACCGACATCCGCCCGTTTCCCCCGCGGACGAAGATGAGCGCACTTCTGTACGCCCAAGTGGTTCAGGCCGACGGCGAGGACTGGCGCAACGTCCTGCTCCGGGCCCGGTCGGCCCCCAGCCGGACGACGCGGCAAGCGCCCCAGCTGGCCGCACCTTCAGTCAAAGCGTGGTGACCTTCCCGCACCACGACATCCGAGGCGCGCTCGCCGCCCTCGGCCTGCCGTCCGAGGCCTTCCTCGGCGTGCTCGCTGTCGAGCTCCTCTCCACCGGCACGTCTGACCTCGACCAGTTCGCCGATGGACTCGGTGGCACCAGAATCCTCGGCACTTCCCCCCTCACTCCCGTCCCACCGATCTGCCGCCGAAACACCGGGCGGGGGGTTAGCTGGAGTGGGCGGGTGGGTCGGCGTATGTGCCGTGGAGCATGCCGGTGGCCTGGCCGACTTCGATGAGGTAGCCGTCCGGGTCGCGTAGGTAACAGCGCACTTCGGCTTTGCGGTCGATGGGTGGTGTGAGGAACTCGGCGCCTTTCGCGCTCCATTCTCGGTGGCATGTCTCGATGTCGGCGACGCGGAGGTTGAGGAAACTGCTGACCGTGGTGGGGTCGGTCGGGGGCTGCAGCGTGACGTCTGGTTTATCCGGGGTGGGGCCGCCGCCGGGGTTCATGATGATCCATCCGTTGGCGAGTTTGATGGTGCAGGGGTTTTCCTCGAGTACTACTTCACCGCCGAGGACGTCGGTGTAGAAGGCGCGGGATCGGGCTACGTCGGACACCGTCAGAAAGTGAGTGAGGAGGAGTCCGGAATCAGGGGCAGGGAAACCATCACGGGGCATGCAGCACCTCCTGGCAGATCGGATATTTCCCCGATAGTGATGGATAGGTGTCCGCAGGTGCAGATGAACACGGCCCAGCGGGGGAGTCCTAGTGGTCGACCGGGTGCCGTTGGTATGGCGTTGGGTTGTCACCCTGTCATCTGTCAGGGCCGCTGGTGCCGCCGTGTTGTCTAGGGTTCGAGTGTCTTTCCGGCAACGCTGAGGGTGACACCGGCAAGCCGTACGGCTTTCACACCATCTACAACCAGTTCGGCAACCACTGGGTCCTCAACAACCAGTACGACGGTGCGCTGGCCGAGACGTGCAAGTCCCTCACCACGGACTGCCACTTCACGATGGCCCCCCAGAGGGCTTCTACGTCATCCTCACCCCGATCAACTCGATCCTGCTCAGGGAGTACTACCAGTGAAGCGCCGCCTTCTCGCCACCGCTGCCGCACTGCTGCTGATAGGTACCGCAGCGGGGTCCGCCACCGCCAACGCCCCCACCACTGCCCCCGCCTGGGCAGACGCTGGCGCCGCCGTCGTTGCCCCCGTCGGGCGGGCTGCGCAGGCCAGTCCCGCTTCCGTCCAGATACCCGACGGTGTCACCGCCGGGGCTGCCGTGTTCGATCGGCAGGCCGGTACTTTCACCGAGGAGCTCAACACGAGTCTGCGTTTCCGGTCCGCTTCCGTCGTCAAACTGCTGCTGGCGTTGGACTTCCTGTGGAACCGCGGCCCCGACTACATGGTGCCCGCAGCAGACCGGGCCCGGCTGGAGCCGATGCTCCGCAGCAGCTGGGACGACGCGGCCAATCACTACTGGTCGCAGAACGGCGGCCCGGCGATCATCACCCGTATGGCCGGCCGTCTCGGCCTGAAGGACACGGTTGGGCCGCCCGCCGGATACGACGGCTACTGGGGCTATGCCTCGCTCTCGGCCCGTGACACCGTGACCATCTACCGCTACCTCCTGGACTCGGCACCGGCTGCGGTACGCGACTTCGTCATGGGCAACCTGCGCCAGTCCACCCGCTGCGCCTCCGACGATTTCGACCAGCACTTCGGCATTGCCGGGGCGTTCGAGAAGCCGTGGGCCATCAAGCAGGGCTGGGCGGGGTCGTCGTACGAGGAGGGCACGTGCGGCCCGCCGGGCACGGCGGTGGCCTCGCCGCGTACGGCGGAGACGGCGACCGCGTCAACTGGCCGGGCCCAGGCCGCCCGGGCTCAGCACCAGGACCAGGCTCCGGTTGCCGCTGGCGTGGATCTGACCCGACCTGCGTTGCACAGTACGGGGACGGTGGGCGCGGGTGACCGGTTCGTCGTGGCGGTGTTCACGCTCCATCCGGTCGGGACGTCGTACGGGAAGGCGTTCACGGACATCGGCCGGCTGACCCGCTCGCTGGATGTTCCGGGTGCGGCGCGGCCTGCCGGGTGGTGGTACGGCACGTGGAGCAGCCATGTGAACGTCCGCCGTGACCCGTCCACACGTAATGCGTCGATCACGCAACTGCCCGCCGGGGCCGAGGTGTTGGTGGGCTGCCAGGCGCGGGGGGAGGAGGTGGAGGTGCCGCCGTACACCAATGACTGGTGGTCCTATCTGCCTCAGTACGGCGGCTGGGTCTCCAACATCTTCATGAGCTCGCCCGGCAACCGGCTGCCGGACGTCAAGGACTGCTGACCACGGCGGACGCCCAGGGGCTGTTGGGCGTGGCCGCGCGATGCTTGGGTCGGTGCGAGGGCGGCCGTTTCCTCACCGCTCGTAGTCGGCGAGGAAGCGCAGCACTTTCTCCACGTGCGGCCGTACGCGTTCAGGAACGCCCCGTTCCTCGATGACGGTGCGATCGCTCGTGCGGTAGCCGGCGGCGATCAGCGCGGGCAGGTCTTCGGCGGGCAGTCGGGCCTGTTTGAAGCGCTGGTCGAGCCAGCACACGTACAGGCTCATGGTGTGGATGGCGTCCGGCGGTGACAGGTGGTCCTTGTCCCCGTCGCCGTCTCCGTCCACGGCCCAGGCCCGGAACACCGAGGGTGTCCACATGGCGATGCCGTGCTCGTCGGTGGCCGGGCGGGCCGCGTTGGTGTCGAAGCCGCTTTCGGCTTTGAGCAGTGCGGCGAGCAGTGCGGGTGTGACCTCGGCGTCGGTGCAGCGTCGGGCGGCACTGACGATGACCGGCCGCAGCGCTTCGGGTACGTCGGAGTCCTGCGGGATCTCCCCGGCGGCCACGACGGGTGTACCGGTGACGACGGCCGGCGTGCCACGCCCGCCGCCGCGGTCGCCATCCTCGTCACTGTCGCTGCCGAACAGTGCGAACCCGGCGACGGCGACGGCGGTGGCGGCTGCGACACCGGCGAGCGCAACGCCGGCGGCCGGCAGAAGCCGACGCCTGCGGCGACGCCCGCCGGGAAGGGCGTCGATGCGGGCGGCGAGGCCGGCGGCGGTGTGAGGGAGGCGGGCTGCGTGGTCGGGCGCCAGGCAGTCCCCGATGAGCCGGCGCCAGTCCTCCTCGAGCCCGGCATCCAGACGCAGCGGCGCGCTGCCGCGGGCGTAGGACTGCGCGGCGAGCGAGCGGGCGCGTGCGGTGGCGCCGGAGAACGGGTGAAGGCCCCCGGTGAGAACCTGATGGGCCAGCACACCGAAGGCCCAGATGTCGGCGGTCGGCCGGACCACCGACCCGTCGGAGCCGGTGCGCTGCGACCACCACTCGGGCGGCAGATGATCGAGTGTGCCGAGCGGCGGCATGTGGGCGTGGGTGCCGTCGAGTTCGGTCGCGAGGCCGAAGTCGGCGAGCCAGACCTTGCCGTCGGCGCCGAGTAGCACGTTGGCGGGTTTGAGGTCACCGTGCACCCACCCGGCGTCGTGCATATGGGCAAGCCCGGCAGCAACACCCCGCAGCAGGCGTACCGCGTCGGGGACCGGGCGGCCGGTCTCGGCGGCGTCCAGGACCTGGCGCAGGCTGGCCTCGGCACGGTCCATCACGAGCGCGATCGCACCGTCCAGCGCGGGCAGCTCCGGCACGTCGATGGTGCACACGGCGTGGGTCCGTACGAGGTGCGGATGGTTCGCCTCCGTGCTGAACCGCACCTCACGCGCCACCAGTTCGCCGAGCGCGGCACGCTGGCCAGGCGCCAGACCGCCGGTCGGCAGCACCTTCACTGCCACGGTCGTACCATCGGCGACCGACCGGGCCTCGTACACGGTGCCCCAGCCACCGGAGCCGATGACCGCATCCAGCTCCCAGCCGTCGATACGGAATCCCGCCGGCAGCCGCGGCGCCGGCGCACCCAGCGCGTCCTCCCCGGCCCAGGGTGCCCCCAGCGGACCGCGCTCGTCCCCTGATGCCCCCAGCGGACTGCTCCCGTCCCCTGATGCCCCCAGCGCGCCGTCCCCGGCGCCTGACCGGGTCACGCCCCAGCCCCCTGCGCTCCAGCTCGCCTACGTGACGGCAGCAGCGCGAGATGCTCCTCGCGCACCAGACCGAAACGCAGAGCGAGCATGGCCAGCCGGGCACGTTTGGCGCCGGTACGGCCGTTGCCGTCCGCCCCGGGCTCCTCGCCCACGTCCAGGCGCAGCTTCGCAAAGGCCAGGTAGTCGATGTGGTAGTTCACCGCGGAACGGGTCAGACCACGGCAGCTCTCCAGCGGACGCAGCCGCTCCGCAATGTCCCCGGCCCCCGGCAGGGCCCCGTCCGACCCCTCACGCAGCCGCGGCTCGCACAAAGCCACCAGCACCAGGAAATACTTGGCCGTCACATCGAGCGCGTAGGGAAGCACGGTCTGCTCACCCGCACCCGGCATGGACCGCTCGTCCAAAAAGGCGTGCTGCGGGGCGAACACCTTGAACTCCGCGGTCCCGCTCAGGGCAGGCAGCACAACCCGGGAGAACTCGAAAGGCACCGGCGCCCCAAGCCTTCTCGGCGCAACGGTGATGTACTCACCTGCACCCTCGAGGTTCTCCACCACATAAGCGCAGTCACTGCTGAAGTTCGACAACCGCCAGTAGTCCTCAGCCGCCTCCAGCCGCCCCGCCCGCCGGGAGATCCCGGGATCGGACAAGACGATCGAGACGTCCCCACCACCGGGCAGCCCTCGCCCGAAATCGGCCACATCACCCGGCCCCATGTACAGCAACCCGGGCCCGCCCGCCCCGGCAGCGCTGGGCCGCACCGGACCGGACGGCTGGACAATGATCGTTTCCATGCCGACTCTCCCCCCGAAATGATCGCCAGGACTGCACAGGCGGTACCGGTTACCGCCGGCCCGGCGCGATACGTGCACGCCACATCGCAACTCCCGGCGACTGATGGTCAATTCAGCCCCGGTCGGCGCGACACCGAGAGCATCACCGGTCACAGCCGCCGCCGCAACTTCCCACACCCGCCGCCCGGCCATGGAACCATCCCTCCCCAGCTGACCTGCAGCAACGCAAGAGCCTGGGATACTCATGCCGCGTCCGTACTCCGTCAGGGCCCTACAGCGGCGGGGCGTTGCGCAGAGCGGCACGCTCGCGGGCGGCGGCCCAAGAGCCCGCAATACAAATCGCCCATCGGCGAGGGCGAGGACGAGGGCGATGATGTCCCCGCCGCGGCGGCCAAGCCGCGTCGTGTATGGGAACCACCCGGTGAGACCCCACAGGCAGAGGTATCCAGGCCCGTCACCCACCACGAACAACGCGAGCCCCGGCCCGGTTTTCACTCTTCCACCGGGTTCGGCCAGTTCGAACGGACATCTGCTGCCGGAGAAGCCCCCCGCACGTCGGCCTGGGAGTGTCGCCCGCGACGGTCACTGGCCAGGGTAGGCCCCGCAGCGGACCTCCCCTTCCGGCGTGTGCAGCTACGGCACGTGCGCCTGCCCGCAGTTTGAAGGAGTCGCAGCTGCGTCCGCGCCACGGGGAGAATCCGACTGAGACGTCATCTGATCCGGCCGGCCCCGTGAACCGTCCCCCGAGGTGCGAATCGTGCAGTGCGTTCCGCCATCGCCGGCAGCAGCAGCGGCCCCGCCCGCTTGGCACGTCGCTGAACGAGAGCGCTCTCCGCCCGACCGATGCCCGCCAGCGCGCCCAACTCGCCGGCAAGGTAGTCATACAGAGCGCCGGTGTCGCGGCACTGCACCATGGCGAAGACCGACGCCCGGCCTGTCATGACGGCAGCGAAGGCGACTGCAGCGTGCTGTGACAGCGCCTGGGTCACCTCGCCCAGCGCGGCCGGCGCCACCTCCAGCCACAACAGCGCCTCCACCGGGAAGCCGAAGTGCGACGGGCTCACATCCACCTCGAAATGCAGCACCCCGGCGGCCCGCAACCCGGCGACACGGCGCCGCACGGTCGAGGCCGACCACCCGGTGGCAGCGGCCAGCTGCGCGACGTCCGCCCGGCCATCCAGGGCCAGTTCACCCGCCAGCCTCGCCTCCGCCTCACCCCAGCCGGACACCTCGGCAACGACGCCCGGGCCCTGCGGTGACTCGGGCGCGGAGCCGAGGAGAGCCGCCTGCTCGGACGCCTCCAGCGCGCTTGTACGGCCTGCCCAGCCACCGACCCCGGCGACCGGCCGCAGCACGCAGCCCGCCTCGACATCTCGAATCCCCGGGGTCCGCAGCAAGTGGTCGAAGAGCGGCCGACCGCCCTCCGCCCCCGGGCCCGGCGTGCGGACCATGCACGTCAGCCGCGTCCCGCCGGCGAGCGGGGCGATCCACGAGGTGTCGTCCCGCTGCGCGAGCGCGGCGGTCAGGGCATCGGTGGCGTCCGGCGCGCAGTCGATGCGGACGAACCAGTCGAGCATGCCGATCCGCCGACTGTCGACCAGCCCGACCACCCGGACCACAAGGGCCGACCGCAGCCGCTGGTAGCGACGCGCGACAGTGCGCTCAGGGACTTCGAGCACGGTGGCGATTCGGCTGAAGGAGGCACGCCCGTCGATCTGGAGAGCATGGATCAGACGACGGTCCAGCGCGTCGAGTGTGACCGATTGCGCCACCAGACCCCCTCCGAACGTCCGAACACGTCCAACCCGGCGACCCTACAGCGCGCAGCGGAGCACCCGGCAGGACGCTGGCGGCAACCGCCCGCAGAAAGGCAGACCATGCTGACCGTCCTCCCCATCCGATACGTCGCCGACGTCGACGCATCTCGCAACTTCTACGCCGGCCTGGGGCTCAACGTTCGCCAAGAGCCCGGCGCTGCCGTCTGGGTCCGACTGACCGCCGCCGCCGGCGCCGTCGGCATCCACGCCGCCGCCGTCTCGCAGGGCCGGTCACCCGGCACCACCGAACTGGGCTTCACGACAAAGGAGCCGCTGGCACAGGTCGCGCAGCGCCTCGAACACAACGGCTACGCCTACGAGCTCGTCGAGGAGAACTTCGGCCGCAGCATCCGCGTCACCGACCCGGACGGGGTCGTCGTACAGATCCAGCACATCGACCCCGACACCGTCCGCAGATCGGCCGCGGCCGTGGCCGACGACACCGCCTGACCGGCAGACGCGGCAAGCACCCCGCCGCCCCGCCCGCGCACTCCCAAGACAGGCCGTCACGACATCCACCGCGACATCCGCCACGGCAGAAAGACCCGGCATGGAACCGCTCGTCACACTCGTCGCCGTAACAGGCCTGTTGCTGCTCGCAGGGGCACTCGGGGCCATACGACTCCGTCGGCCGACCACGGCCATGCGCGGCGGCCTCGCAGCCATGTTCACGCTCACCGCCGGCGCGCACTTCGTCGGTATGCGCGACGAACTCGTCGCCATGGTGCCGCCCGCCCTACCGGCCCCCGGCCTGCTCGTCACCTTGACCGGCATCGCCGAATTCGCCTGCGCGCTCGGGTTGCTGTGGTCACGAACGACCCGGCTCTCGGCCGCCGTGCTCAGCGCGATGCTGGTCGCCATGTTCCCCGCCAACGTGCACGCCGCCACCGGCGACGTGCCCTGGTACGACGAGCTCGGCCCCCGGACAGCCATGCAGACCGTCTTCCTGGCAGCCACCATCAGCGTGCTGGCCCGTCACAGCCGGACAGCAACGGAGACCCCCGCGGAGCCCTCACTCAGCCCTCGCCCCCGCGACCACCGCCGGGCCAAGGCCGAAGACCACGTCGATCCGCAAGCCGGACCCGCCCCAGATCACACTCCCTGGACATCGTCCAGTTCGTCGAGTCCGCAGTAGCAGATGAATGCCCAAGCAATGCTCACACGGCCCTCCGAGTGACGAGATCACCGACGCTGTCGGCACATAGCAGCACCGGATGAGCAGGCTCAGGTCGAGGGTGGGGACCTCACCGAGGGCCAGGAGACAACGCCGGACTCCTCCGGCCCCTTAGTCCGATTCCTCTTGCACGGCTATGGGAACTTTTAGGGCGCATAGTTACCCTCCGCCCATGATTCCCACGGTGGTTTGGGGCACAGGCAACGTCGGCCGCGCAGCCATCCGAGCTGTCGCGGCACACCCGATGCTCAGCCTGGTGGCCGTGCTGGTGTCGAATCCCGCCAAGATCGGCAAGGACGCGGGCGAACTCAGCGGACTCGACCGGCATTTGGGCGTGGCGGCGACGGACGATGTGGACGGGATCCTCTCCGAAAGCCCCCGCGCGGTCGTGTACGCGGCCTCCGGTGACGTCCGCCTGGACGGAGCCATCGACGACATCACGCGCGCGCTCCGCACCGGCGCCGTGGTCGTCACACCATCCCTGTACGGCATGTACGACTGCACCAACGCACCGGACGAGATCCGTGACGTACTGCTCGCGGCCGTCGAGGCCGGCGGCGGCTCGCTGTTCGTGTCCGGCGTGGACCCCGGCTGGGCCAACGACATACTCCCGCTCCTGATCAGCGGACTGGGATCTGACATCGACGCCATTCGCTGCCAGGAGATCTTCGACTACTCGACATACGACCAGGAGGAAGCAGTCCGCCACCTGATCGGCATGGGACACCCTCTGGACTACGAGCCCCTGATGCTCGCCGAAGGCATCCCGACGATGATCTGGGGCGGACAACTGCGGATGATGGCACGAGCCCTGGGCGTCGAACTCGACGGCATCGAAGAAATCTTGGAGCGCCGCCCCCTCGACGCGTCCGTCGTCACCGACACGATGGGGAAGTTCGCGGCCGGTACCCAGGGAGCGGTACGCCTCGAGGTACAGGGCGTAGTGGAGGGCGAGCCCCGCATCGTCATCGAGCACATCACCCGTATCCACGCCGGCTGCGCCTCTGACTGGCCCACACCACCGGACGGTGGAGCGGGCGCACACCGCGTGATCATCGAAGGGCGCCCCCACATAGAGGTCACGGTCGAAGCCACGGACGAGGGACACAACAGAGCCGCCGGCGGCAACGCGACAGCGGCCGGCCGCCTCGTCAACGCCATCGACTGGCTCGCCGAGGCCCAACCCGGCCTCTACGACGCACTTGACATCCCGCTGCGCCCGGCGGTGGGCAAACTGGGAAAGAAGTGATCATGCAGATCGACATTCCCGACGGCGCCGAACCCATCCCCTACGTCTGGGGCGACCTGGTGCCCGAGATCGGCCATGCAGCCAGCGCCTTCTCCTTGGCCGTCTATCAGTACACGACCCTAGGCCTGCGCGAGTTCGAGGCCGCCCGCCTGCGCATCGCGCAGATCAACGGATGCCTGTTCTGCCTGGACTGGCGCACCGAACGCGACGGGGAGAAGGTCGAGGAGGGGTTCCTGGACGCGGTCACCCAGTGGCGGATCACGGACTCCTTCGACGTGCGAACACGGCTCGCCGCCGAGTACGCGGAGCGCTACGCACTTGACCATCACGATCTGGACGACGAGTTCTGGGACCGGATGAAGGCGCACTACAGCCAGGCGGAGATCGTGGAGCTGAGCATGAGTATCGGCTCCTGGCTGGCGTTCGGCCGCCTCAATCATGTGCTGGGGCTGGACAGCGTCTGTGTGCTGCCGTCGCCGCAGGGTTCCTGAGGAGGCGCGCGTAGGACTGCGGGCCGGGGCACATCGGCCACGGCCCACAGCTCCGCTCGGGGCACCGATGGCACGTCGCAACGGTCAGAAGTCCCCGGCGATGATCTTCTCGATGTTGCGCTCGGCCAGCGCAGTGATGGTGACGAAGGGATTGACGCTGACGTTGCCGGGAATCAGCGCACCGTCCATCACGTACAGACCCGGATGGCCGTGCAGGCGGCCGTAGTTGTCGGTGGCCTTGTCGAGGACCGCTCCACCGAGCGGGTGGTACGTGAGGTGGTCGCCCCAGATCTTGTAGGCGCCGAACAGGTCGGTGCGGTAGATGGTCCCTTCCTTGGCGTTGATCTTGTCAAAGATCGTTTTCGCCATGGCGATCGACGGCTGCTTCCATGCCGTCTGCCAGTCCAGTTCCACCTTCCCCGTCGACGCATTCCACGTGAACCGACCCCGGTGCGGATTGTTCGTGATCGACAGATAGAACGACGCCCAGGTCTCGATACCGGTCGGCAACGGCGCCACCTCCGCGAACGCGCCTCCAGCGGCCCAGTTGTCGATGCCCGCAGTCGGGATCGACGACTGGAGCGCCCCGGTCGGGTCCCACAGATGGTTGGCCCGGCCGCACATCACATTGCCGTTCTCGCCCCAACCTCTGCCGACCTCATTGTTGAGGCCGGGCAGCGCGCCCGTCGCCTTCAGGCGAACCAGCAGCTTGCTGGTGCCGACGCTGCCTGCGGCGAAGAACACCCGTTGCGCCCGTACGGTCTTGGTGGCGGTGACGGCTCCGCTCGTGTCGAGTTGCTCCATGGTCACGGAGTAGCCGCCCGTGGCGGGCGTCACCGCGGTGACCCTGTGCAGGGGTGAGATGCTGACGCGGCCGGTCGCGCGGGCCTGCGCGAGGTAGGTCTTCGGCAGCGACTTCTTGCCGTGGTTGTTGCCGTACAGGATCTCGCCGGCCAGCGCCGACTTGGTCACCGCCCCCGCAGCCTCCTGCTTCATGTAGTCCCAGTCGTAGACGTTGGGGACGAACATGAAGCGGAAACCGGAGCGTTGGGCGTGTTTGCGGCCTACGCGAGCGTACTGGTAGGCCTCGGTCGTCTCGAACCAGGCCGGGTCGATCGTGGTGACGCCGAGAGTGCTGTTCGCCCGCGGGTAGTAGACGTCGTACATCTCATCGGCGTCGACCGACGGGAGCACTCCGGGGAAGCGGCTCCGCTCGGGTGTCACCGCCATGCCGCCGTTGACGAGGGAGCCGCCCCCGACACCCCGCCCCTGATACACGACGATGCCGCCCATTTCCTCGGCGTCCAGGATGCCCGTGTGGCGCGGCACGTCCCGGTCGAGCGGGAAACCGAGGAAGTTGCTCAGGGGCTGCTTGGTCCGTGTGCGCAGCCAGAAGGAGCGGTAGTCCGGGGTGGTGGTGTTGGCGAAGATCTTGCCGTCCGTCCCCGGAGTCTCCCAAGCCATACCCATTTCCACCATGTGCACATCCACGCCGGCCTGAGCGAGCCGGAGCGCGGTGACTGACCCTCCGTACCCGGTGCCTATCACGAGTGCGTTGACCTGTGCACCGGGCTCGATCAGACCGGGCTCCTCAGGCAGTGCGGCAGCAGCCGGCAGGTCGAATGCACCCAGAGCGACGGCGCCAAAAATAGAACCAGTTCTAGCAATGAAGTGACGACGGGAAGGACCTCTACCCTCCCGTGTTGCAGGTAGTTTGGAGTCCACGTAGATCCCCTTTCTCTCATATAACAGAAACGAGTTCTACTGGGAATCGCGAAACAAGTCACGAGAAACGTGCGGGTAACTTAACTACCGTCTTCGGCTTTCCCGCATCAGGAATAGACCGATAACGCACCTGCCTCTTCAGTGTCGATCCAAACTCGCGAACCATGGCTCACGAAACTGATCCCTTTCAAGTTCAACCGCGTGCCGTGCCCGACGCCGGAGGCGATCACCGAGACCCAGTCGGGGAATCCCCAGGCTGGACCACGAGCCTGCCTAGCGCGCCCTTCATCGATCGGTGCTCCCGGTTCGCCAACGAGTGGCCAGAGTCAGCGCGTAGAAAGGGGCATGGAACCCAGCGACGCTCCACCAGACCGCTGCTAGAGAACCTGGTCGATGCCGGCGCCTCCCCAACGGCCGTCACCCGTAAGTGCATCTACAACGCGCTGATGAGCCTGGCCCGACCGGCAAGAGCCGCACGAGGTGCACCGTACTCAACAACCGTGAACAGCCGTTAAGTTGACATACCTGTAGCTTGCGGATGGTAAGGGCGAAGAGGGACGATTAGAAGCGGTCCCTGACAGGGACGGTCGGTTGAACACACGAGGGGTGACGGTGATCGAGCGCAATCTCACGCAAGAGGAGGTGGACGCTCTCCCATTCGAGCACAACCTGTCGGATGGCCACGCCTTCCGCTCCTGGACACCCGCCGAATCTGCGATCATCGGCGAATCGGCGCGCTTCTTCGCCGAGTCCGACCGCAGGGGCGGGCAGCGGGCCGAGGCCGAGTACATACGCCGCTACCTCGCGCTCGGGGGGCAGTCATACATCCCGGATTACTTCACCGGGCTCATGTCATACTCCGCCTCGATGGCCGTCGAGATCGTAGCCAATCTGCTGCGCCTCAGGGGGCTTTCCGCGGCCCTGATCGAGCCGTGCTTCGACAACATCGCCGACATCCTGCTACGCCACCGCGTACCCCTGCAGCCGTTTCCGGAGACCGTACTGACGGACGGAACGGCCGCGTTGGAGGCGCTGCTCGAGACGCTCACCGCGGACGTGATCTTCCTGGTGAGCCCGAACAATCCGACCGGTACCGTGGTGAGTGAGGCGGCGTTCACCCGGATCGTCGAGTACTGCGTGGCCGAGGGGAAGCTGCTCGTTCTGGACGGGTGCTTCCGGGTCTATCTGTCCGACGAGGAGGTCTACGACCACTACAGGATCCTCGCTGCTTCCGGAATCGACTGCGTTGTGATCGAGGACACGGGAAAGGTCTGGCCCGCGGCCGAGTTGAAGGCACCGTTCCTCAGCGTCTCGCCGAGGCTGGTCAGCGCCGTCGTAGGAATGCACTCGGACTTCCTTCTGCACCTCTCGCCTTTCACCGTCCGGCTGATCACAGAGTTCGTGTGTCTCGCGGAGGCCGATGGTGGCCGCTATCTACGCGAACTGGTCGCGGAGAACAGGACGCTCTTCAAGAGCAGGATCCCTGGTTCGTTCCTGAGGACGGACGACACTCAGAAGCTGGGCCTGGCATGGCTGGAGGTGTCGGCCGGCGGACTGGACGGAGAGGGCGTCCGCAGGCTGCTCGCCGAGCGAGGCGTCCATGTCCTGTCCGGCGAGAGGTTCTACTGGTCGTCACCGCACCTGGGTCGACGGCATCTTCGCATGGCCCTGTTGCGCGACCCGGACATCATCGTCCATGCCTCGGCGGTGATTGCCGGTCTCGGGCACGAGCTCGGTGTGGGCTGATCACGGAGGTAACGGCACAGCGGCAAGGGCCCGGGCCGAGCGTTGGGTGTCCGGGTGGTTTTCGCCCAGCACGTGGCATCGCCGCATCCAGGTGTCGCGGTGCAGTTCGCGGGCGCGTGTGTAGTCCTCAAGGGCGCACAGATCGTCCGCGAAGCTGTAGGCCGAGCGGAGCGTGTCGGGGTGGTCGTCGCCGTGCAGCCGTCGCCGCCGGTTCCAGACGTCCTCGTTCAGTGCCCGCGCTTGTGGATGCTCACCCATCCGGTGGAGGGTGATGGCGAGGAAGTGTTCCGTACGCAGGGTGTCCGGGTGGTCCTGGCCCAGTCGGTGCCGCCGCTGCCCCAGCACCCACCGCTGCAGCTCCAAGGCTTGCTCCAGTTCACCCAGGTCGCACAGGTCCGAGGCGAGATGGTGCGCGGAGTGCAGTGTGTCGGGATGGTCCTCGCCGAGGACCTGCCGGCGGCGCTTCCAGACGTCTGCGTTGATATCGCGGGCCCGCTCGCGCTCGCCGAGCTCGTACAGGTCGGAGCCCAGGTAGTGAGCCGACTGCAGTGTGTCGGGGTGGCTCTCGCCGAGCAAGCGGCGGCGATGCCGCCATCCCTCTTCGTCCAGGGCGCGCGCCCCGGCAAAGTCCCCCAGGTCGCAGAGGTCGGCAGCGAGCTGGTGCGCGGAACGGATGGTGTCCTGGTGGTCCCTGCCGAGGACCCGGCGCCGCCGGTCCCAGACTTCCTGGTCGACATCCCGGGCTTGTGCGTACTCACCGAGCTCGAACAGGTTGGACGCGAGGTTGTAGCCGGAGTGGAGCGTGTCGGGATGGTCGGGGCCGAGCCGGGCCGTCCAGGAATCCCGGGTGATCCGGCAGATGTCGACCGCGGACCGGGATTGGCCGGAGAAGTACAGATACCGTTGCACCTTCAGGACCAGGGCACGGAACGCCTCTGCGTCCAGCTGGATTCCGGGTAGGGCTGCGGCGGACGACAGGAGCTCCCTGACGTGCGGGACGATCAGCCCGTACTCCGGCCAGGATTCGGGTGTGTCCGGGTCGCCCAGAGTGATCGTGGCGAGCAACTCCTCGGCGGCGTGGTGAATCACCCCGTGCTCGGCGAGCGGAAGCCTCGCCCGGAGCAGGGTATGAACGAGGCGGTGCATCTGCAGGGCGTTGTCGGCGTGTCGGGCCAGCCCGAGGGTGACGATCTTGCGGACGGCCAGAGCGGCCGTCGCCGTGTCACCGAGCTGGACGCCGAACCGAGGTGGCCCGACAGTGGGATCGGAGCCCAGCGGGATCGGCTCCGGGGCGAGAAATGCGAGCCGGTCGAGCAGGGCAGCGGCGGCCGGCCCGGCAGTCGTCACCAGCCGGTCACGACTGGTGACGACCACGGACACCAGGCCGGGGTGGGCTGAGACCGTGCGGTCGTCCAGGCCGCTCGCCGTCGGCTGGGATTTGAGGAGCGTGAGGTAGTCGGCGGTCTCCAGGCCGGTCTCGTCCAGGAAGCAACCGACTTGCTCCACCGAGAGGGGTAGATCGCCCACCGCTGCGGCAACCCTGTCGGCGTCTTCGGGGGACAGGGAGGGACAGCGGCGCGACAGAAGCGTGATCGACTCGTCTCGCTCGAACTCGGTGATGTCGATGCGCGTGCCGATGCGTCCGATGCGGGGATCGCGACCGGTGATGAGCAGCCTCCCTCCGTCGGGTGGGAGGAGATCGTTCATGGCGCCGAGATCGTCAAGGTTGTCGTACACCAGCAGCCAGTCCCTCCTGGCCGCCAGTTCCACCCAGAGGGCCCGTATCAACAGGGACGGCTGCACTGCGGTGAGCCCCAACTGGGAGGCCAGGGCGGTGAGGCTCGCCATGACCGCGGCGGGCTGGTCGGCGCCCACCCACCACACCAGGCCGTAGTCATCGGCGTGGCGATGGGCGTATTCGAGGGCTAGTTGCGTCTTGCCGATACCGCCCATCCCGATGAGCGACACCCAGCCGTGTTCCTCGGCACCGCCTTCTCCTGCGCGTCGCATATTGGTGCTGACGCGTTCCAGGAGAGCGGTCCGCCCGGTGAACGCTTGATTGCGCGACGGAAGCGCGTGGATGGGCCTCGAGCGGGTGACCGGTCCGTTCGGCGGCGGGGGTGCCAGGTGCACATGGTCGATGCGCGCGGCAACGACTCCGGCGGCGATCGCCGCCGTTCCGGCCGCGATCGTCGGCTGGGCGGGCGTCTCTCCGGAACCGCTTAGCCCTCGTGCGGTCCCGGAGGTGAAGGGTGGTGCCCGGTCGTCACTCCTTCCGAGACATTCCCTCCGACAACGACGCCACCAGTTTCGACCTGGAGGGCAGGCGTCAGGCTGACGCCGCTGTGATGCGCCAGGCCGGCCTCGTGGCGTTGCAGGCGGTCGACGGATGCGGCCAACTCGGCGGCAAAGCCGGGATTCTCCTCCGCCACGTCGGCGATCGCGTCCGTCGCCCGCCGCGTCGTGCGCTCGGTCACCTCGCCGTCGACGGCCTGCTCCAGCAGACGCGTGACGGCGGGATCGTCGCCGACGACCCCACTGACCAGCTCGTGCAGGGCGTCCATGCTCTCGTTCAGGACCCGGTCGACCTCGGCATCGGGAGGGGTTCCCACTCTCCGAACGTTCCTGACGAGGTAGCCGACCGTCGCTCCGGCCACTAGTTCCAGTCCGGGTGTAGGCACTGTCCCTCCCCGCTGTCGCCTGAGACAAGTAAACACCCTGACGGCTCATTTGCTGCCAAATCGTTTCCGACAACGTTCGCGCCGAAATACGTGAAGGCATGTCAATTTGCCAGCCCTGTCCGGCTTTTGACGGCAAGTCGGAGTGATGAAGTGCTGTTGACGATGCGTGAAGGATGTCAACGGGCTTGATCAGATGGTGTTTTCGGGGCTCGAGACGGCACGGACGCGGCACTGAGGTCGCTGTGACCCCCTGCCATCAAGGACGCAGTCGAAGAGGGGGAACGGCCCGTCGCACGGGCTCGGACGTCGTAGTGCGCGGCGCTGCGCTGTGCCTGCGAGCACACCATCGAGGCGTACACATGACTATCACCGGGCCGGCCGTGGCGGACGGGCCGTTGGATGGACGACGGGTGGTGGGCCGGGCGAGGGTGCGGCGGGGTCGGCCCCGTTGAGTGGGAACGCAGGGGAAGTGTGCTCACCTGTCCGGGGACTTCCTCAGAGGCCCGGCGGCGGCCGCAACCAGGGGCGGGTTTGGGCTGTCTTTTGGGAATGTGAACACACACCTGCCCCGGCGCCGGGCCGAGCGGCGCGGTCTGCGACTCTGGCCGGTCGGCACGGCCCTCGCCCTGACCTTCACCGCCGCGGTCCTCGTGGCGGTCACGGTGTTCTACACCGGGTGGGCACTTCTTGGTGCCCGAGGGCTCAAGGCCGAGCCCCGCATTGAGTCCCAGACGCTGTTCGATCTGGTGAAGCTGTCGTTCGGCGTGGTCGCCGGCGCCGGTGCCTTGGTGGCTCTGGTGGTGGCGTACCGGCGCCAGCGCGTCGACGAGGACGGTGCCCTGCGGGAGGCGACCCGCTTGCACACCGAGCGCTTCACCACTGCTGTCGCCCAGCTCGGCGAGGAGTCCGCTGCCGTGCGCCTCGGCGGGGTGCACGCTCTGGCCGGCCTCGCCGACGACGCTCCCACCCGTCGCCTGCGCCAGACCTGCATTGACGTGATGTGCGCCTACCTTCGCCTGCCGTACACCGTCGAGGCAGATCTGCCGGCGGACAATGCACAGGCCCGGCACGCGTACGTGGCCCTGCGGGAGGTGCGGCACACGATCATCCGCCTCATCCGCGACCATCTGCGGCTTGAGGAGGAGCACCCGCACTCCTGGCGGGGGCACGACTTCGACCTCACAGCTGTCACGTTCGACGGTGGCGATCTCTCGAAAGTGCACTTCGTGGGCGGGATGGTCGACTTCAGCGACTCCGTTTTCTGCGGAAGCATGGTCGACTTCCGGGGCGCTCGGTTCTCCGGTAGTACGGTCGACTTCAGCAGGGTGGACTTCAGCGGCGGCACCGTCGACTTCAGTGGCTCGGACTTCTCCGCAGGCACTGTCTCCTTTCGTGACGCGCGGTTCTCCAGAGGCACGGTTCACTTCAGCGGCAGTCGCCTCGCCGGTGGTACGCAGTTCTCCGGTAGCGCGATGGTTTTCAGTGGATCGGAGATCTCCGGCAGTACGGTCAGCTTCGATGGCGCGTGGTTCTCCGGCGGCCAGTTCTTCTTCGACAGGGTGGACTTCTCAGGCGGCACGGTCGACTTCAATGGCTCACGCTTCTCCGACGACGCCACCGTCGAGTTCGGCGCGTCGTTCTCCGGCAGCACGGTCAGCTTCTGCCGCGCGCGCTTCCTCGGAGGCATGGTCAACTTCAGCGACGCGGTCTTCTCCGGGGGCCTGGTCGACTTCCGCGCCGCGCAGTTTGCCGTCGCCCGGGTCATATTCGGCGGCATGGTCAGCGGAGCGAGGTTCTCGGGTGGGCGCGTCGACTTCCGCGGCGCGGAGGGTGTCGCGCCGATCAATTTGGTCCCGACGGACGGGTCGACTCTGCCGGCCGGGTTGAGTCTGCCGTCCACGTGGCATCCCTCAGGGACGTAATCCTTCTGCCTCCCCGCGATAGTTGCGGGCTCGGTCATCCACGATCTCGGCTCGTACGACGTCATGGACTGGCACCGGGACCCTTCGCGAGGATGCGGCCTGCCTTCCGTACATTCTCCTGCGGAAGAACGGGGGTCTGCGCTATGCGCTGGCGCCGACTGGGGAGGTCGCCCACCCGGGGAGATCGAGCCGCACCGAAGCGTTCCTCACCCTCGGATGTGCCCTGCTCTACTGGAGCCGTCCGGCCGCGTCACGACCGCAGCCGGTCCCTGCACCAGAGGGTCCTTGAAGCACTGGAGCCAGTCAGTGCACGCGATCTCCGCATTCCGCCGGAAACAGCACGGTACCTGGCGGCAGTTGGCTCGGAGGCCGGGCGATCGCCCGCAGGCATGCTTCGCGGGAGTCCTCCGCGGGCGGGCATTCGAGGGTGAGTTCGCTCAGGATGGTGATGGCTCCGGCGTGATGCATTTCCGCCGCGTGCACGCCGTCGGGGAGACAGCCGGCCAAGATGCCGAAGGCTGCCGTGTCGCTGCCGTCGGCGATGCATTCGCGTATCTCGAAGCGCCAGTGCGCGGTCGCGTCACCCAGCAATGACTTGCCCCTCTTGCCCCGCCCGACAAGGAAATCGGTGCGATCCCGCAGATGGTGGGCGATGGCACAGCAGATGGGAGCCGCGGTGCCGTCAGGAGCCGTCACTCGTGTGTAACCGGCATGCGGGTAGCACGACAGAGCCTCATCTAGCAGCCCCATCGCGGTGTCCTGTGCCGCCGGGTGACCCTGCTGGGCGATGTCCAGTAGCAGCGGGGTCGCAACCGCAGCCGCTGGGAACACCGCGCCACTGTGGCCATGAACGATCCCACCGCCGCCGAGCTGCGAGCCCGCCTCCGCCGCCTGTACCAGGTTCGCTGCCTCGGCCAGGGTTCGTAGACCCTGGGCGGCCCGATCCGGTTCATACCAGTCGGGATGACCCGGAACGGAGTCCCACTCCACCATGTCGATCTCATCCAGCACAGCAGCATCCTCGCACGCAGCCGCTACGCCGCCGTACGAGCCTCAACGAGATCTTGGGAGTCATTCCGTTAGCAGTTCTTGGACGAATCCTTGGTCCAGAAAGGACCTGCGTCACTTCGACGTGGAGTCGCCATGGTCGAGATCGAAGCCGCTGGCTGCAGTGAGTTTCTCGACGAACGTCCTGAAGTCACTGGCCAATGTGAGTTCGGTGTCGAGTTCGACGTCGAACCAGGTGACCGCTGGGTCGCCCTCCGGGCCGCAACGTCGGTAGTCAAGACCGATCCAGCAGTGCCCGTCGCCGGAGAGAAGCACGATCGGCGATGGCAGCCCCCACTCTTTGACCAAGTAAGGCGTGTCCAGCAACGACGTCATCTGTTGGAGTCCCCCGATGCCCATCAGGGCATCGAAGGGAACGTGGTCCTGGCTCGACGAGGTCGGTCGGCCGGTCGGAAACGCATCGTAATCAGCAGCCACGACGCCGCCGTTCTGAACCCGCAGAAGGTCGAGCAGAGGCGAGGGCAGCTTCACCCCGAGCACACGCTCGGCTTCTCGCACCGTCTCGTCCGTAAGAGGCAGCTGGACGCCGTAATCACCGACAGCCCAGAACGTCGCCAAGACCTGATCGAATCGCGCCACGACAGGCAGCTTACGGCTCAGCTGCGAGATCGTTTCTCACACCAGCCAGCACAATGAGGTGGAGCGTCCCTGAGTGCCGTGTCGCGAGCGGGAATTGCGCGTCCGGCTCGGTGTGGGATGTTGCCGTGGATCACTTCGTGCATCGGCCACCCCATGTCGAGTGACAGCATCCTAGGGACAGGCGCCTGCCGTTTCCTCGGCATCAGCCGCACTGCCACACCCTCGTCCACTACTTCCTGGGCGTTACGTCAGGGACACGGTGGTGGTGTCGATGCCCGCTGCGCCGTGCGCGCGCCGGTGGGGCGGTGAGGCGGGGGGGCCGGTGAGCTGAGGGAAGGTGTGTACGGTGCAGCGGGGAGCAGCCCACCGCACGACGAAGGCCCGCCCGATTCCGGGCGGGGCTTGGTCTCCATCGTGATGCGCGATGCCAAGTGCGCCAGTGAGGCCACCCGCGAGCGGGTCCTCCAGGCCGCCCGGGACATCGGCCACCGTCAGGACGCCCGGGCCCGGCTACTGCGCAGCCAGCGTTCCCGGCTGCTCGGGGTGCAGTTCGGTCTCCAGCACCCGTTCCATTCCGACCTGGTGGAGGGCATCTATGCGGCGGCCGAACCGGCCGGGTACCAGATCGCGCTGAGCGCCGTGGCCGCCGGGCGCGGCGAGCAGCGTGCGGTGGAGACACTGCTCGCCGATCGCTGCGAGGCGCTGATCCTGCTCGGCCCGCAGGCGCCGGCCGCGCGGCTGGCGGAGCTCGCCCGGCAGCTGCCGGTCGTTTCTGTGGCTCGTCGGCTGAGGCCGTCGATCCAGGGGGTGGAGGTCGTACGGACCGCTGACGACGAGGGGGCCCGGCAGGCGGTGGATCATCTCGTCGCCCTGGGCCATCGAGACATCGCCCATATCGACGGCGG
This sequence comes from Streptomyces sp. NPDC111606, assembly GCF_055656945.1. Taxonomy (NCBI): domain Bacteria; kingdom Bacillati; phylum Actinomycetota; class Actinomycetes; order Kitasatosporales; family Streptomycetaceae; genus Streptomyces; species Streptomyces sp. NPDC111606. Next base: position 323,583 of record NZ_JBVKBY010000010.1, read on the forward strand.
CCGGGCACCGGGCGCGGCAGACCGGCGCCGTGGCTACCGCACCGCGATGGATCATCATGGCCTGGGCGACCACATCCGCGTTCTGCCCGGCGGGCTGACCGAGGAGGAAGGTGCCGCGGCTGCCCGGACCCTGGCGGCTGCCTGTCCGCGCCCTACCGCCGTACTCGCCTTCAACGACCGCTGTGCGACCGGCGTTCTCGACGTGTTCCTTCGCTCCGGCGTCACGGTGCCCGGCGATGTCTCCGTTGTCGGCTTCGACGACAGCCACCTGGCCCGGCTGGCCCACATCGACCTCACCACCGTCGGCCAGGACATCCCGCGCCTCGCGCAACTCGCCGTCGGCCAGGCCGTCGCACGTCTGGAGGGTGACGGGACCCCGGTGAGGGAGCAGGTCATCGCGCCTCGCCTTATCGTCCGGGGGACTACAGCAGCGCAAAACTGAACCCTCGCCGCACCGGTGGATTACAGCGAGCGCCAAGCGGGCGAGTGGGGGATCAACCGGCTTAAGAGGCACAGGGCAGTGGCCACGAGGTACGACAAGCCCTCCGTACGCTACGAGGCGACGGTGCTGGTCGCAGCCGTGAGCGAGTGGCTGTAGCCAGCACCGTCGCAACGGCCTTCAGACGACGTCGAATTCGTTGCCCTCGGGGTCCTGCATGGCGGCGGCGTAGAGCCCCATGTCCGGCTCATCCTTGATCCGCAGCACGGTGGCACCTGCTTTGACCAGCCGTTCCACCGCAGCCTTGACCCGCTGTGAGCGGACGTTCAGTGGGACGTCACGGCCCCCACCGACCTTCAGGTCGAAGTGCCACCGGTTCTTGGCGACCTTCGGCTCCGGAACCTGCTGGAACCACACCCTCGGTCCACGTCCAGCGGGATCGATAATCGACTCCGGAATGTCCCCGGCACCGGCCGGCAACTCTGCCTCGGGCACCCCCACCGCCGCCCAGTAAGCACGCCACGTGGCGTGCCCGCCCGGCGGAGGCTCAGGCACGTAGTCCAGGGCCTCGGCCCAGAAAGTCACCATTCTCTGTGGATCGGAGCAGTCGATCGTCAGCTGCACTGTCATCTCCATGCTCGGAGCATCCCAGGCAGGTCTGACAGTCGATCCAATCTCGCAATAGGCGGCCCTATGCCAACGAAGCACACGTGCGTCAGCAGTGCCTGCGCGCGCGGCCGCCCGGCGGGGCACCTCCAGGCCTGGCAGGGGTGGTGGGCGTTGCGATCGGAGCGCTGGGCGGCTGGAGCCACGTGCTCGGCAGAATCGGCGGCCGGTGCCCTGCTTTGCCCAGCCCCCGGGACGGGGATCCGTGCGATCTTCCCCGGGGCCGAAGGCGCACCCGAGTTCGCCGCCGTCGCCGAGGGCGGCGCTCATGTAGCTCCGGCGAGCTGGATCGCTGGAGGCCTGGTGATTTGCGGTCGGCGGGATCAGAGCCTGTGGACCGCTTGCCAGGAGGCGCCGAAGACCCACGGTAGCTGCCGTCAGGTGCAGCCTTACGTGGCCACGATGGTGACCGCTGCCAGGACCGCGCAGTCGTCACACCCCCGCCGACCGCCGCCCTGGGCGCGCACGGGCGGCTCTGGTGCCACGTCCTGGAAGATCTCCCAGAGTCCGTCTGGCACCAACTGCTCAACTATGCGCACGCCAGGGCAACGGGCCCTGGCCCTCCAAGACACCGTCTACTCAGGTGCCCACCACCCGCCTGATCTTCTACCCTGTGCCGGGGCGGCTGAGCAGGGGGATCGGCGATGAGTATGTACTTCGACATCGGTGACGAGACGCTGTGGAACCCGTCGAACGGTGCCGGCCGCCTCTTTCTACGGCAGGTCGAGGTCTTCGAGGCGGAACTCAGGCTGCCCTCGGGAATCGGCCAGGGCAAGTATTGGGGCGACCCGGACACACTCGAGGTCGATCCGGTCGTGTACGCGGAGTTCGTACGCGGCCTGGTCGCCTGGCACAGCCGTGCGGGGCACTCCGTGATCCTCGCTCTCTCCGAGGGGTTCGTGGCGACGGCGGTCGCGCTCGCACGGCGCGCGGGCATCGAGGTGGAGATGCCCGAAGCGGGGTCCGGCCATGTGGATGGTGGCGTCCAACGCGACGTGCAGCTCCCCGGCAATCCCCGGACCGCGTCAACCACCGTCGTCACCGCGCTCGACACACGGGCGCAGGAGATGGACTGCTGGATGGCCCGCTGAGCCGATGCGCCCAATGCCGCTCCTTGCCGACGCAACCCCCTGGAACACCTTGCCGCTTCCGCTTCTGCCTCTGGCTCGCCCTCGAACTGAGTCGTCCTCTTAGGGCCAGACACCGGAGAAGTCGATCTCGCGGGCCCATTCAGGATGGTCTATCAGCGGATTCCGGTTGCCCTGGATCTCCGCTATGGCCGCGTTGCGGTGCAGTTCGTACTCGGTCACCGTCTCGCTCGCGTGCCACTGCAGCAGGACGGGCAGTCGGTCCTCGGGGAACTCCCGCGCGACGTCGCCGACCTGGCCCGGATAGCGGAGCAAGAAGTACAGAGTGGCACGGGCGACCGCGCCCTTGCCCTCCTCCGGCTCGAAGCCCACGCTCTCGCGCATCCCGCACGCCTCCCGGACCGCTTCCTCGAAGTCGGGGAAGTCGAAGTACGGGAAGTTACCGCGGAAGCTGTTGCAGCCGACCTCGCACGCGAACAGATGGTGCAGGTCGCCGCGCATGGGCTCCTTCTTTTCGAACCACGACTGCGGAACCACATGCTCGCAGTTGAACGGCATCGACGCCTCGAGCGCGTCGAACTCCGCCTCGAACTCGGCCGGTCCTGCCGTGCTCTCCAGCAGCAGGAGCTCCTGCACGCGAGCCAGCCGAGCCTGCGCCACGGCCGCATCGGCCCGTATGAGCTCCTCGGCGGAGAAGTCCTTGCCCGAGTAGATGCTGCGCAGCCGTCCGTCCTTGTGCAGGTCGACCCATGGATAGACCAGCCTCATAGGCTTGTACTTGGGCTGGGGCTCGTGGCTGTTTGTCAGCAGCTTCGTCAGCGCGCGGCGCAGCGCGTCGCCGTCGCCGTCGCCGGTGCGGATGTGCGCGTAGTACGCCTCGCGCGCGGCCGCGTCCGCGACACGGTCGTAGTAGGGACGCTCCCGTTCGACCTGATGGTTGATCAGGGCCGCGTCGACATCCTTCTCCACCGCTGATACGACGTCCGGCCGCCCGGCCGGCGGCCGTGGTGCGGTCGGTGGCATCGGTGCAAGAGCGGGCGGCGGGGCCAGGACCGCGGCTGACGAGGACGACGGGGCATCGAAGCCGATGCTGATCCGCAGGGGGAGAAGGAAGTGGGTTGTGCTGTCGGCCGCCTGAGTGATTGTCCGGCCTTGGGAGCCGTTGGTACCTGGCATGGAGCCGTTGGTACCCCGCATGGTGGACTCGCCGTTGAGGGCGGTCAACGGCGGGGCGCTCGGCCCGGGAGGCGAGGTGAGCCCGGCGGTGAACACCTCGTCCCGCAGCCGTGCAGTCTCTCCGGTCAGGGGTACCTCGTGCAGGGCACCCAGCACGCGGCTGATGCGTACCCCCTCGTTGGCCAGCCAGGCCAATTGCTGTTCGCCCATCTCGGGCCGCCACAGCCCGCCGTCGACGCTCAGGGGCCGGCCCTCTGCATCGGTCTTCGGAACGGCCGAGTGATGCAGCGCGACGACTTCCCATTGGTCGTTGAAGACCGGAGAACCCGAAGAACCCTCACGGGTGTCGCACTCGTAGTGCAGGAACCGCTCCAGAACGTCGACGATCTGGTTCTCGCGCAGCGCGATCTGCTTCGGCTCGCCCCTGGGATGCTGGATGATGTTGACGAACTCTCCGATCAGGACCTTTCCTTGCGCCTCGCTGAGCATCAGCCGGCCGAACAACGACAAGTCCTCTCCCTGCGCGCCACGCGGAGCCACTGCGACGAGGCTGTAATCCAGTGCTCGGTCGGTGACGAAGAACCGCAGGGGCTCAAGCTGAAATACCGCCGGTACCAGCGGGCCGCCGTCGACACCGTCCTGGAACGCGAAGGCGACCTTGCTGCGGCTCGCCTCCTGCGTGCCGCGCAGCACGTGGTTGTTGGTGAGCAACAGGGAGGGAGAGACCATGAAGCCGGTCCCGTGTCCGCCTCCGGGTCCGCTGATCGTGATCCGGCCGACCGAGCGCGAGACCTGGACACCTTCCTCCAGGAACGCGACCGGGGTGAGGTTGTTGCGCCCGATCAGGCGCTCCAGCCCCAGCGCGTCACTGGTGAAGGCTTCCGGGGGCAGCTGCAGGGTGCTCCCCGCGCTGCTGGCCGGCTCCGTCTGCGTCCGCTCGATCGCCCGTGCCATGGCCCAGTCCGCACCGAGACGCGCCAGCCGCTTCTCGACCCGCTCTGGGGTGTCCGCATACAGCACGCCACGTGACTCGAGAACGGATTGGTTCCCTTCGCGCCGTTCGGTGCGATTCGTGTAGCGGGCTGCGGCCATGGTGAGTTGTGACAGATAGTCTGATTCTCGTTCAGAAGCGAGTTCCGCCGTGGCCATGATTCGCCTCCGGGCGCCTCTAGTGGTGGTCGCTGTCTGTGTTGGTTCAGCTCTAGCGCTCCGGCGGGAGCAGTCCGTCCACCGGCAGCAGGTCGAAGAAGTTGTGTTCCGCCGCGGGCGCGTACCGCACGAGGCCAGCGAAGCTGGGGATACGGACCGTCACCTGCGCGATTGCTTCGGGTGCGGCCTCCTCCAGGGACTCGGACACGGTGCCGTGCCAGTAGCCCGCGTTGCGCATCGCGTCGCCGGTCTGCTCCTTCGTGAGCTGCGTGGAGGACAGATTGACCGGCAGGTACAGCTGCCGGACGCCCTTGTCCGCGCAGGCCTGTGCGAGCAGTCGGCCGGTGAGACCGTCACCGCCGCTCTCGCCCGGGGCGATCTGCGTCAGCATCACGAGCAGCGGCCGCTCGCCGACACACGGCCAGGAATGCGCGAACGAGAACGTGGTCCCTTCCGGTTCGCCGCTGTCCTGTGGCCCGTACCGGCCGACGGCCTCATCTTTGGGCTCAGGGCGAACCTTTCCCTCGAAGTAGGCCCACCGCCAGTCCTCGGCCCGCCCATCGGCATTGCCCGCCAGGGCACCCTCCGCCCAGGCCTCCGCGTAGTCGGGATCGCGCACCAGCGGTGTGCGCGGTACGTCCGGTGGCGAGCTGATGCCCTCGTCATAGCCGTCCTGCCAGGCTCTGACACCGACCGGCACGAACACGCCCGGGTCCACCGGCACGGTATGGGGATTGTGCTGAGTCATGACCGGCCTCCTTCACCAACTGGGCTTGGCGACATTGCCGTAGGACCAGGTGGAGCTCTTGGACATCTCGAAGTGCAGATGCGGTCCCGTGGTGTTGCCGGACCTGCCGACCTGTCCGAGCTGCTTTCCGGCGCTGACCCTCTGACCGGTCCTCACCTGCCGTTGTGAGAGGTGGCAGTAGGTGTACATGTGACCGTTGTCGGCGCGGAGCCCGATCCACTGCCCGTATGCTCCGCCCTTGTTGTTCGACCAGGCGATGGTGCCGTTGCGTACGGCGACCACCGGTGTGCCGGTACCGGCGGCGAAGTCCTGGCCCGTGTGTCGACCGATCCCGTCCCGCTCCGGTTTCCAGGCGTATGGGCCGGGCTCATAGAACGCGAAGGTGACTCGGTGCCCGGGCACGGGCGAGGGCACCCGTTTCCCGGGACGGGGGGTGACGGGAGCGGCCTTGCAATTGACCTTGAAGCCGGCGTGGCGGCCGAGGGTGGTGAGGGAGGTGCAGCCGGGGTTGCCGTCGGCGTCGGCTCCTTTGAAGCCTTGGGCGAGTTGTTCGGCGCGATAGGCGGCCTTGGTCTGGGGGCCGAAGAGGCCGGTGGGGCCGTCGGGGATCTTGCGGCCTCGGGCTATGAGTGCCTTCTGTACGGTGCGTACGTCCTCGTTCCGTTTGCCGAACTGGACCTTGGACAGGGCTACCATGACGCCTCCTAGTACGGGTGGGGAGGCCGGTGCGGATCGGCCTGCTGGACGCGTGCGGCGAAGTTCGATCCGGACTTGTTCACGTGGTATCGGGCGCGCACGTAGTTGACCGTGGCGCACATGTCCGCGACCACGTCGTAGGGCGTAGTCGCCGTGTTCGCCTGATGGTGCGTGGCGAACGTGGGAGGAATGCACTGCGTGGCGCCTCGCGAACAGTTCCGCGGGTGGCCGTCGGACATGATGGGGCCGTGCGCGTTCACATCCGTCCGGTTCACCCGGAACTTCGGGTGGTTCGATGCGGACTCGCGTCTGGCGATGGTGGCCAGGGCCGGGACTCCGAACCGGGGATCCATTCCGGTCAGTGCGCACGCCTTATCGGCATAGCGCCGCATGGCCGGATCTCCGACGTCGTCATCGGGGTCGAGGTACGTCACCTTGCCGAGCGGGAGCCTGCCGTTGGCGGGAGCGCCTTGGCAGTTGACCTTGAAGCCGGCGTGGTGGCCGAGGGTGGTGAGGGAGGTGCAGCCGGGGTTGCCGTCGGCGTCGGCTCCTTTGAAGCCTTGGGCGAGTTGTTCGGCGCGGTATGCGGCTTTGGTCTGGGGGCCGAAGAGGCCGGTGGGGCCGTCGGGGATCTTGCGGCCTCGGGCTATCAGTGCTTTCTGTACGGTGCGTACGTCCTCGTTCCGTTTGCCGAACTGGACCTTGGACAGGGCCACCATGAGAATTCGCCTTCTCTTGTCGTGCCCAGCGGGTCATGGTGAGGTCATGGAGAGCCGCATCCGCGCGATCTGGCCCCGCTGCCGGGAGGCGGGGCGGCAGTGTCGGCGGTTCGACCTCGTTGATCCGGACTCCAGGGCCGAAGGGCGGCGAGGGGCCGGCCTGGGTCCGGTGGGCACTGATGGCGCCGCTGATCTCGTAGCTCCGGGTGGAGAGAGCGATGCGGAGTGCCGTCGGAGCGGGCACTTGTGCGCGGTCACTCGCTCGTGCATGACGATCTGCAGGTTGGTCACCGACAGGTCGACCTCCGTCTGCCAGGCCGTGTCGTTCCGTGCCGATGTGGTCGACCGCGACGCACGACCGCTTCGATGGCGCTGTGGCGGTCACACCGTTGTCCTTCCGTCTGCGCGGAAGTTGGTCAATTCGACACTACGGAACTGCCGTCAGCCCCGCGTTATTCTGGCGTCATTGGCGCCCGGCGGGAGGCGGAGCATGCGGGCGAACGCGGGGGAGGGCTCGACGCCCAGTTCCTCGTGCAACAGGCGCCGAAACGCGTGGTAGTGACGTACCGCCTCGGCGAGATTTCCTTCGGCGAGGTGGGCCGAGACGGCAGCTCGATGGGCGCTTTCGCGGAGGGGCTCGCTGCGGATGCTTGCCCACGCGGCCTCCAGTGCCAGTGCCGGTTTTCCCTGTCGTGTCAGGGTCTCGGCGAGCGCGTCGAGGGCGTGCAGGCGCAACTGACGCAGGCGTTCACGTTCCAGGAGTACCCAGTCCTCGTCCCAGCCGGGCAGCAGGTCCTCGCCCGACAGCATTGCCAGGGGCGGCCTGCCGTTCGGCGGGGGGCCGCACTCCTGGATGAGGCTGAGTGCTGTTTCGGCGAGGGTGTGCACGTCCACTTGCACGGTTGCCGTGATGACGAGGTCGTCGCCGCAGCAGCGGATCAGGAGCGGTTCGCCGCGGGGGAGCTTCCACAGGGTGGTGCGCAGGCTGCCCCTGGCGTGCTCTTCGGATACCTCCGGCCACAGCGTTCCGGCCAGGACCGTGCGCGGTACCCGGCCTCGTAGCCCCACGAAGGCCATCATCCGTTGGCCGTTGCGGCACAGTTCTACGGCCTCGGATCCGAATTCCAGCCGGAACTGTCCGAGCAAGCGCAACTGAGGGGGAGGTGACACCAAATTGATCGCCTCGCGTGCAGCGCGTTACAGCGCGTATTCGTACGGTGCGCTTCCGGGCTGGGCGCGTGCTCCGAGAGGGCACGCCTTTACCAGTTTGAGTCGATCGAACAAGCGGTGCAACTTCGGCGCAGGGGCTTTCTTGCCGGCCTTCGCGGCGAACGGCTCCAGACTCAGCCAAGCTCGGTCCTGCCCTGACCAATGGCTGAGGCGCGGATTGCGGGCTGCCTCTGCCGGTGGGAGAACGCAACGGTCAACGATACCCAGGCGCGACGGCTCAGAGGCTCAGAGGTCCAGGGCACGAAGACCGGGCAGTGGGCTTCTATGCGTGTGCCGTAGCCAAGGCGGTGAGGATGCGTCGGGTCTTGTTCTCGGGATTTTCGGAGGGCGTCACCCCGCGCTCCCGCAGCGCGTCGTTCAGCTTTTCCTGCCGGCGTTCGGCCCTTGCCGTGAGCTTCTCGGCGTCGTCCTCGTCCTTGGGCTTCACTCGGATCGACGCTTCCAGGAAGTCGAGGCCGGCGACCGACCATGCTTCCAGGTCCACGTCCAGGTCACCGAGCGGAATGTCGTCGAACTTCGTCGAGTGAACGGGCCCCAGCGCGACCAGGCCATCACGTCGGAGGTCGGGAGTGCATGCGTGCAGGAACTGATCCTGCACGGCGTCGATCGCTGCGGCCGGATCGCCTCCGGGCTCCAGTGCGGCCGACAGCTTTCCCGGCTTGTGATCGTGAACCAGAGAGGCGGCCAGTACACGTTTGCTCCCTGACCAGTCCTCCTCGATCTTGTAGGTGGACAGCTCCGCCTCGAACGGAGCGGAGAACCGGCCGACGAGCTGTTCGCGCAGGCACGGACGCAGCTTGACGGTCAGGTCGTCCGGACCGCCCCCGATCCTGAAACGCACGATCACGCCGGTGTCCAGTAGGGGCACCCGCCCCTCGGCGATGCCGTCCCGGTCCTCAGCGAACCAGATTCGACGCCTGGTCATCGCGCGGCCCGACGTGCCGAGGGCCGATAGCGCCTCCGCGACGTCGCCTTCGATGTTCACCTTGATCTCGACCGGCAACAGGTCCATGGCGTTACTCCCGCACGGTTCCCAGACGTCGTCGCCTACGTTTGTGCCGACACTGCGGGACTTCCGAAGCAAGGCCCGTGCATGGTGACTCAGATCCGGGCCTGGCAAGTGCGGCAGTGCTCGTCATGCCGACTCATCTTCAGGGTATCCAGGCCACACACGACCTGCAGCCCGGAGACCGTCCGGCACGGCTCTTTGAAAGGCGCAGTCCTTCAGAGAAGAAATCAAATGCCGGGGCGCTTGGTTCCAACCCGGCAAACAGGCGCCGGCCGCTCATGCCCTTGCCCGCCGTGCCCGGTCAGCCACGGCTGACCGCCAGACCATGACCGGCGACCAGGCAGCCACCGCGCAGGCCCCACCTGAACTCGCAGGCGCCCTGCACCTGACTTGAAGACGCCCGCCATCACCCGCATGGGCGGGCTTGGCGAGCAATGTGTCGTGTGAAGCGTAGAGGCTGGCAGCGCAGTCTTCGTCCCGAGACTGCCAGCCCGCGCCGTAATGAAGGTGAACCATGAGTCCCGACGCCTCGGAACCCTCCCGCCGCACAAGGAAGACCCCGGCCCGAAGCACACCTTCGGCCAAGAAGACCACCCCGTCAAAGAAGCAGGCAGCCGGCAAATCCACTTCCTCCCGCCGACGTGAGGGCAGTGGCGAGCTTCGGTCAGGACCCATCGCGGGAACCACGCTGGTGAGCGGTGCGACGTTTGGCCCCAAGGCCCTCCGCTATGCCGAGGTGGAGGGGCTGGCGATGTTCGAGGGGGACATCGTGCTCGGCACGGTCGAAGAGCTGACCGAAGCGGCCGACAGCGGGCCGCTCGCGTCCGTCGGCATCTCGGCCGGGGTGGATCAGCAGCGTCGCTGGCCGAACGCGACGGTCCCGTTCGAGATCGATCCCAGTCTGCCCAATCGGGAGCGTGTCACGGACGCGATCGCACACTGGCATTCGCGTACCCGTATGCGGTTCGTCGAGCGGACGTCTGCCAATGCGGCCCAGTTCCCGGACTTCGTGCGTTTCGTGCCGGGCAAGGGATGCTCCTCGCACGTAGGTCGACGGGGTGGCCAGCAGAACATCACGCTGGGTTCCAACTGTTCCACGGGCAATGCCATCCACGAGATCGGGCACGCCGTGGGCCTGTGGCACGAGCAGAGCCGCGAGGACCGGGATCAGCACGTCACGATCGTGTTCGCGAACATCCAGCCGGACATGCAGCACAACTTCCTGCAGCACATCGCGGACGGCGACGACCTGGGACCGTACGACTTCGGCTCGCTCATGCACTATCCGGCGACGGCCTTCGCGATCGACCTGAATCAGCCGACCATCATTCCGCGCGTGCCGCTCCCGCCGGGTGTGACGATGGGGCAGCGCACGGGGCTGTCGCAGGGCGACATCGACGGAATCCACATGATGTATCCGGCCGCTGTGACGCCCACGATCAAGGAAGTGGCCAAGGACCCTGTCGTCGACACGACCTTCAAGGAGGCAACCAAGGACCCGGTGTTCGACGGGCTGCCTCCCAAGGTTCCGGGCCTCGACCTCATGAGCCCGGCGACGCCGACCAGTCCGTTCGTGCTGGCCACGCCCCATCAGTCACCGGCGATGACCGGTCAGCCGGATGGAGTGGCCGAACAGGTACGTCAGTTGGGCCTGATGGTCGCCGTTCTGCAGCAAGGGCTGTCCGCAATCCAGGCGAGTTACAACCTGCTTCTGGCTCAGGCGGGAGCTCAACCTGTCGGTGCCCCTGGGCAGCCTCGATGATCCTGGTCGTCTCGCACGACGAGGACCACGCGCGCGCGGTGGTGCGCCGACTGGAGGCGGACGGGCGTGAGGTGGTCCGCCTCGACCTGGCCGACTTCCCCGCCCGCGGCGAAATCACTCTCGACTACGCCGCGGCCGGGGAACCGGTCTACACGATCCGAACGCCGACGGCCCACGTCCGGCTCGACCGGTGCCACGTCGCATGGTGGCGGCGCGTGCGCCCCTTCACCGTCGACCGCGGACTGCGCACCCTCCGGGACCAGCACTTCGCGATGAACGAGACCGGCCAGGCGCTGCACGGCCTGTTCCACTCGCTCAACTGCACCTGGATCAATCCGCCTGCACTGGACGGGGTCGCCCATCACAAGCCCTATCAGTGGGAAGTGGCACGCCGCATGGGGCTCACCCTGCCTCGTACGCTGGTCACCAACGACACGGGACGGGCCCGTCGTTTCATCCAGGAGACAGGCCTCGGACGCACGGTTTTCAAGGGCTTCATCGCCTCCGCCGACGCGTGGCGGGAGACCCGGCTCGTCCGCACGGAGGATCTTGCGGCACTGGACGCGGTGCAGTACGCCCCCGTGATCTTCCAGGAGTACGTGCCGGGAACCGATCTGCGGGTCACCGTTGTGGGCGATCGTGTCTTCGCTGCCGAGATCGATGCCTCGCAGACCGGCTATCCCGTGGACATGCGCATGGTTGTTCACGAATCTCGAGTACGACCGGTAACCCTCCCTTCAGCCGTCAGCGATCGCCTCCTGCGTCTCATGCGCACCCTGGGCCTGGTATACGGGGCCATCGATCTTCGGCGGCGTCCCAGCGGGGAGTACGTTTTTCTGGAGGTGAACCCGGCGGGTCAGTGGTTGTTCGTGGAAGAACGGACCGGTCTGCCCATCACGGCGGCGGTCGCCGCACTCCTGGCTCATCTCGACGGACGTGAGCCCGCCACGGCCTCAGCGTCAGGGTCAGGGTCTTTGCGAGGTGGAACGCCATGACGGGCACCATCACCGGTCTGGTGGCCCTGCCACCCGACACGCCGACGGGAACGGCCGCGTCCCTTCTGGTGGAGGTACGTGACGTTTCGCTGGCCGACGCCCCGTCCACAGTGGTCGGGGCACAGGTCCAGACGGATATCCAGCTGTCTCCGGGAGGCCGGGTTCCCTTCAGTGTGAAAGTGCCCGGCCTGGATCCCTCCGCCTCCTACGGACTGCGCGTCCACATCGACCGCTCAGGGAGCGGAATCGTAGAAACCGGCGACCTGCTCAGCACTCAAGCGATACCGGTCCGGACAGAGTTTGCTGAGGAGCTGGAAGCGCCGGTCAGCGTCGTGTGACCGCATGCGAACCATTTACCGGTCGGGCAGCCCGGCCCATGGGGACGCCGGGAGCCATCCGGCACAGAATCGAGTGGACCGAACTCCCAGTCTTCGCCTCTGGACGGAACCACCCACCGGCACGTCCCAACCCACCTCCTCACGAAGCAGATGCAGGAGACAACACTCATGTTCGGTCGAGTAAATGCAGTTACCACTCAGCAACCGATCGCCTTGATCAAGGTCAGCGTCTATCGCGACCTGACTCTCGTCGAGCACACCTTCACCGATACCGAGGGGCGGTACGACCTGGCCATTCCCGCAGGTGACGTTGTGACCGTACGGTTCGACACCCATGAAACGCTGAACAACGCTCACGCCTGGCATCCTTCTGTGGTGGCCAATGTGGTGGCCAGCGATGAGGTCCCCTTCGACCGCTACCTACTCCCCACCGGGCATGGCGCTGCTGAGGACTCAGCCGTGGATGCGCTGAGCGGATATCTCTTCACGACGGGCCTGTGGAATGACACCGGCCAAAGTGCCGACTTCGCTCGCGCGGCAGCCTCTCGTTTGTCCAGCCTCAAACTAACCAGCAGGACACTTCAGGACATCCAGCAACGGCTCGTCGAGCACTTCCGGGCAGCTGCGGATTAGGAGCCGTCGCTGTCCTCAACTGCCCATGGCAGATAGCCGGTTACTCGCCGCCGTCCTGCGGGCAGATAGGAACTCGTTGAGGGCCTGGCGGGTGAGGTGAGGGCTCGTCGCCCTGGAGGTTCGCCGTCTCGGCGGGGCCGCGAGGATGTGATCGACGACTCGCATTGAGCGGACAGCGAATCCACTCAATACGAAACTCACCGCGTACCTCTGGGCCTTCTCCGCGATCACCGCCTTACCGGACGCCAAGGCGTGGCGTCGCACGGAGGTGACCAGTTTGACGAACATACGCGGGCTCAGCCCGGTGCACAGGGGCATCCACTCCGCCGGGCTACGCTGCGGGCAAGTGGCCAACTAGATGAGGTTGGGACTGTGAGCCGGAGACCATTGCTGTTTCTGGACATTGACGGGCCGCTGAATCCGTACGCGACCCTTTCAGGCACATGTCCCGAGGACTACACCACTGTCCAGCTCCCGGCCGAGGCGCAAGGTTCTTCGGCACTGGGAAGTCCGCAGACGTACAGGCGGCCGGACACGATGTGGCTCAACCCGGGACACGGCGAGGCCCTTACTGACCCTCGGCTTCGAGCTGTGCTGGGCGGGCGCCTGGATGAGCGACGCCAACCAGTGGATCGGCCCGCTCCTCGGCCTCCCGTCACTGCCGTTCGTCGACTTCGGCGACAGCCTGATGCGCGAGCAGCCGGACGGAGTCCACTGGAAGTCCGCGCTTGTGGTGGCCTACGCCGATGGCCGGCCCTTCGCCTGGGTGGACGACGAGCAGACCGATGCCGACCACGCCAACATCTCCACCGTCCACCCGGCCCCGGCGCTGCTCCATCGGGTCAACCCACGCATCGGCTTGCGGCCGGACGACTTCACCGCCTTGGCCAGCTTCGCCGCCTCACTCTCCCGCTCCGATCTACCTTCCTGACTGTCTTCGTTGGATAAGCTTTATCCGGGACGTCCTGTGGGCCTCCGGCATCCTGGCTGCCACCAGTTTGTGTCCGACTGAAATGGTTGGCGGAAGGCGTCGTTGGACGGGTAGGAAGGGCGCCATGAGTACCTCCGGCCACCACCACTCAGCCGATCCCGACCCGCGGACGTTTTCCCGCACCACGCTGGACCTGGGCGATATTCTGCTGCGCCCGTGGGGTCGGGCGGGCGCCGAACCGGACACGCTGCTGGACGGCCTGATCTTCGCTGCGGCGGATCCGCTGATCGCCCTGTGGAACCCTCTCGCGATATCGGACCGCGATGCCGCCCTTGGATGGCTGGAAGTTCGAGAAGGTGGTTGGGACGCCGGTGTGAGTGCGTCCTTTGCTGCGTGGAACGCTGCAGACGGCGTCCTACTGGGCGGAGTTACCGTTCGGTGGGTCGACCGCGCGGACGGTCTGGCGATGATCGGGTACTGGACGTTGCCGACTGCCCGCGGACGGGGCGTGGCCACCCGGGCCACGAGGGCGGTAACGACCTGGGCCTTCCGGACAGCTGATGCCCGCCGGATCGAGATCGCCCACGCCGTCGGCAACAAAGCCTCCTGTCGGGTGGCCCACCGCTGCGGCTACCTCCCCGAGGGCACGCTGCGCGACTCACATCGCTTCGGTGACGGCGCGTACCACGATGAGCACCTGCACGCCCGCCTGGCCACAGACCGAGGACCGGCCGATCCCGCGGAGTGGTCGAGTCGGCCTCGGCCTCCGGGGCAGGAGCCACGGATCAAGACCGTCGCCGGCTAGTGCCGCATCAGCGCATGTTCGCCCGGTCGTGTTACGCGAACTGAGTCGCTGCAAAGCCGACAGGTATCGGCGCGTCTGGGTGCCTCGGATACGCTCAAGCATGCGATCTCGGACAGGCGGCATGTGGTGGGGGACCACGATCGAAGCGCCGGACCCTGGCGGCTTGGCGAAGTTCTACGCCGAACCGACCCGCGACTGTCACCGAAGACTGCGGCACTGCTCCTGGACGACCCGCACGACCGCGTCCGCCACGCCGGCGCCCCGCATGCCCGGCTGCCGGCACGGATCCTCACCCGACTGCTCCTGGACGCCGACGACGCGGAGACAGCCGCCCGCAATCCGGCGCTGCCGCAGACTGTCGTGCACCGGATGGTCGAGGTGATCAGCGTCCCCGCCGCGGGGAGGCGTTGTCACAGCGGGATGGTATTCCTGCCGCATGACCATTGATCGTGACGACGCCGCCGAACTGGCCGTACTCCGCGCGACCTTCTCCGTCGATGACGGAGCAGAGCCGGCCCTCGGCTGGGAGGCCGTGGCAGCCTTCGAGGCAGAGCATGGGATCGTGCTGCCCGAGCCGTACCGGACCTTCGTTGCCGAGATAGCGGACGGCTCCTCTTCCGGGCCGCCGGAATACGGGCTCCTGCCGTTGGCGAAGCTGCCCAGTGACTGGGGTGGCGATCAGCGGGACCGTGATCTGAGCAAGCCGTTCCCGCTGACAGAAGCCTGGCTGTGGGAGGACGACGCAGATCCGGATCTGGATACGGACGAGCGCCTTGAGCAGGTGGACGACCACGGCTCGATCGTGCTGGGCACGGACGGGTGCGCGATGACCTGGCACCTGATCGTGACGGGCGCTCATCGCGGGCATGTCTGGCAGGTCACTGACGTCGGTGCTGTCCCGTTTGGAGCGCAGTTCGGATTCACGACGGCTGAGCCGGGATTTGCCGGTTGGGTCAGGCATTGGGAGTCAGGCAAGCCCTGGTATAACGCGGAGGCGGGCCACGTGCGCCAGAACGGTTGAACAGCGTCCGCCGCAAGCAACAAGCGCGCTCACGCTCTCACAGGAAGCGCCAGAGGTGATCGGCCGTGCCGTTGTCGTCGAACTGGACCACTTGCGCGCTGTCGGCGGTCGACATGCGGTCTACCCCCAGCACCTTGTTGCTGTTCTTGTTGAGAACGCGGTACCAGCCGTCGCCGTTGTGGATCAGCCTCCAGAGGTGATCGGCTGTTCCGTTGTCCTCGAACTGCACGACGACGGCGCTGTTCTCCGTCGACATGTGGTCGACGCCGAGGACCTTGCCGCTGTGGCCGTTGCGGATCAGGCACCAGCCGTCGCCCTTGTCGATGAGCTGCCAGGCGTGGTCGCCGGTACCGGTGTTGGCGAACTGCACGACACGGGCGCTGTTCTCGGTGGACATTCCATCCACTGCGAGGACTTTGCCGCTGTGTTTGTTCGTGAGACGGCGGAAGGGCGGTTCCGGGGTCCACTGCCTGCCGTCGGGGGCCGCCGTGGGGAAGGACGTGATGCGAAGTCGGGCCGCACCCGAGGGGATGAGGGTGACGGTTTCCACGGCTGCGGAGCTTCGGGCCGGGCTGTCCTGGAGCGGGGCGACGACGTGTTCGTCGTCTGCGATCCATTCCGGTATGCGCCGGGCATGCGCTGAGATCCGCACGGGCGAGGCCTGGGGAGTGAAGGGCTGGTCCGGCACGGCGGAACCGGTCCGGGTGACGGTGAGCTGCGTGTCCGGGACCAGACCGTAGTTCCATGGGGTCGTGGCGTGGACCTCGTAAGCAGGGAAGGTGTCGGTTCCACCAATGCGCTCGTAGCGTTCACCGAGGTCCAGGGAGTACGTGAGCGGGCCTCGCTCCACGCTCACGGCGCCGTGCTGACCGGGCCAGCCGCGCAGCCGAGTCTGCTGGGGGAAGCGGACGCGGACGACGTCTCCCTCGCGCCAGGTGCGTTCCACGCGTGCCCAGGAGGGGCCGTCCGAGGCCGCGACCGTGGCGCCGTTCACGCGCAGCTCGGGGCCGCGGCACCAGCCAGGGACGCGCAGGCGCAGAGGGAACCGCACCGGGCGGGGCGTGGAGACGGTGAGGGTGATCGTGTCCCCGAACGCGTAGTCGGTGGTCTCGGTGACGGTCACGGTCGTGCCGCCGGCGACCTGGGTATGGACCGAGTTGGGCGCGTAGAGCACGGCGTCGAGGCCGCCGTCAGGGGTGGCGAGCCAGAGTTCCTCGGTGAAGTACGGCCAGCCCATGCCGTAGTTGTGGGGGCAGCAGCGGTACTGGTCGACGCCGGCCTGAAAGGCCTGCATGGCGAAGCCGTTCTGGAACTGGCCCTGCGTCTTGGTCCGGTTGTCGAGGCCGATGCTGTTGGCGCTGGTGATGTAGTGGATGGATGTGCCGCGCGGGTCGAGGGACGCGGGGAGCATGTTGAACGCCAGGTCCTCGCAGCGGTCCGCCCACACGGGATCACCGGTGATCCGCGTCAGCAGCTCGTGGCTGGCCATGAACTCGACGATGCCGCAGGTCTCGAAGCCCTGGCGGGGGTCCGTGAAACCGGGCCGGTAGTTCTCGTCCCCGGCCATCCCTCCACCGGGGAACCTGCCGTACTCGGCCATGACGGCGTCGTAGGCACGGTAGGTCGTCTGGGTGAGGTCGGCCGAGTCGATGACCTGCGCGTATTGGGCGGGCTCACGGAATCCCTGGGCGATGTTGACGTTGTGTCGGTTCGGGGTGACGCCGGTCCAGTCGGCTCCGTGAGTGTGCATCTTGGCCGCGAGGCCGAGCAGGAACGACTCACCGGTACGGCGGTAGAGCCATACGGCGATGTCGAGGCCGTCACCCCAGCGATAGGACACCCAGCTGGTGTTGAAAGCTCCCGGTCCCTGGGCGTTCATGAAGCGGAGGAAGCGGATCAGGAAGGGCACCACGCGCTGATCGCCGGTGTACTCCTCATGGCTTCGCAGGGCTTGCAGCAGCGGCAGGAAGGGCCAGAAGTCGGGGCCGCCGTTGAGGGAGGAGCGCAGGGCCCGCGGCCCGAAGAACCCGTCGTTCTGCTGCGTGGCGAGGATGGCGTCCACCCACTCGCGTGACCTGGCCAGCGCACCGGGGTCGCGCGTGGCGATGGCCAGCGGGATGTAGCCACGCAACCAGTAGGGGACCTCCTCCCAGGCATTGCGCTCGGGGTGCACCCAGCCGGTGGCCGAGAAGTCCAGGAAGTGGGAGCCGGTCTCGAAGCGACCGCACAGACCGTCGAGTTGCAACCGGAGTTGCCCCGCGAGCCAGCCACGGGCGGTGACGCTGCCCGGACGAATTTTGTGGAACTTGTCGGGTACGCGGGTCTCGGCCGACGGAGCGGGCGCCGCCGCCACGACTCCGGCGAACGAGGTGCCGAGAGCCGCGGCTCCCAGCGAGAACGAGCCCGCACCTAGCAACGCCCGTCTGCTGATGGACATGTGGACGACCTGCCTTCCGGAAGGGAGCCGACGATGGGAGGACAACGGGGAGGACAACGTTGTCTCGTCCTCAGGTGCACGAGCAGCACATCTCTACAACGTTAGAAATTCGGGCCGTTGGCATGACAGCACGCCCGCAGGGACCTGTCCAGGGGTAGCGCACCAAGGGATGCAGTGGTGAACCGCCCGCGCGTTCGCAGTGAACGGACGTAGGCAGGAAGGAAGTTGTGGTAGGGAACGGCCTGCCGGATGACGGCCCGACCGGCATGAACGGCTGGCTAGGAATCCGAGCGCAGCCCCAGCGCGCTGTGCTGAATCACCCCGGCGGGCGCGTCGGCCGCCCCAGGCCCCCGGCGCGTCAACTCGACCAACTTCGAGCGGAGGTCCTGCGCCGGTTCGCCCAGCACGATGGCGCTGATCACCAGCTCGAGCATGAGGCAGTCGTAGTCGTCGTCCGTGCCTCGGTAGCGCTTGGGGTCGCGTTCCACGACCGCACGAGCGATCCGCCAACCACCGCCGTCCACCGGCGCGAGGGTCGCCTCGAAGACTCCGCGACCGGTCCAGCTTCGGTGCAGGAAGACAACCTCGCCTTCCACGAAGACGTTCCACTTCTCGTCCATGCCCCGCGCCGCGTAGCCGCGCTGGATCCGCTCCCAGTCCTCATCCGACCAGATCCGCTGCGGCAGTTGCGGCATCGGCTGAGGGGCGGATATCGGCTTGAGGCGACGGGAAAGCGCGGACCGGGTCACGCGTTCGGCGGTGGGCATGCAGTGATCCTACGGAACAAGCCGAACGCGCCCCCAGCAGGTCCCTTCGCGATCTCATTGCTCAGCCGACGTCGCGGCTGCTCCGGGGCGTGATGGCTACGGCCTGGGCGGGCTGTGGTTCGCCTGGGTGGGCCGGGATGCGTTCCAGGATCCCGCCGGCGAAGACGTCGTAGAGCGGCAGGGTTTCGAGGTGGACGTAACCGATGTGGCAGTCGCAGACCGTCAGCGGGCAGGGACGGGGGAGCAGGGCGGCGCGGTAGGAGCCGTCGTAGAGGTTGCCCAGTTCGGCTCGGACGAAGTGGCAGCGGCGGACGGTGCCGTCACCGTCGACCGAGATCACGGACTCCCCGGTGCGGCAGGGCAGGCCGGCGCTGGCGTGCGGGTGGCGGCTGTAGGGGAAGAGGGGGTCGAGGGCGGTCCAGTCGTCGGCCTCGGCGTCCTGGTAGGTGTGGCCCTCGGCTGCGTTGATCCACAGGTATACGTGTGCGGGTAGCTCGGCGCGCAGGCGGCGGGCCGCCTGCAGGTGTTCTGGCAGGCCGACGATGCCGACGCTGAAGCGGATCCCGCGGTCGGTGAGGTCGTGGCACTTGGCCAGAAAGCGGTCGTAGGGGGTCTGGCCCGGGTGGTAGGTGCACCAGAGGGCAAGGGTTTCCGGGTCGGCGCCGGCGAGCCAGTCGGTGCGGCAGCTGAGGTTGGTCTGGATGGCGACACGGCGGATGTGCGGCAGGTGCGACAACTCGGCGAGAGTGCGCCGGTACCAGGAGCGGACCAGGCCCTCGCCCCACGGTGTGAACAGCAGGGACAACTGGTCGTCGCTGTCGGCCGCCCAGCGGGCGAAGCGTTCCAGGGCGGCCCGGTCGGCGCGCAGTTGTGCGGTGGAGTCGCGTCGCTTGGCGAACGGGCAGTAGGGGCAGTCGTAGTCGCAGGAGGCGAGCGGGCCGCGGTAGAGGACGGTCAGATCCATGGCGGGCCGGTCACTTCCTTTCGTAGGCGGCCATGGCGACCCGGACGGCGGGGGAGAACAGCTCGGGTCCGACGGCGTCGGAGTGGGCGAGTCCCTCCGGGGTGAGCCGCAGGTGCGCGGAGGCCGCCTCGGCCAGCCAGCCCCGGTCGGCCAGGCGATGGAGTTCCGTGCCGAAGTCGTCGAGTGGTGCGGTGCCGAAGCGGGCCTGGTAGTCGTCGACGGGCAAGCCCTCGGCCTGGAGGAGGGACTGCAGCAGATGGCGACGGCGCGCCTCGTGCGGGTCCATGCGGTAGCCGACCTCGGCGCGGGCGAAGTCGGTGGTGGCGACGTAGTCGTCGATGATCCCGCGGACCTCGTGCATGCCGACCGCGTAGTCGAAGGAGTAGTGCAGGTCGGACGTGTACGAGCGGGCGCCGCAACCCAGACCGATCATGCCGTCGCTCTGGCAGGCGTAGTCGTCGGCGCCCTGCTGAGGAGCGTCGGTACGGCGGAACATCCGCATCGACTGCTGGATGTAGCCATGGGCGAGGAGGTGGTCGCGGCCCGCGCGGTACAGGCGCAGCCGCTGGGCGTCCCAGTCCGGATCGGGGCCGTCCGCGGCGCGGTGGCGGTCGAGTCCGGTCAAGGGCCGCACGTAGAGCGGGTAGAGGTACAGCTCCTCCGGCTGCCAGGCCAGGGCGGCGTCCAGGGACCGTAGCCAGGTCTGCTCGGTCTGACCGTCGATGCCGTAGATGAGGTCGATGTTGAGGACCGGGATGGCCGTGTCGCGGATCCGGGCGAGCGCCGCCTCGACGTCGGCGCGGCGCTGCGGCCGTACGGCGGCTCTCGCTTCGGAGTCTATGAAGCTCTGGATGCCGAGGCTGAGCCGGGTGGTGCCCCGCTCGGCCAGGACCGCGAGACGGTCCGCGGTGGCCGTGGCGGGGGAGGCCTCGACGGACAGCGGGATCGCACGGAGGTCGGCGCCCATTCCCTGCTCGGCGATGTCGCAGAGGCGTTGCAGCTCGGCCGCGGTGAGGAAGGTGGGGGTGCCTCCGCCGAAGGCGGCGGTGGCGAACCGCACCGGCTCACTGTCGCCGAGTGCCTCGCGTACGGCGTCGGCCTGCCGCTGAAGGGCGTCGAGGTAGGCGCCGGTCAGGTCGTCGGGGGCGCCGATGCGGGTGAAGAGGTTGCAGAAGCCGCAGCGGACCTCGCAGAACGGTATGTGCAGGTAGAGGGCCAGGGCGCTCTTGTCCTGCGCCGCCCACAGAGACCGTAGTTCCGGCCGGTCGGGCAGTCGGCGGTAGGCGGTCTTGTGCGGGTAGGCGTACACGTAGTGCTGGTACGGGCTGGTGAGCTGGGCGGTGGTCATCGCGGGGCCTTGGCGGGGTCGAGGAAGAAGTGGGCGTACGGCACGGTCCACACGGACTCGTGGCCGAGGCGGTGGCCGGTGTAGCCGTCGTCGCCGTAGGCGGTGCCGTGGTCGGAGCAGACGATCGCGAAGCAGCGCCGCCGGGAACTCACGGCGGCGAGGAGCCGCCCGATGTGCCTGTCGACGTATTCCAGCGCGGCCGCGTGCGTCTCGCGGGTGTCGCCTGCCTCGCGGGTCGCGCCGGGCAGGTGGAACCAATTGGGCTGGTGCAGCGCGGAGACGTTGACGAAGAGGAACAGCCGCTGCTCCGCGGGGAGGTCGGCGACGACCTGCTCGGCG
Organism: Streptomyces sp. NPDC111606; assembly: GCF_055656945.1. NCBI lineage: Bacteria > Bacillati > Actinomycetota > Actinomycetes > Kitasatosporales > Streptomycetaceae > Streptomyces > Streptomyces sp. NPDC111606. The sequence continues at coordinate 344,843 of NZ_JBVKBY010000010.1, forward strand.
CGGGTGACCTGGTTCTCGAAGGAGTGCGGCGAGGCCACGCCGAACTCCCGCTCCCAGTGCGCCTCCTGGAAGAGCCCGGGCAGTACGGTCCCTAGCGGTCCCTGCTTGTTGAAGAAGCCGACGCCTCCGATGCAGACGGTCCGGTAGCCCTGCTGGGCGAGCCCGGAGACGAACTCAGGGGTGTCGTACACGAAAGTGCCGTCCGCCGTGGTCTCGCTGCCGGCGAAGCTCGCCGCGAACAGCCGCGGGTGCGGCCCCGGTTCGGCCGGGGTCGGCAGGAAACCCGCGAAGATCGCCTGGTGCGAGGCGTAGGTGAAACTGCCCGGCGCGTGACGCTTCTCCCAGCGCCCGCCGGGCAGGTGGCGGGCGAGATTCGGGATACGCCCCTCCGCCGCCAGCTCGACGGCCACGTCGTGGCGCAGTGTGTCGAGGGTGACCAGGAGGATGTCGTGGCTGCCGACGACCTCGTTCATGTCGGGCTCGGACATGGGGCCTTCCCACACGTCAGGATCGGGGGTGGGCAGGTCCTGCATGTCGGGCTCAGGCATGGGATGTTCCTGTTCTGTACGGGTGGAGCGGGCCGGGCGGGGCCGGTTCGCGCAGTGCGGCCGCCACCTGCGCGGCATACGTGTCCAGGCCCTCGGCGCCGCTGCCGGGCAGTCCGGTCAGCCGGGGCAGCAGGTCCCCGAAGGCGTTGACCTCGCCGACGAAGGCCCTGCGCCAGCCGATCGCCGGCAGCAGGTCCACACCGACGCACAGGGTGCGCGGGAAGCAGGCCGCGGCCCGCTCGCACACCTCCAGTACGTCGGTCCAGCGGCCGCCTGCCGCGCCGACGGAACGCCGGGCGGTGGCCAGATCGCCACGGCTGCCGCCGAGATGCAGATTGGTCAGGGGCGTACGGCTGGTGCGCACCACGGCGTGTGTGGCCCGGCCGGCCACCACGACCACGCGCAGGTCGGCGGCCCGACCCTGCTGGGAGGCCTTGGGAACCCAGCGCTCCAGGTGCAGCCCGTCGGGCGCGAGCGAGTCGACGATGGTGGCGATGTCCCGCTCGCTTTCGTAGCGACGCACCCGGAGGGAGTTGTGGAGCGTGCCGTCCGGGGCGAGCTCGACGGACGTGGTGGCCCTGATCCGGCCGCCACCGCCCGTCTCGACGGCGAGGACTCCTGACGCCGAGGACCCGTGAGCGAGCTTGACGAACAGCCGGGGCATCCGGTGCTCGCGCATCAGCGCCCGTACGTCGTTCCAGCCGCGCACCGGCGCCCCGCCCGGACCTGAGGTGGGCGAGGCGGGTACCGGCACACCCGCCGCGTCGAGCACGCCGTGGCAGGCACGTTTGTCGAACAGCGCGGCGAGCTCGTCGGGGTCGTCGAGGCGGACGCCGCCGCGCAGGGTACGCAGCGCGGCGGTGAAGCGGGCGTACCAGCGGGCCGAGCCCTCGACCCGGGTGGGATCCGTCGTACCCCGCAACAGCCGGTCGATCTCGAGATTCTCGCCGGGGGAGTCGACCCGCACGAACTCGTCCGAGGCGAAATCGGCTCCGCCGTCACGCAGGACGTCCCTCCAGGCGACGACGCGCGGGCCGGGCAGGCCGGCCGCGCGCACCGCGTCCGAGAAGAGGGACACCCGCCGGTTCTCGGGATTGCCGACCACGGCGAAACGCGACGCGGCAGGACGGGAAACCGGCGGGGCCAGGGAAGGAGTGCTCACTCGCCCACCGCGACGTAACGCCAGACTGTGCCGTCGGCCTCCGTGTCCTCCTCCGCGTCGTCGCGGTCGAGGTCGACCTGAACGCCCGCGGCCTCGAGCGTCTGGCGCACCCGCTCCTCGACCGCCTGGCTGAGGTAGTGATGGTGCAGGTCAAGCTTTCTCAGGTGAGTCAGAGGCTGACCGCTCAGCAGCGCGGCGGCTCCCTCGTCGGTCAGCACCCCCATGGACAGATCCAGCACTTCCAGGCGCTCCACCACGGAGGCGGAAGCCACAGCCGCGGCCACCGCGTCCTGCATCTCACTGTTGCGCAGCGCAAGGTGACGCAGGCGCGGCAGCCGCGCGCCCGACAGGATCGGCTCCAGGTCGGAAGCCTCGCTGTCGCCGCCGTAGTCGGGCGTGCCGAGCCACAGGTCGAGGAACTCCAGGGCGGGCAGGTCACTCGCGCCGATGCCGCGCACCACCTCGGTGGGCAGACCGCCGGTCTCCACGACGAGCGTACGCAGCGCGCTGTGGCTCAGTGCCGTGAACTCCAGCCCCGTCCCGCCCCGCACACCGAACTCCTCCAACGCCTGGAACCCGGCGAGGAGCGGAGATACGTCGGTCTGGTTGATCCAGGAGATCTCGCACTCCTCCATCACCATGTCCCCGAGGAACAGCGCGCGCAGCGCAGGGAAGCGGTCCCGGGCGGCCAACAGTGCCTCGATCACGGGGGAGGGGTCGGAGTCGTACGCCTCCTGCCAGGCCCCCACTATCAGCGCGCGCACCCGAGTGGTGTCGACGGCGGCGCAGAAGCGGGAGAACGCCTTCTGCCACTCCTCGTCGGCGTCGTACACGTCACTGGTGATCCGCCAGGCGACGGAGTCCGGCTCGGGCAGGTCGTCCGTCGTCGCGTCCGGGCCCGGAAAGTCGTGCGCGGGCAGCCCGTGGAACAGGTCGAGGTGGTCACCGATGGTCATGCGCCGCTCCCGAGGAGGAAGAGTGTGCGGTCTGTGATGTCGGCAGTTCTACCAACAGCCACTGACAACAGCGTGCGGCGGGGCGGGGTTCGGGGCGTTGTCAGTGGTGCCGCCTACGGTCGTGGTCATGAGGCCGGTGCGTGGTGCACCCGGCGGTGAGGGGACAGCCATGTACCGACAGGGAGACGTGCTGATCGTGCCGGTGACGGAGGAGGCGGTACCGGCGCATGTGGCACACGCGCCCAGGGAGCAGCGCGACGGGCGGGGGCGGCTCGTCCTGGCGCTGGGCGAGGTCACCGGTCACGCTCACGCGATTGTCGGTCCGGGCGAACTGATACGTGAGCCGGGGCCGTTCGGTCCTTTGCTGCTGCGTCTGCCCCAGGGCGGCCGAGTCGTCCACGAGGAGCACGCGGCGATCGCGCTGCCCAAGGGCTGGTACCGGGTGATCCGGCAACGGGAGTACGTGCCCGGATCCGTGCGGATCGTGGCGGACTGAACGGCGGAGACCGGGAGGGACAAGCGGCAAAGGGCGCAGAGGCAAAGGTGGAGAGAACCAGGGTGGAGGGGGAGCAAATGAGCACAACAAACGTCGAGTCCGAGACCGGCATTGAGGGGACTCAGAGGGTGGAGAACAGCGTCTCCGGCGAACTGGGGCCATGGCGAGCGTGGGCCTCGGCGACCGGTCCAGCCGATCGCGCGGCCGCCGAGGACGGCGTTCGCCGGGCCTACCGGCTGGCCGGACTCGCCGAGCCGGAGCGCGTCGTGTGGGTGGGTTCGCCGCGAGCGGCGGTCACCCTGATCCGGGACGACCTCGCCGACCGCGGCCCGAGCGTACGGGACGCGGTGCGCAGCGCCCCCTGGGCACAGCAAAGACGCTCGCTGCACGTCGAGTTGGGTGCCGAGGGCTGGTCCGCGCACTGGGCGGCGACGGGCGGACGGCTGTGGGACTCCACCCAGGCCCTCGTGGACCGCATCCGTACCGGCGTCATCGAGGAACTCGCCGGCCGGGACACCGGCAAGGAGGCCGCCGAGATCCGGCTGTTCCTCCTGGACGCCGTGCTCGGACAGCACGACGCGCCGTGGCTCGCCGCGTTCCCCGCCGACGCCGGCCCGCTCGACGCGCTGACGGCCGTCTGCCGCAACGCCGGCTGGTGGTGGCCCTACGCCCGCGTGGCGGTCCTCTCCGAGCGGCCCGTGGCCCTGCACCGCGACGAGGCCGGCCGACTCGACCACGGCGACGGCCCGGCCCTCGCCTACCCGGACGGCTTCGCCCTGCACGCCTGGCGCGGCATGCCCGTACCCGCCGCCTTCCTCGCCGAACTGCGCACCCTCACACCCGAGCGCATCCGCGCCGAGGAGAACGCCGAACTTCGGCGCGTGATGCTGGAGTACTACGGCTACGACCGCTACCTGACCGACTCGGGTGCCCGCCCCCTCCACCAGGACGAGGCAGGCACCCTGTGGCGCATCGACCTGGTGGACGACGAACCGGTGGTCATGGTGGAGGTCCTCAACTCCACCCCCGAGCCGGACGGGACACGGCGCACCTATTGGCTACGGGTACCGCCCTCGACGCGGACAGCGCGAGCGGGTGTTGCATGGACCTTCGGGTTGGACGAGCAGGTGTACGCGCCAGTGGCGGAAACGTGAACGGGAAGGCGAACGGGGCGTGTTCTGCCGGAACGTCGTCCCGGGCGGCGTGACGCTGCCCTGTGGCGACGCCACGGGGAACGTCGGCATCCCGTCCTGGCCCGCCCATCCGGTGTAGCAGCCATTCCATCCCCGGGGGTGTGTGATCCCCTCGTGAGGCGTCCCTTTCCTGGATTCGAACGTTGGGCCCAGCGGCACAGCTAACACGGCTGGAGACACCTCGAACACGGAGCACCAACACCAAGACTTTAGGGACAGCGATCTCTCAATTGTTGTCGCAACACCTTCGCCGAACAGGATCGCGGTCTGGGCGTCGGCGGCCCACATGGCCTGCGGAGGCCGCCGACGTCGACGACATGCTGCGGACCGACCCCGGCTTGATCAGACCTGTTGACATCCTCTCCCCTCCTGAAGGGGGGAGATTCTCGCCTACCGCGGCGTTGATGGCTGCGGTGTCGAGTGGGTTCCTGCTTCTCTGCGCGGTGCGGGCACGGGGGCCCGTCTTACCTGCGCTCCACAGGCTGTCACGGCCAGTCCGGCCGCCTTGGCGACGTTGACCGCCGCGTTGATGTCCCGGTCCAGGACCGCCCCGCATACCCCGCATGTCCATTCCCGGACGTGCAGGGGCTTCGAGCCGTCCTTGGCGTCGCACACGGAGCACACCTGAGAGGTCGGCTCGAACCGCCCGATCTTCACGAACGCGCGCCCATACCGGGCGGCCTTGTACTCCAGCATACTCACGAACGCCGACCATCCGGCATCGTGCACGGACTTGGCCAGACGCGTGCGCGCGAGAGCCTTCACCGCCAGATCCTCCACCGCGACCGCTTGGTTATCGCGGACCAGCTGCGTGGAGAGCTGGTGATGGAACTCGCGGCGCGCGTCCGCGACACGGGCGTGTGCCCGTGCGACGCGGATCCTGGCCTTGTTCCTGTTCTTGCTGCCTTTCTCCTTGCGGGACAGTCCGCGCTGTGCCTTCTTCAAGTGCTTCTCGGCCCGGCGCAAGAAGCGAGGGCTGTCGACCTTCGTGCCGTCCGAGAGGACCGCGAAGTGGCGGAGCCCGAGGTCGATGCCCACCTCAGACTTGGTCTGCGGCAGCACCTCTTGCGAGCCGGTCTCCACGACGAAGGAGGCGAAGTACCGGCCCGCACTGTCCTTGACCACGGTCACGGTGGTTGGGTTGGAGGGCAGTGTGCGCGACCACTTCACCTTGAGGTCGCCGATCTTCGGCAGGCGCAGCTTGTGTCCCGGGGTGATGGACCAGCGGGCGTTCGCGGTGAACCGAACCGCCTGCCGGCTGTCCTTGCGGGACTTGTACCGGGGCGCGCCCAAGCCCGGCCGCTTGCCCTTCAGGCCGTCGAAGAAGTTCCGGTAGGCCGTGTCCAGATCGCGCAGGGACTGTTGGAGAACGACCGCCGACACCTCGCCGAGCCAGGCCCGTTCCGGGGTCTTCTTCGCCTCGGTGATCAGCGTCCTCGATAGATCGCCGGTCTTCGGGAACGGTAGCCCTTGGGCACGGGCCCTCTCCCGAGCCCTGAGGGCGTCGTTGTAGACCACCCGCGCACACCCAAACGCCCCTGCTAACGCCGCGCGCTGACCAGGGCTCGGGTACAGGCGGAAGCTGTACCGAAGCTGCACACGGATCACGGTACACAGTTGGCTTAGAGGTGTGCATGAGAACGCGCTAGTACAGGCTGGCACTGCATCTTCCGCGTTTCGGGACCAAGTACCTGACTGCCTCTTCACCGAAACGGGGACAGGCCGACCTCGTGGTCGACCCGGCAACGCGGACCGGACGCCGGGCGGGGCGCGCGATCGAGTTCAGCCGCACCGAGTTCTCCCTGCTGGAGCTGCTGCTGCGGCACCCCGGACAGGTGCTGCCCCGCGAGACGATCCTGGAACGGGTCTGGGGCCGCGACTTCGGCCCCGAGTCCAACTCCCTCGCCGTCTACGTCGGCTATCTGCGCCGAAAGCTGGAGGCGGGCGGCGAGCCCCGGCTCGTCCACACCGTGCACGGCGTCGGCTACCGGCTGGACCTGCCATGACCGCACCACGACGCCCCCGCTCGCAGCCCGAGCCGCAACGCAACGGTCGACGCCGGCACGCCCGATGGCTGCGTCGCCGCCCCCTGCGCACCCGCCTGACCGTGACCGCGTCCCTGGCGGTGGCGGCCGTCGCCGTAGGCCTGTGCGCCGCAGCCTTCCTGGTCATCCGTCACCAACTGGTCCACCAGCTCGACCTGCACCTGACCCAGTCGGCGCGACTCGCGGCCCAGCAGTACCGGCAGGAGCCGCCCGGCGTCGTGCAGGGCCAGTGCCGCTTCCTCGCCGCTCCGGCCTGCGCCCAGCTCGTCCCCGCGCAGCCCGCTGACGACCCGGAGCAGCCGTACCTGCTGCCCGTCAACGACACCACCCGCGAGGTCGCCTCCAACACCCACGGGCCCTACTACAGCGAGGTGCGACTGGCGGGCCACAGCGCCAGGATGCTCACCACGCCACTGGACGAAGGCCGAGCCATCCAGGTCGCCGTGCGGGCCGACACCGTCGACCGAGGGGTCCGGCAGGCCGCGGTACTGCTCACTGTCATGGGCGGGGCCGGCGTGGTTCTGGCCGGGGTGCTCGGATCCTGGGTTTCCCGCACGGGTCTGGCACCGGTCAGTCGGCTCACGGCCACTGCCGAGCGCATCGCCTCCACGCGCGACGCCCGGCACCGTATCGAGCTGCCGCCGAAGGGCCCTGGCCGAGACGACGAGATCACCCGCCTCGCGGCCTCCTTCAACACCATGCTGGACGAGTTGGAGAAGTCCGTCACCGCTCAACGCCGCCTGGTTGCCGACGCCTCCCATGAACTGCGCACCCCGCTGACCGCTCTGCGCACCAACGCCGAACTGCTGACCAGGGCCTCCCGCCTCAACGACGCCCAGCGCGACCGCGCGGCGAACGCGCTCGCCCGCCAGCTGCGAGAGGTGACCCTGCTGGTCAACGACTTGATCGAACTGGCCCGGGACGAGGAACCGGACCCGCTGATCGAGGACGTACGCCTGGCCGACGTCGTGGCGCATGCCGTCGACGCAGCCCGTGGCCACTGGCCGGCCGTACCCTTCGAGCTCTCGGCCGACCCCGACGTGCGGACCGCCACGGTCGCCGGTGTGCCGGCCCGCCTCTCCCGCCTGCTGTCGAGCCTGCTGGACAACGCCGCCAAATTCAGCCCGCCCGGCCGGCCCGTAGAGGTCACCCTCACCACCATCCCGGGCACGCTGGAACTGACCATCCGCGATCACGGCCCCGGCATCTCCGACGCAGACCTCCCCTACGTGTTCGACCGCTTCTACCGGGCCCGCACCGCGCGTGCCCTGCCCGGCTCCGGCCTTGGTCTGGCCATGGCCCGCCAGATCGCCCACGCACACGACGCCGAGCTGACGGCCGAGCACGCGCCCGGGGGAGGGGCGCTCTTCCGGCTGCGGGTTCCGTGTCGACGCGCTTGAACTCCTGCGAATGTGCATGACGACGGAGTCCGCTCGGGCGGCAGTGGTCGGCGGTATGTGCCGTACGGCTATACGAGGTTGCGGTCCGGCCTCGAACACCGCTGAGGACGTTGCCCGCCCGGCTGATCGTCGGTTGAACGGCGCATGGACGATCGGTTCGCAGCGCTGGACGACGCGCACCAGACCCCGACCGACCCCGCGGGCTGCCCTTACTGCGCTTGTCTCCTGGCCCCATACCCGACCGAGGGTTGGTCGCCTGAAGCGGAGCAGTGGTGGGAGGAGGGCGACAACTTCGCGAGGTGGCTGCGCCTGTGCATGGTGCTCGTCGCGGGGGTGAGCGTGGTGCTGACGTTGTCGGGAGCGTGGGCAGGATGAGGTGCGCAGGCACGTCAGTGCCGTTGCAGCGGCAGCCGAGGACGAAGCCGCGGAGCCCGGCGGATACGAGGCGTGGGACCGCGCCCCGTACGCCGCGGTTGGTCAGATGCCAATGGTCAGATGCCGATGGTCAGATGCCGATGGTCAGATGCTGAACGATGCGGCGTAACGGTTCAGCTGGGCAGCGGGTGGCTGGCGTCTTGCAATAGCGAAACCCGGACCCAATGTTGGTCAGTGCATCCAGGCTCGGGTGCCGAACGAGGTGCATGCCTGTGAGGCGATGAAGGCGGCGGCGTGCAGGCTTTGGGCGAAGCTCTGTGAGGTCAGGTGCCGCTTGTCGGCAAGGTGATGGGTGAGGGCTCCGTGCAGGATGTCTCCCGCGCCGAGAGTGTCCGCCACCGGCACGGTGGGCACGGCGATGGTCCCGCTGTTGTCGGGGCCCGCCCACATGATGGACCCGCCTCCCTGCGTGACCGCCGTCCAGGTGACTCCGTGGTGTCCGAGAAATTGGAGGGTGTCGGTGGGGGTGTGGGCGTCAGGCGGGTGGAAATCGGCGGAGCAGACGGCTACGTCGATCCACGGCAGGAGGTTCTGTGTCCCGGGCTTCCAGCTGCCTGCGTCGAGGACGGTGCGGCGGCCGGCGTCTCGCGCGGCTCGGGCGGTGGCCGTGGCCAGTTCCATGTGATGGCCGTCGAGTTGGACGATGTCGCAGGCTGCCACCAGCGCGTCCAGGTCGTCGGGTGGGGCGAGGCTGTGTCCGGTTGCGTTGGTCGAGGCGACGGCGCGTTGTCCGCTGGACGCGGTGACCATGATGGAGGACACAGCGGGCGGGTCGGTCGACTGAACCGCCAGGTCCGACACGGTCACTCTTGCCTGCTCCAGGTCGGCCTTGATCGCGAGCCCCAGCGGGTGGGAGCCGATCGCGGTGAGCAGCCTGGCCGCGCCGCCCAGGTACGTGAAGGTCACGGCCGCGTTCGCGGCCGGGCCGCCTGCGGCCACGGTCTGTTCGCGGGCGGTGAGTTTCTCGTCGGGCGCCGGGACGTGATCGACGAGCTGGATGACATCCAGTGTGCACAGGCCGACGAACAGCCCTGCAGGCCGGCTTGTCCTTCGTGGCCCCATCCAGTTACATCTCCTCTCGGCCCGGCGCCCGGCGATCACGTCGTGGACTCGCCGCCTCCCCCGAGATCAACGGGCCCGGTTCCTTCATCCGTGCCCCGGCCCGCCGTGCCCCATCCGCCCGCCCGCTGGTGGCTTGAGCGCTACGTCCAACGTGTCCCCGGTGATCACGGTCGAGACTTTCGCCGACGAGGAGGGGTGGTACGACGGGCCAACGACGTCCCGCTCGACCTGCCGGCGTCGGTGTGGACAGAACGCCCGCCTCAGTCACGACATCCCGGCGAGGCTCGACTTCGGGACCGTCTGGGTCAACTCCTCTGGTACTGGCCGGCGAGGTCCCCTGGGGCGGCTTCAAGGGCTCCGGCTAGGCGGTTTCGTTTGGATCAGCTGGTCGTTGGTCCGGGTGTGCCGTTGACTGACGCGCAATGGGCGCGGATTGAGCCGTTACTGCCGGATCGGTCGCCGCAGCGAGGTGGGCGGTGGCGGCATCACCGTGAGGTGATCGACGCGATCGCGTTCAAGTTCCAGACCGGAACGCAGTGGGTCCACCTGCCGGAGAAGTTCGGCAACTGGCCAGGCGTCTACAACCGGCTGAGCTTGTTCTTTATCTACCAAGATCTTCCTGGTCGGCCGATGGCTTTGAGGGTCTCGGGGCGTTTGACGGTCTTGCCGACGTCGTAGCGGGTGGCGGGCCGCCGGTTCTTCGAGCCGGGAGGGCGTCCGGGACCGGTGCCGGTCGGTTGGGGAACACGGGCTGGGCAGAGCAGGTGGGCGCGGATGTTCCTGAACCCTCGGCGGACCCTGGCCGGGGTGAGATGTTCGGGTTTGGCTGGTCTTTCCCAGGGCCGGCGGAGATCGGTGGCCAGCGGTCGGGCGAATCGGAGCTGGGTATGGGCGACGACGAGGAGCCAGGTCCAGCGGTCCGCGGCTTCGGGAGTACGGATCTTCGGCGTGGTCCAGCCGAGTGTCTGCTTCGCAAAGCGAAAGGTGTGTTCCAGGTCGAACCGTCTGAGGAACACCTGCCACCACAGGTCCACGTCTGCCGGGGTGGCGCCGGTCTTGGAGGACCACAGCCAGACCGGTGGTGCTTCTCGCTCCTTGGAGAGATGTTCAACCTTGAGTCGGACCAAGGTGCCCTCGACGACGGGGAGTTCACCGTCGTGTTCCAGCCAGGCCGAGCGGTGGGTCAGCCTCGGGTGGACACGGTCCCACGCTTGGGTCTCGGCCTTGCCGTAGTTGGTGGTGTCGGTGATGGTGGTGATCGCCGCCTCGGGCCAGGTCTCGGGTTTGGCAAAGCGGAACTCCGGCCCGTGCTTTGGCGGTCGCCCGCCCTGGGGATAGGCCAGGGCGTACTCCTTGAGCGAGGGCTTGGGTAGCCGCATCACCCGGTCACTGCGGATGCGCCCGACCAGCTCGACAGGAAGATCCCGCAGGACCCAGGCCAGGCGGGTGACGTCGTAACCCGCGTCCATGACGATCGTGATGTCCGGGTCGCCGGGCGCCCACTGGCCGGCTGAGATGAGCCGCTCGGCCACAGCGCGGAGTTGGGTGGCGGTGACGGCGGTCGCATCATCCTCGGGACCGAGCCGGACCACGTCCAGGACCGACGTCCACGAGGTGGCTCCTGGTTCGAGGACGGCGACGAAGGAGTACGGCCAACCCGGGATGAACTGGGAGGCGGACTTCGCTCGGCAGTAGACGTGGCAGAACAGCCGGTCTGCCGAGCACGGCGCGTCCGAGCGCAGCCACGGCGACACGTCGACCGCCAGCACCAGGCGCCTGCCCTCGAACCGGGGCAATGGCAGCCCTGCGAGCAAGGTCCGCAGCCTCCCGACGTCGATCCGGCCCCGATTGAGAGCCCCGTACAACGCGCCGTGCCCACGCCGGTGCTCGGGCACCATCGTCAGGTCCACGGGCGAGGCGACCGGCCCGTCGACGCATAACAGTGCGTCGGCCAGTTCGAACATTTCGTCACGCCGGGCGGTCAGACACTCGTAGAACTCTGCTCGGAAGCGTGACGCTTCCACGAACGCTTCCCGCCGGACATCCGGGCACACCACACTCATAACAACGGCCTTCGACTGGTTCTCCTCGTGACGGAGCATAGGATCAGACGAAGGCCGCCCTCATGTCCGGCGAATGCCCAGGTGAGTGACCTCGTTCGGGACACCGTTCGAAGCCAGTAGATAAAGAACAAGCTGAGTGCCTGTGTCTGATCCGTGCACGACAGTCACGTCTGCGTCGGAAATCGGGTTGCCTGCCGTGGCCACGGCGGTCTTACCTTGCGTCGTGACGATGCGACCGGATGCTGCGGAACATGCCGACTCGTATTTCATCTGTGCCACTCCCCGCACGGGCAGTTCGTTGCTCCTCGGACTGCTGGCGTCGACCGGGATCGCTGGCCTGCCACAGGCGTATTTCCGTGCGCCTGATGAGCCACTGTGGGCAGACCGATGGCAGGTTCCGCGCTCTGCTCAGGGCTGCTTCGACTACGCGGACTACGTGCAGGCGGCCCTTGCCGCTGGTCGGACCAAGAATGGAGTGTTCGGAGCGAAGCTCATGTGGGGGACCCTGGACGAGGTGGTCGACAAGCTCGGGGTGATCTATCCGGGCCTTGACGGCGAGGACGTCGCACTGTTGAACCGGGCCTTCGGCCGAACGCGCTTCGTCTATGTGCGACGTGAGGACGTCCTGGCGCAAGCAGTGTCCTGGCTGCGCGCCGAGCAGACCGGCACCTGGTACGTCGGCGGCAGCGGTGAGATCGACGGGAATGGCGGCATCGGGCGGCCGCCCACCTTCGACGCGGATCGTATCGGTGAGCTGATACAGACGATCGATGAGCACAATGCGGCGTGGGAGGCGTGGTTCACCTCATGCGGCATTGAGCCTCTCCGGGTGCGCTACGAGGAACTCGATGCCGACATGGCCGGTGTCACCGAAGGCATTCTCAACTTCCTCGGGCTCGAGTCGTCTGACGGACATGCGATCGTGCCCCGGCACAAACGCCAGGCTGACGAGCTCAACAAGCAGTGGAGCGACCGCTACCGGGCGGAGTCGACACAGCGCTGAAGAGCCGGTGAGCTCAGCGCTGGCGCGTTGCAGGACTGACTGGCAGCCCAGTCAGTGAGCCCTGACAGTCCCCTGCTTCTTCGATGAGGATGCTCCTGGCTGATCAAGCGGCACGTTGTATCAGGCGAGGCGGTGTGACGACCCGCGTGTTCTTGGCTGTGCGGCGGGTAAGCCGGCGGGTCATCAGCGTGATCGCGGCCCATGTGATCAGCGATTCGCTCACCTCGGGCAGGCGTTCGTGGTCCCGGCAGTGCCGTCGGGCTCGCATGATCCACGACCAGGAGCGCTCGACCACCCACCTGCGCGGCAGGACCACGAAGCCTTTCGCGTCCGGAGGGCGCCGTACCGTCTTGATGGTGATGTCCAGGTACTTCTTCGCCCAGTCCACGAGCTTTCCTGCATAGGCGGAGTCTGCCCAGACGATGGCGATCTCGGGGTGCCTGAGAGCGAGCCGGAAGAACAGTTCCTTGGCCGCGTCGCGGTCAGTGACGTCGGCGGCCGTGACCACAACCATCGGAATCAGGCCACGATAGTCGCAGATCAGGTGCCGTTTGCGGCCATACGCGCATTCGGCATGTGCCCCCGACACAGTCCCGTGCAGCGCGCCGATCGGGTGGCTGTTGAGTTTGCCCAGCACCTGAACTGCCGTGGTCGCGCTCATGGCCGGGATGGGTGAGGCTGCCTACTCGGTTGCTGCGGCGCGCTTCTTCTTCGCCTGCCGTTTCGCCGGCGGCGGTGGTTCTTCGACGGAGGCGCCGTTGTTCATCGGGGCACTGGCGGCTTCCAGGATCTGGTCGATGATGCGGCGGCGCATCTCGCTCTCCGGGTCGGCGCCCAGGTTTTGGGCCAGGCGCTCCGCAGTCAGGTAGTAGCCGGTCAGGACCGGCTGTTCGAAGTAGCGGTTGAGCTGGCTCAGCGTCTGCCCGTACATCTGCAGATATGTGCGGTTGAGGAAGGCGGAGAGTGCCGCCGCGACCCCTGCGATGGCGGCGACGAAGGCCTTGGTCTGGCCGTTGGCGAAGTACAGGCCGGCTGCGAAGCAGCCTACGATCACCAGCAGGCCCAACGCCATCGCCCGTTGCGAGGACCGGAAGGACCGGTCGGCTTGATCGGTGGCGATCCGGTGGTATTCGTCGATCTGGGACTGGTCGAGCTCCAGGAGCGTGGCCAGGGGCGTGACGGTCTTGAGGTTCGCGAGCTTCTGCGCGTCGATCCCTTTCTGCAGCTTGGCCGCCTCTTCGGCCGCCTGCAACTGGAGATCTTCCCGGCGGATCTGTTTGACCAGCAGGTAGATCGCGACCCCTGGAGACCGCGGTCACTGTGACCCCTATCAGGATCCACAGCCATAACGGCACTGCGTCCACGCCACCATTGCCGATGGCCAGGATCACCACAGCCGCAACGCTCAACAAAGGGAAAAGGGACGGCGGGGAGCCTGTTCTGCGGTAGTGGCCGCCGGTTGTGCGTGCGCTCGGCAAGGAACCCCCTGGACTTCTGCGTACGGCGCCACGGCCATGCAGTGATCAGTTCAACCGGGCGAGTGTGGCAGCCCGTCATCTCCCCGCCCAGCACGTGACCAGCCAACTGCAGCCGCACAGAGGCTGACCGACCATGCCGGCAGGGCGCACAGGAGGCCACTGCGTACGCAGACATCGACCGCCAGGCGCTCGAGGAACAGGTGCCTGATCTATAGCCTCGATGATCTTGAGGTGGCTTCTTCTCGGACTATCGCGGCGAGGAAGCTGTTCGGGCGGGTGTACACGTATTCGCGGGCGGCTTTGATCTGCAGCACGTTCATCTTGTCGACCGCGGACTTGGCGAGGCGGCCGTGAAGGGGTGTCTGCCCCAGTGACAGCATGTGGCGGGGGCCGATAGGGAGGACGGTGGTGTGCGAGTCGAGAAGGGCCATGCCGTGGGAGAGGCTGTCGCCGTCCTTGCGTACGGTCAGAGCAGGGTTGTCTCCGATCAGGAATTCGCCCTCTTCGGGCTCCAGGATCTCCAGGGCATACCGAGCCATGAGCTGGCGGGTTCGGTCGAAGGAGGCCTCAATGCGCACGCGAAGCAGTGATCCGTCGTGGAACTGGTCGAGCATCAGGCTGAATATCTCGTCGGCGATGGCAGCCAAGTCCTCCGGTCCGACCGCGGGCCGCCCTGTGTGCTGCAAGTAGGCAGCCTTCAGTGGGCCAGCACGCTCGGTGAGGAGCCACTCCCGTTGCCGCGGCAAGAACTCGGTGAAAACGCGGTTGAAGGCCTCGCGGTAGTGGTGGGACCGGATGTAGTGCAACGCGATCAGGTCACGCAGAATCCCGGCGGTACGTGGCTCTCCAAGTGCGGTCCCCGCTTTCACCGCGGCGAGGGCGTCGGGTAGATCTCGCTCGACCAGACCCCACTTGATCTCCAGCGACGTGGAAGCCCACGGCACGAAGTTCTCGATCTTTCCGACGCCCCGAGGCGGCCGGGTGTTGAGCCGGCGCTCCGGGTGTTGCAGATCGTAGGGTTGCACGTGTTCAACGGTGGCGTGCTTCACGGCGGCGGCCCATTCACGCAACAGCACCTTCGAAACGACGTGCTGGCCCGTCACGTTCTCGCTCGCCTGGGGAGTGAGTTCGGCGATCCGTTGCGGATCTCTGCTTCCGGGCCTGGTGATTTTGACGTTCACGGGATCTATGGTCGCGAACCGGGAGGGATCGCGCTTGGGTTTTCTGCTTTCCGTCGATCGCTCGCGGGCTGGGACGCGTAACCGCGACGGCTACGTGTCAGCCGACGACATGAGAGCCCAGGCCTCGAAAGGGCCGAGGGCTGGCGGAGGGGGAGCGGTCGGGGCCCGTCTCAGTAGTCGTCCCGGTCGGAGGCCGGTCCGTACTGCTCGGTGTAAGCAGTTTTGGCGTGGTCGGGCCGCTGACATCCCCGTTGCGACCCCTTCGACCATGCCCTGGCTGGAGTTGAGGATGAGGGAGGGCGGGTTGGGCGGCGCGGACGCCGCGGGGATCGGGCGCGCTCACCGATATTGCGCGTCGGCGGGACCCCCGCGCCCGGCCGCAGTCAGTGCGGTGGTGACGTCAGGCGGGGGACGTCGGCGGGGGAGAGGTCGGGGCGTGCGCGGTGCCAGCGTGCGGGATGGCGCCACCGGCCGGAGGCGTCGCGGGCGACGTCGACGCCGACTTCCGCCACCAGCTCGGGTTCCACGAGCGTGACGTTCAGCTTTTCCTGGCTGCCCCACCCGGTGGAGAAGGACCAGCCTGTCCAGGGATGACCGCGCCGCCCCGGAGCGAGCAGACCGGCGACCGCCGTACCTGGCGCCTGGGCGAGGGTGGTGGTGCGGCCGACGTACTTAAGGCGGCCTTCGGTGTCGTACCTGCCGAGGAGCAGCGTGCGGGGAGCAACCAGGGAACCGGTGACCGCGCCGACGATCGCCTCGCTCGTCTCGCGGACCTTGTACTTTTCCCAGCCCCTCACCGACGGCCTGTAGGCGTCGTCCAGCCTTTGAAGACCACGCCCTCCATCCCGACTTACGCCCACGTCAGCCACTCGCGCACGACGTCGGCCTCGGTGGTCGACGGGCACAGAGCCCATGGTGCCGACAGCTGGCGGGCGGCGAACAGGGACTCCAGCGAGGCCCGGCGCCGGCGGTACGGCCAAGAGGTGGTGTCCGTCCCGGACAGCCGCAGCAGATCGAAAGCGACGAAGTGGGCCGGCCACTCCTGCGCCGCCTGGGCCGCACCGGCACCACGCCGGGCAAGCCGGTTCTGTAACCGCTCGAAGGCGAGGCAGCCAGCGGCGTCCCACACGACCAGCTCGCCGTCTAGCGCGGTCGCGTCCGGCAGCTGCATGGCCCCGGCTACGACCTACGGAAATGAGGCCGCCATTTCGGTGCCGCGCCTGGAGCGCAGCACGACCTGGCCCGCGTCGGCGGAGACGAGAGCCCGAAGTCCGCCCCACTTCGGCTCCGCAGCATGGCCGGGCCGCAGATCGGGCACGGACACGGGGGTGGCCAGCATCGGCTCCGGCAGCGTCCATGTCACCTCCCATCCCTTCCACGCGTCATGTCCGCCACCCGAGTGGCTGCGCATCGCCCGGCGAGCGAGGTACAACTCCGCTCGCGCAGGACACGAGGGAGCCGGCCGTAACACCCGAGGGCGTGGGCATACTGCTGGCCATGACGTCCCCGCTCAGTACCCGCGTGTACGTGATGACCATCGCGGTGCTGGTGTGCGTTCAAGGACCGCTACACCACCTTGGCGGAGACCTCCGACCGCGACTACGCCACCGAGGTCCGCGCCCGATGGCGTCACACGGCCTTCCTTGAGGGCGAGGGATGGCGTGCCTCGTACGAGGAGCGCAACGTGGTGCACAAGAGTGTGGTGCCCCCGGCGTCCGCAGCGGCTACGCCGATCACGTCGCCGTATGTTCAGGCGGCTGCGGACGTCGCGGCGAGTGGCGGGTTGCTGCGCGAGCAGAAGATCGTGGGGGCGACGAAGCCGGACGCGGGCCACTACAGCGTGCGGGTCGCACCGGACGTGGATGTCGCCCCCCTCCAGTCGGCGCGGGCAGGCCTGTGCCCAGGGACCGCCCGCGGGTGACATCCCAGGAGGCACAGCTCGCAGGCCACGGTCCCGCGGTGTGGTTGCGTGCCCGTCGCCCGGCAGCATCAGGACAGCACCGAACAGCGTCCTGTCGGGCTGGGCGGTGTGGGGGTGTGAGCGGGAGTTCTCAGCGTGATGCGTCGGTCGTGGAGATGAGGTGGTCGACGACGTCGGTGAGGCGGTATCGGCGTCGGTAGGCGGTGCGTTGCCGGTCGGCGCCGCTGCCGGTCGAGCGTAGCCGTGCCCAGAGTGAGTTCACCAGTTCAGTGTCGCCGTGGTCATGGAGGGCGGGTTGCACCCATGAGAGGAGCTGGTCGATCTGGTTGACGGCGGGGGAGAGTTGTCCGGTGGCCAGGTCGATGCCCTGCCCGGCGAGGCCGTCTTTGGCCGCCCGCCAGCAGGCGGCGCGCAGTACCTCAGGGCCGGGCTGCAATACCGGATCGCCGGCGGTGGTGGCCTGCAGGGCGGTGGCGGCCATCGCCCTGATGAGGCCGGCGAGGAGCACGGTCTCACCGGGGGTGGCCATCGCGTCGGCGACGCGGAATTCGAGTGTGGGTACGTGGTGGGAGGGCCGGATGTCCCAGTACAGGCCACCGCGGTCCATGACGCTGCCAGTAGCGATGAAGCCGGCGACGAGGTCTTCGAAATGGGAAAGGGACTCGAAGAAGGGAGGAGGTCCGGCGACGGGCCAGCGTCCCCAGGTCGTCGTGCGCCAGCTGGCGTATCCGGTGTCCCGCCCTGCCCAGAACGGTGAGTTGCCGGTGAGAGCGATCAGCGCCGGGATCCAGGGCCGCAGGCGGTTGCTGATCTGCAGCGCCGTGGCGAGGTCGGGCACGCCCACGTGGATGTGACAGGCACAGGCGCACTGCTCGTCGTCCAGGGCCCCGAACATTTCGGCGCTCAACGTGTAGCGGGGGCCGGCGGTCAGCGGCGGCGGGAAGACCTGGCCGAGGACCGGGCTGCCGCTGGACATGACGCGCAGACCGTGGCGGGCGGCGGCCCGTACGACCGCCTGGCGCGTGGAACGGACCTGCTCGGCGAATTCCGCAAGGCTGGTGTGCGGTTCGGTCCGCACCTCGACCTGGTAGCGCGTCAGCTCCGGCCCCACGCGATCGCCCAGCACACCGGCGGCCTCGGCCACGACTGTCTCCGCCTGCCCGCTCACCGCCCGCGACACAGGGTCGATGAGGAGAAGTTCCTCTTCCGCGCCAACCGTCAGCGAGGGCTGCCCGCCCGCGACTGTGCGGTTCCAGCCGTGGCCGGGGAGCACTGCTTGCCCTCCGGAAGACGTACGCCCTGTACTCGTCATGGTCAGCATGCTGTCACGCAAGGTAAGACCCGAGGCAGAGCGCAAAGCCGACATTTCTTGAATAGGGGGAGTGGAACGTGCGGGAGCGGACACAGGTACTGATCGCCGGCGGCGGCCCCGCAGGCACGACGGCGGCCACCGTGCTGGCACAGCACGGCTTCGACGTCGTCCTGCTCGAACGGGAGCGCTTCCCCCGCTACCACATCGGGGAGTCCTTGCTCCCTTCGCTCCTGCCCGTCCTGGACATCCTGGACGCCCGCGAAGCCGTCGAACGACACGGATTCGTTCGTAAAACCGGCGCCTTCTACGGCTGGGGAGGCCAGGAGTGGGCCCTGCGCTTCGACGAACCCGGCAGGCCGGCGACCCACAGTTTCCAGGTAGTCCGCTCCGAATTCGACCACCTCCTCCTGCAGCACGCCCGCCACCAGGGAGCAGACGTGCGCCAGGAGACCCGGGTACGGCACATCGCCATGCCAGCAGGCCACGCCACCAGCGCGTCATGGTCCGCCAACGACGGCCGGGACGGCGAAATCGACTTCACTCACCTCATCGACGCCACAGGCCGGGCAGGAATTCTGGGCGCCCGGCAACTGGGCACGCGACGCCTGCACGACGTCTTCCGTAACGTCGCCGCCTGGGGGTACTGGCGCGGCAGCACACCCGTGCCCGGACCCGAGGGAGCCATCGGAGTCTTCTCTCTGCCGGACGCCGGCTGGTTATGGGCCATCCCCCTCCATGACGGCACGCTCAGCGTCGGCCTGGTCGCCGACAAACGCTCCTTCAACCAGGCCAAAGACCACTTGGGATCCGTCGACGCCGTCTACCACCACGCACTCGCCCGCAGCCCGCTCCTTGCACGCATACTGCACAGCGCCCAGCAGGTGTCCGCCGTCAAGGTCGAGAGCGACTACTCCTACACCAACGACGCATTCTGCGGCCCCGGCTACTACCTCGTCGGCGACGCGGCCTGCTTCCTCGACCCACTGCTGTCCACCGGCGTCCACCTGGCGATGTACAGCGGTCTCCTCAGCGCCGCAGCCATCGCCACCGTCCTACGCGGCGAAACCGACGAGACCACCGCACGCCGCTTCTACCAGACCACCTACCAACGCGCCTACGAACGCCTCCTCATCCTTGTAGGCGCCTTCTACCGCATCCACGACGGCCGCGACACCTACTTCCGCCGAGCCCAACGACTCACCCACCGCGACCAGCGAGGACTACGCCTCCACGAGTCATTCCTCAACATCATCACCGGCACCGAAGACCTCCAAGACGCCCAGGAACACTCCCTCGACCTCCTCTACGAAAAACTCCAAAGCCCCCTGAACGGCCACCACCCCAACGGCCTCGGCGGCCACGGAACCAGCCACATGCTCCCCCTGCCCACCACCCCCGACCACGCAGCCGCAGGCCTCTACCTCTCCCTCACCCCCCACCCCACCCTGCGCCCGGCCCCAAGCTAGTTCGGCCTTCCCGGCAGGGGCCAGACCCGACCCCTGCCCTGCCCCTGCGCGAGTGTCTGGCAGCGTGGCAGCGTCTTCCGCCCTTGCGGCCACCGAAACCGCCTGAGCGGTGCTCAGAGGGTGGTCTGCCAACACCGCTGGTCAGTTCGGCAACGGCGGTGCCATCGCTGCTCTACGTAATCGGCTTGGTTCGGGCGGGTGTGGTCGTTGTTGGTCAGGGGTGGTGTGGTCGTGGTCAGGGATGTGGTCGGTCCTTCAGTATTCGTGAACGTTTCTCGGGGTGTTGGACGGTTGGGTTCGATGCTGGGTCGATGAGCGGAGAACTGGCGTCAGGCCCAGGATGCCTCGATCGAACCCCGTTCGGATCGGGGAACACGCCTCGGCGCCCGGGCCGTCGTCAAGGGCCGCAGCACGGGTTGGTCAGCCCAGTCAGGGCCGAGCTCTGCGGCGACCACGCCGAGCGGCCCCTCTTCCGCGCGCTCGGTGAACGCGAACTCTGACTCGCTGTCCGGCAGTTGTGGGTGCCGTCGAATTAGGGTGCCCTCAACGCCTGCCGAGTATGGGAGCGTTGAGAAATACGGAATGAGCGATTCATAAGCCTTCCGTTAAGGTTCACATCAAGTAAGGCCGCAATATCTTGGCCGCATACAGTTGACAGCTTGTTCAGTCGGCGTAACGTGACCGTATGGCCGCCAGGTTCACCACCTGGAGTGCCTGTCGGTCCGTCATTTTGACGTGCTTCTCTGTGAGTTGTCGCCGTGCCGCGACACTGCCCTGTATCGGGCCCCATTCCATGAGCCATCGCGTGTGCGTGTATTTCGCTGGAGTTCGCCATGGGCGTCGAGACTTTCCGTCGTTATCCGAGTGTCGCGGATGAGACCACAGCCACCCCGATCACACCGGGGTCGTTCTCGGTGACGACGCAGATGATGCAGGACGCGGTTCGCGCGGTCGGTGTATCCGTGGGAGACGGAATCAACCAGGAAGCCCTGTTCGCCAATCCCTTCAAGCAGGGGCGAGAGGAAGCGCTGGTCATCACCCCTGCCGGAAAGCTGACCTACCTGCAGCGGACGGAGTCGTCCGACACGGGGTGGGAGCAACAGGACGTCGCGGACGTGCCGTTGGTCGCCGAAGTGCTGGCCGTCGTGCATCCGTCCGGTGACGTCTGGGCCATCTGCTCACCTCGGGACAGCGGGGCGCCGGCGTTCGGAATGGTCTTGATGCTGGAGGGTGGAACGGCCGGCACCACTCAGTGCTCGTGGTCGAACAGGACCGAGTTCGCCATCGAGGGCGGCTATGCCCGCTCGCTGTGCGTTTCGTACTCTCCGGACAGTGGGCCGCTCGTGCTGGGGTCGACGCTCACCATCTCGGGCGGCGCGTCGTTCTTCGTGCTGGTTCCACAGCTTCCGGCGTTCACCGGCAGCGATTCCGCCTGGACCCTGCGCACCACCAGCATGTACGCTCCCGGATTTCCGATCGTCGGTGGTGGATTCCTGCCGTACTATCCGGCGACCGGTCAGAAGAACGTGTACGTCTACTACTTCCTGAACGGGAAGCAGTTGGTGCGATACGAGGAATCAGCGGGACAGTTCCGCGGTCCCTACATCGTCAGTAATACCGTGGACCAGTTCTGCGGAAGCTACTACGTTCCGAATCTCAACCAGGACAACCCGCAAGGGGATGTGGGTTTCGCCTATCTCGACAGCCCCTATCTGGTGACGGGGTCGTACATGACCCCAGGCCATCACCTCATGATGGACGGCGTCGTGGCCACGGAATTCGACGTCGAGGCACGTGCGCGCGTATGGCAGGACGCCGACGGCCTCCTCCACGTGTTCGGCACGTCCTCGGACCAGGGGGGTACGGCCGGAAACCTCCAGGTTCTCCATCAGGCCACGTGGCAGACCATCACCCGGGGAGTGGGGCCGGACCGAGCCCGGGTGGTGCAGCCGGCGTGGACGTCGGCGAAGGTGACCTCCGCGCCGTCGGGGATCGGCGGCTACGATCTGCTGGCTCCGCAGGACCGCCTGGTGGCATTCGACTACACGGGTGAGGGCAAGGCCGACTGCCTGCTCGCCTACCGACCCGGCACGCGGGTGGTGTGGGTCGTGAGCCGCACGGCGTCACCCGGCGGATTCGATCGTGTCTACCACTCGGA
Source organism: Streptomyces sp. NPDC111606 (assembly GCF_055656945.1). Taxonomy (NCBI): domain Bacteria; kingdom Bacillati; phylum Actinomycetota; class Actinomycetes; order Kitasatosporales; family Streptomycetaceae; genus Streptomyces; species Streptomyces sp. NPDC111606. The sequence continues at coordinate 366,722 of NZ_JBVKBY010000010.1, forward strand.
ATCAGGGCTTCCTGGTTACGACTTCTCCTCTCCCTTGGACCAGGTGGTGGCCTACGACTACACGGGGACGGGATGTGCCCGCCACGTTCTCGCCTACCGGCCGGGGTCAGGGAAGTTCGCCATCTTCAAGAAGCAGGTCGGCGCGGACGGTTTCACCTCCGTAGTCTCCGCGTCCACGGGCGGCATCGGTGAACCGGGCCGGAAGTACGACCTGGCCAGCGCCGCCGATCGACTGGTGCCGTTCGACTACACCGGCTCCGGGAAGAACGATCACCTCCTGGCCTATCGGCCTGGCACCGGCACGGCCTGGGTCCTGGCTCCCCAGAAGGACGGGACCTTCCACCCCGAGGTCACCTCCACGACGGGACTGGGCGGCTTCAGCCTGAACAACCCCGCGGACATCGTCGTCGGACTCGACTACGACAGCTCCGGCAGCAACACGCATCTGCTGGCCTACCGCCCCGGCGCGGGGATGGCCTACATCGTCACCTCCGACAAGCGGGGCGGATTCGTCGCCGAAGTGGCGAGCGACAACCATGGCCTCGGCGGCTATGACCTCATCCGCCCCAACGACCGACTCGTGCCGTTCGACTTCTCGGGCCTGGGAAAGAACGACCACATCTTCGCCTACCGCCCGGGCGACGTGCCGAACTACGGCGATCAGACCGTGTGGATCCTCAAGCGCGATGACAAGGCGCCCACGCAGTACGCCTGCGACATCTGGAACCGGCACGGCATGGGCGGCTACGACTTCGCCTCGTCGGCGGACACGGTGACCGCATACGACTACAGCGGCACCGGAAGTCTGGAGTATCTGATCGCCTACCGCCCCGGGGCCGGCAAGGTGACCGTGATGGGGCAGCGCGGCGGCAGGATGGCTCCCGTCTACCAAGCGCCGCCGGGAGCCTCGATGTTGGTGACGGTCGGACTGCACGCCGACATCATCGACTTCCAGCTGGATCCGTACCCCGACTTCAAGCCGTCCGAGCTGATCAAGATGTGCGGGATGAGCCCGGCCGAGGCGTACTGCGTGTGCACGCAGGACGTCACGACGTCGCAATGGCAGACGGACAAGGTCCGTATTTCGCCCCGCACCATCGAGGACCCCTTCGTCGTCTCGCACTACGTCGCCGAAGCGACCCTGCTGTCCACCGAGGGCAAGCCCATGAACGGGCATCGTGTGAGCGTCTCGGCGGACTCGCTGGTGGAAGTGCAGATCGACGAGGTCTCCTACCAGGTGGGGCCGGGCCGGCCCATCGCCGTCACCACGAACCCGTCCGGCAAGCTCGTCGTCTCCATCGCCGCGCGGGGCCTCAATCCACCCGTCGTGCACCTCAACGCCGACAACCTGCAACAAGGCGCTGCCATCGACTTCGCCGCCCAGGCGAACTCCTTCCTGGCCGGCGAAAGTACCCTGCCCTCCCAGAAGGGGAAGTTCTCGCCCGACCTCCTCAGGGGCGCGAAGGTCACTCCGAACAATATGAAACTCGGAGTCAGCGACCTCGCCGACTGGCCTGCTCTGGAGGACCGCGGGCTCACACCACAGGTCGTCGTCGACCACTGCACCAGCATGTATGCCCGGGCCGCCGGAAACGAGGAGCTCAAGCTCACCTTCGACGGCGAATCCGCCGAGCCCGTCGTCGGTTACGTCATCCAGCTCTGGGACCAGGACCGGCCCGCCTTCCAGGCCTTCCGGAGCCAGGACGAGGTCGACGCCTACCGCGGCTACCGCAACGGCCACCCCTCCTACGGGGGCTGGTGGGACGACTTCACCAGCTGGGCATCCGATGTGTGGGAGGGAATCAAGACCGGCGCCACCCAGGTCGCCGAGGTCCTTGTTTCCGCCGTCGTCGAGATCGCGGTCTGGATCGGCGATGCCATCGTTTCCCTCGGCGAAATGATCATCGAGGCTGTCGAGCAGGCGATCCAAGCCGTGGAAGCCGTCTTCCAGATGATCGCGGACGCCATCATGCGGGTGATCGACTGGCTGAAGTCACTATTCGAGATGGGTGACATCTGGGACACGAAGAAGGCTATTCAGTCATGCGTGACCGGCACGGTCCTGCCGCTGTCCAAAACCATGATCACCAACTTCGGTATGCGCTCCGAGCAGTGGTTCCAGAACCAACGGCCCGTGGTCAAGGAGTACTTCGACCTGATCTGCGCCCAGTACTCGGACACACGCGTCGGAGACTTCCCGAACAAGTCCGGTGACATTCCCACGGAATCCGGGGGTTCGGTCGCGAAGGGCGATCTCAACACTCCCCAGGCCAACTGGATGCAGAACAAGGCACTGGGCGCCAACGACCTCCCCTCGTCCTTCGCGGACGTACTCGACATGGGCGACGGCCCGCTGCTCGACGACTTCAAGGAGTTCGTGAGTGACCTAGCCGGGGACCAGGCATGGACGGACCTCCTGACCGACCTGGGGACCATCTGGGACGCCCTCACCGACTTCCTCGACACCAGTGACGCGGGAACCACCAGCAGCGCCAAGGTGGTGAACCTCCTGCGTGCCGTCCAGAAGTTCGTGGACGACTTCCTCGTGGCGGCGGGGAAACTCGTCAAGAAGTTCGTCGACTTCACGGTCAAAGTGGTCGACGAGGTCGTCGCGCTCCTCATCCAGCCACTGGAGGATATGGGATTCGTCGAGACCCTCTACACCTGGGTGCAGTCGGCTGCCGGCGTCAAGCCGGAGGAGCGCGAAAGGCCCAGCATCCTCGGCCTCGCCAGCCTGATCATGGCGTTCTTCGTCACCACGCTGTACAAGCTCATCAACGGCGTGAACAACCCGCCCTTCCCCGGGGGCAAGTTCGTGACGATCCCCATCCCCACCTTCAGCGAACCCACCACGGGTGAGCCGGTCGCGCAGGACCCGGACGAGAACATGCGGCTGGTGGAATTCCAGTGCAGCGCCATCCCGGCCGGCGTCATGCTCGCCGTCGTCGTAGGGCTCACCGATCTCCTGAAAGGTCCGACGGACTGGATCCCGTCCTGGAACAAGAAGAACATCGCCGAGGAAATCCTGAACGTCTGTGAGATCGTCGGCACGGCATGGTCCTACGCGCTGAGCATCCCCTCCGTCACCTCGCCGCGCAAGGACTGGGACGGCTGGGGGATCGCCGGGTGCACCGTGAAGTCGGTGGCCTTCGTTCTCGACATCGTCTCTTCGGTGGCCTCCATGTTCTGGGACAACACGGGGGCGGTCTCCTCCCTGTTGAAGAACCTCGGGTACGACGGCGACCCGGATCCGGAGAAGGCCAAGAAGAAGGCGGCGGAGAGCCTGGTCCCGGGCTCGATCATCCAGCTGGCCTTCGGCTTGGGGATTCTCACCTGCAACGTCGGGGGCACCCAGGCGTCCAAGGACGAGATGCCGGCCCCGCTCTACGCCATGGCCATGGCCGAATCCGTGCTCGACGCAGCGCCCAGGGCCTGTCAGGTGATCCGCAACATCACGCTGCACAAGGCAGTGCCGAAGAACGTGTGGGTTCTGGTATCGGTATGCGACGCGGTCATGGCAGGAGCCTCGCTGATCCTGCAGGGGGCCGCGGCAAGCGACGCGCACGCCCACCGCCCGCGGCCCATCGAGGAGAGCCAGAACATATCGGTGAAGCGTGGCGAGCAATTCGATGTCGCCCTGTTCTCGGGCGGTGACTCGATCTTCCAGGGCTCGCTGGTCACCACCGAGGTGAACCCGTCGCTGCCCACAGGCATCAAGGTGGAGAACGGCCACATCTCGGGAGAGTTCCCGAGCGATGCGGCCAGTGACTACACGGTGAAGGTGCAGGTTCGCGACCAGTTCACGCCGCCCATGTACGCGGAGACGACCGTGAAGATCGCCGTGACCTAGAGCGCCAGCGACATGGTCTTCGAGGTGGACGGATCACTTCGGGATCGGTGATCTGAGGGTCGGGGTGGCTCGGCCGGACCGGGAAGCGAGGTCCGGCCGAGCCGCACTCATGCCCACTTCACGCAACCCGCGGTCCCGGTCGATGTGGGTACGGCGCGAGCCCATCGCTCCCACGAACGCGATTGGCAGCCGCAGCGCGACTTCCAGCGTCCGGGTGCCCGACAGTCAGTGGTGCGGCCGGTCCACGACGACCTTGTCCGCCGCGGGGAAGCGCGTCGGCGCGGCGAACACCGGCCGGGCGGCGCACACGGTGACGCGACAGCCCAGGAACTTACCGACTCGCGGCGGGGGCGTGCTGGACTCCACGGACGGGAAGGCAGGGTGATGGACTGACGCGCGGGAATCGCGAAGGGCAGCGCCGAAAGGGCTCGGGATCCGTAGACAGGGGGCGTTCCTCCGCTTGCCGCGGGAGCGGCGTGATCGGGAGAGGACGCTGAAGACGTGCGTCGAGCCGTCGTCCGGGGCTTGCCCCTCGCGGACCTCATGGCTGATTCCCCGCGGTATCCGGCCGAGCCGGCGCGCGGGTTGTGTCCGCCGGCCCTGGCGCGGAGGACCAGCCCCCCGTTGCTCCAGCCTCCGACAGGACACGCACGGCCTTCGGGTCGACCCCGCGCAGCGCCACAAGCACGCATTGCGTGCACTGTGCCACCTGCTCCAGCATCGCGATCCGCGAGTACCTGCGCAAGCGCGGCATCCGCGCGGTGATCCCCGTGCCGGCCGACCAGCGAGCCCCTCGAATGCGCCTGGGGAGCCGAGGTGGCAGGCCACCAGCCTTCGACCGCGAGACCTACAAACAGCGCAACACCGTTGAGCGGTGCATCAACCGCTTGAAGCAGTGGCGAGGCATCGCCGCGCGCTACGAGAAGACCGCGACCATCTACCTGGCCGGACTCCACATCGCAGGCATCTTCCTCTGGTCCGACCAGTGATCCAAACGAAGCCCCCTAGCCGGACTGCGCGCGGCGTCGGCAGGGTCATCGGCCCCGCCGCGGATCGGCGAGCCGGGAGCAGGGGCAAACTTCGGTCCACCGAGGCGGCCTTCAGCCCGACCCCGGACGGGAGTCCCTGATGGCTCATCTCTTTCTCTCGTCACTTAAACCGTGACTTCGGCCATGGTTCTCACCTCAGCGGCCTGATGGGATTCGTACATCTGTTCTCACAGGGAGGCCGCAGGTTGATATCCCTCACCGCAAGAACCGCAGGAAGACGTCGCTTAGCCCTCGGCGCGATCCTCGCGATCGTCATCGGATCCGGTGCCACCGGCACCGCCTACTCGGCCGGGGGCTCCGACAGCCCGCCGCGCGTGCACGGTCCCGGCGCACGGGCAGTTGCGGCCGCCGAGCCGAACACTCCCAACGGACCCGAAGTCGGCCCGCCCTTTACGAAGACCAACAACGTGTGGCAGACCGACACCACCACACCGACGTTACGCAACACTGTCAGTGCCCCCAGCGGCCACAAGACCACTGCGACCTTCGAGGTCCACACCACCGATTCCAGCGGCAAGCCCACGGCCACGGTCGTCAAGCTGACCGACGAGAACCAGTGGGGCGTCCTCGTCTCCGGCGAGGTAACCGCCGGCAAGCCGGCCTCCGTCACGGTTCCGGCCGGCAAGCTCAAGAACGGTGTCACCTACGCGGTCCGCTCTTCCGGGTACGACGCCACCAGTGACGTGTACGAGAGCGACTGGTCCCCGTACTCCACCTTCAAGATCAACGTGCCCCCGGCCGAGAAGCCGTACGTCACCTTCCCGGCACCTCAGGCCACGTCCGGCATCGACTCGCTTGCGCAGACTCCGATCGAGTTCACGCGTACCGATCCCGGCCCGGTCACGGGACTGCGCGGCGATGACACCGGCCGCAAGTGCTCCGCCCCGGACGACGAGGGGCGGAAGGTGTGCATCGAGATCAGTCGTGACGCGCCGACTCCCGAAGACGCGGCGGTCGCCAAGGGAGCGATGAGGCAAGCTCTTCGGGGCGCCGATCTCGTCTCGTGGTGCGCCTCGAAATCGGATGGCAAGGACTACATGAACCGGGGCGAGGCGTGCCTGAAGAACGTCGGCTACGCGACCCTGATCTTCGTCGACGCCGATGACCTGCCGAGGTTCGGCACCGCCACGTTTGCGCTGTCCCAGCAGATCAAGCTGTACAACAAGCAGGCGGACACCGGCACGACCCGGGCGGAGTTCGACCAGCAGCTCACGGTGGTTCCGACGCAGATCGATGCAGCCACGGAAGGTGTTCACCTCACCTGGGTGCCGTCCGACAACTGCAGTGACTGCACCAGCTCGCAGGTCCAGTGGTCGAGCAACGACGGCCTCAACACCACGCCGCACTGGGCGGTCGGCGAAGTCGGTGCCCAGTACGCGATGACCGCGAAGAGGCAGACGATCTGGAACAGCACCGGCAAGGAGCAGTTCGACCTCGGCTGGAGCCTACGCGGTTCCGTCGACGCCGGAAACGCGCATGCCGAGACGAGCCTCGGCACCAGCGGCGACGTCCGTGTCCGGGAGCTCGCGCCACGCTGTGACGACATCGCCGGAGGCAGCATCAAGACCGGCTGTGTCTTCCCGTACTTCTCGCCCACCTGGACTGTCGACACCAACCTGTACCCGGCGGCCGGCGCCTACTACTGGCTGCTGCAGGAGAAGCTCCCCTCCCACCCCGGCAGCCGGAAGTGGGATTCCCTCGTCACCTACCTCGGCCCCGGCAACAACGCTGATCCGGACGGCGGGGACTGGACCAACAACGACAGCCGAGAGATCGTCTGCCCCACAGGGACCAGCGGTTTCAAGCCCAACCCTGCAACGCCCAACGGATCGTGCGACGAGTACGCGCCGGCAAGTACGTACCAGAGCGGCGGCATGCCGAACGGTCCGAACCAAGTCGCTTCCGGGAAGGAATGCGCACAGCTCTACACCAAACCCATGACCGGCGGCACGTGGGGACTGCTTGCAGAAACCCGCGACGGCTACACCGGCCCGAAGTGGAACGAGAAGTGTGGTCGTGCCTCCGTTCCCACGGATCAGAACACGGGCGCCTTCCGCGAGCTCGGCATCAAGTTCGTTCCGCAGATGCGGCTGCTCGACAAGGACGGGTTCTTCATCAGCGATCCCGGCTTCGAGCACTGCAAGAACGCCGACACGGTCTGCGCGTGGAAGAAGGTCGGCTGACCTGACTCCTGACTGACCAAGCCTGCGGCCGGAGCACCCTGGGGTGTTCCGGCCACAGTGCTATGCGAAGCGTGTCCATTCCGGGTCCCGCGGATGTGCCGGACCGTCCCACACAAGGGCCTGACCGACGAGACCGGGCACCTTCTTGTCCTGGTGTCCGTCCGCGTACTCCACGCCGCGGTTCTCGTACAGGGCATCGGCGACTTCGATGAGGTAGTCGGCAAACGACGGCCACACGCCCAGCTTGGGGATGCCGGCCTCTTCGAAGGTTCCGATCCGTCCGTAGCCGGGTCCTGGGGTGCAGTCCGTGAACAGCCCGTACAGACCGCTGCGGTCAGTCGCAGCGAAGGCCAGGTACCGCACCATGGGGTCGTCCGGGCGACCGATCGTGTGTGGGCCCTCATCCCAGTACGGCAGATGCTGCACCGGAGGGATCCCATGCTTCCTCGGCAACAGCCAGGCTGTCTCCTGTCCTTGCAGGGGGAGCCCGGTCTCGGGTTCGGGTGTCCAGCCGAAGTCACCGGGGTGACCCGTGCCGTTGCGGAGGCGGTAGAAGGCCTTGAGGCCCGGCGGGACGATGAGGTCGAATTCCTGCTCGATCTCACGGATGTCGGCCTCCGGGGCGGGCGGAGGAAGCATCCGGTAGGAGAGCGGAGCGTGCCGCTCCAGCCACTCCTCGATCCTCGCCCAGGCGCCCGCCACGGCCTGTTCCTGCTGCTGATCGTCCGTCATACCCGCGACCCTACGGGTCTCGTGCCGGACTCCGGCAACCTCACGAACCTCTCCCACTGCACAAAGCCAGACGGTGGCTCGCCCGATGAATCCGCCGCCGGTTCCCGCTGGCGTGCCCTGGTCACCGCCTGCCAGCAACGCCTCCGCGGCCGCCAGATACCAGGCGGTCCGCTACCGGACGTCCAGTAGCCAGGAAACGTCGATGTGGAGGGGCGGCAGCGGCTCCGCCGCCGTGCTAGGTGGGCGGCACTTCGTCGGGGAAGGCCTCGTCGAACTCGCCGCGCAGACGGTCGGCCCATTCCGTCGCGCCAGCTACGAACTGTTTACGCCGCACCTCCCGGACTCCGAGGTCGTGCAGGTACTGCTTGAGGCTCTTGACCTCGGCAGCGGCTGCGGCCCGGACGCCTTCGAGTTCCTCTTCGGTGAAGGACACGTCCAGGGACGGCATACCAGCGACGGTACTAAATGATGTCCCGTAAGCGGGTGTTGGATCAGGTCTGAGGACGTCCTGGCTGAGGTGGAGCTACCCGGCGAGGGCCAGATTGTGCAGCCTGGCCACGCCGAGGACGGCCTGGTGGACACCGTCGCCGCGTAAGCGGCAGTCGCGGAGGATCTTGTAGGTCTTCATCCGGGAGAAGGCGTGCTCGACGCGGGCCCTGGCCCGGCGGTGGACGGCGTTGTCGGCTTGCTGCTCAGGCGTGAGCGGTCGGTCCTTACGCGGCCAGTGCGGGATGAGGGTGGGTGTACCGCGATAGCCACCGTCGCCGAGGACAGGCGCATTCTTCACGGCGCGGTCCACGCCCGATTCCCGGTAGGCACGGGCGTCGTGGCGGTTGCCGGGCAGTGGGCGTCCGGCCGCCACGACCAGCCGGGTGTTGGCATCGATGACGACCTGATGGTTCGTGGAATAGCGGTAGTTCTTGCTGGAAGCGGCCACGCTCCTGTCGCGGGTCGGGACCAGGGTGCCGTCCACGATCAGGACCGTGTCGGCCGGGTGCCGTCGCCGGACCGGGGCCAGAGCAAGAAGTGGAGCGATGTGGTCGATGACCCGGTCCGCTGCTGACTTCGAGATCCCGAACAACGGCCCCAGCTGCCGCATCGTCAGGTTCGTCCGCCAGTACGCCGCCACAAGCAATATGCGGTCCTCCAGAGGTAGGGCCCAGGGCCGGCCGCCGGTGGGCTTGCCCCCACCTCTACGCCGCACGAGCACCACGAGCTTGCGGAACTGCCGCTCGTTCAGTCCCGCGAACAGACCAACCCACTTCGGCTCAGCCGCTGTCACCACAGCATCCACACCAAGATCATCACATGCCTGAACAGGGCTTACGGGACATCATTTAGTGCTGGATTCCTCAAACGGTGTACACATATCGGCGCCGCGGTAGGCGAGTTGGTGGTGGCGGTCTGCCCCAGATCCAGGGGTTGGCATGGGCGTTGAGCTGGTCGGTCGCCGGTGTGGTGGCGGATGCGATGTCGTCGCGGTTGGCGAATGACCGGCCGGCGAGGGCGGCCTTGCGGAAGATGCGCCACCAGCCTTCCTGCAATTGAGCCAGCGTGCGCCCACCGGGATGAAGGCATGGCAGGATCGCGGCCATGTCCCTCCTCGTTCCCCGCCTCTGGATCGGCTCGACCGAGATCATCGCCCTCGCCGACGGAGAGGGCCCGTTCTTCTCCCCGCGTGCCGATGCCTTCCCCGAGGCCACGGCCGCTCAGTGGGCCGAGGCCGACCGCTACGACCCGGGCGCGGTCGATGCCGAGGGCCGCTGGCGGCTCCAGTTCCGCGCGTACGCGATACGCGGTGACAAAGGCCTCACGGTCGTGGACGCCGGGATCGGTCCGGCGGACAGCCCGGCCGCCTCGTGGGCGCCCGTGCCCGGTGCGCTCCCCGAGTCGCTCGCCGCCGCGGGCATCGACCCGGCTGAAGTCGACACCGTGGTGCTCACACATCTGCACACCGACCACGTCGGGTGGGCGGTCGTGACCGAGGAGGGCGTCCCATCAGCGGGCGGCGCGGTGGACGGCAACGCTTCGACCGGCGGTGCGACCAGCGGCCGCCGCCCTTACTTTCCGAACGCCGAATACCTTCTCCAGCGGGCCGAGTTCGATGCCATCGACGCGCTCAACCCGCAGCTGCGTGAGACCCTCACCGACCCGCTCGCGGCCGCCTGTCGGCTCCGGCTCCTCGACGGGGACACACCGCTGCGCGCAGGGCGCGCGGTCGCCACGCCCGGTCACACGCCCGGACACCAGAGCGTGCTGGTCGCCGAGGGACGCGAGTTGGCGCTCGTCACCGGCGACCTCCTGGTGCACGCGCTGCAGCTGCTCCACCCCGAGCTCGCCTACGCGCACGAGGCCGACCCTGAGGCGGCCAGGCACTCAAGGCAGCGCATGCTCGGCCGCGAAACCGCCACCACGCTCCATCTGGCGACGCCGCATTTGACGGAGCCGTTCCTCTCGGCGTGATCGCGGTCGTTCGGCGAGGGGCAGGCCGAGAGGGCATGCAGACGCTCCCCGCAGGATCGGGGCGAGCAGGCGACTCGTGGGTGACAGCCGCTCGGCCCGGTGCCGACAGGAGCCGAACGTCACGGAACCGTCCGAGCTGCCCAGCGTCGGAATCCGTTGGCGATCTCCCACACGACGTTCGGTGCGGGCGCGAGCCGCACAAGCGCCACATCGTCGGATGTGAAGTGCACGTGCAGCATGAACGTCCGGCGTGAGTGCGGGCCCCCTCCGAGGATTACTTGGAGCCGCATGACGCACTGGCAAGCGGCCGTTGACCCGATCAGCGAGCAGCGTCCAGGTCCACGGCCAGGTCCTCGGTGTCCGCCCAGAACCGTTCGTCCGCGTCCTGGAGCCGGGAGGCCGCGTGCTTCATGTGGGTGAGCGCGGCGGCGCGGGCCGCGTCCGGGTCGCCGGTGCCGATTGCCGCGAAGATGGCGTGGTGTTCCTTGCGGACCTCTTCGATGAAGTCGCCGCGGCGGGCCTCGTTGGCGCGGGTGACGCGGATGCCGCTGCGCATGACCTCGCCCAGGTACCGCATGGTCGAGACCATGACCGCGTTGCCGGTCGACTCGGCAATGGACCGGTGGAAGGCCAGGTCCTCCTCCACACCGTCACCGTCGGCCGCGACCGCCGCGTCGATCGCGTCCAGGGCCGCCCGCATACGGGAGAGGTCGGCGGCCGTGGCGCGGGTGGCCGCGAGGGACGCGGCCTCGCCCTCCATCGCGCGCCGCACTTCCACGATCTGCAGGACCTTGGACTTGGTGGCGGCGGCCTCGGCCTCCAGGTCGAGTGGCCGGGTGCGGCGCGGCAGGACGAACACGCCGCGGCCCTGGCGCGGCTCGACCAGGCCCGCGTTGCGGAGCCGGGACACGGCCTCGCGCACCACCGTACGGCTGACGCCGAGCTGCTTGACCAGCTCGACTTCCGTCGGCAGTTTGTCGCCCTCGGCCAGCCGTCCGGACTCGATTTCCTCCGCGAGGATCGCGGCGACCTGGTCCGCGAGCCGGACGGGACCGCTCACCTTGGAAAACATGGTGTTCAGTCTATCGGCGCGGACCCCGTCGGACTCGCCGCGAGCGGCCCGACGACCGCCTCCGGGTGCGCCTCGATGTAGTCGCGTACCACCGACTCGAAGCTCGGGTCGGGCTCCAGGCCCAGGGCGGCGGCGCGGGCGTTGTCGAACTCGGCGGGCCATGAGCCCACGATGGCCTCGACGGCCGGGTCGGGTGAGATCGTCACCAGGTCGGCGACGGAGTCCCCGGCGACCCGCCGCAGTGTGGCCAGTATGTCGGCGACGCACACCGTGAGCGCCGGCAGGTTGACCGGCAGCCCGCCGTCGAGCCGGCCCGGACCGGAGCCCCGATCGGCCTCGGCGATGCGCAGGATGCCCTCGACGGTGCGCTGCGGCGAGGCCAGGGCCACCCGCAGGGCGGGATCGACCGGGCAGGTCGCCGGCAGGCCCGCGAGCGGTTCGCGGACGATCCCGGACAGGAAGCCGGAGGCGGCCGCGTTCGGCTTGCCCGGCCGCACCGACACGGTCATCAGCCGGGCCACCCGCCCGTCGAGGAAACCGCGCCGTGTGTACTCGGCGACGAGTTGTTCGCAGACCAGCTTCTGAGTCCCGTAGCTCGACCGTGGGGTCGGCAGCGTCGCCTCGCTGACCACCGGCGGCAGCGGCAGCGTCGGGTCGGAGCCGTACACCGCGACACTGCTGGAGAACACGACGCGTACCGTCGGCCCGCCGGCGGCCGACTGCGCCCGCGCGGCGTCGAGCAGCGCCCTGGTCGTGTCCAGGTTGGCGCCCATCCCGAGGTCGAAGTCGGCCTCGCACTCGGCCGAGACCGCGGAGGCGAGATGGATCAGCACGTCCACCGGCTCCGCGAACACCTCGCCGATCCGGTCGGCCAGATCGCCCTGCACGATGTCGACCAGCGGATCGGCCGCTTCGGGTGCCGCCGGCGGTACGAACCGGTCGGCGAGGACGAGCCGGTCGACGGGCGCGCCGCGGAACGTCCGACGCTCCAGCAGGGCGGCGGCGACCCGGCGGCCCAGGAAGCCGAAGCCACCTGTGATGACGATCCTCATGCGGTTTCTTCTCCTCGGAATCCTTGGACGTGCAGGTTGTTCTTCAGCCAGCCGAGCCCTTCGCTCGTACCGGCGCGGGGGCGGTACTCGCAGCCGATCCAGCCGTCGAAGCCCAGCTCGTCGATGACGGCGAACAGATGGTCGATGGCGAGTTCGCCCTGGTCGGGCTCATGGCGGTCGGGCACGCCCGCGATCTGCAGATGGCCGACCCGGCCGGTCGGCAGGTCCCGGCGCAGGGTCGCGGTGAGGTCACCCTCGACGATCTGGCAGTGGTAGAGGTCGAGCTGCACCTTGAGATTCGGCGCGCCCACCGACTGGACCACTGCGTGCGCCTCGGCCTGCCGGCTCAGGAAGTAGCCGGGCATGTCACGGCCGTTGATCGGCTCGATCAGAATGTCGACGCCGACCGCGGCGGCCTTCTCGGCGGCCCAGGTGAGATTGGCCAGGTACGTGTCCCGGGCCGCGGGCACGGCGTCGGGTCCGACCAGTCCGGCCATCACGTGCACCCGGGGGCTGCCGAGGGCCGCAGCGTACTCCAGGGCCCGTTCGATCCCGGAGCGGGTCTCGGCCTCGCGCCCGGGCAGCGCCGCGGTACCGCGCTCGCCGGAGTCCCAGGCGCCGGGCGGTGCGTTGAAGAGGACCTGGCGCAGGCCGTTCTCGTCGAGCAGGCGGCGCAGTTCGGCGGTCTCGTAGGCGTACGGGAAGAGGTACTCGACGGCCTCGAAGCCGTCCGCCGAGGCCGCGGCGAAACGGTCGGGGAAATCGTGCTCGGTGTACATCATCGACAGGTTCGCGGCGAACCTCGGCATGGTGTGGCTCCTCGATCGGGTCGGCGGTTGACGATCCGGCCCGGCTAGCGGTTGACGATCTGCTTCTTCGTGGTGAGGACCGCGCCCGCGCCGACGACGAGGCTGAGCGCCAGCACGTACATCGGGAGCTCGGTCGAACCGGTCGCGTCCTTGAGCGCGCCGATCATGTACGGGCTGACGAAGCCGGCCAGGTTGCCCACCGAGTTGATGACGGCGAGACCGGCCGCCGCGGCGGTGCCGCCCAGGAACGCGGTCGGCAGCGACCAGAACAGCGGGGCACAGGTCAGCACACCGGCCGCGGCGAAGGACAGCGCGGCCAGGGACAGTGCGGTCGACCCGGACCAGCTCGCCGCGAGCGAGAAGCCGACGGCGCCCATCAGCGACGGGATCACCAGGTGCCAGCGGCGCTCACGGAGCTTGTCCGCGGACCGCCCGAACACGTTCATCGCGACGAGTGCGGCAAGGAACGGCACGGCGCTCAGCACACCGATCGCGAGGCTGCCCTCGATGCCGGTGGACTGGACGAAGGTGGGCATCCAGAAGGTCAGGGCGTACTGGCCCATCACAAAGCAGAAGTAGATGAGGCACATCAGCCACACCTTGGGCTCGCGGAAGGCGTCCCACGTCTTGCCGTGCACGGTCTGGTGCGCGGTGTCCGCGGCGATCGCCCGCTCGACGATGTCTTTCTCCTCGTCGCTGAGCCACTTCGCGTCGCGCACTCCGTTGTCGAGGTAGAACAGCGTCGCCACACCGATGATCAGCGCCGGGATGGCTTCCAGCAGGAACATCCACTGCCAGCCCTGCCAGCCGTTCACTCCCTGGAAACGGTCCATGATCCAGCCGGAGAGGGGGTTGCCGAAGATGCCGGCGACCGGGATCGCGGACATGAACAGCGCGATCACCCGGGCCCGCCGGTGCGAGGGGAACCAGTAGGTGCAGTAGAGGATCACGCCCGGGTAGAAGCCGGCCTCCGCGGCACCGAGGAGGAACCGGAGCACGTAGAACGTGGTCTCGCTGTTGACGAACATGAACGACGCCGAGACCACGCCCCAGGTGATCATGATCCGGGCGATCCAGGTACGGGCGCCGATGCGCTGCAGCATCAGGTTCGACGGCACCTCGAAGAGGAAGTAGCCGATGAAGAACAGACCGGCGCCCAGGCCGTACGCGGCCTCGCTGAACCCGAGGTCGTCCGACATCTGCAGCTTGGCGAAGCCGACGTTGACGCGGTCCAGGTACGAGAAGACGTAGCAGAGGATCAGGAAGGGGACGATGCGTCGTACGACCTTGCGGAAGACGGCGTTCTCACGGGCGAGGTCGGGGGCGGCCTCGTCCGTCGTCGCAGACAGGGACATGGAGCAATCCTTCGTAAGCGGCTCAGGGGATTCTCTGACGGGGTGGGGGGCTGGTCACCACGCTGCTCGGAACGTGGACCTCAGTTCGTCGATCGCGTGACGGGGGAGTGGCTCAGGGCGACGATCGGTCAGGAGCCAGAGACGTGCCGTCTCCTCGAGTTCCTCGAGGACGGCGAGGGCGGTGGCCGGGTCGGGACCCCAGACGACGGGGCCCAGACGTTCCAGCAGCACGGCCCTGATGGGGGTGCCGCCCGCCGCCCGGTCGGCGATCAGGGCGGTCACCAGGTCGGCCACGCGCGGATCGCCGGGCCGGTGGTAAGGGACGAGCGGAACGTGCCCCACCTTCATCACGTAGTACGGGGTGATGGGCGGGAGCACGTCGTCCTGGTGCCACACACCGGCCAGGGTGAGCCCGACCAGGTGCGTGGAGTGGGTGTGGATGACGAACCGGGCCGTGGGGTCGGCCTCGTAGATGCGCCGGTGCAGCGCGAGGGTCTTGCTGGCGCGGTCGCCCGCCACCTGCTCACCGGAGGCGTCGACCAGCGCGAGCCGGTCGGGGTCGAGGAAGCCGAGGGCGGCGTCGGTGGGCGTGATCAGGTGGCTGTCGCCGACCCGCGCGCTGATGTTTCCGGCGCTGGCGTGCACGTATCCCCGGGCGAACAGGCTGGTACCGACCCGGACGATCTCGCGGCGCGCGGCGTCCACGGTGGTGTCCGGTGTGGTGTCCGTGGTCACGTCGGTGGTCACGATGCTTCCCCGTCCAGGAGGGCCAGCGAGTCCGTGAAGAAGTCGGGGCCGCCGAAGTTGCCGGACTTGAGGGTGATGTGGAGGATGTCGCCCCCGGGCAGCGTCGCCGCGCACCAGGGCACCCCGGGCGCGATCTGCGGTCCGATACGGAGGCGGGTGATGCCGAGCGCCTGGACGACGGCGCCCGAGGTCTCGCCGCCCGCGACGACGAGCCGGCGGACCCCGCGGTCCACGAGTCCCCGTGCCACGCGGGCCAGTGTCCGCTCCACCAGCTCACCGGCCTCGGCGGCACCGAGCCGGCCCTGGACGGCCCGTACCGTATCGGGTGCCTCGGTGGAGTGGACGAGGACCGGCCCGTCGGCGAGGTGCGCCTCGGCGAAGGCGAGCGCCTGCCCGGCCACGTCCTCACCGGCCGCGATCCGCAGCGGGTCCACGCTGAACGCGGGCCGTCCGGTGCGCAGGAACTTCAGCACCTGCCCGTTCGTGGCGTCGGACACCGAGCCGGAGACGACGGCGGCATGCCCGTCGGCCGGCGGCAGTTGCGCGGCCGCGGCGGACGGCTCGAAGCCCCAGTTCGCGGGCAGCCCGATCGCGAGTCCGGAACCGGCGGTCACCAGCGGCAGGTCCCGTACGGCCTCGCCCAACCGTACGAGGTCGCGGTTGGACACGGAGTCGACGATCGCGACCCCGACACCCTCCTTGCGCAGCTCGTCGAACCGGGTCCGGACGGCATCGCCGCCGCCCGCGACGACGGTGTGGTCGACGAGACCGACGGGCCGCCCGGTCTGAGCCTGCAGCACGGAGACGAGGTTCGGGTCGGTCATCGGCGTCAGCGGATGGTGCCGCATCCCGCTCTCGCTGAGCAGCACGTCACCGACGAAGAGGTGGCCCTTGAAGACGGTGCGGCCGTTGTCGGGGAACGCCGGAGTGGCGATCGTGAAGTCCGCGCCCAGGGCGTCCATCAGTGCCTCGGTGACCGGGCCGATGTTGCCGGCGGGGGTGGAGTCGAAGGTGGAACAGTACTTGAAGTAGATCTGCTCGGCGCCGGCGGACCTCAGCCAGGCGAGGGCCCGGAGCGAGGCGTCGACGGCGTCGGACGCGGGAGTCGTCCGCGACTTGAGGGCGATGACGACGGCGTCGGCATCGATGGCCTGCCCGTCGATCCGGTCCTCCGGTACGTCGATCAGCTGGACGACGCGCATGCCTGCACGCACCAGGTTGTTCGCGAGGTCTGTGGCGCCGGTGAAGTCGTCGGCGAGGCAGCCGAGTCGGATTCCCATGTCAGCCCACCGCCTTGGGCAGGTCCGTCGGATCCGGGTTGGCCGACTTCGGCAGGTCCACGCCCGGGAAGATCTTGATCACCGCGCTGTCGTCCTCGCCGCCGAGCCCGGAAGCCGAGGCGTGCAGGAACATCTGGTGCGCGGTGGAGGCGAGGGGGAGCGGGAGCCTGTCGGGTCGCGCGGCGTCGAGCACCAGCCCGAGGTCCTTGACGAAGATGTCGACTGCGGACAGCGGCGTGTAGTCCCCGGCGAGTACATGCGCCATGCGGTTCTCGAACATCCAGGAGTTGCCCGCGCTGTGCGTGATGACCTCGTACAGGGCTTCGGCCGGGACCCCGGCCTTGATGCCGAGGGCCATCGCCTCGGCCGCCGCCGCGATGTGCACGCCCGCGAGCAGCTGGTTCACGATCTTGACCTTGGAGCCGAGCCCGGCCCTCTCGCCCAGCCGGTAGACCGTGCTGCTCATGGCCTCCAGGACCGGGTCGGCGAGTGCGTACGCGGCGGGGGAGCCGGAGGTCATCATCGTGAGTTCACCGGCGGCCGCGCGGACGGCGCCGCCGGAGATGGGGGCGTCCAGGTACAGCACGCCCCTCTCGGCCAGCCGCCCCTCCAGCTCGGCGGACCAGCCCGGGTCGACCGTTGAGCACATCACGTAGACGGCACCCGGGCGGAGCCGGTCGGCGGCGCCTTCGGGGCCGAAAAGCACGGCGTCGACCTGCGAGGCGTTGACCACGACGCCGACAAGGACGTCCGTCTCGGCGGCGAGGGCGGCGGGGGAGGCGTACGCGATGCCGCCGTCCCGGGCGAAGTCCGCGGCCACCTGCGGTCGGAGGTCGTGGACCCCCACCTCGTGGCCCGCGCCGCGCAGGCTGCGTGCCATGCCGAGACCCATGGCCCCGAGCCCCACCACGCCCACGCGCGGCCGTGCCGACCTGTCTGGCGTCTGCTGGTCGTTCATGCCCATCCTCGTCCTGCTGTTCGGCTCTCGCACCGGGCGCGGCTCGGTCTCGTACCGCGCGGCCATGCTCACTCGCCCGGTCGTGCAGTGATCAGGTCATATGATGACCTGAGGATGACCTCCCTGCCTACTGTGATGCCGGTCACATGAATACGGGATTGTGTACGGGATTGCGGTCGGGGTCCTGCGACGGCACGGGCAAGGGCACCTGTACCTCGTCGACCACGGCGCACCAGGCGGACCGTCCATACGGGGACGCAAACCTCGACGTGGACACCCGCCCGAACCTCGATGCGGGCTCGACGGTTCGCCGCCCTCGTTCCGCTGCGGCCGTCGAGCAGTCGGGGTTGAGCCGCACGGATCCGTGAGCCGTTGCTTTGAGCCACAAGGGCTCTCGGCGTCCTGGGTATTTCGGCCCGGACGGTCCGTCACATCTCCTGGTCTGGCGGCAGAGGGGCGACGCCCGAGCTGCTCCAGGAGCTCGCGCTTGCCGTCCGTCAGGCTTTGCCGCCACTGGACTGCCGCAGCTTGGCCGCCAGGTCCCATGTACTCGGCCTGCGGCACGGAGGCCTACGACCCGACCGATGACGGTCGCGTGCGGTCACACGCCGCTGACCTTCACGGCCGCGCCGCACCCGCCCGCAACCCGTCCATGACCAGGTCGAGAAGCCGTGCCGCGCGCGGTCGCCAGTCCTCTGTCGGGGTCATCTGCCACAGGCCGGCGATGGCGAGGACGAAGTCGTCGGCCGTGACCCCGGGGCGGATGGTGCCTGCCTCCTCGGCTGTGCGGAGCAGGAGTTCGGCTGCCTCGGCGACGGGGGTGGGGGAGGGTTTCGCCGGACCACCTGGCGCGCTGGTGGCGAGGCGGATCGCGTCGGCCAGGCCCGCCTTGGTCATGGCGAACTCGGCCAGTCGGTCCATCCAGGTGCGCAGGGCCTGCTGCGGCGGCAGCTCCTGGAGCAGTTGCGTCGCGCTGTCGGCGACCTGCTGCATCTCGTGGCGGTAGATCTCCAGGACAAGGGTCTCGCGGTTGGGGAAGTTGCGGTAGAACGTGCCCTGGCCGACCCCCGCCTTCTTGGCGATGGTGCTGAGGGGCGCGTCCGGACACTGCGTCAGTTCGGTCAGGGCGACGCACAGGATGCGCTCACGGTTGCGTTGCGCGTCCGAGCGCAGTGGGGTGTCTTTTTTGTGCTGCACCGTCACTCCTTGAGGCACGCGGCAGGAGCGCACCCTTGCCAAAGCGGACAGCTGTCCGTTACGTTTCCCGGGTAGCGGACAGATGTCCGGTTGGGGTCCACTCTAGCTCCGGACACGACAGGCACGTCAGTCCTCTGCCGCCGTTCAGCGCTGTTTGTCTTCCGCCGTGCACTCCATGCGCTCCCACAAGCACAAGCACAAGCACAAGCGCACCACCGTCACGCCCCCACTGTCATAAGCGCTCACCATCACCCCCCGACTCATGACATCACCAGCGAAGTCGCGCCACCACCGGCACACTCTCACGGCGACGCGCACCCCAGGTAGCCGAGACGGCGCCTTCCGGGTCCACGCCCCGCCCGAGGCTCGAGGCCCCGCAAGTACCGAATGCCTGAAGGAAGTTGCTCATGGCCTTATCGACGTCCAGCGTCATCACCCTGCACATCAACGGCGAGAAGCACACGCTGCCCGTCGACCACCGCACCACCCTGCTCGACGCCCTGCGCGAGCGACTCGATCTCACCGGCACCAAGAAGGGCTGCGACCAGGGGCAGTGCGGTGCCTGCACCGTTCTTGTCGACGGCCGCAGGACGGTTGCCTGTCTGCAACTCGCGGTCGCGGCCGAAGGACGTGAGATCACCACCATCGAAGGCGTCGCGGACGGCGACCACCTGCATCCGGTGCAGCAGGCGTTCCTCGAACTCGACGGATACCAGTGCGGTTACTGCACCCCCGGACAGATCTGTTCGGCGATCGGCATGCTCGCGGAGCACGCGGCCGGTTGGCCGAGCGCCGCCTCCGACGACGTACGTCCGACGGCCGGGCCGCCACCTCTGACCCCGGACGAGATCCGTGAGCGGATGAGCGGCAACCTGTGTCGCTGCAGCGCCTACACGTCGATCGTCGAAGCCGTCGCACGAGCGGCCGAGGCCGACGCCTCGTCAGCTGCGGACGTGCCGGCGCAGTCCAGGGAGGCCGCCGCATGAGGGAGTTCGACTACCGCCGGGCCCCCGACGTGTCGGGTGCTGTCGCCCTCCTCGACGACGATCCGGACGCGCGCTACCTCGCCGGCGGCACCAATCTGGTCGACCTGATGAAGAGCGGCGTGGAACGCCCCGCCCGCCTCGTCGACGTACGGGAACTGCCCCTGGACCGCATCGAGCCGGCCGCGGACGGCGGACTGCGCGTCGGTGCCACGGTCACCAACAGCGACCTCGCCGCCCACCCCGAAGTCCGCAGCCGCTACCCGATGCTGGCCCAGGCGGTACTGGCCGGTGCCTCCGGCCAGCTGCGCAACATGGCCACGGTCGGGGGCAACCTCCTCCAGCGCACCCGCTGCGCCTACTTCACCGACACGACCAAGCCGTGCAACAAGCGCGAACCCGGCAGCGGCTGCCCGGCCATCAGCGGCGAGCACCACAACCACGCCATCCTCGGCGCGTCCGAGACGTGTGTGGCCGTACACCCCTCGGACATGGCCGTCGCCCTGACCGCCCTCGACGCCGTCCTGCATTACGAAACCGCCGACGGGCAGGGCGAGTTGCCGATCGGGCAGCTGTATCTCCCCGTTGCCGGGACCCCGCACCGCGAGACGGCCCTGCCGGCGGGTGCGCTGATCACCGGCGTCTCCCTGCCCCGGGTGCCGGTCGCGGCCCGCTCCCGGTACCGGAAGGTACGCGAGCGCGCCTCCTATGCCTTCGCCATCGGCTCCGTCGCGGCCGCGCTCGACATCCGCGAAGGGGTCGTGCACGACGCCCGCCTGGCGTTCGGTGCGGTCGCCTCCCGGCCATGGCGTGCACGCACCGCAGAGCGGGTCCTCATCGGGGCGCCCGCCACGGCCGAGACGTACGCGGCCGCCGCCGAAGCCGAACTCGCCGCGGCCCGGCCGCTGCCGCACAACGGATACAAGGTGACCCTGATGCGCAACCTGACCGTGGCCGTGCTGAGCGAACTCGCCGAGGAGGCCGCGCGATGACCACCACCGCGCAGTCAGCCGCCGTACGCGCGGTCGGCACCGGTCACGTCCGGGTGGAGGGCCGGGACAAGGTCACCGGCGCGGCACGCTACGCGGGCGACATACCGTTCACCGAACTCGCCTACGGATGGCTGGTGTTGTCCACGGTGGCGCGGGGCCGCATCCGCGACATCGCCAGCGCTCCCGTCCTTGAGATGCCCGGCGTCGTCGCAGTCCTGGACCACCGCAGCGCCCCGCGCCTGGAGACCGACTACGTCGGCCTGCTGGGCATCAGGCCCGACCCCACCTGCGCCGTCTTCCAGAACGACACCGTGCCTCACCTGGGCTGGCCGGTGGCCCTGGTCGTCGCGGAGACACCCGAGCAGGCGCGGGAGGCGGCCGAGGCCCTGGTCGTCGAGTACGAACCGCTGCCGCACGACATCGAGTTCACCGGCGAGCACCCGGACTCCTATCCCGTGGACGGCCACATGCCGGGAGTGACGGACAAGGGCGACCTGGAAGCCGAACTGGCCACGTCAGCAGCCGTCGTGGACGAGGAGTACACCACTCCGGAGGAACACCACCACCCCATGGAGCCCCACGCGGCGACCGCCCGCTGGGACGACGGCCGGCTGGAGGTGGTCGACTCCAACCAGGGCGCCACCTGGGTCGTCGGCGAGCTGGCGAACCTGTTCTCGCTGGATCCCGCGTCGGTGCGGGTGCGTTCGGAACACGTCGGCGGTGGCTTCGGCAGCAAGGGCGTACGCGCCCACCAGGTGGCGGCCGTGATGGCCGCGACGATCCTCCAGCGTCCGGTGCGCGTCGCTCTGACCCGGCCCCACATGTTCGCGCTGGCCGGGCACCGCAGCCCCACCGTCCAGCGGGTCAGGCTCGGCGCCGACGCCGACGGGCGGCTGCGTGCCCTGGACCACCGCTCGGTGAGCCGCACTGCCACCGTGTACGAGTTCGTCGAGCCGAGCGCCGGCGTGGCGCGGGTGATGTACGACGCCGACGCCCACCACACCGAGAACCGCGTCGTACGCCTCGACGTGCCCAGCCCCACCTTCATGCGCGCGCCCGGTGAGGCTCCGGGAGCCTTCGCGTTGGAGTCCGCGCTCGACGAACTCGCCGAGAAGTGCGGCATCGACCCGGTCGAACTGCGGCTGCGCAACGAACCGGAGAAGGGCCCCGTCTCCGGCCTGCCCTTCGCCAAGCGCAACCTGCGCGCCTGTTTCGAGGAGGGCGCTCGCCGTTTCGGCTGGACCGAGCGCGATCCCCGGCCGGGTGTGCGGAGCGAAGGCCGATGGCTGCTGGGCACCGGCACTGCCGCCGCGTCCTTCCCCGCGGGCGCCGCCCCGTCCACCGCCGCCATCACCGCCGAGGCCGACGGCCGCTTCACCGTCCGGATATCGGCGGCCGATATCGGCACCGGCGCGCGGACCGCGCTCACTCTCGTCGCGGCCGACGCCCTCGACGTCGTACCGGCGCGGGTGACCGTGCGGATCGGGGACAGCGAGTTCGGATTCGCGATGATCGCGGGCGGTTCGATGGGCACCCGCTCCTGGTCCATGGCCATCATCGCGGCCGCCCGCGAGCTGCGGGAACGGCTCGTCCCCGGCATGGTCATCCCCGCCGAAGGGATCACCGCGCGCTCGGACACCACCGCGCAGATCGCCGCGCTCGCGAACATGGAACGACACTCCTACGGCGCCCAGTTCGCCGAGGTGGCCGTGGACGCGGCCACGGGTGAGGTACGCGTACGACGCATGCTCGGCATCTTCGCCGCCGGCCGCATCGTGAACCCGCTGACCGCACGCGGCCAGTTCACCGGCGGCATGATCTGGGGCATCTCCATGGCCCTGCACGAGGAAGCCGTGCGAGACCCGGCCTTCGGCGGGCCCATCGGCGCCGACCTGGCCGGTTATCACGTGGCCACCCACGCCGACGTCCCGCGCATCGAGGCGGACTGGGTGGACGACAGCGACCCCGACGACCCGGTCGACATCAAGGGCATCGGCGAGGTGGGCATCGTCGGCGCCGCGGCAGCCATCGCCAACGCGGTCTGGCACGCCACCGGCGTACGGCACCGCAGTCTGCCCATCCGCCCGGACCGCGTCCTGACGGCGGGCCGCGATGCTTGACCTTCTGCCGGAGCTGAAGAACTGGCTGGCCGAGGGGCGTGATGTCGCCGTCGCCACCGTCGTGTCGGTCGGCGGCAGCGCCCCACGGGGCCCCGGCGCCACACTCGCCGTCGACAAGGCAGGCACGGTCATCGGCTCGGTGTCGGGCGGATGCGTCGAGGGCGCGGTCTACGACCTGTGTGCGCAGGCGCTGGAGACGGGGCAGAGCGTGCTGGAGCGCTTCGGGTACAGCGACGAGGATGCGTTCGCCGTAGGTCTGACCTGCGGCGGTGTCCTCGATGTGATGGTCACGCCCGTGCTGGCGGACACGCCCGTCAGGGCGCTGCTGTGCTCCGCTCTGGAGTTGGTGGTCAAGGGCGAGCCGGTGGCCATGGCCCGAGTCGTCGAGGGCCCGACCGCGCACCTCGGTGCCACCCTGCTCGTCCACGGCGACGGCTCCACGGAAGGCGGCCTCGGGATCCACGAGGACCTCGACCGCACGGCCGCGGCACAGGCCCTGGCCGCGCTCGACGCCGGACGCACGGGCACGGTGGAGCTGTCGCCGGACGGCTCGCACTGCCCCGACGGCCTCACCCTGCTCGTGGAGTCCAGCACGCCACCGCCGCGGATGATCGTCTTCGGTGCGGTCGACTTCGCCGCGGCGCTGGTGCGGGTCGGCAAGTTCCTGGGCTATCACGTCACCGTGTGCGACGCCCGGCCGGTCTTCACCACGCCGGCACGCTTCCCCGATGCGGACGAGGTCGTCGTGGACTGGCCGCACCGCTACCTGCGCGGCACCCGGACCGACGGCCGGACCGTGCTGTGCGTCCTCACGCACGACGCCAAGTTCGACGTCCCCCTGCTGGATGTCGCGCTGCGGCTGCCGGTCGCCTTCGTGGGCGCGATGGGCTCGCGCCGCACGCACGCCGACCGGGACCGCAGGTTGCGTGAAGTGGGCCTGAGTGAGGAGGAGTTGGCTCGGCTGAGGTCACCCATCGGGCTCGACCTCGGAGGCCGTACGCCGGAGGAGACCGCCTTGTCGATCGCTGCGGAGATCGTCGCGGCCCGCAGAGGCGGGACTGGCCTCCCGCTGACGGGTTCGGGGACACCGATCCATCACAGGTCAACGGCTCCGGCTCTCTCCCACCGCTCACCCGGCGGGCGGGAACTGCCCACCGGGGTCGCGGACCTCGCTTCCTAGCCCCGGCGCCCACCCTCACCTCCTCCCCCCACGCTCACGCCCTCGTCCTCGCCGGAGTGCGAGCGCGCGACCAGCGCACCCACCATCCCCCAGTTCCGGGTCCGGACCGCCGCCTCGACCACATGTGACACCGCCATCGGCGCGCATACGGTCCCGGCGGCGCCGCTCCCAGGATCACCTCACGGGCGTGAACTCGGGCAGGGCGAGGGCCGAATGGGAAGGGTGTCCCTCCGCGGCGGGCGCGGCGCTGAGATTGCGCAGCATGTCGTTGCGCTGCTTCAGGGCAAGAGCGGTGGTCGGGAAGAGCGCGGCGTCGCCCTCGAAGACCTGCTCCTGATTGACGGTCACGAACTCACGGGTGTCGTGTTCGTACGCAGCGAAGCCCGCGGTGTGGTCCCGGTCGGCCAGGGAACCAGCCACCATGTACGCGCCGACCAGCGCGAGACTGGAGCCCTGTCCGGTGAGGAAGGAGGGCGCGTACGCGGCGTCGCCCACCAGCTCGACCCTGCCACTGGACCAGCGTGGCATACGGATCTGGCTGACCCCGTCGAAGAACAGATCGTCCGCGTCGCGCCTGGCGGCAGGCATGCCCGGGATCTCCCAGCACCCTCTAGGGCTGCGCAGACGCCTACGGACGGTCATGCCTGATCATCAGATGATCTGTTCAGGTTGCCATTTCGATCTGTCGCTGTCGTTCGAGGACAGGCCACCCTAGGGCCAGGTTCGAACGCCTACGGTGCCGCTCAGGGGGCGGGCCCGGCACCGGTGCCCGCCACAGCAGCAACAAGGGGAGGCGCCGATGGCGACTGTGGAAGTGACGTTGAAGGAAATGATGACCGGGATCGAGGGCGCGATGGGAGCGGCCGTCGTCGACTACACCAGCGGCATGGCCCTTGGCACCTTGGGCGGGGGCAAGGACCTGGACCTGACCATCGCCGCAGCGGGGAACACGGACGTCATCCGTGCCAAGGTGCGCACGATGGAGCATCTCGGACTCAAGGGTCAGGTGGAGGACATCTTGATCACGCTCGGAAACCAGTACCACCTCATCCGACTGGTGGCCGCCCGGAGCGGAAACGGCCTGTTCCTTTACCTCGTCCTCGAAA
Organism: Streptomyces sp. NPDC111606; assembly: GCF_055656945.1. NCBI lineage: Bacteria > Bacillati > Actinomycetota > Actinomycetes > Kitasatosporales > Streptomycetaceae > Streptomyces > Streptomyces sp. NPDC111606. Next base: position 391,850 of record NZ_JBVKBY010000010.1, read on the forward strand.
AGGCGCGCTCTAACTTGGCGATGGCCCGCCTGCAACTCAAGCGGCTTGAAGAGCAACTCGAGGTCTGACCAACCCTGTCCACCGGGCCGACGCACGCTCTCGAATTGAAGACTTCTTCAAGTCATCAGATGGAGAGGGTCGCACTTCATGAACGAGAGCCGCCCGGTCCGATGAGAATGAGCAGGGAAACCCATGGCGCGGCCGACCCCTCGGGTACCGTCGCGCCATGGGAGGCACACCCCGACCGGCAGGAAGAGCGTGATGCAAGTTCCCCTTTATCAAGCCAAAGCGGAATTCTTCCGTATGCTCGGGCACCCGGCGCGCATCAGGGTGCTGGAACTGCTGCAGCACGGCCCGGTCCAGGTGCGGGACTTGCTTGCCGATATCGAAATCGAACCCTCCAGCCTCTCGCAGCAGTTGGCCGTCCTGCGCCGTGCGGGCATCGTCGTGTCGATCCGGGAAGGCTCCACCGTCAGCTATGCACTCGCCGGCGGCGACGTGGCCGAACTGCTCCGTGCGGCCCGCCGAATCCTGACCGAGCTCCTGGCCGGGCGAAACCAACTGCTGGCCGAATTGCAGCAAACCGACGGCTCCTCACGGCCGGTGCCGACGGCAGCCGAACACCCCGGTAAGGACAGCGTCCACTGAGACAAGGCGTCCTCTGGTCACGTCGTCAAGGGAAGCGCCGCAGCTGGTCGGCCGTGCCGTTGTCGTCGAACTGCACGACGACGGGGCCCAGGCCACACCGCAGCCGCCGTGGCATTCACCGCCGGCCCCGAGGTCCGCGTTGGTCGCGGCCGCGCAGTGGCTGCCCGAGCCGGGCCGCTCACCAGACGGCCGTTGGGACGCCTCAAGGACCTGATCGTCGCCCGGCCCGTGTTCTCCGACCCGTTGTTCGCCCGGAATCGCGTGGCAGACATCGCCACTGGCGAGGGCCAGAGTCCTGTCAGTCGATGAACAGATCACCTGTGAGGTACTTGAGCCCGGTGTCTGGGGCGACCGTCACGACAATGTGTCCTTCTCCGATCTCGCCGGCCAGGTGAAGCGCGCCTGCGACGTTCAGGGCGCCGGAGGTGCCGGTGAAGATGCCTTCCTGCCGCGCGAGCGGCAAGGCCAGCCGACGGGCCTCCTCTTCGTCGACAGTGCGGGCTTCGTCGAACGAGTCCGCGGTAAGCAGCGGCGGGATGATCCCGGTGGCGACTCCTTCCACCCGGTGCGGTCCGGCTGTACCGGCGGTCAGCATCGGCGAGGAGGTCGGTTCGAGGGCGACGGCACGGACCTGGCCACTCTCGCGCAGCGCTGTGCTGACGCCGGCGAACATTCCGGCGGTGCCGACGGCGGCACAGAAGACATCCACCGTGACACCGTCGCCACCGGTCTGCCGAAGAATTTCGCGACCGAGTTCCGCATAGCCGTTGAGGGCGTCGAGGTTATGGAACTGATCGGTCCAGAAGGCCTCGTCGCGCTCGATGATCCGGTCGACTTCACCGCGCATACGCACGAACAGTTCAGGCGTGATCCGGCCCTCGTCGCTGGGCACGACCGTCAGGTCCGCGCCGAATGCCCGCATGGTGCGTAGCTTCTCCGGTGCGAACGCGTCCGAGGTCACGATTGACAGCGGATAGCCCTTCACCGCGCAGACGAAGGCCAAAGAAGACCCTGTACTGCCGCCGGTGAACTCCACGACGACCTGCCCCGGGCGCAATGTACCGCGGCGTTCCGCGCTCTCGATCATGGCCAGAGCCATGCGATCTTTGTAGCTGCCGGTGGGGTTGCTGCCCTCAACCTTGACCAGGATGTCAGCCGCCCCCTCGGGTACGACACGACTCAGGCGCACCAGTGGCGTTCCGCCGATGGTCTGAAGGGACGAGGACTGAATTCCGGGCAGACCCATGCAACTCCTCGCTCAGCTCTCGATCCGGGTTCCCCGGACCGGCCAAATCTTCAGCGACCGAGAATAGGCCGGATAGGCCAGGGCTAGTGCCGTCCCACACCGACGAGGCATATACGTCATGGTGCCGTCCGATGACCTCTGCGAAGTCGAACCGGCGGGAATATGTGGTTCCGGCTGGCCGTCGATGCCATGTGGGACCGCATGGTCACCGTGCCGCCCCGCGCTCGTCCTCCCCTCAATCTGAGCCGGCGGACTCCGGTTGCCAGGGCTGTACGGATCGCAGAGTACGGACCGGCCGTCTCGGATTGGTGCTGGGGTGAACGGGCCTTCAGCGGGGCGGTTCCTGACGGTATTGCGGGTTGACGGCCAGGGGCAGCAGACCAATGGAGCCTCGAGCCTGCATCTGGGGCAGAGGGCGGGCCTTGGCCGCGGCCCCGTCGGCTCATCTCTCTGAGCGATCCGGTAGCCGCCGCGCCGAGTACGACGGTGGTGACGTAGATGGCCCGGTCCAGCGTCTCCAACTCCCTGAACAAGGGAGTGAAAGCGACACTGAGCAGGAATCCGAAGAGGATTTGCAGGCCTGTCTGGGTGACCCGCGTCTCCTGCAGGATCTCGTTCCAACGTCAGTTGCCCCGTTCACGCGCTGCTTCCGGTGCTTCGCCGCCGGGCTTCGCGCTCGGGCTGTCGTGCTGTGCGCAGCACCTGGTCGTTGACGCTCCGGAGGAGCCGATGAAAGTTCTGGCCCCGCGTGTAAAGAGGACGGGCCGCTCGTCCCTCTTCATCCGTAGAAGCCGCTCCTCATCCGTGGGGGGCGCCGGGATGAAGGAGAACGCGATGGAAGTGACGCTGGCGATTTTGATGGTTGTGGGCGCGCTCGTCCCGAGTGTTGCCAAGATGATGGACAGCATCGCCTTTCGTAACCGTGCGGCCGGCGAGGCCGAGGTGATCAGGGCCAAGCGCGGCGAGCGCAAGGACACGAAGCGTTCGGGGGGACGTCATGGCTGATGCGCCGGCGGAGTCATATCGCAGCCTGAACAGCCTTTACGCCCAGCAGCGCAGCGCCTTGGTCGGGTACGCGCGCAGGAAGCTGCGGGAGGCTGATGTGCCTGAGTCGGCCGTAGGCGCCGAAGACGTCGTCCAGAACGCGTTCGCCAAGGCTTACCGCGATCCTGCACGCATCCATCAGCCCAGAGCCTATGTGTATGAGCTGATCAGGAACGAGGTTCTCGCGTATGCGCGGCGTCGTTCCCGCCCGGACGGCAAGGCCTTGGTGGTCAGTTGCCTCGAAGAGGTGGATCCCACCGCGGCGATCGAGGAACGCTGTGATGTGCAGCGAGCCCTCGGCGACTTGCCTGCCCAGCAGCGGACGGCCGTCTATGTGGTCAAAGCCCTGGGATTTCGCCAGGACGAAGCCGCCGCGCTGATGGGCAAGAGACCCGGCACCGTTGCCACCCATGTCGCCCGCGCCACGATCACCTTGAGGGCCGTACTGTCGGCGATGCCCGTGGTTGTCTCCGTCATGGTTCTCGGGGTCAGCGCTGAATCGATCCGCAGATACAGTGCAGCAAGCCAGACCGGCCGCCGGATGTCGGACGTGCTGCCGGGCCTCGGTCCGGTCGTGCTCTGGGCCGTGCTGGCGCTCCTTCTTTTGGGGGCGACAGCAGCCCTGAGCCGCGTCCTGCCGAAGTCACGACGAGCAAACGGCCCCAGTGAGGCGGAGCTCGGCGCAGGTGTGGCGCGCCCGGCCGCACTGCCCAGGCGGCTCCTTGCTCGGCTGATTGACTACCTCGCGGCAGGGGTTGTGCTCGCGCCCATCGCAGTGTCACAGGGCACGGCCGCGTTCCAGCACCTGCAAGGCAAGGTGGCGTCGGCCAGGCAGAGCGGCGTCACAGCCACCGTATGGCTGATCGACGGAACAACGGCAGCACAACTGGCCGTACTCGCATCGAGCCTGATCCTCACAGGCCTGCTCCTGGAGGCCCTGCCCACCGCCCTTTGGGGGCGCACCCTGGGCAAACGGCTCCTGGGACTCCGCGTGCTGGACATCGAGTCTCACACCAGGCCGGCTCCGGCGCCCGCTGTGCAGCGCGCGTTGATCCACATCAGCTTGAACGTGCTGACCGTTGGCGTGGTAGGCCTCTTGTGGTGCTTGGTGGACCGACCCTGGCGCCAGTGCTGGCACGACAAGGCCGCCAGGACGTTCGTCTCCGATGACCAGACGTTCCGGCGCGGAGGATCCGTGCACGGTTCGGTGTGACGTAGACGTTCGCAGGGCGGAGTGTCGAGGAGCCTGGACCGGTACCGCTCCCGAAGCAACTGGCTGCGCGCGAGGGATCACGCGGCGCTACTCGCCCTCTGTCTGCGACCACGAGAAAAGATGATATTGACCTCTTTTTATATAGCAGCCTCCCGTAGGGCTGCTTTCTGGCCTAATAGGTGACCTCACGTCGTCGCCGCCGTCGCGGCGAGCGGTGCCGCGTGTTGTACATCGGGGGCAGAGCGTCAGCGTGCGCTCTTCGTGCGAGGGGGATCCGCAGCCATGGCTGATCAGTTGACGCTGCCCGAAATGAGGTTGTTCGCCAAGGAGACGCTGAAAATGCTCGGCGAGCAGCAGACAGACGCGACCGAACAACGATCCGCAGTGCAGGAGTTGGCCATGGAGCTGGCCGCGCGAGCGGCCCAACCTGTCACATTCGGCATCGTCGGTGAATTTTCTGTCGGCAAGTCCCTGCTGCTGGGCACGCTCCTGGGCCGATCCGACCTGCTGCCGGTGGAGAATCGCAAGGCCACCGGCAACATCACGGTGCTACGGCTGCGGCAGCAGCCAGCCGACGGCGAGGAGGGACGCCCCCAACAGACGTACGCGGACCCGACGGCTGAGATCCACTACCTCACGCATAAGCGTCTGGGCGAGTGCGTCCGGACCATTCTGGACGAACTCGCCGAGGGGCTCGACCACGAGCACCCGGAACTCGGTGCCGGTGCGGTCCTGTCCACCCTGGACCCGCTCAACAGCCAGGAGGGATGGACCCTGTTCGACCAGTGGGTCGGCTGTCTGTGGCCGGAACACAGCCACGGACGGCAGGGCCCGCTCGTGGATCCGCTGCGCATCGCGTCCACTCACCGCGCGGCCGCCGCCGAACTGTGCCGCATACGAGACGCCTGGCTGAGTCAGGACGGAGTCCTGGGTACGGTCCAACGCCTGCCCGCCAAGCACCTGCGGGAAGCCCTCGACCACGGTGTGGAAGAACGCATCCCTGCCGCCAGGCCACTGCGCCGCGTTCAGCCGTTCACCCCGGACGAAATCAGGAACGACACCGAGGCGCTGAGCCGCAGCTTCGACCTCATCGAGCGCGTCGTGCAGGACGTGTACGTCTCCCGCGAGCACTGGGAACTCAACGAACTCCTGGCCGACCACGAGGTGCAGTTCCTCGACTTTCCCGGCATCGGCGGCGCCGGCTCGTACGGCCGGGACACCCATCTCAGCCGTCGTGAACTCGCGGACGTGCACACCATCCTCGTAGTCCTCGACGCGCGGAGAGCGGGCACCCAGGGCGTCGAGAGCTTCTGGGGGATGCTGACTCAGGACGGCCGCAGCACCGCCGTGCTGGGCAAAGCCGCCCTGGTCGCCGCGTCCTTCTTCGACCAGGTCCCGGTGCCCAGCGTTCCGGAGACCGCCGTGGACACCGCTGAACTGCTGCAGTCCTCGGACGAGTTGAACGCCATCCACGTCCACTCCGACAAGTTCGTCCACGGCCGCGAAGAAGCGGTGGTGCTGACCTCCGCGATCACCGCGATCCACCGCTACGGACTGCCCTACGCCGCTCTGTCGCCGAGTTCCCAGGCGCGGATCGACGACGCCCAGCGAGCTCTGGACGCACGCGACGAACGGGGCGACAGCGCAGGGTGGATCGCGCTGGCCGACCGCTTCCAGTCCCAGGACCCACTCGGTCACTGGGCGGACCGGCTGCGCGCGGTCGCCGACGACGGCGGCGTGCGGAAACTGCACGGGCTGGTGGAGGACCATCTGAGAGCGAACGGTGTGGCTCTGAAGGAGGAGCTGGCCGAACGCTCCCGGCGCAAGCTCTGGGACGCGCTGCGCGCTCTGCAGTACCAGGTCCGCCAGGAGGCGGGGCCCACCGTCGCCACCTCCGCGGAGTTCAGCGAACTGACCGAGCGGCTGAGCCAGTACCGCGCCCTGCTGACCACCCTTGTGGCGGAGCTCGACGAACTGCGCGCCACCGTTCCGCAGGACGTCGCCGCCACACCGCCGCCGCTGAGCCTGGCCGGTGCCGCGGCAGAGGTACGGCAGGCGGTGTACGAGTGGGGCGAGTGGGACCTGCTGCTGCAACGGGCACGGAACGACGAGAACGGACTGGTGTCGCGCAGCGCACCTCCACGCCCTACCGGTGAGTTCCGCAAAGCGTTGCCCGGCCGAGGCGCCACCGCCCCGTCCACCGGGGTCCGTTCGACCGACACGACGAAGGGTTACATCACGCGGTTCGTGGCCCTGGTGAAGGGCCATGCGGAACAGGACAGGGAGCGGCTGGACACCTGGCTCGATGCATGGCAGGAGAGGTGGGAGGCCCAGTTCGACGAACTGCGTTCCTGGTTCGAGGAGCCGGGCACGCTGTCCCTGCTGAACGACGTCTATCTGAGCCACCTCGGCGATCCGGAAGAGGTCGAGAACCGGCTGACGCAACTGTGGACCGCGCTGCACCCCGCGGAGGTGATCGAGGACCAGCGGCGCCAGCACGACGTGGACAGCGGCCCCCGGGAGGACCCGGCTGACCGCTTCCCGGGACTTGCCGACCACGCGCTCCCCTGGCACCACGCCATGCCGGAGGGCGAGTTCATGACCGAGCGCCAAGAACGCCATCCGCTCATCGTGACGCAGTTGCGGCAGTACACGGCCGACGCGGCGGCCGTCGTCGTCACCGAGCGCCTCAACCGACTGCTGACCGGTCGGGTCGACGTGCTGCACACCTTCTACGAGAAGACGGCGCAGTGGGTGCTGGCCGAGCACGACATCCGCTCGCCGCGCGGCCGCGCTGCCGGCACCCGGCACGCATCCCAAGGCGACGACTCGGCAGACGGCCCAGGGGACGGACCGGGGCACGCTGACGATCGTGGCAATCAGCCCATCGATGTGCTGATGAGGACTTGGAGGAAAGCCTGATGCCCGAGCTGGTGCTCTCGTTCGGCGTACCGAATGCCGCGGACGGCTCGAAGTCACCCTATGTCCGCGCCCGAGGTTCCCGGGAGTTCGTACTCCATGCCCAGGACGGTCGCTACCCACTGCCCGTCGTCACCCTGTGTCTGGCCGCCGCCCACGACAACCCCTACTTCAACACCACGCTTCCCGGCCGACTGACGATGCGCCCGGGCGACGGTTCGGTCCTGCCACCCCGGTTGGAGCAGGCGGTGCGGGCGGCGTGGCTGCCCGCGCACTCGTCGACCAAACACATCCTGGCCGACACGGTGCTGGCCAGGGACAGCTGCGTCGACACCTCCTTCCTGCTGCACGGCGCCGCCACACAGCGGAACGGGGCATGGACGAACGGTCTCCCGCTGCGCCTCGATGTGACCTGGGAGCTGGACTACCAGAGCAAGGCCGGCCGCGACATCGCCCAGGGGACCGTGTTGCTGGAATTCCGCCCGCCGGACGAGGAACCCGAGCACACCGCCGCAGATGAGGATTCGTCGCTCCCGGAGTTCCTGACGCTGCGCAAGCAGTCCGACAGGCACTTCCAGGAGTTCGTGGTGGTCGACTTCGGCACCACCGCCTCGACCGTCACTCTTCAAAGCGCGGCCAAGGTCACTCAATTCCCGGTTGATCCCGCCCAGGGTAAGGCTCTCGGCACGATGCTCGGCGAGTTGCTCGACCCGCGGCCCGAATGGCCCGCCCCGTATCGGGCAGCGGTCGAGAACCTGATGGCCGCTCCGGTGCGCCTGGGTTCGGGAGAGACCGTCAGCGGACGCGATGCCCTGGACCTGATACGCGAGGAGAGCCCGGGCGCGGTGGACGCCCTCCTCCTGGCGATCGAGCAGATCCGCCAGCACGGCGACGCGGAACTGCGCGAGTGGCTCATCCCCCGGCTGCACCACGGCTACTCCCGGGTGACCGACACACCGCCGCTGCGCATGCACTCACTGCGTCCGGTCCAGTTCCAGGGGAAGAACGCCGAACTCACCTACGCGCCCGCGAGCGCGCTGCTCGAAGACGACTCCGACGGTCCCGCCGTAGCCCCCGAGCGGCGCCGTTTCCAACTCGTCGACGCCCCCGCGGCGATCACCGGTCTCAAGCGTCAGGTCATGCGGCTGAGGCCGGGCGACGTCCCCGGCTCGGACCTCAGCGCGATCCACCTCACGCAGCACATGTATCTGCAACTCGTCTCTGCTGCAGAGGAGTTGACCAGAGACTCGGCCACCGACAGCAGCACCGTGCAGACCGTCGTCGTCACCTCTCCGACCACCGCCCTGCCGGAGGTCAAGGACCGGCTGCTGACCTTGGTGAAGAAGGCGCTGAACGCCCAAGTGGTGGTGATGGACTACGACGAAGGGCTTGCCGCCGGTCTGTTCTTCGTCATGCGTGAACTGTCGGGAAATCTCAACCTGGGGTTGGAGGCACTGCGCGCCCGCTCCCGCCGCGTGGTACGGATGCTGCCGGCTCAGCCCGGCGCGGGTGCGGACGACGAGGCCGCCGGCCGGCGCCAGGTTCCCGTGCTGCCCGCGACCTGGCATCGCACCATGCTGGTCATCGACATCGGCGGCGGAACCACGGACATCGCCCTGCTCAGGCTGGTCCTCACCGACGTCACACCGGAACGGCCAGGGGGAGACCCGGCGTTCCAGGGCAGGCGCTACCGCCTGGAGCCGATGCTGCTCGGCTCCACGGGGCACGAGCAGCTGGGCGGAGACCTCCTCACACTCCAGGTCTTCTACTGGCTCAAGGCCGTGCTCGTCGATGCCCTCCTGGAAACCCCCGGCGGCACACCGCCGAACCGCAGATCGCTGGCGGCCCAGGTCGCCGAACAGGCCGGGCGACAACTGGAAACCGTGGTGGGTGCGGAGATCAAGGAGGTGCTCGACCGCTGCATCCCGACAAGCTATGACGCCTCCACCCTGCAGCCCCAGCTCGCCAGGGACCGGTTCCACGCGTTGTGGCAACTGGCGGAGCGGACCAAGTGCCTGATGGGAGCCGCCGACCCCGCCGAGCCCCCGGTGCTGCGCAAGGACGACGTGCATGAGGTGGTGCAGAGCGCGGAAGTGCCGCTGAGCAATCCCACCGGTGATCTGCCTCTCGATCCCGGACAGTTCCGTCGGCTCATGCGACCAGTACTGGAAAGGGCCGCGGAGATGGGAGCCGATCTGGTGCGCAGCACCTTCGAACGCGAGTGGGACGTGCATGCCAGAGCCGCCGGGACGGGACCGAGCGCCGTGCTCCCGCCGGTGCTCGATCAAGTGGTCATCTCCGGTCGGACCAGCAGCATGCCCATGGTCCAGGAGACCATCGCGGACGTCCTGACGCGTACGGACGCGGGCTCTCGGCGCAAGTTCGGCTGGAACCCCACCGCGTTGGCGATCGAGACCGGGTTCGCGGCCAAACAGGCCACCTCACTCGGTGCGGCGTGGGCCCACGCCATCAGCAAGCGCGCGGGCGTGGCCGCCGCCGCGAAGCAGCAGAACCTCAGCGAATTGGACATCGTCACTCACGGCCTGTTCGCCAGCCTGCCCTGTGACCTCGGGCCACTGGGCCAGGCAGGTCGCCGGCTCGTCCTGCTGCGAGCCGGGGAACCCTTCGTCGAGCTGGATGAGGTGGGCACACGCGGCATCCGCTCGCGCCACTGGAACGAACTGCCCGAGCTGCTCGAACTGCACCGGTTCACCTCCTCGTCCCGGTCCATTCAGTGGGGGAGTTTCGACCTTGCGCTGGCCGCGGCCCGGGACCGGCTGGACCTCTCGGCACCGGTCTGGAGCGGCCGCCGCGCCAAGTACTTGATCGAGGTGGATCAGCAACTGGTGCCGCAGATCCTGATCTGCTCCGGCACGCCTCACTACTACGTCGACTCCGAAAGCCACCACGTCCCGCTCGCCGACCTCATCCCCGAGGCCTATTTCGACCCCGACGTCAGTCGCTGCCGCCTGCCCGGACGCCTGTGCGTCCCGGATGCCGGCGGCGCGCTCGTCGAAGTCTTCCCCCGGCCGGGAGCCGGATCCTCCGAGGAGGAATACTTCCCGGACGTCTTCCACCCGGACCGCGACGGCACCCAGCGCACCATCCCGGGACGGCGGGCCGTGATTCCCGTACCGCCCATCGGACGGCAGTACGAGTTCCACCTCGACGACGGCAGCGGCAACACGAGAAGGCTGGAGTCCCTGGCGGTCCTGGACGCCGCCTCCAACGGCCCGCAACGCCTCCACATGGCGACCCTCGACGCCCGCGGCCACCTCCGGGTGTTCCGCGGTGCGGTGCCCTTCGCCGAGACGAGACACCTGCTGGAAGTGGAGCGGTTCCCCGGGCGGGTCTATCGGCGCCGGATGGATGAGGGCCGCCCCGACTTCAACGACCTCTGGAATCCCTTGACGGGGGAGCACTGATGGACGACACCGGAGCACTCGCCGCGGCGCCTCCGGTTGGGCAACAGGACAAGGACCCGGGCGGCTTGGCGGATGTCGGCAGTCTCGTCGCCTCCCTCTCGGCCGCCGTGCTGGAGTTGGCGGACCTGCCGTCCGTGAGCCGGGACGTGCTCGTCGACGCCCTGCGGGCCTTTTGCGCCCGTATGGCGGCCCAATTGCACGACGAACGACTCAGCTCCGATCCTGAGCGCGCCCAGGTGCTGGCCTACGACGCCCATAGCGCCGCAGGTCTGCTCGCCCACCGGTTGGGCCGCGTAACGCCCCGCGGCGACCAATCGGCCAAAACGACCGAACTGGCAAACCTGACACGGGAGTTCCCGACCGAGGCCGACGTGCGTCGCGAGGACGGCGACACGGCGGAGGCCTTTCCTGCGGGCGATGCCGACAAGGTCCACGCGAACCGGGCGAACGATCCCGAGCCTGTCGGGCAACGAGCGAGCCTCCCTCCGATCGAGGGCGGCCCTGCCCCGCAAACGGTGAGCGCGGCCCGACGCCCCGCCGCATCGCCCAAGCCCACCCGTCCGCCGCTGCCGGCCGACCGTAGGGAGCATCTGCGGGAGACGCTGGCCGAACGGTACATGAGTCTGTACGGGGACCCTCACACCAAGCCCTGGCTGGACTCGGCGATCCCACAGCTGAAGCCGAAGGGCTGGCCCGGGATCACAAAGCCGACGACGGTCCAGGAGATCTGGTGCGCGGCGCACCTCGCCCTGCTGCATCTTCCGGCCGAGCAGAGGGACCGATGGCGCACCGACTTCTGGCAGACGGCTCGCTCGGCTTCCAAGGACGATTTCCGGTTCGCGTCCGAATGGGGCGCGGCCGCACCCTCCGTGGACCCGAGCATCATCATCCCGGCCCTGCCAGGTCACTGCACGGAGGAGCGGCTCGCCATCCGGCCCAACACAGAAGGGGAGCTGCCTGCTTCGCTGCCACCCACTCTGGCCGCTGCGGTCCGCACGAGCGAGCCGGATCCGCGGCACGAACGGTGGCGGCTGTGGGCAGTGAGGGCCGGCCAGATCCTGCGGCTGACCGCGCTCGACTCAATGCTGGTGCTGTGCTGGAAGGGCACGGTCGCCGGCCCCGTCGACGAGAACTACTTCACCACACTGTTGGAGGAGCGGCTGCGCAGGTTCATGACGGAAGGCACCTTCCGAGCGGAGTACGAGCTCGACGCTCTGATCGGTTCGGTGTTGCGGCCCACCGTCGCCGCTCTGGACAGCTGGTGGTGGCAATGGCGCATCGCACCCTGGGCCGATCTGGCCCGATCCGCATCGCGCCACGGGTACGACTTCGTGTCGCACGAGGACATGAAGTTCATGGATCGTGACCGGGCGCAGCATTTCACCGGCCGGGAGAACTTCCCGGGGAGCACGCAGCCCTCGGCCCCGCTGGTCCAGTGGGTGCTTCACGCCCTGGTGCACCGCCGCGACTCAGATGAGAACGGGCTCGGTACGGCCGTCCTCCGGCCGAGCGTCTCCGGGAGGACAAGATGACGGTTGTGAACGTCCTGCTCGCTGTTTTCGGCGCACTTCTGGCAGGAGCCCTGGCCCTGCTCTGGCGTCTGCGCCACGCCTTCGGCTGGGAACGCACCCAGTTGCGGAACGAAATCGATCGCTTGAGAGCGGCGCTACCGCCAACGGACGCCGCCCACGATCTATGGCGCGCCCGGGCCGAGACCGATGAAGCGCTCCGGGACCTTGATGCGGCGCACGCCAGAGTGGCGCTGTTCGAGAACTCGCTGGCCGAGGCCCTGACAGAACGTGAAGAGTTCGCGCGGGACCGGGATGAATTCGCGGCGGAGCGGGACCGCCTGGCGAGCGAACGCGGTCGGTTGACGACCGCCCGGGACAAACTCGCCGAACGCCACGACAAACTGGCGACCAACTACGAGAGCCTACGCAAGCGCCACAAGCGGCTCACCGAGGACATCGCCGAACTCCGCTCGCATCGAAACGAGGCGCAGCGGGTGGCGGAAGAGGAAGCGTCCCTCCGCAAGAAGGCGGAGCAGCGCGCGCTGCCGCACGACAGCGCCCAGATGAGCCATCCGGGCGTCCGGGCACAGCTCGACCGCATTCGCAGTCTGATCGATCCCGGTGGCACATCCGCCCAGCCGCTGTCGAACATCCGTGACATGTTGCCGGCAATGGCCCAGCACCCTTCACTGAGCGCTGACGCTGTGGCCGACAGCGTGATCGATGGTGCGGATCTGGGAGCGGTGGTCGTCCGAGCCGTGTCGACATGCGGAGACCGGCACCGAAGGGAACGGCAGCACCGCCGCGATGCCGTACTGCTGCGGATGCCCACCGCCCAGGGCCGACGCCACCTGCTGAGCACGGTTGCGGCCGGGGCGCCCGACGGGGCGTGGTCGCAGTCCGCGGCGGCACACGCTTGCCGGGCGCTGGAGACCCAGGTGGCGCGGAACGCGGACTTCCTGGCCGAGGCATTGGACGGCCTGGCACCCGGCCCCGTTCCGCCATCAGCCCAGGCAGCGTTGAGCCTCACCCTGGCCAATGTCGGCCGCGCCGTCGAGGTTGAGGGCAAGCAGCGCGGGTGGATCGCCTTGGACGACTCGCCTGCGGAGCGCGCCACCGCGACCGGGCTGACCGCCGTGCTGACGCCGCTGGATGACCGGCAGTCCCGGACCCATCTCGTGTTCGGCGTCGGCGACGGGTCCGTGTTGCGGCTGCGCAAGGGACGCTGGGAGCAGGTGTTTGCCGCCGCTGACGCTCCTGGTGAGACGGCCGGCCCGCTGCCGGGCAACACCGCCGTGGCCTCGGCTCTGGTGGAGACCCTGCCTCGGGAACTGCTGGTCGTGTGCACCCGTCCCATGACGGACCTGCTGCTACGAGAGGACACCGGACGGCAGTTCGCCGATCTGTGGTCCGCGGGACAACCGACCCTGCCGTGGTTCCTGTCGAGTGTTGTCGCAAAAGTGGAAGCGGCGGTCGAGGACCGGAGCTTGGTGTGCCTGTGGGACTTCGGGTACGCCGCCGACGCGGAGGAAGACCGCTTCTGGGACGCGGGCCCCGTCGGCTCAGCCGGTTCGCGGATCCGCTGAGGCAGCTAATCGACGAGACCGTGGCGCTGCTGAAGGGCGTCCGCCCTGGGGTCTTCGGGATTCCTCCGCCGAAGAATGGCGACGAGAACACCGGCCACCGCCCGCACGTCGGCGTCCTGCCTGTCGCCTGCGGGACCACGTCTGTCCCGCAGCCTGCGCAGCGCCTCCTCGGCATAGGCCGCGGCCTTGTCGTGATAAGCCACGGCCTCGTCGCGCTTCCCCGGATCGAACATGCGCCCGGCAAGGTCGGAGTGGTAGCCGGCGAGATTGCAGAGGGACCTGGCGAGGCGTTCCTCGAAGGCGGGATTCTCACCGGCGAGCATCTCGCGGGTGCGGACCGCGGCCATGCCCCGCTTCAGCGCGGTCGACAGATCGCCCGCGTCGGCGGCGAGGCAGCCCAGCAGATCGAGCACCTCACTGAGCTCCTCGAAGCAGGACGTCCCTCCGGCCTGGGCGTGCAGCTGTCCCAGGATCACCAGCGCCTCGTCGCCCGCCTCCCTCGCCTTCTCGATGTCGCCCACATTGCCGTACGCCGCGCACAGCACCGTCAGCGCATCCGCGAGCCCGGCCTCGTGTTGCCGGTCCGGTCCCGGCCCTGCTGCCCGGATCGTCCTCACGGCTTCGCCCGCCAGCAGGACAGCGGCGGCACGGCGGTCCTCGTCACCGGCCCGCTGCAGGACGCTGGCAATGTTCACGAGGATGTGGGAGCGCACGGCCGGCTTCAGCATCGGCCCCTCGGTCCGCTGGACGAGCTGCAGCGCTTCGTCGACCGACCCCCACGATTTCTCGCTCTGCCCGGCGCCCAGTTCCAGCGAGCCGAGCGTGGCCAGGGCACTCGCCAGGCCTGCCCGGTACGCGTCCGGATGGTGCTCCGCCAGAACTCGCCAGGCCTCGACAGCGCGGCTCGCTTCGCGAAGAGCGTCATGCGACTGGCCCGCCCGGGAGTACGAGCGGACCCGTTCATCGGCGCTGCGGGCCAAGTCCACGCCCGTGGTGGCCCGATCCGCGTCGTAAGGAGCAAGACGGCGGTCGATCGCGGCGACTCCGACCGCGAGGTCGGCACCACGGTGACTGGGCAGCTGTTCACGGATCCGCACCAGCAGATCGGTGTACTCGGTGCTCTCGGCGAAGCCGGCGAGGAAGATACCTCCGGCGCGCACCGCGAGCTTCGGGTGATCCCTGAGCAGCGGATGCAGGACCGCGCTCGCGACATGAGGCCAGCGGCGTGCGGTCTCGGCGAGCATGGTCAATGCGTACGGCGTCCAGGGCGGCCCATCGGGTTCGGAACTCGACGGCAGGAGAAGCCGTTCGGCGAGTTCCTGCGCCTCCACCTGCGCGGGGTAGTCCGCACTGTGGCCAGGGATGGTCAGCGCCAGGAAGTCCTCGCCCAGCCGGTCCGGATACAGCGGCTCCAGGGCGGAACTGCGGGCACTGTCGAGGGGCGGATAACACTGGCGGTGGAGGTTCAGCAACGGGTCGATGACCTCGTCGCTTCTGATACCGACGCGCCGCAGCGCCTTGCGAGCCTGCCGCACCGGCAGCCCACCGGTGATGGTGGCCACAAAGACGGCCCGCCTGACCTGGTCGAGCGTGAGTCCGCGGAAGTCACGGTGACCAAGGGAATCTTCCCACTGGGCGTGCTCGCGGGCGAGCAGATCGGCCGAGACGCCGACCGGGTCCACGGGGACGGGAGAACCGGAAAGCTGCGCCAGCACGTCCACCAGGGCCGCCATGTGCACCGTGAGCACGAGGGAGAAGTCGCGCAGACTCCAGTCGGGCTGCTCGTCGACCGGTTTGGGGAGCACCTGGTCCAGGGGCACACCGAGAGCCCGCGCATAGCCCTCGCGCGCGGTCTGGAACTCACGGGGCCGGTCTCCCGGCTCGGGAGTGTGCGAGGAGAGGAGGACGGCGTTGTGCAAGGCCATGATGGTCGGCAGACGCGAGATGAGGGCGGTCCACCAATGCCCGGTCATCCGGGCGAGCAGCAGCACACGGAGCGGGGCCGAACCGGATGAGGCGACGAACTCCAGCAACCCGCTCAGTTCCTCGGTGGACCACCTGTCGGCATAGTCGACGACGACCAAGGTCCCGGCGTCACCGGAGCGCCAGCCGCCCCCAACGGCCGGGCGCAGCATGGAAACCTGCTTCGGGCGGCGAACGGCATGCCAGGCCTGCCACCCCTCCTTCGCCCATTCCTCGGCCAGATGGCGGGCGAAGCGCGTCTTGCCCTGACCGCCACCTGCATACAGGACCCTGAGGCGCGCGCCGCCACCCTCGCGCCAGACGGCGAAGTTCACCAGTTCACGTTCTCGGCCGTGGAAGGGGACGATGGCGCGGTCCGCTCTCAGCAGGATGCTCGGAGTGGTGCGGGCCCCGTCAGGGCCTACGGGGCCGAAATGCTCGGGGTAGTGCCTGAGTTCACAATGCGAGCCCGGGACACTCACCGTGTCGGGCGTCCCGGTGCCGTCGGCGTCCGAGTCGGAGCCGAAAGACGGGCTCCACTGACGGTTGCGAACGAGGGCGAGCCGGTCACCGTCCCCGCCCTGGCTGTGCCGTGGGCGAGGCATCCGCCGCTCACGCAGCCGACGAGTGACCGCGCTGGTCACAGCCCGCAGAGTGAGTGCTCGGTCCGGGGAGGGCTCACCCTTGGTCAGCGTATTGAGCAATTCGCCGGTGAACACAGTGTGCTTCTCACCGGGAATGGCGATCGAGATGCTGTCGCGAGCTGAAGAGGTCAGGATGTATGAGCGGCTGGGTTCGATCTCCTCGATCTCCCGGTCCACCGCGGATTCCACGTCCGACATGGCGTTCGCCATACCGCTCCAGCAGCAGTCCAAGATGATCACCGCATCGCGAGCGCCGCGTGCTGCGATGATCTCTCTGATGTCGGCGAAAGATATCTTTCTGGCGGTGAGGGTGTCGCCGGTGGAGGTGGCGGTCGGCAGGACGAGCTCGGACCTGAGGATGGCTCCGTGGCCCGCGAAGTACACCACTACGGTGTCCTCGGCCTTGCTTGCGGCGGACAGCACCTGAACAAGAACCTCCGTGGGATCCTCGGGATTTTCGATCACATCGCAGTGTTCCGGCGCGAGGCCCCAGAGGTCCGGGTCGGTGAGAACCGCTTTTAGGTCAGCAAGGTTTGCCGCGATCGCCGGCAGCGGTTGCCAGCGGGCGGGGTCGGCGTAACGGGTGACCCCGATGAGGACGGCCCGTGACTTCGCCGGGTCCGGATGGTGGATCATGCGCCGTCGCCGGGGACGAGCTGGTTCACCTCGCCCGTAGGCTGCGGATCCTCTCCGGAGCGCGGTTGCTCCTCGCTCGACGATGCGCCGGAGCCGGCGGCAAGAAGCTCGTGCAGCTGCCGGGACATCTCGACGGCCGCCTGGTGGTCGCGGGCCTGCTGCACCTCGAACTCAACGCTCCGCGATCCGCATGTGACATGGATGCGGATGCTTCTCTGACGGCCCGCCATCCAGGCGGTGAGGGCTTGAACCAAGGCGCCCACCCCACCGGCCCCCAGCACCATCGCCAGGTCCTGGTACACACCGCTCATCGCGCCGTCGACGCTTGGCATCGGCCGCGCTTCGACAGTGAGCGGACGCAGCTCCCTGTCTCGGACCAAGTGGTCACGCAGATCGTCGAGTTCGACGTGCGGCTGCTGACTGCCGAGGACCTTCACCACCAGTCTCATCGCCTCAGCTTGGCAGATCCCTGATCAAACCATATGACGTTCGGGCAAACTGTCACTACAGGTCCCGACCAAGGGGTGTCTCGGCTTCCGCCTTTCCAAAAAACGACCTCAACACGGTCACCGCGACCACGCCGGTCGACCTCAGAACGACCCCGAACAGGGGTCGTTCACGAGGCCAGCCGCCGTTTCCCGACGCTGTGCCCCTCGTTGGGTCGATCGGGTGAATGCGCGGAGGACCGACGGCAAGGGGGCGGGTGTGCGACAGGAAAGGTCACCGGAAGTCATGGCGGCCGGCTTGACGCTATTGGATGGTGACTGCGACTCGCTGGCGAGCACCAGCCTGTACGGCACCTGCGGCCTCCCCATGGACACGCGGCTGGACCTCGGGCTTCGGACCACCGGGTCCAGGCTCCGGACACGGCCAGGCCGCTCGAGTCCGCTGCCACAGTCAAGTACGGCCGACGCCTCATGAACGCGAAGACGCGTCTCACCGGGCTGATCTATGTACTGCTGGCACTGGTCGGCATGGGCAGTGCGTTGTGGCTGGCCTTCGAGCACCGGTCGGGGGTGGCTGAAACAGGGGTCACGCTCCTGCCCTCGCTGGCGGGGCTGTACTTGGCATGGGCCGGCTTCCGCGCTGATCGTGCCGATGCCTCAATGGACCGGGGTCTGGAGGAGATTGCCGATCAGTTGGCGGTCGCGGTACGCAGTCAGTGGGAGGACGAGGCACGGGTACGTCGTCTCAATGATCCGTATCCGCTGCCTGTCTCCTGGGCGCCGGCAGATCCGGGCTTGATCGAGAGCTGGGCATGGTTGAGGGCGACTGCGGCTGGTTGGCCGGGTGGTCCGCCCTCCGACCCGCAGACATGGGCGTCGGGACCGGGTGAACTCGCGGGGACCGACCTGGAGGTTGTCGATGTGCTCATGCGCAGGGTTCCCACCCGTCGCCTGGTCATCCTCGGATCCCCAGGTTCAGGGAAGACCATGCTGATGGTTCGTCTCCTGCTGGCTATGGTCGAGCAGCGTTCCCCAGGTGGTGCGGTCCCTGTGCTGTTCCCTCTCGCGTCATGGAACCCGGCCGCACAGGGACTCAACGAGTGGCTGGTCGAACGACTGATCCAGGATTACTCCAGCCTACGAAACCCTGCACCAGCCTTGAACAGCATGAACCGGGCTCAGGCGTTGGTGGAGCACCGCCTGATCCTGCCGATCCTGGACGGCCTCGACGAACTGCCCCCGACGTCCCGGACGCTGGCACTTGACGCGATCAACCAGGCCCTGCCAACCCGCCAGGCGCTGGTTCTGTCCAGCCGTGTCGATGAATACCGGCAGGCTCAGTCCCCGGTGGCCGGGGTTCCGGTGAGGCTGGCCGGGGCGGCAGGCATCGAGCTGCAGCCTTTGGCGGTCCCTGCGGCGGCCGGCTACCTGCGTCGTGACGCCGGCGGGGAGAACAGCCTGACAGCCGCTCGCTGGGCGCCCGTGCTTGCCGAACTCGGCTCCGACACCCCCGTCGGACGGGCGTTACACACTCCATTGATGCTGTTCCTCGCACGCACGGTATACAACCCACGTCCCGGCGAGCACTCGGTCAACCTTCCCAACCCGGCCGAGCTCTGTGACATGGACCGGCTGCCCACCAAGGTGGCCGTCGAGCGGCACCTGTTCGATGCCTTCATCCCCGCGGCCTACCGAAGCCTCCCTGGTGCCACGTGCCCTTGGAGCCCACAGTTCGCCGAACAGGTACTGGTGTACCTGGCCCGGCACCTGCAGCACACTCTCCTCGGTATCCCCGACCTGGCCTGGTGGCAACTGCATCAAGCTGTACACCAGCGGGCATACCAGCTGCTCCTGGCGACAACCACCGGGTTGACCGCCGGATTCAGCGTCCTGGGCGTCGGCGCGGGCGTTGGAGTAGGAGTCGGCCTTGCGGCCGGATTTCTGGGCTGGCGCACTGGCGGCAAGCCCAGGCAACTGCCGGCTGTCGCTTTCCACTGGTCCGGGACTGGGTTTGCCCGCGGTCTGGTTCGGGCGGTCGCGTTCGGCCTCGTCCTCATGCTGTCAGCGCGCGTCGACCCCGTGCTCGGCCTCCTGATCGGCTTGTTCCTCGGCCCCCTGGTCGGTAACTGGCTCGGGCACAAGGTTGTGGAGCTGGCCGGACAAGAGACGCAGTCACCTGATCTCGCCTCGGCTGCCGACCCCGAAACGCTTCTCAAGTGGGATCGCCGGGTCTTTTGGCGGCTCATCATCGAGTTCGGGTTCGGCTACGGGATCGTGCTCGCGTTCGGGATGGCGGCGTTGCTCGACAGCGCGGCGATAGTCCCAGTCAGCGTCACCGTCCTTCTCCTCATCCCCGCTTTCGGTGTCTGCGGGGCCTCCACGTATGCCGCCTCGGGGCACTTCACTCTCACCCGCTGCTACCTCGCGCTGCACCGTAAGCTCCCTTTGGATCTCATGGCCTTCCTGGCTGATGCGCATGAGCGCGGTGTTCTGCGACAGGCGGGGGCGGTGTATCAGTTCCGCCACATCGACCTTCAGCACCACCTCGCTCAACGTGTGTCCGCGTCGACCTGATCCAGGGTGGTGACGGCCGGCTGGCCGTGCACACGCACTCTGTCCGCGCCGTGAAGGAGCGAAGGGCATGGCGGGCCCCTCGCTACTGGGGGCGATCGTTCGTTGCACGTCTGACGTGCCGCCTCGCGTGTCGTGCTGTCGATTTCGCACCTGGCACTGGCTTCATGCGTGAGCGATGAGTTTGGGCGGCGGATCAGGTCTGCCCTGACATGACGAGAATCATCGCTGACACCTCGGGCTCTCTTGCTGGCTGCGTCACCGGGCCCGCCCCCAACCCGGGCATCGGCCTGGGCACCGGTGGCGATGCTCTGCACACGTGGGCGTTTTCCGACGACCCCGACGACCGCCGGGCACTGCGCGAGGGGACCGTCCGCTGGGGTGCTGTCGTCCTCGGCCGCCGCCTCTTTGACGTTGTCGACGGGCCGAAAGGCTGGGACGACATGTCCGGTTACGGCGCCCGCGAGGTCGGCAAGCCCGCGTTCGTCGTCGTGACGAACTCGCCGCCAGGGTCGTTGCGGACAATCGAGCTTGACCGGATGTTCGTCACCACCGGTCTGCCCGACGCAGTCACTGCGGCGCGTGAGCGAGCCGAGGCAGCGTCGGACAGCGACCGCGACGCACCTGACCTGCGACGTCTCCCGGTGATCCCATGACCACTCTCAATGCCAACGGGATCGCTTTGGGCATCGAGTCGTTCGGTGACAACGACGCGCCACTCGTCCTGCTCGTGGGCGCGCCGACGATGCTCTCCTGGCCCGACGTGCTGTGCGAGTGTCTCGCCGCCGGCGGGCGCCGTGTGGTGCGCTACGACCTGCGTGATAGTGGGGAGTCGACGACGACGGATCCGGAGTCGCCCGCCTACACCCTGCGCAGCCTCGCCGCCGACGCCGCAGCCCTTGTTGACGCACTCGGCGGGGGCCCTGCGCACCTCGCGGGGATCGGCGTCGGCGGGATGGTCGCCCAGGTGGCCGTGCTCGACCATCCAGACGCGTTTTCGGCGCTCACTCTGGTCGGCACCCGCGCGGTCGCGCCCGGCGCACCCGACGATGACCTCCCCGACCATGACCAGGCGACGATGAGCCGACTGTTCGCGCGTCCGATGCCCGATTGGACCGACCGCGAGGCGGTTGCGGAGTTCGCCGCCGCAGGCGCGCAGATCCTCGGCGACGACCCGGTCGCCGCGGGCGCAGTCGCTGCGCGCATCTGGGACCGCACGCCCGGCACCGCACCCGCGGTCCAGATGGCCAACCAGATGGGCATGGTGTTTTCCAGACTCGACTGCAATCCCCGCTGGCGCGAGCGCCTGCCCGAGATCGAGGTGCCCACACTCGTCGTGCACGGCCGCCGAGACCGGTTCTTCCCGGTCGGCAACGGCGAGGCGATCGCGCGCGAGATCTCCGGGGCACGGGTGCTCGTCCTCGAGGAGGCCGCCACTGCGATCCCTGATGCGGCGGTCGGCGGGGTCGCCGAGGCGATGCTCACGCTCGGATAGGGGCGGTGGGTGCCGCGCGGGTCTGGCCTCCGTGCGCCCGTGGACGGCGGAGGCCCGATCCAGCAGCGCCCGCAATCGGCACGCCCAGATGCGAGGTTTTGCAGGTAGTTTGTCTCGATCCATGGCCCGTCGGCCCACGGCTCCTGCCGTCAGCGCTCCACTTCGAGCGTCGTAGTCACCACGGAAGCGAGGCCGCAACCAATTGGAGCACTTCCGACCGCCCGGCCCCACCAGTGTCCAGTACTCACCGGACCTGATCCTGGCCGGCAGTGCCGAGCGCGGGCTCGCGCTCTCGCTCGGGCGGTGGCGGGACGGTGGCGGTCTCCACGCCGATGCGGGGCAGGTGTAGGTCGAGGGGACGGGGTATCCACCAGGCGGCGCGGCCCAGCAAGGCCATGACAGCGGGGACGAGCACCATCCGGACGACTGTGGCGTCGAGCACGATGGCGGTCGCCAGGCCCAGGCCCATCATCTTGACCAGGGGCGAGGGGTTGGCGACGAAGCTCAGGAAGACCACTGCCATGATCAGTGCCGCGGAGGTGATCACGCGACCGGTGACCGAGATGCCGCGGGCCACCGACTCGATGGTGTCTCCCGTGGCGTCGTACTCTTCGCGGACGCGTGAGAGCAGGAACACCTCGTAGTCCATGGACAGGCCGAAGAGGACTGCGAAGAAGATCGTCGGCAGGGGCGAGGCTATCGGCAGAGTCTCCTCCAGGTTGAACAGCCCGCTCAGCCAGCCCCATTGGAATACGGCTACCACGACGCCGTACGCGGCGCCGATGGACAGCAGATTCATGACGGTGGCCTTCAGGGGGACCGCGATGGAGCGGAACACCAGCATCAGTAGCAGGAACGACATCACGAGGATCGTGGCGATGAACACCGGTAGCGTGTCGGCGAGTTGGTGGGTGAGGTCGTCGGTCATCGCGGTGAGGCCCGACACGGCGACATTGTCGGGGGCGAGGTCGCGGACGCGTGCGAGGGTGTCGGAGGTCGCGGCGTCGGCGGGTGCGGTGGTCGGGATCGTGGGCAGCACGACCGTGTCCTTGGCCGCGGAGAATTGGGGCTCGCCGACCGACGCGATGCCGGGGTCGTCGGCAAGGCGCCGAGCCAGGTCGGGGATGCCCTCGGCGGCCACTCCGGGGCTACGGAGGTCTGCGACGATCAGCAGAGGGGCGTTGAAGCCGGGGCCGAACCCCTCCGCCAACAGGTCGTAGGCGCGGCGGTGGGTGGTGCTGGTCGCGTCGTTGCCCGCGTCGGGAAAACTCGTGTCCATACGTAGTGCCGGAATCGTCAGTGCCAGCATCGCTGCTGACGCGGCGAGGAGGTACGGCCACGGCCGACCGGAGACGTGGTGGGCGAACCGCCACCATGCCGTCGTCTCAGGTCCCGCGGACTTCTTCGCACGGCTCGTTCGGAGGCGTCGGCGCCGCTGCTTGTGGATACGGTCGCCCAGCAGGGACAGCAGCGCCGGCAGTAGCGTCAGGGCGGTCGCCACGGCGAACAGCACGACCAGCGAAGTGCTCAGGCCGATCGAGGTCAGAAAGCTCAGGCCGGTCACCGCGAGCGCGCTCATCGCCACGATGACCGTGCCGCCGGCGAACAGGACGGCCGCACCCGACGAAGCCATGGCGTTCGACAGGGCGGTGGAGCTGTCCTGGCCGGCGGCGCGGTTCTCGCGGCAGCGCGCCACGATGAACAGGGCGTAGTCGATGCCGACACCCAGGCCGATCATCGCGCCGATCGTGGGCGCCGCGGGGGACACGTCCATCGTATGAGCCAGCAGCGCGACGCTGCCCAGACCGGCGGCGACGGCGGCCAGGGCGAGCGCGATGGGGACCAGCGCGGCAACGATCGTGCCGAATGCCACGATCAGGATGACCAGGGCGGTCAGCAGGCCCGCCGCCTCCGCGCCGGATGTCGGCGTCTCGGCCTTGATGAAGACGGCATCGCCGCCGAGTTCGGCGACGACACCGTTCCCGCGTACGGGTTCGATCGCGCGGCCCAAAGCCGTGATCTGCCCGGGAGTCACCTCCATCGCCGGTACGTCGAAGGCGACTTGGGCGAAGCCGATCCGTCGGTCCGGCGAGACGGTCCCGGCGGTGAAGGGATCGGTGACCGTGGCGACGTGCTCCACGTCGGCGATCCTGGCGACCGCAGCCTCGATCGCAGCCCGGTGGCTGTCGATCCGTTCTCCTTCCGGCGTGGCGAATACCGCCATGGCGTTGCCGCCGGACGCTTCCGGGAAGCGTTCTTCGAGCAGTTCCATCGCCTCCTCGCTCTGGCTGCCGGGAGCGACGAGATCGTCGACGAACGAGCCGCCGGCCACGGCGGCGAGAGGCAGTAGGAGGGCCAGTGCGGCCACCCAGGCCGCGAGGGTCACCCACGGCCGGCGGGCGCTCGCGTCGCCGATGCGGCGCGTAAGTCGGTTCATGTCTGGGGCTCCTGTGGGGCGGCCGCCGAGCGGCGGCACGGGGTGTGAGGCGGCCGCCGAGCGGCGGTACCGGGCGTGGACGGTTGCCGACCGGCGCCAGGTTCGGCACACGGAGGCAGGAGGCTTGAGGGGTTCCATCGTGGGCGCCGGCCTCGGGCCCGTCTCCCGCCGCCAGGGGGGTTCGGCCCTCCCGCGGCCGACGGGAAGAACGGAGCGGTGTCTCCACCCGGGGACGGAGGGCCATATCCGTCCGCAGACGGGTGACGGTGCCTCGGAGCTGGAAATACGATGACCTGTCCGGTGCGCTCCCCATTACCCGCGCCAGGGCACTGGACCTCCCTTCATGGAGCGACGATGAACAGCACGGCGCGGCACACCGAGACGCCGGGCCGCAACGTGCCGGGCTGGTTCCGCGACCCGTTCACGCGTTGGCCACGCGGCGCCGACGCCGTCCTGGCGACGGCGCTGTTCCTGCCGACGATGTTTCTGGAGGAGGCTCCGGGGGACGGGCTGGCCGTCCGCCCGGTCTCGGGCATCCTCCATCCCGCGCTCCTGCTCTTCCTGGTGGCCGGCGCGGCGATGTACCGCCGTCGGAGCAGGCCGGTCGCGGTGCTGTGCGTGGTCCTCGTCGCGTGGGCCGTGACCCTGGGAAGCAGCCACTCCACCCTGGGCGGGACGGTGATCCTCGCGCTGTACAGCGTCGGGCGGCACGCCGAGGACAACCGGTGGGGCCCCCTCGGCGTCGTCGCGGCCATCGCCGTGCTCACGATCGACGGCGTGCTCCTTTCCGTCCCCTGGGAGGACATCGGCTTCGGCGCGTTCGTCATGTCCGGGGCCTGGTACCTCGGTCGGCGCCTACGGCTACGTGCCGAGCGTGCCGCCCGGCTCCTGACGGAGCAGGCCGCCGAAGCACGGCGGATCGTGACCGAGGAGCGCACCCACATCGCCCGTGAACTGCACGACGTGGTCGCCCACCGGGTGAGCATGATGACGGTGCAGGCCGGTGCGGCCCGTATGGTGGCGGCCGAGGATCTGCAGGGCGCCCTCGAAGCAATGGCCGCGGTAGAGGAAGCAGGACGCCAGGCGCTGGACGAACTGCGGCACCTGCTGGGAGTGTTGCGGCCGGACGCCGGGCGCGACGGGCTGGGTCCCCAGCCGGGCCTGGCCGATCTGCCCCGGCTCGTGGCCGAGGTCCGCGAGGCGGGTCTGGAGGTCTCGGTCTCAGGCAACGTCCTGGGTCCCATCCCGGCCCGCCTGGATCTCTCGGCGTACCGAATCGTCCAGGAGGCCCTGACCAACGTGCTGAAGCACAGCGGACCTGGCACCCGCACCGAAGTGCACCTGCGCGGGGAAGGCGACGGCATCACCATCGAGGTGTTCGACGACGGCCGAGGCGCCGCCGTGGGGCCCGTGGGGACGATCCACGAGAGCCGATCGGGCCACGGCATCGTCGGCATGCGGGAACGAGCCCTTCTGCTCGGCGGAACCCTCGACGCACAGCCACGCCCCGGTGGAGGATTCCGGCTCACCGCCCATTTGCCCACCAAGGGAGAACCCACGTGACGATCCGCGTCGTCGTCGCCGACGATCAGGCGCTGGTACGCCGGGGCTTCACCATGATTCTCCGGGTCCACCACGACATCGAGGTCGTGGCCGAGGCGGGCACGGGTCTCGAAGCGATCGAGGCGGCCCGCCGGCATCACCCGGATGTGATCCTCATGGACATCCGCATGCCCGAAATGGACGGACTCGAAGCGACCTCGCGGATCCTGCAGGAGGCCGACTGGGGAGCGCGGGTACTGATCCTGACGACCTTCGACCCGGACGAGTACGTCTACAAGGCGTTGCGCTCCGGCGCCAGCGCCTTCGTACTCAAGGACATTCCCCCCGAACAGTTGGCCACCGCCGTACGCACCGTGGCCGAGGGCGGGACGCTGCTGGCCCCCTCGATCACCCGGCGCTTCATCGACCGGTTCGCGCAGCGCCGCGTCAACACCGTCGCCGCGGCCCGCCTGGAACGCCTCACCGGCCGCGAACGCGAGATCATGACCGCCGTAGCCCGGGGCGCGAGCAACGCGGAGATCGCCGAGCAACTTGTCATCGGAGCCGCCACGGTCAAATCACACGTGTCGAGCATCCTCACCAAACTCGGCCTGCGCGACCGGATCCAGATCGTGATCTTCGCCTACGAAAGCGGCCTCATCGAAGCGGGCGACCACGATGTCGGCCACTGAATCAAGAACTGGCCCGCCCTTCTCAACCGATTCCTTGCCGAAACCAGACTGATCCATGCCGTCACAGGAACAGCGGCCGTTGGTGGGGCGCTACGACGGCTCCTGCGGCTCTACTGGGCCTGCACCCAAGGAAGTTGTCGCCAAGCCCAATCCGGTAGGCGCGTGGGCTTGTCCCCGGCGGCGATGCCACGCAGGGACGCGACTTTGCCGCCGCTGACGTTGAAGGCTTTCGAAGGCTGCGGCGCCCACGCCCCTGTCGTCGACCACGGCCAGGACGGCCGGGGTCCCGGAGGCAGCAGTCTGGCCGCCTCCGGGACGTCGCATGTCAGATGACGCCCGCGTGTCAGATGGCGCCGGGGATCGCGCGAGCCTGGAACGCGGCGCGGACCGCGTCCGCCGCGCCCTTGCCGTACATCTTCTGCGCCGTCGCAACCGTCGTATGCGCGGCAGCCGCGAAGCTGGTGTCGGGAGCGAAGCCGAATTGGGCGTTGACGATGATCCGGTCGGCGACGCGCGGGCCGAGGGCGGTGCGGATGTCGAGCAGCGCTCGAGACCAGATCTCGCCGTCCGCGTGGACCTCGCCGACTCGGTCCGCGTACGTCTTGTCGGAGTCGATCCGGCGCAGACAGTGCGGGGCGTCGCTGTACGTGACGGAGTCCCAGTCGGCGACACAGGCGACGTCGGCTTTCAGAGGCCAGCCGTACCGTGTGGCGGCGTGCTCGCCGACGGCGACGGCCAGGTAGTCGCCGAAGGCCTCGCCGATGGAGCCGGCCTCCACGGAGCTGCCGAAGCCGGGCACCTGGGCGTGGTGCACGGCATGGCCGTACTCGTGCACAACGACCTCGGCGTCCTCGGCATCGTCCACGCCGCCCTTGCCGAAGCGGATCTCGGCCTTCTTGTCGGTGAAGAAGGAGTTGTCGGCGCCCCACTGGTTGATGCGAACCGGCTGCACCCGGTCGTTGGCGCCGGGCAGCTCGCTGCCGAAGCCGAGGCCCTGCAGGTACTCCTGCGCCTCGTTGACCCAGAAGTAGGCCATGACCTGCTCGAACTGGTCGTCGTGCCGGTCGTACGAGGTGGCGTCGGAGATCCGCGCGGAGGCGCCGGTGTCGGAGCGGACCGAGGCCCAGCGGCCGGAGAGGCCGCCGCTGCCGTCGAGGTTGCGCAGCGCGACGGTGGCGTAGGCGGTGGCGGGGACCGCGGCGGCAACGTCTTTGCCGTCGGTGAGGGTCTGATCGCCCGAGGACTGAACGGGGTTGACCATGAAGACCCGGGCCTGCGGGCCGGCCACGGTGGGGACGGTTCCCGTGGCGGAGGCCGAGCCGGTCGTGACGATCAGGGCCACGGTGGCGGTGGCTATGGCGAGCAGACCGCGGGGTGTGCGGAGAGCCATGTACATCCTCCCGTTGCGGGTGGCGTGGAAGTGGTGGCGTGGTGCGGGCGCGATCTTCGCGCACCGACCCCGTGTTTGACCAGGTCCATGGCAAGCCGCCGTCCCGGCTCGGCCGTCTCAGGGCGGGGACGGATGTACTGAACCCGACACGATTGCCCTTCGTGCGCGGTTACAGCCGAGGTCGGATCCTCGACGATCCGCAACCTTTTGTTGCGCATCGGCATCCGTGCGGCGTATGCTGATGTGCAACCAAAGGTTGCGAAAGGGACGGGTCATGGAGTACGGCAGCATCGAGCGCGACATCCACGTCGACGCGCCACCCGAGGTGGTCTTCGAGGTCATCAGCCGCCCGGAGCACATGCGGGAGTGGTGGCCGGACGAGGCCAGGTTCGAACCCGTGGCAGGGGCGCCCGGCGAGCTCTTCTGGCGCGACGACGCGACCGGCGAGACGATGACGGTCGCGCTCACCGTCGTCGAGGTCGACCCGCCGTCGCGGTTCTCCTTCAGGTGGTGCTACTCCGGCGCAGACCGCGACGGGGACTCGCTGCTGGTCACCTTCGATCTGGTGGCGAGGGACCAGGGGACCCTGGTGCGGATGACCGAGACCGGGTTCCGCGAGATGGGCTGGGAGATCGCCGTCCTCGAAGAGCAGTACCGCGATCACACGAGTGGCTGGGACCTCTACATCCCCAGGCTGGGCGCGTACATCACACGGTTGGTGTCGACCCCATGAGCACGGCCGAGAACGACGAGTTGTGGTCGGCAATCGGTGACCCGACCCGGCGCACACTCATTGATCTGCTCCTCGCGTCCGGAACCGGCACGGCCACCTCACTGAGCGCGGGACTCCCACTCACGCGACAGGCCGTGTCGAAACACCTCGCCGTTCTCGACCGCGTCGGGCTGATCCATGCGGAGCAGGCCGGCCGCGAGCGGCACTACCGGATCGACCAGGCGCAACTCGCTCGCGCCGCCGCGCAACTGGCCACGGTCGGGGCCGCCTGGGACGCCCGACTGCGCCGGATCAAGAGCATCGCGGAGGCGATCGCACGCAGCCGCAACGACACTGAAGGAGCATGACCATGGTCGATATCCTGCATCGGATCGGCGCCGTCGCGCCGCTGGACGACGTCTACCGGGCCATCGCGACGCCCGAGGGCATCGCCGGCTGGTGGACGACCGACACCACCGGCAAGAGCGAAGTCGGCGGCACGCTGGCGTTCCGGTTCGGTGACGTCGGTGGCTTCGACATGGAGATCCTGGAACTCGACCCGGTCGGCCGGGTGCGGTGGCGCGTCACGGAGGGCCCCGAGGAGTGGATCGGTACCGAGATCGACTGGAGCATCAGCCGTCGCGAGGACTACACGATCGTCCTGTTCAGGCACGAGGGCTGGCGTGAGCCGGTCGAGTTCATGCACCACTGCAGCACGAAGTGGGCGATCTTCCTCATGAGCCTCAAGGAGTACGTGGAATCCGGACACGGCAGGCCGGCGCCCGACGACGTCCGGATCAGCGACTGGCACTGACAGGGGGAGCGGAGCACCGCACCGTGGCGGCGTGCCCGGAAACGACGCCACGGCCACCGCTGGGTGAGGTGTGCAGAACGCGCGTGGTCCGACGTACCTGCCTCGACGGCTCCGGCACGGCCGGCGGGGGAGGAGGACCGGGCGTCGTCGAAGCCGCACGCGGACGCGGGTACCGGAACCGCAAAGCTGTCTTTCCCGATCACGTACACGGATGAGTCGATTTCGTCGGAAGATCGCAGGGAAGCGCCGAAGCGCCGGGCCTGGCAGACCGTGCGCCACGTTGGGGGGAGATTGTCGTGCAGGATGAACTGACCGTCCGCCGGATACTGGGGGACCAGCCGTTCGCAGAGATCGGCCGGCCCGTGTGGGCGGTGACCGACGAGCGTCACGGCTGCGTCATCGCGGCCGGCGACCTCGGGCACGTCATGTGGCGCGGTACGGGCGACTGGCTCGGCCACCGGATCGGCGTGTACGAGGCCGGCACCCTCCGTCCGCGCCACATCGTCGCCTCCCGCTACTCCGCGTGCGCCATCGAACCTCACCCCGAGCTGCCGCTCGTTGCCATCGGCACCGGCCGCTACGACGGCTCTTGGGACTTCCAGGGAGAGCTGCTCCTGCTGCACCTGGAGACCGGGTGCGTGACGAACCTGCTCAGCAAGAGCCGCCAAGTGCGCCACCTGCGGTGGCTGGAGGACGGCAGGCTCGCGATGCTGCTCTCCCCCGAGGACAAGGACGGCGGCTTCCAAAAAGGCTTCGAGCTGGCCGTCGCGGTGGACGACTGGCTGTCTGCTCCGGCCGGTCTGGTCGACCCCGACGACGCACGCCATCCGATGGTCGAGAGCGGGCTCCTTCACGACCCCCGCGTAGAGGATGCCCTCGCGCGGCTGACGGACGGCCGGTGGCGGCGCCGGGCGGAGGTGCGGGACCTGGCGGTGCTGGCCGACGGCCGGGTGCTCGCCACCGGGCGCCACACGGACCTCGAATGCTGGGATTCGTCAGGTGCGCCGGCGTGGGCCCTTCCCGCGGACGGTGAGGGGAGCGTACGGGTCGAGGCGGCCCCTGACGGCGAGTCGGCGTGGGTGACGTACCGGGGCTACCAGCGCGACGAGGTGACGGGTCGACGGGTCGACCGCGCGGTGACCGTTCGGCGGATATCGACGGCCGACGGCGGTGCGTTGGACTGCGTCGAGGTGCCGTCGGCCCCCGCACTGTGCGCCGCGGACGAAGGCTGGCTCGCCTGGCGCCCGCAAGGACGCGACGCATCCGCCGCGCTGCTGCTCGACCCCACGCACCGGGAGGCGGCACGCCTCGGCCTCGCCCCCAGCCGCTCCAACTCCCCGGCGCTGCGGGTCAGACACAGCGCACGTCTGCTGTACGTGGACGGCCCGGGCCCGGAGGACGACGCGCCGTGGATCCACGTGATCGATCCTCCGGGCGCCCACGGCCCCGCCACCCTGCGCGCCCTCTTCCCGTTGCGCTGGGACCCGGCGTCGCCACGCCAGCCCTGGTACGGCCCCGCCGTCGAGCTGACGGACACCCTCGTCCACGCGGGCCGGTCGTATGAACGGGGCGCCACCTACACGGACGCCCGCGAGGGCACGTACGTCGTGAGCCGCCGACTGCCGGACGGCGAGGCGCGCTGGGTGTACGACACCGACAAACCGCTTGCCGATCTCGACGGCGACGAGCGGAGCGTGTACGTCGTGTATCTCACCGGCGAGGTGGAGACCTTGGACGCGGCCACAGGAGAGGTGCGAGCCCGGCACACCCTGCGCGCGCACGGCCACCCGGTCACGCCGGTGTCCGCCGCGTACCGGGCGGAGCAACAGCGGCTTGTCGTGGGGACGGTGGACGGGCGGATCCTGGACTGCTCGGTCCGGGATTGACCAGGTCGGCTGCCACCGCCCGCCACGACGATGTGCCAACTGTCCCCGCAGCCCTCTCCGAGGCCGGCGACGCACAGCAGAGCTGCTGCCAGCAGTGGGCGGTCGCACATGGTGAGGTGACCCGGACGAGAGCGGCGCGGTCGGAACGGTCTGCCAAGATCAAGTTCGAACGGATGAGCACGATCAGTGCCCCTCCGCGCGGACACGATCGGCGATGCCAAGTGTCAGCGCCTGGGCCTGGTCCTCAAGGTTCCATTTCCCGTCGCGATAAGCGTGGTTGCTGACCCAGAACACGAGGACGCCGTCGCGCAGGGACCGGCTCAGGAGCCCCAGGGACCAGTCGTTGCCGCCTGAGTGCCAGGCGAGACGGCCATCCGGGGAGTCGGCAATGCTCCAGCCGTAGGCGTGCGAGTTGTCTGATCCCGGCTCAGGTATACGAGGTTCGAAGAGCTTGTCCCTGGCCCGTGTCGGCAGGATCTCGTCACCCAGGAGCGCACGGTGCCAACGGAGCATGTCCTGGGCCGAGGAGAGCATGCCACCGTTGCCGCGCAGGTTCCAGTACGGTCCGTCGGCGGCCCAGGGGTGGTCCAAGGGCCTGCCCTTGCTGCGCCCCTTGCTGTCGTACTCCACCGCGACCAGGTGCCGCGGCCAGCGGGGCAGCACGTATCCGGTCTGGTCCATCCCTGCCGGGGCGAACAGGCGCCGGGCCAGGAACCGTTCGTACGTTTCCCCCGACGCCTCCTCGACGATCGCGGCGAGCAGGCTGTAGCCGGTGTTGGAGTAGTGGAACTCCTTGCCCGGGGCGGACCGCAGCCTCGACGACAAGGCCCGGCGCACCAACTCCTCCCGCGTCAGGGGGTCGTAGTCATCGCCGAGTGCCTCGACCAGCCCCGACGTGTGCGTGAGCAGGTGCTCGATCGTGATGCCGCGCTTGTCCTCGGGCACGAGCCTCCCGCGCCCGAGGTACCCGCTGATCGGATCGGTCACCCGGAGCCGGCCCATCACCTCCAGCTTCACGATCGCCGCCGCGGTGAACTGCTTCGTCATCGACATGACGTCGTACACGGTCCGGCAGCTCGCGGGGGTGCCCGCGGCTCGGTCCGCCGCTCCGAATCCGCCGCAGTACGCGAGCCGGTCGCCGCGCGCGGCGATCACGGTGCCACTGGGCCCCGCGGGCAGGGTACGGCTGAGGAAGTCGGCGACCGACTCCCCGTCCCGGGACTGGGACTTCGGGTCGCGCACCTCCGGCGCTCCGGCACCTGGCCCTTCGGCGCACCCGCCGAGCATCAGCAGAACAGCGACGGCTGCGGCGATCGCCGTACGGCTGCGGTGGCGGTGGCGGGACAAAGTCGCACCCATAGGACCCATAGGACCTCCAACTTCGGGATTCCGCCCCGAGGTTGACCCCAATCTCGCCGTCCCTCAAGCCATTATGGTGTTCGAGCTTGTGCGAGCCCGTGTACGTCCAGGTCAACAGGGGGAACCACGATGACCACAGCACCACCCGCACCCGTCGACACCGACGCGGTCGCCTTCGTGGCGGCGCTCCGCCGCCTCAAGGCCTGGTCGGGCCTGAGCTACCGCCAACTGGAACGCCGCGCCACGGAAGCCGGCCATACTCTGCCCTACTCCACGGCAGCGACCATGCTCGGCAGGGACCGGCTGCCCCGTGCGGAGTTGGTGGACGCGTTCGTGGCGGCCTGCGGGGTGGGGGCAGACGAGGCCGAGGCATGGCTGGATGCACGCGTGACGATCGCGTGCGGCGGGCGGCCTGCCGAGACCACGCTCACGACACGGAACAGAAGCTCCTGGCAGCCTCGTTGGGCGCTCGCAGTGGCCGCGGCGCTTGTCACCGCGCTCCTCGGTGGGGCTTCGGCGGCCGGCGCCTTCACCGACGAAGTGGAGGTCGACGACACGCGGACCTCACTTCAACTGTCGCGTTCCTGACGAGCGGCCCCCGGCGCGGCAGGTCGGTCCCGACGCAAACGCTGCGTGGAGCCACTTCCGGTGGCTATCGGTCCCAACCTGCCGCCCACCGTTCGCGGTCGGTCTCTGGAATGCCCGGGGTCAGCACCGCCGCCACCGCCAGGTGCGTCAGAGCGTGGGGGACCCGGGTGCCGCCGTCGTCCCATGCTGTCGCCGATGAACGGCAGGTAAGACACGGTCAGGACGGTGGCCGCGGCCGTACCGGTCCGGATGGCGCGGGCGTGCGGCGCCCCGAACCGCTCAGGGGCAGCCGGCACCGCCGCCCGGACAGCATGCGAACAGTGCGACGACCGCTACTGGCACGACGCATGGTGGAGCGTCTGCTCGCCGTCGGCGCTCGTGTGGCCATCCCCGCGCGGGTGCTGGGAGCAGATGATCGAGGCCAGGCGGGCGGTGCCGGCGGGGGAGCCATCCCTGCGGGGGCGGGGATGCAGCGGCGTCACCGGCAGGCCGGTTGGTCGTGCCGGTAGTGGTTGAAGGTGTAGGTGTGGCCGTCCTTGTTTTCGAGGGTCCAGCCATCGAGGTTGATGGTGTGGCGGGTGGTGTTGGTGAGTTCGACCATTCGCCGTTGAGTGAGTGGTTGGAGTAGGTGTCGCGGCCGGGGGAGTCGTACTGGACAGTCGTGATCTCCACCTACGCCCCCAGGGGCGGCATGATCCCCCGGAGGGCCACTGCGGGCTGCGCTGGGGAAGGCACGTCAGCAGGAGGAGCACCGCTCCGAACGCGAGTTGCTCCGTCGCACGGCGACCGGCAGCGTGAACCAGCCGATGTCGGCCAGCCTTCCCACCCGAAGTGCCCGAGCGCCCGAGAGAGAGCACGCGCTGTCGGCACCCACGGGGGGTCGGCCGTCCGCGCTGCCGCCCCGACCTGCGCTTACACTGAGCCTGTAGGGGACGTTCTTGACGTACCGGAACCACCGTGCGCTATCAGCGGATGCTCGTACCGGCCCTCGCCCTGGTCCTCGTAATGGTGCCCACGATCTCCGCGCGGGCACAGGGTGAGGAACTCCCGCGCGGCCCGTCCTTCGCCGCGCGCGCCCTGCAGGCGCTGATCGACGGCATTCAGTTCGGGGTGATCATCGCGATCACTTCAGTCGGGCTCTCGCTGATCTTCGGCACCATCCACCTGATCAACTTCGCGCACGGTGAGTTCGTCACGATCGGCGCCACTGTCGCGTTCTTCCTCAACGTCTCCGCAGCCGGGCCGGGCTGGCACCTTATCCCCGCCGCCCTCGCCGCGGTGGCCTTCGGGGCCTTGCTGGGCGGGGCTGTCGACCGTGGCCTCTGGCGCCCCCTGCGAGCCCGGGGCACCGGGCTGATCAACATGTTCATCGTCACCATCGGGCTCTCGCTGCTGCTGCGCCACGTTGTCCTCGTGCTGTACGGGACCCGGCCTGCCTCCTACGCCCAGTACGACATCCAGAGCGCGATCGGCCTGGGCCCGGCCGGCATCACCCCACGCGACCTCACCGTCACCGTGCTTGCCGTGCTGGTGCTGCTCGGCATTGCCGCTCTCCTGCAGAAGACGCGGATCGGCACGGCCGTCCGGGCTGTCTCCGCCAACCGTGACCTCGCGGAGGCGTCGGGCATCGACGTACAGCGGGTGGTCCTGTTCGTGTGGATGCTCGCCGGCGGACTGGCCGCACTCGGAGGGGTCTTCTTCGGACTGGTCGAGATCGTCACGTGGGACATGGGCTTCAAGCTCCTGCTGCTCATGTTCGCCGGAGTCATCCTGGGAGGGCTCGGCTCCGCCTACGGCGCCATGGTCGGCAGCCTCGTCATCGGCATCGTCGCCCAGATGTCCACCTTGTGGTTCCCGGTCGACCTGCAGTACGCGTGGGCGTTGCTGGTTCTCATACTCGTCCTCCTCGTCCGCCCGCAGGGCATCCTCGGCCGGGCCGAACGCATCGGGTGAGGAGTGAGCCATGGACATCTCCGCCATCCTCTCCGACGCCCTGCGCTCGGGAATCGGTCCCATCGCCGCCGTCTACGCGCTCGCCGCGATGGGTCTGAACCTGCACTTCGGTTACACGGGGCTGCTGAACTTCGGCCAGGTCGGATTCATGCTGGTCGGCGGCTACGGGCTCGCCATCACGGTGTCGACGTACGGCGGCCCGATGTGGCTCGGCGTGCTGGGTGGGATCGCCTGCGCGATCGTGCTGGCCCTGCTCCTCGGTGTGCCCACCCTGCGGCTGCGCGCCGACTACCTCGCGATCACCACGATCGCGGCGGGGGAGACGCTGCGGCTGTTCTACCGCTCCAACTGGGCCGAGCCGGTCACCGGTGGGGTGTTCGGGCTGCAGAGATTCGCGAACGACTTCTACGAACTCAGCCCCATCGAGCCCGGCACCTACGGTGTGTGGCTCGTAAGGTTCAGTGCCCGCGACCTTTGGGTGATGATCGTCGGATGGGCACTGGTGCTGGTGGTCGCAATTCTGCTCGCCCTGCTGATCCACAGCCCGTGGGGTCGTGTCATCCGGTCGATCCGTGAGGACGAGGTCGCCGCGCGCAGCCTCGGCAAGAACGTCTACGCGTACAAGATGCAGAGCCTCGTGCTCGGCGGCGTCATCGGGGCGGCCGCGGGCATGATGCAGGCGATCCAAGTGCAGTCCGTGAACCCGGACAACTACGATCCAGGTGTCACGTTCTTCCTGTACACCCTGCTTGTCCTCGGCGGCGCCGGGCGGATCCTCGGGCCGGTGGTCGGCTCGATCCTGTTCTGGTTCGTCCTCAGCTTCCTCGACAGCGCACTCCGTCAGGCCATCGACGCCGAGTACATCTCGCCGGACGTCATCAGCACGTCCGAGGTCGGCGCGGTGCGCTTCGCTCTGGTCGGGGTCGCCTTGATCCTGCTGGTCGCGTTCCGGCCCCAGGGCATCCTCGGCAGCCGGAAGGAGATGATGCTCAGTGGCCGCTGACCCTGGCGTTTCCCACACGAACCGGCTCTCCGCGATCGATCCCGAGCCGGGGGTGCGCAAGCCCGCCCCACTGCTCGTGATGGACCAGCTGACCCGTACTTTCGGGGGCCTTGTCGCCGTTCAGGTCGAACACCTGGAGGTACAGCGCGGGACCATCACGGCGCTCATCGGGCCCAACGGTGCCGGCAAGACGACGTTGTTCAACGTGTTGAGCGGGTTCGACCGGGCCGACGGCGGCCGGTGGTCGTTCGACGGACAGCCACTCACCGGCGCCCCGGCGCACCGGGTGGCCAGGCGGGGCATGGTCCGTACGTTCCAGCTCACCAGGACGCTCGCGCGGCTCACCGTGCTGGAGAACCTACTGCTCGCCGCGCCTGGGCAACGCGGCGAAGGGGTGCTGCCCGCGTTGCTGCGACCGCTGTGGCGCGGACAGGAACGCGAGTTCGAGCATCGAGCCGACGAACTGCTGGACCGATTCCGGCTCGGTCCCCTGCGCGACGATCACGCCGGCACGCTCTCCGGCGGTCAGCGCAAACTCCTGGAACTGGCTCGCGCGATGATGACCCGGCCGGTCATGCTCCTGCTCGACGAGCCCATGGCCGGGGTGAACCCCGCGCTGACCCAGTCGCTGCTCGGACACATCAAGCAACTGCGGGACGAGGGGCTGACGGTGTGCTTCGTCGAGCATGACATGGATGTGGTGATGGGCATCAGCGACTGGGTGGCCGTCATGGCTGACGGCCGCCTGGTGGCCGAGGGCCCACCGCACACAATCGGCCGGAACCACGCCGTCGTGGATGCCTACCTGGGCAAGCGGCACGACGAACCCGAAGCGACCGAGGAGAAAGGGAAGGAGAATTAGCGATGTCCGTTGCGGAGCAGGTACCGGTGCTGACGGCCGACGACATCGTCGCCGGCTACGTCCCAGGCGTCGATGTGCTGCGCGGATGCAGCATCGAGGTGCGGCCTGGCGAGGTGGTCGGTGTGATCGGCCCCAACGGCGCCGGCAAGTCGACGCTGATCAAGGCTGTCTTCGGGTTGCTGCGGGTGCGTGGCGGCACCGTGCGGCTGCGCGGTGAGGACGTGACCGGTCGGCCCGCACACGAGCTGGTGCGGCGGGGGGTGGGCTATGTCCCGCAGCTGCAGAACGTGTTCCCCACGCTGACCGTCGAGGAGAACCTTCGGATGGGCGTGTATCTGCGGCCCAAGGACCACACTCGGCGGGTCGCAGCGGTTCGGGACCTGTTCCCCGTACTCGCCGACCGCCGCAAGCAGAAGGCCGGCGCGATGTCCGGCGGCGAACGCCAAATGCTCGCGATGGCCCGTGCGCTGATGATGGAGCCTGAACTGCTGCTGCTCGACGAGCCGTCGGCCGGCCTCTCACCGCTCCATCAGGACCACGTCTTCGACCGGTGCAGAATGATCAACGGCGCGGGCGTCGCCGTGCTCATGGTCGAGCAGAACGCCCGCAGGTGCCTGCAGCTATGCGACCGCGGCTACGTCCTCGATCAGGGCCGCAACGCGTACACCGGCACGGGTACGGCCCTGCTCCACGACGAGAAGGTGATCGAGCTCTACCTCGGGACGCTCGCCCGCGTCCGTTGACTCCCCCTGCCAGGCTGCAGGATCACTGCTCAGCCGTGCTGGTCTCGGTGCGCAGAGTCTGCAGCTTTCCCTCGTCGTCGTAGCCGTACACCTCGATCGACGCCTGGCCGGGTTCGCCCTTGTCCGTGAAGTTGAGAGGACCGCTCACACCGTCGTAGTCGATGTCCCTGCCGTTGGCGATCAGCTCCTTGCAGGCGGCGAACGAGTCGCACTTCTCGCCGTCCTTGGTGATCCCGTTCATCTCCTTCACGTACTCGCCAGGGTCGTCGGACTCCGCCTTCTCGGCGGCGAGCGCGATCGTCGTCACGCAATCGAACACCTGCGGTGCGAACTGCAGCTCCTTGAGATCCGGCGCGAATTCCTGGAGGTCCTTCACGTACTGCTCATTCGACGCCGATGCCGGCGCGGTCCCCTTCATCCCGGAAAGCCTCTCCGGCTCGCCAGGGGCGACGAGCGAGGGCAGTTCCTCGCTGCGCAGTCCGTCGGCGCCGTAGACGCCGATTTGGTCGGGCCCGAGTCCGGACTCGATCATGCCCTGAAGGATCTGGGCGCCTTCCTCGAAGGCAATCACCACGGCGGCGTCCGGCCTGGTGTTCTCCATCTGCTGGACGACCTGGTCGAAGTTGGTCGCCTTCGGGTCGTAGGTCTCGGCGAGCGTCACCGTCGCGCCGCGCTCCTCCAGCGTCTTCCGGGTGGCCTCCATCAGGCCGCGACCGTAGTCGTCCGCCCGTGCGACCATGGCCACCCGGTTGTGACCGTCATCGCGGACGACATCCGCAAGGATGGGTCCCTGGAGCGCGTCGCTCGGGACGGTACGGAAGTAGAAGCCATCGTCCTCGTAGTCGGTGAAGGTGGGAGCGGTGTTCGACCCCGAGCACTGCACGACGCCCGCTCCCGTCACCCGGTCGATGAACGCCAGCGACATGCCGGAAGCCGCAGCGCCGACGATCGCGTCCACGCCTGCCGCCAGGACCCGGTCCGCGGACTGGGCGGCAACGGCCTCCTGGCCGGCCTCGTCACTGGAGACCACATTCGGTACCGACTTGCCCAGAACTCCGCCGGCTTCGTTGATCTTCTGGATGGCGAACTTCAGCGACTCAATCTGGGGTGGGCCGAGGTAGGCCAACTGTCCGGTTTCCGGCAAGACGTAGC
The DNA here is from genome assembly GCF_055656945.1 of Streptomyces sp. NPDC111606. Lineage (NCBI taxonomy): Bacteria > Bacillati > Actinomycetota > Actinomycetes > Kitasatosporales > Streptomycetaceae > Streptomyces > Streptomyces sp. NPDC111606. Next base: position 430,329 of record NZ_JBVKBY010000010.1, read on the forward strand.
CGAACTCGAGCTCACCATCACCAGGCTCGGCTTGGGCAGTGCCCGTCGTACCGCATACGGCTATCACAAGAGCAGCCGCGCTTGCGAAGATCGCGGACCGCCGTATCGACGCTTTCATCTCCGCCTCCGCTCGTCACAGGCGGCGGCGGTCGACTGGCCGGCCGTCCGCCCGCCATCTGTATACGAGCGTAGAACTCATTTGGAGCCCGGAGAAGTGCAAATGTGCACGTTTGCGATTGATGGTGCTTCTCGCCCCGCCGATCCTTGTGGGCGCCGGATGATGGCGCGTCGAATCGACTTCACCGACGCAAGCATGCCGGAAGCCCGACCGCAGGATCGACCTCTCTGTGCGACGGCCGGTCTCGTCTGCCATCCGCCCTGCGCTGAGACGTTGGCACTGGTCCGGCTGTTTGTCACCACGTGCCTCATCGTCATCACCCACCTCACTGGGATGCGCCCGGGCGAGTTGCTCGAGCTGCGCCACGGCTGCTGCGCGGATCCCGGCCCGACGTCTCGGCCGCACCAGCCGACACATGAGCCACGGCCCACGTACGTGAACGCCGCGCGTACGGCAACCAGCACCCCACCGGGTGCGAGCGCGACGCCCCCTGGGCGGCTCACGCCGTGCACGGCGCCATGGCGCCGGGGTCGACGGTGCGCGAGCGGCTGCCGTCCGCCTCTTGAGGCGGCGAGAAGGCCTCCGAGGAGCTGTCGATCGTAACCGCATGCCTGCTGAGCGTCGTGACGACGATGGGGCTCGCCGGCACAGGCTGCTCCGTGCCTATCGATGCCGTGGTCATCGTCCTGATCTGCGGTTTCCTCGCGGCGGTCGGCCTGTGCGTCTGGCTCTTCGGCACCCGCCCGGCACACCCCACAGTCCCGGTCCCGGCTCCCGCGCAAACACCCGTCGTCCAGGGCGCGTCCGGCAGGTCCGGCGGTCGGTGCTGCAAAGCGCCGTGTCCGTACCGGAGTGCGTGTGGCCTTACTGATCGTTTCAGAATGAGGTTCGGAGACGTCTCAAGCAGATGATGCTGCATGCGAGTTGGAGCAGGCCGAGGTGGAGGTCGGCGCGTATCTCG